>CAZZNY010000001.1:0-159187 GCA_964655935.1 uncultured Candidatus Peribacteria bacterium
GCGAGATCTATATGAGGACTTAATTTAATATGGATCCCGGATCTACGCTAGCGCTACGTCCGGGATGACGTAATCATCAATAATCCATAATCAGCGAAATATGATCATCCAAAAATCTCTTCTTTCACAAGTTCTTTCTTCCTTTTCCGGAGAATATCGAGAAGTGTTTTGTGAAAAGTCGGAAAGTGTACTTTTTCGATTATTGAATGGAAAAGTCGAAGCTCCGAATATTCGTGAGAATACAGGTTTTTCACTCCTTTCTCGAAGTGGAAAAGAAGAATTTTTTTCGAGTTATTCGGGTCTTGAAAATATACTGGAAAAAACGCAAGAATTTACAAAACTTTATAATTTTTCTTCGTCTCCCATCGAGACTCTTACTTGACCAGAAACATATTCTTTCGAGTCTCGAGATCTTTCTCTTGATCTTGATCGTTTTCTTCCTTCTTTTGATACGATCAAAACCATCTCTGGAGAACACAGTGAATTCCTCATGAGTTATGATATCAATATTCTTTCTACTCAAAAACAATACATTGTCGGGAATAATCGAGGTTCTTTTGCGAAAGATGAACAATATTACAATACCATCTATATTTCTCTTGTCGGTCAGAAAGATGGGCTTGTGGAAGAAATTTTAGAAAAAATTACTGGAACGGATGTTTTTTCAGATCTTTCATCTGAAGTGATTGTTGATACTTTTAAAAAAGCGATTGAAAAATTACTTCTCGTTCTTTCAGGTTCACCAGCACCTTCTGGTATGATGGATGTGGTGATTGGATCGGAATCTGGAGGAACTATTATCCATGAGGCTGTTGGCCATGGTCTTGAAGCAGATCTTCAGAATTCTTCTGCCTATCGAGGAAAACTTGGTCAAAAAGTAGCTGCAGATAATGTAAATGTGATTGATGATCCGACACGAGCGAATCTTCGTGGTTATTACGACGTAGATCACGAAGGAATTCCGAGTAAAAAAACATACCTTATCAAAGATGGAATCCTTGTTTCCTATCTTCATAATAGAAAAACGGCAGAATTATTTGAAACTGAGTCGACCGGACATGGACGACGGGAGGATTACAGTTATGCGACGATGGTTCGTATGGGTACGACGTATCTCGATAATGGAACTGATACAAAAGAGTCACTGATTGCTCGGGTAAAAGATGGAATCTATGTAGCGCAGATGTGAGGCGGACAAGTAAATACGACGACTGGAGATTTTGTCTTCCGTGTACATCTCGGATATCGCATCCGAGAAGGAAAACTCGCGGAAGTAATCCGTGGAGCGAATATCTCAGGAAACGGACCGAAAATGCTTCTCGATATCCAGTGAATCGCGAATGATCTCGGATTTTTCGATGGGGGAACCTGTGGAAAAGGGCAGAGTATGCCAGTAAGTGATGCGACGCCGACGATACTCGTAAAAATGAAGGTGACGGGACAATAATGTTTATATTAATATTTTTACTTTATGGCAGCATTTGTTGATAGTTGAGTTATTACAGATAAAGCTTATTTTTTATTACAAAATGGAGCGATTAATGTTTATCGAAAACAAGAAATTCTTGATGATGAAATTGATTGGCTAATTAAAGATAATTATGAAATTTGTAGGTTTGATGCATCTTTATGGAAGAGTGAATCAGATTTTCATAAGGATATGAAAATAAAGCTTAATTTCCCTGATTATTATTGATGTAATCTTGATGCCTTTAATGATTGTATGTTTGATGTTCAGTCAAGTTTGACTTGAACAGTGATTGTGATTGAACATTATGATATTTTTAAGAAATTTCACCCACACATTAGTTTCCACATATTGGATATTTTTGAAATTAATTCGCGTTTATTAATATTGTTTGGTCGGAGATTGATAATATTGCTTCAGGTAGATGATCCAAATTTCAGTATGGATTGACTGTGATCGAGAGGTACTAATTGGAATCGGAAAGAATGGTTCATTAAAGATAGAGGATTATAGGTTTTATTTTTAATCGATATACCATGGAACTCATTTTGCGTGAATTAGAATTGAATGATCTGGATGATTATCTTAAATGGAAGCATCCATCTCGGGAATATCGGAAATTTAATGGTCCATTTTATCGACAAGATACAGAAGAAGAATTAAGAGATCAAGTAGAAGATTATCGAATTCGACTTCAGAGATGAGAAAAGAATATTTTGGGTGATAAAAAGATAATCGCAGATAAAGAAACAGATGAGATTATCGGTGAAGTAAATTGGTATTGGAAGTGTGAAGAGACACTCTGGATGGAACTTGGAATTGTGATTTTTAATGAGAATTATTGGGGTAAAAATATCGGTTATTTAGCTTTGAAATTATGGATTACTGAGAAATTTAATGAAAATCCTAAACTCGTACGGATGGGAATGTCTACTTGGTCTGGAAATGAGAGAATGATGAAACTTGCTGAAAAACTCGGATTCCAAAAAGAAGCGACATATCGAAAAGCAAGAATCGTGAATGGAGAATATTTTGATGCTGTGAGTTATGGTATTTTGAGGGAGGATTGGAATTTAGGATAATATGCCCATAGAGATTGCTTTTTCACGTCATCCTCGGGCTTGACCCGGGGATCCCATGAGATCACTCTCAGTCGATGATGAGATTCCCGTTTTCACGGGAATGACGTGCCAATAAAGATTGATGTGTCTTGTAACCATGTAACTTTGTAACTTCTTATGAATCATCTTGCTTATCTCCATACGATCTGATTTTCTCAGTCCAATCTTCGGACGATTTTTCTACACTCTACGAATTACGAGGAATTTTATAAAACCTTTTCTCGAGTAGATCTTGAAAAACTCGGAATGAAACCTGATCGAATTTCTGAGATACTAAAGAAAAGAGAGAGTATTCAGACAAATATGCTCGATGCGACACTTACAAAACATGGTATTCGACTCGTGACACTTCATGATGTTGAATATCCTTACTTATTGAAAAACATTTCTCATCCGCCATTTCTTCTCTATGTTCGCGGTACGCTTCGTGATACGACTGATCTCATCGCGATCGTCGGTTCTCGTCGGAACTCGAAATATGCAGAGATCGCACTCGAAAAAATCATTCCACCGCTTATCGAAAAATGATATGGAATCGTGAGTGGTGGTGCATATGGAGTAGATGCGCTCGCTCATCAGGTGACACTTGCTCATGGAGGTTATACAATAGCAGTGGTTGGTACTGGAGTCGATCTCGTATACCCGGCGCAGAATCGTATTATGTTTGATGCTATTCTTTCGTCTGGCGGTGCAATTATCTCGATGTTTCCAGTTGGTATGAAGGCTGAGATTTATCATTTTCCGATTCGTAATGAGCTCGTCGCTGGTATGACTCGAGGTGTGGTTATCGGCGAAGCGGCTGAAAAATCTGGTACACTTATTACAGCGAGACTTGCACTTGAATCCAATCGTGATGTTTTTGTCATTCCTGGTGATATCACTCGTCCGAATAGTACTGGAGCAAATTATCTTATTCGCGATGGACTCGGAAAGCTCATAACTTGCGCAGAAGATATCTTGAACGAGTATCATCTTCAGACTCAGATTCTCGATATTGATGAACCAAAAAAAGAACTTCATTTTGACGATGAACTGGAAAAAACCGTCTATGAATTACTCGAAAAAGAATCTCAAGACGCTTCTGCTCTTGCACTTGTTCTCGATGAGGATGCTTCGATGATTCTCTATAAATGTTCGATGCTGGAAGTGAAGTGATATATAAGATTTGAAGCCGGAGGTATTTATGTAACTTGTTAATTCTATGAAAAAAATCGCACTTGTCGGAGGTGGAACCGGTGGACATATTACCCCGATTCTCTCTCTCATAGCCCACTCTTGACTTCCAAAAGAAGAGTTTTTTTGGCTTGGTGGAAGGGGAAGCATGGAAGAAGGAAAGGCGATGGAGGCAAATATTCGATTTGTAACCATTCCCACATTTAAGCTGACGAGCACTCATTCACTTGGAGTTTTTCTCTATCCATTCCACTTACTTCGATGAATATTTGCTGCTCGAAAAATACTAAAACAAGAATCTCCGAAACTCGTATTTTCTAAGGGTGGACCAGGATCAGTCGCTGTTGGTATTGCTGCGTGGTCACTTCGGATTCCTCTCTATATTCACGAATCTGATACGGTTCCGGGTTTTTCGAATAAAGTGCTTGGTTATTTCGCAGACCGTATTTTTCTCGGATTTGAGGAAGCAAAGAAATTTTTTCCAGAACGAAAAACTTGTGTGGTTGGTCAGATTTTGAGTCCAGATTTTTTCGTAAAAAATACTACTGGAAGCATAGAATGGAAAACGAATAAAAAACACGTTTTTGTGACTTGTGGAAGCCAAGGATCAAGAGTAGTTTATCAGACGCTTTTAGATCATAAAGAGAGCTTTCCTGATGCTGAATGGATTATTTCGCTTGGTACCTTGAATCGTGGTATGCGGGATAAATTTTCTTCATGGTTGGATGTTCAGCTTTTTGATTGGATTGATACGAAAGATATTCCGCACATTCTTGATGGCGCAGATGTGGCGATTACTCGAGCAAGTGCGACGACTTTAGCTGAGATCACGACACGACCCATTAGAATGATTATTGTTCCTCTGGCTATTTCTGCTGGCGATCATCAAGTTCTGAATTGACGAGCATATGAAAAAAGCTGACATATCTATATTACGGAATCAGAACTTGAAAAAAACATTGATACCGCGATTACGACGGCTCTTGTGTGAGAAAAAAATCCAAGACTTGCAAAAGGTCTTGGACAAGAATATTCGATTAATGCGATTTTGGAAGTGTTAAAATAATTAAACAACCTTACCTTTCAATACCCAACGATCCAACTCGGTGATATGTACTTTTACGATATCACCGATTTTTATGTCTGGCGATTCATCGATAAAAACTTCCTTAAAATTTCTCGTTCGTCCGCTGAGGGTTCATTTATTTCCAGTTCCAGAGATGAGAATCTCCTCAGTTCGTCCGATCATAAGTTCGGATCGTTTTTTTACGCTTTGATGGAGCATAGTATTGAGTATATCCCATCGTCGAGCTTTTTCTTTAAAAGGTATATCATCAGCTTTTGTATCGGCCGAAGTAGTACCTGGGCGAGGAGAATAACGTGCGATATACGCAAAATCAAATTCACATTCTTCAAAAGCCCTGATGGTTGCTTGAAAATCTTCCTCAGTTTCCCCGGGAAATCCTACGATTATATCAGTCGATATCGCAAAAAGTGGATCTTTTGATCGGAGATATTCCACTTGAGATTTGAAATCGGCGAATGTATGCTTCCGATTCATACTTTTTAGTACACTGTCACTTCCGGATTGAAGCGCGAAGTGTAGATAGTTACAGGTGTGATCGAGCTCAAAATGCGCATCGAGAATATCCTTCGTCATATCATGAGGATTCGAAGAGGTGAATCTAATACGATCGATTCATTGAATTTTGTCGATTTTGTCGAGAAGTTCGCGGAAAGGAGTTTTTACTTCGCGAGAAGCCCAAGTGAGTTCTGTTTCGTTCCAGAATTTCTTTTTTGTAAGCTTTCAATAACTATTTACATTCTGTCAAAGTAGCGTTATTTCTTTAGCACCAGACTCGACTGCTTCTTGTATTTCTCGTACGATCTCGTCTGGATCTCGAGAGAATTCTCACCCACGAGTAAAAGGTACGATACAATACGAACAATAATTATCACAGCCAGTTTGGATTATAATATTGGCGCTTGTTGGATTTTCTCGGTATTGCTGAGATTGAAGATAATCATTGTATTTTGCATCATTTCCGACTTCTTTTTTCCAAATGATAGAAAGGATTTTTGTGAGATATGGAATGTCTTCGATCCGAAATAAAAAATCAAATCGTTCCGAGATACCAAATACCTTGTCGTCAGAATTATAGAGAGAACTCATTAGATTGTCATTCTGAGGCGAAGCCGAAGAATCCCTTGTAGACGACTTGTTTATAATTCATTGATCAGGGATGGATCCCCGGGTCAAGCCCGAGGATGACGTACTAGAATTTGATAAAGTCTCTATTTTTCTCGCAGCGATACGTTTTCTATTTTGTTCGTAATATTGTCTATGAATTCAGGTTTTTCTCACCATACAACCAGTCATTCCGACGAGAATATTCGTATTGTTTTTTCGATTGAAGTCGTAGATTTCTTCAGCAAAACCAAAAACGCGATCTTCTCATTTTTTTCTGACACTACAGGTATTTAGGATGACAATGTCAGCTTTTGTGGGATCGAGAACTTTTTGAAGGCCTGATTGGAGGAGAATCATATTAATTTTTTCACTGTCAGCATAGTTCATCTGACAGCCGAAAGTTTTGATGTAGTATTTCATGAAAAAGTTGTAAGGATTGTTTCGTGTAGCGGGTTTCGGGTTTCGTGATTTATAATAATAACCCGCAACTCGTAACTCGTAACCAGTAACTAAAAAATAGCTTCCCCAGTGTATGGAAAATGGCAAGAATGTAAAATTTGAATTTCGAATTTTTCTGATATAATACGCAAGATTTAAGAACTGACATATTAGAGCTTAGAAAGGAAGATTTTTCATTTCTAATTTAGAATTTAAAATTTCTAATTTATGCAAGATTGTATATTTTGTAAAATTGTCGCTGGGGAAATTCCTTGTCATAAAGTATGGGAAAATGAAAAACATCTCGCTTTTCTTACTATTTTTCCGAATAGTGAATGAGTGACGGTAGTTATACCAAAAGATCATTATCCAAGTTACATATTTGAATTATCTGACGATATTATTGCGAATCTTGTTTTTGCAGCAAGGACAGTAGCTAAAAAAATTGATGCAGCTTTTGAAGATGTTGGCCGAACCGCAATGGTTTTTGAGGGCTTTTGAGTTGATCATATTCATGCAAAATTATTTCCTCTTCATGGAACAAATGATCCTAATTGGAAGCCGATACATTCGAATGTACATACATTTTTTACGCAGTATCCGGGTTTTATCTCTTCTCATGATTGAGATCGAGCTGATGATATACTGTTGGCTCAAATCGCAGACAAAATTCAAAACAGTTAAGATTTTGATCATTTAGATTGCCTCATGCCTCGCAATGATGCAACTTTGTAACTTTGTAACCTTCTTCTTATGGATTTCTCTTCTCTTTCTCCTCGAAAAAAAGTATTTCTCGTACTTGGTGCAGTTGTTCTCGTTCTGGTTATTTTCGGACTTACAAAACTTAATAGTTCCGTAGAAAAAAAGCCGACTACAAAGTCTGCAAAGGAATTAAATGTATGGGTGGTGCGTGATGAGACCGCTGGTTATTCTGATATTATTGCGGATTTCAAGAAGCAAAATTCAGCATATGCGGCGACTGAGATTAAAGTGACAAAATTCGGTTCCTACTCGGATTATGAGAGAACCCTCATTAATGTTATGGCAGATGGAAATGGACCTGATATTTTTGTGGTAAATAATAATGGCTGAGCACTCCTTGAATCAAAGATTGTTCCTATTCCAGGAACTGTAGTACTTCCAGAAGATTTTGAAAAACGATTCGCTCGTGTTTTTGATGATCTCGTCGTTACAAATAAAGAAAAAAATGAAGCCGGAGAAGAGGTTTCCGTGAGATATCTGAAATGAATACCTTTTTGATATGAGACGCTTGGTGTTTTTTATAATTGGAAACTTATAAAAAGTGTTCCACTTACTTGGTCTGATATTGACAGGGAGATCCAGTCCGGTTCCGGTGCTGAATTTGCTATGGTGGGACTTTGACTCGATGGAAAAAAGATCATAGGAGCACCCGATATTCTTTCGTTGTTTTTTCTCCAAAATAATATAGTTTCGTATAAAAATCTTTGAGATATTGCAGCGGTTAATGGATATACTACGTACCAAAATTATGGTTCTGATCCTTTGAATTATGTCTCTATTTTGCGTGATGAGATGCAAGCGGTCGGGCTCAATATTGTTGATGAATTCGTTCGTGGAAAAGTTGCCATGATTTTCTGATATCCATCGCTTCTTTCGGAGATAGAATACAGTATTAAGCGAGCAGGTCCAGAACTTGCGATCAATAACAAATTTTTACGTACCGAAGTAATTCCTCAAGTATTCGATGCAAAATGAAAGATGGTAAATCTTGCGAATTATTCGTATTTTGCGCTCTCGAAAAATTCTAAAAATCCAGAGGCTGCTCAGGCATTATTAAAATATTTTTCTACGAAATGAGCAGAAAAATTATATCTCAAGAATTTTCCAGTATATTTGCCGTCACAATCAGAATTTGATGCTGATAGACTTGCTTGATCGGTCAGTACTGAATTCGACAAGGTTCGATACCAATCTTTTTTGCGGGACGGAGTTGAGAATAAAACATTTGATAAATGACTGAAATCTGTTTTTGATGAGTATTTTAATGCACCGGTCGTGACAGCTTCTGGAGCCACTACATACCAAGAGATTCTTGCTGATGGTACGAAATACATCGATTGTGAGATTAATCACTATATAAACAATACTGATTACGAGAATGAATGTATTAAAAAATAGTTGTTTCGTTTCATTCTCGAGATTACGTTTAAGTACGGAAATATACGATGATCAGAAGACTCTCTTCAAATATTTGCATTCAAATGAAAATTATGTTAGTATCAGAGAGTAATTATATCTCTTAGATTCACTTCCATGAAACGTTTTCTCTCGATTATTGCTATTCTAGTTTCGCTCTTTGCGATTCAGCACTTTGATATTTCTCCTGTTCCGGTGGCAAACGCTGGACCATTCGATGCTATTTTTAACGGAAATGGCACTGACTCGATTGTCTACTGTCAAGCGGGAACAGATTGCAGTCTCTCGGGGGGTATAAATATTGTTACTACGAATGTGAACGATATTGAAAAGCAGAAAACATTTTCTCAATATATTCAAGATATTACCGCATATGCTCTTTGATTTGTAGCACTTATCTGTGTTATTTTGATCATATTTGCAGGATTCAGGATTCTTTTTGCAGCAGGAAAAGAAGAAGAAGTGAAAAAGGCAAAATCTATGATTATTCATGCGGTTATCGGTATTGTTCTTATGTTCCTTGCTTGGTCACTCTTTCTCTTTGTATTGAAATTTCTTGACTCAGCAAAAACTCCAGATAATCCAGCAGCGATCCATATTCCTTCAGTTATATCACAAGCGTATGCATACAGTGATTATGATACGAATACTTTCGACGAATTTAAGCAAAAAATGGAAGCACTCACTTCGCAGCTTGATCGTGACTACAAGCTTACCGGTAAACTCAGTACTGCAAGCCTTAATGATCTCGCAAAATACGTAAACGGAGCCATAGATACTTTTCCAGATAATGACGATAAAAACTATAATGTAAATCTTTGAAAAAACCTACTTGTCTCCATTGATTACGTTCGTCAAAAACCAGATTCCGATAGTGCTATTACGGAATTAGCAAAAAATCTCAGTGATTTCCTCACAAAAACAAAAATCTGAAGAATTACTGGAAAAATTACAGCGACACCACAGTCTGGAAGTGCACCACTTGCTGTTACTCTTCGAGCTTCTGATGTTATAGATCCATCTGGTGTTGTTGTCCCAAAAGCAAATTATATTTGGTCAATCCGATCGGCAGGATGAGTAAATACTGTAATCGGTACTGGTCCATCTATCTTATATAGATTTAATGAAGAAAGAAACTATACTGTCTCTCTTACGATTATATCTGCGAGTAGAAATACAAAAGGAAAAATAGATGTTCTTCCATTTTCTGGAGAAAAAGCAAAAATCATCATCAATGTTCTTCCAAGAATCGGAAATATCTACATGAATATTAATGGAGTATCAGTCTCAAATCTCGAACGACTCAAAATTACCCCAGTTATTGGACGAGCAGGAGTTCTCATCGATGCATCAGCCTCTGTGGCAGCCGCTGGATCTCAGTTCGTGAAAACGAGTTGGGATTTTGGTAATGGGATAACAAAAAACTATGATGGTTCTCCTAAAGTAGAGCGACAAATCTTCGCAAATGAATGAACATATACTGTCAAATTAACTATTACTACGAATGAAGAAAAATATGTCGTAAAAACACTACAACTTGATGTAGTAAATCCTATCGCATCGATCAGTGTTGATCGTACTTCAGGTTTCTCTAATGAGGATTTCAAATTTCAAGCAAGTACATATTTTGGTGGTGGACAATTTCGTTATGAGTGGTCGATACTCGATCTTGCTGCTGAGAAAATTATATATACAAAAAGTGCCCAAAACATTACTTATAAATTTCCACGAAGCGGTAAGTACGCTGTAAAACTGAAAACCAATGATGCTGCAGGTCGTGAAGATAATGACACTGCTATTATTACTATTGAGTCAAGAGATCCTGTTGCAAGTCTTTCCGCTTCATCTGTGAGTGGTGAATTGCCAAATGTCTACTTTCTGGATGCTACTTCCAGTTATGACCCAGACTCCATGGATAACTCAAGACTGACTTTTGACTGGACTATTGACGGTAATAATATTGAGCTTGATGATCCGGCACGAAATGGTGCTATGGGAAAATATACATTTAATACACTTTGAACACACAATGTCTCCTTGAGGCTGACAAATCAGGACGGAAAAGTCACCACTCTTAATCGGTCCATTTCTGTAACTTCACTTCTTTCAGTAAAGCTTCGATTTGCTCCGAGGATTACAAAAGTGGGATCTACCATCATTATTATTGCTGATGCAAAAAATGCAAAAACGTTTGAATGGAACTTCTGAGATGGAAATAATGATATTACTAGCGTTGGACGAACGACCCATGTTTTTAAAAAATCAGGTCAATTTGATATCTCGCTTACTGTTCGAGGAACAGAGACGAGTAGTGTAAATTCCATATCTCGAAAAGTATATGTAGCAGATAGTGATGAACCCTATGCTCTTATTACTCTCAAGATGAATAACGAGGAGATGACAATTACTCCAGATTCTTGTAATGGACAAGATGCTTATGTAATAGATAGAGCACATATTGTCAATCTCTCTGCAGAGCAAAGTATTAATGTGGATGGATCCAATGCAGGCTTAACTTATACGTGGAAATATGTCAATAAAAATTCCAACCAACAACAATTTTCTTATAAATTTGATGAACTTGGTTGTTTTCCGATTGATCTCTCTATTCGTAGTAATAAGAATGGAAAAATCAGCACTATGCGATCCTATGTAAAAGTTGAGAATCTTATTCCAAAACTTTCTGGTATTACTATAAATGCTGTAAATACAAATACGGATCCAGTTATCGTAAATGTATCGGCGGGTAATGCTGTTGATGATGATGGAGTTATCGTTTCCTATCTTTGGTATTATTATACCGATAGTGATCCAGAACCTCAAGATTTTAGATTGACTAGAGTTCCACGTACGTCATTTGTTCTTCCAAAAATTTCAGGAAAGTATTTTTTTGCTGTGACGGTCGAAGATTCGAATGGTGCAAAAGTGAACTCGGATCAGCTTTCTGAAGATCGAAATTCACTTACTCTTGCAGGAGATAATGTAAATACTCCATTGCTTACCCTTAAGACTTCCAGTACTGCTATTTTTGTCTGAGATTCAGTGAGTTATGATATGACTACCAAAAATATTTTAGGAACAGATATCTCAGAAAAAAGTGAATATAAGTGGGATTTTGACGGTGATGGATTCTATGATGACACGACCACTTCACCGCGAACGAAGCATATCTATTCAAAACCTGGAACCTATAATTTTAAAGTGAAAGCGACATATAAAGGAATGTCGAACACAAAATATCAACAGATTGTTGTTCAGAATCAACTCAAACCCTCTTTTGAATACATAGCGATTGGGAATAGGATAATATTGCTCAATACAACAAAGGGAATTTATACAACTGCAAATTGGGATCTATGAAATAGTATAACTTCCACAAATCTTGATAGTGTTGTGTATGATTTTTCTGAAGGTACATTTCCATCAGTTGTTTCTCTTGATGTGTCTGATAATGATAAAACTACTAAAAATATCACACTTCCAGTAAAGCGAGATATAATCAATCGACTTCGGGTTGAGAAAAAATCAGCAAAACTCGTGTATTTTACTTATCCGCAAACGGATGAAAATGGGGAAATACACATTATTTCACCAGATCAGAAGGTATATATTTATCTTGGAGCATCAAAGTGAGCGATTAAAAAATATGCGATTGATTCAAACGTAGATATAGATACGGATCTTGATGGAATAAAAGATAATGACATTGATAATCGTGGAACGGAAAGCGAAACAAAAGGCCTACCGTACACTATTCGTGATTTCGATGAAAAAATTAAGGAAAGAAATATACGACTCATGATTTATGGAGAAAACAATACTCTTACGGAATCAAAAAATCTTAAGATCATTCTCGATAATGTAAAAGAATCGACGACAGCTTCTGGCGCTCTTTCTTTCTCTGGAGGAACTATATCCGAGGAAGATAAAGCTATCCTTGCTCAGCTTAAAGAGGTAATTACTACTACGCCTCAGTCGATTCGACCCAAAATGATGGATTATCTCCTTCAGCTTCAAGAATCTTGGGGTGATGAACGTGAGAAAACAAAAATCATTATTGATTTTGAATCATATATCGAGCAAAATCTTTCTGGAAATAAAAAACAACAAGAAGATCTTTATAGTATGTTAGAATCTCTTTTGGTAAGCCAAAAGAATATCGATAATAAGGTACAAGTTGCGGCAAAAATCGTTAAAAATCTTACCATCAAAAGTAAATCTGCAGAGGTAATTTCTAAGAAAATGGATGAGATTCTTTCTCATCCAACCGATTTTGCAAAAAATAAACAAATCTGACAAGAAATTCTGAAACTTATTGAAAAAGATTCAGATATAACAATGGAAGATAAATTGATTATAAAGGCACAATTGCAGGATATTGTCTACTCTAATAAGCCAAATGAACAAGGAAAAGTAGAAACTCCTGTTACTACAGAATCTGGAGGTATCGGCAGTTTCATTATAATGCTTGTGAAAATTATCGGATGGATATTTGGCTGACTTATAGTTGTTGGTATTTTGCTTTTCATCTACTATAAACTTAGAAATACGAATGAGAATCTAGAATTCCAGGATTTTATTATCGAAAAATTCTTCGGAGGTTCTGCTAAAAAAAGTGAAGAAATCAAAACAGAAGTGTTTACACAGAAAAAGCCTGATCTTCCAGTAAAAGAGATGGTAAATGCGGAAACAACTACAAGCAATGAATTACCCGCAATAAACGAATGAAAAGGGGAAATATCAGAGATCCCAACTCCAGCTATTGCACCAGCTTTTGAATTATCATGATCAGAAACTCTGCAAACTACCACTCCTGATGAATCTGCAGTTCCGGATTGGTTGAAAGGTGGATCATTCACTAGTGAAGAATCTGCTGTTTCGACAGAAAAAACAACCACAAATTCTTTAGAGTCTGAAGTTATAAAAAACGATTCTGGGGAAACCCCCGTAGTACAAGAATCTATCCCAGATTGGCTTAAGGGATGAGCTGTGTTTGAAGAACCTGTTGCCACTCCAGTGAAAGAAGAAATGCCAGATTGGCTCAAGTGAATGAATGAACAGGAAATTATGCAAGAGGTAAATGAAGAACTTGCACCTCGAACAGAGGCTGAATCAGTTACTGCAGACGTTGTTGCTCCAAATGATCCTTTTGCGGAAAAAATTCCTGAGGAAGCTATAACCTTAGCAAGTGAAGAACTTCCAGAATGGCTACGAGTTCTTCAGAATGAAGAGAAAACAGAGACAAATACACAACCTGAAAATATAAGCACTCCTGATTATTTTACTATTCCAGAGGTAGAAACCGAAGTAAAACAAGATTCTGTCGCATCTCCATTTTCTTCTGATTTTGAAGAGGAAAAGGTATCTATAGAGGTTATTCCTGAAGATTCAACTCCATTTGAGATTGAAGAAGTGGGCATGGAGAAGATAAAAAAATCTACAAAAAAATCATCGATTCCAAAACCAAAAAAACCAGCAGCAAAAGCGAAATTAACTCCAGATATTCCTACACAAGCGGGACAAGATGATTTACCGGAATGGTTGAAATAAATAAACATTAGAATATACTACCCGGTAGATTGTATCTTTCTACATTTTTCTAATTTTTAAATTCCCGATTATGACAGATCCATTGAATCAATCTGCTCAAAATAATCCTCCTCCAGCTTCGACTGAAGGAGGATCCTTGTTACAATCAATTCTCTCGACAGCGAGTAAGGAAGAACCACAATCATCTCAAAGTGATTCGACGACTCCGAGTGTCGGATGAACTCCACCACCATCACCGAAAAAACCGGTCAATCCGAAAGATTTTCTGAAATTTATAGGAGTGGCACTTATTGTTGGTCTTATCGTTTTTAGTGCATTTCTTTGATATGTCATCTCGAATCCTGATCAAGCATACTTTTTTGTCGATATTGGAGTAAATCCAAATAATCTTAAGGATTTTCTTGCCTCGCTCATCAAGATTGTTTTTGGATCGATTACGGCAATTCTCTCAATCGTGTGGATAGTATTTCTTTTTAAGGCATTTCTCACGAAGAAAGAATTAAAAAAAGAAAGAACCATCAATATTATTTTAGCAGTGTTCTTTGGGATTCTTCTGCTTTCTGAAGTATCTCTCTGGGCATATATGTTTAATGTATTTAAGAGTTCCGTCTATTCATCTGGTTCAGTAGTGTTTCTCGATAATGACATAGCGAATTCAAAACAATACTCAACAAATGCTGCTATAGATGTTTCTTCGATTATTGGACCACAAAAAATTCGTTTTGATCTGAAGGAAAATGCTCAAAAAATGGCTGCAAATATTCGCCAAAAGTGACTTGTGATTACGGGATATAAAATAGATTTTGATTGAGACGGAGCAATAGATAAAAAAGGTTCTGATCCAATAAATGATGCGACTATTGTTTGTACATATGGATTTACTGGTACTCCAAAAGATAAAGAGTGTGTCGTGCAAGAGGGTACGAATTTTATGCCAAAAATATTATACGAAACTCAAGATACAGTAAAATGAGTAGCTGGTCAGGATATAGAAGTTCCCAATGTTCCTGAATTTAAAGTGCTTTGAACGGTCGAAGTAAAAGAAGTACCACAGGCGACAGGAGGAAAACGAGTCATGTTTGATGCCTCAAGCTTTTCTTCTATCTGAACTATCGAATGGTACTCAGTCTGAGCTAACAGTACACTCAAACAAGAACTGGTTGATTATCGTTATTCACCTGATAAAATCATCAACGATGAATCCTATTTTTGTATGAGATTGCTCATTGGTTGAGTAGCTGCTTCGGATTGTGCTCGAGTTTTTGTAATAACAAAAATCGGAAACTCGATCGAAGGAAAAATCTCTTATACACAAGAGGCAGATAATCCACTTGCTCTTTTGTTTAAAATTGATGATTTAACGTCAAAAACACGTATCGCCTCTTATTCCTGGACAGTAAATTCAGTAGATAAAAAGGAGACAACGGAACCAACATTGGATTATATTTTTACACAGTATGGAAAACAGACTATTTCTGTTATAATGAAAGATTACACAGGAAATACATTTACTCTGGAGGCCCGCTTTACTCTCTCAAAACCATTGAAGCTCGTAAAGTATATCAAAGAGAATCAGGTTCTCGCAAATTCATTAATACGTGTTTTGGATACAAACGGGGTTACACTTCTTGATAATACATTTGATTCAGTAGAAGGAATTTATGTTATATCAAATTTTTCTGTTCCACAATCTGGTATTACATTTAATGCACAATCAGTTCGTGTTATGGATCCGCAATATGAGCTTACTAATGTAGAATGGGATTTTAATGAGGATGGAAAATTTGAAAAAACTGGAAAAATTATAACGAGTGTTAATTTTCTTGATGAAAAAAAGTATATCGTAGTGGTAAGATATAGTTTTGCATCAAAAATAAAAAATGATTCACAAACCCTTACTGAAACGATAGTTTTTGATACAAAGAAGAAAGAAATTGTACCACATCTTCAGATTGTCCCAGACAGTGATTATGCACCCACTACTGTCAAATTTGATGCTTCTGCGAGTGAAGTTCGAAGTGGAAATATTACAAAATATACTTATGATTTTTGAGAATGAAAGGGCGCGGTTGATGGAGATGCTCAGATGCAATATCCGTATAAGCTTTGAGGAGAATATACGATAAAACTGACAGTCACGAAAGATGATGGAACGAAAGAAACGATCGTAAGAAAAGTAGTATTGAAAGATGGTTCAAAAAACGTAGTAATCAATTCAAGTGTATCTTCCAGTTATGTTTGAAAAAGCATATGATTCGATGCTGCTGGATCAGCCGGACAAATTACTGATTATTACTGGGATTTTTGAGATGGAACTACTTCGACTGAAGTTTGACCGACTCATATATTTACGAGTCCAGGAACCTTCACTGTTACGCTCAAAATAACTTATAGTGATGGTACCCTCAAAGATACCACAAAGGATATAGTAATAAAAGACGAAGTTGTTACTACTCAGTAATAAAAAGACCCTGGGGTTCATATGAACCCCAGGGTCTTTTTATTAGTATCAGTTTACTTTCCAATTTTTGAGCTCAAGATCTAGATTGATAATGTGTGGCTTAGTAGAAGAAGTGTCACTCCAGGATACAGTAGATGTAACATTCAGTGTTCATGTTCCCGAGGGGGTAAAAGCTATTGTTCGGGTAAAGAAAGAACGACAGTCTTTTTGAATTACATTACTACAGAGATTAGTCGGTGGTGTGGTGATTCATTGGACAGGCAAACCATTGTTATTTATATAGACGCCACTATCAGAAGCAGCT
Source organism: uncultured Candidatus Peribacteria bacterium (assembly GCA_964655935.1). GTDB lineage: Bacteria > Patescibacteriota > Gracilibacteria > BD1-5 > UBA2023 > CAZZNY01. The sequence goes on from CAZZNY010000001.1 coordinate 16,885, forward strand.
CAGAGTGTCCAGAGTGATCCATTCAGAATTGGAACATATACACCATTGAGTTTATTTGAAAAACTATTATTTCCGATACAAGTACTATCGTTATTAAATGTACTCCAGCAATTTTCGTAATCACTGGAAAAACGAATCCAATTGGTATCTCGAATGTTTTGTCCTATTTCTAAACCTTCTCGAGCCAGATTGATAGCTTGTACTCGTTTTTCAGTAGTGGCAGCAAGTCGACTGCTGCTACTTAAGATCGAATATACTCCGATTATACCTGTAGTAAGTACAAGTATAACAACAATAATCTCTATTATGGAACTTCCTGTTTGTTTTATTCAAAACATTTGTTCTAAAATTAATTAATAGCTTCTTCTCCAGTACCAGTCAAAGAACCACTCTGAGCTACGGGTTTTTCTTCCACTTTATCTTCTTTTACGATTGTAAAGAGTCCAGTAGAAAGAATATCATCATTCTCGCCATAGTATTTTATAGTGTATAGATTGATACCATTATTCATAGTCCCAAAATCTTTATTTGCAAAATAGTACCAGTAGGTTCAAAATTGAGGGAATTTTGAAAGTTTGAAGTCATTGATGGTAATATATTTTACTGTTCCCTTATTGACGCGTCATTCAATTCGTACGACATTATCAGTCGTCTTGTATGGATTTTGACCAGGAGCCACGATACGAAAATCTTTATCGGAAAGTGGAAAAGAAGTAACGCTTGGTTTATTTTCGGTTTCTTCAGCGACTTTTTTCGAGAGATATACCGTAAAAGTTCATTTAGTCACTAAAGAGGCATCTTTATCAAAAGTCTTATAAACAACATCATTTATATTGTTTTTGAAAGTAAATCATTTGAGAATGAAAGTTTTCTCAGCAACATTAATCGCAGCATCCTTATCGTTGAAAGTTATTTTTACTATTCGCGGATCGGAGATATTTCCGGTAATGTCGATGATATTTTTATCAACAGTGCTTTCGTCTTGAGGATAAGTAATGATAATGCCTTTTCCAGCAGAAACACTCGAGAGAGTATCGGTATTTGCTTGACTTCCAGTTCAAAGAAGGGTAGTACCAGAAAGACTTAGTATTTCTCATGAACTAGTCGTAGCGGAGTAAGTGCCACCATTATGTCGTACATAGAGATCAGACTCCTTCATATAAGAATCGAATGTATCAATCTTTTCTGAGAGTATTACGCTTCAAACCTCTTTATTCATTAATGTTATTTTTTGACCGATTCCGACATCAATTGTTTTGTCTCCAGCTTTGATGTTAATTTCTCAACGAAGTACATAAGCATTGCTTGCGACCGCATTTTGACAGAAAGCCGCAATTGTTAATCCTGTTGGGGTGGCGGTAAAATTTCTCATTTGAAATGTTGTTTCGAGATTTGCTCATTCAAACCAAGCACAACCGCTATTGAGAGTAAAAGTTTGTTTTCCTCCAAGATTCCCTTCGTATTTAAGATCCATATTTTTATCTAAAAATAGTTTTGAACTATTTGCTTCAAATGTAATACTTGCTTCACCAGATTTTACTTCAAGACCAGCATCAGTCGCATAAAGTTTCGTAGCGGTATCGATTTGTTTTTTTGAATCCCCAGACATTTTGATGTTCACTTCGGATTGTTGGAGGCTCGGAGTAACTGTGACAAAACTTCCCATTTTCCCAGTGCTATTATCAGCACCAGACATAAGAAGTCGAGCGATAATAATCACGACGATAATAGCGATAGAAACGGGGACGAGATATTTTCAGATGCTAGAAGATGGTGCTTCGGATCCAGGTTCTCGGCGTGAGCGAATTTGAGACATGTAGAAAAAGTTAAAGTATTAAAGTATGAAAAAAGTGAAAATATTAAGTTTTGTGAAGTACTGATTTTTTCTAATAAAAAGACCTGTATAACAGGTCTCAATATATCGAAATTTCTCAAATAATCAAACTGTTTTAAGCAGATTTAGGAATCACCGCATCAAGTGCAGCAAATGTTGCTTCCTTTCCTTTTGGTATGCGGATAGATATAGAATCACCAACTTCAGCTTTAAGGTAAGTAACTGCCGCTACGAGAACATTATAAGCTTTTCAGTTTGCGATAACTTGAAATTTTTCTTTATTCTGTGTAAGAATTCAGATACTGGTCTCAAATTCGATTTCTTCGATAATCTTGTAAGTGATTTTTCCGTCTGGATTGATAATAGCCTTGAGCTTACTTCCTTGTACGAGATGGGATTTTGATGCGTAATTCTGAGGAACTGGATAGATATTACCATCAGATCCGAGCATTGATTCACCAGTAAAAACTCATTCTACGATCTTATCTTCACCACTGTCGTAGGTATGAAGGGAAGTGGTGTCGAATTCAAGCCCCTTTCGGAGTTCCTTTGAATCAATCATAGTAGCGAGGATTTTTTTTGCAGATTGAACTGATTTTTCTGCTGCAAGGAGAAAGTCCTTGATAGCAAGAATCTTTTTCTCGTCCATATGTGTTTTTATTTAAGTTTTTAAAATACGGCTGATATTATATCGAAAATTGTATTGGTGTGAAGAAAAATCTCTGGACAAATGAAAGAAAATGGGTGGAGAGCTACAAAGTTACATAGTTACAAGGTTACAAAGTTTTATGGAAAACATGAGTCTGTCATTGCGAGGAGGCACGACGAAGCAATCTTTGCTGGTACATCATCCTCGGGCTTGACCCGGGGATCCTGAAACGAGTTCAGGATGACGATAAAAATTACATTCTGACGATAAGATATCGTTCCATCAAAGCAAAAATCTGTGCGTGTGCAAGTAGTGCTACGAGAAGTCCGGCACCGAGAAATGGTCAGAAAGGAATATGTTTTCCTCGTTCGCGAGTGATAATAAGTACAGCGATTCCGACGATACTACCAATGAGATACGAAAGAAAAAGAGCGAGAAGTGTGATTTTTATTCCAGCCACAAGTCCCATGAACAGCGCAATACGTAAATCTCAGCCACCAATCCAAGTTGGAATCTCTTCTTCCTCTGGATTTTCTTCTTCTTGTTTCCAGGTAAAAAGCTGTTTTGTCATCCAGCCAAAGAAAGTCACGCTTCAGAAAATTATCTCAAGAATGAGTTTATATTTCTTTTCTCGAAAAGCATATATAAGTCCTGGAATGAGAATCTGGAGATAGAAAAAAGCATAGACGATCAATCCTGCGACGAGTCAATTTAAAAAAGTTATCCCGAGAATGCTCGATTCGAATGGAAGAAAGTGTGAAAAAATCGGAAGCGGAACAATCCAAGAGCTGATCGCGAGAAGAATGAGGAGGATAAAAATCGAAGGAATCATCACTTCATCAGGAATCTCCATAAATCGAAGATCATAGAAAGTGAAAACCACGACCACGAAAACGACTGCGAGAATAAAAAGAAGCCGTGATATCTCAGCTCCAGAACCAGCAAAAACCATCGCATAATCTACGAAAAATGTACCAGCAAGCGCAAATAAAGTCGCCATCGAAAGCTCAAGAAGCGGATAAATCGGTGAGATTTTTTGCTTACAATATCGACATTTTCCTAGTAAAAAAACATAGGAGAACAGAGGAAAAAGATCAAAAACTCAAAGTTCGTGTTTGCAGTTCGGACATTCACTTCTTCCGGTGGCTATACTTTTATGTCTGGTATGAAGTCGCTCGATGACGACCGAGGAGAAGCTACCGAAGAGAAGACCGAAGATAAAGAGAAAAATAAGGAAGAAAAGTTGCATTTTATGGCTCTTATATGATATTGTGCCTATTGTATAGGAAAAGCTGAGTTTTCAAATTATTTTTTATCCTCGGATTTTTGCATTCTATCTCAAAATATGCTACACTTGAAGCGTAAATATTACAAATACAAACAAAAGTATATGAACAAAAATAAACACATTTCCCGTGCACAAGCTGAAAAACTTGTAAAAGTTTCACGATATTGGTGAGATATTTCTGCCCGTTTTCGACTTTCAGGTTCGCTTGCTGCGATTCGAGCTGTCTGGGTCTTAAACATTCTTCTCGTGTTCGTTTATATGTCTATTTTTATTGGACCACAATTTCTCAGATCTTCCGTAATGAACTATTCTGATGTAAAAGCTGATCCATTTGATGGTGCCATTTACCCGATTACGTATGTTCCTAATTGGCTGAATCAGAAAAACACATTGAAATCTTTGAAATATGAAGATATTTCCGTCGATCAATTTATCGAGATGCCAAAATATGATGTAAATCTTCTCTCAAATGAAGATAAGAAAAATAAAGATGCGCTTATCGAACGCTTTACGTATATTACTCCCTATATGGGAAGCTATCGTATGAATTACGAAGAACAGGATGGAAGTCATCTCGCAGTCGATATCAGAGCTCCACTCGGAACTCCAGTACTCTCCGTCGCGAACGGTGTCGTCATAAAAGTAAAAGATACCGAAACTGGTGATGGAAAATATGTTATTATCCGTCATGAAAATGTCCCACTGAATGGAACGACAGAAGATGTCTATTCAGCATATGAACATCTTGCGGACATTTCTGTGATAGAAGGTACGAAAATCAGACGATGAGAACTTCTCGGGCACGTGGGAATGACGGGAATCACTACGACTCCGCATCTGCATTTTCAGATCGATCGAGGAGATGCTCCATATCATCCGTACTGGCCATATTCCTTTCGAGATGCGAGTGACGCTGGACTGGATTTCTTCTGAGCTGTGAATGTAGGACTCGGAAAAGAAAATGCAATTCGATATACGATTCATCCGCTTGATTTTATCCAAAACAATCTCAATAACGTAAAAACGGTGGATCTCAAAGAGATATCTATCGCGAGTGAAAAAACTCCTGAAAATCTCGATTCTGCTCCAATGGAACCGACAAAAGTAGAACCTGAAAAAGTTGAACCGATTGTTTCAGTAGTGACTACGGAGATTACTAAACAACCAGAAGTGAAACCTGAGACTTCAGTAGACGATCCAAGTCTTACACAAAGTCTCTTTACTCTCAAAGATATTACTCCCGGATCAAAATACTATACTGCGGTCAGTGCACTTACGGAACAAGGGGTTATTAAGGGATATTCTGATGGAAATTTTTACCCAGATCGAACGATCTCACGACGCGAAGCTCTCATTATCGTTTTCCGATTGTTTGATGTAGTTCCTGATGGTTCCGTTACTTCTAAGATTTTTAAGGATGTAAAATCAGATGATATCTTGAAACCATATCTTGATACTGCGCTTGATCGAGGAATCGTAAAAGCAAATATAAAATATCGACCAGATGATACGGTTACGCGAGCTGAACTCGTTTCGCTCATTATTCGTACTTCAGGACTTGCGCAAGAAACTGACACAGCGAACTTCGAAGACGTATCAGCTGCAAGCGGACATTATAAATATATTGGAGCTTTCAGTCGAATCATGGGATTTTCTGGAGGAAATTTTAATCCGGATATCACGATGGATCGAGGTGGGGTTGCGAATGTGCTCTATGCTTTCGAGAAGAAGATTGGAAAAATTGATTAGTCTATAAAGTCAAAAGTCGAAAGTCTGTAAAGTTAAAAATTCAGATAAAGCTCACGAGAATATCGTGGGTTTTTATTTTGTAAATTTTCGTTTTGTCTCATGTGAAAAATCGATACAATCAGCGAGGTTTTTCTTAATAGGATTTTCTTTTATATACTTTTGTAACCAAAAGTACCAAAAGTTTTGAAAGAGGAAAAACTCGCAGACATAGCTTTGCTCGTCATTTGCACGACTCACAGCCTGCTCAAACAGTTTCCTCTCTCAAGCTCTCTCATTTTCTCTCGTTTCTACGTCATCCTCGGGCTTGACCCGGGGATCCCACGAGGTTACTCGCAGTCGATGATGAGATTCCCGTTTTCACGGGAATGACGTGCTAGGACTTTGTAACTATGTAACTTTGTAACCTTGTAACTTTCTCCATGTTAAACGAAAAACAACAATCTGCTGTAGATATCATCGATGGGCCGCTTTTGATTCTTGCTGGTGCTGGAGCAGGGAAGACTCATACTCTGACCGAACGAGTTACTTCTATGATCCATGACCATGGAATCGCACCTGAGAGTATTCTCTGTGTGACTTTTACGAACAAAGCGGCGCGTGAGATGCGTGAACGATTAGCTCAGAAAATCGGCATTGAGATAAAAAATAATTTTAATCCATATCGATTGAATGGAATGCCCGTAGCTGGTACGTTTCACTCGATCGGCGTATTTTTCTTGCGTCAGTTTATCGATCGTATCGGTTATGGAAAAGACTTTGCAATCTATGACGAAGATGATAAACTCAAATTGATAAAAAACATTCTCGAAGAAAAGAAAGTAGATGATAAAGAAGCTCCGGCTCGACAGGTACTTTTTCATATCAGTGCGGCGAAAAATGAATGAATTACTCCAGATAGGTATGAGGGTCGCGTCCATAGTTATCTCACCTCGATCGTGAAAGATGTATATATTGATTATGAAAAAGCGATGCGTCGTAATAATGCGCTCGATTTTGATGATATCTTGCTTTGTACTCTGAAGATTCTTCAGGTTCCGGAAGTGCTCGAGAATTTTCATAGAAAATTCAAATATTTTCTCATAGATGAGTATCAGGACACGAATGAGATCCAATACCAGATTATCCAAATACTTTCTTCCGCTACGCGCAATCTCTGTGTTGTTGGTGATGATTGGCAGGGAATCTATTCTTGGCGAGGAGCAAATATAAAAAATATCCTGAATTTCAATAAAGATTATCCAGATGCACAAGTCGTAAAGCTTGAACAGAATTATCGTTCGACGAAGACAATCATTACCGCTGCGAATGCAGTCGTAAAAAACAATACGAGTGCACTCGATAAGACACTCTGGACGGATAATGAAGAAGGGAATCAGATCACACTTATCGATGCATATGACGAAAAACATGAAGCCGATACTGTTACTGAAATTATTCAGGATGAATGAGGCTGGTCAAAATGGGCGATGCTCTATCGAACGAATGGTCAATCACGACTTTTAGAAGAAGCACTGATACGAAAAGGAATTCCGTACAAGATTTATGGAGGTCTTCGTTTTTACGAGCGAAAAGAAATCAAAGATATTATCTCTTATGTTCGTGTACTTGTGAATCCTCGAGATACGATGGGTTTTGCTAGAATCATTAATACACCAACACGAAAAATCGGACAAAAAACCGTCGAGATTCTTCTCTCGTACTCGAAAAATTACGATCTTCCGATTCCTGATATTCTTCAGATCGTCGGAGAAATCGAAGAATTTCCACCGGCAGCAAAGCGATCACTCGCGGAATTTAGTACAATCTATCAGGAAATGGCAGAATTTCTTTCGACACATCCGATCGATGAGACGATTGGTTTTATCGTGAGAAAAATCTGATATGAAGCGTATCTGAAACTCGAATTCTGAGATGAAGACGGGGTAGGGAAGATGGAGAATGTGAATGAACTTCAGAATATGGCGAGTCGATATAATGCACTCGAACTTTCCGAGCAACCACGAATGTTTCTCGAAGATATTGCTCTGCTTTCAGAAGCTGATAATATCGAATCCGGAGCAGATCATGTATCGCTTATGACAGTTCATCTTTCGAAAGGTCTCGAATTCGAACATGTAATGATCGTCGGAGCGGAAGAATGAGTATTTCCGCATTCAAGATCACTCATGGAACAGCACGAACTCGAAGAAGAGCGACGACTGATGTATGTAGCGATGACGCGAGCCAAGAAAAAACTCTTCATTTCTCGAGCAAAGGAGAGATACACTTACGGAAATTATAGTGCAAATCCTGCTTCACGATTCTTGAAAGAAATTCCAAAAGAGCTCGTGATTCAATACGAGATAAAATGATCTGCATTCTCAAATAATTTTTTCTGAAACAAACCTGCTGCTTCAAGCTATGGAAGTTCTCTTTTCTGAGGAACCTCTGCTTCAGCTGGATTTTCAGGATTCAATACCTCTTCCGTACCAAAAGAAAAAAAGGAGCGACCGACCGTAGTAGTCGGATCGCTCGGACTCGGAGATCGAGTCAAACACGAAAAATTTTGAACTGGGACTATCGTGGGTCTTTCTGGACCGATTGCTGATATTGCTTTTCCTGGACTTGGAATTAAGAAGATGAATCTTGAGATTGCGCCACTAAAACAAGTTTAGTTTTTTTAACAATCCTTTCTTTCCGGAGCCTTAGTAGATTGTGATAATTCTCATTCTTCATCTGATTTTGGAAGAGTGAATAGAACCATGATTCTTAGTTGTGTTTCTGGTACACGTAATCAATTTTCTACGAGCCATTTGAGCATTCGTATACGATTATTTTTTTCCGCTAGTAGATCATTAATTTTATTATTATATTTCGCTCGTTCTATGTAATGAGAATTATAGAGCTCGATAAGATGAATGATAGATTGTATGTCTTCCGTATCCATTTCTATGGTAACGAGAGGAATAGGCTTTCCTTTGAGCCCCTGTGATTTTCTTTCTTTGTTATCTTGCACTGCTGCACTGAAGGCATCTTTCTGTGTTTTGTATTTATAATATTTTTCTTTCTGAATTGTGAATTTTGGGTATTTCAAGAGAAAATCTCTATCAACTATTTGACTGATATAATCTCTTTGATGAGCGATTCCATCTTCGATGAGTTGAAGGGAATATATTCATTTTTCTAAAAAATCTTTCAAAAAATGATTGGCTGGAAGTTTTGCTAATATGTTTTTTGCTTGTTGTATAATCTCTCGACCGTAAATATCTTGGATTGTCTCATCCATATAATCTCACAGGGGTCTTGCATAAAATTTTAAATTCTTGTTCGGATTATTTTCGGCATATTTAAGATCACACTCTGCAATCTTTTCAAGAGTTTTTTGGAGAATGGTATCAAGTGAGGCACCAGGATTTTCTTTTTCTGCAGGCCCCCAAAAGGAGTTGTGTATATCATAAAAATCAGGTCATTTATAATCACTCGGACGTGGAAAAGTATCAAGAGCATAGAAATTGATTTGTTCAAAACATACAACTGTTCAGATATCAAAATTCGTATATATAGGCTCTGGAATGACTGTAAGTGTCACAGGCTTATTCGTATCGGAAAGGGTGTCATATATTTTTGAAACAGTCATCTTACTTATAGCTCAAACAGTCGTGGTTCCTGCTAATATAAGCCCAAAAACCTCCATTCTTTTTCTTGTTTTACTGCGTTTTTTTGGAAAGTATTCATCTTGAATTTTCTGAAAAAACAAGGTAGTTTTGCTTGGTGTTTTAGTTGGTGTTGGTGGTTCTTTTTCGGATTTTTGATCTGCATCAAAAAGTCGTCAATTAGTATGAGAAGGAGTTCTAGGATTTCGTGAGTTCATTCACATTGTTTGAATTTAGATAGGGGTATTTTGAATTGCTTTAAGTTCTAAGACGGCCTCTTCTCGTAATTTTCTCATTATCGGGAGAAGTCGTTCAGCTTCTTCGATTATATTTTTCTGCATATCAAGAGCTTTTTCTCTCGTAATTCATCTTTTTCTGATAGTGGCATATCCATAATTTCTTCCTTCACGAAGTATTTTTAGACTTGCATCATAATCAGCAATCTCTTTTTTCTTTAACGCAATAGCTTCATCTTTTTTTCTTTGCCGAATCTTTCGTTCAGCTTCTATTTTCCCGTTTTTCATTTTTGTTTCAAAATCTTTGTCCATTTGAACCAAGGATTCACTATGCTTTCGTTCTAGATACTTATTGAGGCCTTCTTTTGTTTTTGGTCAGAGAAGAATACTTAGCATAAGACTCGCGATGAGAATTTTATGTTCTATGATATTTTTTGTGACTGGATTTTTTCGTAAAAAAGTTTTTCCATTTTTGAGAAAATTATTGGTTTTTTTGGGTGTATCTGGAGTATTTTCCGGGTTCATTAATCGGTATTTAAATATAATCCTGTCTTTATTATACAGGGAATAATAAAAAGACAACTCTTGTTTTTTATGTATTTTCATGATTACATAATTGTTTTTGCTAATTTCCAGTAATTATTTATAATGAAATGCAATATCAATAAGGATTCATAATTGTGAATACTCCTTTTTCGAGTTTTTCTTCACCCGTATGAGTTACCACGTCTCAGTGTTTGTCTGGATCTTTTTGAGCCAATATAGAACCATCGATTATAATGCGTTATCCAGATCCGTTCGATACTGAATATCTTGAGTTATTAAAAAAATGAGAAGATCCTCTTGGTTTATTCTGATCTTCTGCTTCTTTAGAGAAAAAAACTATTTGAGGAATAAAGGAACATGTATCAATGTATGTTCCCTCGTTAAAACAAACAACAGCAGAAGTTATAAAAGGAAAAATAAATGAGCTGAGCCAAGCTTTTCTTTCTCCAGGAGTAATCCATATGGATAGAAATTATCTTGCCAAAAGCACTGATCAGATAAACGAACTTCGACGAATCCTTGAAAAAAAAGGATCATCAAAGTCATATTCTGTAGATATAGAAGATTTTTTTACACAAAACAGTCATCATATAGCTCACGTTTTTGAACTTTATAATCTTCCTGAAGAGCTTTTTTCAGGGTTTCAGATGCTTGCAAAAATCGTAAAGGATTTTAAAGCCTTTACTCATTTTCACATAGATTATAAAAATATCTCTGGGTATTTAGAACTCGCTGATTCCCTAAAAGAGCAGATTGATATTTTCTTTTCAGATGCCGCATTCAATAAAACCGAAGAGAGCGTGTTTTTTGAGTTTATTCAGAGTATTCCATGAGCAATTGCAGCCTTCGAAAATCGTCTCGAAGAGGCTATAATTCTTTGAATTCAGCGATATGTGATTATCGAAAAAGAAAATCAAATACGACAAAAAGACATGTTGGCTATTATAAATGATTCTACCATACCAAATCGTTATAGATCTCATTTTTTGGCAGCTCCATCGATATTGAATCCTTGAGATACCGAGTGATTATTACAAGCAAAAATGAGCTATATTCGTCTCGAATTAGTTCATAGTGATTACCACGACTTTTCTCATGATCGAATCAAGATCCTTACTTCCTACTTTAAAGATCTAGAACTGGCACGTCAGAGTGTTTCACCTGAATTTCGTAAAACGATCTCAGTTTTTTTGTGAGAATATGAAGTTCCTTATTGAGATTTTTTACAGGAAGAAAAAGCGAATTTATGTATTGGATCACTTAATACTCAAGATGATAAAATCAAGCATCTCGACACACAAGCTTGAGGGTATTGTTTTTCATCTGTATCTCATTTTTTGGAATTCTTTGAAATACTTAAAACAAGAAAAGAATCGATAGATAAGTGATCTCAACAAGCTCAATCAATCCATCATGCTCGACTGCAAGAAACTATAGGAAGAGTAAATGCTCGTTTGTACAGTATTATTCTCCATCTTCTCGGAAGATGAGGAGAATCGATTCCTTTTTATGCAAAGTGAACTCTTTGGAATGGCTCGGAATTACAGGTCGCTATGCGGAATGACTGGAAAAAACTTCAACAGATGGTTAAGGATATTAAACTGAACGAATGAAATAAAAGCAAAGTATTATTCACATCAAAATGAACAGGGGAGAGCAGTTCTGTTTTTTCAGAAAAAATCAATTGATTCAAAACTTTAACAGATACTTTCCTGGAGCGTTGTAAAAGTGGACAGGACATATTATCGGAGTTTGTTCAAGAATCTTACCAGTGTGTGACTCGAATTTTACAAGATAGTGAACTTGGAACGTATGTTTCCGGTATAACGGAATATCCCACTTTTGAAGAGAGCGCTCTATGTTGTATGGGTTTTCAGAAAGACTTATCAAAACTCAGAGAAATTTTGAATATATTAGAATGCCAACTTAGAATTTTTATCGATAGGGCAAACCCTGCGGAAACCGAATCTGCTGATCGACTCTATGCTATGTTAGAATATATACAATTTCGACTTGCCGAACGGGAAAAAAGCCTTGCCAAACGACTAAAAATAGATCGTGAAAGATTATTATCTCCAGAAGAAAAAGTTGCCCAGATTCTTGAGGCAAGCTAGATTTTTCATTTGAGTTTTGCCATTTATAAAAACTTTCTATAATATCCTCGCTTATTCGTGAGGATACTATCATGCAAACGATCAAATGACTTCACTCAGAGCTTCGAGCTCACGACGACACAAAAACAATTATCGAAACACTTTTAAACAATAGAAATATCGAGAATACTCCTGAAAAACTTCGGGAATTTTTTACTCCGGGTTTTTCCGATCTTCATGATCCGTACACGCTTCCAGGAATGGAAGATGCGGTAACACGTATCTTGCAGGCTCGAGATAATAACGAGCGAGTCGTGATCTTCTGAGATTACGATGTTGATGGAGTTTCTGCGACCGCGCTTTTGGTGCGTTTTTTCGCAGTTCATGGAGTTCAGATTTCTTACCGACTTCCGCATCGCGTTAAGGATGGATATGGTCTTAAGCCGTATTTTGTCGATGAGCTCGCAGAAAAAAATGTAAAACTCATCATCACGGTCGACTGTGGAACGAAAGATATCGAAGCGATCAATCATGCAGGAAAACTCGGAATCGATATGATCGTCACAGATCACCATGCGATCCCTGATGAGATTCCCGAGTGAATCGTCGCGATTATTAATCCGAAAAGTCTTGATTCTGCGTATCCATTTTCTTCACTTTCAGGTTCAGGAGTAGCATTTAAGTTACTTTGTGCTGTCAGCAAAAAACTCTATCCTGAAGAAAAAAAATATTTCGAAGTTATCGAACAATATATCGACTTTGCGACGCTCGGAACGATCGCTGACTGTATGCCGCTCATCGGAGAAAATCGTACGATCGCATATCTCGGTCTCAAACAACTGAAAAACTCTTCTTCCTGTGGACTTCGTCGACTTATCGAATGAGTCGATGATACAAAAGATATGGACGGCGATGTAGTAGGGTTTCGTATCGGTCCGCGCATAAATGCTGCCGGAAGAATGGATACGCCGTATAAGGCCCTTCAAATGCTTCTCGCATCGGAAGATCGACTTGATGAAGTGATGAGTGAGATAGAAGATCTGAATGTAAAGCGAAAAACAGCGACTGAATTATTCGCGACGCACGCATTCGGGAATGTCGACGAGACAAAAAATATCATCATGTATGACTCGACTGATATCGAACACGGAATCATCGGACTCATAGCAGGACGACTTTGCGAAGCGTTTCATAAGCCAGCGATCGCTCTGAAAGACGAGTGAGAAAAGCTTGTAGCAAGTTGTCGAAGTCCGGAATATTTTGATATGGTTTCATTTTTGACGGAATTCAAAGAATATTTTGTTGCATTCTGATGACATAAACAAGCGGCAGGTTTTACGATCCTGAAAGAAAAATATACGGACTTCTGTGAAAAAATAGAAGCTCGTGCTTCTGTCATGTCAGTCGATCGACCGATCGCAAAAAAGATTCTCGTAGAAGCAGAGATCGATATATCAGAAGTCAAATTATCACTCGCTCGAGAAATCAAAAAATTTCAGCCGTTTGGTATCGGAAATCCAAAACCACTTTTTCTCATACGAAATATCGCAACTTCTAATCTCGATTATCTCGGAAAAGACCAAAAACATCTTCGAATCCGTGCAAATGGTGATGGAGCGTCTTGTAAGGCATTTGGTTTTGGTCAGTATTTCCAGCAAATTAAAGCCAACAATCAAGTAAGTATCATCGCGGAGATCGAGGAAAATATCTGGAACGGAAGAGTGTCAGTGGACCTGAATATAAAAGACTTCATCTTGTCATAGTACATTCAAAGTTAGGATATTTAGAAAAAAGTCGAAAAAAATTTTGACATTCGTGATTGTTTTTATATTATACCCCTGCTTTTTACCACGTGTAAAAGTAACATATAGAATACATACATTGATTTTGCGGGTGTAGCTCAATTGGCTAGAGCCTCTGCCTTCCAAGCAGACTGTTGTGAGTTCGAGTCTCATCGCCCGCTCCAAATGTAGTATTCAATAAAGCTAAAGGCCACAAGAAAAAGAAAGCATGCAAGCCCGCCTGTGGCTTGCTGCTTGTGGCTTAAGGCTTATATGGGTGTGTAGCTCAGGTGGTTAGAGCGCGTCTCTGATAAGGACGAGGTCGATGGTTCAAATCCATCCACACCCACCAAACATAAGTATAAAAGTTTCAAGTTTAAAGTTTCAAGTAAATCCGTCACTTATAACTTGTAACTTCTGATTTGAAATTTTTTTTAGCCGGGAACTGGCGCAATTGGCTAGCGCACGCGCTTTGGGAGCGCGGGGTTGTGGGTTCGAGTCCCACGTTCCCGACCATAAGTTTTTTAAGCAAGATTTTCCTCATTTTGGGGCCATCGTCTAGGGGTTAGGACAGCGGATTTTCATTCCGTCAACCGGAGTTCGATTCTCCGTGGCCCTACCAAAGGGAAAATAATCATTTTTAATGACATTGAAGAGCTCGTTCTCCTGAGGATGAAGCTCTTTTTTGTTGTCTATAGAAAGTTCTATCATAATACTTTTCAAAATCAGAGACCTTTGGAGATTATTACTCGATAAATAAGTCTGGTGCAGGTGTTTAGAGAGTTCTATCATTTTTTCATAGAGTCAAGAGAAATCACCAGTTTTACTTCGATATACATCTCGAGATTCTTCAAGTCCTTTTATATTATTTGTGAGTTCATTTAATTTTTCTATATACTGATTATCAGTTAATTTTCCATCCAAACGCATATTGAGTAATTCTGATTTTCTTTGATTTTGTTGGGTAATTTTTTCTTCAATTTCCTGTGCTATTTCTTGTCATTGTATTTCATATCGTTTGAGGATATCGATGACAATTTTTTTGCTAAACTCCTGCTTTGTTCACCAGTTAGTATATTCTTTAAGAAGATCTCAGGCCTTTTCAAGTACCATTTCTTCTCGAATACTTACTCTATGTTCACTTCTTGCTTGTGCTCAATAGTATCTGTGTCATTTTTTCATGTAGGCAATGAGTTTGCCACCAGATGGATCTTTTAATAATCATTTGAGGAGATAATCTGCATTCTTATTCACGATAAGATAACTTCCTCTAAGTCCTGAGTTATTTGCTTCATCAAAAAGCTTTTTGGATATTATTGCTTTGTGTTTCCCTGGATAATCTATTCCACCAAATGTCATCATTCCATAGTAGAATTTATTGTTCACTATTTTTTGTATGAAATTAATCTCAAATTTCTTCATATAGCCATAGTGTTTGTTGGCATAGCCTCATATATCATTGAATGTAAATTCTTTCTTTCTCATTTCAAAGATAATTCTTACGAGTTCTGCCTCGGTTTTCTTTATTACCACTTCATGATGTCATTTTTTGATGGTGATGTTCTGATATCCAAATGGAGCCTTATGCATACACATTCCTTTTCGAAGACAAGAAATCATCTTATCTTTCACATCTTTAGCTCTATCTTCATTATCCATCTTTGAGAGTGAGAGATCTAGCTGAAGAAGAAATTTATCTCGACTGTTTTCTCCAAGATATTGTCGTGAAGTTGCATAAATCCCCTTGATACACTTCTTGTCGAGGAGATCAATAATCCTCGAAGTATCGATATTATTTCGAGAGAGTCTTTTTGGCTCATCAATAATTATAAAATCTATTTTCTTTTTCTTGCATAATTCAATCATTTCATTGAATCAAGGACGTTTGAATTCCTCCTTAGCGCTCACGCTCTCTCAAATCTCCCTGGCTATTTCGAATCAGAGATTTCTGGCGGTATTTCTACAGTTATTCAGCTGATGTTCAAGCGTATTTGCTTGTTTATCGTCTCTGTCTGTAGATTTTCTGTAGTATATTAGAGCTTTCATAATACGCAAATTAGTAACTCATATAAAATGTATATGTACGCGGTGCATCAAACAAACACAGGGAAGAAATAATCTATATAATATTTTTCTTCAATCCAATAACTAATCTTGCTAATTATACGTTGGTATATTCTGTTGTTAAAATGAATCTCAAATGCATAATGTTCAGAAGTAAAACTTGCACGGTTCAAGAATCAATCAAATCAATAATCGCAAGTAAGCTCGGGATTAGTTATTATTCTATTAAAAATAAAATCATGGTTTTGTGCGTTAATATGTATACATTCCCTAGAAAAGGATATAAATATTTTTTCAATTTTTCAGGCGGGAGAATCATATTTTGAATCGAATTTTATAGTCTCCCATCGACCCCCTTCTGGTCGGTAGGCCTCTTTAATATAGTTTATATTGTCTATTCAAATTTTTTCCAAGTTTTTTAATACTAAAACAGCTTCCCGTGGTTTTCACTCGTAATTAATTCTCTGTTGTAAATATCTTATTAATACGTAACTCAATCAAATTAGTAATGTAATTATTGGTCATAGGCTAAAGAATTCAAGAGATGAAAAATGTATTATTCCAAGATTAATTGAATCTAAATTTTTAGAAAAAAGACCAATAAGGATAATAGCAATAGACAAGAACATTAGATTCTTTCTATATAACTTAAAATCTCACAAATCGTCCATGTTGTAAATCATTAGAGAATATTATTTCACTTATAACCTTTTTCTTCTAAAAATCAACTTATGATTTCTTCCCAAAATTTGTAATACATCTCTATGATTTTTTGTACCTCATCATCCGATAAGGAGGCAGGGAAGTGCTCCCTGCTTTCTTGTACTGATAACATATTAGTGATCAAGCAATGGAAGAATATCTCAAAACCAATCTTTTCCGAACTGTATTCTCTCGTTAAATTGTTTATATGATTCATATCAGAGTCATAGTTTTGATTTTTCTGAGATAATTCATTCGCTTATTAATAATTCGATAGGACAATATCAAATCTTCATAAGGTTTTTTGCATGTCCTTGGAATATTTTTACTTTTCTTTCGGCTTTCTTAGATCAATAATGAATTTTATCTGGATCAAACTTTGGAATCGGACGATATAGAGTAATTGTCTCATCTGAAAGATTATCAAAGAGGTTCGTATGTTTCTTAATATAATTCTTAAAGAGTGAACATAGATATGTGTCATCAAAAATATATTCGAATTTCTCAATATTTTTTGCGAGTTCTGAGCGTATTTCTATTTCGACTCTCGTTACACAATCCTCTGTAAAATAGTGAGAATATTGTCTATGTTTGTTTTTTGCCTTTGAATCTTTTATTTTATCGTAGATTCTAATCAATTGGCGCTTGTTTTTTGAGTTCTTCACCTCTCAGATGTAATAAGTCTCCATCTCTCATCGTTCCCCCTTAAAAATCGTAGATTTTTGATCAAGACTTTTAAATTGAGTAAGAAGATAATCTAATCATAATTTCAAATCGATACAAATATCTAATCTTTTGTATTTTCTGAGTTTGAAATATTCTCCTAAAAGAAACATAATTTCTTTTCTCGTCATAAGTGAGAATCAGGTGCTATATATGCAAATATAATCCATGGTACTTACACTTCCAGATTTCTTTCATTTGTAATAAGCAAAAAGAGTTAAGTCATTTTTTACAAAAGTAAGTTTATACTCATATTTTGGTACTTCGTGTTTTGTAATAGTAAAATCCAGAAATGTAATGTAATTTGAATTTTCAAAATCTAATCAAACCAAATTTTCCTCATATAAGAATGTTCAATATATTTCAAGATGATCTAATCAGAAATAGAGAATTTTATCTTTATCTAAAGAATGATATTCTGTTTCATTTGTCATAGTTAATTAAGAGATAATATAGGTTCCGGAGCCTAATAGATATAAAATAATACCCATATAGGTTTTACTACTGCTCTGATATTATTGTATCAGAGCGCATCCATTGATTCAGTTGTTTTCTTTCTTCTGTCTGAGATTATATGAAATCCACCTCCTGTAAAGTCGAGCGGTTCGATGAACCGCGACTTGACAGGAGCCTCGGGATTTCTAAAAAAGACAGATAAGAAGAAAGAAAAGGGAAAGTGAAATCAAGGTTTGAAGCCCGAGCTCAGGTTTCGATGAGGCCTTGTGTACAAAAGACCCAGACGAGACATAAAGTCAACGTCAGGGTCTATTTTGTTGTTTTGGCTAATAATTACAAATAAGCCATGGGGCGGGAAAGAATTATCCCAGTACTAGTAATTAAGCATCAATCAAGAAGTTTTAATCCCTATGATTTCATTTTTTACTTCGAGTTCAAGTTTAATTTTATTAAGTCTATTTTTTAAAATATCTCGCATTCTCTCATAGTTTAAATCTTTCGATTCAATGAATTTATACTTATATTTATTATCTATGTATTCTTTTCATATTTGTTCTAGAGATATATTTGTCTCTCAAGCAGAATCATAAATTGCATAAATTATACTAAAGAGATCGTGAATTTTGGTTTTCTTGGTAATTGGGAATTCCTTGCCGAGAACCATAAGAGTTCACTTTTTAGAATCAAAAGAACTTCTTAGTCTTGTATTATTTGACGACTTTTCTGGTGCGTCAGGTATAAAATCTCTCTTATCAAAATTTACAATTCTCTCTATAACAAAGGTAATATACATTTTTTCGATGAAGATTTCTTTATAATTTATTTTTTCTTTGAGATAAAGAGAATCTAAGATCTCAAAATAATATCACTTATTTTCAATATAGTCCCTAAGGGGATATGATAAAACAATATCTCATCAATAGTTGACGCTATCTCATAATCTTGCCTTTAATTCATTATATAGATTGAGGCTTTGACTAACTTTTTTATCTGAATCTTGTAAATTTTTGATAAACTCAAAAGTGTAGAGAGAGAACATGAAGGTATCATAAGCCTGCATGTTAAAATCAACTCATAGTACTATATTTTTTAATAGTTTATCAAAATGTATATCTAAAAAATCATTGATATAATATTTTCATCGATAAGGAGAATATGATTTTGGTCAAAAAACTTTCTCTAAGAAATTATATTTATATTTCTTGGGGATAAGATATATACCACAATCTCGATCTTTAATTATATATTCTTTATCTAAAATATTTTTTATTTCCTTTCCTATTTGAACGTCTTTAATGATTATCGATATAAATCAATCACGACAAAGCTTGAAAAGGTTTTTTATTTTTGTTGCGACAACCTCATTTGTTATTTGATTTCATTGTTCAAAATCAATAAGTATATTTCTCGGATATGTTAATATTTGAGATGGAAGTAAATTTTTAAGTTCAAAATTGAATTTTTTATTGTAGTGTTCGTTTAAAAAGAAAAATAAGTCATCTGTTGTGAGTTCATCAGATAAACATGCGTAATCTCTAAGAAATTGATCAAAATCATCCATAATTATTGTTTATATTATATTTACATAAAAGTGATCCGATTCTCAAACAATTAATTTATTTTTATATACTAGAAAACACTTAACCCAATGCTTTCCTTTCCATAGTCACGTTTCCTGTATACCATATCATCAATATATGTCACTATATCAAAGAGAAATTGATTCACTGTCGATTTCTCATCTAAGCTTTTGAACATATATATTTGATTCGTTAGTTACTTGCCAATGTAATTTATAGTCCTGCTCTTCTCTTTTAATTTGAGCATAAAATGAAAGTATCATATCTCCTGGTAGCTTCTCGTTGCTAATAAAAGATGTTACATTGTCTTTATTGCGTTTAGGTGCTTTGAATCAAATAATATTTATTTTTTCTACTTCATGTAAATATTCCCAGCCTAGATCTGATGGATTTTTTGCATGAATATACCTGACTGATATTTCGTTTACTGAGAGTGGATTAAAATTATCCAAAAATATTTTTCTCCATTTTGATACACTTTGGTTAAAATTTGGCTCAATATAAGCCTCCTCGATTTTATCTATTATATCTATAATCCAAAGTTTAAACTCTTGAAAATGTACATCGGTAAATTTTCTATTAAAAACTTCTTTTGGTAATCATGGATTAGATAAATCAAGCTCACTAATATTGTTTGTCAGTATTAATTCTTCTCTTAATTTAACAGATACTCAAAAAAAAGTAGATGTTAAGTCAAGGAAATCACCTCTTGTTAGCTTATCAATTTGTCTTGCTAATAGTAATGTGAGCTGGACGGATCTTATGACATTAGGATTATGTCGGTCCCTTAAAAACTTATATATTCGTATGGTTTCTTTTAAAAACTTTGCTTTTGATCATTCTATAGATGTTTTATTATTCTGCTCATTTACCCAATCTTTAAATTCTGAACCTCAAGATATTTCAGTAACATTTCTCTTTCTATCAATCACATTCCAATTCCTTCAATCATTAAACATGGGGACAAGATCAACATGAAATTCTTCGTCACGAGCACTATAATTAATTCTGATTGCCCGCTCTTTGGATATATCAAGCATGTTCTTATATCTATCACTTCCTCTTAAACACTTAATTATCAAATTGTGATATTCTTTCTCTTTTCATTGCCAATCTTTTCTATAGGGTAATTTTATTGCAACATCGACATCGTATTTCGAATCACGAATACCAGGATTTGGTTTTATAGTTGTATAATACGAAAAACTTCACTGATAAGCCCAATCAAATGTAGACTCCAGATGTTCCTCCAGGTAGTTAATAAGCGCTCAATTTGATGAGACTTTAGATTTAGCATTTTCTAGCCTATCTTTGTTTATATTTATATATTTTCCTAAGTACTCTCTTAGCTCCTTATCGTGTTTCATGATTTATGAATTTAAATTCTAAAATCTCTGGTAGAAAAGGCTTTAAAATACTCTTGTGTTTCTCTATCAAATTCATATATAACACACTCTGGTCAATTTCTATGTATTGATTGTCAAAGTTTTATACAAAAGGGAACAGGCAAACTTCAGAATATGTGTATCTTTCAGTTTCAACCAAGTTTTTGATCTAACTGAAACATTATATTTTTGATTTTTTTTGAAAATGTTGTGACCTGTGATTCATTTATCAAAAAAGAGTAATCAGTTTTTATAATTCAAAAATCTATAAACTTCAAGTTCCTTAAGTTTCATGGAATCTTATCTTTATCTATATTACTTGAGATATTTAAAAATAGGACAACTTCTTCTAAACTAGAAACATCTATTAAATTGTCTTTATAAGAATTCGATAAAATCTTGTACAATCATTTGAAATACAATATCCATTTTAAGGAAAATATAGAAGGCCATGACCAAGGATTTCATAAAAATTTTATATAACTCTCTTTTAATTTTCTAAATCATCTAATATGAACACTATCTTGGAGATAGTATCAAATCCAGATAAAAATAAACATCTCTGCAATTCAAAACACACAGATGGGGTTAAAATTTGATTTTATAGTAGAAAGAACGGTGATGTTTTGAATACAAAAATCTTGAGGCGATTGTAGATCTTTGTTATAATCTATTTTGATTGTCTCGTCAGATATTTTTCTTGGATATATAGCTTTTGAAATATCTTCTTTTTCTAAGGGTGTTTGAAAAGTCTTTGAAGAAATAATAATTGCCTTATACCTCTTGCTTCAATAAAAATAAAACAAGGTGAGTAGTCATCAAATTCATCAAAATATTGTTATAAAATTAGATCCTATCGTAGAATAAGTAGCAACTGAATTTAACAAATCTCCACTCATAGTATTTTTTAGCTAAAAACTAAAAAGTAACGACCATAATATTTATTAAAGATTATTCTTTTTTGTTTTCAAGTCAAAAGGTTTTGTTTGTTATTTTGATGTTTGTGTATATGATATATGGGCAATTATATTAGCACAAGGAAATACCCCTATTTTATCGTATATATCATTTATGAAATTAAAATATATTTGAGAACAACCAACAAGGGTTAGAGTGATATGAAAATCTGAAAAAACAAATATTGAATCTTGAAATATTTTTGATTGTTCAGAAAAAAACGCTAAAGACTATCTTGAAAGGTATCCTTGAAATTTTTTAGAAATTGTGCCAAATGCTAATTTTTTTGAAAAATATGCAGGCTTTTGGAACTTTCTTGCTATCGTTGTAACCATTACACTTACTATAATTGGCTGGATATATTTTCAAAGCCCCGTTGTTAGTAGTAATAATCAAATCTTAAACTTAAGTCAACTGGAAATAGAGAAGGATGCAAAAGCTATAACAAAATCAATTATCATAAGCTGATGGGAAGGGCCTTGAGATTATATTGGTTATTTAAGTCGGATTACTGGATTCTATTCTCGTCATAAAGATATTTATTCTGTTGAATATGAAACATATAAAAAACAACTACAGTTTTGGGAAGAATATTTTAACAAAGCAAGATCGGAGGATAAATTTATATATTCTTCTGATTGGGTAGAGCTTAAGGGATTAGTTACATCTGGTCGTGATGGTCTAGATAATATATACTCAGAAAAAAAGTAAAATAACTGAATACAGAATTTTAAAGTCATGATGCTTTGAATTTCTATAAGTATTATTTATAGTATTTTGGATCAGGAATTCAAAATAGACTATTTTTACTAAACTTTTGATATGGTATCTTTTTTTTGGCTTAAGTCAAAGCAATTCTTTGTTTTAAATTATTATCTGAAATTACTAATCACTTCTGCAAATGCTTTACAATGCTTTTCATATTTTACTTCCCCAATTCATGAAATTTGCAAGAATTCTAATTTGCTTCTAGGTCGTCTTTTTGCCATTTCTCAAAGAATCTCATTCGAAAATACATAGTTTGGTGATATATTATGTTTTCTAGCCTCATTCATTCGCACATCTTTAAGTAAATTATATAAAGCTTTTACTGTATCTTTCAATATTAGTGTTCCACTTTTAAATTTTGATTCCTCCACTTTTTCTACTTCAGAGGTTTGTTTTATGGTGATTCTTTCGTTTTCCTCCACTTTTTTTCTCATAATAAAATATGAAAACTCTTCCCATCAAGCATCCGCGTCGAAAAAGTATTTTTTATAATATTCCAAAAATGTTTTATAGTCCCAGATTTCCATTTTGTCTTCTACAAAATCCCACGCTCACTCATTAAGATAATTTAGAGTTGCAAGAAAAAGTTTTGCTTGATGAGTATGTTTCACATCTGCCATCTTTCAATACACCTCTGATGCTCATCTTGAGTTAATTTTCCAGGAATTCCATTGTTTACATTGCATGGCAATAAATTCCGGATTTTCTTTGGTGCCTTTTACTCAAGATATATCTATTCAATGATCCTGGAATCATCAGCGTACATTGGTTTTATATCCAAATTCTCTTTCAAGAAAATAAGCACACAAATACTCAAACTCTTTATCAGTTATTCAAAACCCCAACCATAGCAATATATTTACAGTTGGTATATGTTTCATACACTCCCTTAATTCATGATGTCGAGCAAATACTTGCCCCAAATCATCCTTCTCGAAATTGTACACCAAATCTGGTGTATTCTCTCAAAAGTTGAAGTTTCCAGTTTCTCATTCGAAATCTGGTTGTTTTCTCCAGTTATTTTGCATATTTTGTTTTTGGTTATATATTTTCACGGATTGTGACACAAAATATACAAAATGTCAAATACATATAATTCGTATTAGTTATTGCTAATATTTATTATCTTTTCTAATTGTTCTAATTGATAGGATATTTCTCAGATATTTTTGATTAAATGTTCATTAAAACTTCTATCCGAACACATCTTAGCACTACCAAAGGGAAAACAAACAAAAAACAATCTTTCGTGAGAAAGGTTGTTTTTTGTTTGTTTTAAAAGAGAAACCAGATACTGATAATAGAAGATTGAGATAATGGAAATTAATCAGATCCCTCGAAGAAAATAATATCTTGTGTAAAATGAATGGGATTATTTGTAATATATATTATTAGTGGTACAATTATTCGTGATTTTACTCTATTATGTTATTTCTATGACAGATATAATACCAAATAAACCTAATACCATTGAAACAGGTAATACGCTGAAAACAGGTATATTGCATACATTTAATACTAAAACTGGTGAGTGGTGTATTTTAAGCGATGGATGAGAACGATTTGTTTTTAAAGATGATTTAGCTCAACTTATTGAAGATAGTACATGAAAAAACAGATTTAGTACCTGTCTTAGCAAGGGTGATAAGGTATCATTTGTTCGTGGAGAAGGTGCTGAATATGATGTAGCAAAAAAAGTTGGACTTATCTCTCATACAGATATTCCACAGGTAGTTGAAAATTTTTCGACTCAGACCAGAGAATTTCTTGATGTTATCGTATGACCCCAAATATGAGGTAGAATAAAAACAATGAAAAATAGAATAGATGAAGATAGTGGTTTTTGATTTATTATCCCCGATGATGGAGGTAAAGATGTATTCTTTCATTCGGATTCTTGTAAGGGTGGATTTGAAGAATTTAAAACTTTTGGAATAAATATGAGACTTGTTTTCAATGTACAAGAATCACCCAAAGGACGAATAGCTCGCAATGTTACAATAGACACTTCTCTTGGGAAAACTGAATAATTTCAAAATTATAAAAATCAGCTTTAATACGATATTTCAAAACAGCTATCAAGAGATAGTGGTTGTTTTACAATAAAAAAATTAAAAATATCATTCTTTTCAGGATGATATTTTTAATTGTACTAGATTTACCTATACCACTTCGGATCCTTTACACCAAACTGTGGAGTAAGTTTCTTATTCTTGCAGTGTCTGGTGTTTGTCGTATATCACCACTTTTTACAATTCGTACGACAGTAGTGACATCCGTCCCAGCTGTTTGATCCTGGATGTGCCAGAACACTATCTACTGAAACAGATAATACCAATCCAAGCAGAATAAAAAAAGTACATAATTTTTTCATAAGTTGGATGGGTAATTATTAAAGAATCATTCTTCTCGGAAAGGGTATTCTTTTTTATACTCAAGTCAACGTGGTTTTTCGAAAACAAAAGTGCTTTTGTCACCTTTCCACATATAATTCGTTTGTATATATGTCCTTTATCTTTTAATATCCTTCCCATGAAATATCTCTATTCACTTCTCGTGACTATTATAAGTTTTTTATCAGTTTCTTCCGTTTCAGCGGCATCGACCGGTATCTGTACGATGGAGTATGCCCCGGTCTGTGGAAGTGTCCAGGTTCAGTGTATCCGTGCTCCATGTTATCCGATCGCGCAGACCTTTGGTAATCTTTGTGCTATGAAAAATGCCGATGCAACTTTTATCAAACAGGGTGAGTGTGGAACGATGGATGAATGAGCTCCAGTTATTCTTCCTGAAAGTACTAAAACATACCTTCAGTGAAGATATGGTCGATTTATTTTGAATATCAGTAATTACAATCAGACCGTTCAATTAGATTGGTTACGAATCGTCGATGGTCGTATCGTGGCTCGTCTACAAGACATGACTCCAAGTGTGAGAGTATCTCTTGAAGAAGAAATGAGAGCCGATAGAATAAAACAATCCCTTATTTTCCTACAAAAACTAGTTCGTGCTGATATTGCTCGTCTCTTTAGTGTAGCAAGCTGTACTCCCGGAAATATAAAAGAAGTGGGGGCTGCTGGATGTAATCCGCCATCTTGCGCGATTACCTATACTTGTCAGGCGAATGGTACGTGGAATGCTGGTACCGATGGACCATGCGGAGTCTGTGCTCAGGTTCCTGATAAAGATGCACTTTAGTATTGAATCGAGATAATAAAAATACTATTCTGTAAAGAATAGTATTTTTGATTGTTTTTTAAAATTTTTCTACTATACTCCTCACACTATTATTTATTCCTCTTTCTTATGGCAAAAGATAATTCCTGGGATTCTGATGATACATCTGAATTTATCGTAAAAGACTGTAATGGCGTAATTCTTACAGATGGCGACATAGTAGTCGCGACAAAAGATATCAAAGTAAAATGAGCTCCAGATATTAAACGATGAGACAAATTTAAAAATATCAAGCTTACTGATGATATAGAACTAATAGAGTCTGGGAAGATGGTACTTCGAACAGAATTTTTTAAAAAAGTGTAATCGTTTATATTATTAATTATTTAAAAATGAAAAAAATACTTTTCCAATTAGGAACAGAACATTTAGAAAGTACTTTTGGTATACAGGCGAGAGATCATTATTGATTTGCTAGAAATGAAAGTATTCTTCGACAAAAAATTGCAGATTCTGTCAGATGATCTATAGATTTAAAAACAACAAAAAAAGAAACTTAAATGGTCTTAAGGAATGGATAATATGAATAAATTGACAATAATAAAAAAGTGAATATAAAATAGTAAATTTATTTACTATTTTTTTGTATGAACAGCACAGATAATCGTTTTCATTCAGGACAGTTTGTCTATCATCCTACTGGAATGAATTCAAATAATTCTAATGCAAACACTTTTGTAAATGGTTTGTCACAAGAGGTACAACAGCCAGATGCTATAAAAATGCTTCCAGAATATAGAAAACGTGTTTGAAAGTCTTTAGAGCCTAAAAATGGTATTCCAGAACTTACTTCTTATTGGCAATTCCAAGATTTTTGTGATATAGAAAAACTTCCATCATGTGAAGTACGAGCTCAAAAAGCTCTAGATTTACTTCGTAAAAAATATCCCCAATGGGAAGCTGGAAAAAATATTGAAATTCGACTATGAGAAGCAATGATAGTATTTCATAATGTAATTATTCCTGGGTACAGTGAGGGAAAAATAGGTAAGGTAAAAAAAGGAAAAGTATTTAAAAATATGTCTATAGGTGTATCCCTTTTTAGTCTTGGAAAAACAGATAGTGTAGCTGTTTGTTTTTCTCGTCTAAAAGCATTCCAAGAAGCATCTATTTTAGGAGCACATCTTGGTACTGAAATGGAATGGACGGCACTTAAAAAACTTATGCCAAGCGAAGACTGTGATATGAAATATCAAGAACTTAGAGAGCTTCTTGGGATTACTCTGGATGGTTATGTAAATCGTGTATATCAGTGACTCGGAAGAGCAACTCGTGTCTGGTGCGATAATAGTAATCAGACATACATCGAATTTTCTGAATTTTGAGGAACTACTGGTGACATGGGTCAACTCAAAGAACAAAGGTGTCAGGCAAGATTTTTCTGGACGGATCTAAAAGAAGAGATAAGATAATTTTATAATCATAGAATGTGTAGAAAATATATTTTGTAGTAAAATCTTAATTCTTTAAGATGTAAAATAAATACTCAATTAAAATTATTAATAATTCACTTCACAATAATGAATACTCGAGGAAATGCTCTTGAAAGAAAAT
Source organism: uncultured Candidatus Peribacteria bacterium (assembly GCA_964655935.1). Taxonomy (GTDB): domain Bacteria; phylum Patescibacteriota; class Gracilibacteria; order BD1-5; family UBA2023; genus CAZZNY01. Next base: position 44,119 of record CAZZNY010000001.1, read on the forward strand.
ATCCACACTGAATGTCAGCACTTCCTGAAATGGAATCATTAAGCCTTGTTTGAGGGGTTTCACAAAATGTCGTATTCCTATCGAAAGTGGTAACTCAAGAGGAACTCATGGCTTTATGAAAACGACTCAAAGGAAGACATGTCGTTATTTCTCATCCATGAAATCAGAGTGTATCACCAAGTAAGGGGATATTTAAAATGTTTCATTTTGTCAGCAATAGAGTGGAATTTGAACTCACTAATTTAGTTTATTGAAAATTTATTCCAGATGTCATAACTCATAATTCAGTTGAAGGTAATTTGAATGAAAAAGTTTCTACTCGTTTAAAGATAGAATTATTAGAAGTGCCTTCTTTTGAAGACTTAGTGAAGAAAGATATGATCACTGCAGAAGAATTAACAGAGGCCTTTAATGATCATATTCAGAGTGGTGAAAACTTAAAGACTAACATTATTATCTCAACACTTGATAAGACACATCTTTTTCAATGAGAAATTCTTCGATTAATAGAAATCGTACAAAAATGAATGACCACTATTTCATGATGATATCAATGAGAAAAATATCGATCAGAATGCCAAAAAATTATTAATCATCTGAAAGGATTAGTAAAAGGAAAATAATATTTATCTTACAAACCCCTAGTAAATATGTCCACAGAAGAAGTGCCCGTGGCACAATCTCTTGATGCATTCCAGATGTCAGAGCAAATATTTGAGATTCTTTCATCAGGTCTTATTTCTCCAATTAATCACGATGATCAGCTAGAATTACAGAAATATTTCGCTTTGGAGTCAAAACTCCAAGAGTTTACTGAATGAGGTCAGAAGCAGGCTAAGATTCAGCTATTTGTAGCTGATATTGCAGGAAGATTATTAACAAGTGCCACTAAGACGAGATTAGAAGATTTGCTCGGTACTAGTCGGAGTGATATGAGAAAGATTGAACAAGATATGACTGAGATTAAAGCTTCTTGTGCTCGAAAATATCCATTGCCCCTAGCACAGATATGACAAGTATTTTTTTCGCTCGATCAGATTCCTAGGAATTTTCTTCGCATCTATGCTGATCAGTGGATAATTTGAGAGGAAGAACTATTGGTTATTATTGGTGCTATGAATAACTATTCCACATCGGTACTTCCGAGATCGAGTGCTTCTCCAGTAAAAACGAATAAACCTCAGTGATCCATTCAGGCTCGAGATGATGATTCTTGGAATAAAAATAGTGACCCTGTTACTTGAGTGCCTTTTGTTTGATTGGCATGAAATATATATGATATTCCTGAATAGTTTCAAAAAGTTAATTTTGTATACAAAAAAACTGTCGAGTAATCGACAGTTTTTTTTTGGTATTCCGACTAAGAGAGGAAGAACTGAAGATTCTCTCTTTCGCGGGAATGACAAGTTTTATTTACCAGCTTTGATAGCAGCTTGAGCAGCAGCAAGTCGAGCAATAGGCACTCGGAATGGAGAACAACTTACGTAGTTGAGTCCTGTCTTGAAACAGAATTCTACTGAAGCTGGATCACCACCTTGTTCACCACAGATTCCGACTTTAAGTTCTGGTCGTGTCTTTCGTCCTCGTTCTACTGAGTACTCTATGAGTTGACCGACACCGTCTTGGTCGATAGTCTGGAATGGATCAGCAGCAAGAACTTTCTGATCGAGGTAGTCATTCATGAATCCTCCGACATCATCTCGAGAGAACCCGAAAGTCATCTGAGTAAGATCATTGGTGCCGAATGAGAAGAATTGTGCAGTTTTTGCCATTCTGTCTGAGAGAAGTGCAGCTCGTGGAATCTCGATCATAGTACCGTAAAGGTATTTGATCTCAGTCACACCAAACTTAGCACAAACTTCAGCGTATATTTTATCTACGAGTTTCTTGGTAACATCAATCTCAGATACATCACAAGTTACTGGAACCATGATTTCTGGTTTTGGTGATTTACCTTCTTGAATAAGTTCTACTGCAGCTTCGAAGATAGCTCGAACTTGCATTTCAGTAATCTCAGGGTAGGTGATACCAAGTCGTACCCCTCGGTGTCCCATCATTGGGTTAGATTCATGAAGAGCTTCACCTCGTTTTGCGATAGCTTCTACACTGATTCCGAGAGCTGACGCGAGTTCTGATTGTTTCTCAGCACTTACTGGAACGAACTCATGGAGTGGTGGATCAAGAAGACGAACGGTTACTGGAAGTGTATCCATTGTTTTCATGGTTTCTTTGTAGTCTTTCTTGACGAATGGGAAGAGCTCAAGGAGAGCTGCTCGTCTCTCTGCTACATCAGCTGAGAGAATCATTTTTCGAAGAAGGAAAAGTGGTTGTTCACTTCCTACACCGTAGAACATATGTTCAGTTCGGAAAAGTCCGATACCTTCAGCACCGTAATCTCGAGCGACTTTTGCATCAGCTGGAGTTTCAGCATTGGTTCGTACTCCCATAGTTCGGAATTTATCGACGATAGTCATGAAAGCTTGGAATCGTGGATTCTCAGAAGCATCCATAAGTTCCATAGCACCTAGGTATACATTTCCTTTTGTACCATTGAGAGTGAGAACATCACCTTCATGGAGAACAATATCAGTTCCGTGTACTTTTGCGATTTTATTAGCGACATCTACGTGGAGAGCACCAGCACCGACGATACAGCATTTTCCCCAACCACGAGCTACGAGAGCCGCGTGTGAAGTCATACCTCCTCGAGCTGTAAGAATACCTTCAGCAGCGCGCATTCCTTCTACATCTTCAGGATTAGTTTCTTCTCGAACGAGAATAACTTTTTCTCCTTTTCGTTGCCATGCTACTGCATCTTCAGCAGTAAATACAACTTTACCAACTGCAGCACCAGGACCAGCAGGAAGACCTTTTACGATCGGAGCTGCATTTTTTTCGATAGCTGGATTACAGATTGGGTGGAGAAGCTCATCAAGCTGAGCTGGTTCCACTCGCATAACAGCCTTTTTCTCATCGATAAGACCTTCAGCAAGCATATCCATTGCCATATTGAGGGCAGCAGTACCAGTTCGCTTACCAGCACGACACTGGAGCATGTAGAGTTTTCCTTCTTGAACTGTAAATTCGATATCGAGCATATCTTTATATGCTGTTTCGAGTTTTGTTCGAATATCATCGAGTTCCTTATAGATAGCTGGATATTCTTGTTCCATACTCATAAGGTGTTCGTTTTGAGTGTTTTTTGTATCGTCATTGAGTGGGCTTGGAGTTCGGATTCCAGCTACTACATCTTCACCTTGTGCATTGACGAGCCATTCTCCGTAGAATTTGTTATCTCCAGTCGCAGGATTACGAGTGAACGCAACTCCAGTAGCAGAAGAATCACCCATATTTCCGAAGACCATTGCTTGAACGTTTACTGCAGTACCCCAATCATCAGGAATACCTTCGATTCGTCGGTAAGAGATAGCTTTTTTACCATTCCAGCTCTTGAATACAGCCTTAACACCTCCGATAACTTGCTCTCGCGCATCATCTGGAAATTCTTTACCAAGACTTGATTTGATTCTTGCTTTGAAAGCTTCAGCGAGTTTCTGAAGATCTTCAGCAGAAAGATCAGTATCAGATTTTGCTCCTACAGAGTGCTTGTATTCATCGAGCATCTCATCGAGGATTTTTCGGATTCCTTTTCCTTCAGTTGGTTCAAGACCTTCTGCTTTTTCCATTACTACGTCAGCGTACATCATGATAAGTCGTCGGTATGAATCGTAGACGAATCGTGGATTTCCAGTTTTCTTAAGGATTCCTGGGATAGTAGCAGAACAAAGCCCGATATTAAGAACCGTATCCATCATTCCTGGCATTGATGCTCGTGCACCAGATCGGCAAGAAAGAAGGAGAGGATTCTCTGAGTCTCCATATTTCATTCCCATGGCTTCTTCAGTTTTTTTCATCGCATCCCAGATTTGAGCATCGAGCTCAGCTGGAAGCTGACAGTTGTTTTTATAGTAGTCATTACAACATTCAGTCGTAATAGTAAAACCAGCAGGAACCGGGAGTTCTAGGAGACACATCTCTGCGAGATTTGCACCTTTACCACCGAGCAGATTCTTCATGTCTGCCTTTCCTTCCGTATGGTTCTTGTCGAACGAATATACATATTTCATATATGCAAAAGGAGTTAATTGAATAAAAAAGAGTCCCAAATTAGAGGTGTAGCGGGGTGGGGGCGTAGGGGAATAAATCTTTTGATCTATTCTACTACTCCACTACCCAGCTATTCCACTTTTCTGGACGCTGCATTGTACTTGTTTTTTTGAGCTTCGCAAATAAATTTTATTTTTTTAGATGATATATAATAGCCATAAACCAAAGTTGGTTTATGGCTATTTAGGGTCTTAATATTTTTTATATTTTTTTAATAATACTATTTTCCTGTATGGCACGCAGCAGTTGGAGAATCACTTGCGTCTAATCTATTTATATTTCCTACCATAGCGCTTTTTAGATACATTTGTCGAGTATCTTCTGACATAAGGGAGAGACATTGCTCAGAAGTAAGATTTGTTTCGATACCTTGATTACTGGCATATTCACAAGTAATGGTCATATAACGTCCATATGTAAGTGGTGTTCCTCCTGTTCATTTCCAGCTCCAATTTTCACAATCATTCCATTTTGAATCTATTTTTGTGAGTCGATAAGGACTAGCACACTGGATTCCATTACTCTGAAGCTCTATTTTTTTACCAGTGAGGGGATCTTTACCACAATCAAATGTACAATATCCAGGTGTGTCACTATAGTGCCAAGCATAGGTACATACTCAAGCATGCGTATCTTGTGCGCCTACGGCTTTTGTACATTCTCCATCCTCATCACAATCACTATTCGCATAACATACTTTCATTGGTGTAGGAAGCTTAGTACTTGTGCTCTTTGCTCATTCTGCCATTATAATAGGATATTCTCCATTTTGCATGTTTCTACATTGAGCGATATCGTTACTTATCGGAGTAGCACCTTGTTCACACTGAATCGGTTTATGATATTCGTATACTCCACATATATCGCTTGTTATCTCTGGATTATTCGGGTCGACACACGTCCATGTAATATCTCCTCCGTATGGTGGAGTTGTACCAAAGCCTTTTACGATACCTTTTTTACAAAGTGCTGTGCTTGTAGGAACTTGTGAATAGCTGCCCCATACAGGTGTTCGGTTATAACATTTTTGATCTTTCGAACTATAGAATACTTCTGGAGAAACGAGAGTGATAGCTGTTGGGGTGGCTTTATAATGTACCATGGTTCAGTTATTGTCAGATCCGGGGAATAATCCACATTCTGGTACGATAGAATTGTTTGAGCTACCTCATTTTTTAGTAGAATCTATCGGAGTTCATGGCGAAGGAATGGGTGTGGAAATAGGAGGAGTTAGAACTCAGCTTCCATTTGCTCCACTTCCTGTCGAATTCCCTATCTCATCAATCTCTTTTAAAGTATCTCATTCCTCGTCTACTGGTTTATTCTTAAGATCAATAACGAGTCTAATACCATCTTTCATATAAGCAAACATGGCCGATGATACTTTCATTCCTTCTCGAAATTTCTTTGCTTCTCTTTTTTCAAAAGTTCATTCTATTAATGAGAGCCAAGGTTTTTCTGCTGTATCTGTTGCATACTTTGCTTTGAGTTTATCACACAGAGAATCTGCTACAGAACTTTTAAGATTTTGATAGTTACTTGCCGAAGGACAAGTATATCATTGGAGTGGCTGAGAGAGAAAATTATCACTCTTACTTACGAGAAGGGTTATTCCTCAGAGTATGAGTAATGCTGAAAGCGAATATACAAAAAATCGCTTTCACATAAAAACACCTTTTTCCATACAAAAAATAATTAAAGAATATATTTTTGTTTTTGTCCCGACGTGCGGGAGGTATTTTTTGTTTGAGAGCGGAAGAAAAAATTAATTAATAGAATATCTGTAAACAAGGAAATAATATCATTTGATTTATCTTTGTCAAAAATAAATCAGATTAATTTGTGAGTATTTATTTCCCAAACTCGTGTCAAGTTAGAAATCGGTGATTTGTAATATATTGTCAAGATAAGTTGATTTGTATTTTTATAAATACTATATATAGTGTCAGGGAAGTTAGATATGTCACAACATATAGTTAATTTCACCCACTTAATTTCCACTGTTTCCGCTTCGTAGAGAGGCGGATTCATTACTATAGAAAAGATAGTGTATGAATATTGAATGGACAATAGCGGTTCATAGAAGTAAAAAAAGTGCTGTCATCCTGAATTCATTTCAGAATCCCCTCAGTTACTTTCCAAAATACGAGTACTTACTGTCAGGGGATTCCGAAACAAGTTCAGAATGACGTTATTTTCTCATTTTAATTCCTGTCACATCATCTCATTATGACTATATATAAGGTTAGAAAACGTAATGGTTCCATCGTAGCTTTCGATCGAGCAAAAATCTCTGAGGCAATTAAAAAAGCGATTATCGCGGTCGGAGGAGACGATTTCTCTTGACTTGAGGAACTCACTACAAAAGTAATTGCACGAGTAGAAAAAGATTCTGAAAATAATATCCCAGATATTGAACTTATCCAAGATAAGATTGAGGCAACACTTATTAAAGAACAGCATGATGAAGTTGCAAAAGCATTTATCGTCTACCGACAGAAACGACAAGAGGCTCGAGTAGATCAGCACGTCGTCATCGAAGTTGGAAAAACAATGGATGAATATCTGAAGAATCTTGACTGGAGAATTAATGAAAATGCTAACATCGGATATTCTATCGGATGATTGATCCTAAAAAACAGCGAAAAAATTACTGCAAATTACTGGCTCTCTCACATCTATCCGGATGAAGTCGGAAATGCTCACCGAAATGGAGATGTTCATATTCATGATCTTGGAATGTTTACGGGTTACTGCGCGGGATGGAGTTTACGAGCTCTTCTCGAAGAAGGTTTTAATGGAGTATCAAATAAAGTCGAATCGCTTCCACCAAAAAATCTTCAATCTGCTGTAAATCAAATGGTGAATTTCATCGGAGTTCTCCAGAATGAATGGGCAGGAGCACAAGCATTTTCTTCATTCGATACCTATCTCGCACCATTCGTACACAAGTTCAAAGATGAACTTCTTCAAGATATTGAGACCAATGGTTTCAAATTTGAATCAGAAGAAGCTAAGAGGGTTTACGTAGATCGAAAAGTATTCAAATTTGTTCAACAGAATCTCCAGAATTTCATTTTCAATATGAATACTCCATCTCGTTGGGGTTCACAGACACCGTTTTCAAATATTACACTTGATTGGGTATGTCCAGAAGATCTCAAGGATAAGGCACTTTGTATGGGTGGATATGAAAAAGGGCCTTACAAGAAAAAATTCTGAGAACTTCAAGAAGAAATGGATCTTATCAATCGTATATTGATTGAGCTCTATATCTCTGGAGATTCAAAAGGACGAATTTTCACCTTCCCGATTCCTACCTATAATATCACTGAAGATTTTCCTTGGGAACATCCGAATACAGAACTTCTTTTCGAGATGACGGCAAAATATGGTATTCCATACTTCCAGAATTTCATCGGATCACAATACAAACGAATTAAAAAAGCAGATGGAACGTATGAGACAGTCGAGAATCCTGAGGCATATAAGCCAGGAGCGGTACGAAGTATGTGTTGTCGATTACAGATGGATCTTCGAGAACTTCTCAAGCGTTGAGGTGGACTCTTTGGTTCGGCTGAGATGACTGGTTCTATCGGAGTAGTTACTTTGAATATGGCTCGAATTTGATTTAATTTTAAAGGTGATCTTGAGGGATTCAAAAAACAAACTCAATATCTCATGGAGGTAGCCAAGACTTCTCTCGAAATAAAACGAAAGACTCTCACTCATTGGCTCGATGCTGGACTCTATCCATATACGAAACGATACCTTCACTCATTTAAAAACCATTTCTCGACAATCGGTCTAAATGGTATGAATGAAGCAATCCTCAACTTCACAAATGGAAAAGAAGATGTCGCGACTCCAGAAGGAATGAAAATTACTTCTGATATCCTCGAATTTATGCGAGAAACTATGAAGGAATATCAAGAAGAAACCGGTAACCTCTATAATCTTGAGGCAACTCCAGGAGAAGGTACGACCTACCGATTCGCACGAGAAGATCAAAAACACCACCCTGGAATCATCCAGTCTGGTACACAAGAAGCTCCTTACTATACGAATTCATCACAACTTCCAGTAGGATTCACAGAAGACGCATTCGAAGCTCTCGAGCTCCAGAATGACCTCCAATGTAAATATACTGGTGGAACCGTTCTTCATCTCTATCTCGGAGAACGAATCCAAGATGCATCGACATGTAAAGCTCTCGTACGAAAAGTTATCTCGAATTACCAGCTTCCATACATTACGATCACTCCGACGTTCTCGATCTGTCCAAAACACGGATACCTCACCGGTGAACATGATTTTTGTCCGAAGTGTGATGAAGAGATTGGATATCACGGAGAAGAATTCGATATCGATACTCGAATGAAATATACAGATGATGATGAAAAACTCCGAATTCTCTCAGACCGTATGGTTGGTGGAATTATGGATGATGCCTCGTTTTAAGAATTAAGAATTAAGAATTAAGAATTAAGAATGTTCTTCTCTATAAGATTGTCATCCTGAGTGTAACGAAGGATCCCTTATACTTGAGAATATTTCGAAACTTTATTTACAAGGGATTCTTCAGTCGTACCTCCCTCAGAATGACAATACCGTTTACATTTTACTATTTCTAACCAATTCTTTCTATGTCTCCAGCAGAAATCCGCGCTTTGCGCATGCCATGTGAAATCCATACTCGTGTAATGGGTTACTATCGTCCAGTAAGTTATTTCAATAAAGGAAAAAAAGCAGAATTCTATTCACGAAAATACTTCAAGAACGGAAACGAGGCATTTGTTGCTGAGTTCGTAGGATGTGGTTGTGCGAAATAATCTAAAATATTAGAAATAGAAATAAATAACATCCCAAAGATTTTGCCTTAAGTTGGCCAGTCTCTGGGATGTTCTCTTATAAAAACTAACATTTTTGTTATGCAAAAAATCGTTATTGGGTGAATATATCGTCACTTTAAAGGAATGGAAGTAAGAGTAATCGGGATTGCATTACATAGTGAGACAATGGAAGAAATGGTAGTCTATAGTCACTCAGATCCTGTTAAGGGTAAAATAGCAAATACTCTCTGGGTCCGACCAAAAACTATGTTTCTTGAAACTATTGAAAAAGGAGGAGAGAGAATTTCGAGATTTGAACTTATAAATAAATAATTTTCCTCTCATTTTTTAAATTCCAAATTCTAATATTCTAAATTTCTAGTTCATGCTTATTTCCTGAGTCCAAAAAACAACCCTTCTCGATTATCCTGGAAAACTTGCGACGATTATTTTTACGCCAGGTTGTAATTTTCGTTGTGGATTTTGTCATAACGCTGAATTCGTACTTCCGGAAAAACTTAAAGAAACCGTCGATGATCTTATACCGGAAGAGATTTTTATGAATTTTTTAAAGACTCGAGTCGGTTTCTTGGACGGAGTGGTTGTTTGTGGATGAGAGCCGACTTTGCAGTCAGATTTAGTAGAATTTTGCGGTAAAATCAAACATCTTGGTTTTCTCGTAAAACTCGATACGAATGGTTGGAATCCAGATATTCTTCGTGAGCTTCTCGAGAAAAAACTTATTGATTATGTAGCGATGGATTTTAAGCATACACCGGAAAAATTTCATATGGTTTCCGGAGTAAAAGTGGATATGGATCGTTTTTTAGAAAGCGTTGATTTACTTTTGAATTCTGAGATTGATTATGAATTTCGTACCACGGTTATCGAATGACATCATACGATTATCGATATCGAGACAATAGCAGCAAGAATTCACGGGGCAAGAAATTACTATATCCAGAATTATCGAGCAGGGAAGACGCTTGATCCGAATTTTCGTGGAAGAAGTTTTCTCTCGCGTGATCTCCTCCTTATGAAAAATGTTGCAAAGAAATATGTGCGACATGTGGCAGTAAGAATGTAGTCACAGAAGCTGTTATGAGACCAGTAGACTTCTTGATTTGTGGGTTTTAATAAGTTGTTCTCATGTGATAGATTCTATATTTCATGTTTCTTCGGCTAATTTCCGAATAAATCATAGTATATCAAAATCTTCTTGAGCAAAAAGCTCTTCAAGGTATTGTCGTTGTGTTTCGAAAAATTTTGCTCCATGTGTCCATCAAAGAGATTTTTCAGCTATATGTACGCATTCATGTGTCGTAGTGAGTATAATCCGTTTTAGTTCCGATTCTATTTCTTCGGGCGTTTTTAGTTTTACTCCATTTTCTCATATCACGAGAAGGTTTTGGATTGTATCATCCCAATACTCTAGATTATATCAGACCAAGCTACGATTTGCATGTGCTCATGAACTTTCCTTGGAGCAATAGTATCCTATTAAAACCTTTCTTCATACAATCTCAGGGATGTGTGACATGATATAACTCACTATTTTTAGAAATATTCCATATTGAGTGTTCTCTTGATTTTTTTGAAGCATAAAATCTTTTACTTCACTTTCTTGGTTTTCACGAACTAATTTTTTTCAGATTTTTTCTTGTTCGGCATGCTTAAATCTTTTACTGAGCCACTCTGGTAATTCGTCTAGAAATACCTCTCATTCATGTGTATGATATCTTGTCATAATATCAAATACAGAAACTTTTTCTTTTCCATAAGTTATGTAGGGAATTTGAAGTGCTAATTCCATGACTTGAACATCATCATGAAGATAATCTTCGAAATTCCTTACTGGTTCTCAAAATTGGATTCGCAATGCATCTTTTTTTGTTCGTGAGTTTTGAAGCATATGATACATGTCTGCATTACACATGTCATAACTGAGTCATGAAATATATGCCTCCTCTTCACCTTCACTGATTCTTTTTATGAATGTTAGGAAGATTAATTGCATAACTGCATCATTGATGGCTGGCATAAGATCATTTTTTTTCGCTATATCATCACGAGATTTGATTAATCGTATGTTGCTTGGAATATCGAAGGATATAGGATCTCGAGCGAGAGATTCTTTCATTGCTTTGGGTAAAGTATTCATGAATCATGATTCGATCTCTTTAATATAGAATCATCTTTGTGTTAATGAGCACTTCTCTGATCTATAAGCTTTAAATGTTCAGAGATCGTTATCTGTCGATCATACCAGATGCTTTGATTTATTTATTGCCGATCCCGAATAGATGATTTCGATATCATTTGTGTCGATTAAATGTCCATGAGATATAGTCGCAGACTTAAAAGCAGCAGCTTCAAACTCAGGAATTTCTGCTATTAATCATCTTTGGATAGTAGTACCTTTAAAATCTTCTTTTTTTTGTGAAATTGTTATTGTAAAATCCCTTCAAATACTTTCCTCTTCCATTGTTTGTATATCTACATAAGTAACCAGCCCATCTCATTTCGAAGTTTTTATGCTGACAAAATCAGCTCCATTTAATATAGTAAAAAATCATTGTCACTTCTCTCAGATGGTCTCAGAATCATCACCTTTTGATGATATGTTTGGTATAAGAAGATAATTGAGTACCGTATTGAGTGACATTCAGGCTGGATCATTTATTTCTTGAACAAGGTGTTCTCGGACCGTAAATGAGCGGATATAGATTTTTTTATGGTCATCAATTTTATGGCTCGTAATAGCATCCATTGAGTTCTGTATCATTTCTCGCACCCAAAGATATGGATCATTTGCGGACTGAGATTGTATACAGTGACCTATTTCTCGTAAAGAACGAGTAATGTCATTGTCTTTTGAAGTTCATTCGACTAACTTTCATAAGTCTTGAAGCGTTGAAATACTTGAATATTGTGAATATTTTTGTTTTCTTAGAGTAGAGAGAGCGGCGAGCTCATATTCTATGGATTTTCCATCAGAGTTTCTGCAGAGTTCACCTTGTTCTTTTTCTTGTAGAGGCTCTCCTCACTCTAATAAAAATAACACATATTTTCTCATCTCTCTCGGGATTGATACGAGCACCGAATTCTCGTTTGAATTTCAATTTTTAGAAGTATCGCGTAGTTCTTTCGTATAATCGAGTAATTGTTTTATTATTCCACTTTTTCGAATCTGTCATATCGGAAGCAATAGGCTTAACTGTCTTTCTGGAAGTGACGATAATATTTTTATGAGCAAGAGAATTCGTTCTGTAGGAATATTTTTTTCATTTTCGTAAAAAGTGTTATGTCTGAGAGTTAATAGTGTCTCGACGATTCTCCAGGATGAAAGTGTGTCAAATTCTCGTACATCTTGAATAAAATCTTTTATTGAAATGTTATAAGCATTTAGGTGGGAGAGAAGCGATACTAACATATAAGAAAAACGATTTTGGACTTGTAAGGGTTCATTAAAATCATCCATATCGAGTACAAATGAAGAATGTGGCTTATGGACATTATCGAGTCAGAACTCCTTGCATATAATTGCTCTATATTCATCGTTAAAAAATGTGTGAAAATCGTCTATTCACTCCATCGTAGCAAAGTGTGAAATGGTGGATCTGAATCAATAGATCGATTGTATAAAGATTCATTGTCCTGTGCTGTATGTCGGAAAAAGATGATCACTACAGTCGTAATCTTGCATTCATTCTAAGCCCTTGTGCCTGCTGAATTCGGCATAAAATCGTTTTTCATATTCGGTTTTCCAGGTTCATATATCAGGATTGCTGATTACCTCACTTATCATAACCCATAGTCTTTCAAAATCTTCTAAATCAATATTTGTATAGTATTGTCACATGGTTGCCATTCCATCTTCGGATTCCTGTTCTGAGTTATAATGATGAGTATCTTGTTGCATGAACTTAAATATCTCAAACATTTCGTCACGAATTACCTCGATTTGGGTTTCTCAGTTTCATTGTGCATACTTTTCTAGTTTATTCTTTCAGTTTTCTCTGATACGAATGTTATAGCTGCCATGCATAAAAAGATCAAGCATTTTTTTTGCTTGGGGATTATTCTCGACAACATTCATTTTGGTCGATGTCTCTTTGACGTTCCGATTTGACACTGGTTTATTATTGTTTTTTGACTGAATTCAATGCGCAGTATGGTGTCATATAGCTTGAGTTGCAGATGTTATTCATGTTTTATCTAATCAAGAGAAAAGCGTACTGAATATTTCTGGATTATTTTTGTAGCGTTCGTATACTCCACTATTAATAAATACGTTATTTTGATGTATAAAAAATGATCTTGTATTATCCTTGAATGGTACTATAAAAAAACTTTCTCCATTTGCTCAACTCCATTCTTCTGCCAGTTCCATCTCTGTGATACATTGCGGATCTAATGTGGATATATCTGGATCTAGGAGGATCGCATCTGGGATGTTGATAAGATGATAATCTGGATGATTTGGCATTACTATACAGTTCGCCAATTCACACTTTCCAAAAGAGTTTTGTAAAAATCTTAATGGATTTTTTCCCATACTTGAAGAAGGAATTCGTTTTTGAAATTCTCGTATAATCTCTGCAAGAGCATTGAAAATCGCCACTTTCTCTCTTTTTTGTAATCCTTTGGCTTGAGATATTCTTGAGATATATCGTATAAGTATTTCTTGAACTCATTTATCGATGATGAGTTCACTTCTGCTTTCTGGTATATGACAGGTAGGTGGAAAATTAATAACTATGTTTGCAGGAACATTCGCCCCTCTTAATTCTATTGTTTCGATGGTTACTCAATTTAATGTGATTTGTGCGACACCGGTATCTTTAATTTCTTTTGATATCGATATGCCACGTGTAATATCGACCAATTCGCAATTTTCAGATATTTTTACACCATTTAATTCTATTCGTTTTGCCGCTTCTCCATACTGAAAATAATGCATTACGAGTTCATTAATTGCTGTTTTTTGTATCCCTTCTGATTGTATGCAGATAGATGTTCATTTGCCTTGATTGTCGTGTATGTTTGCAAATCATACAAAAATATCACCACTTACTTCATCTATTTTAAAAACGATTTGATGTCATTGATTTTCCTGTGTTGTAGTATTTACAATTACAGAATCTGATCATCTTTGTAGATGAGCAAGCGCAGTAAGAAACCCTACTCAAAACCGCCCAATTCCATCTTCTGATGATTTTCCTGACATTTTAGGCAAAAGAAGCTTTTCAAATATTCAGATTTCAGAAATGCCAGATCCGCTGTCAGTTACTATATAGCGACCATCATGTGTTTCCACTTTTACTGGTTCATTTTCCCCCGCATCCAGTGCATTCGATATGAGTTCTATGATTGATCGGTTTTTCTCAGCAGATTGGGTATGAATATCATGTGATATATCTTCTGGTATCCATTCAATTGGATCGGATCATACGAGATGTTTCATTCTTCCGTGTTTTTCAGTAGGATGTTTGATTTCTCGCATATCTCGAGCGAGATCTACATTTTTGAGATAATAGAGGTATGTTACATACAAATTACTCATAATTTTATTATACATTTCATACCATTCATGCATGATATGATTTTCAAAAAAATAGTCGTAAGCTCCATATCATATAACTTCGCCTAGATCTTTGGCTCACATAACTCCATTGTATCGAAGTGTTGAAAAGATTTCATAAGCAACTTGAGATTCGTCTTCAAAAAGTATATTATCTTGATTGATATTCGTGTAATCTCGAATATCCTCCTTGATCTTCTGGATAAGAGGCCTGAATACTGCGGATGAAAGCGTGGAGATATATCCGATCAATTGATCAAGTGGCACCCACGAAATAGGCGTATCTTCATTCAATTTTCAGAGCATTTTTTTAATTTTCTTTGTTCCACGATCGATAATTCCGGATGGTTTTCATTCCAGTATTTGTTGTTTGTCTATAAGATTTATGACGGCTTTTCGTACCGTTTGTATTTTGGCGGTCGTAAGCATATTCACCTCAGAGAGCTCTATTCAAAATTCTGAATGAAGTATTTTCTGCACCTCATTTCTACATCTTTTGAGTATATCACGATCCAGATTTTCTTGCTTGTAAACATTTATTCAGAGATGCGTGAGAATATCGACGATTATCCTGTTGCTTTCTTTAAGATTTGTAGACCGCATGTTTTTATGTTTTTGTAGCTAAAATAACTGAAGTAATGATATCATATTTTGATTTTTCTTGCAAAAATTTGTCATATGTAAAAGTTAGATAGTCGTAACCATAATTATAAGATTATGTATCGCTATTTTTTAAATATTTTTGTCGTTTCTCTTCTTCAAATTTTTCGATCGCATATCGAAGCATTGTACGTGGCATTTGTGTCGCGTATTTCTGTAAGAATTCTTCTTCAATTTCTTCACCAATTCTTTTTCCGACCTCACGAAGCATCCATCAGACTGCTTTGTGAATAAGATCATGTTTATCATGTAGAAGTATTTCAGCTATTTTGAAAGTTGGTTCGTGAGTTCATCTTTTGATAAATGCGAAAGTTGCGATAATTGCGATGCGTTTTTCCCAGAGATTCGATGAATGAGCAAGTGTGATAAGGATAGATAATTGTTCGGGGGATTTTGAAACAAGTTCAGAATGACTTACAGAATTGAGTAGATATTCACCAACGATTTTATAAACCGATAAATCGACGAGATCCCAATTATTGATTCGATGGGTTTTTGAGAGATAAAAATCAAAAATAGTTTTTTTAAGAGTTGTATTTCATTTCTCAAATTGAGAAACGAGAATAAGAAGTCCAACTAGTCGATGTTCATGAATTCTACTTTCTAACAATGTGTCTATATCAGAAAAATCTAGTTGTTCTGCATAGTTCTTTGCTACTTTTCGCTGTTCTGGTACGACTATTCCGAGGAAAATATCTCATTCTCCGTATTGTCAGGTTCAAGTTTTGAAAAATCTGGAAAGAATTTTTGCTTTCTCTGAATTGGCGAGATTTTTAAGATCTTTTTCGAGTGATTTTAGAACTTGAGACATTTTTTGAGTTTAAAAAAATAATTCCTTCTCGTGGAATTATATTGTAAAAATAAGCGTGTGCAAGTAGATAAAGGTCGAGCCCGCTTGTGGGCGGGCTCTGGCTGGTATTTTGAGGCGAACAAGGAAAGCTTTAGGCTTCCAAGGAACGTTCATCCTCGATGTGTAATCCTTCGGCCTTTAGTATCCCCTTGAGGTGGCTGATGCCGGGAATGAGATCGCAGAGCTCATTCAAGTTCTGGAGGAACTCTTTGGGAAGCTTAATTCCTTTGAGGATCAAGCTTCCGAGCATCTTGAGGATGACCTTATTGACTGCCTGAGCGGCAAGGTCGACGTGCCCATGATTAAGGGCAAGTCTAGCATCTTGCAGACATGAAATATGGTCTGCTGGCTTATTGATGCGCTCAATCAGTTCAGTGAGGTCGGTCTTGCTGAGATCTTGCATAAATTTCCTCTACAAAAAAGGTGGGGGGAAGGAAAACAAATGTCCATAAATAGGACGTAGATTGGTTTTTACCACACATGACTATTTTGGTCAGGTTGGGTCTCCCAATATAAGAATTTTGCTTGACTTGTCAAATATTCCGTCTTTATATAATGTATGCAGTATCTATTTTATTCTTTTGTGAAGCCATTTTCTTAGAGTATAATTTGTACTCAGTATTTCTCTTTACTTTTATAGAAAATCTTTATAATACGTGCGACATTTCTTCCTCGAAGTGATAGTGCATTAACTTCGGAAAAAGAAAATATTGTCATCCTGAGGCGCGAATGCGCCGTGAGGATCCAAAGAAAAGGATTTTCCATTTTTTTAGATTCCACGCTACGCTCTGAATGACAATCTTACTTCTTTTTCCTTACGATAGCACTATTTTTTGTGCTTTAGACGTCATTCTGAGTGCAGCGAAGAATCTTCCGTTGTTATTCTTCGAAAGCTTTAGTATCTAGAGGTAGATCCCGGATATTTTCTGGAATAGATTCAATTACTTCGTTATTTTTAGATATCCAGAAAATTCTGGGATGACAATCACTTTAACACTTTAACATTTTAATTTTCATGAAAAAACTTGAACTCCTGTTTCCTGCTGGAAACCTCGAAAAACTCAAATTCGCTCTTGCATATGGTGCTGATGCTGTCTATGCTGGTGTTCCGATGTTCTCACTTCGAGCTCGAGAAAACCAATTTACATGGGAATCTCTCGAAGAGTGAGTTCGGTATTGTCACGAACGTGGAAAAAAGATCTATTTCACGGCGAATATCTATGCTCATAATATGAAAATTAAGCCATTTATGGCGGCTTTCGAGAAAATGGAAGCACTAAAACCGGATGCATATATCATGTCAGATCCAGGTCTTATTTATATGGTACGACAAGCTTATCCAAATGCCGAAATTCATCTTTCCGTCCAGCAAAATAACACAAACTGGGCTCAGGCGAAATTCTGGAAAGCGATGGGAATTACTCGAATCATTCTTTCTCGAGAATTAGCACTTCGAGAAATTACGGAAATCTGCGCAGAAGTTCCGGATATGGAATTCGAAGTTTTCGTTCATGGTGCTATCTGTATGGCATATTCTGGACGATGTCTTCTCTCAAATTATTTTTCAAACAGAGATCCGAATCAAGGAACTTGTTCACACTCTTGCCGATGGCAGTATAAAATCTATAAAAAAGACGTAGAAGGGGATGATCTTTATGATTCTACGGGTCGACCAACTGATTATATTCCACTTAAAGGCGAATTTTACTTCGAAGAAGGTGAACGAAAAGGTGAAATGCTCCCAGTCGATGAAGATGAACACGGGACTTATATTATGAACTCGAAAGATCAGTGTCTCGTGGATTATCTTCCTGAGATTGCTGGAGCCGGAGCTATAAGCTTTAAAATAGAAGGTCGCTCAAAAACAGTGAATTATATCGCTGGAATCGGACGAGGATATCGAAAAGCACTTACAGCAGTCGAAAACGGAGAGACCTATGATGTAGAAGCGGCAATCAAGGAATTGAATGCTATCTCTCATCGATCGTACACACCCGGATTTCTTACGGGCGATCTCGCAGCGAAGAGTATGGATTTTGATAAGCGAGATGAATATCGAGCTGAGGAATTTACAGGTATCGTTCGATGATATGACGATGAAAAAAAACTTGCTCATATCGAAGTAAAGGGTCGAATCGATGTTGGTCAAGAATATCGAGTTATTAATCCGGATAGTGAATTTTTCTACACGGTTAATACTATTGAGCATCCGAAAAAGGGGAGTGTAGAATCAGCACATCCAGGTGATCTCGATGTGTGGATTAATATGCCGAGTAATCCTGGAGAATTCGGTATTATGAGAAAAGTATTATAAAAAAATATCGGTCTATTTTTTAGACCGATATTTTTTTTGTGTTTCAAGCGATGCAAGATGGATGTGACTATAGATAGATGTGACAAGACTTGGGGAAATTCAGAGCTCTAGTCAGATTTGTTGTAAGTTTTTGAGCATTTTTCGCCACTGTGAGAGTGACAAAGACTCTACACCCGAGCGACTTTTGATTTCAGCTATCGATTCTGAGGCTTTCATTCTTTCTGCTAACAGATTGAGAATTTTCATATCGATTGCACTAATCTGATTTCTGGCAGCAAGAAGGTTTGCTACTGTGGTTTTTGTAATAGTTTTTCGATGAATCGTAGCGGTTGAATGGTGTGTTTTATGCCAGATTATATTTTTTTCAATAGGTCAGGCTAATATATTTTTTATAATCATGGGAATAACCTTTTCCTTTTGTTTTCTTTCAAGAATTGTAATAACTCACTCAATATTTCCATTATACCCGTTGTTGAGAAATGTTTGTGAGTTTAGTGTTTCAGTTTGATCAACTATCAAATCTTGTTGCCAGGTTCCTGAAAAACCTGGTATATTACTTGGCGATATATTCTGAAGCAAGCCCATTATTTGTAGTAAACTAAGATTAATTGGACTTGCATAATAAGTAAAAAAACACAAAAAGCAAATCTCTATTTTTTTAGGAAAGTTCTCGGTACGAAATGCATCATATCGAGCATCGTATAGGTCTTTTTTGGAAGTCATGCTACGACGAGATTATTTCCGAAGAGATTATCGATCGTATCGAATTTTTTCGAGAAAATATTTTCCTCAATCATCATCTGTGCCTCTGTATAGCCGATGTAGACAGGAAGATATTCTTTTTCATCGATCGTATAGATTTTTTTCTTTGGATTGATGAGTTCGTTGAGTTTTGCTGGAATATTTTTCTCATCATAGAGATAGAAGATTTTGAGATCACCGAATGGTGTCTGAGTGATATAGAGATCTTCTCAGAGTTTTAGTGCACCCAGTGTATCTTTTCCCATAACATGCGTATCATCGAGGAAAGTGTTCGTCGGTTCGAAAATACCAACGATTCGAATTTTTGAAACTCCGAAGAAATCAGGAATCTCAGAACCGACTCACTTGATAAGTCCTTCCTGTATCATCATCTGTGCTTCATTATATCCGAGAATTACGCCATTATTCGTAAAATCAACCGTTCCACTCTTGAGTCTGAGACCTTGTGGAAGCGTGTTCGCATCGAGGAGAATCTTTGGGAAACCATTTTCATCGAATCAAATCTTTTTACGAGTTGTCGCGAGATAATCATGGATATCACTTACAAGACCTGGAGAGTGGATAGTGTAGGCTTGTGTTGTTGGAACCTGAGAGAATTGTGAGAATTCCCAGAATACTCCGATAAACAATAATGTCATTAAGACTGGAGCAATCTTTGAAATAATATTCATTCGTTTCGGATGGAAGTTTTTCAGAAGGAGAGAATTTGTAACGACTGATACTGATGAAAGTGCCATCGCGAGTCCTGCGAGTTCTGGCTTCAATATGAAACCAAGCGAAGCAAGTGCACCAGCAGCTACAGGAATTCCGAGGACATTATAGAAGAGCGCGAAGAACATATTCTGTTTGATTTTTCCGACAGTCTCTTTACTGAGTTTTATAGCAGTCAAAACATCATTCAGGTCATTTCGCATGATAATCATCTGACCAGATTCCATCGCGACATCAGCGCCACTTCCCATAGCGATTCCGAGATCTGCTTGAACGAGTGCTGGAGAATCATTAATTCCATCACCGACCATAGCGACGACATATCCTTCTTGTTGAAGTTTTTTCACCTCGAGCGCTTTATTCTCTGGAAGAACTTCCGCGAGGATATTTTCGATATTGAGTTGTCGTCCGATGGCTTGTGCTGTTCGGAGATTATCTCAGGTAATCATATAGACTTTAATTCCGAGCTTTTTGAGTCTTTCGAGTGCTTCCAGTGAAGTTGTTTTTACTGTATCAGCAACAGCGACGAGACCGATAACCGTGGTCGTATCAGCGAGCATCATAACTGTTTTTCCTTCGCTTTCCATATTCTCGATATACGCTCGTACATTTATTTCGATATTATTTTCTGCAAGTAACTTCCGTGTTCCGAGGAAATAGAGTTTTCCATTGACGACTCATTTGACTCATTTTCCAGGAACAGCTTCGAATTTCTCGACGAGATAATTCATCGCTCGATTTTCTTCTCCATACTTTACGATAGCTTCAGCGAGTGGATGTTCTGATTTTTTCTCGAGAGACATCGCGAGTGCGAGAATCTCGGATTCTGAGTGATTTCCAAGACTCATGATATTCGTTACTTTCGGTTTTCCTTCAGTAAGTGTTCCTGTCTTATCAAAAACGATTGCATTGACTCGACAAGCAATCTCAAGCGGTTCGCCTCATTTAATGAGAATACCATTCTGAGCTCATTTACCAGTTCCTACCATGATGGCAGTCGGAGTCGCGAGACCTAGAGCACAAGGACAAGCAATGACGATGACAGCAGCAAAGTAGAGAAGTGCGACTGAGAATGTTGCTCCAAGGAAGAAATACCATACTGCAAATGTAAGAATCGCGATGATAATTACTATTGGAACGAAATACGCAGAGATAGCATCAGCTACTCCTTGGATTGGAGCTTTCGATCCTTGAGCTTCTTCGATGAGTTTGATAATCTGTGCAAGCGCTGTTTCTTCTCCGAGTTTTGTTGCTTTAAATTCAAAACTTCCGAGTTTGTTAATGGTTCCAGCAAACACTTTTGCTCCGAGGGTTTTCTCGACTGGCATGCTTTCTCCGGTGAGCATCGATTCATCGAGACTTGAATGTCCTTCGATGATTTCTCCATCGACTGGGATTTTATCTCCTGGACGAATGATAATGATATCACCAAAAATAACAGAATCGATAGAAATATCCATGATAGCTCCATTGCGTTTTACACGAGCTGTTTTTGGGGCGAGTCACATAAGCTTCTCGATAGCTTCGGAAGTTTTCCCTTTTGCTTTCGCTTCGAAGTACTTTCCGAGAGCGACGAACGTAATAAGGAATGCAGCGACTTCAAAATAGATATTTGGGATTTTCATCCCGTTTAGTCCGATGATCGAACCAGTTTCATTAAAATATGTAAGATATGAATAGAGACTGTAAATGTAGGCTACGAGTGTTCCGATCGAGATGAGAGAAAACATATTAAATGTCTTCATCTTCAGTGCTGACCATGCTCCGGAAAAGAACTCCTTTCCGATAATAAATAACACGGGTGTCGCAAGAATGAGTGAAATAATCGCAGAATAGGGCATAAGAATCTTCTCGAGCGGAAGTCGTGGCACGAAATCATAGACCATGAAAGCGACCATCGGAAGAGAGAGAAGTCCTCAGATGAAGAATTTATAGAACCAGAATTTTAATTCTTTTTTTCGTTTTTCTACTTCGGATACTTTATTTTCTCCTTGGATTTTTCCGACATATCAGGCATCCAGAACAGCCTTTTCGAGATCTGCAATATTTACTTTTTTCGGATCAAATTTGACTCGAGCTTTTTCAGATGCGAAATTCACGTTCGCTTCTTCGACTCCCGAGACATGTCGAAGTGACTTCTCGATGAGTGAACTACAACTCGTGCAGTGCATTCCTTCGATATTGAGGATAGCGATAGAATTTGTTTTATTTTTGTTATTCTGAGGCGTAGCCGAAGAATCCCTTGTAGATGACTGATGCGTAAGGGATTCTTCGTTTCACTCAGAATGATAAGTAATCATTTCCTGCGTCGCCGGATGTTCTTCTTCATCTTCCTCGCTCGTGACAATAGCCTCATATTCTGCGTCCTCACGGATCGCTTTTGCAATTGTCTCGCCAGTTGTCGTGGCATCTATCTTGAGATAGAGCTCCCGTTTCTCGATATTGAACTCTTTATTTTTGATTCCGGGAATATTTTTAAGAGTCATCCCGATGAGCTTCACACATGATTCGCAGTGAATCGTAGGAAGACTGATAATTACTTTTTTGGTAATAGTTGACATAATTATTAATTGTTTATAATATAAGTTATCTTAATTGAAATTACTATTTCCTATGACTGAAAATCCTAAAACTCCAGAAAATCTTCCCGTATTTACGTGAGATAACGTTAAGACCTTACCAATAGAAAGCAAAACACAGGATGCTGTAAAAACATCACTTGAAGAATTGGCTCTAGTAAATGAAAAAGAAAGAATATTAGCTGATCATCAGTTGTTTCTTGGGCTTGCTTTTGGTGATGATCTTTTTGTGCGCTGAGAAACTAATCATCCAGGGTTTATAGAATATATTTATAGGGGTGAGGAAATGCTTTGTGATCATGTTCCAATGGATAATGTAAGTGGTTATGCCTTTCTTGAAAGTATAACTCCTAAACTAGCCAAAAAGGGTATTTACCCTACTAAAAATATATTGTAATTAATTGCTTTTTATCGGTGAACAAGTGGGTTCACCGATTTTTTTATTCTACGATAATATATCCATGAGGAACTCCCATCGCACAGGTGAGAGGGAATCGACCAGTTTCTTTTGGAGTGACATCGAATGTAACGATATTTCCAGCATTGAGGGGTTGTGCATTCTCATCCATTCCGGGAATGAGGATCATATGCATACATCCTGAGATAGTATCTTTTACATCGATAACAAGTTTATAACTTTGACCCACTTTGAGTCGAAGTTCTTTTTGTGAAAGACCTTGGAACGTGTAAGTAAGATTGATGGTTTCGTATTTTGTGTTTTTGGTTTCGAGAGTATTTTTCGTCGAAGAAGTTACTTTTGATTCGAGAAAGTTTTTCGGGATAAGATTGAGACCATTATTGAAGTTCCAGATACTTATGATGATAAGGATTACTCCCATGAATCGGAATAATGTTTTTCACCAGTTTCCTTTAAAGAAAGCCGTCAAACCACCAACTCCGAGAAGTCCCGGTGCAGTACCGATCGCGAAGAGACCGAGCATGATAGATCCTGTTACCATACTTCCGGATTGCATCGCTGCGAGTTGCATCGCAAATGTGAATCCACAAGGTAGGAAAAAAGTAAGTACTCCAGTAATAAATGCTGAAATGGTTGGAGATTTTGAATGGTGATTATCTACTTTATTTCAGAGAAATTTTGGAAGCGTGAATGAATGAGAAGATAATTTTGGTGAGATCTCAGTAAGATTTAGTCCGAGATAAAACATTATGAGCGCAGCAATAATACTGAGTGTTCCGAAGATTCCCATGCTGATCGTAAGTGTCTCGCCGATATATCCGAGAATTCCTCCGAATATCGCAAAACCGATAATACGTCCAAGATTCAGCCAAATGTGTGGTAAGAATCTGTGAAATCGAGATTTATTCAAGTGTTCTTCATTCCATTTTGCGCTTGCTCCGAGGATGAGTCCTCCGACCATAGCCATACAGCTCGATACTCCAGCTGCGAGTCCCATAAGAAGCGGAGTGAAGGTAGAATTTGTACTATCTGAGAGCCAGCTCGATGTATCGAGCCACTTGCTATCATGAAAAAATACATAGAGCATCCCTATGGCAACAAGTCAGATAAAGAATTCTATATAGATTTGTTCGTTCGTATTGATCCATGAGAGTTTTTTCTTGGTTCAGATTTTGTAGCTATTTTCTAGAATGATGGCTTCGATTTCCTTCATGTCTGGCTGCACTTCGTTATAGCTTATCTCGACGATTCACTTTTTTTCATTCGCTTCAACTTTTTCAACATTTTGTAATTTTTTGATTGATTTTTCGAGAACGAGTTCGCAAGAACGACAGTGCATCCCAGAGACGGGAACTGTAATTTTTTTCATAGAGTTTGTTTTTAGAAGGTAATATTTTGTAGTTTTTTATAAAAATTAGTACAAAACACCTCTTCTAATTTACGTTCTTGATAATACCGATGAGACTGGCATATTTGGTTTTTTCGAAAAATAAGTCTGGTGGGCTGTGTGAAAAATTGGGTAGTAATGATTCGTCTGAAATGTCCTCAGAGATATTGAAGCTTACAGGAAGTATGAAGGTAAAATTCTCAAATAATTCTTCATTATTTGATTGGAATAAAAGTTTGTCTGGAATAAGTTCTTTCGTACATTCAGTTTTTTTTGTCTCGTTGGAAGTTTCACAGAAAATTGATTGTTTTATTTCTATCATTGTATGATGACCTGCCATATTCATTTTCTGCATATCAAAAGCGTGCACGAGTTGCATTTGCGACACGATAGTGAATCAGATGAGGGTTATGTAGACAAATAGTTTTTTCATAACGTAAAATTATTTATATACTTTTGTAACCAAAAGTACCAAAAGTTTTGAAAGAGGAAAAACTCGCAGACATAGCTATTGCTCATTATTTGCACGACTTACATACTGCTCAAACAGTTTCCTCTCTCAAACTCTCACATTTTCTCCCGTTTTTTGCTAGCAATAGTTCTATAATAAATTTTATTCTCCTTCTCCCTTTGGGGGATGGTTTGGGGTGGGGGCTTATCTCTTCGAAATATTAAAAACTCCCATAAGTTCTGTGATAAACGCTTCTTTTTCTGCTTGGTCTTTTGAACTAAGTTTATGGGCTGCGCAGGAATTCAAGTGTCATTCAAGAATGGTTGCATTCGCACTTCGGAGAAGTCCGAGAGCTGCGTTAATCTGCTGAGCAATATCCATACAATATCGGTCGTCATTGAGCATTTTCTCGATCGTATCCATGAGTCATCGGGTTTTCTTGATGTTCGAGAGAATCTTGGTTTTATGGTTTGGAAGCATTTTTTTGAATTTAAAAAATAACCTGTACCTGGGGTATAGGTTATCCAATTTTTAAAAGAAGTCAAATATTTCTAAATTTTCAAAAGGATTATTTTTGAATTATCTTTTTTAATAATGACATATTACGTATACAATGCGCAAACATAAAAACGGTCAATTTCTTATTTCATTCATCCACTTTCTATGTTTTCACTCAAAAAGAAATATTTTTCTTTTTTCAATATTTCAGGTTTTACTCTTGTCGAACTCATAGTAGTAATCACTATTCTCGCTATACTTTGAACTATAGCTTTTCTTTCCTTTTCTGGATATTCAGGATCTGCAAGAGATAGTGTAAGAGTAAGTGATATGAAGAGTTTATCAAAATGACTAGAAGTGTTTGCTACAAAAGCTGGATCATATCCACTTCCAGAAAATATTACATGAACTGGAAAAATAGGATCAATAGAGGTTGCTTATCTTGGAAATGTTCAAAGTAGGAACGCTTCTAATGTAGGAATATCAAAATCTCCAATAGATCCTCTTACAAATAGTTATTATTCATATGGAGTCACATGGAATCAAAGGTATTATCAGATAGCAGGAACTCTCGAAGATGGCAGTAATCTATCATATAGTAAAGAAATATTTATTGATACAGTTTATGCTGCAAGCAATAATGTCGCACGAATAGAAGGAAACTATAACTGACTCCTTATTTTCAATAGCTGATCAGAACTCTGGGCAGCAAATATTCCAAGTCTTATCTATGGATTCAGTGGATCAAATGTATGAGTGAGTAATCTCATCGATTCAGCTGGTACTGTTTTTGTAACGAATAAAAATACAAATCTTCCATACTCCAGCACTGCAACAACTGTCAACGGAGCAAAACTTTGAAATGTCGTACTTCAAGAACTTACTGGTTCATCATCATTGATTCTTGCTGCCACAAAACTTCCGACAGATATTCCTACATACAATATCCAATCAAGCGCTATTAGTTCCACTCTTTGATATAGTGTATCTTCTGTATGACAAGTAGCTTATGGTAAGAAATATCTTACTGATGCAAGTACTATTGCTGCTGCGGCTACTACTTTCTCTCTTTCTGTTTCTTCTATAGGACTAGGATGAACAGTTACTATTAGCGATAACTGCCCAGTGCATCCGACTAGTTACACTAGTTCTGTAGGTTGAATTGTCACCATATTAGGTAATCAAATAACAGCACAAAACAACGGAACTACTACCATTTCTCCAGTATGAGGAGATTGTGGCAATATAACTATGAAGACCTTGACAGTTATACCAGTAGTCTTTACTTGTTGAATATCAACAGTCTCAGGAAGATCACCTGATACAACTATATACCAAACTGTTCTTGGTGCTGATGGAAGATGTTGGCTAGCCAGTAACCTTGGTACTGCAAATATCGCTACTAGTTCTACTGATTCAAGTGCTTACGGTTGGCTTTATCAATGGGGACGAGGGACGGATGGTCACCAAATTCCTACTAGTAGTACAACAACTTCCCAAAGTATTGGCGATATCCCTGGTCATGATAAATTTATTTACAGTTCTTCTGATTGGCGTAGTATTCAAAATGATGCCCTTAGTACTACCTGGGGTGTAGTAAATGGAATAAATAGTCCTTGTCCGATTGACTGGAAAATACCCACCCCACTCGAATGGAGTACTGAAAAAACTGCAGCCAGCATGACAAACTCTACCACCGCCTTTAGCTCTTCTCTTAGGCTTACTCTCGCAGGCTTTCGCTCTAACCAGAGTGCCTTACTCAGTCAGGGGTTAACACAAGGATTCTATTTGACCTCTGCTGTATCGGGCATATATAGTAATACTATGTACTTTGATGCCTCTTCTGCAAATACGGGCGCTGGTATGAATCGAGCATCTGGAATACCGGTGCGTTGTATAAAAAACTAATCTCCACAAAATTGAAGTGAATAATATCAAGCATATATAATCGGTGCTTGATATTATTTTTTACCATCCCACATACACTTTTCCGCGATTTTTCCATTTTCGAATTCTATTCCGACGAGCCTTAATCTTCGAATCTTATCTTCGAGGCCAAGCGCATATCATCAGAGTCAGCGATCGTGAGCTACTACGCGACAACATGGATATTTTTCTGGCTCTTTATTTGTCGCCATATAGCGAGCGACAGCCCGTGGGTGAGTCCCGAATTTATCTGCGATCGTCTTATAAGAAACAACTTTTCCATAAGGAACGGTTGTAAGGAATTCTAGGATTTGTTGTCGAAGAGGATTCATGATCTTGACTTTAATTAATAATTCAAACTAGAGAAAAGTATTTAGAATCAACTGAATTATTTTTTGTTTTTTAAGATTTTTTCTTTGAGTCTTGAAAGTTCTTCGGTATTTTTTGTGTCTTTCTCGAGCAATTTATTACAGTGTTTCAAAGCTAAATCTATTTTTTTGTAGTGTAATAATATCTCGATAAAACGTGAATGACTTTTGATATCGTCTACCCCAATGAGATCAGACTGAAGTTCGAGATCATTATCGTTAGTGGCTGCAAGAATTTCAAGAAAATGTAATAATTCGTTGTGAGAAAAAATATTATCTGTATATCATTGATTATAGTATTTTTTTGCGTTTTGAAGATCTTTTAGTTGAAAATAAATCTCACCCAGTATTGTGCACACTTTAGGATAATTAGGATTAACCTCTAGAGCTTTCTTGTATTCCTTGATTGCTTCTTGGGTTTTTCAGAGAGCAAGTGAAATATTGCCAAGTCATACATGAGCGACATCTTCGTGTCATTCACTCTTGAGAAGTAAGTTATATCATATTTTTGCTTCAGATAACCTTTTTTCTGTACAGAGCCAGCCTGAGAAATTAAGTAATATAGAGGCTTTGAATTCAGCATCTTCAGAATAAACCTTTTCTTTTCATAGTACTGGAGAAGCATTATATAGTCGTAATATCTGATTGTAGTGTCACTCCACCTTATCTATTGCTGTTATTGACTTGAGTTCAGTATAACTTGTGGGATCACAGTAGTACATCATGTCATTTTGCATAGTTACCGTTAGTGCAATATGCTCTTTAGAAATATATGGTTTGTGAGTAATGTTTAGTTTTTTTAAAATAATGTGTGTTAGTAGGGCTTTGCCAGCGCATATGAATTCCTTATTTTGTAATATATCCCTTGAAGAACTTCAAGCATGAGATTCCAATATACCTCAGATTTTCGGACCATATTTGTATGCATTGATTATTTTTGTGATTTTACTTACTGTTTCAAACTCAAATTGATGTAATTTTGCGCTATCTCAGCTTTTTTCTATTAAAGATCGTTCTTTTAATATTTTATCGATTGGAATAAGTTCTTTGAGTGTACCGTTTTCATAAGGACTAGCAAGATGATCAAAAAGACGATTCGCTCCTTCTTCAAAGGCAAGATTTATTATATAATCTTGAATTTTTGGAATAAGTTTTAGTTCTTGATCCTTGATTTCTTGTAATTGTTGATTTTCTTCGATTGGATTTACTCATACGTGCTTGAGTACTTGTTCGTGTGAATAAGTTCAAAACAATCGTTCGTAGACGCGAATATATTTTTGTATAGCACGTTGGTATTGTTTTTGGAGGGTTTTATTTTGTATTTTTGGTAATGTCGCGCAAAATTCTTCAATTACGCATTCAAGATCTGATTGAAAAAGAGTGTTAGTGTTTTTTCAGTTTTCTGGATTTTCAGGTAAACGAGAAGTATATGAGAAATTATGAGAGATAACAGTGGGAATATCTCAGATTCTAAGAGGTTTCGGTAATAAAATGTATGGCTCTTGAATATTGTGGACAAAATCTATGGAAGAAAATCAACAATGTAACTTAGACCATTCTTCTCTTGGTATATATTTGACTTCATGAGTAATATTTGTTTTGAGCCATTCCATAAAAAATTTTTCCTCTGTTGCTGAAAGAAATAGTGATTGTTTTAGAATATCGTTTTCTTTTTTTGTAGTTTTTTGTATAACACTTTGAATTTTTGAAGGTTCATTTGCCTGAAGTGCTTCGGGTGATCATACTAAAAACATTCCAGTAAGCGCAATAGATTTTGAGACTTGACCTAAATTCATATAGGAAGAACGATGAAATATTGATGTAATTATATACATTTCTTTATTTTTATGCAAAAATTCATATTTGAATTGTATTTTTCTCGAAACTCATAGAATGACGGTGTAATTGATCTTAAGAATACAAATGGTAATTCTTTTGTATTCTAGATTGCTTCATACTCGCGAGTGATGAAATTCCTCTGCTTTGTAACTATGTAACTTTGTAACCTTGTAACTTCTCCTATGCGTATCCTTGCTACTTGTCCACTTGGACTCGAATCTATCTTAAAAAAAGAAATCGAACGAATCGAAGGAAAGATTCTTGAAACGAATGATAAATCCGTTCTTTTTGAAGGTGACTATATGACGATCGCTCGTGCGAATCTCTGGAGTCGTGTCGGAAATAAAATCTATCTTGAACTTGCTGCTGGAAAAGTGGAATCTTTCGATGATCTTTTTGATCTTGTTTCGACGATAGACTGGAAATCATATCTTGAACGAAATCATACGATAAAAGTAAATGCTACAACTATAAAATCTGTTCTGACGAGTGGGCCTGCGATCCAAAGCGTCGCAAAAAAAGCAATTATTTGTAAAAAACTCTGAAGTCAGACGGGGCTTTTACCAGAAGATCCGAAAGAAGAACCACTTGATATTCTTATTTTTCTTCGAAATGACGAATGCCAGATTCTTCTCAATACCTCAGGTGAACCACTCCATAAGCGCGGATATCGTACTGAGACACATGATGCGCCACTCAAAGAAAATTTGGCCGCAGGACTTGTTCTTCTTTCTAATTGGAGATTTAAAGAATCTTTCTACGATCCATTCTGTGGATCTGGTACAATCGCTATCGAAGCTGCGATGATTGCTCGAAATATCGCACCAGGAAATCTTGGTCGAAAATTCGCGATTTCTCGTTTTCCATGGTTCCCACGCGAGATTCTCTCGAACGCAAAACACGAAGCTTCAGAAAAAGTAATGTGAGATAGAACTTATTCGATCATTGCTTCGGATATTGATCCACTCTCCATATCTATGTCTCGTCTTCATGCGGAACAAGCGGGAGTTGCCGATACGATTATTTTTGAGACAAAACCTTTTGAGACACTTCAGAATCGAAAAGATCTTGTCGGTGCGCTTGTTACGAATCCACCATATGGAATTCGTTTGCATCCAGAAGAACTTGACGAGCTCTATAAACAAGTAGCTTTGTTATTCCGAGAAAATCCGTATCTTACTGGAGGCGCGATTACATCTTTTGAACAAGCAGGAGAGATTTTTAATTCACGAGATGGATGGAAGAATCGAAAACTCTATAACGGATGAGAACTCTGTTATTTTTATTCTCGAGCAAAATAGCCTATTAATTTGCGAGTTTGGATTTAGTATGGTATACTGTTTTTACAGTAATCATACTTTATGTGAGATACATCTAAAATACTCCGGATTTGAATCTTTGATCTGCGTTGGAAGATAGCAGCCACACTTTTTGTGGTTTTTGCTGTATTTATTGGAGGTTTTTCTTATTTTTCACATTCACTTATCCGTGATCATGATAAAGATGAGACGGAAGAATATCTTGAGCACATCGTAAAAATAAGCGCGAAAACTCTTGATTTTAAAGCGTTTAAAAACCTTGTAGACAAAGTAAAATGAAAACAGCTCAGTATAGATGAAAAGAGAAAATTAATGCAATCTGAAGATTATTTAATTCTTCAAAAACAATTAACTTTTATTAAGTCTATCCGTCCAGAACTTTTTAATTCTATTTATACGCTTATTCCTACGGAAAATGAGAACGTTGCTCAATTTGTTATAGATGTTGATGCGATTGATGATTTGTCACAAGTTGGAAAACGTTCAGACTGGCAAGAATGGATTGTTTTTCCGGGGAATAACTATGATATTTCTGATCAACTTATCACAAAAAAAGCCCTAAAAGATCATGTGAATGTTGTTGATCCAGAATTAGTGGTCGATCCGATCTGGAATGTGTCATCGCTTATGTGATTTGCTCCGATCGTCGATCCGGAGACAAATGAATTTCTAGGAACACTTGGAATCGATCTCTATTCCAATAATCTTGATACGAAAGATGCAGATATTCATGGTATCTTAAATGCCATTACAGCAATTATCATAGGTTTTGCTCTTATTGCTGCGATTTTGTTTACACGAACGATACTACAGGTTCGTAAAGTACTCGAAGCGAAACAGGCTCTCGAGGAATCATATGAAAAACTCCGTCAGCTTGATGAAAAAAAGAATGAATTTCTCAATATCGCAAGTCATGAACTTCGTACGCCGATGACTTCGATCAAGTGATATGCTTCAATGTTGCTAGATGGCGATGTGTGAGATTTACCAGATGAAGCTCGTGAGAGTGTACATGTTATTTTTAATCAATCGAAACGCCTTGTACGATTGATTAATGATATGCTTGATATCTCTAAGATCGAAGCTGGAAAATCAGAAGAATTTGTTTTCTTTTCTACTAATATTTATAAACTATTTTGGCAGATTCATGATGATTTTATTTCTATTGCAAATGAAAAGAAGATTGAATTGGTTTGGGATGTAAAAATTCCGAATGATCTAGAAATCATGATTCCGGCAGATAGATTTCGGCAGGTTATTATTAATCTTCTCGGAAATGCTTTGAAATTTACTCCAGAATCTGGAAAAGTAACCCTGTTTGCTGAATCTAGTGAGAAAGAGTTTTCATTTAGTATCTCGGATACTTGACCATGAATCGACAAAAAACATTTTGATATTATTTTTGAAAAGTTTGGCCAAGCAAAAGCTTCGCTTCAATGAAAAACAGAATGAACCGGACTCGGACTCGCGATAGCAAAAGCGATTGTTGAACGAATGGAAGGAAAGATATCTCTTGAAAGTAAAGTTTGAAAAGGTACGGTATTTAAAGTCATTATTCCGATTAAAAAGAATATTTAAAATAGACGAAAAGCCGCTCCTCCTAGGTGCGGCTTTTTGGTCGATTGCACAGCGGCTTAATCAGCAAAGGTGTGTACCTTACCGATAATCGCCAGTGAAAGATTTGGGTGTTGAGGAAGCTCTGGGCAAAGCTGATTCTTGACTTCACCCGAGTTGGTTTCGATGACGATATTCATGTCATCGACGATGTCGGGAATGTCGACGTAAGAAAATACACGACGTCCTTTTTCCAGCACTTCCATATGCCAGATGAGTTTGTTGTTGATGAGCAAAGAAACGTGTGTTCCCATGCGTGTGCCGATGTTGCTGACGACTGCTTTAAACCAAGGGTTTTCCTCTCGGAATCTCCTCAGTAGGGAATCGTCAACACCTTCTTTCAGTACTTCAACTTCTTCGGGCATTCTTATCTCCAGCACTAGTTTTTGTGCGGTGATATATTACTTAAAAATCGTATATGTCAAGTGATTTTTTCAAACTTGCTTTTTTATAAAAAATCGTATCATCTTGCTGATTAGATGATTGAAATAAGCTTAGGATGACATGCTTTGTAACTATGTAACCTTGTAACTTTGTAGCTATCCCGTGAAACATATAAAAATCGACATAACCAATTATGATATTCAATGAACTCAAATTCTTCGCGATGTTGAGCTTCTTATGAATGAAAATGATCGTGTAGCACTCGTCTGAGGAAATGGAGTAGGGAAGACGACTTTGATGCGAATGATCGCAGGAGATATTACTGAATATGACGGTTCTATTAATAACCTTTGAGGAATTTCTATTGGATATCTGGCTCAAATTCATTTCGATGATGAATCTCGAACAGTGCGACAGGATCTCGAAGATGCTTTTGATAATCTAAAAAAAATGGAAGCAGAACTCGCGATTCTCGAAGAGAGGATGGCGAGCGAAGAAGACAATGAATCAGTCGTTCATGAATATGGAGACTTGCTCCATACATTCCAGATGCATGGTGGATATGAATATCATCATACGGTGAATAAAGTCGCTGATGGACTCGGGATTATCACACTTCTTGATCGACCACTTTCTCAGGTAAGTGGATGAGAACGAACAAAAGTGGCACTCGCAAAGATTCTTTTATTAGCACCAGATTTTCTCTTGCTCGATGAACCGACGAACTTTATCGATCTTGCCGGTATCGAATGGCTCGAGAATTATCTTCACTACAAATGGCGAGGTGGATACCTCATCATTAGTCATGATCGTGAATTTCTCGATAAAACCTGTACCCTGACGGTCGAGATGCAGCCATGTCGTCCAGTGAGTCTCTATCATGGAAATTATACATTTTATATAGAAGAACGAGCGAAGCGCGAAGCTAAAGCGATCGAAGATTGGGAACACGATCAGGAATTTATAAAAAAAGAAGAAGTACTCATCAATCGATTTCGAGCGGGAAGTCGTGCTGGTTTTGCGAAGAGTCGCGAGAAGGCTCTCGAAAAACATGAAGAAGTTGAAAAACCTTGGATTCCGATAAAGCCTCGATTTATTTTCACTTTTTCTACGGAATCTTGAGATAAAGTTCTCTATGCGAAAGAATGTTTTATCGGACGAACCGATCCATTGTTTTTCATCCGAGAAGTCTCTGTGATGCGCGGACAGCGAGTCGGAATTATGGGTGATAATGGTTGTGGAAAATCTACGTTTATTAAGACATTTCTCGAAAAAATCGAACCACTTGAAGGTACGCTCCGACAATGAAAATGAGTTGAGATTGTGTATTATTCTCAGATGCATGAAGAACTTGATCGAGAACTCACACTTCGTGATAACTGCATGAAACATGGACTTGGTCTTACCGATCAACAACTCATGGGAATTCTCGGAAATTATCTCTTCAATATCCATGATCTCAATAAAAAAATCGCTCATATGTCAGGATGACAAGTGAGTCGTGCACTTTTTGCGATTATCGGACAAAAGCCATCGAATGTTCTCGTATTTGACGAACCGACGAATCATCTTGATTATGACTCTCGAGAGTCGCTCGAGCGCTCACTTCACGAATATAAAGGAACACTTATATTCATCTCGCACGATCGGTATTTTATCAATAAGATCTCGACACATCTACTTCTCGTACGTAATGATGAGATGATGGTAAGTTATGGAAATTACGAAGATTTTCAGTATAAAAACTCTCATGGACTCGATCTTGATATGTCACTGTTTCAGTGATGAAGTGAATTAGATACGGTACTTATAGAAAAGGTTTGACTCAAGGAAGCAAAGAGACTGAAGGAGAAATATGGAAAGAAAAAATAGCCCTTTGGGCTATTTTTTTTATCGAATTTCCCATAATCAATCGGTTCACATTTTACTGAGTGATAATTTTCGATTATTTTGTGTAATATCAGCAAATAAATCATTTCAGCCTTGATCAATACTGATGATAATTTTTTCGTTAGAAATAAAACCTGCACTTGAAAGTCGTTCACCTAGAATGTCTAATTTATATCACCTAAAGTCTTTTAGGATATCTTTTCAGAATTCTGCTTTTGAAAAGTTATAAAGTAATTTTTGAGTGTTTGAAAGATTTTCGTTTGTAGTGCGTAGCAAATTAACGCGTTCATCTTCTATATCACCGATCATATCAAGCCCCAGTTTTTTATTTTCACCAGTTCATTCACTAATGCTAAGTAGAGCATTTGGATTAGTTTTACCTCCAATGAGAGTTTGCACAATATGGTCTATAAGAGCATCTGGATATGGACAAATTAAATTACCTTTAATGATAAGCTTAAGTTTTCAAGTTGCTTTTTCAAAGCGTTCTAGTGTTTGTTGAGTAGATTTTCTTGCCCTTGAGTCAAGTATTTGTCCTCCAAAAGTTATAGTTCCATTTGGTGATATTATAACATCACCATTTGCAATGAGTTTCAACATTTTTCGGTCTTCATTATCTGTCTTTTCATGATTTATGTAATCCTTTAGTGTATTTCGTGCTATTTCCATGGGATCATATTCTTTTTCTGGTTTTTTTTCTTGAGAATTTATTGTTTGTGGTTCATTATTTTGTATTTCAGACATATGTTAATATTTAATAAGTAAGTTATGTTAAATACTAACATAATTCTTATGTTTTTGCAAAATATTGAAAACATCTTGGAACTTATATTTTTTCTCATACAATATATATGTTTTTTATTCTAATAATCTTTTTTTCAATGTACAAACCTTCTCCTGAAATCCTTAAAAAATATGCAGACGTACTTATAAAATTTGCTTTGAATAGCTGAGAATGAGTGAAAAAATGAGAAGTGGTTTGGCTTCGTATGAATGAAAGCGCAAAACCTTTTTTATCTTTTTTGCAACAATCGATTCTCGAATCAGGAGCTCATTATATTTTGCAGTATTCTCCAGAAGGAGCAGAAAAAACTTTTTATGATTTTGCTTCTGATGAGCAGATTTCTTTCTTTCCAGATGAACATTACTTACAGATCGTAAAAACTATTGATCATAGTGTTTTTATAGATTCGACTGATGATAAATATTTACTGAAAGATGTGGTTCCGACAAAGCTTATGAATCGACAAAAAGTATTCAAAAACTATATGGAAGCTCGGAATAAAAAAGAAAACGAAGGGAAATTTACCTGGACACTTTGACTCTATGGTACCGAAGCTATGGCGAGCGACGTGGGACTAACTCTCGAAGAATATTGGGGAGAAATTATTAATGCCTGTTATCTCGATGAAGTCGATCCTATCGCGAAATGGCGAGAAGTTTTTGCAGAAAATATCGCTATTCAACAAAAACTCAATGCCTTACAAATCAGAAAAGTTCACGTAGTCGCGGAAGATACAGATCTTTATATTACTATCGGCGAGCAACGCCAGTGGCTCGGAGGAAGCGGAAGAAATATTCCTTCTTTTGAGATTTTTACTTCACCGGATTGGCGAGGAACCAATGGTTGGATTCGTTTTAATCAACCACTTTACCGATACTGAAATATTATCACAGGAATTCGTCTAGAATTCAAAGATGGAAAAATAATTTCTGCGACCGCCGATAAAAATGAATCACTCCTTCGAGAAATGATAGCAGTTGAATGAGCTGATAAGATTGGAGAATTCAGTTTGACGGATGGTCGAATGAGTCGAATCACGAAGTTTATGGGTGAGACTCTCTATGATGAGAATGTCGGGTGACCTTTCTGAAATACTCATATCGCGGTCGGAGCATCGTACCATGAGACTTTTACGGGAGATGTAATCAATGCCTCAAAAGAAGAATTGGCAGCGCTCGGATTCAATGAAAGCGCGATTCATACTGACATTATGTCGACGACTGATCGTACAGTGACTGCTACACTTGCAGATGGAAGAGAGATGGTGATTTATCAGGATGGAAAGTTTTGTGTGTAGTTTATGACACGTCATCCCCGTGAAAACGGGGATCTCATGAATTTCAGCACGTTGCCATTGTGAATATAATTCCGTACATCATTTTCGTGAAGGCGAAATAATCATGAATTTTGGAACGTCATTCCCGTGAAAACGGGAATCTCACACAGAAACATCTAAATATTAATTATTAATGAGAACATGAAAGAAAATAGCTATGTTTACATAACTACAAATAAGCCACAGTGAGTGTTATATATTTGAGTTACAAGTAATCTTGTAAAAAGAATATACGAACACAAAAATCACATATTTCAATGATTTACGAAAAAATATGATGTAACGCAGTTGGTTTATTTTGAAGTTCATGATAGCATTGAGGCTGCTATTTTGAGAGAAAAACAGATAAAAAAATGGAATCGTGACTGGAAAATTGAGATGATTGAGAAAATGAATAGTGATTGGAAAGACCTATATAGTGAGTTAGTGTAAGTTGATTGTGAGATTCCCACTTTCGTGGGAATGACGTTTTTTCAGTACGTCATCCTCGGGCTTGACCCGGGGATCTCACGAGGTTACTACTGTCGATGATGAGATTCCCGTTTTCACGGGAATGACGTGCTGGATTATCTTATTTCGATTCAAAATTCCATACTCCATCCCAGTCAGCTCGGGGTGGAGTTTTTTGAAACATCTGAATTCGTTCGATAAAGACGGAGGCGAGAGGATCGTGATAAAGTGAGTCGTTTTGTGAGAAGCTTGCGAGTGCTTCAAACCAAGCCTTTTTCTGATATGCCTTGAGTCCTGATTCGTGTACTTTTTTGAGATCGAGCATTTTTTTATCCTTTCATTTTCCGAGAAGCTCGTAGATTTTTATCGGAGTTTCTTTTCCTTTTACACGGATCGTATCGACATGTCGCGTGATGTAATCTTCGCTGAGTTGAATGTTCGTACTTTCTGAGATGATGATATAGGTGTGGTAATATTTATTGATTCCTTCGAGACGCGATGCGAGATTCACGTTATCGCCGATGATCGTATAATCAGCATAATCTTCACTTCCGATACTTCCGACGGTTACGATTCCAGTATTGATTCAAAATTTTAGATGAAGTTCTGGATAATTTTTCTCTTTGTTTTGTCGATTGAGTTCCTGGAGTTTTTGTTGTATTTGCAGAGCGCTGTCACACGCGAGTATAGCATGGTTTGCATGTTTTATCGGTGCTCACCAGAATGCCA
The DNA here is from genome assembly GCA_964655935.1 of uncultured Candidatus Peribacteria bacterium. GTDB lineage: Bacteria > Patescibacteriota > Gracilibacteria > BD1-5 > UBA2023 > CAZZNY01. The sequence continues at coordinate 81,971 of CAZZNY010000001.1, forward strand.
TGATAGCATCTCCGATGTATTTTCCGATTGTTCATTTATTCTTGAGGATAGAGGTATTCGCGATACCGAAGAGACTATTGAGAAGATCTATAAGAGTTTTTGGATCGAGTTTTTCGCTGAATGTCGTAAAGCCTTCGACGTCTGAGAATGAAACGGTAACCTCTTTTGATTCTCCTTTGAGTGATGGCATAATACCAGAATCTACGATTTCATTGACGATACTTTTATCAATATATCGTGAAAAAATTCTTCGAACCCGTTCCTTTTCTCGATAACTTCCGACAAGATTTCCGATACTGACAAGCATATTTGGAACCAGGATCGCGAGTGTAATAGGGATAATCTCGATATAGATGTGAAGTGCGAAGAGTTTTATACTCGTCAGAACAAATATCGATGCGATAGTGAGAGCCATGAGGGAACTTGTAGCAAGACTTCTGATTTTTATCGATAGAACGAAAATGAGGGAAGTGAGTACGAACATAAAAAGAAAATATCTCCATGAGGAAATTTGACGGATGTAATTTCCTTCGATGAGTGTTTGAATTTCGTTTGCGAGTACTTCTACTCCGGGCATTACTCTCGTATTACTTGCTGGGGTTTTGTAGACGTCTCAGAGGCTTTCGTGTGTATCTCAGATGAGGATAATACTATTTTTTGGATTAATAGATCGTCATTCATAATCTTTCCAGATTCCGTTATAGGCATTCTGAAAAGGAATCATACTGAAATTATATGGTTCAGCATAATAATTGATGAGAATTTCTGAAGTCGGAATTAGAATTTTCTTTTTGAGATAGAGTTCAGTTACTGTTTCGGCGAGACTTTTTTGTCCATTTAGTCAGATTCGTAAAGATCGTACGATCCCGTCGGTATCTGCAGAGATATTTACATATCCAGAGTGTGAGACGTTTTTGTAGATACTATAAGGTTCGAGTTCGATAGTATTGGTGAGATTTTTCTTTTCATCAAGGCGAAAAGAATAGGGAAGCACGATATTGTTTCACTCTCTCATAAGCGTCGCAAAGTCTCGATCGATCGTCGAGATATATCGAGCACTATTTATTTTTCCATTATATCGATCATAGAGTGCATCAGTCGCTTCTTTTGTGAGACCCGAATATCGTTCGATGAGATCCCAGTCGACATTTTCAGGACGGGTTTTTTCTGAGAAAAAATAGTCGAAAACTACTACTTTTGGAGCTTGTTTGCTTATTTCTTGCAACAGTCATTCGTAACGGCTTCGTGACCATGATCCATATTGACCATAGGATTTAATCGTTTCCTTGTCGACTCATATGATGATGATGTCTTTCCGTGGCTCCTTATAGATGAGAGATTGTCTCATAAGGCCATCATAAAGAGTCTTTGATATCGTATCAAAAACTCAGGAAAAATAGCTTCAGAAAACAAAAAGTAGACTGAAAATGAAGAGAAGGATTTTTTTGCGAGTCATATTTTATTGGAATTTTTTATCAGAATCTTTCGCAGTTGCTGTATTAGTACCAGTTGGTTTAATATTTGTTTTATTTACTATTTCGTTATTTTCGTACTCTTCGATGAGTTTTTCATCTTTCTTTGGTGTGCGTGCCATAAAACAATAATTATGGATAACTTGTATATTATAAATATTATTTACAAAAGACAAATATATTCTTTATTTACAAAGGACGACCGAGTGAAGGTCGTCCTTTGTTTGATTTTACTGTTTTTAAAAAATTATGGCGTGATTTGTGTACCACCTCACCAGATATCGAGCACTTTTATGGAATTATATTCGTTGAATGAATTAAATGTGAATGAAATTTCATAGTTTGCACTGGTGCTATTGTATTTTGCGGGAGAAATATTGATTCAATCATAGGTAGCATTGTCAATATTTGTCGGATCGATCCCGGTTCTATCATTTAAATTAATTGTTTTTGTCACTCCATTTGAAGTTACTTGAAGAGAATTGAAAATCAGGTCATTTCGTGCGGAAGCAATCTTTACCGTAAGCGGTGAGATGCTGGTAATGGTTGTCGTTAATCCTCCTTGTGTAGCGTAAGGAAGAAATATAAATGGATTTACATGCGGATCTTGTGGATCTCAAGCAAAAAACTGAGAACAGCCTGCAGCCGGGTTATTGATTTGAAATTCTCGTGAACAAGCGGTTCATACGCGTGTCTCAAAATGAAGGTGATTATATTCTGTTGTTCCCGTTTGTCAGATTGTTCCGATCCGTGTTCCTTTTTTGACTGTTGCTCATTTTTTCAATACAGTACTGATGGTTTCCAGATGCATATAGAGCGAATATATTGTACTAGTGGTTTTTCCATGAATTGTATATGGAGTAGAAAGTGTGTGCTTAATAATTACCACATTTCCACCATCTATGAAGTATGGACTGGATGAATCAGTTGCTGAATATATACCATAAACTGTACCATCTGCAAAATCATAAACCGGAGTTCAAAGGGATTTTGGAAAATCAACCCCACGATGGAAATCATAGCGATAGTTACTGGAAGCTTTAAGTCGTGATCAAAATGGGGAAGAATAGGTGGGACCTGTTACAGGCCATTGAGTCGTAAGATAGGTTATTCGGGTTCTTGGAATCTCACTGGTTGCAGCATCCGTCATAATTGGAAGAAAGGATATTCAAATTATTATAAAAGTACTGAGGAGTGCAATTTTTACTTTTAATGAGTTATACATATTTTTAAATGAAAAGATTAAAGTATTAAACAATAATTATAAATATTCCACTTAATCATAATTTATTGAATTTTTTATCAGAATCTTTCGCGGTTGCATTATTAGTACTGATCGGTTTTATATTTATTTTATATCTAATATACTTTCAATCTCTGAAGTATCTGTATATTTTGTGGAGAGTTGTTTGAGACGTTCTGTGAGTGGAGCAATAATATTTATCATGCTTGGTTTTTGTATCTTTAGCGCTTCCAATCGAGAGATGGCCGTTTCGATGATTTTTACTTTTGTTGCATTGTCTGCTCAGAATTTTTCTGTGAGTTTTTTATCGAATTGTTCGATCAGGTTTTCTACCCTTTTCATGATTATATCATCTTTTTTCTGAGGCTCCTCTTTTTTTACTTCACATTCTCCTCGGTAAAGTTTCCATTCTTCACACACTCTTCCATCAGGAAGTTTGCATTTTCCATATTGATTTCCTTTTTCATCTTTCATCATAATAGTTTCTCCTCCAAGATTTTTACAATTTACACTGGCCGGATTTGCCATTCCTACTTTTTCTTCGGTTTTATTTTCCGCAGTAATTTCAGCTATTTTAATAGTTACTACCTTACTACAGTATCTATTTTTCTTTTCCGTGATTGCACATATTCTATAATAATTTATTCACTTTTGTGGTTCATTGTCCGTATAGGAGGTGAAATCCATACTGGAGTCATACTTGATATATCCATCTTCTGGATAGACCGGGTTGGAATTTTTACTAGAACGAACTACTTTATAATATACTAATGTTTCGTTTGAGAAACTGGAAAATTTTTCCCAAGTCATTTTTACAGATCCGGCGTCGAGTGTAGCTGTAAAATTGAATTTAGAAGATTCAATCGGCTTATTGTACCCAGAATTTCATTCACTGTTTGCGAAAACAGAGGGAATGAGAATAGCTATCATAGTGATGATGGCTGGAATATTCATTTTTCGTGCATTCATAAAGAAAAAATAAATAAATAATTAATCTAATATTTACTTCTAGTGAAGCTAAGGTAAGCAACTAATATTAATTTTAATGAAATTTTTTAAAAATACCTTTTTGTATTTCAATGAAACATCAACCTCATTTTTTAATTACGATGATTTTTTTATCCGCAAGATCTGGATAACCCCCATCTATAGTATATCAAAGAGTAATTTTTCCGTTCGTATAAGTGAGATTAGTAACTGTCACTTCAGAGAGTGGATTTTTCGAATAGGATAAATCTTTCTCTCTAACAACATCAAATCGATTACTTAACTCAGAATTGGTAATGATCCCAAAAGTATAATTTTGATTTGTTAGATTCAAAAAATCTTGAGGGGTGGCTGAGGAACTCATTCGCAACATAACCGCAGTTTGTACGGCGGTACGAAGTTTCGGAGAATATTCTAGATTAGCTATTGCTACGGACGAGTCATGTCATCATTCCTCCGTTTTGCGTCAGAGGTTTTTCATATATTCCATATTTATGAATAGAAGACTCACATATGGTATCATAGATTTTTTCGGAGTCAAGACATGAAAAACTGCTCTTTCGATGAGGTATTATTCCAAAAAAATCCACAACCGAAGCTGTGGATTTATAGGATTATTTACTTGTATATTGCTGGACCTCATCGTGGAAAAATTCTAGTTCGATTCATGCTTTTGCGAGCATTTCTTCTGATTCTCAGCCAGCATGATATCTTTTTTCACAAATTACCTTTTTTATTCCGCAATTGATGAGAAGCATAGCACAGGTTCTACATGGTGTCATTCGACAGTAGAGAGTGGCTCATTCGATAGAAACTCACAGTTTTGCTGCCTGACAGATAGCATTTTGTTCTCCATGTACGGTTCGTACACAATGTTGAGTGATCGATCCGTCTTCGTGAATCATTTTTTTGAATTGGTGTCCGACATCGTCACAGTGTGGAAGTCCTTTTGGTGCTCCAGCATATCATGTTACGAGTAATTGTCGGTCTCTTGCTATTACACAACCTACACGTCCGCGATTACAAGTTCATCTTTTCGATACTGTATCCATAATTTCCATAAAATATTCATCCCAAGTTGGCCTAATATGTTCTTCGAATGTTTCTGTTTTTGGTGGATCTATTTTTTTAATAATATCCTCTATTTTTCACTCAAGTATTTCAAGAGTTCCGTCATTTTGGATGACGTAATCTGCGAGTTTGATACAAGCTGAGAGATTTTGTTTATTTGGATCACTCGCTTGGAGTTCTCTGTTTTCATTTTCGATAAAAGTCTCATAGCTGATACTGTCGGTCGCACTGGCTCGACTAAAAGCTCGATCATAACGGGTTTTCGGATCAGCATCGATGGCGAAAAGCGTAAAATTTCCTTTAGCTCGAAGTGCTTCGATCTCACCGACGGTGCGAAGACTTTCGATGACACAATCTTTTCCACTTTTGTTTGCTTGCTCAAAAAGCTGTTCTGCGATATAGCTCGGAGAATGGTTCGCTCGAAGATCGTTCGCGACCTGCACCATAGAGTCTCTGTTTACCGGAAGTCATCGTTTGATAATTTCCTGAGTAATGAATTCTCGTGCGGAAAAATGCACGAATCATTTATTTTTTACGAGATAATCTACGATAGTTCCTTTTCCAGCAGCGAGCGTACCGGTGATTCCGATGATAATCATAACAAATAACAGTAAAAAGATAATAAGTAGTAATGTGAAATATCTTTATTTCTTTAAAAAAATCCAAGTGGTTCACCGGAAAAATTAAACACAGAGGCTGAGGGTTTCCAGCTGGTTTCTTTGAGTCAACGAGTAATATATCAAATCTTTTCTCAAGTATCTTGGGTGATTATATATTCTTTTAACTCATTTCAATCTTTTTTTTGAATATGATTACATGCTGGAAATTTTCCATGTATTACCAAACACATTTTTTCAAATGAAACAGCATTTCCATCTTCAAGCGAGATGAGTCATTGCGTATCATTATCATAATTTACGAGGGCATATGCCACTTTTCATTGTCTATCGTGCGTATTAATTATTTTATCTAAAAGATAGCTGTTTTTTACCTTTCAATTATCTACGATGATTTCTTTATTTTCTTCGTGTATGTAGGTTGTACAATCTTGTCATCTATACGTATAGAAATCATTTCTATCGTCTTCTGGATCTTCAAAATCCGCTAATATAACTGATATTCGAGAGTTAATTCTCTTAATATTGAGCCAGGCAACAAAATTTTCTCAGTTAATTTGTTCTATTGCTTTTTGTTTGGTTGATGCTTTTAATCGCCTCATTTGAATAGAATATTTTTCTATTCAGCTCATTTTTATCATCTGTAATCATTGTTCTATATGTTGTTTTACTTTCTCATCTCATAAAAATAATTTAAGCATTTCACTATCTTGTCGACAGAGTAATTTTCCGGAAATAGTATTTATTATTATTTCTCCAATTAGTGGTTCTGGAAATTTTCAATAATGTAATACATTTTCTATATAATGTATAAAATCCTTGTTTTTCGTGAGATGATCAAAAAAATTTTGTGATATTTCTTCAGGTGTATTATCTTTTTTTTGTTCCATTTTCATTTTTTGAACGAATAGAGTCCGCAGCGGTCCAACCACTATATTTTAAGCTTGTTTGAGACATAGATTCACCACCTTCCTGACTTTTTACCCATTTTCAAGTGCATTCATTTTTTTGAACATGACGAAATCAAGTATGAGTTTGAAGAGATGGGGGTGTGAAATTCTTATTCTCAGTTAAGGTTTTTAGAGCTAATTCAGCAAATTTTCGCAGGGTTGGCAGATAATCAATAATCGCTGTTTTATTTTTTGCTCGTCTTTTTAATTCCGTTTGATACATAACCTCATGAGCAAGAATTTTTTGCACATTTTTCGATACTGGATTATCGGCCGATTCTTGCTCAATAGTTCTCTTTACAGAAGCAAGTATTTCGAGAGCCTCGAACATAGGATTATCTGATATTTTTCTTTCTTGACTCATAATTTTATTTATTTGTATTTTAACTATTTTAGTTTAAGTTTTTTATTTGCAAAATATTTTTCTTTTTTGTTTTTTTGGGTACAATTTCAATCGTTCAAGAAGTTATACTTTTTAACTTGATTTCTCGTATGTGTGGTATTTTTTGATATGTAGGAAATAAGCATGCTTCTTCTGAGATTCTTCGTTGATTACAGCGACTGGAATACCGATGATACGATAGTGCTGGCCTCTGTGTCATGGATGACTCTGGTAAACCAAAACTTCTTAAATCGACCGGACGTGTTCAGGAACTGAAAAATATCGCCGAAACATTTGATCTTGAAAAATTTCATTCCGGAGTTGGACATACCCGTTGGGCAACTCATGGAAAAGTAACCGAAAAAAACTGTCATCCGCATATGTCTCATTCTAAACGATTTTACGTCGTTCATAATGGTATCATCGAAAATTACTCTACTCTTAAAAAAATTCTCGAACAAAAAGGAAAAACATTCTATTCTGAGACTGATACCGAGATCGCGGTTAACATGTTTGAACAAGTATATAATGGAGACTTACTCGAATCGCTTAAATCTCTTGTAAAACACATAGAAGGAGCATATGCTCTTGTCTTCATGGATCGAGAACGACCGAATACGTTATTTTGAGCAAAAGTAGGAAGTCCACTTGTTCTCGGTATCAAATGAAAATCAGTTTACGTTTCCAGTGATTATAGAAGTCTTGCAGGTCTCGCTGATGAATATGTTGCACTAGAAGACGGTGATATATTTATTGTGGAAGACGGAAAATATACCATACATAATGATGGCATCACGGTCGTTCGCGATAAGGCAAATATACCACTAGAAGATGCAATAGCCGAGCTTGGTGACTTCAAACACTTTATGTTAAAAGAGATTTTTGAACAGCCGAAAGTTTTGGAGAATGTATTTGCTGGTCGTATTGATTTTACTTCAAAAACCCTTAAAAGTAATGCGCTCGAAAGCATAGAAAAAGCTGGATTCGACAAAATTCATATCATTGCTTCTGGAACGAGTTATCATGCGGGACTTATCGGAAAATATTATTTTGAGGAATTTGCGAATATTGAGACGGACATAACGATTGCAACGGAGTTTAAATATAAGAAAAAATTTATAAGTAAAAATACTCTCTATCTTTTCATAAGTCAATCCGGAGAGACAGCTGATGTTCTTGAATCATTGAAAATCGTAAAAGCAAAATGAGGTCGCTCGTTCTGAGTTGTTAACGTTCCTGGTTCTAGCATCGCGCGTTTGGCTGATACTGGATTATTTACACATGCCGGAATAGAAGTCTGAGTAGCTTCGACCAAAGCATTTCTCGCTCAGATTGCCACATTGTTATTTATGGCGCTCTATTTCGGTAATTCGAGAAATCTCGATTATGTTCGATTTGTAGAGATTCTTGACGAGCTTTCACAGATTGGGGCAAAGATTTCCATGATTCTCGGGTGTTTTGCTCAGATTCAGAAACTTGCCTATAAATATTCCCGTTATAAAAATTTCTTCTTCTTGTGACGCGCACAAGAATATCCAATTGCCATGGAATGATCCCTGAAGCTGAAGGAGGTATCATATTGCCACAGTGAAGCATATTCGAGCGGAGAAATCAAACATGGACCGATCGCTCTTGTAGATAAAGATTTTCCGACTATTATGATTAATGGAAACAGTCCGCTTAATGTAAAAAATCGAAGTTCTGTCGAAGAGATCCGATCTCGACATGGGAAGATTCTTGGAATTATCTCAAACAATGATATACATACCGAAATATATGACGATTTTATCGCTTTTGAGCCAAGTATTCCAGAACTTAATCCTCTTCTCGAAGTTGTAGTTCTTCAGCTTTTTGCATATGGAGTAGCGGAACATCTCGGTCGAGATATTGATAAGCCGAGAAATCTCGCGAAGAGTGTCACGGTGGAATAGTTACAAGGTTACAATGTTACAAGGTTACAAAGTTTGACACTCGTCATTCTGAGGAGTGAGGTACGAACGACGTGAGAATCCAAGAAAAACGTCATCCCGGAATTTTCTGGATGATAAAAAATATCGAAGTTATATAAGTTTTTCCAGAAAATATCCGGGATCTTCCGTTGTTTTCTCAGACTTTTAGAAAAGAGGAAAATATTTTATATACTTTTGTAACCAAAAGTACCAAAAGTTTTGAAAGAGGAAAAACTCGCAGACATCGCTTTTGCTCAATATCTGCACGACTTGCATACTGCTCAAACAGTTTCCTCTCTCAAACTCTCTCGTTTTCTCCCGTTTCTTGGTGACTTTTATTCTTTCTCAGTCTCTCAGTCTCTTTTTTCTCATCTCTCACAATTTTGTCACTTTTTTTCTTTTCATTCGTCTAAGACTATAACATGTTTTATTCTCTTTGTTTGTATTTTGGTTAAAGCGTACATTCAGAGTTACGCCAAAACATGTGCTAGCACAAAAAAATCTCTATAAAATACCTTGAGTAAGTAGTTTATAGAGATTTTTTTATTGTTTTTTTAAAGCGATCGCATAGTTTCCATTTTCGATTATACTCGCAAATAACAAGTTTTTCGGATAGGGAAGATAGGCCCCATTTTTCGTTCCGGGATCTTGCGTATAGAAATTTTCGTTATCATATCCTACGATATTAAGAATATGAAAAGTTTTTCCAGCTCGTATATATTTATTCCGTAGCGTGTCGGTATACTTCATTGGAGCTGTTAGTATATTTCCATTTTGAATCAAAAGTTCAATATCTTCTATAGTTGGATTTTGCAGCATGAGAATCTGATTTTCCCGGTAACCGAGATATTGTTTTCCGAGCATATTATACATTTCATTCGGATCGGTGAGATCACGAAGAAAGTTCTTTTTAAAACGCTTAGAATATTTGTCTTCGCTTATTCCATTGCGCTTCTGATACTCGTTCATGACCTGAATATCCCGATCCATTCTTTCTGCGGTAAATGGGATTTGTTGGGTGATATAATGATTCAAAAGGAGTGCTGCTTCCTCACAACTTTCATCATGTATACTCCAGTTCTCGTCAGTTCCGAGTGGTGCCTGCGCGAAGAATGGAAGATCTCGAATGATAAAGGTCTCGTATCCACTTTCTCCGTGAAGAAATGATCGAAAAAATTCTCTCTTTTCATTCAATTTCTGGAATTCGCGAATGTTTTTCGCGAGGTACTGAAAATTATCTTTTACTCCTGTTCTTGATTTGCGGATATTAATGATATTGAGTTTCGTTTTCTCTTGTTTTTCTATAAGTAATTCAAAATTATAGACCGTGTTTGGATTAATTCTTTTAAGATAAGTGCTCAGATTATTTGCGAGCCCTATATTTTCAGAGATGGTTTTATTTTCGAGATAAAACTGAATATTTTTAGTTTCTTCGTTTACACCTAGTTGGGCGTTTACCCGAAAACTTGGTATTTCCTGAATCAGTTGTTCATGAGAAATGATATATGCGAAAGTGTTCGGCGTAAGCAACAAAAAGGAAAATATGGTGATAAGATATTTCATAGAATAGGAGTGAAGTAAAAACAGTGCTTAGTATATAGATTTTTTATTTACACGAAATTTTTTGTATATTTTCAGTTTTTCTGTTACGCTTTAGTTGTTACTTTGTTATTCTTTATATATGTTCAAAAGTCATGGATTTATATCTGAATCTGATAAAATAGATGAGATTTATAAGATGCTTCGCGCACAGAAACGAAGAGCTCTTATTTCCAGTATTTTTAGCTGGACTATTCGACTTGCCATTATTGGCGCCATCTGGTTTTGATATCAGAGAATTGTTGTACAGTGAGATACGTCTTTTCAGGAAAAAATCCAAAGTTTTATCGTACAACAAATGTCATCTATTGTGGGTCCTATCGTCTGAGACGTGGTAAGAAATAATCCTGATCTTATACCAGGATCTTCACCTAATGCTACTTCTTTAGTTCCGCAAACAAGTCAATCACAAGGTACGGGCACCATAGCACAACAACCACATAAAAATATTCCAAAAGCACGTCCGGTAGAGGATCTTCTCAAAGATGAGGCACTTATGAAAGCCGCGACTGATATTTATAAGAAAAATACTGGGCAATAAAATATTAAAAACACCCGAGAGAAAAATTCTCTCGGGTGTTTTTAAATACTAGAGAAGAAACTTTTTCCAAAATTCACTTACATCTTTCTTTATATATTCTTTGAATGGATTCTTTCCAGTCTGAATTTGCGCATTACAGACGATATATGGAATAGTTCATTTCATAAAAGTATCGTGAACCGGTCTTACAGAGAGTTCAATATCATAGGAAGAGAGAAAATATTCTTGCACGAAATGCCGGACATCTTTTTCTCAGGCTGGAAATAGGATAAATGGAGTATAATTTTGAGTATTTGCCGCGTAATAAGTTTTATGATTTTTGTGGAGCATGACGATAATTCGCGCTTCTTTTTTTGGAAAAATAGCTTTTTTCGTCGTTTTTTCTATTTCTCTTTCTCAGTGGTTTTTATAGAATTCACAATTTTTTAAAGGATATGTATCCCAATCTATAGAGCCTTTTTGTACGGAAACAAGTGAAGCAAAATCCATAAGACCTGCATTTATTTCTCTGCCGGAAATATTGTTGTTCTGAAGATCTTTTTGGAGTTGAGTGATAATTGATTGATCGATTTTGACGTTTTTATCGCCGAAATAATATCGAGCGAAGATTTTATTGATATTCGTATCTACCGCAAGAATTGGCTCATCATAAGCGAAAGATCGTATCGCGGCTGCGGTATATGGACCGACTCACGGCAGCGTGGAGAGAATTTTTGGATCGTTTGGAAAAATTCAGTTATATTGTTCTGTGATAATCTTTGCAGTAGCAATCATATTTCTGGCGCGAGAATAATATCCGAGTCATTTATAATAAGGGAAAAATTCCTCAAAGGTTGCTCGAGAAAGTGATTCAATAGTCGGAAAAACCGTGAGGATTTTCTCAAAATATTCGATTACCCTCGAAACCTGTGTTTGCTGGAGCATAATCTCGGAGAGCCAGACGTGATAGGTAAGGTCTTTTATCGACAAATGAAAATACTGTCGCCAGGGAAGATTGTGGCGGCCGTTTTTCTCATACCAATCGAGAATTATAGGCCAAGGAAATGGATTATTTTGTATAATATTCATTAATATAATGTTTGGTCAATAGTATGTAAGTGGCGAATAGTTGCGTTAATAAGGCTTTTCTGATAATATACAAATGAATAAATTAATCAATCTTCATGGTAACGCCAATTAATGAAAATCCTGAATCAGCTTGATTCCTCGAATGAGTTCCGCTCAATATAAATCGGATTCGCGCAGAAGTTCGTCGTGAGTTGCGATTGTTGCGAGCCTCGTTAACTTACCAACAATCTGTCTGAAATATTTTACGACAAGCAACTGAAATGCGAAGAAGTCTTATGCAAAAAATCGAAGATGATGTCGGAAAATTTCTTGTTCTCAATGATCGAGGAAAGAAAGACCTCATGAGCTCAGTGTCAAATATTATCGATCAGTGTATGAGTGAAGAATTGCTCGATTCAGAGATGATCTCCACCTATCTTTATAAAGAAAACAATGATCTCGAAACGATAAATACTCTGAATTTTCTTCGGGAAAAGAAGTCGAAAGAAGTTGTTTTTGTCTCTAAAAATGCGTTAGTATCAGATCTTCTTTCTTTTGTCTATGACGATACGAAATGTTTTATCGTTACGGAAGCTGGAGATCTCGATAAACGAATCGTCGGGATCCTGAAGAAATCCTCTCTTAATTTTCACGATCTTCTCGAAAAGGTTTGAGACGTTTCCTCACTTATTGGATTGTCTTGACCGATGACACCGGAAGATGCGGATCGATTTATCGAACAACACTCGCTTGATTATTTCCCGGTCGTGAATGAAGCAGGAGAAGTTCTTATGATATTAACCAAGGAAGAAGTACGACTTATTATCCAAAAACGAACCGGTCAACAAGTGACTATTCTCGATGCTCAAAGAAAACTTGAAGGAATCATCAATGAAGAAAGACTTATGAAAAAACCTCCAAAAAAACAAAAACAAGAACAATCATAGATTATTTTTCCAAATACAATCAGAAACTCCTTTGCGTATACTGCCGCATTCTTCCTATATGAGCTTCGTTAGCAGTAGTTTCATCACAGAGCCTTGCAAGATTCACTCGATCTATATTTGAGTGAATTTTTTGTAGTTCTGGATCGTGCTCGTGCGGAAGAGAGATTCAGAGATATTTTGCGAGTTTGAACTTAAAAAATTCTGTTGCGACAGCGTTTCTTTCACTCGTTTCCAGATAGGGAAGGAGTTTAATATAATCGTCAAAAAGTGTACTGTTTGGAACTCATTCCGGTAATGTTTTTTGTACAAGAGCAACAATCTCAAGAATATTTCTGAGTTCCTGATAAGCGAGTGTTCAATAATCCAGGGCACGTTTGATTTTATAGGATTGAATTACATTTGTCTGACCAGTTACTTTTATTTGAACATTAATAATTCCACCAATATCGACAGGAGATTTTGTCTTTGATTCAGTCACAAAACAAGTTATTTTTCAAAAGTCCTTCGTATAAATAATACAAAGGCCTTTATTGTCCCGAATTTGCGTTTTTTTTAGAATGATGGCGTCGGTGGAAAACAAGGTAGTTACAAAGTTACAAAGTTACAAAGTGTACGTCATCTCGGACGCAGCACGTCATCCTCGGGCTTGACCCGGGGATCCATCACGAGGATTAAACCTTAACTCAATTTAGATATTTTCAAAAAATAACGAGGACAATTAATGTGGATCCAGGATCTACACTGGCGCTTCGTCCGGGATGACGTGCAAAGTAATTATCTCACCACGATCTTTCCATCAGATATCTCGTAATGAACACTGTAAATTCACTTATTATCTCAGAAGTATATTTCACCATCTTTTGGGACAAATACTGAGAGAATTTTTGTGTTTGCTGGTTCGAGCTGACCGATGTATTTTGCACTACGTACGTCTTTATAGTTTCGTGCATCAGGTTCAAATATAAAGAGTTTTCCGTTTATTAACATATAGAGATAATTCAAATTTTGACCAGTGATGACAGTTGGTATGATATTATCTTCGAGCTTGTAATTATCGGGAAGCTTATTAAGTACGATGGATCTCTTGGAAAAACTCGGAGTCGTAAAAGCTTTATCAAGTGTGAGATCGTTTTTCAGAAGATAGAAACCACCATCAATAGCAAAATCAAGTATGGAGAGATTTTTTGTCTCAGATTCATCAAATATAGCACTGCGAGAAGCAAATCCATTGATTCCAGGCTTGTGTTTAAAGATTTGGTTTCATTGAGGTGCAAGAAGATAGAGACTGCCATTATAGAGTTTTATATTCTTTGCATTTTCCCAAGTTTTTTGACCTTCCACATTTACATAAGCAAATTCCCCCTTATAGAATTTAAGGATTCGGAAAGATTTTGTCAGGATAAAAATCTGACCCTCATTTGTAGCCTCTGCTTTTAATAATTCTTCACCATCAGGATAGTTATAAGTTTTTACTTCTCAACCCTTAACATAGCCTGAGATGAGAGAATTTTTTCCGATAAAATAGAGTTTTTTACTGATCTCGAAAATATGACCAAGTCAAAAATCAGCTTTTTGAAAAACGTATTCCGCATTTTGAGTTCAAAGCTCAAAAGATTCGATACCGTTAAATTGTTTTTTGAGAATAGTGATGTTGTCGAGAATTTTCTTACGATCTTGAAGAAGATATTCTTGATCCTGTTCTCGAAGGTCAAACAAGATGGTTTCAGCGAGTTTGATGTTTTTTTCAAAAGCATCTTTGTTACCGATATCTTTTCCAGCCTTTTCAATATAAACTTTTGCTTCGATGAGTTTTGTTTTGTATTCTTCAGGAACGGTTTTTTCTATCTGTGTATTCACGAGTCCGGAAATAATCGCATACAGAAGAATGATACAGATAAGAAGTCCAGTCCCAAGAAGAGAACCACGAATGTACTTGTTTTCGAGATTTACTTTTGAGCCGATATATTCCACTGTTTTTTTATAGATATCACTTTCGAGAAGTTTTTCTTTTCAGGTTGTGATTTTTTTCTTGAGATCGATGATATAATCGAATGTTTTTGATTGAGATGATAATTTTTTCTCGACTGGATTCGTAATTACGAGGACGTGACAGTCGGTATTCTTAAGCTCTTGTCCGAGAAGATTTCCGATGATTTCACTTTTCTTTTCTCGATCAGTAATAGATGATAGCTCGAAAATATCATCTTTCGTAAGATAATCGAGTAGATTGATCGTAGAGATGAAAACATTATCTTCTGAGCTGATCGATCCACTGGATATATATCAAAAATCTCCATCAGAACCCTGCATTCCGTCAGCAATATCGATGATTTTCTCTGATTTAATAAGATATACGTGGTAATCTCAGAGAATCGAAAAATGAACCATGTCTCTATCTACGATTCCGAGGAAAATTTTTAATCATTTCAGATCGTAATCTTTTCGTATGTGTTTAATGTCTTTATTGATTTTTTCAAGCATCAACGAAAAATCATTGTAGGTATTACCATCTTCATGGATATGTGATACGAGCAAATCAATAATGGTATTCTGGAGAAGCTCGACCATATTTTTATACCCAAAATCTATCTGGATAATTCCTTCGAGATTACCAAGAGTTACTTTCCGCGTAGAAGCAGTAGAAAAACCAGTGTGTTCACATTTTTTTATATCGAGGTGGAGCATAAGTATAGAAACTGAGAGAATAGAAACTGAGAAACAGAGAAAATATTAGGATTTATTTTGGAGCAAAAGTACAATCCTTTTGACTTTATGAACTTTACAGACTTTATAAACTTTCAACTTGTCTCAATGTATTGAAAAATTGCATTTTGTAAAGTGAAAGAAATGATTTTCTGTAGCGGAAAGATTGAAAATATATTGACAAAAATATTTTTGATTCTCTAATAAAAAAACCACACAGAAAATTGTGTGGTTTTTTGAAGTGTATGAAAAATTATAAATCATCAAGCATCTTGAGAACATCGTCAGCACTTGCCGAATCCTTATCACTTGCTTCAGCCTGCTGAATTTTCTTTTTATTTTCCTGAGTCTGAAATCCTTGCCATTCAATCAAGTGTTTTTCATTGAGAGACTTGATTTCTTCTTGATATTTGAGTTCGAGTTCTTCGAGTTTTCTTCGTTCAGTCTCGAGAATATCGAAGAGTCTATCAATCTGTTCATCAGTCATCGAAGGCAATATATCGAACCAATATTGCTTTTCATTATTATCCATAGACTCTGTATTAAGCACGAGCTTAATAAGTTCTGGATACTGTGCTTGAATCTCATCAAGAATGTTGAATACGAATCAATCTTTTGTTATTTGAGCCATTTTCCTAGACACTTAGGAATAAAACGATACATAAAATTTCGACAATTTTATTGTACGAACGCCGTTATTATATGGTAATTTGGAAATTATCAAATTTTTTCGTGTATTTTCTTTTTATACGAAAAAACTTTGGACTTTCCTATGAATGTTTATAAGATACAGGAACAAACTTGTATTCTTGTTTTTTCCACTTATTTTCTCTCTATGAAACAATTTTTTCTTTCTCTCATCCAAAAATTATCAAAAGCAATCATTCAAAAACACAAGCCTTTTATTTTATGAATCACTGGAACGGTGGGGAAGACAACTACTACTCATTTTTCTTATGAATTTCTTCATGCTTTGTATGGTGACGAAGTTTATGTCTCGCCTTATCATTATAATGGTGAATATGGTGTTCCAATGACGATTTTTATGACTCGTTCTCCAGGAAGTAATCCTATAGCTTGGTTGCGAGTTCTCAGTAAAGCTTTATATATTTTATATATCGAAAAAACATATCCGAAGTATCTCGTACTCGAATATGGGATCGATCATATTTGAGAAATGGATTTTTTATTGGAAATAGCTCGTCCCGATGTCGCGATGATTCTTAATATTTCCAGAAATCACGCGATGCAATTTCCAGATTTTCAGGATTATATTAATGAGAAATTGAAGCTCGCAAATGGAGCTCGAAAAATCATAGTAAATATAGATGATACGAATATCGCAAAATTCTCGAAAACGAGCTTAAAGGAAAAAATTACATATGCCATCCAACATCCGGCAGATATCATGGCAGAAAACATTAAAGCAGGTATAGAAAAATTGGAATTTACGTTGACTATGGATGGAGAAAGTACAAATCTTTCGTATAATGTTATCGGAGAATTTCAGGCATATAATATTCTTCCGATATTCGGACTCGCTAAAATATTATGAATAGATAAAGAGCAAACAAAAGATATTCTTTCAAATATTTATCCACCAAGCGGTCGATGAGTAATTTTACGATGAATGAAAGATTCCATCGTTATTGATGGAAGTTATAATGGAGGTTTTTCTTCGATTACTGGTGGTATCGAATATATGAATAATATTTCAGATGATTTCGAGAAAATTCTATTTATTGGTGATATGCGAGAACTCGGATCAGAGACAAAACGAATGCATATCGAACTCGCGGAAAATCTTATGAATTCAAATGTCGATAATATCGTACTTGTGTGAGAAGAGACAAAAAAATATATCTACCCAGTTTTGAAGGAAAAATTTGGAGACAAATGTTTTCACAGTGTAAACTCGAAAATCGCTGGAGAGAAAGTGCGAGAATATATTCAAGCATCCGAAAAAAAATCAATTGTTTTTGTAAAATGAAGCCAGAATACTATTTTTCTCGAAGAATGAATCAAATCGTTTCTCTTTGATCTCCGAGATCAAGATAAGCTCTGTCGTCAATCTTCTGAGTGGATGGAAAAGAAACGACAGTTTTTCGAGACGGTGATTTAATTAGTTACATAGTTACAAGGTTACAAAGATACAAAGTTTCTGGCACGTTATCCTGAACTTGTTTCAGGATCCCCCGATTGATTCGGCACTGCGAGATATAAGGTAAGTTCTGGACGTAAAAACAGTTTACAAATTTGTAAAAAAAGATACACTTGCTCTCGATTTTTCTGAATATTCTAGAATCTCTCAGTTTCTAACTTCTAATTTCTCTTCCTATGTTTTGGATTTGATTTTGAATCTATACGCTTGTTATGGTAATAGTTTGGTGATTTTTTATTATTGCAAAAGTACATGTATATAAATTCAGTGAATATAGTAGACTCATACCACCGATGACAAAACTTCTTGCTGCCTTGCTTGTTTTCCTTACGATTCTCGGTTATTATTTTCTTATTCGAGGATTCTCTACGAATACCGTACAAACTCGAACTATTCAGGAAGATACGGTTAAAGAGGTGTATTAATAAAAAATGTCATTCCAGAATTTTCTGGATATCAAAACGTTTCGAAGTAACAAAAAAATACTCCAGAAAATATCAGGAATCTTCCTATTAGGTGCTTAGTTTACGAAGAATTATTTCTATATTTTTGGAAATACAACGGAAGATTCTAAATATTTTTCTCTGGAGCAAGATTGCTTTCTATAGGTAGGATTTTCGAAAAATTTTAGAATGACAAAACTCTTATTATTTTTAATATCATTTTTTCATGAAAGTTTGAATCGTTTGACTTCCGAATGTCGGAAAGTCCACTTTGTTTAATGCGCTTACTAAAACTTACGCGGCTGAAGCTGCGAATTTTCCGTTTTGTACGATCGAACCGAATGTAGGTATCGTGAATGTGAATGATCCTCGTCTCGAAGCACTCCAGAAAACAGTAAACGGTCAACGAATCGTTCCTGCAAATGTCGAATTCGTGGATATCGCTGGTATCGTCGAATGAGCAAGTCGTGGTGAAGGACTCGGAAATAAATTCCTCGCGAATATCCGTGAAGCAAATGCTATCCTACAGGTGGTTCGAGCATTCGATGATACGAATGTTCACCATGTGAGTGGATCAGTGAATCCTCAACGTGATATGGAAATCATTAACGCCGAACTTATTCTTGCTGATCTTGAAGCACTCGAACGTAGAATGGGTGATAATGAGAAAAAAACTCGAGCAGGAGATAAAGAAGCGATCGCTCGAAAACCAATCTATGAGCAACTTCTCAAACACTTGAATGAATGAAATTTAGCAATCACACTTGATCTTACTCCAGAAGAACGATCACTAATTACAGATCTCTATCTTCTCTCAAATAAACCGTTTATCTATGCAGTGAATGTCGCAGAAGATAAGGTGGGAATTTCTCAAGATGAACTAAGAAAACTTATCGGTATTGCAGATACAAAAATCCCGGTTCTTCCAGTCTGTGCGAAGCTCGAATCTGATATGATGGAACTTTCGAGCGAAGAGCGAATAGAGTTTTTACGCGAATACGGAATCGAACATTCTCCGATGGATGATGTTATCAAAACTTGTTATGATCTTCTCGGACTTCAATATTATTTTACTGCTGGTGAGATCGAGGTTCATGCCTGGACTATAAAGAAAGGATGGACAGCACCGGAAGCTGCCGGAGTCATCCATACAGATTTTCAGAAAAAATTTATCAAAGCAGAAACAGCGAATTGGAAGGATCTAGTAGATCTTGGTGGCTGGGCACATGCCAGAGCTGCAGGAAAAGTACGAATGGAATGAAAAGAATATGTGGTTCAGGATGGAGATGTAATGATATTTAAGTTTGGTGGATAAAGATAATTATTTATAAAAATTCCTCAGTTTATATAAACTGAGGAATTTTTATATCTTTGATATTTTTTATCTCCAATGACCAGAACATCAAACATCCGCTCATCCGTCTATTCATAAGCAGTCCCAAAATACGTGTCATTGAGAATCACCATCCATGGCATCTTGGTATGTACCAGCTGCACACCATGGATCAGGTCATGTATGTGAACCACACACACCATTTATTGGTACTAGGCAACTTTGCGTATTACAACTTGTAGCACCCCATCGAGTTGCTCCGTTAGTAGAAGAACAAGTAGCTCCACCATTTGCTGCATTTGTAGTAATGGTATATATCTGTTGTTTCACTCATCCGCCACAAGTCGCACTACAAGAACTTGTATCACTCCAACTTCCGACACAGTTTACTGGACATCATTGAGTGTTACAGCTCGTACCTCACCATTGTGTCGCTCCGTTTGAGTATGCACAACCAGCTCCACCATTTGCTGCATTCGTAGTAATCGTATAAGTTTGTTGATAGACTCATCCGCCACAAGTCGCACTACAATTTGCATTATTTGACCAACTTCCGACACAGTTAACTGGACATCATTGCGTATTACAACTTGTAGCACCCCATCGAGTTGCTCCGTTAGTAGAAGAACAAGTAGCTCCACCATTTGCTGCATTTGTAGTAATGGTATATATCTGTTGTTTCACTCATCCGCCACAAGTCGCACTACAAGAACTTGTATCACTCCAACTTCCGACACAGTTTACTGGACATCATTGAGTGTTACAGCTCGTACCTCACCATTGTGTCGCTCCGTTTGAGTATGCACAACCAGCTCCACCATTTGCTGCATTCGTAGTAATCGTATAAGTTTGTTGATAGACTCATCCACCACAAGTTGCACTACAATTTGCATTATTTGACCAACTTCCTACACAGTTTACTGGACAGGCTTGAGTGTTACAGCTTTGGCTTGTTACCGGAGTTTCACAGTATGCGTTTGATACGGTAGCGGAATCGTAATTTCGGATGCAAGATGCGGATCGTGATTGTGTTCATCATCCACAGGTGACACTACATCCACCCCATCATCCGTAGCTCCATGAATAAGTGGTAGTAAGACAAGAATTTCATGATTGGTAGTATCCACTATCACAACTTGAGACGGTACAAGTTCCCCAAGAACTTCCATTCCAAGCTTGCGAACCGGCTCAGTTTGTAATGCTACAACTTCGAGTATTCGATACACAACTTATTCATCCGTTCTCAGTATGAAATCAACCATTACAGGCATATCCGCAAGTGGATCATCCATAACTCCATGAGTAAGTAGGTGTCCAAATGCTTCCATTCCAGGTTTGGGTATAGGAAATCGCGGTTGTTGCTGCAGCATTTGTGATAATAGATCATCCACAGGATGTTCCTTGCTGATTTGCTGTACAGGTTCCAGATCAAAGTGTATAATTTGTGTTACAGGTGAGTGCGACACAGGAATTCCAAGAACTTCCATTCCAAGTCTGTGTGGCAGATGATGCTCAAGTAATGGCACATGTTTTTGTATTTGATATACAAGTGCTTCATCAATCTTCTGTATGATACCCGCTCGAACACTGATATCGACAAGTAGTACTGCTGGCGGTTAGGTTATAACTGGTTAATGAATTACTCGGTAACCAAGCGCTTCCATTCCAAGTTTGGAGATAAGAGCCTACGGTATTCCAGCTAGAGTTTGTCGGTTTTGTAGCACAAGTATAGGTCTGAGTTGCCGCTACGCAAGCACTTCCATTCCAGAGATAGTTGGTATCGCATGTAAATGTACACTGACCGGCAGTCGTATTGTATACCCAAGTTTTTGTGCTCGATTGAGAAATGGCATTTGATATGGTATTTACGGGAGGATTTCAGACACAAACATCTGGAATACAGGCATTTGATTGTTCTACGTATCAAGAGTTACAACTTTGTACGGTACAAACACCCCAAGCTGACCCATTCCAAGTCTGTAGACCGGTTCAATTTACAATCGTACAACTTTTACTGTCAGAAATACAGCTGACTCCAGTATCTTCCGTGTGATACGCTAAATCACACTTATATCGACAAGTATTGGTGCTTGCGGTAGTGGAATAGGCAGGATTTGTATCGATCGGAAAAAATACCGTGCCATTCCAGATCTGACCATATCAAGATACGGTATTCCAAACGGAATGGAGAGGTTTGCTGCCAGTATTACAAATAAAAGTTTTTGTTTCTGGATCACATACTAATCAATTTGCAGAATAATGCATCGTACACACTGGCGTATTCGCGAGCTCCGTTCATATGTTTTGAGTTATTACTCATTTGTTACACTGAAATTGTGCATTATATGAAAGGGTTCCTCCGACGATCGCAAGAGGATTCGAGGCTACTGTTTGTACAGATCCGTGTGTTATGCTTGGTATGGAATACTCTTTTGAATTTATGATAAGAGTCTGTGCGTCACAGTTTTTTGGCATACAGACTGATCAGTTCCAGAGATATCCTTCCGCACAGGTATATTTACAGATTCCAGGAGCTACACTGTATGTCCAAGTAGTACTCATATTTTGTGTTGATCATTCGATCATTACACCATTCAGGAGGGATAGATCACCCTTACATACATCCAGTTCACAGTTTCCACTAGTGGAGTTATAAGCATATCCACTCAGACAAGAAAATGTACAATTTCCCGGTGTCGGAGAATATTCCCACAGTTGTGAAAAGTCTTGTGGTGTTCAATCTCTCCATGAGGCGGGTTCTACATTATTTACGACGGGTTTCACACCACAATAATACGATTGGATATTATTTTTATCTACCGTTATTTTTCCACCCAAATAATTATTGACTATACTTTCTCAAAGTATTACTTTATCTATTGCTTGTCATCATTTTGTATTTACGATAGCTGTATAACTTTGATCATTTGCCATCGATGTTGTTTCATAAAATGAACCAAGTTCTGTCACGAGAGTATTAAGTTTTTTCTGAAGTTCTTCCTGACTTATAACCTGACTTCCTATAATATCACAGGGAAACGCTATTTCACCTCATCCATCAGCATAATCCCGAAAAGGAAAACGATTTGCAAGCTCGACTCCGCTCGGAAGTTTTCCTATATAACTCGCGGGAAGATTCTCTTTTTTCATAAAAGCAAGCTTTCCACTTCAAGTAGAAAGTAAATCTACTGAACTTCCACTTGGTAACTCGGAAAGAGTTATGGATGGAAGTGCTATTACCTTACAATAGCCATCCCCTACAGCTTTTGCCACCATGCCATTGTAGTTTCCTTTGATATAAGCGGTATATGTTTCGGCATATGCTTTATCGACTGAAGGTGTTCTGAGTCTATATGATATTTCATCTGTTTCAGCGACACCAGCGATTTGGTAAGATTTTTTATCTTGAGTGACAGAATAACTGTATTCTGCATCGAATTTCGGATCTAAAGGAATTCTATTCATAGTAAGAGCGTGAAGAACAGTGGCACCAATTGTTCATTGTTTCCATATTTCTCCGCTTCAGTAGGTGACAGATTTTGCATCGGTTGGTTCTGGAAAATCGCCAACCTTGGTCTGATAAAGAACAAGAGCTTTACTAATAGAATTGATATCCGATGATCTAACTACATCACGAGCGCTAGAAAAATAGGACATCAATGTTATTCAAGAAATACTTGCGAGAATTCAGAGAATTACTATAGTTACAATGAGTTCCACAAGAGTGAATCATGTTGAAGAAACTGTTGGATATTTTTGTATTTTTTGTTTATTCATAAGGGTTTGCTAATGGGTAAGTTCTTGAGAAAAATTTTTTGGTTAGCTATAAACGGAGGAGTCTATTGTATTTTCTCTTCAAATCCAAATGTAATTTTTATTTTAATCAAAGAAAAAAGCCTAGATGGTTATCTAGGCTTTTAGATGAAAAAACATTATTTTGCTTGTGTCTTTGAAGTTCCTGAATTGATTTTTTTCTCCCCGTCGTAGATCTCGTAGTAGTATACCGTATCTGGTAAGAGTCATTTAAGTTCTACGAATCCTTCTTTTCCTTCAAATTCTGTAGTACTATCCATTTTTCATTCTAGACCGTATTTGACCACAAGTTTTCCATAGTTTTTGAATGAAGTATTTCAGATAATCTGAGAAGTAGAAAGATCTTTGATGGCAGAAACCATTTTTTGTGAAAGTTCTTTTTGTTCTGGAGTTACGGTTACCTGTTTTTCAGTAGTTACGTCCGCTGTGGTATCTTTTTTGGTTGTCGATGTATCCGGAGTCGTTCCACAAGATACGAGGACAAAAGCTGTTGCTATAAGAACAGAAGTGAAAAGTGATTTATTCATAATATAAACAAAGGTTAATAACAAGTGACCTTATGATAGCGCGTTTTTTTTGTATGTCAAAATGAATTGATTGACATTTCAAATATCTAATTATAATGCGCGAGCCACAATGGTCATTTGGATATCCCGGATGTGCTAGTTTGTCGCATTACTTTTTGGAGTAAGGTGTGGAAAGTTGTGCTTTTGCAATCGATCACAATGGTGTGGAAAGGAATTTGGTATGTCAGTTACTTATGGGGAAAGTCGCTTCTGGCTTCTTACCTAATGGTAATATTGTCAAACCATCTTTTCAGCCATTTTCAAAACCTATATTCTTAGCTTCTGATAAAGAACTTCCTGTTCATGCCCACTTTGTGGTGCACGAGCTTATGAATGCTCATTTCAGATTTGCTCTGCAATATGGTCCGAGCGAGGCTTTTTTACTTTATCCTCATATACGAGGGGTTTCCGGACAGATGCATATTCTGCTCCTGGATAAAAACCGTCGTGTGCAGGATGAACGAAGATTGCCCATCAAGCTCTTTCACGAAAAGGGCCTCCAATTTTAGACGTTTCCCGGTCGCGCGACCGGGAAATCTTTGTATTTGAATGATTTGTGTTTCTTCTAAAATTACTATAATGATTCGTAATATCATATAAATATTTAATTATGTCTTGGTTTTCTCATATTCTTCAGATTAAGAAGAAATTTGAATCAAAAATTGAGACGCTCAATACGATTTATATTTCTAAAAAAGCCCTTCTTAGTAACTTTGATTATTTGAGTTCACTTCAAACAAATTGAGAGATTTTCCCGGTATTAAAATCGAATGCTTACGGACATGGAATTACTCAAATTGCGACGATTCTTTGTGATAGAAAAATATCCTACATTGCAGTCGATAGTTATTATGAGGCCCTTCAGGTGCACGAAGTAAATCCAACTAAAATCCTTCTCATGGGTTACATGTTGCCATCAAATTTTTCAGTGATGGATTTTTCTTGGATTACACCGGTAGTTTCTGATTTTGATTCTCTGGAAGCTCTCGGACAACTCGAAAAACATATCACTATCCATATTAAAATAGATACTGGAATGAATCGACTCGGATTTCGACCAGAAAGTTTACTGGATTTTATTCAAATCCTTAAAAAATATCCAAAATTACATCTAGAAGGTGCTTGCTCGCATTTTGCCGAATCGGATGAGTACGAATCAGTTTTTTCAGAGAAACAACTGGTAACTTTTTCTGGGGCTTGTAAAAATCTAGAAGAATTCTGATATCAATTGAAATACAAACATATCAATAATTCCGCTGCGACTATTCGAGGATTTTCTACCGGAAATAACAATGCAATGCGCGTAGGATTAGCACTTTATGGTATCAATCCTATTCCACATACTACAAAAGATTTTGCAGCAAATGATCGGTTACAACCGGTATTAAGTTTTCAATCCACCATCGTACACAAAAAACAGATAAAACAATGAGAAACGGTTTCATATGGTCGATCTTTTGTTGCACCGTGGGATATGGAAGTATGAATTGTTCCCGTAGGGTATCATGAGTGAATCGATAGACGACTTTCATCTTCGTTTAGTTTTTTTATCTGAACAGTGAAAATTCCAGTCATCGGTCGAATTTGTATGAATATGTGTGTAGTAGATCTTACAAATAAATCAGCAAAAGTAGGAGATTCCATAGAAATAATTTCTGATCGAAAATGAGCGGAAAATTCCATAGAAATGATAGCAGATCAACTCGACACAATCTCATATGAAGTATTGGTATGATTTGCCGAATCAATTCGAAGAGAAATAATATAATAATTCTTGATTTCGTGAATCTTTTCTTATAATCGGGAGAGATGAAAAAGTCTATAAAGTCGAAAGTGTTGTCACTCGCGAGGAGTTACGACGCAGTAATCTCTGTTGGCACGTCATCCCGGACGCAGCGCTAGCGTAGATCAGGGATCCATATTGCTTGTCCTCATTAGTATTTCTGAAAAATACCTAAAATAAGCTTAAATCTGATCCTCGTGATGGATCCCCGGGTCAAGCCCGAGGATGACGTACTATTTCTCTTAATTCTTAATTCCCAATTCCAAAGGTGAATCCACTTCAGATAATTTTTATACTTTCGGGTATCGTTATTTTTATTACTGGAATTGATGCAGCAAAAAAACAAAAATTTAACGCACTTCATTTTCTTGTGTTTATAGGTGTAGGTATTGGCTTGCTAGTATTTACGGTTTTTCCAAATGTTCTTGATCTTATTGGACAGATTTTTGGTGTGGCACGTTGAGCTGATGTCCTCGTCTATGGAAGTATTCTTTTCCTTATTTATTTTTCACTATTACTTCTGAATAAGGCTGAAAAGAATAGGGAAGACCTTACAAGATTAATCCGTGAAGATGCGATTCTTCATGCCGAAGTTACGACCCGAGAATTCCCTGAAGAGCCAATTGCTTTTCTTATCAGGGCTTATAACGAAGCGGGAAGAATCGGAGAAGTTATCGAAACTATTACAAAAAACTGATATCATAAAATTCTCGTCGTAAATGATGGATCGAAAGATAATACGACAGAAGTTCTCGAAAAATATCCAGAACTTATTGTACTCAGACATGCATTTAATCGTGGATGATGAGCGGCGCTCGAAACAGGATTAGAATATTTTCGTCGATATGGTGATTCACTTAAAGTTAAATACGTAGTCACATTCG
Organism: uncultured Candidatus Peribacteria bacterium; assembly: GCA_964655935.1. GTDB lineage: Bacteria > Patescibacteriota > Gracilibacteria > BD1-5 > UBA2023 > CAZZNY01. Next base: position 108,462 of record CAZZNY010000001.1, read on the forward strand.
ATGCGGATGGTCAACATGATATTGCTGATTTAGTTCATTTTTTGGAAGCATTTAAGAATGATTCATCTCTCGATATTATTTTCGGTTCAAGATTTGTTACAAAAACTCGTACAAATGTTCCATTTATACGACGACTTATTTTGATGGGTGGACGGTTATTTACGGTCATTCTTAGCAAGGTTCGACTCACAGATGCACATAATGGCTATAGAATGCTTACTCTTGAGACTGTAAAAAAGATCCGACTTACGATGGATGCTTTCGAATATGCTTCTGAACTCATAGAAGAAGTACATAGAAAACAACTTCGATATGCGGAAGTTCCAGTGAATATTCTCTATGATGAGTATTCATTATGAAAAGGGCAAAAAAATAGCAATGCAATCAATATCGTACTTAGAATGCTTTGGAAGAAATTTGTGAAATAATATATCTTACAATGGATTTTATTACCGTTTGAATTATCGCTAGAAATGAAGAAAAAGTTATCGGAAATACACTCTGGTATCTTTTTGATCAAACCTATTCGAAAGATAGTTTCGAGATTATCATTGTTGATGGTAATTCTTCTGATAAAACTCGAGAAGTTTCGTCGGAACTTTTAGAAAAGAGCTGAATTCAATATAAGGTTATTAATGAAAGAACTATTCAGAACAAATTTTGAGGTCCAAACTATGGTCACTCTTTTGCGAGAAATGTGATTATCGATCATGTTGATGAACGTTCAAAATATATCGCCTGGATTGATGCAGATTGTCGAGCTGATGATAAGTGGCTTGAGAGTTTACATGCGAGAATTATCGATACTTCAGATGATGTAGCTGCAGCAGGAGGTCCTCGGTACGTCGAAACTCAGTGATTAGTTCCAGATAATGAACTCATGTTGAATTACTATTTCACGAGCTGTATTATGAGCTTGGGAAATCCAGCTTTTTGTAATAAAGTGGTTGAATATATGCCATCAGTTGCTGGTTATAATAGCATCTATAAGATAGAAATTCTTAAGGAATATTACTATGATACTACCTATCCATTTAATACAGATGATATAGAAATTAACTATCGACTTTCTAAGCATGGATATAAGTTTCTTTATTCTGGAGAAGCAAAAATATACCATCGACTCGATGAGACGGTGTGGCAATTTTTAAAACATATGATTATCTACGGAAAAGGTGCGACGAATGTAATGAAACTTCATAAAAGCTTACCTCGACTCTATATTCCTCTAGCGTTTTCATATTTCCTTTACAGTGTTTTACTGCCTTTCCTTATGATTGGTTCTGGTTTGTATTTCGGATCAAGTCTTTATCCACTTTTTCCGTTTATTGGAGTCGCACTTCTGGCTTTTGCAGTATTTATAGAGAATTTTAAAAAGACAAAAAAACTTAGTAGTTTATATGTTTTCCTTCTTGTACCCGCACATCCATTTATGTATGGATATGGGGTTTTGAAGGGATTAGTTCAAAAAAGGTAGCTACATACTACCTTTTCCATATATATTCAAACAATAATCTTTTACAGCTCGTAGGAGGTATTTATAATTTCTGATTCAGAATCGTATAGGAAAGAGGGAAAAACTATAAGCAATCAAAAAAATCCAAGATATTGCATATTGTAGTCGATTCGCATGTTTTGAAAGAAAAAGGAGCCGATTACGAAACATAAGATATGTGTAGTATGGGGCTGTTTTTTTTCGTGCAGATTCTTCTTTATGGTACACTTCTACGCCATTTATTACATATGTTGAAATTCACATCTTTTTAGCTTGGTGGCAGTAATCGTTTTCTTCCCAGTAGGCAAAGTACCTGTCATCAAGTAAACCAATAGTATCTAAGGTTTTTTTTGTAATAAGAAAACATGCACCAGAAACATAATCGGCCGGAGTATAATCTGTGGTGAGTTGCTTTAATCGACTTCATCCACCAGTCCAGAGACTCGTGATGTTTCCGCAGGACTGTACTATATTTTTATCATAATATTCTCGAACAATAGGTCAGAAGATTCATCCATCACTCAATTTTGCTTTTTGTATAAAATCTCAAAGCGTTTTTTCTGGAATAATCGTATCGTTATTGAGTAAGAGAAAGAATTCATAATTTCAGCGTACCATTTGCCTGAGATTTTCATTATTTCCACCAGTAAAACCGGCATTTACATCTAGTACTGTTATTATTATATTCTCAGTATCTTTATATAATTCTTTGAGTTTCTGTCATTCATTATTTCTGGAACCGTTATCGAGTAGATAAATATCAAAATCCTGAAAATCTGATTGTTTCAGTGATTCAATACAATCGATTGTGTCTTGATATCAGTTCCAATTAAGAATCGATATGGCGAGAGTTTTCATTTTTTGATAGCTTTAAGATAATTGTTTTTGGAAAAATCTGACTCAATACATATCAAACAGGTAGCGTGAGTATCCACAATGGAATATATTTGAGATAGGTGTTCAAAATGTTTTTATCAAACCATATAGTTATTCACATGATAAGTCTTTCAATTAACCTTTTTTTTGGATCAATCTTACAGGTCTGATCCGTTATGTCTATTTTTAGTAAAAACAGGAGCACGAGGTATATATGTGCGATTCCACGGGATTTTGCTTTATAAGTAATATTAAAACCATATTCATTAAAGGTTTTCTCAAGTTCGGAAAACTGAAAAACCCTTTTATGCCCTATTTGATTGAAATATTTTGGATTTATTTTGAGTAATATTTTCTCGGATTTATCGTAAGGAATCTCGATATATAATAGGCCATCATCCTTTAGATAATTCATTATTTTTTGCATGACTAAATCTAAATCAGAAACATGCTCTAAAACATCAAAACAATATATCTCATCAAATCATTTTTTATCAAAAATCATCTCTTCTCAGGACGAACAAATATATTTTGCTTCAGGAAATTTTCTTTTGGAAGCAATGATATTTTCTTCGTCTATGTCTACACAAATAAGTTCTCATCTATTGATGAGCTCTGGAATATTTGATCAAGTTCCACATCAGAGATTTAGTATTTTCTTAGGCATAACTAAATGTTAGTTTTTATTAATTTAGCAGGATTTCAGATTGCGACTCAGTTATCTGGTATATCTTTAGTGACTATAGACATGGCTCATACAACAGCATTTTTTCAGATCTTCACTCAGGGAAGAATAGTGACATTGTATCATAACCATGCTCATTCTCAGATAGTGATCGGATCAGTTTTTGCATATTCACTTCTGCTTATTGTATTGGTTTCTTTGTTCATTTTATGATTCGCAGAAATTATAGCAACATTATGTGAAATCATGGCATTGTCTCAAATATATACTCCATTATAGGCATTGCAGTATAATCCAGCTCATATAAATACATTATTTCATATGGTTAGATTTTCAGAACCAACAAAATATACTGTATTAATTCCTGATAAGCTTCAAAAATACTTAAATCATTTTCATATTTTTATCCCACATATCCTAAATAAGCAAGCAGCAAGAAAATATTTTATATGTTGTATAACTCAAAAGAATATTTTAATACACGGTAGTAATATTTTTTTCATACAACTTTGTATAAATAGTAAAAGTATAATACGACATATTCAATGACACTATGAATCCAGAAAGTCCATGTTTTATTAATCAGTTAAAGATATACCACTGAACAAAAGAAAGAAATGGTTTCAAAGCCATGAATATAACTATTTTAGATTTGGAAAGTCCAGGGTATTTATAAAGTTCCTTTTCTGAATAAGTATTTATCTTATTGATATGATTAAAAATACTTTTATTGAGATCCTTATTGTCTTTGTTGATAATAAAATTTTCTGATGTTTTCTGATAATTATTTTTTGCTTTGAGATAATTGTGAACTTCATCAGTGATGATTATCGCACTTTTTTTAAAGAGTCTTAATTGATTGAATACTACAAAAGATGGTCAGAGAAGATATACTTTCAATTTTATTTTGTATATAGAGTCAGTATTAGTGGAGATGAGTCATACAATCTCATCGCTAAGTTCTTTGGATAATTCTTCATCTCCATCAAGAATTAAACACCAATCATCTTCTGTTAATAAACTTTCAACCGCCCATTTTTTATCAGGATCAGCATATCATTTATTTTCGTGCACATAGACTTCTGCTCAGAATTTTTTTGCAATTCCAAAGGAATTATCAGTACTGGTTTGATCAATATAAATATGTCTGATATCTATTTTTGATTTTATATATTTTAATGACTCAAATAACTTCGGAAGATTTGTTTCTTCATTATAGCCAACAGTAAGGATGTTGAGTTTCATATATATTGAAAAATTATGGATTTAATCGAGATTTAATTATTTTTGCTGGATTTCATCACACTATATCATAATCTTGAATTTCTTTTATAACGACGGATCCAGCTCAAATTATGCATCATTTTCATACATTTTTCATAATGATACAGGAACTTCCTGCCCATACGTCTTCTCAAATTGTTACTGGGAACTCTTCTCATTCCTGTAATCTCATAGGAATATCTAATGATAGAAATCAGTGGCTCTTTCATCATGGAATAATTTGTACATAAGGTCACGACATAAAATTGTCTCAGATAGTACAAGATCAGATCATATTATAAGTTCAAATAGAAACATTATTTCCTAATAAGACATTCCTATTTTGAATTACGGCTCAGTACATTATTAGCACATTGTTTCAGACAGTCTTCAGGTTGAATTTATAGAACCAGTATCGTATCAGATCTCAGAGAAAAAACGGTATTTTACTTACAAATATTGCCGTGTAATAGTAATGCCATATATGTATTGGAATTTTTGATAGAATAATGAGTGGTATTGCAGGTATTAGTGCTAGATATTTATATATTGTTATCAACTTTTTCATAATTCTATTTTGATTATTTTTTTATAAATTTCATAACTTTTTCTAGAAGTGATCACGGAATAATTATATAGATAATATTTACTAGAATTCAAAAAATATAATTTGGGTAATTGTATCAATGTAAAAAAACTAATTTAAGAGAAGTGAATTTCATTTTTGTAGTATTCCATCAAAAATTCGTTGTGTTGTTTTCGTGTATTCTGTATTTAAAAAGAAAATCGGGTAAATTATAAAATTTTGATATTTTACCTATCTTAAGCCATAAATCATAATCGTCAGATTTATCATACTCTTTTTTTAAAAGTCATACTGTATCTAGTAGATCTTTTCTAAACATGACCGCTCAGCAAGCGAATTGATTTGATAGAATAATATGATTTCTGATTTCAATATCTGTTGTTTTGGTAATGATTTTATTTATTTCGTCTCAATTTTGATTAATAAGAACAACTGCAGATCAAACCATTCAATATTCAGGATTTTGTTCAAGAAATAGAATTTGTTTTTCGAGTTTTGTTGGTTCAATAACATCATCTTGATCGAGAAAACATATATATTTTCCTTTTGCGCTTTGAAGTCAAAAATTTCGACTACCTACAATTCAAAGGTTTTGAGAATTTTTCATTAATGTTATTTGTGGATAATCTTTTTGAAATTGTTTAACAATCTCTTCAGAATTATCAGGAGAACAATCATTGATTACAATCATTTCCCAATCAGTATAGGCTTGATTTATAACTGAATTTATAGTTTCAGTTATAAATTTTGAGCCATTATATAGAGGTGTAATTATACTAACTTTTGTCATGAAAAAAATTATTACATTTGGTTATAAATGATTTTACTTGCATAATTCAATTTTCCTCCTCTTTTTTTAAAAATTGATTCATTTTTTCAATTCAATTATCCTGTTCTTCTATATCATCAGGTCAATATAATATTCAACATCTTAAATCAGGATCTGGTTGCCACTCATCTTTTGATATATTGCTTTCTGGTATAACAACAGATTTACATCAACACATTATCGCATAATATGAGTAAAAAGTATAAGGATCGTATGAATAAAAAATTTCAGTCTTATTAAAAATTTCTGCCACTTTTTTGTGATTAAGTCAATCAATTTTTATTGAGTTTTGAAGATTGTGAATATTTTTTTTTCATCTTCCTTTTCTCAAAATATAGGAACTTCATTTTCTCTCTCAAAAATTAATTTTTTTATAGATATTATTAAATATATAGATTAGCCTAAGTAAATTGTCTGAATTTTTATTGATTATAGGATCATTAAATACTTCTTGTTGAAAGAAATATAATTCATTTTCTCAGTAGTTAATCTCTCAACTTAATTTTCATGGTTTATTTAGAAACCATCTTACAACATTATTTGCTCCTGAAGGATTACCACTAACTATCTCAGGGTATACAATTATACTATTACTTTTATCAATACTATTTATATTGGTAATAATAGGGGTATTGAAGCTTTTATATGTTTTGTAGGTGAATAAAAATTTTTTTATAAATATCTTCAAGGTTTCAATAATGTATTCAGCAACACCCCTAAGATTAAACTGTTTTATTCTTACTGGATGAGTGTAATTGAATAAATAGGCCTTTTCTCACAATTGATTTAACAGATGACATAAATAGTGCAATACTATTACACCTCAACTATTCTCATCAAATCAGGGGGAATATATTATGTATATTTTATTTTTTTTCATAAATTATTTTATTGCAATTACAGTATAATGTATAGGCATCAAATCTCTTCAATCAGTCTTTAAATCATTAATAGTAACACTAGAGAAGTTTTTTAATAGTGCCATAAGTCAGTATTCGGTAAATCTCCAGCAATCAGGTAACGGTCAATGAATCCTGAAATTATAAGGAGTTGATAGTAATAATTTTCCACCTTTTTTTAGAATTCGACTTATTTCATTTATCGCATCAAATGGTTGAAGTGTGTGTTCTAGTACTTCAGTACAGATCACCAAATCAAAACTTTCATCCTCAATAAGTGAATTAAGTTTAGTTATATCTCATATGTAGTCTGCTCATGATGTAGGATCAATATCAAAAGTTTTTATATTTAGTAATCCTTGAGTAACATCATTATGAATCTGAGGAGCAATTTCAAGAATATTAGCCTCCGAATTGATGTTACATAGTTGTTCACTTATGAAATTGCGAACATTGTTTCTTATTAATTCATAAGCATTTTTATCGAATTCACTCACGATAGCGTTGTACGTAGGCATAATATATTTAAATTATTAATTAAAAATTTGTTTCATCCATAAGTGATTCAATCATATCTGTATCAAAAGCTGGTATTCATTTTATTTTTTGTATTTTGATTCTTTCAGAGAAACTATCATCAATAAAAATAGCATTTTTTTCTAAAATATGATCTGATTTTTCTTCTGTTTTCTTTAATTGAATTATTTTATCGAAGAGTTGTCATAATCTATAGGAATTTAAATATTCCTGAAGATTTATCGATTCATTTTTAGTAATTAGATTTATTTTCCTTCATTTATTTATTGATTGATAAAGATATCGAACTAAAAATGTATTTATTTTGTTATTAATAATTAGAGTGTCGTCGAGATCGACATATATAGTGTTATATGACAACCCTTCCAATTTATAATTATTAGTAAGAGCGCGGTCAATAACAACTGAATATCCTACATTAGTATTAATGTTAATATCTATTCAGAGTGCTTCATAGATACTTAATAATGGAAAATTTACTCATTGCATTCTACTAGTTGCATTTGTTCCTCCTATTCTTGGAGCAACTTCTAATAGTTTTAATAGTCATTGTTTATCTCTTTTGAGTTGAAAGAACCAAGATCATGTCATTCATAAAGCATTGCTTATTGCATCAGCATAGAGTTGAAATTCTGGTAGATTAATTAATTTACTCGCCATTGATATTCAATTTCTCATTCTGATTCGTTCTCTTCAGCTGGCAAATAATAATCATTTATTTTTACTAGAAAAACAATCGATAGTGTATTCTTCTCATGGTAAATATTCACAAATTACATATTCCTTTTCTGATTTTTTAATCTGATAGTTGAGCTCATCAAAATTATTAGCTTTAAATGCTCATTCTGATCATTGTCATTTATCAGGTTTAGCGAATACAGGAAAAATATTTTTATGAGAGATGTCTTCTAAAGAATACAGTTCAGGGATTGGTACTATTCATTGTAGTTTATTATAAGTCTTTATTTTTGAACGCGTAATAATTCAAACCTCTACGGATGAAGACACTACAGGACATAAAAATTTATCTCTATGCATAGCGCTTTCCAAAATAATTTCATCATATGTAGGAACAAAACAATCAATATTATGTTCTTTAACTAGCGCATTAATATCGTCGATCCATCAGATTCAATCTCGAATAGGACGAATGGTTTCAAAATAATTTTCAAATACAAAAGGTGCATGATTTGAAATGGGTGAACTTGCTCAGAATAATTGAATATCTTTACAATATTTTAAGGCTCTATTAATTTCAAGAGCTATTTCAGTTCATGCAGGAAATATTAAAACCTTATACATTATTGATGATATTAAATATTAGTTCTTGATTAATAGTATCCAATGTCTCAAACAACGGCAAACACAACACTCTTCGACTTATATCTTCTGAGATTGGCATTTCTTGATGAGAAGAAAGAAATGGGAGTTCGTTCAATGAAGGTTTAAAATATCTTCTTGGAGAAATATTGTTTTCGTTAAGTAATTTTACTGCATTTATGAGTTGTTGTTCGGTCTCAAATACTATTGGATAATAAGCATAATTTCTATTCATCTCATTTCTCCATGTGATTGAAAGAAATTCTTTTCTTAACTGAGAATCATAGTTATCACATATTATTTTTCTTTTTGATATATTGTTTTCTATATCATCCAGAATACTGAGTCACATAGCAGCCTGAAATTCATTCATTTTTCCATTAATCCCAACCATTTCGATTTGTTCTGGTCCCGTGATTCAGAAATTAATCATTTTTTTCGCTGTCTCATAATCTTCTCTCTTTTTAAAAATAATAGCTCATCATTCGATTGTATGGAAAAGTTTGGTACAATGAAAACTAAGAATTGAAGCATCTCCATAATTTAAAATAGATTTTCCTTTGTGTTTGACTCAAAAACAATGTGCAGCATCAAATAAAATTTTTACGTTATGTTTTTTCCCAATTTCTTCCAATTCCTCTACGGCACAAATATTTCCGTAGACATGTGTACCAAGAATCGCGGAGGTATTTGAATCGATATATTTCTCTACTTGATTTTCATCAATAGTTAAATGTTTTTTATCGATATCGCAAAATACCGGATTGAGTCATTCCCACATGAGACTACTTGTAGTGGCAACGAAAGAAAATGGTGTGGTGATGACGTTGTTTTTTAATCCGAGTGTCTGAAACATTATTTGTAGTGCGATGGTTCCATTTGAGATCAAAAGTAGATTTTCAACTCAAAGATAATTACATAATTTTTGTTCGAGTTCCTGAACAAGTGGACCATTATTTGTGAGAATAACACTATCAAAAATCTTATTTACATATCCAAAGAATTTTTCTCGATCTGGTAGATAGGTTTTCGTAACATTAATTCACATATATTATTGATTATTGGATATGTATTGTGCTAAAGATTGTTTCCAGATAGGATTTTTAATATTAGTGGTATTTATGAGTTTACTCCACTTCGGTCTCTTGGCTTTCATAGGATATTCTTCCGAAGAGCAGGGAACTACAGCAGTTTTTCTTACGGCTATTTTCATGATCTCAGTAGCGAACTCATACCAGCTAATTCCTTTTCATTCCGTGGTGTCGGTAATATGGAGAATCGTCCCCTTGTATTTTTCTATATTTTGCAGGATATTTAGGATGGATTCAGAGAGCGTAATAGTACTTGTCGGGCTTCCGTACTGATCATCTACCACTCGAAGAGTATCACGAGTCCCCGAAAGCCGTAACATAGTATTTACAAAATTTTTGAAGTTTTTCCCTCATCCGTAGAGCCAACTGGTTCGTACGATGATACTTTCTGGGTATTCTGTCCGAGCAAGCCTTTCTCCCATATATTTTGCGAGACCATATTCATTGATCGGATTCGGTTCATCTTCTGGTGAGTATCATTCTTCTTTTTCTCCATCGAATACATAGTCGGTCGAAATAGTGAGAAAGGGGATTTTGAATTCTTTTGCTACTTTTGCGATGTGCCAGACTCAAATCGTATTCACAAGATAATTAGCCTTTTTACCACTATCTTCAGCAGATTCGACATCAGTATAGGCAGAAAGGTTAATAATGAAATCTGGTTTCGTCTCAGATATAGTTTTTTGAACGTGTGTAAGATGAGTAATATTACAAATATCTCTATCAACTCAAGCTACTTCATAATTTGATTTTTTTGCGAGTGGTGTAAAATCAGAAGCAAGCATTCATGATGAACCGATTACTAGAATTTTTTTAGACATTTTTCTACTTAAAATAAATAAGGAGGATAATTATCCTGGATTCCCGCCTTCGCGGGAATGACAAAGAAAAGTCAGCGGGAATGATAAAAATATATTAAAAAGGATTGGTGACATTAAATACTTCAAAAGTTGGATGTTTTTTATCCTTCTCCGAAAGAATAATTGAATTGATTGAATATTGTTTAAAAATTGTTCCCCAATTGATATTAATGGTTAAATCATCATAAGATATACCACCATCTCAAACTGGATTATAGATATCATCACACTTATAGAGGAATTCGGTATTATCCTCGAGCGTAAGGAATCCATGTCAAAAACCCTTTGGGATATAGAGCTGTTTTTTGTTTTGAGCAGAGAGGAAACATCAAAAATATTTTCCATAAGTTGAAGAGTATTTTCTGAGATCTACCGCTACGTCGTAGACGCTTCCTGCTGCTACTCGTACAAGTTTCGCTTGAGTATTGATAGTTTGAAAATGAAGACCTCGTAATACTCATTTATTTGATTTGCTATGATTATCCTGAATAAAAATAGTATTTATTCATCATCTTGCAAAATCATCCCTATGATACGTTTCCATAAAAAAACCTCTTTCATCTTCAAAAACCCTTGGCTCTATTATAATGAGTCAAGGGATAGATGTTTCAATAAAATTAAAAGCCATAATTATAAGTTATGTATGAGATATTTCCCGTATCAACTTTTTAAAAGAGGTTGTGCAATTTTTTCGAGTTGCTCTTTGTTAATAAAGCCTTTTTTATAGGCAACCCATTCAATACATCAAATCTTTAGTCCCTGTCGTTCCTCGATGACTTGTACGAACTGTGATGCTTGCATAAGTGAAGCAAAAGTTCCAGTATCGAGCCAAGCAGTACCGCGATCGAGAATTCCGACCTTGAGTTTTCCTGCTTCAAGATAGTATTTATTTACATCGGTAATCTCATATTCTCATCTGGCACTTGGGCGAAGGTTTTTCGCTACTTCCACGACAGAATTATCATAAAAATATAGGCCAGGAACTGCATAATTTGATTTTGGTTGAGCAGGTTTCTCCTCGATAGATATCGCTTTTTTATTTTCGTCGAACTCTACGACTCCATAGCGCTCAGGATCTGATACATGGTAAGCAAAGACTACGCCACCATCGGGGTCTGTATTTTCCAGCAATAAAGTCTCGAGTCATGTTCCGTAGAAGATATTATCTCAGAGAACCATTGCCACTTTTTCTTTCCCGATATATTCTTCTCAAAGCACAAATGCTTGAGCAAGACCATTTGGGATTTTTTGTTCGACATAACTGAATTCACAACCAAGCTGCTGACCATCTCAAAGAAGATTCTTAAAATGAGGAAGATCATGAGGAGTGGAGATTATGAGAATCTCACGAATGCCAGCGCTCATAAGTATCGAGAGCGGATAATAGATCATCGGCTTGTCATAGATCGGCATCAATTGTTTGCTGATGGCGAGTGTAAGCGGATGAAGTCGTGTCCCAGATCATCCAGCGAGAATAATTCCTTTCATACATGAAATTATTTATCTAAATAAAATCCTATCGTTGTTTTGATTCCGTCATCAAACTTCACTTTTGGTTCCCACCCGAGATCATTTTTTATCTTGCTCGCATCGATCGCATAGCGCTTGTCGTGTCCAGGTCGATCAGGGACAAAAGAAATATAACTCTCATCTTTTCACATTTCTGTGAGAAGAATTTTTGTAATTTCGAGATTCGAATATTCGTTATTTCCTCAGATATTGTAGATTCCTCACTTTTCTGATGTATGAAAAACTTTCCAGATCGCATCACAGTGATCTTCTACGAAGAGCCAATCACGAATATTAGAACCATCACCATAGACGGTTACTGGTTTGTCCGCTTGTAAAAGAGATATAAATCGAGGAATAAGCTTTTCATTGTCTTGATTTGGACCGTAATTATTCGAACATCGAGTGATGGTATAATCCAGTCAGAAAGTTCGTCCGTAGGCTTTTACGAGATGATCAGCGCTGGCTTTTGAGGCGCTATACGGAGAACTCGGATTAATTGGAGTACTTTCGACAAAAAAACCAGTATTTGGAATATCACCATATACTTCATCAGTGGATACTTGGTGGTATCGACCCAGTCAGAATTCTCGATGAAGATCTAGAAGATTCTGGGTTCAGATGACATTTGTCTCAGTAAATATTCGTGGATTTTTGATACTATTGTCTACGTGAGATTCAGCAGCAAAATGGATAATGTCAGTAGGATTTGTCCCTTCAAAGACTTTTCTCAAAGCTTCTTTATTGCGAATATCTGTTTGAAAAAATGAATAGTTTGAGGCATTTTTTACTGCATCGGAAATATATTCAAGTTTTCCTGCGTAAGTGAGACAATCTATATTGATAAAATGAATCTCAGGATGGAGAAGAACGAATTTATTTAAAAAATTTGAGCCGATAAAGCCCGCTCAACCAGTAATTATGATTCTTTGCATAATAAATATTTATGAAATAATCTTTCCTAATTTTATAGTTTTTCCCGTTTTTGCAAGTTAAAGTCTAAAGTCTAGGCTTATTTTAAGAGTTACTTTTTTCTCCTAATATTTTATATATCATTCTCGCGACTTTATTGGTTCATTCTGGTCATAATTCAAACAACTGATTTACAAATTGTGTTACATATCTTACGTGTTGTAATGTTTTTTTATTTGCATGAACAATACTAGTGATAGATTCATTTTTTGGTTCTTGCCTGTGACTTTCGAGATAGAGTTTCCCTTTTCATAAAAGCTGAAATCCTTCTGGTAATCATCCGTAGATCGAGCCAAAAATAGATCGAACCTCAAGAGTATTATTTGCTTCGTCATATACTACGTGTTGGAGATAGGTTTTTCCATCTATGGTGATATTACGAATATTTTTCGCTAATGTCGCATTAGGAAAGGATGATTTTAATTCATCTGTGATATCTATTTGTGGATAAAAATCGATTTGTTGTTCATTGATCGATAATAATATCTCTTTAAGTGATTCATAACTGACTCAGAAATTCTCCTCAAACTTACGAATATTTTCCGGTGTATTTTTTACATATTTTTCACTCAAAAATAACTTTATAGCCTTGAGTGCTTGTTGCTTAGCTACAGAATTAGAAATGACACGAGTTTCTGGAATATAGATTCGATATCATTTCTCAGTGTGATGTGCGAGAAATATTGTCTCTTCGCTTGCTTCTATTTCTCATTGCTCTAGTGGATTATTTCCGATCATTCGTCCTGCGACCATGGTGCGAAGTCCGATATCATTTGCTCCATTATCTCGCTGAAGCGTGGTCATAAATGGCTGAATTCTTGGATGATTTTCGAGATGATGTAATGTTTTTGATTTGAAGGAATTTTTTCCAGAAGGAACGAATAGATCATACTTTCCAGAAGAAAGAATAGTAATATTGTCGGTTTTTAGATGTTCTAAATCTCCATGAAGTGCATTGATTTTTCCTCTAAGAAATAATCAAAGATCCAGAATGAGAATTTCAGGATGTTTGGCAAGATCTTTGATTTCACCACTGGTTATTTTATTTGCATAGGCAAAATATATACCTGGAATTGTTCGTAATTCCAGATCTTCTCATTTGGTTTTATCTCAGGAAAGTATCTCAAACACTCAAAAAACCTTATCTTCATTTTTTTCTAAAAATTCTTGAAGATTCGGTTGTTTTGTGGTTCCTGCGAGTCCGGTATGAATAAGAGAATTCATTGTTCTATTTCTAGTATTTATCGGAATCTTTTATACGTATTTTTCATATATTTGCAAGTCTATTTGTAGAGAGGTAAAAACGACGAGTATTTCCTTCTTGACATTCTTCTCTCTAGAATATAATAATCTAGATTATTTGTTACTTATATAGTTTATGAAAAAAATAATTTCTTTTCTCTTGCTCATAGGTTTTATCTCCGTATCAGCTCCGACTTTCGCGGCTCCTCTGACAGATGCTTCTTGTAGGTCGTATGCATATGGCTTTATGGCAGATGGAAAAGTATATATGATGCTTGCTGGTAAAAAATATGGACCTTTCGAGGATATGAATCAACTAAAAATCACACTTACGCGACTCGGACCCCAGTTTCGAGATAATCTGAAGCGATATATGCTCCTCGAGACGAATGGTTCTGCTGAAAAATATCTTGTCTATCGTGATGAGATAGGAGAATGTAATCCATATGAACTTGATATGGACACAGTTGCAGACTGGAACTTGAAGATCACTGATTTATTTCGTAAGCTGAATGTAAAATTTTGAGCAAACATAAATGCTTACCGAACTGCACTCTATGGTGCTATCGATAAAGTAAATACAAAAATTGCTTCAGGGCAGGGAAGTCAGAAAACGATAGAAATATTGAAGCTTATACGAGATAGATTCCAGAAGAGAATGGAAAACTTGTAATTTAAAAAACTCACCGTTTTGGTGAGTTTTTTAATGTCTTATTTGCGTCGTATCGTTTGAATTAAATCTTCAGGTATTTTTCTGACTTGAACACTTTTTTCTCCTAATAACAAATGTTTTACATATCGATGAACTCAATCGAGAATAATCCAATTATTTTTATAAAAATAGATATCTATCGGATAGTTCGTATCGCATTTTTCGATCTTTTCTTTATGAGATATTTCCCTGTTAATACTGAGAATTAATTCTCCCGGACTCAAATTCCAATCATCGGTTCCTTCTGTCTCAAGATAGGGAATAATAAGATTATTTTCAAGTTCTTGAATGTCGATTTCTTCGGGTGATATTTCGAGTTTCCATAATTTGTTGAGATCGATCGAAAAACCAAGATTAATACTATCGGGTTTTGGCATATATAATCTATTTATTGTATATGATATGAATATATATAATTAAAATTTTTCAAGAAATTTCCAATATTCTTCCAGAATGATTCGTAAGAACCTATAGAATTAAACGAAATTGAATATAAATTTTCTAATTTCTTTTTCGCCAATATGTTGGTCTCCAATAATATAATTCTGTACTATCATTTGGATAGGAATTTCCATAATCTTTTCCTGAAATATAATCTTCGACATTGTCTTTCTGAATATCAATAAGTCTCCAGAGAGGATCTTTGTTATCAATTATTGATGGTTTTTTTACATAGAATACCAAATGCTTTTCGCATGCACCGAACTTTATAAAATTTTTTTGTCCCTCTATTAAGGATACATGATTTGCACCATTTTCTTTTGAAAACATAAGTTGTGAAAAATCATCTTCCCAAAAACAAAACGGACATATATCATAACTTCCAGGTGGTTCATCAAAAACAATATATCCACAACAGGGGCAAGGGAATTTCTTTTTATTAGTATTAGACATATTGTTGAAATTTTAAAAAAATTAAATTCAAGTTTGTGCAATTTTTTAATATGCTTGATTATAAATTATTTGAATGTGAATGCAAAAATATCGTTGCTTTTTTCCTATTTTCCGTACAATGTGCCCATAATTTTAGCTTTTTCTTTTTTTCATGTCACAACCAATCAAAAATTTCTGTATCATTGCTCACATCGATCATGGAAAATCCACACTCGCAGATCGCATGCTCGAGATCACTGGAACTATCGCAAAACGAGATATGCACGCGCAGACTCTTGATACTATGGATATCGAACAAGAACGTGGAATCACGATCAAACTCACACCAGTTCGTATGAACTGGAAGGGAACTCAGCTCAATCTTATCGATACTCCAGGGCACGTAGACTTCCAATACGAGGTTTCTCGAAGTCTTGCTTCGGTAGAATGAGCGATTCTCGTCGTCGATGCATCTCAAGGAATCGAAGCTCAGACGCTTTCAAATGTCTATCTCGCAATCGAAAACGATCTCGAGATTATTCCTGTGCTCAATAAAATCGATCTTCCATCAGCGAATGTCGAAAAAGCGAGTCATGAGATTATCGATCTTCTCTGATGTAAACGTGAAGATATTATCTGTGTAAGTGCGAAAACTGGAATGAATGTCGAGCAAGTTCTCGATGCGGTTCTCGAGCGTATCCCTGCTCCGAAAAAACTCGATGGAGATTCAAATTTTGTTACGGACGATCGTCATGCAGAACTTGTCTCTGCATCACATGAACTATGAATTGATTCAGAACAGAATATAGGATGACAGAATTTTTGAAATTGTGTCAAAGCTCTCATTTTCGATTCTCAATACGATATGTATAAGTGAGTTGTTATCTATGTGAAGCTTTTTTCCGGAAAAATCAAAAAGTGAGACAAGCTCGAACTAATCCACACTGGTGCGAAGATCGATGCGCTCGAAGTCGGATGTTTCATGCCAAAATATAATCCGATCGGAGTAATTAATGAATGAGAAATTGGCTATATCGTAACAGGCCTCAAATCTCTTCAGGATGCGAAAGTTGGTGATACGGTTTTTTCTGGAAAAGAAGAATATAAAAAACCAATCAAAGGATTTAAAAAAATTACTCCGTTTATCTTCGCTGGTATTTATTCGGTCGATCCTGACGAATATCCGAAGCTGAAAGACGCGATCGAAAAACTTACTCTCAATGATTCATCTCTCGTTACTGAGAATGAAGTTTCTCCAGCTCTTGGACATGGTTTTCGATGTGGTTTTCTCTGACTTCTGCATCTTGATATCGTAAAAGAACGTCTCTGGCGAGAACATAATATGGACGTTATTATGACAAGTCCACAGGTTACTTATCGAGTGCTGGTCGCCGGAAATAAAGTGGCAGAATATCCACGATCGAAGCCAGAACTTCTGGAATATGAAGGTCAGACTTGCACATATGTATACTTTTCGAATCCAGAAGATCTTCCAAAACCAGGAACTTATAAACACATCGAAGAACCGATTGCGAAAGTAGATCTTATCACGCCGTCAGAATTTATCGGAAATCTTATGTGACTTGCGAAGGATCGTCGTGGTGTTTTCAAGAATCAACATTTTATCGATGCTGATCGCGTCATTCTCGAATACGAGATTCCGCTTGCAGAACTCGTTGGTGATTTTTATGATGATCTCAAAAGCCTTTCGTCAGGATATGCGAGTATGAGTTATGAATTCCGCCGTTATCAGAAAGATTCTCTCGAAAAACTCGATATTATAGTCGCTGGAGAAATTCTCGAAGCGCTTTCTATGATGGTTCACTCAGAACGAGCAAGAGCTGTCGGAGCGAAAATCTGCGAAAAACTCAAGGATAATATCCCAAAAGCACAATTTTCTATCGCGATCCAAGCGGCCATCGGAGCGAATGTTATCGCACGAGAGACGATCGGAGCTCTTCGTAAAGATGTTACCGCGAAGCTCTACGGTTGAGATGTAAGCCGTAAACGAAAAGTACTCGAAAAACAGAAAGAAGGAAAGAAAAAAATGCGACAATTCGGAAAAGTAAGTATTCCATCGGAGACGTTTGTGAATATTTTGAAAAAGTCATAAAGTCTGTAAAGTTTGTAAAGTCCATAAAGTCGAAAGTCTCGTCACTCGCGAAGTACGAGGCAATCTAGAAAAATCAATATGTCATCCTGGAATCCTCCGCCGCGGCGGACGGGAATGACAAATATTCGATATTCCACAACAACTAATCATTTTCATATATAATGCCATTTGATCTTATCATTCAAAATATCTCATCGTTTTTCTCTGCAGAATATATTCTCATTATATTGTTACTCTGAGGAATTATTTTGGAAGTTGTTTTAAGAAACGTAAAAAAGAGTCTGAAGTCGTCGATTTATTCTCAGTACGATGAATCTACCGACCCAAAGCATGCAGAATTCTATCTTGAATACTATCGAAAAAGTCAGATTGTAGATATGATTCGAGTATTTATCATTGTGGTAATTCTCGTTTATGTAGTAGTTACGAAAACCTGAGGTGGATGAAGCTTTCTTGCGGTTGCTGCGTGAGCTGTCGTTCTCACTTTTAAAGATATCATTCTTTCTGCGGTTGCCTTTTTCTTTGTTGTACCAAAGTTTCCGGTCGGCTCTAGTATTGCTATAGAATTTTCGGATGATCACAGTGTTCAATGACAGATAATATTTGTCCGAATACTATCGGTCTGAATTGTAGGTAGAGATAAGCTCTGAGAAAATACTGGTAAAATGTTTGAGATTCCGACACATCGATTCCTTACAGATATCATCCGAAAAGAAGAACTTGATGTGGAAAGTATCCGAAAAGAAATCGTAAAGATTCCGTTTCATCCTAACGAATTTCCGATTGATTTTCCGACTTTTTTGGCTGAATTCCAGACTTTTCTCAATATTCTTTTTCCTATCCGTAATCGTACAAATGTCGGAAATTATGCGACGTTCATCGGTCATAAGTATAAGATCGATTATGATTATGTAGAGGATCGATATATTGAGATTGTGTTACGATATGTGGGAAGTCATAAGAAGAATATCGAGCGAAAACAAAAAATCATCTCTTTCGTAGAATCTCGAAGAATTCGATATAACAGCAAGCCACAAGTGCAAAGTGAAGAATAAGTGAAGATTTTTGACAAATTTTCAAATTATCTATAATCGAAAGCGCGAACAACTTTCTTTTCTTTATTTCAGTATTTCCTAATTTTTCCATTATGGTACGAATTTATATGCTAGCTTCTAGCGCAAACTAGTTTTTATCGCTCGTTGGTATAGTTTTACTATTCAAGATGAATATTTTTATCAGACACGAGTAGAAGCGATAATTTCTTTTCAAAAACAACTAACATTTTCATACTCAAAAAATCTACTTCAAGTGGAGACGATATCCCTGGCCTCGCTAAATATCACCACGGTTTACTCCTTTTTCTTTTTTGATTATGTCGAAAAATATACACACAAAAAACTTTTCTACCTGGCGAGTAATAAAGTATTTCTGGCAGCAAAGTGCTGCAAATCGCCATTTATTCTATATGGGGTGTATTATCATCCTTTTAGTTTCTACATTAAATGCTTATACCCCAGTAATTTTCAAGAATGTTCTTGACCTTGCTGCGGCATATACAAAAACTCCAAACGCAAAAATTCTTTCAGACTTAACACATCAAGTATGGGTGTTTGCTACATTTGGGATCATTGGGATTATAGGGTGGCGACTGAATGATCTTATTATGATTCCTTTTGAGATGAGAACCATGCGTTCGATATATCTTTCTATTTTTAGATATGTTCACGATCATTCACATGCTTTCTTTGCGAATCATTTTTCTGGCTCGATTCTTCGTCAGATGGGTCGTCTTGTACGTTGATTTGAGGCATTTACTGATATATTACTGTATGATTTTTTGATGATTATTTTTGAGGCAGTTACTATGCTTTATTTTCTTTCTCGTGAAAGTGTACTTATAGCGCTTGTATTTCTTGGATTTATCGTCATTTTTGTGACACTTTCGTATTTTGTATATAAATTCACGAATCCATTTAGTATAAGAGCAAATGAGAAAGATACTGAGGTATCTGGTTATTTAGCTGATACACTCGCAAATAATATTAATCTAAAGCTTTTTAGCTCAGGAGAATATGAACGTCATATGTTTGATGAGAAACTAAAAATCTGGACTCATCACACTGGAAGATCGTGGTTTGCAAATGGTTTTAGTTGGTGAGTTATGTGAATATTCACACGAGGTTTTCTCTTTACAGTCCTCTTTGTAGGGATTATTCTCATAGGAAAATGATTACTGAGTGTTGGAATGTTGGGGCTTATTATTATCTATGGTTCGAGGCTGATTGATTATCTTTGGTGAGTTGGAAATGTCTTTAAGCGTTTCTCGCAGCTTATCGGTGAATCTGCTGAGATGCTGGATGTCTTAGATACCCCCCATGATGTTACGAATATTGAAGGAGCACAAGATATTCTTATAAAAACATGAAAAATTGAATTAAAGAATGTAAATTTTGCTTATACAGATGGGAAACAAATATTTTCTGATTTCTCTATCGTTGTTCGCCCTGGAGAGAGAGTTGGATTAGTATGAGCATCTGGAGCGTGAAAATCGACACTTATTAAGCTTCTCCTACGACTTGTGGATATTAATTCTGGAGAGATTTTGATTGATGGACAAAATATTGCAGAGGTTACGCAGACTTCTCTTCGAAAAGCACTTTCCATGGTTCCTCAGGATCCACTTCTTTTTCATAGAAGTGTCTGAGAAAACATAAAATATGGAAGATCTGAAGCGACTCAAGAAGAAGTTGTAGATGTATCAATACGAACCTGTTGTCATGATTTTATCTCAGCATTTCCAGAATGATATGAGACTCTGGTTGGTGAACGATGAGTCAAGCTCTCTGGTGGTGAACGTCAGCGAGTAGCGATAGCTCGTGCTCTTCTCGAGAATTCTCCAGTATTTCTTCTCGATGAAGCAACTTCGAGTCTCGATTCTGAATCAGAACAGCTTATTCAGAAAGCACTCGACGAAGCGATGAAAGGAAAGACAGTTATCGCGATCGCACACCGACTTTCGACGATCATGAAGATGGACCGAATTCTCGTTCTTGATGGTGGAAAAATTGTCGAAGAAGGAACGCATGATGAACTTCTTGCAAAACTTGATGGAAAATATGCTGAGCTTTGGAATATTCAGTCGGGAGGATACTTATAGAAGTCGAAAGTCTGTAAAGTTCATAAAGTCTATAAAGTCGAAAGTTAAAATGTTAAAGGTTAAAAGAAAAATTATACGTCATCCTGGAATTTTCTGGATATCGTAATTTCCGAAGTTATAGAAAATCTTCCAGAAAATATCCGGGATCTTCCGCTGTGTAACTCAGCTTTCGAAGAAAATAAAATTGTTACTCGTGACCCGGGGGTTCCTGGAACTCCCGGGTCAATAAAAGTTGCATATTAGCCGAATACGATTACAATCTAACAAAATTTGTTTTAAGCTTTGTCATTCTGAGGAGGTACGACGAAGAATCCCTTACATATGAAGAATGATAATACCCTTGAGTATAAGGGATCCTTCGCTGCGCTCAGGATGACAAAGCTATCTTTTATTCTATTGTTCTTTTTTGAATGAATACAATTAACTTCGATATTCGACAATTCACACTCGACATAAAATCAGATCTCGCAGAAAAAACGAAGAATTTGTTCGCAAAATGAGTGAATCTAAAACTCTGCGATATCTGTGTATGAAGCGATCCTTCGATCGAATCTTATGTCCGTATCAAATCTCGAATCGCGAGTGAACTTGGAGTCGAGCTTATTGTCGATATCTTGGATGAAGATATTTCTCAGGTTGAACTTCATAAAAAAATGGTAGCACGAAGTACAGATCCAAAAATACATGGAATTATTTTGGAAAGTCCGCTTCCGTTGCATCTTGATTATAACCTTGCTATTTCTCAGATCAATCCTATTAAAGACGTTGATGGCCTTCATCCGAAAAATCTTGGTCGACTCATTAATAATACGACCGATGATGGACTTATTCCTGCGACTCCGCTCGCATGTATGAAAATACTATCCGAACTATTTCCGAATCTTTCAGGTCTAAATATTGTTATCATAGGTTCTGGTCGTACCGTCGGAAAACCACTTGCAAATATTCTTATGAATCATGATGCAACGGTTTTTGTCTGTAATAAATATACGAAAAATCTCGCAGAAATCTGTCGAAAATCCGATGTAATTATCACGGCTGCTGGAGTTATAAAACTTATAACGGCTGAAATGATAACTGAAAAAACGGTGATTATCGATGTCGGACAAAATTATACTTCTGAGGGAAAAATGGTCGGTGATGCAGATTACGAAGCTCTCAAAGATATTGTCTCATATATTACTCCAGTTCCAGGCTGAGTCGGACCAGTGACGAATGCTATGATTTTTGAAAATCTCTTACAGTGCGTTTTTCTTCAAGAAAAAGCGGATCCTTTTGAAGTTTCTGTAAATTATTTTATTGAACAATCGCGAGGACCAAATATGCCAGGTTGAGGTTGAATTGCTGCTATGACAGCAATTCAGTCAGCAAGCATGGTTTCTATGGTATATAATCTGACGAAAGATATTGATTGTAGTAAAGAAATATCTGAGCTTTCGCATATTATTGATGAACTTAAGGAAATTTATTCTAAAGATATCGAAGTATTCAATGCATATCTTTTAGCATTGAAACTACCAAAAGAGACAGATGAACAAAAAGCTCTCAGAAGTGAAAAAATTCAGAATCTTCTCAAAGAAGCCTGTGATATTCCACTGAGTCTTGCAAATAATTGTAAAAATATTCTAGAAATCGCTAAACATGCAGCTAAGGTTGGTAATTCTCATGCACTTTCTGATGTAGAAGTAGGGATCGAGCTTTCTCAAGCTTCTGCTATCTCCGCACTTTCGGCTGTGGATTTGAACATTAGAACTATAAAAGATCTTGAATTCTCTGAGACGATGAAATATAAAAAAGAAGATATTTTAGTAGAAATCACAATTTTAAAAAACAATATTGTACAGATTCTCAGTGAAAGATAGTCTCTTAAAACATGAAAAAGAGCTTCATGTGAAGCTCTTTTTTCTACTCTTAATTATATTAATT
This sequence comes from uncultured Candidatus Peribacteria bacterium, assembly GCA_964655935.1. Classification (GTDB taxonomy): domain Bacteria; phylum Patescibacteriota; class Gracilibacteria; order BD1-5; family UBA2023; genus CAZZNY01. The sequence goes on from CAZZNY010000001.1 coordinate 131,407, forward strand.
ATTTTCGTATTCGCAATTGTATTTTTTCTTTTGCAAGAAAGCCAAAAAACATTATAAAGACTTCTCTTATCCAATAATTTTATTGCCTATGTCAAAAATTATGGATGTTTTTAAATCACCGATTCTCGGATTTCAAAAATTTTTTCGTGGAGTTATACGTATCTATAGATTTGCATGGAAAGAATTTTCAGGAAGTACTATTTTACTTCTTATTTTGACTGTAATTGGAACGATTTTTTATTATATGAACCGAGCATTTTTGGGTTTACTTTTAAATAAACTTATAGATACGGTTGCTGGAAAGTCCACAGGATGAATGTCACTTACTATATTATTGATCGTATTGCTAATTTCTCTTATTATCCCACGTCTTACGAGCGCTTTTTCTCAGTTTATAAATATTAGATTTTCTCGTCATTTTCAACATTTTTATGAAACGGCTGTTCATAAAAAAACAGTCGCACTTGATTTTGCATCACATGATAATCCAAAACGAAATGATCTTTTTCAACGAGTCAGAGATAATATGTGGAGAATATCGAATTTTTATCTTCGTCCTATCTGGCTCATAGAACCGATAATCTTGGTAATAGCCACACTTGTTACGCTTGCTACAATTAATCCTTGGTTCTGACTCATTTTATTTATAGCTACTTTGCCAGAATTAATTGTAGAGGTAAAAACTGGATATCGCATGTGGGGAATCTGGAGTGCAAATGCTGAGATTCGTCGCAGATACTTTAGTTTTACTAATTTTTTTAATAAAAAAGAATCCATTACTGAATTAAAACTTTTCTGAAATATCTCATATTTTCTACAGAAGATTTCAAAATTGTTTTTTGATTTTTCGAATGAACAATCAAAACTCGAAAAAAAGAGACTTGGCTGGGCTATGGGTGCGAGTTTACTGGCTCAGTGTTGAGTTGTTATCGTATCTATTTGGATGATTGATATGGCGATGAGTGGTGCGATTAAGATCGGAACTTTCACATTTCTATTCTTTCTTATTACGGGTTTCCAGCAGAATCTTTCGCAGTTCTTTCGTTTTCTCGGTCAGCAGAGTGAAGACTCTCATCATATTGAGGATTATTTTGAGTTTTTAAATCTTGAAAACACTATTGTACAAAATACAAATGGAATTAAGCTCAACACAGATTCACCAGTAATTCGTTTTGAAAATGTATCATTCAAATATCCGGAGACTGAAAAATATGTGCTGAAAAATATTAATCTAGAGATTCATCCTGGTGAAAAACTCGCAATAGTATGAGTGAATGGAGCAGGGAAGTCGACACTTATCAAGCTCTTGTTCCGTTTTTATGATCCGACAGAGTGAAGAATTCTCATAAATGAAATTGATCTCAAAGATGTTGATCAAAATGACTGGTATGGACATCTTGGTGCACTATTTCAAGAATTCGTGAATTACCGATTGCCACTCAGAGAAGCAGTTGCTGTTGGAAATACGACTTTTGAAATTGATGACGAACGTGTAAAAATAGCTCTTGAACAAAGTCAATCATCTGGATTTACTGCTCTTTGGAAAAATGGAATCTATCAACAACTCGGAAAAGAATTCACTGACTGAGTCGAACCGTCCGTAGGCCAATGGCAAAAGCTAGCCTTAGCACGAGTATTTTATCGCTGAGCGAATGTTTTCGTGCTTGATGAACCAACGAGTGCAATCGACGCTGAAGCGGAAGCAAATGTATTCGAAAATCTTGCTAAGCTTCCAAGTGATAAAACAGTAATTTTTGTTTCCCATCGTTTCTCGACGATTCGCCAAGCAAACAGAATCTGTGTTCTCGAAGACGGAAAAATATCCGAACTTTGAACGCACGAAGAATTGATATCGAATGATGCGACTTATAAGAGATTGTTTGAGTTGCAGGCGAAGGGATACCAATAGGAATTAAGAATTAAGAATTAAGAATGAATGGTCGTCATTGTGAGACACGAAGCAAGCTAGTTTTTGCTATTCTTCCAAACTAATAAATTTGTAATTTAACTTTAAAAATAAATAAAACCCCCAGTTCTGGGGGTTTTATTGGCTTGAAAATTCAGGGGATCCTGAAACAAGTTCAGGATGACAGATTAATTATACATTTTTCAATAATTCCTCCACTTTATCACATTTTTCCCATGCAACACCGAGATTCTCTCTACCGAGGTGTCCGTATGCAGCGAGTTGTTTGAAGATAGGATTTCTGAGCTGGAGCATTTCGATGATTCCTCGTGGACGAAGATCGAATACTTTTCGTACGGCAGCAGAGATTTGTTCTTCAGAAACCGTATTGGTTCCGAAGGTATCGATGAGAACTGAGATTGGTTCAGCAACTCCGATTGCGTAAGCAATCTGAACTTCACATTTTGTAGCGAGTTTTGCAGCTACTACGTTTTTTGCTACGTATCGTGCTGCATATGCTGCTGATCGGTCGACTTTCGTAGGATCTTTTCCTGAGAATGCTCATCCACCGTGTCGTGCATATCAACCGTACGTATCGACGATGATTTTTCGACCTGTGAGACCAGTATCACCCTTAGGACCACCAATAACGAATCGTCCTGTTGGATTTACGAAGATTTTAGTCTGAGCATCAAATAATTCAGCCGGAACGATTGGCTTGATAACGAACTCTATAAGATCTTTTCGGATTTGTTCAAGAGTTACGTTATCGTCGTGTTGTGTAGAGATAACGATCGTGTCGATTCGAGTAATTTTTCAGTCAGTGTATTCGATAGTTACTTGTGTTTTTCCATCTGGTCGAAGATACGTAAGGGTATTATCTTTTCGTACTTTCGTAAGCTGAAGCGCGAGTTTATGAGAAAGTGCGATCGGAAGTGGCATAAGCTCTGGAGTCTCATCACAAGCGTATCCGAAAACCATTCCTTGATCACCTGCACCGATTTGTTTTTCATCTTCTTGTGCATTATTTACTCACTGAGCAATGTCTGGAGATTGTGTGTGGATATTGATGATGATTTTTGCTGTTTCCGGATCGAAACCGAGTTCGTCGGAAGTATATCCGATAGCTGTGATGGTAGCTTTTGCTACTGCTTCATAATCTACCTTTGCAGTAGTTGTAACTTCTCCGCAGATTGCGAGAAATTGTTCTGATATAGTGGTTTCCACAGCCACTCGAGCGAGGGAATCTTGGCTATAGATAGCATCGAGAATCGCATCAGAGACTTGATCGCAGACCTTATCCGGATGTCCTTCGGTTACGGATTCTGAGGTAAATAATCGTTTTGTCATAGAAAATTAGAAAAAAGAATAAAAAACAAAAGAAAAACTCCTTTGATGAAAAAGGAGTCGTTTTGCATATTATTGCCGATCTCCCTCATCTGCCAGAAAAATAAATTTCTGAAGAAATTAGCACCGATGCGTATTCGCCGGTTGCTCAGGCATCATAGGGTCTATCCCTCCGCCTGTCTTGATAAGGTGTATTCTTATGTTGCGTTTTTAGCGCCTGCATAATATATTCGAAAAATTAAGAGAGTCAAATAAAAGTATTTGATAATTTTGTTTGGAAATCGTGCGGACTCAAGTATGATGTCGCAAGTTTAATTCAAAAACATTATTTATGACAAGAGCACCACTGACACCGGATGAATTATTTCGACCAAAAGTGAACTCGCGAGTCATGTTCGCGGGGGATTTTGATAAAGAAATCAAAATTACAATCGCTGCAGTTCAATCGGCCATAGAAACAAAATTAGTGAAACGACTTCATATTACTTCGCTTTCGACCAGTAAATATAGTATCAAGATTTGGGTGGAAGACGAAGCGAGATTCATTTTTCGTATTGTACATTGTCTCTTTCGCTATGATGCGAATAACAAGAGATTTGGTCACTGCAATATCGAGCTGAATTCGACCGAAACTTCGAAAAAACCACACCTTCATTTTGTCGGAAAATTCTGAATTATGGAAAGAGAAAAAATTATCGATGCAGTATTAAAAGATTTTGAAAAAGGTCTTGAGAAAATATACTGAGATTAGTTACAAGGTTACATAGTTACAAGGTTGGTATTGTATTTGCAATTCGAGTGGATTTTTATATAATTTAAGCAATTATTTTTAATTTTTTCCTTTATGCTTCAGCGTACACTTGTTCTCATGAAACCAGATGCAATTTCACGAGCTATTTGCTGAGAAGTTTTATCTCGCTTTGAGAAAGTATGACTTCGGATCGTAGGTTCTAAAATGTGTCGCCCAAACGCGGATTTTTTCTATAAACACTATGAAGAAATAGGAAAAGTGGTTTCTCGACACGGACAAGGAGTGTATGATATGCTTCTTGAAATGATGACTTCAGGCCCAGTTATGGCCCTCGTACTTGAAGGTTGTGATGCACCAGATTTAGTACGTAAGCTCGTAGGACCGACAGAACCAAAAGCTGCTGCACCAGGAACTATCCGATGAGATTACGCGAGTATTTCGTATAAATATTCCGATCATCTCGGCCTTGCTATCCGTAATATCGTACATGCTTCCGGGAATCTTGAAGAAGCAGAAAAAGAGATTGCACTTTGGTTTAAAGATGAGGAATTAATAAATTATTAAAATATATTTTGTCATTCTGAGTGTAACGAAGAATCTCTTATACATCAGTCATCTACAAGGGATTCTTCGACTATCGTCTCAGAATGACACAAACTTTCTTAATTCTTAATTTCCTAGAATTATGATTCAGCGAACATTTGTTATTCTGAAGCCGGATGCGGTTCAGAGAAAACTTGTCTGAAGAATTCTCGATCGTTTTGATGATAAAAGTTTTAAGATAGTTGCTATGAAAATGCTGTATTTTACGGATGCCCTGGTTCATGATCTCTATGCTCATATTGAGACACGAACTATTTTTCCTCAGTTCAAACAATATATTACCTCTGGACCAGTAGTAGCGATGGTGCTTGAGCGGGAAGATGCGATCCGAGTCGCTCGCAAGATGTGTGGTTCCACTGATCCGAATGACGCATATCCAGGTACGATTCGTGCTGATTTTGCTAAAAATCTTGATAATAATATTATTCATGTTGCTGATAGTGAAGCAAGCGCGGATATGGAGATGATGCTATTTTTCGATAAAAATGAACTTTTCTCTTACAAACGAGTACTTATTGATGATTAATTTTTCATGACAAAAAAAGATATAGCCCTCAATCATATAACCAAAGAATCTTCCTTTTGTATGTTTTTGCATCCGCAGGATATTCGGAGAGTCGACGTGTACTTGTCGACTCTTTTTCTGGGGTATTCACGGACCTACATGCAGAAGCTCATGGAAGAAGAAAAAGTTCTCGTAAATAGAAAACCGGTGGATAAGAATTATCGATTGAAAAATAAAGATCTTGTTGAAGTGATTTTTACTTCCGAAAAAATGCATTTGGAAGCGGAGGATATTCCGTTGCACATTGTTTTTGAAAACAATGACTTTCTTATTATCAATAAAGAACCGGGGATCAGTATGCATCCGGCAGCTGGAAAAGCTTCTGATGGTGGTACGATCGTAAATGCTCTGCTTCATCATCTTGGAAGTATGTCAGTCATTTCTGGTATCGAACGACCAGGACTGATTCATCGACTTGATAAGGATACGAGCGGACTTCTCGTAGTCGCGAAGAACGATCGGACTATGCTCCAGCTCCAACGAATGATGAATAAACGAACTATTAAAAAACAATATCTTGCCCTTGTGATCGGTACTTTCGCTGAAAAAGAATGATTCATCGAATCATTCATCGGCCGTGATCCGAATGATCGAAAAAAAATGACAGCGATTTGACCGGTGAATCCAAAACTTGCTCAGACTCGATTCAGAGTTCTTGGAACTATGGAAGGGAAGTACTCGCTCGTGGAAGTAGATCTCTTGACTGGAAGAACCCATCAAATTCGCGTCCATATGACATCGATCGGTCATCCGATTATTGGAGATCAGACGTATGGGAATGAGAAAATAAATCGCGAATTCCAAGAAAGATTTTGACTCACTCGTCAGTGGCTTCATGCATGGAAACTTTCATTCGAGCTTTTTTCGAAAAAATACGAATTTATAGGTGAATTAAAAAGTGATCATGAATTGATTTTGTCCACAGAATTACAAAATATTTTAAAAGAAAGGAAACAAGAGAGCTCGAAATAGCTCTTTTTGTTTGATAGAGAAAATTTGACAATACATAAATTAATTTATAATAAAAACATATTATTTGTAACTATATCATATGTCAGAAGCTCAAGAATTACAAAAAAGTGTCGTGTTAGTAAAACCGAGTATGTATTATAGTTTTCCAGAAGTTATTGATGAATTGTCGCGTGAAATCAAATGACGTGGTTTGCAAATTCTTGAAGAATGAGCCGTTCAATTATCTGAAGAATTTGTTAAAAGTCATTATGCAAATATAGCTGATAAGCCATATTTTGGTGAAGTTATCGAAGATATGACTCTCGGACCAGTATACAAGCTTATTATAGAATGACGAAATGCAGTTGCTGAATGTATAGATTTAGTAGGGAGCGAAACCGATCCGACTCTTTGTGCTCCGAGTTCATTTAGAAAACGTCACTGAGTTTCAAGACGACACAATGGTTTTCATCGATCTGCTGTAGGTGATGCAAAGTGAGAAGTAGTACGATTTGAGTGACTTAATTAAAAATAAATTAATAATCCCGTTCGGTTTAAGTCGAACGGGATTATTTTAGATATTAATTGTCTTTTGAAACACTTCTACTAAGTCTGGAAAACTTAATACTTGAACCACTTTTTCAGCAGTGAGCCATTTGGCTCTCTTTACATCTTTTGTTGGAGGTATTTCTTCTGGTATTTTTTCACCATCACCTGTTAGTATTGAATATTTTCATTTGTCCCCATATCTTTCTGGTTTATTTTTTCAGAATTCGAATTCATAACTATTTCAAGAATCATGAAGCTCATATTCCAAACCTTCTCCAAGTTCCTCTGTAATTTCTCGATATCCTGTAGCTAAAACACTAACATCTTCAGGTTCTTTTGCTCAACTTGGAAATGTGATATTTCCCGATTTTGTATTTTCAACCACTAAATAATGTTCTTTATCGCGAATTAATTTTTTAAAAATAACAACAGCTCAAAGATGTGTTACTGAGTTCATAATTACACTTTAAAATAATGAAGTAATCTCTCCGTAGCAGTAAGTTCACTCTTTTCATCTTCCGTTACATATTGTGTAAGAAAAGCTCGAAGATCCGCCGTGTTGATAGCGTCAGGATTCATCTTGAGATCGAGTAATCGAAATCCTCGTGATTTGAGTTTTAATCTCAGAAGATAGGGAGTTTCTCCATTATAGACGATACCAAAACTTTCAATTTTCGGATAATCGTAAAAAGAACCTCAAACTTTTATGCCATTTTCATTTATCGCTACATCCATAACGTCTGGAGCATTATTTTCGACGAGCATATAGACTCCCGCGAAAATAAAAACCACAATACTCATGATATATATTTCCATAAATATTCACCATGCAATAAGTGCGACAGCAAGTGCGATAGCTCAAAGATACCACGAAGCACCTTTTTCAGTTTTTGATTGAAATGACCAGCGGAAATCCATAAAGTTACAAGGTTACAAAGTTACAAATGTTATAAATTCGCCACGATCGCATTCACAATAAACCATGCTGATACGGAAACCGCGAAGCCGATGATGCCATATTGGATGGTTGCTTTTCATTTTTTCGTATCATTTTCGACAGAACCGAGAGCGATTTGAAGGGCTCAGACAATAATCATTATCATCGAGATAGTAGCAGAAAAACCAAGAATAAACTCAGTTATCGCTTTTATCATTTTTGGAATATCATCGAAAGTAATGTTTCAGTTTCTTAGGTTGTTTACAGTGGTACTATTTCAAAAAACTCCAGTATTATCATCAGCAAATACTGTAGTGAGTGGCAATAAAATGCCGAGGAATGTGTAGAAAATTTTTTTCATAAGATAGTTTCTTACAGACAAATTCTTGGCTTATTATATAGTAAAATCATTGTAACTCAAATTTTTCGGCATTTTTTTGCAATTAGCGCAAAAGTCTATATAATTCAGACTAATGTAATTGGTATTCAATACTAATAACTGCCATATTTGGTCGGGGGATCCTGAAATAAATTCAGGATGACGGACTCTTTTTCATTCTTCATTATTAATTCCTCATTCTTAATTCTTATGAAGGTTTCTCTTGGTTGGCTTTCACAATACTGTGATATTCAAGATATACTTACTCGTGACGGTGCGATAAAAACCGCTCATACGTATTCGATTCAGACTGCTGAAATCGATGATGTTATTCTTTTTGGTCAAGAGGATAAAGTTATAGTTGGTAAGATTCTTTCAACTTCAGCTCACCCAGATTCTGATCATTTGAATGTAGTTCAGGTGTTTCTTGGTGCAGATCTTTGAGAAAAACAGATAGTTTGCGGGGCTGAAAATGTCACAAAAGCAAAATATGTCGCCGTAGCTACTCCAGGAGCCGTTCTTTGAAAAGATTTCGAGATAAAAGTATCAAAAATTCGAGGTGTAGAATCAAATGGAATGATTTGTAGTGACGATGAACTTGGTCTTGCGGAAGATCGGGCTTCAGGTATTTTGGAACTCGAAAAATTATTCGATGAGAAAATTCTCGAATCACATCTTGGAAAACCTTTTTACGATCTTGAAATTAATATTCCTGGTATCGGATCTTCTGTAGCAAAAATCGCTTTGAAAGATGTTATCTTCGAGATCGATAACAAATTCATTACGAATCGACCAGACCTCTTTAGTGTCTGTGGAAATGCGCGAGAAATGTCTGCCATCTATGATCGTCCGCTTCTCACTCACGTTTTTTCAAAAAAACTTCCAGGCTCTTCGTTATCTGTAAAAGTAGAAACTCTGCTTGCGTTTGCTTACCACATAGTTCGTCTTGAGAATGTCGTCGCTTCAGAACCACATTTCGGCATAAAGACACTTCTCCAGAAGTCAGGAATCGCTTCAAAATTCGATCTTGTCGATATTACGAATCTTGTTTTGACTGAGATTGGTCAGCCAATGCATGTATTTGATGCTGATAAAATATCTGGAACTTTGACAGTACGAATGGCTCGAGACGGTGAAGAAATGATGGCCTTAAATGGAGAAACTTATAAACTTTGATCATCTGATATAGTTATAGCGGATGATAGGGAAGTACTTGCGATTGCTTGAATAATTGGTGGTATGTCGAGTGCTGTTTCTTCTGAAACAAAAAATATTTGTTTTGAGGCAGCGAATTTTGATCCAGTTTCCGTACGCCTTACCTCTGGTCGTATCGGACTTCGAACTGATAGTTCTATGCGTTTTGAGAAATCCCTTGATCCGCTTCTCGCTCAGGGTGGTATGAATCGTGCTCTCGAGATGCTCTCATTCCTCTGAAAAACCGGAACGAATCAATCATCTTTTTCTCATCTTGATACCTCAAAAATTAATCACGTTTCCATCGATCTTTCGACTGATTTCATTACTCGAAAACTCGGAAAATCCATCGAAAAAGAAGTCATTGAAAAAATCCTAACGAAACTCGGTTTTGAGGTTTCGTTTTCCGGAGATTTATTCACCGTAAAAGTTCCTTCTTGGAGAGCGACGAAAGATGTGTCAATCAAAGAAGATATCGCTGAAGAAATTGGTCGAATTTATGGATATGACAATATCGAAGAAAAAGCATTACAATGAGATATTTCTATTGCTCGTTCCAATAAGGAATTACAATTCAAAAACCAGATCGTCGATTATTTCTGCTCGAAAAATCTCTATGAAGTGTATAATTATTCCTTCTCTTCGCAGGGTCGAGATGCGAAAGCTGGAATAGTCTGAGATGCTGATGCGATCGCGGTACTAAATGCTTGGAGTAGTGATCTCACACATATGCGAAGAAGTCTTATCCCGCACTTGCTTTCAAATGCGAGCGAAAATAATAAATCTCATTCGAATTTTGCATTTTTTGAACTTGGAAAAATATTTTCAAAACAAGCTACCTCAGATTTTAATGAATCAGTTGCGCTTGCTGGTATATTTTCAGGAATTCCACTTTCAGAAGTTCAGGCAATTCTTTCAGGATTCATTACTTCCGTTTTGCCTCGGGTAAAATCAGAACTCACTCAAGACGCAAGCGATAAATCTTATATTCATCCTGGAAAAAGCTGAGCATTTCTCGTATATGGAAACAAAAAACTTATAACTTTCGGATATCTTCATCCACAAGTAGCTGATGCAAATAATCTTTCTGATACTTCCACTATCGTTTTCGAGATAGATTATTCATTGCTTCTCGAGATTTCAGAAAAAACCGATTTCCGTTTTGCCGAACTTCCAAAATTCCCATGAGTAAGCCGAGAATTGAATTTCGTATTTGCAAAAAACCTTCCGGTCTGAGAAGTGGCTAAAAAGATTTCTAAAATCAATAATTTCATCTCAAATGTAAAAGTGGTTGATATTTATGAAGACGATCAAAAAATCTGAAAAGCGCTCAGATCAGTAACATTTAATTTTGAACTTCGTGATCCAGTCAAGACAATTACTGACGGGGAAGCCCTTATTATTCAAGAAAAAATAATTTCATCTCTGTGAAAAGATGGTATTCTCCTTCGTTCAAACTAAGAATTTTAGTTTTTACCTTTCTCGAGCATGATTGAACAAATACAAAAATCAACAATTGATTATTCTTGAGCTGATGCGCTTGTAAGTTTTATTATAGAACAGGCGAGTGGTTATATGAGGAACATGTCTCCAGAGATTGTCTCTGAGGCTATTATGAAGGCGTATATTTATGCAAGAACCGCACATGAATGACAATTTCGTCAATCTGGAGAGCCTTATATTTTACATCCAGTTGAGGCAACAAAAGTAATGCTTTCTCTTAAGCCGGACATTGTAACTATTCAAGCTTGTTTATTGCATGATGTCGCTGAAGATACCCATAAAACCATAGAAGAGATCGAAGCAGATTTCTGAAAGGAAGTCGCTTATATTTGCGAAGGTCTTTGTAAGGTGTCGCGATTGAAATATCGTTGAGAAGAACGAACGATCGAGAGTTTGCGTAAGATGTTTATAGCGATGAGTCAAGATTTGCGTGTCGTTATCGTAAAACTTGCGGATCGTATTCATAATATGCGAACGCTTCATTTTCATCCGAAACCGGAAAAAAGAGAACGAATCGCTCAAGAAACATTAAATGTTTTTGCTCCTATTGCTGATAGACTTGGTATCTATGAATTCAAAGAAATTCTGGAGACTGAGTGTTTTCGTGCGTTATATCCAGAGGATTTCGCGCGAGTTACCATGGAACTCGAAGAATTCTGAACTCGTCAACAACATTTTTATGAAAATGCAAAAAAGATTATTTCTAATATTTTACCGTCACATGTTCCGGTAATTGAAGTAAGTTTTCGAATCAAATCAGCCTACAGTATTTTTAAAAAAATGCATCGAAAAAGTTGATATGAACACGTTCAGGATCTGCATGATCTTTTCGCGATGCGTATTATTACCGATACCATTCCGCATTGTTATGAGATTCTTGGAGAGATTCATACACATTGGGCGCCGGTACCAAAACGTTTTAAGGATTATATAGCGCTTCCAAAGGAAAATGGATATCAGAGTCTTCATACGACCGTGGTCGGTATGTTTCCTGAGTTTCGTCGTCAACCGACTGAGATTCAGATTCGAACGCAGCATATGCATGAACAAGCGGAGATTTGAGTCGCGGCGCATTTTGAATATTCGGAAGCGGGACGAGCAAAAATCTCAAAAGATGCTTATTGGGTTGCGGAACTTCAGGAGCTCGTAAAACAATCTGCAGAAGGTGATGAAATGCTCTCAAAAGTGAAAATAGACATTTTTGACGATAGAATTTTTGCGTTTACTCCAAAGTGAGACATCATCAGTCTTTCAAAAGGATCTACCCCGATTGACTTTGCTTACTCGATTCATTCGGATCTTGGACATCATATGATCGTGGCACGAGCGAATGGAAAAGTCGTTCCGCTCGATTATTCGATCGCGAATGGCGATTCTATAGAGATTGTCACTGATCCAGCAAAACAGCCGAGTATCACCTGGTTATCTTTCGTAAAAACAGCGAAGGCAAAAGACGCGATAAAATCTTTTGTACATCGAGTAAATCGTGATGATTTTGTAGAAAAAGGAAAATTTATTTTGAACTCTTATCTTGAAAAACATTTCTGAAAAACTCTTGATAAAGAGCTTTCTATTCTTCGTGTTGTTGATGATAATATTCTTGATACAAAACAAAAAGAAGATATTCTTGCGCAGATTTGAAATCTTTCACGAAAACCAAGTTCAGTAATGAGAAGTGTCTTTGGTGCTCCTCTTAAATCAAAAATAAATGAATGAAAAGATATAATTAATATCGAAGAAGCCTTACCGCCAGGTTTGTCGAATAATATTATCATCTGATGACAAAAAAATATTCCTTATAATATAGCTCAGTGCTGTCATCCGAAAGTTGGAGAAAAAATCGTAGCGTATGCGACAAGAAATGGAATTAATATTCACAAAACCAGTTGTTCTTTCTTGAAAAAATCAAATATTGAGCGATGTATTCCAGCGCATTGGGAATGAATGGAACAAAAAGGATTGCAAGTTCGATTAGAAATTGTTCTTGAAAATAAACTCGGTCTTCTGAAAGAACTTACTGATATTATTTATAAAATGAATCTTTCCATCGAGGAATTTTCGACTCATAAATCAGGAATAAATATCGTAACTTCCATGACGCTCGAATCCCAAGAAGAAGATTATTTTCTCTTCGAAAGATTATTAGAAAAAATAAAATTCACCATCGGTGAATTTGTGAGTGCTAATTTGATAGATATTCATTAAAATAGTTTCCTACTACATCATCCTCGGGCTCCCAAGTACGTCATCCTCGGGCTTGACCCGAGGATCCACCATGAGGATCAAATCCGAACTTATTTTCGGCACTTTCAAAAATAATAACGAGGACAAGCAACATGGATCCCAGATCTACGCTAGCGCTCCGTCCGGGATGACGTACTATATATATTTACTTATAGATATAAAACTCTCGTGTTTGGGAGTTTTTTTCTGATGAAGTAACGAGATTTATCTTGTATGAGTCATGAATAGATCATAATGAGACAAAAAATTCATTTTCTATTTCGATTGGGGCTGCATCTTGACCTCAGATTTTTTCTTTTACCTGGATTATTTTTCCCACGCCAATATTACACTCATTATTATTTGTTCAAAAATTGATAGATCCAGAAGTATTTAAATGAGATGTCATTCCAGTATATCCAATCGAACGAATGCAGGTTTCTATAGTTTTAGCAACTTGTGTCTGAATTCCTTCTTGTTCGATCAATTTTCCTTGGTGAAGATTATTCGTAGTCATTCGAAGTACCGCAAAAACCACGAGTCAAAGCACACTACAAGCCACGATGATCTCTATGAGAGTAAATCCTTGTTTTGATGAAAGGAATGATTTATAAGTCATGTTGGCGTTTTGAGGAAATTGAGGGTTTTTTGTCATTCCCGCGGAGGCAGGAATCCAGGATAAATAGCTTTCCTTTTATAAATAATATTTACTTCATCCTCGAGCACCTAAGTACGTCATCCTCGCACCTTGACCCGGAGATCCACCACGAGAATCAAATCTGAGCTCATTTTCGGAACTTTCAAAAATAATAACGAGGACAAACAATATAGATCCCGGATCTTCGCGGGCGCTCCGTCCGGGATGACGTAAATATTATTTAATTATTCTGTAACTCCACTTCCTGTATGGATAGTAGCAATAATAGTATTCACTGTTTTACTTAAGAAATCTCCTTCAATAACAATGGTTCCATTATCGATTTTAAGATATGTTTTGTTATCGCGTGCATCTTGATAGAGTCCATTTTCTGCTTTTTTAAGTTCTGGAAGATCCTTTTTATAATAATATACTTTTACATCAGCTTCTTCCCAAGTTCCAACTCCAGTTCCAGATTTTATTCCTACGGTGTGATTCGCACCATCTCGACTACCGAATCCAGAAAAATAATCTCCTAGTGGCACACTAAAACCGTAATTTAGAGATGGACTGTAATAATCGGATCGTTTTCCTGCTTGAGCGATATTTGTTGGATTTGGAGTAACGATTGCATTTGTTTCAGTGTTTGAATCGAGAGTATTAGTATTGACTGTATCTGTGTTTTCCGGTTCACACCATTTATAAGAAGTCTCACAATCAGCGGAATTTACCTTTTGACCTTCGAGACATTCTCCATCAGCACTCGCGAGTTCATAGCCACCGACTTGCATAGAATGAGAACTTCCGATACAACATTTATCTTCCCCACATTTCGCTTCGAGCGAGAGATAATATGTATCTGTTGATTGATTTGCTTCCGTTCCACTTGAGGTAATCCCAGAGTTTGTTGTTCCGGTATTAGTCGGTTTTGTCTCGATTTTACACACACCATCATAAGCTACAGATATTCATCTTTTTTCAGCTGCACAATTATTCGAGTAAGTGATATTATCGCTTCCACAGATCGGAGTGTAATCAGTCGGACAGGTCACTTGTCATGATCCGGTAGATGTCTCATTAGTAGCTCGTTTATCGATATTATACTGTCGATACATTGCGAGAATTATTACCACGATCACCAGTAGAATAATTGCGAATACTTTTTTAAAATTTTTCATAAGATGAAGTTACGATATACGTGCGCATATTACTGGTTTTTAAATTTATTCAATAGGAAATAAAACAATAGATTTGACATTGATTGGTAAAAGTTTATAAATAACCGATATAATCTTAAATCATATATCTATATGGCAGAGAAGAAATGATACGGCAGCCTTCCGAGTATTGAAGTGGTTATCTCTCCGCTTGAAAAGATTATTCAAGATCATTCCAAGTTAAATCTTAGCAAATGGTGTGAATCCATAGACAATATTTTAGGAGCTTGATATAATATAACTTTTCTTCATAGAATTCTTTGACGAGTAAATAAGCTTCTCGATGATAATCTTGATAAATTAAATCCTAATGTTTCTATTCTTTTAAAAGAGTATAGAGAATTATTTAATGTAATCCTTTCTCAACCGATAGTTACCAAGAAAACTTCTATTCGTGATGAGTTTTCAAATGTTAAAACGGAAGCTTTTAATCAAGTAGTTTTTCGTGGTAGAATGAATAAATATATATCTAATATTTATGAAGAAAAAGATATAGAAACTAATGTACAATATTTGATTGCTGATTTTACAGGGTGGTTACATAATGATAAATATTTCAATTCAATGAATCGAGAAAAATGGATTAGAGATCTTGGTAAATTGATTGAGAAACTTGACTGAAATCCAGATCATTCAAAAAACATTTTCAAACTTCGTGTACTTAGATATTACTTTACCTGTTTACAAAAAGATGAAGCTCTCTGTCCTACGGGAGAGATTATTTATGGAGCATCTACTCAAGCTCTCACAGAGTCTGTTTTATGTTTTTTGAAAGACGATAAATTAATTGGACAAGCAAGAGTTGATCTTACTCAGATAATTTCTTGAAATTTTTTATGACAAGCACCTGTTGATGGTGATCTATATTATCTTTACTGAAGATTTTGTCATGCATGAATGAATCTTTCCGCTCCCGAGATAGATGAGACTGAATGAATAGAAGAATGAGATACGTGAGATCATAGGAATGATGAAAAGATCGTTAATAAAAAAGAGAAACGAGAGAAAAAAACTGTACCGAATAAAATACGTACCGCGGTAGGGAAGTGTGAATCAGTCATCCGACAACTGGTCGCAAAATTACAAAAAAATGTAACATCAAGCAAACTTTGAGCAAAACAGAAAAAACTACATGCAGAAGCTCAATTATTGCCATCAAATGCAGCAGCTCAATTATTGCCATCAAATAAGGAGGAACCAACAATTCATGATTGGCTTGTTCGATTAACTGTCATGCTTGTTGTTACTAATACTACACATTCAAAAGAGTATATACGAGAAAAACTCACGAGTCTTAAAATTTTTCTTGATGGTCATTTTCCTTTTAATCTCACACCATCAATTTCAACGATAATATTTCCCACCATTGAGACGATAGAGGCAATGGATGATGATGAAAGAGAAGAAATACTTTCATTCACAAAAGCAATTCGAATAAGTGAAAAAGCTACAAAACCAGGAGGACCAACGGTATCAAGAAAACGAAAAATTCCGATTGACCTTCGTCTACAGTCTTTTACTGAGGCTCTACCAGATATTGAAGATGAACAAGAACAAGAAAAAGCAAAGATAAAACCTCGTACCGAGTCATCTTCCAAGATTACCGTGACAGAACCAGATCAAAAATCGGTTGTTGTTTCAAAAACTAAAATCGCTTTTTTACCAATCCCAAAATCAAGAATTCCACGTTCACAGAAAAGATTAGTAATAAATAATAGAGCCGCTGTAGATATTCATGTTTTAGAAGTTGATAATTTATTTTTCGCCTTTCAGACAAATGCATCTCTTATAGATCAGATCACGGATGAATGAAAAAAACCAGAGAATACATTGCTTGAAGATCAAAAAAATCTTGCGATTAGTATCTCAGATCTTGCTAAGGCTCTTGTTAGGGGTATCGCAAAAGTTGATCAATCCATCCTTTCAACAAGTGAAAAATCTGCTATTCGTCTTAGATTAGATGGATATATTCTTTCTATAAAATCTTTTCAGAAACAGTTATCTTCTCGAGAAGAATCGTCAGTGCCTCTTGATAAAACGGCAGATTTTTTTGAAAAAATGCGTTGAATTACTAAGAGTATTACTACTCGAAAATCATCAATAGCATTAGCAAAAAGAGTACTAGAGACTGCAAATGCAAGATATATGAGAGAAAAAAATAATAGTAAAACTCTTGAAAATAATAAAAAATTTCTAGAAAGCTCCACTCTTACTTATTGTATTGCCCTGGAAGGTCTTGTTCTATCTTACGAAGAAAAGATTGTATTACTTGAAAAATCAAAGGAAAAATTCAATGAAATTGCTGAGATAAGAGCCATTATTGATTCTTTGAAAGATACAATTTCTCAAATTTACGATAAAACTTTGGCTACAATTGAAAATCAGGCTTAATATTTTTTCAATTTATTTTGTATTTGCTTTTCTTCTCTATATAATGCGCTTGGTTATTATATAATATTTTTCTATGCTCCAGCTCTTCAATACACTTTCCCGACAAAAAGAAACTTTCAAACCACTTTCCCAAGAAAAAGTAAAAATTTATTACTGTGGACCTACCGTCTATAATTTTGCACACATTGGAAATTTGCGAACATATTTGTTTGAAGATTTTATCGTAAAAACACTTCGATATCTCGGATATAAAGTCGAGACGACTATGAATATAACGGATATTGATGATAAGACGATTCGCGATAGTATGAGTAATAATATCAAGTTACTCGAATTGACCCGTAAATATACTGATTTTTTTCTCGAAGATCTCAAGAAATTGAATATTCAACATGCAGACAATATCCAGCCAATATCTGATATTGTTCCGGAGATGATCGATATGATCAATGGACTTTTTGCGAAGTGATATGCATATCTTGGTGATGGTGGAAGTGTGTACTATTCGATCGCAAAATTCAAACATTATGGAGAATTAGCACATCTCGATATGAAAGGAATGCGTTCGAGCGTACGGATCAATAACGACGAATACGAAAAAGATCAAGCAGCGGATTTCGCTCTCTGGAAAGGATATGACGCAGAAAAAGACGGTGAGAATTTCTGGGATGCGAAATTTATGATCAACGGAGAAGAAAAAATCATTCGCGGTCGTCCAGGATGGCATATCGAGTGTTCCGCTTGTAATATGCGACATTTTGGTGCACAAGTCGATATTCATATGGGCGGAATTGATAATCTTTTTCCTCATCATCAGAATGAAGTGGCTCAGAGTGAAGCTTTTTCTGGAAAACAATTTGTGAAATATTGGGTTCACGGTGCTCATTTGCTCGTAGATGGAAAAAAGATGTCAAAATCAGCTGATAATTTTTATCGATTGGTAGATATTGTCGTGAAAATGCCTCATGAAAAAGAACGACACGTACTTCTCGGTTTTCGTTTGATGGCTTTTCAGAATCGATATCGCGAAGAATTAAATTTCACTTTCGATCGTCTTCAAGCAGCGATTAATACTTTAAAGTCACTTGATGAATTTCTAAAACGTATCAAGCGTTATGTTCCAAAAGATAGAATGGAAGGTCTTTCCGATGGCAAGATCGATGCTCTGAAAGCCCAGTGACAAGGTGTCATCCGAAGGGAATTCCGTGAAAATCTCCAAGCTTTAATGCAGAATTACATCGAACACCTTGAAGATGATTTTTCGACTCCAGAAGCGCTCGCAGATATTTTTGAGCTCATAACTTGGATTAATAAAGAAATTGATAGTGAAACTCTTTCCGCTGAAGAACTTACAGGTGTTATTGATTTTGTTCGATCGATCGATGAAGTAATCTGAGTCTTCGATTTCTCCCTTCTTGAAGCAGAAGAATCCGCATCCGAAGAAGTTCTAGTACTTCTCGAAGCGCGTAACATGGCAAAAGCAGAAAAAAACTGGTCACTCGCAGATGAGATTCGAGCGAAGATTACAGAACTCTGATATAAAGTAGTCGATGATAAAGCTGGTGCGAGAGTGGAGAGATTGTAAAAAAATGTGTCATCCTGAATTTATTTCAGGTCCCCCGACAATATTGCCAATAAATCCTCCAATTATGGAGGATTTATTTATATAACAAGTTTTTTACCAACCGGTATTAACATTCCTACGATTGATAGATTTTTCGTTCCGATCGTTTTATTGTATTTCTGTATTTCCGTATTCATTTCAGATATTAATTTTTTAATATTTGTCTCATAGAACATGAGAAAATCTCGAATATAGAGAAAATTTCCATCCCGGTGAAGATTCTGGATTTTTGCGCTGATTTTCATGAGAAAAGAGAATTCTCGTTGAAGTCGATCATTTAGCTCAAGAAGGTCATAGACTGAGCGAATTCGTGTGATGACAGCAGCTCTGTGAAGAACAATCATCTCAGAACAGATATCGGTATGTACGGTGTATTTTTTCATGATTTCTACGAGTGCAGGAATTTTGTTGATTTTCGCATAAAACATCTCAATAATTGCTTCTTCGGTATGATGAATTTGTCTATTTTTCTGTGACAACAAGAAAAGAACCGTCACAAGATAGACAGTAAGAAAACCTCAAATAAATACACTATAGAGTTCGATTTTGTTCATATGTTCTTATTAATTCGGCTTTATTCTATCATATTTCCATAAAATTACAATATTTTCACTATAGACCTTGAAAAATCCAGTATTTCTATATACTTTCATAAGTACTCATTACATCCGTTCTATGAAACGTCACGAACTCATTTTTTGAATCATCAAACTTCCAATCGAACTGTTTCTTATATTCTTTCTCTTTTTCTTCGCTCGACAAGTGCGTCTAGTGACGGATCTTATACCGTGAGTTCAGCTTCCAGTTCAGACGATAGATAGTCTGCATCTTTGATATTTCGCAGCCGTTTGAGCTTTGTTGTTCGCATTCATTTTTATGCTTGAGTGACTCTATGAAGTGAAGATCTCGAGCTCGAAAGTAAAAGAATTTTTTGATATCGTTAAATGATCCTTTTTCTGGTTTTTTATATTTATTGCAATGATTCACCTGGGTGTCGGTTATTTATTTACTGTTGAGATTCCTCGTTTGATTCCATTTTTCGTATTTGTTTTCGCTGTTTTTACCATTGCTATCGAGAGAATTATTTTAAATAAATTCCAAGATTTCCTCTTAGTTCGCTGAAAACTAGAAAAAAGATCCATCGTATTTCTCATGAAACAACCTGAGGAAGAAGTAATAGAAGATGCAAATGAGGCAGCTATCTATGATATTCTCTGATATTTTTCTTTAGAAAAAGATAAAAAAATAGAACTCTCATATCTGGGTACAAAAAAAGAGCTTATTGCTATGATTCGATCTCGAAAGATCGACGAGATTCTCGTTATTCAGACTGATTTTTCTTCTGATGATCTCGAAGAGATTTTCGAACATGCACGAATTTATGGAGTGAGATATCGTTATATCACGAATTATTTTGATGCATCGAAAACGAATACCGAACTCACTTTTCTTCATAAGATGCCATTTATCGAAATCAAAAATATCGGACTCACACCTTGGGGAAGAGTTATGAAGCGAATATTCGATCTTGTATCAAGTTTTTTCGGGATTCTTTTCCTGATCCCACTCTATACTATCGTCGGATTACTCATCAAGATCGAAGATCCGGCAGGTCCGATCATCTACAAGAACCGTCGTGTCTGACAAGATGGCAAGGAATTTAATCTGTACAAATTCCGTTATATGAGATGGTCGTATTGCGTAAAGGATTCCTATGGAGTGAAGACGGAAAATGACGATGCTCTCAAATTTGAAAAAGAATTGATCGAAAAACAAAGTGCGAGAAAGTGAGCGCTCTACAAGATTAAAAATGATCCTCGAAAAACTCGAATCGGAGCATTTATCGAAAAATATTCCATCGATGAATTGCCGCAGCTTTTTAATGTTTTCATCGGAAATATGTCGCTCGTCTGACCACGACCGCACCAGCCACGAGAAGTCGAAAATTATAAAGAACACCAAAAACGAGTTCTCACTGCAAAACCAGGAATCACCGGAATGTGACAAACACACGGTCGTGATTCAAATTCTTTTGATACCGAAGCGAAACTCGATATTTTCTATATCGAAAATTGGAACCTACTTCTTGATATAAAACTTCTTTTTAAGACGGTCTGAGTAGTGCTTGGAAGAAGAGGAAAGTGAGCAGAATAATTTTTTACTTTTCATACTATGTGAGCAGGAGATTTTACACCATCGGCTCGTGGTCGAGCAAAACCGATCACGAAAAAAGAACTTCAGAAAATTCGGGAGTCTTTTGTCCACGCTGATGAGATCGCTCATAAGGCACGAGAGATGGAGGAGGCGGAAAAACAAGGTGCAGACAAAGAATTAGAAGATCTATTAGCGGATATTTAGGAATCTTGCTAAAAATTAATTAGTATGTTATAATCATAGTGTAAAAATAATCATCAAAGCACTATGAATGGATCATGAGTAGAATTACTTGAGTCAAATATTGGAATGTGATTGAATCATCAATGAACTCCTCTTGAAGTTGCAAGATCTGCAGGAGCTTTTTTTCTTGCGCGAAATCCGGATTTTTTTAGAAAAAATGCTGAAGTAAAAAGTTATTGTGATTATATAGAAAGTCAGAATTCAGATATTGTTTTTTTAACGGAAGTTTGTGGGGAAGAACAAAGAGATGATATTTGTAATTTTCTTGAATCACAAGGTTATAATGTTCATTATATGCGAGCATTTGAACTCTGGAATATGGATGCAGAATCACATCGATATCTTTATAATATTATCGCAGCAAAAGGTGATATTACCGTTCATAATGAATTTACATCAAAAGTTGAACAAAGATCGGCGAGTAGCATCTATTCTTTTGCACGAATAACTGATCGTTTTTGAGAAAATAACGTTTTGCCATTTACGCGAAATATAAGAATTAAAACACAGAAATTTGCTTGAGGTATTCTTGATGGAGCCTGAGCACATTGTGAGATAAATGGGACACATTTTTGACTTTTACATGCTCACCCGACTTCTCGTTCGATTATTGAAAATCTTCGTGATAGCCTTCCAAAAAGTGAACAAAGTATTATATGATGAGATTTTAACCTTTCATTGGAAGACTGAGAAAAAGCTGTCGGTGAACGATTTTCTTTTATAAAACCCGATAAGCCAACCTTTCCATATTATTGAACACAATCAAAAGGATGAATATTTACCCGAACCGCTGAAAGAATTGCAAATAAAGTTTTACCTCGTTATACTGATCAATTTCATTGAAATGAACTTATTACATGAGCACAAATAATGATCCATTGACCAGAAGAAACTTGACTTTGAGGTGATCATGCAGTGTCAAAATTGCGATTATCGGAATAAATCTACAAAAAATAACTCCAGAAAAACCTGGAGTTATTTTTTGTGACAGAATGGAAAATTCGTGTAGATTACTTTTTTGCTACCAAATGAGCCTGTGGTCAGTATGCGGTATTTAAAAAATTTGCCAAAGCATTCATATGAGAACGAGCTAGTTTTGCTTGATTGTATGCTTTTTGATTAATCTCAAATTTTTCTCTGTCTCACAATTTCTCCATTGTTTTAGAATCTGGTTTTTCTATAAGAATATCAAGGAGTTCTTCCTCATGAAATATTTCAGGTTGTCAGATAATCTTTCAGACTAATTTTCTCAAAGTCATATCATTGCTTTCTTTACAAAGAATTGATGCTGGCCCATTTCATCATCTATTTTCATCAATAATGGAACTATCGACGATAAATTTTGTTTTTCATTCAGTATTTATATTTTGTAAAATTGCCTTTTTATATAGATCAATAAATTTTTTAAATTGAGAATAAGTAAAATCTATATTCAGAGCATGATCTCATCGCTTTAATTGAAATTTATTTCCAGCGAGTCGAAGTACAGAAAGATTATATTTTTTTAGATCCTCAGCGACCTCATTTAAAGGATCGATTAAATTATTTTTTTTAAGTTGTTCGTGTTGAATATTTGATGTTTTTTTTACAACTGGTGCAACTTTTGGCCCTTCGTGTTTAGGAGACATATAAATATTTTTATATATAAAACATCTTTAGTGTAACATCTTTTTCTTCTTTTTGCAAAAATTTGGATTTTTATCAATGCGATTCGATATTTTCGCCTTGCTTTTATTGACTTTGTTTGTTATACTCCGTATGTATTACTTATAATTGCGAATAAACTATGAAAACCTCACTTTTTTTGTTATCTGGTTTTGTTTTAATTCCTTCTCTTTTTCTCACTTCTTGCTGATGATCGACGGATAATTCCGATGCTGATGCAAAAGTGAATGTTGTTGGCATTTTAAAAAGCAAAGATCCTGATGGTTGCAGTGTTTTAAATGACGAAAAGAAAAAAGAAAACTGTAAAAATAGTGTATATCTTGAACAGGCAATGTCTAGTAATAGTGTAAACTCTTGCGCACTTATCACAGATGCTGCAGGAAAAGAACGTTGCGAAACTCAAGTATATTTTAATCTTGCGACATCTTCTGGTGATTCGAAGCAATGTGCAAATATAAAAAAACTAGAATCTCAGAAAAATTGTAAAAATCAACTTGTTCTGAATCAAGCTCTTGCAAACAAATCGACTGATTTATGTGAAAAGATGGAAGGGGATAATGAAAAAATTTCCTGCCAAGACAATATCTATTCTATCATTGCTCATGATAAAAAAGATATAACACTTTGTAATAAAATCTCAGCGAAATCTTCTAAAGAGCAATGTATTATGGAAGTAAAAACATTAGCTGATAGTCCGACTAGTAAATAATTGTTACTTTTTCTTTCGCTTTATTTGGTAAAAGTCTCTTATGATACCACAAAAAATAAAAATTTTCTTTCTCTCTCTTTGTATACTCTCTCTTGCTATCATTTCTAATAATGTATTTGCTGGGGACTTTGCTCAAACTTCTCTTTTTGGTGGAAGTGGTGTGGCTGGTACAGCGTGAGATGGAAGTGCGATAAGTGCGACATCACAGTTTAATAATCCATGGGATATTGCTAGATCGACAACTTGAGAGATGTATATTGCTGATAGATATAACCATTGTATTAAAAAAGTAGATAACACTGGAATTCTATCAACTTTAGCCGGACTTTGTGGGACTGCAAATTCATGATATATTGAAAATACTTGAACGTGAGCAAGATTTAATAATCCGATCGGTCTTGCTTTGGATCAAACAAATAATATTTTGTATGTTTCTGATTTTGGAAACCAGCGTATTCGAAAAATAGATCTGACTACCAGCATTACTTCGCTAGTTGCCGGAGATGGAACCGCATGATCTATAGATGATATTGGAATTGCTGCAAGCTTTAATAATCCTTTGGGTTTAGCTATTTCTGATAATTGACAGACACTATATGTCTCTGAATACACTGGTCAGCGTATTCGAAAAATAGATCTTACCACCAATACTACATCACTTGTGGTTGGTGATGGAACTGCAAATTTTACTGATGGAACTGGAACGGGAGGACAGATTGCATATCCAATGAGCATTGCTCTTGATGATTCCAAGGGTATTCTTTATGTTGCACAACAAGGAAATCCATGAGCGAATGGTAATGCAGGTCCGGTTTGATCAATTCGTAAAATTAGCCTTGCTACACAAAAAGTATCAACTCAGCTTAATTATATTGATTCAACCTATGGCTATACAACCTATGGTCGACCCAGAGGACTTGCTCTTGATGTAGCAACAAACACTCTTTATATATCTTATTTTGATCGACCTTATAGCTGGTATACCAATTATCAGATTGGTAGGCTTAATCTTAGTACCAACTGATTGTCAATTATTTCAGGTAAATTATCATCTTCTCCTGAATGGTATGGGTATACAGAAGGTATCTGAAGTGCTGCTAAATATAATTCTCCAAGCGGAATGGTGTTTGATAGTATAAATAAGACCCTTTATATTGCTGATACTAGTAATAATCGTATTAGATCTCTTAATTTAAAGGCACAGACTGCACCATCAATTACTGCAGTTACCCAAACACAAACTGATGGAACAGTACTTGCCA
This sequence comes from uncultured Candidatus Peribacteria bacterium, assembly GCA_964655935.1. GTDB lineage: Bacteria > Patescibacteriota > Gracilibacteria > BD1-5 > UBA2023 > CAZZNY01. Next base: position 156,217 of record CAZZNY010000001.1, read on the forward strand.
CCACAGGAACTACCACTACTGCAAGTGTTGCTTTGAATTTTACGATTCAAACAAATGATTATACAAGTGATACGCTGGTGGATATTGAAGTTAAACCAGTCGGAACAAATTTTGATAATACAAATTTTCTCAGTATGAAGAGTCGTGTTTATACCTGAACACTGCTTACAAAATCTTTTTTTATCTGACGTCCTACTATTACCATGGGAGGAGCGTACCATTGGCAATATCGTGTACGAGATACTTCTGGTAATAACGGGTCTTGGATATCATTTGGAAGTAATCTTGAAACGGTACCGGATTTTACAGTAGTTCCATTTGGAGTTGCTTATCAAACAGTAAAACTTTCACAATCATATGATCAAGATATTCTTGCTCCAAGAGGTGTCTCAGTAACAGCTGGATGATTGAGGTATGTGATAGGAAATCATTGTATCCGAAAATACGCTAGTGATGCTGATTTTACAAATGGTACCTCAACACTTGTTGCTGGTACTTGTTGAGCAACTGGATATAATGAAGGAATAGGTGCTGCAGCTTTTTTTGATACTCCAGCAAGTTCAGCGGTTGATAGTGTAAATAATTTTCTCTATGTTGCTGATTATGGGAATCATCGTATCCGAAAAATAGATCTTGCTACGAATACTACTTCACTTGTTGCTGGAGACGGTACTGCTGGTTATCTTGAATGAACAGGAAGTACTGCAAAATTTAGTAATCCGTGGGGTGTCGCTCTTTCTGCTGATAATCTTACTCTCTATGTCGCAGATCGATGAAACAATCGTATTCGAAAAATAGATCTCACTAATAATGTTACTTCACTAGTGGCTGGAAATGGAACTGCTGGTAATGTCGATGGCGTAGGAATCAACGCACAATTGGCAAATCCTTTCAATTTAGCTCTTGATGATACAAGATGAGTATTATATGTAGCTCAGCATGGACAGGCGGCATTGACTTATGGAAACAATGGTCAAGAAGCTCCAGTTTGAGCGATTCGTAAAATCAGTCTTGCTTCAAATTATATTTCCACACAATACAATTACATGGATCAGAACTATGGGTATATGACTTATGGTCGACCCATGGGAATTGCTCTTGATGCTGCCACTCATGTTTTATATATATCATATTTTGATCGTGCTTATGGTTGGTATACGAGTTTCCAAATAGGTGTATTAAATCTGGATACTAATAGACACGCTATTATTGCTGGTAAGATGTCATCTTCTCCTGAATGGTATGGATATGCGGAAGGTCTTATTGGTTCGGCAAAATATCAAGATCCACAAGGTCTTGCCTTTGATAGTGTAAACAAGATTCTTTATGTGGCAGATACGAGTACGAATAAAATAAGAACAATCGATCTCGGTTCCTATTACACATCAGTAACAAGTGCTACCCAAACACAACTTGATGGATCGGCTCTTACTACTAGTGGAACTACCACGTTTCCTACTGTTAGTTTGAATTTTGCTCTTCTATGAAGTGGAACGATTAATTCAAATCTTATAGATGTTGAAATAAAGCCTATAGGAACAGCATTTGATAATACTGTTTCTATAACTTCTGATCAAATATGGTCACTTACACCCACTGCAACTCGTACGATTTTTGTTTGACGTCCTATTATTACTATGGGCCAATCATATCATTGGCAGTATCGTGTGCGGGATGCTTCCGGTAATGCGGGTTCTTGGGCTTCTTTTTGAGGAAATGCCGAGACAGTACCGGATTTTACAGTAATTTCGACCGGAATTACTTATCAAACAGCTAAGCTTGCACAGTCATATGATCAAGATGTTATTGCTCCCGAAGATATTGAAGTAGGAACGGGCTGAGTTCGATATGTACTTGGAAATAATTGTATCAAAGAATATGCAAATGATATCGATTTTGCAAATGGTTTTTCTACTCTTGTTGCTGGTTCGTGTGGAGTAAATGGATATAATGAAGGAATCGGAGCCGCAGCCGTTTTCAGTAGATCTACCAGTATGGCTTTAGATCGAGTAAATAATTTACTCTATGTGGTGGATAGTGCAAATAACCGTATCCGAAAGATAGATCTTACTACGAATACTACTTCGCTCATTGCTGGAAATGGCACTGCCGGTTATCTTGAATGACAAGGAGTAAGTGCACAGTTTAATAATCCATGGGGTATTACTCTCTCTGCGGATAACCTCACTCTTTATGTCGCGGATCGATGAAATAACCGTATCCGAAAGATAGATCTTACTACGAATACTACTTCGCTCATTGCTGGAGATGGAACTGCTGGTTCTATCAACGGTATAGGAGCAAATGCACAATTAGCAAATCCATTCAATATCACTCTCGACACTACAAGAAACATACTCTATGTAGCTCAGCATGGACAAGCAGCGTTGACTTATGGAAATAATGGTCAGGAAGGTCCAGTTTGAGCGATTCGTAAAATTAATCTTGCTTCAAGTTATGTTTCCACACAATACAATTATATGGATCAAAACTATGGGTATATGACTTATGGTCGACCCATGGGAATTGCAGTTGATTCAGCCACAAATACTCTCTATATATCATATTTTGATCGTGCTTATGGTTGGTATACGAGTTTTCAGATTGGTCGTCTGAATCTAGATACTAATGTACATACGATTATTGCCGGAAAAATGTCGTCTTCTCCAGAATGGTATGGGTATGCGGAAGGTTTTCTTGGTTCGGCAAAATATCAAGACCCACAAGGTCTTACATTTGATAGTATAAATAAAGTGCTTTATGTCGCCGATTATTCTACAAATAAAGTACGAACAATAGATACGGAAGCATACAGTGCTCCTCAGGTCATATCTGCAGCTCCTTATAGAATTGATAACTGAACATTGGTTCCTGTTGGAGGTACAATTGTAGGAAAAGATTTCCGTTTCCAGATACAATTTAAGGATCCTGATACATTCGATTTTGTTAAGTTCATGATTGAGGTGAAGCC
>CAZZNY010000001.1:159197-285951 GCA_964655935.1 uncultured Candidatus Peribacteria bacterium
TTTGATGGATCCGGTACGATTTATCAAAGATTTGATACCGTTTGATGAACAGCATATACGAAAAATATCTATATCTGAGAACCACTTATTTCTTACTGAGTAAATTACCATTTTCGATATAAGGTATATGATAATGCTGGTTTTGCTTCTGAGTGGGTTAACTATGGATGAAATACGGAAGATGACACCGATTTTAATACTGTTTCGGTAAATTCCTATGCCCAATCTTCATCATTGTATGCAAACGATAACAATCCTCTTACTAGTATGTTTGGTATAGTATATGATGGATCGGGAACTCTTTATGTTTCTTGAAATCATTGTATTAGAAAATTTCCTTCTAATTTTAGTGCTGAATTGATAAATTCAAATTATGCTTGAACAGCCGTAGTTTGAGTTTGTGGTTCACCAGGATATGCTGAATGAATCGGTGATTCGGCAGTCTTGAATGATCCGGGTTTTATGGCGCTTGATAAAACGAATAATATTTTGTATTTTTCAGATCGTGCCAATAACCGTATTCGTAAAGTAGATCTTTCCACAAACCAAACTTCACTTGTGGCCTGAAATGGTGTTGCAACGTATCTTGAATGAATCGGTTCGAGTGTGCAGATGAATCGTCCAGGATGATTGGTTCTCGTGAATTCAGGTTCCACTTCTTGGCTCTATTATTCCGATACGGATAACGATCGAGTAAGAAGGATCGATCTACTCACTTGAGAATCTACTCTTGTATTTGGTGATGGTGCTGGTGATGGTGCTACGAATGGATTTGCTCCGAATGCGAAGATAGAAAAGCCTGAAGGACTCGCTTATGATCCAGATAAAAAAATATTATTTCTTGGTGATCGATGGAATGCTGTTGTGAGATACATGGATCTTAACACTGGAATGGTAAGTAAACTCGCGTGAAGACTGAATGGATGGACATACAGAAACGGATCATGAAATGATGCATTTTTTATGATGATGTATTGACTTGTTTTTGATCCTGACCAGAAACAGCTCTATGTGGCTGAGAATTTTCGATATAGCAATGATTATCCTACTCATTCTATACGTCGTATAACACTTGATAACCAAAAAGTAGATCTCCTTGCGGGTTGGAATGGTTGAGGAAATGAATACTGGCCTGTCGGTAGTGCGGATTGGGGAACTTATCAAGAATGAGCAGGATCAACGGTCCGATTTCATACTCCTTACGGTATTGCTCTTGATTCCGTTAACAAGATACTTTTCGTGGTGGATAGTGCAAATAATCGTATTAGAAAAATAGATCTCAATACTTACAACACACCAGTGCTTTCGGTTATGCAGGTAAAAAATATAGAAGGTGATGTGGTAACGCTTTGAAGTCGACTTCGTAATAAATCTGCTCGAGTCTCATATACGGTTCGAGATCTAGATAATAAAGATGCTCTTAAAGTAGAAATAGAAATTAAAAAAACAAATACCGCATTTGATGGTAGTGGTACTTTTGTGACCTCACCAATTATGAGTGCGGCTGGTACAGAATATACAGATGAATATATTTTTGATGAAGTACTTGATCCAAATAGTGATTATCATATGAGAATTCGACCTATTGATACTCGAGATAGGATGGGGTCATGGGTATATTATGGATGAAATCGTGATATTGGTTTGAACGGCGCTACAGAGTCTGATATTGATTTTTCTACGGCGGTTGCAGATGCTACTAACTTCCAGACAAAAACCTTGGAGTGAGCGACGAATGATAGAATAGTATATCTTTTAAATCCATATTTCAGGGATTTTTACGCTAAAATGCGTCGATCAAATGCAGATGTTTGGAATGCACGAAATCTGAGAAAAGATGGGAATGGCTATATTTATTTTATCGAAGATAATCCGATAGAATGAACACGGATGGCTCGATTCGATAGTACAAAACCATATGATCCAATTCAGCTGGTAGCCTGGAATACTGGTCCAACAAATTATGAAATCGATACAGCAAACGATGTTATATATGCTACTTGGGGTAATCAAATTTATAAAGCTGATTTATCTCAACTAAACCAATGAAAACTTCTTAATCAGATTTGGACTTTATTGGTTCCAAATAATGGAGCTGGTTATGTCGAATGATTTCCGGTGGAAGCGAAATTTACTTATATTTCTGATATGAAAATAGCAGATAATGGAAAAACGCTTTATATCGCTGATAGGGATAATTATCGTATACGAAAACTTAATCTCGATCCGACCAGTAGTGAATATCTTATGACATCTCTCGTGATAGGTTCTGGTCTCAATGCGGATACTGCAGGAACTTATATGTGAGCATCTTTCTGGGCCCCTCCAGCATGATATTCTCTTGAAATATCAAAAGATAGTAAAACCCTCTTCGTAGGAACCTACCGTTCAATCTTCAAAGTAGATATTGCAAACAAGACAAGTGTCGTACTTCGTTCTTGAGTGAATGCTTGGGAAAGTGGGTATAACAATTGAGTAACCTATATGTATTTGGATGAAGAAGGTGAATATCTCTATACATTGAATCCTGCAAATGATTGGGGTTCTATCATGAAAATGAATGTAGATGAACGATATAAATTATGAACAGAAAAAATTCTAGCACCAAATGGAACTTCTTGGTATGATGGTATTGCATCTGGATCACCGATAGCTTATTACTATTATAGTATAGAATGATTAACCATTGCTAATAACACACTTTTCTTTATTGATAGAGGGGAGCGATTTAGGACGATTAAACTTCCAGATCCGAAAGCTGGAACTGCGCCGACTATTCCACTGACAGCAACTCAAAAAGAATCAGATAATGCAACAGTAGTAGCTCTTTGAGGAACTACAAAAAGTCAGACCGTATATCTTGGTACGAGTATGCGTCATCCAAATAAATTTCTTCATGTTCGTCCTGAAGTTGAGGTTAAGCCACTTGGAGTGGATTTTGATGGCACAAATACGGTTCTCGGTCCATGGAAATTCTATAATGGTGCCGATCAAGTAGTTTCAGCATTGATAACAAAAGATATTCTGAAACCTTCCACTTTGTATCATTGGAGGTCTCGAATAGTGGATATCTATGGAAATAAGAGTCTCTGGGCATATGCCAACAGTAATCCTGAGACGGATATAGATTTTCAGACTGGTCCCTCTGGTATTGGTCAGACGAACGTCGTAATGTGAGTCGTAAATGCAGCAGATGCATCAGGTGATTATCCACTCGTAGATTTACCTACCTTTAATTATTCCGTCGCTCAAACGAGTGGTATGAATATCGTTAATCTCTACTTTATCGATGGTGGATGTTTGAAAGTATTTGATTACAATAATTACAAGAATCAAAGCATGAGTTCATTTATTCGAACTGTTTCGTGTAATGGTACTTTTGCATGAGTAAATGGAGCGATGCATTTTAATACTGCCCAAACTGCTTTGTTCTATCATGACACAGTGAGAGCATATATGTATGATATAACTACAAAAGCAGTAACAGTTCTTGCTGGTGATGGAAACTCTGGAGGTGCTCTCGGTCTTCCGACATCATCACAATTCACAAGTATTACTGATGTTATGCTTCTTCGAACTGATGCGCCTGAAATGAGTGAAAAATGTTTACTTGTAGCGAATGCAGGTGGGAATAATGACATCCGAATCGTACCACTTTATGGTCCTGGTTATAATTGTAAAGGTATCGTCGGAGCGGATAATGGATATGTCGAAATATGGAAATCCGGACTCGCGCCTTCGTGTATGTATGAAAGAAAAGATAATAGTGTCATCTATACAAATGGCTGAAAAATCACGCTTGCAGATAAATGATATACTGCTGTGACTGGCATGCCTTGTATGAATCAGACACTTACAGCAGATGAGTCTACTCTCTATGAATTTTCTTCATATAATATATATAGAACTCAGATAAATATTTTACCGATTGTTAAAACGAAAATTTCTTGAGCCTGAGTGAACGCTTATCTTGAGGGAGATATAAACAATGCAAAATTCTCAAGTCTCGTAAATACGCTCTTGTACGACTTCAGTTTTAACTCACTTTACGTGAATGATGGTGGTAAATTCCGTGAAATCATGTTAAATAACATGAATGCTCCGGGGATTACTTCTCTTTCTCCTGCGAGTGGAAAATCAGGGGATTCCATCACTATTGTCGGTACAAACTTCGGTGGTGATCCTGGTGCTAGTAATCGTTCAACCCCAAACTACTGAGTACTTATTAATGGAGTTCAGCTCGATGCAAGCGATGTAACAGCATGGAGTGATACCTCGCTCACTATTCGTGTTCCGGTTAACGCGGCTTCATGAGATATTCGCGTAAAGACTTTGGCGGGTATGAGTAATGGAAAACCATTTATAGTCACGAATCCTCCGATTATCAATTATATTACTCCAACAACAGCAAAACCTGGTGACACTGTGAAAGTATATGGAAAATATTTCAATCTCTTTGCGTCTGGATCAAGTTATGTCTCCTTTACGAATGCATCTGGTTCGTATACGAACGCTTCAGTTATTGCCTGGTCAGATACACGAATCGACGTGTCTATTCCTGTGGGTTCTGTGACTGGAAAAGTAAAAGCGAAGACCGCATACGGTGAATCGAATCTTACTGATTTCAATCTTGCCATCGGAAATCCACCAGATATTCCAGAATTACTTACTCCGGCAAATGGTGCTATAGATCAAAATCTCAGTCCATTGTTGACCACGAAACCATTTCATGATCAAGATATCGGTGATGTTCATCAAAATTCTATGTGGGAAATCCGTGAATCGAGTCAGACATTCACGAATCCTGTCTATACGACTGGTATTACTCCAAGTAATCTTACGAGTTTTACGGTTCCGGGCGGATATCTTCAATATAAGAAAACATACTATTGGCATGTTAAATTCCAAGATTCTCAAGGAGTCTGGAGTGATTGGAGTTCACAATTCCAATTCTCTACTACGAATCTCGGTGGGGTATGAGGAAATGTACCACCGAAAAAACCGACCATCATCAGTCCAAATAATGAAACCGTAAGTTCTACCTGAGGTATTACTCTGACAGCTTCGGCTTATGTAGATGGTGAAACTGGTACTGGTGTAACTCCACAGACTGCTTCCTTCTGGCAAGTGTGTGCAGCGAGTGATACTGACTGTGCGTTCCCGATATATACCTATAATCTTTCTTCTCCGATTTCTGGATATTCAGATCTCGTACATTATAGTATTCCAGCGAATACGCTTCAATGAAATGTAAGTTACGGTTGGCGAGTAGCATATACTGACAGCGATGGATGAACTTCACTCTTCAGTAATAAATGATACTTTACGACGAAAGCCACTGGAAGTACGCCTACGCCGGGTGGTTCTGGAAATAGTACTGGTGGATGAGGTGGATGATATTCTCCAACGGATGTACCGATGGCTCCAGTATGATTTAATCTTACAAATAATGCTAGCGAAAATAAGGTGCAACTTACCTCAAGTGCATATGTTGATTCAGGAACAGATACTTATACAGGTTCAGCTGATAAACTTGGTTCTGTAGAATGGCAATTTATGAAAATATCATCTCCTTTAGATACTTATACAGATTGACAGGCAGTACCTTCAGCATCTTTGAGTTTCGCTGGAGCAAAGAAATTTAGAAAAACAAAAGATGACTGTGTAGACGATACTTGTCTTCTCTCTATGGATGTACCATATATTGAACTTGGTGAAATCTGAACCTATCTTATTCGTGTACGTCATATGGATGAATATTCAAACTGGGGAGAATACTCTAGTGTCATTAAAGCAGTGAATGTTAGAACTATTCCTGTGGTTGGTTGGTATGATACTTCTATTAGAAATGTTGCTACACTAAGTGTAAAAGTAGTAAGTGGTGATATGAGTACTAACTTTGGTTATAAATGGATTCCTACCAATACTGGATTTAGTATAAAACCTATTTGAGCTTGTGGTATTGTTCCAGGTCTTTATTCACAATACACTTCTTGTCTGAGTGATACTTCAAATGTCGTGTACTGATACATTTCTTGAGACCCAGATGTAGATTCAGTTATTCGATTTGAACCAATTAAAACAGGAGACTTTTGGTTCAGGGCTACCGTTACTCGATGAACTAAAGTAAAAAATTCAGATATCGTAGTGCATGTAATTCAGTAATTTTGTTATGATAAAGAGTCAAAAGGGATTTCTTATCGCAGGTGTCGTAATTCTTACTATGATAGGAATGCTCCTTTTGACGAGTGCGGGTTATTATCTTTCTCTTTATACCCATACAGAAAGCATGAATCAGCTAGAAAAAAATGCGAATGGTGTTCTGGAAAATAGAGTTGATTCGTTTCATTCGACGCTTATCCGTACGAATTCTGATGGCGGATGATATCAGACAAACTGACCTGATCGATCAGATATAAATAATGATGACGATGATTTTGATGGAAGTGCGAGTGATGTCGATCACAGTGCTGATAATGATGCTGATGCATTCAAAAATGTATATTGAGTTATCGATTTAGATTCTTATGAAAATGTTTGGAATATATTTCCAGATGATGAATCATTTCGGAATAATACAATAGAATATTTTACTGGTATAAATATTGAATCAACAGGATTACTTTCTTATGATCTTTTCGTATTTGATAACGATTCCTATGAGAATGATAATATTCTTATAGTGGATAATAAGTTTTCTGGTAATATCTCCGCCGGGGCCTCTCAGATAATCTTTGATAAATCAAAAGTGAAGAATAATGACATAGTGGCATTATTCTTTCATAATCTTTGAACGGAGCCGATAATGTATAAAATTTCTTGAATCGATAATTCCGGTGGCATTATTAATAAAATGGTTTCCTCTAAGATTATCGATAGAAATTTCTTTTTTCAGGCTTCTGTTGTTTTGCAGGATGAAAAATGAAAATTCGTACGATTCAGAAGAGAATTCTATCCGATTTTACCGTCACCGATCAAACCGATTGCACCAAGCTTTTTGCACACAGAATCAGCCTCTGGATCTCTCGCTACAATTGCGTGGGATTTAAATGAAACCAAATGTAATTGATATGTGAACGTGTATCGATCTTGAAAATGATGAGTGAGTTGTGATAATACTTTTCTTCTTGAGAAAAACATACCACTTACTCAAGAATATATTAATATTATCGATAACGCAGGAACTATGGATTATACTGTTTGTGCAGTTTGTATTGATAATAAAGGAAATTCATCGAAAAGTACCCAGAGCAACACACTTATAATTCATTCGTAACATGAAAAGATTTCATACATGATTTACTATTGTTGAAGCAATCGTTTCCATCTTGCTGGTCGCACTTTTTGTTCTTTCTGTAACCACTTTTTTCTCAGTTCAGAATAGATCTTCGAATGATTGGAATTTACATACTAATGCAAAAGACCTTATAAATGAAGCAATTGAAGTTATAAAATTCTATCCAGTAAGTTTTGATGACAAAAAATGTTTTCTTATTCGAAAAGCAAAAGAGTCGTGATATGAATATTTTTTTACAAATGATGATGAGAGTGATTCTTATAGAGAAGGGAAGTATCTTGATTCTACTGGTAATTCTGTGGATATTAGCATGGTTTGATGAGAGAATTCTTGGTATCGAAGGTCGATACGACTAGAAAAATTGTCACCATATGTTTCACCATTCTATTACAGGGTCACTATAGAGGTTTCTCATCCGAATTGTAATGATGGAAAACAACCATGTGAACAAACTTCATTTATCATTCCACTTCCGGTACACTATGAATAAACAATATAAAAATACATACTGATTTAGCCTCTTAGAACTTGTGGTTTCTGTAGTTATTATGTTGAGTATGTTGACGGGATTTATGTATATTATTCAAAGCACCTTTATATTTGTGGATGCGAGAAAACAAGAAGCGGCGGTATTTCAGTGAGTCGAAGCGGTAAAAGCTAAAATGAGTCAAGCTTTTTCTTACCCCGGAGCAAAAATGATTTTTTCACCAAGTTGAATATATTCGAGAAAAGATACGATCGCTGATACACCTATTCCTCATCTCTATGACACAGTAGCAATTTCCTATAACTCAGGTACGATACTCATGGGAGTAGTGAACAAAAAAACAAATAAACTCATCGATCCATTTGATACAAATGAATGATATTTCGGTTTTATAGAAGTGGCTTCTTGAGAAACTCTTTCTGGAGTTACTTTTGCTTCCGGATATGTGAATCAGAGTGTGAATATAACTTCTTTTACTTATACAAAGTCCATGAGTGGAGAAATTATGCTTGTAAATATTGCTTATAATAACAAAATTTTTAGTTCTGATGCTACTCTTGTTGATACCGATTCTCTGTATTTTTCTGGAGAAACTTATTTTACAAAAAAGATTGATTTTTAACTTTCTTCTTAGATAATAGTAGTACTTCTTTATTGTTTTGGAATATGACAAGAAAAAATGGATTTACATTGGTAGAAGTAATCGTAACGATCTCGATAATAGCAGTTTTGGCTACGATCTCTTTTCTTACATTCTCTTCATATATCGTAGAATCTCGTGACACGAAACGTATCGTAGATGTTGAAAGTATTGCGGCTGCCCTGGATGTCTCATTTAAGCGCAATGGATCAACCTATCCTCGACCAATCAGTGCAGTGGTGGTCTCGTACACTGGTAGTGATAATACAGAAAAACCATATGCTCTTCTTTGATTTGTGAAAGATTGACTCGTCTCTGATTTTAATTCGATTCCAGTAGATCCATCCACGAGTGATTATTATGCGTATGCCGTGACGACAGATAGAAAATATTATGAATTAGCTGCGACTCTTGAACAACCAGCAGATGATTGAAAAACCTCACAAATTTTTATACCAAAAACTTATGCGGATGATGCTGTGGATTATGCCTATGTACTCTGAAATTATCGTTACGATCCAGCAATATGACATTATACGAAACACTTAATTATTCTAAACACCCTTCCGACTGGTGAAAAAAAGATTCCAAGAACCTCTATTTCTATCGGAGCTCAGACAGTACCAGATGGAGAGATTACTACAGCGAGTGGTATTACGATAATTCTTCCAAATGGAGGAGATGTGCCTTATCCTATTAATTCAAAAAAACATATCTCAAGTTCGGCTGATCTTGGAGATGATGATTTTTATATAGAGGCTTCGAGTGATATAAATATTAAATGTTTGACATGTGGAGCATGAAGTACACCGCCTCCATCTGCCGCTGTTAATTGAGCATGTGGAACAGCAAATGGACAGACTCTTGCAGATGCATCAAATATTACTGGTTTATGAGCCTGTAGTGCCGGAAGTCTTTCTGGTACTGTTGCAGGAAGCTGACCATGGTCGTGGACTTGTAATTGACTTAATGGATGAAATTTTATTATGTGTAGTGCTCAAAAAACTGCTTCTTTTTCTGCAGTTGGCTGAACAATAACGACAAATGGTGGATATACTATACATACTTTTACTTCAAATGATACATTTACTGTTACTTCATGAACTAGAAATATAGAAGTGCTTGTAGTAGCTTGAGGTGGTGGTGGTACAAATTTATGAGGTGGTGGTGGTGCAGGTGGAGTTGTATATAATTCTTCCTTAGCTGTCTCTTCGCAATCTTATCCTGTAACTGTTGGAGCTGGTGGTATTGCTGATAATTATGGTGAAAATTCAATATTTAGCACTATAACTGCTATGGGTTGAGGTAAAGGTGGTGGTTGGCAAACAAATGGTTACAATGGTGGATCTGGAGGTTGAGCTGGTGGTTCTACGACAAATGTGGGAACTAAAACTGGTGGAAATCCAGAAACAGGTCAGGGTTATAAGGGTGGAGATAATCTATTTTCAGGAATTTATGCACAAAATGCAGGTGGTGGATGAGCTGGAGCTGCATGATCTGATACTACCAGTAGCAGCGTTGGTTCATCAGGTGGGGACGGAACAAATGCCTATTCAGATTTACTTATTTCTGCTAATGCAGGTATAGATATATCTAATATTCATTGGATAGCTGGTGGTGGATGAGGTTCTGGATCATCTGGATGAAGTGGAGGTAAAGGTGGTGGTGGTGAGGGGGATAATTCATCCCAGAATTCTATGACTCCAGGAACCGCTAATACAGGGTGAGGTGGAGGTGCTGGTTGGAACAGGAGCGGATGAGCTGGTGGCTCCGGAATTGTAATAATCCGATATTTAAATTAAATATTAAAAAAACCGATGGAAACATCGGTTTTTTTAATCTTACTTTGTTAGTATTTCATATCCATCTTCTGTAACTAGAATCGTATGTTCAAACTGAGCTGATAAACTTCCGTCGAGTGTTTTTACGGTCCATTTATCATCGAGAACTTTTGTTTTGTAGGTTCCTTCGTTAATCATCGGTTCTACCGTGAAGATCATTCCTGGCTTTATGATTGCTCCAGTGTTTTTCGCGGCTTTATGATAGACATAGGGTTCTTCGTGGAATTCGATTCCGACACCATGTCCAGTGTATTCTCGGACGACACCGCATCATTTTTTCTCTGCGTATTTCGATATTGCGAAGCCAATATTTCAGAAGAAATTTTCTGGATAGATTTCAGCGATTCCGATATCGAGAGATTCCTTTGCGACCTTGATGATATTTTTTGCGGCGTCAGTTACTTTTCCGACTGTGTACATCTTCGAGGTGTCTCAGTAGTATCAATTCATAATCACTGTAACATCTACATTAAGAATGTCTCATTCTTGTAAGAATTCGTTTCTGTTTGGAATACCATGACAGATTGTATCGTTGAGAGAAATACAAGTATATTTAGGATATCAGTGGTAACCAATACAAGCGGATTTTCCGCCATTTGCCATGATATATCGATTCATGATGTGATCGAGTTCTTCGGTGGAAACACCTGGTTTAATAAATTCCTCGATCATATCGCGAGTGAGTGCTGCGAGATGAGAAGCTTTACGAATCCCATCAATTTGTTCGGGTGTTTTTATGATGATTTTTTTTGACATAGTTTATTATAGAGAGTAGCAAATAATCCGGCGCTTCAAAACACAAAATCGGGGTTCAGTATAAGTTTTTTTGGAGATTTGTAAATTATATTTTTGCAAGAATCTGATCGTTGAGGCTTTTTAATCGGATTCAAATCTCTGCTCAAGTGAGTTCTGGATATTTTTCCAGAATATCAGCTCAGTTAAAAAACTTTGTTTTATTGTATCGTTCAAGAAAATTTTTATAGTCCGCGAATATTTTTTTGTAATTGAAAATATATTTAGGTTTTTTACCTCGGCTATCAGCGAGTGAGAGAATAATGAGAGTAGGGAAGAGTGGGTGAAGCATGAGAGAATTCTTCTTTATATTTCGCATTTCTGGAATTTTGTAAGGAAGAAGGTGTTCTTTGATAAGCCAATGAATATTTTTTGTTTGAATTATAGAAAATTTCCATCGTTTTGCGATGTCGAGAAACATTTCCGCTCCGATGCGCTCGTGATTGAAGTAGTGAGTGTTTCCATTTTCATCTTTTGTTACTGTTGGAGTTTTTCCGATATCATGAAGTAAGGCTGACCAGTAGAGCACTGTAATTAAAGAGTGTCATTCTGAATGGAGCGGAGCGCAATGAAGAATCCCTTGTAGACGATTCTTGTGTAAGGGATCCTTCGTTGCACTCAGGATGACAGAAGAAGAGTTCGGGATAATGTTTGTATATAAAAACTTATTTAATTTTTTCAAAACCAAAAGTGTATGTTTCCAAACATTTCATTCGAGATGGTGTTGTGGTCAACCAATCGTGTTTTCTAGATTATCAACTTCTGGAAGAAAAAGCGTAAAAAATCATATGATTTTCAAGAATTTCAAAGCTTTGATATTGCTCGAATGAACGAGAATCTTGTCGAATTCTTGTCGGATCCGCTCGATAGCTATATGTTTTAATTCGATAGTTCGTTTCTTAATTATACGAGAATATGAACTATTCGCCGGTTTGAGATCGTATTTATATAAAAATCTTACATATCGCATCAGTCGCAAAATATCTTCATCAAGTCTAAAATTAATATCTCAGACAAAACGAAGAATTTGATTTTTTAAATCTGAGATTCCGCCGGTCGGATCGAGAAAAACATCCGCAAGAATATCATAATATATCGCATTGATCGTAAAATCCCTTCTTTTCGCATCCTCCTCAAGGTTTTTCGTGAAAATAACTTCGATCGGCTTTCTGTGGTTCACGGATCAAATATCTTTTCTGAAAGTGGTAATCTCGAAAGTTTCGGTTCATTCTTTGATAATGAGAGTTCCGTATTTTTTTCCGATTTCTCCGACTGTCGTTAAAACTTTTGTTATTTCTTCAGGAGTCGCATCGGTCGTGAGATCGATGTCGCCGTCAAAAGGAATCTCTTGTATTTTATGGATGCAATAAGAACCGACAACATAACATTTTCTATTGATTGCGGAGAGTTTTTTGGCGATGGAAAGGAGGTTTTGAGACATAGATAATCGTTACATATTGTCATTCTGAGCGAAGCGAAGAATCCCTTGTAGATGAGTTTGGCAAAATCCTCGAGTATAAGGGATCCTTCGTTACACTCAGGATGACAAACAATGTTAATCAATTATTCTCAATTGATATTTATCTCTGAGTAGATTCGTCACTTCGATCTCTTTCGGGTGCATAACGTCGTATTCCTCGTCGGTCTCGTGGTCGTAGCCGATGATATGAAGAATTCCGTGAATCACTAACTTATAGACTTCCGCTTCGACGGTGTGATTATATTCTTGTGCTTGAGATTGTACTTTGCTCTCTGACAAGAGAATCTCACCGGCGGTATCATCAGGAGTAAGTGATGAGAAGTCTTCGAAATAATGAAAAGAAAGTACATCAGTCGTCATATCCTTTTCTCGATATTGTTTATTTAGGGCTTGCATTTCGGTATCTCAGATAAAAACGATGTTAATGGTTCAGTTTTGTGGTATCGGATTCGAATCTGCGATTTTCTGAAAAATCGATGCGATAATGTCGGATGAAATATCGATAGAAAGTGGCGTATTGATGAAAGAAAAATGGAACACAGTTAAGGAATTAAGAATTAAGAATTTGGAATTAAGAGGAATAGTAAATCATCCTCTGGTTCTCAAGCACGTCATCCTCGGGCTTGACCCGGGGATCCATCACGAGGATCGAATCTGACTTAATTTAGATGTTTTCAGGAAAAATAATGAGGACAGATAATGTGGATCCCAGATCTACGCTGGCGCTTCGTCAGGGATGACGTGTGCCGTGTTCGAAATGACAAAAACTAATCTAATTCTATGAAATTCCCTTGATAATGCAAGATTTCAATGCAATTCATTTGCATTTTACCTTGTTTTCCCTAATATACGAGAATATTAGTTTTAATCTCACCTATGATTTCCTTTCGGGACAAGTACGCAAAATATAAAAATGTAAGCTGAGTTTTTCCTGCTATCGCTGCATTTCTCTGAAATTTTTGTGTCATGATATTGAAATGGATTGCTTTTTTTGTGTCTGGATCGAGCTCGATGTTTTCTGAAGCGATTCACTCGGTAGCTGACACAGCTAATCAATTTCTCCTTGTGGTTGGGATTAGAAGGTCCAGGCGTTGACCGACGGAAGAATATACTTATTGATTCGGTCAAGAACGTTTTTTTTGGGGGCTTGTATCTGCCTGTGGTATCTTTTTTCTCTGAGCCGGAGTGACACTCTATCACGGTATAGAGTCGCTTATCAGGATGAAAACATCCGTTCACAATGATTTTGTATATTATGTTCTTATTTCTTCTTTTATTATAGAAGGATTTACTCTCTATCTTGCCTATAGGGAGCTCAAAAAACATCATCCGAAGAAAGATCTCGCACAAATTCTAAAACAAGCGGATCCCGTGACTCTCGCTGTTTTTTATGAGGATAGTGTCGCAGTTACTTGAGTCGCGATCGCTGCTTTGAGTATTTTTCTCACGAAAATCACCGGATTGTTTTATTTTGATGCGATCGGATCGATCCTCATCGGTTGTATGCTTGCTGTTGTAGCTTTTCTCCTCATTAATAAGAATAGGGAAGTACTCATCAGTAAAGCGATAGGAGAAGACCGTAAAGAGTTGATTCTCGATATTCTCGACAATGATCCAGCAGTGGAACATGTACTTGATTTTAAATCCAGTATGCTCGATATCGGAACGTACCGAATAAAATGTGAGATTGAATTTAACGGAAATTCCCTTCTGAGAGAAATGTATCGCAGAGATAAGGATTTTCTAAAAGATGAATACGAATATATTCAAAAGGATTATCAGGAATTTTTAAAATTTTGTGCTGATTACACAGATCGTATTCCGCGAATGCTCTGAGAACATATTAACGGACTCGAAAAAAAGATTCAAGAAGCTGTTCCTGAGGCGAAGTATATTGATATTGAGATTAATTAAGAATTGACCCCGGGGTTCTAGAGAACCCCGGGGTCTTTTTGGTACGTCATCCTCTGGTTCTAAAATACGTCATCCTCGGGCTTGACCCGGGGATCCATCACGAGGATTAAGTTTTAATTCGATTTAGGTATTTTCAAAAATAATAATGAGGACAAGTAATGTGGATCCCAGATCTACGCTGGCGCTTCGTCCGGGATGACGTACAATTACTGACTCTGTGAAAAAGTGTAATTTGTTAATCCTGGTTGTTTGTAGAACACTGGATTGGAAGTACAGTTTTTAGGCGTGCTTACATATGAGAATTGGAATTCTGAAGAACTTCCTGGTTTTGTCTCGACGAGCATCGAGATGATGGAATATCCATTTTCATCGGGTTCTTGAGCGATGATGGTATTTGGATTTGTATCAAGTTTTGAACCGGCAGGAAGTATAAATCGTACATATTGTTTATTTCTGTCGGCTCATTGGATATTGAGCTGATTCGTAAGTGCTTCTGGTTCGGTAATTCCGAAGCTTTGTAGGAGTTTTTTTGAAGCAAGAATTTCGTTTTGTGTGACCGTGTGGGTGGATTTAAGTTTTACAAGATTTGATATTTTACATTGTCACAGGGTTTGAGATTGTACGATAAAATCTCGTTTCATATAACGATCAGATTTATTTCCGCCGATATTCATAAAGACTGGATAAATCCAGTTTCCTTCATCTTTTTGCCATTTTTCTTGAAGTCACATTTTCTCTGTAATCCCTCGAAGTTTTGTGTCTCTTCCAGCAAAAACTATCTCGCCAGAATCGACTCATTCTTTGAACATATTGATATATCCGAGAATATCTCTTTTTTGTATGAGAGATTTCTGGAGTTCGTCTTTAAAGAGAAATACGAGCTCTTTTGGTGATTGGAATGAGTGATTTTCGTCGAGTTTTTTGTAAGGAATTATTTTTGCCTCTACAAGCGTAGACATAAGTTCAGAAAAATTGTCTGCAGTGAAAGTAACATTATAGTCTTTGAGTGTTATTGGACCGTATTTTTTGAGTAAGTCGTGTATAATTCATTGATTGATACCGATAATTCCATCGAGTGTCGAAGATCACGCTTTTTCCATAAAGAGATTAATCTTATTGGCGCTATCAGAAAATCTTGGGAAATAATTCGCGTCACGAAGACCGAACTTCGGCCAGCCGAACTCCGTGAGTCTTCCAGGAGCCGCTTCCGCGTAAGGATAGACTTTCCAGTCATAATCATAGATATCGTGATTTTCGAATTTCGTTACTTGTCATTTGTATATCTCTATATAGATCACACTTCCTGGAAAACCACCATTTGCGCGAAGTTCATCGCGATTCTGATTCATGATGAGATATCGCATCGGTTTTTCATCACCGAGGATATAGAGAAAATCCTCGAAATGAGATATCACGTAATCCGTTGTCATTCGAGCTCCGTAGAGTGCTTCGAATCCTTTATTGAATTTCTCATCGAGTACCGGATCTCCGAGAGAAGTTATACCACCATAATAGCTGACAATTCGAGCGATATGATCTTGAAGAGTGTAGAATTGCTCTTCATTGTCTCGTAAGAAATTTGTGATTTTGATATGTTTGTATTGCTCAAAAGTACCAGCCGAATTAGCACGTCATCCTGAACTTGTTTCAGGATCCCCCGACCGATTCTCAGAAAATTCATCAAAACTTTTCCAAAGCTCTCCAAGACTTACGGCAGTATCAGCCACTTCTTTCCCCCCATTTATGACATTATGTGCGAGTTTTACCGTATCATTCGAGTAGATCTTGTTATCGAAAGCAAGATCGATTGGTGCAAACAAGAGTCAAAGTCTCGCAAATTTATCGCGAATTTTTATAGATTCAGTTATGAGTTCCTGAGGATCTCGAATTGTCTTGAGATTATAGAGGAATTGATATTGTTTAATGGTTTCCGACTGGATGTATGACTTCAGTCCGATCGCGAAGAAAAAGATCGCAGCAGCCAGAATACCGACTGCAAGAGTGATCTTACCAGTTCTTTTACTAACTTTAAAAATGATAGTTTTATGTTTTCTAAGGAATCGAAACGTGTTCTTATGGACGGGAAGCGGACGGAGAAAAATATCCGGATGCTTCGGAAGATCGAGCGGAATGGAATCTCTTATATCGATACTTCCGCGTGGAACATAGTCGAGTGCATCGATAATGGAAACGGTTCGAAGGTGTGATTTTCGAGTTTTCTTTCCAGGAAGTGCAAGAGAGAGAAAAGAGCGTTTTGGTATGAAAACGTCATCGGAATTTTTATCGAGAGATTTTCTTAGACGTATTTTTCGGACTGCTTGAAGATTATGTACTGGAAAATCCTCCTCGTTTTTATAAAAAAGATCGATGACGGGATTTGCGGCATTATGAATAATAACTTTCGCATGCTTATCCTTCATAATATGCGATACATCGACAAAACGACCTTCGTTTGGATCTTCGAAGATTTGTGAATCGTTGAATGTATCTTTTTGAAAGGGCATGAATAAAGTCTGTAAAGTCTGTAAAGTCGAAAGTCTATAAAGTCCATAAGGTCAGCACGTCATCCTCGGGCTTGACCCGGGGATCTCATGAGGTTCGAGAGTTGATGGGGAGATTCCCGTTTTCACGGGAATGACGTGCTGGAGTCAAGGGCACAACGCGTTTCTGCGTTCAAGATGACCGTCACTTGGTGTAATAATATAGATTTTTCTAAAAAAGCAAAATAGTCCCGCTTGATTTATCGCAAAGAAAGTTTACAATCAGGAGGATTTTTGAAAAATTCATCCTTTCTTTGTTTCTAATATTCTAATTTTCTAAGTTTCTATTCTCATGCAATCAAATCAAATCGAATGTCCGAATTGTCACACGATTATCAATCTGGATGCCATCCAAGAACATAAATTCGCTGAAGAACTCGCGAAGCGGGAAGAAGAGACAAAGAAAAAAGCTTTCGCGTGGGCTCAATCTGAGATAGAAAAACAAAAGGCAGAAGCTCTCAAGCTCGAAGCAGAGAAGAATCAGAAAATGACAATGGAACTCGATATGCTCAAAAAACGTGATGAAGAATCTCGAAAAAAAGAGACGGAATTTATCCGTGAGAAAATGCTTCTCGAACAGAAACAGAAAGATATGGAACTCGAAAAACAGAAAGCGCTCATCGAGGAACGAAAGAAAATCGAAGCAGAAATGCAAGAACGAGCTAAACAACAACAAATTCTCGATGGAGAGAAAATGAAACTCGAATTCGACAAACGAATGCAAGAAAAAGACAAGCAGATCGAACAAGTCCAGAAATCCCTCGAAGATGCAAATCGTAAAGCAAATCAGGGGTCAATGCAGATTCAGTGAGATATCCAAGAAAACGCCCTGAAAGAAACGCTTTCCAGAGAATTCCCGCTCGATAAAGTAGATGATGTACCAACTGGAGTGAAATGAGCTGATCTTGTCCACACGGTACGAAATCGTCTCTGACATGACGTCGGAGTGATCGCCTGGGAATCGAAAAACACGAAAGCATGGTCTGACAGCTGGGTCGATAAACTCAAAGAAGATCGTCTCCGCGTAAATGCATCTGTCTCCATCATCATCTCATCAGTTCTTCCTGAAGGAATCAAACACTTCGGACTCTATCGTGATATCTGGGTAGTCGAGTGGGCATATCTTATCCCACTGACCGTCGCACTTCGTGAACAGATGATAGAAGTCGACAAGATCCGTAACTCACTCGAAGGAAAAGACGAGAAAATGGAAGTCATCTATAACTATCTCACATCCGTAGAATTCCGAGACAAAATCCAGAATATCGTCGAAGCATTCCAGACGATGAAGTGAGACCTCGATCGAGAAAAACGCGCCATGGAAAAAATCTGGTCATCAAGAGAAAAACAACTCGAACGAGTTATTAGTAATACGGCACGGCTGTATGGTGATATGCAAGGACTTATTGGGTCGAAGTTGGAGAAGGTGGAATATTTGGAGTTGGGAAGTGGGGAGGAATAATTTTTATTTTGATTAAAACTAAAATGACCAAAAATTATCAACCTAAAATTTGGAAATGATTAAATAAAATAGCTATTATTTTTTCAATACTAGGTTTTTTGGTAACAATTATTTGA
Source organism: uncultured Candidatus Peribacteria bacterium (assembly GCA_964655935.1). Taxonomy (GTDB): domain Bacteria; phylum Patescibacteriota; class Gracilibacteria; order BD1-5; family UBA2023; genus CAZZNY01. Next base: position 177,767 of record CAZZNY010000001.1, read on the forward strand.
ATCTTTCCTAAAGTATTAAATACAGAATCTGATGTTAAATTACTACAAGCTCAAATAAGAGAAGACACAGGTCCGGAGAATATACTGTTGAAATTTTTTATGTTAATTGAAGATTGAAAACTTCCAGAAGCTTATGATCTTTTCTCAGATATTAAGAAAAATATAAGTAGCTACTCTACTTTTAAAGATTGGTTTTCTAACTTAGTTTGATTTGAATGACTTAAAATCACTGAGCTTACCGATAAAAGAACCGCAAAACAAAAAACCTACCTTGTTGAATATGATTTTAAAAAAAGAGGTAGTAATACAATAAAGACAAAAATATGATTTACTTTGATTTTTAATTGAATAGATTGGAAAATTAATTATATATCAAATCCATTATATGAAAACGGTTGGAAAAAATGAGCTTGTGAATTTTACAAATTTTTAGATTATTGTAATTAGATTATTTTTATTATGCACAAACCAAAAATAATCTATCCAGTCTGCGTTGGTTGTGAGACTTGCGTTAAAAGAGATATTTGTCATCGTGTTCAAGGAAAAGCGCGATTTATTGAGCTTTATGTGAAGTGGGGATGAACGACACTCTTTTTTGTGGGATCACTTTTATTTGCTACTACGAAATGGGCAGGGAATACTCCTACGGTTTTTCTGCTTTTTGCTATCTGACATTCTCTCTGGGCACTCGCAGGTTGACTTATGAGAGATAAATCGGTTGTTGCCTTGAATGTCATGTATGTAATTTTTGATTTGGCCGCAATGTTTATTCGATTATAATTCGATACAATCGCAAGAGATTCCTCCGTCATTCCAATATGAACTTTATTCATAAAGCCCCATAGTTATGACTTCTATCTCGTCACACTTAGCTTCTCAGGTTCTCGCTATCAGATCGCATACTTTCACTCATGAGGGTCGCGAGACTGATCTCATCTCTGAGCTTGATCGCATTCCTCGTTCTGGTAAGTTCTACCGATTCCGGAATGCCGGTATCGATCTTCCGTGTCGAAGCATCTACGATCATATGTTGTCGCTCGCATATAATGCGGATGTGTTGGTAGATATACTTAAGCTTGATATTGATCGCACGAAGCTCGCGAATATGTTTGCATTTCATGACTTAGCCGAAGTATTTGTAGGGGATGTTCCATATTTTACTTCAGAAGAGATAGTCGGGGCTTCGATAAAGTCTCCAGAACAAAAAGAACAAGAAGAACACGAAGCGAATAAATTTATTCTTTCCATTTTTACCGGAAAACTTCGAGATGATTTTGCAGAGTATATTGCGGAGATTGAGAACTCTGAAATAACTGAATTTATGAGAATATTTCGTTTTTTTGATCGTACGGATTCTATTTTGAATGTATGGCGGTATATTGACCGATTTCGAGATACGCTTGATATCGAACAGTTTCTCACGGTATTGAACGACTATTTTGTAAATCCACACACGCATTTGTTTTCGCTCGATAATGATACATCAGATTTCATTCTTTTCATCAAGAATCCTGATCGTGCACGAGATTTTTACGTTCGCTGATATAAAGCTTTCGATTCACTCAAATCTCCCGTTTTTACCCAAGAAATCATGACTCGACTCATGCAATCGCCTGAATTTCATTACGCTCAATAATTACTATTTTTAAATTCAACTTATGGATAAAATCTCACCATCCGCACAAGATCTCCGGATCGCTTTCGCAAATAGAGATAATCTTCTTTCGTGGTTTTATTGGATCGGAGGACTCTCTCTTATTAATTCTATTATTTCGATTCTTGGAATGAAAGTGAGTTTTATTTTTTGACTGGGTTTTACTCAGATTATCGACTATTTTTTAGTGAATCTAAAGAACGGAATGCCTCTCTATCTTACGATTATTTTTACACTACTCGTTATTCTTATTCCAGGATGTTTTTTTCTTCTTTGATATCTTGCAAAGAAGATGCTTCTTACATGGCCAATATGGCTTGGATTTATTTTGTATATTCTTGATACATTCACTTTGTTGTTGTTTGAAGATTATCTCTCGATCGCATTTCACGGCTATGTGATTTTTCGGCTCATTCAGCTTATATCAGTGAATAATTTTCTAAGAAATGCGAAAGTTCCAGTTCCGTCAGAAGTGATTACGACTGAGGAGGTCGAAGATGATAAAGAATAGTTTTTATAATTTAAATAATCCCGCTATTGCGGGATTATTTTTACTTTGTACATTTATCTATAGTTGGTTGTATTTCTTTTATAGATCGTCTTATACCGTCGGATGTCATATCAGAATTGTATTTGATGAGTTGTTTATAGACGATATTAAAATTTTTACAGTCATTTCGATAAACATTTTGTAAAAGCGGTAAATACGCATTCACGTGTTCTTTATCGAGTTTTAAAAGCATAAATGCTTTATTTTTCTGAAGTGCATACATTTTCTCTTCTGGCTCTAATCCGTAGATTATTAATTGACCATAGAAATTTATTTGATCACTGAGTGTCTGTTGGTCGATCGGTAGATTATTTATAGTTTCTAGGTCTGCTTCTGAGTATTCGTAGTGTTGAATTTTACAGAGTACGATATCTATAGAATCTGATGCAGAACCAACAGTAAGATTGGAACAATCAAGATTTGAATATCAGTTTATGAGAATTACTTGATTATGAGCATGATTTTTTTCCTCTGGGAAATATTGAAGTCTAAGATTATATAGTTTTTCTATTTCTTCGGTTGATGCTTGAGAATAGAATTTTTTGAGCTGAAGAAGTGTACTAAAGTCGTTATATTGACCATATTTTGCTACTGAATTTACGAAATTCTCGTTACTTGCATATGCATCGTAGAGTTTGTTAGCTATTTCGGGTTTCTGATGATTCAGGTTGAGTCAGATTGTTAAAAATATTTTGCTAATGACGAGTCGAATTTTATCTTCTCTGTATGTTTTTGAATCTTTTTTAAGTAGAGATATTTCAGAATTTACTTTTTCAAGTTTTACTATATCAGAGGGATTGTTTGTGTAGATTGAGTTAATTTTGTTTATCATACTTTCTTCAGCATTCACTACTGTAAAAGCAAATATATTCAAAAAAATAAGAGCCGTAGCAAATAATCGTTTCATATTTAAAAGTTATAAAATAATTGTTTGAATTCTATGGTCTTTTCTATAAAATCAAAACATTATTATTTATTGATGACATCTATGTCTGATAAACCAAAAGTTTGAGTATGATTCTGAGTTATGATGATGCGAGATGGGAAGATCCTGCTCGGTCAGCGACACTTCGATGCGGCGAAAGCCGATAGCGAGCTTCACGGTGAAGGTACGTGGACGATGCCAGGCGGAAAGCTCGAATTCGGAGAAAAATTTAGTGAATGAGTAAAGAGGGAAGTGCTCGAAGAAACTGGAATGATTTTACATTCAGCGCGTTTTATCAGTCTGACGGACGATATTATTCCTGGTGTGCATTTTGTGACGGCTGGGTTTTTCAGTGATGATTTCTCTGGTGAACCAAGTGTTATGGAGCCAGATGAGATTACTCGTTGGGAATGGTTTTCTCTCGATTCGCTTCCTTCACCACTTTTTATGCCGAGTCGGAAGGTGCTCGATAATTATCTTGCAAATACGATTTATGTTGGATAAGAATAATTTATATTAGGAAAGCAATAAGGCCTCGTAAACGAGGCCTTATTATTCGAAGATGGAAGTTAAAGCTTTGGAGCTCGGCTCCGTGCGCATTCGAGGCAGGTGAGAGCGGAGATGTTTTCTACCGCTTGTTTTATGGCAGCGCGCATAAGTTCTTTGCTGCCAAAAATTTCACCGTATTTGCGACTATCGTAGCGAAAATCGCCAAGAAAATATGCCGCATCTATATCTTTTTTCCCGATGAACACCTGACTTTCGTGATGTCCACAGCGCTGAAGCGTTCGTGCGCTCACAGCGATAGAAATCGCGAGAATTCTTTTGGCATCCTCGCTACCCTGGACTAGCTTTACCTGACCCATTGGGGCCTCCTTCTTCTATAAAATTATGTAAATACCATTTCACGAGATACGAACTGAGTGCGAGATGCTCTCAATCGCAAATCGTTAAAATAATTTACTCCTTATTTATATCTAGGAAATTCATCAAGTCAAATTCAAGAGAAAATTTTGAAATCGAAATTGACAGTAAATATTTAATCAGTATATTAAAGTCACAACTTCCATAAGGAGCGGTAATGGCCCCGGCCGAACGTATCAAAAAGCTCGTTGAGCTGAACCTTCCCTTGAACACTGATTTGCGTCAGCTGGAGCCACCGTGCTCTATTTACTGGCGTAAAGGCGGTCATGGTGAGGAACCCAAGTTGTTCGCGATCAAGTCCTTCTGTCTCATCTCCGAGAATGGATTGGGATTTGATTACGAGAGAGAACCGGGCAAATTTGCGCCCCATATTCTCAATACTCCTGTCATTCACGATGTAACAGTCGTTGAAGGTGGGATCGTACATATCTGCACTACCTAGGCTGACTAGCCCTAGTGCACAAAAGGGGGCTTGTTTAGCCCCTTTTGTTTTGTATTTATATAATATTCATTGATTTTTATTGAGTTAATTTTAACAATCTTGTAATAAATCTGAAATACATTTGAATTATTCGACTTTTTCCATATATTTAGCCACATATTACTTATTTTATATGCCTTTATGGACTTTGAAAAACACTATTCCCCAAAGGAATTCGAAAAACAACTATATGAGTCTTGGGAAGCTGCTGGTAACTTTCAGCCAAAGCCAGGAACGACAGGCAAAACTTACTATATTCCAATTCCACCACCAAATGTAACAGGAATCCTTCATATTGGTCATGCACTTACCATGACACTTGAGGATATTATGACGCGTTATCACCGTATGAAAGGCGATGAGACACTTTGGGTTCCTGGTACTGATCACGCTGGTATTTCGACCCAGGTTCAGGTAGAGAAAAAACTTGCAAAAGAATGAAAGACAAAACACGATCTTGGTCGTGAGAAATTTATTGAAGCCGCTTGGGATTGGACGAGAATACATGGAGGAATCATCCAGAGCCAGATTCGAGCGCTCGGTGCAAGCTGTGACTGGTCAAAAGAACGATTTACGCTTGATGCTGGACTTAATAAGATTGTAGAGCACGCTTTTGTCGATCTCTATAACAAAAAACTTCTCTATCGAGGAGAATATATGATCAATTTTTCTTCGGGTCTTCAGACTGCTATTGCTGATGATGAAGTAGAATATAGAGAAGAAGAAGCAAAAATGTATTATGTTACTTATTTTGTGAGCGGTTCCGATAACGAACTTATCGTTGCGACAACTCGACCGGAGACACTTCTTGCTGATATGGCAGTAGCAGTTCATCCAAAAGATAAACGATACAAAAAAATGATCGGTCGAAGTGTTATTCTCCCGATAGTAAATAAAGAAATTCCTATTATCGGTGACGAAATGGTCGATATGGATTTTGGAACTGGTGTCGTCAAGATTACTCCAGCACACGATCCTACGGATTTTGATACTGGTAAGCGCCACAATCTTCGACTTGATTATCAAGTAATCGATCGAAGTGGGGTTATGACAAAGGAAGCTGGTATTTTTGCCTGACAAGATGTAAAAACTGCTCGTGAAAATGTCGTAGAACTTCTTCGTGCAAAAGGAAACCTTATAAAAATCGAACCACATACTCAGCGAGTTGCGTATTGTGAACGCTCTGGTACGCGAGTCGAGAGCGTTGTCTCTACTCAGTGGTTTGTTCGTATGCCAGAGATGGCAAAGAAAGTTATTGCTGGATATAAAAAATGAGAATTTAAGATTCTTCCTGAAAAATTCAACAAGGTTTTTGAAGACTGGATTTATAATCTTCGTGACTGGTGTGTGAGTCGTCAACTTTGGTGGGGACATCAGATTCCAGCATATTTTCACAAAGAAACTGGAGATCTTCTTGGTGTTACACTCGATCCGAAAGATCTTTTCGCGAAATACGGAGAAGAAAATGTTCGTCGTGATGAAGATGTTCTTGATACATGGTTTTCTTCAGCCCTTTGGCCATTCTCTATTTTAGATTGGGATGCGACAGATCCAGGAGAACTCTTTAAGAAGTTCTATCCAGCTCAAATGCTCGAAACTGGTCATGATATCATCTTCTTCTGGGTGACACGAATGCTTCTCATGGGATATGAATATACTGGACAGACGCCTTTTAAGACGATCTATCTTCACGGACTCATTTTCGATGAACATGGAAAAAAGATGAGTAAATCTCTCGGAAATGGGGTTGATCCGATAAAAATTATCGAGGAATATTCTGCCGATTCACTCCGACTTTCGACGACTCTCGGAAATACTCCAGGAAATAACTTGAATTTTTCGATGAAATTCGTCGAGAACAACACGCTTTTTTTGAATAAACTCTGGAATATTGTCAGATTTGTCCATACGACGATCGGTGAGATTACTGAAGATGAAGCCACTCTCGTGAAGACAATCGCAGATAATTATGATTCTCTTATGGATCATGAAAAATGGATTATTTCTCGACTCAAGAACATCACTGATGTGATGACAGAAGGGATGGAAAAATATAGTTTTTCCGAGACCGGACTCGAACTTGCTGCATTTACTCGTGATGAATTCGCTGATTTCTACCTCGAAGAACATAAATACGCGAAAGACGAATCAAAATATGGTAGAGAAGTGCTTTCTCTCGCGATCTCTACGCTTTTGAAACTCTGGCATCCATATATTCCGTTCGTGACTGAAGAACTCTATGCGAAGATGATACCAGGAAAATCTCTCATGATGGAACCTTGGCCAGTAATCGATCTTAAGCGCGATACGAAAATAGAAAAAGAGATCGGAATTCTCTACGATGTCGTCAGAACGATTCGAAATATCCGAGCGGAGAAAAATATCAAACCGGGAGAACAGATGAATATTTGTTTTGTAGCAAATAAGAGCAATCAAGCATTTCTTGAATCAAACAAAACTATTTTACTCGGACTTGCAAGACTTGCTGGTTTTGAGTTCGTAAAACTTGCAGATATTGAACAGACAAAGTATGCCTATTGAGTAGTCAAAGATGTAGAGATTTTTGTGGAGCTTCCTCTCTGAGTCGATAATACAGAAGAGCGAGCACGAATCAAAGAACAAATCGACGATAAGAAGGAATATATCCGAATCATTGATATAAAACTAACAAATAGCGACTTTGTCAGAAACGCTCCGACTCATGTTGTCCAAAAAGAACAAGAAAAACGAGCTCAAGCAGCAGAACAACTTCAGAAATTAGAACAAAAATTTAGTTTACTTGTCTAATTTTTGCCATTATGTTTGGATTATCTGATCCATATTGGCCAAATCCTTATGGAAATAACGATTCTCGTGTTCATCATGAAATACGACATAGAGCTGATGAGGCTGTTCAATTGGCTCAAAATCTCGCACTTGACCCATCTGCATCTCTCAGTGAAGAGGCACGAAGAGCAATTGCTCGAAGACAAATGAATATTATGAAGTAAATAAATTTATATTTTATACTGTTGATACTATTGCAAAATGAATTCTCAAGTAGAGATTCGCGAATACGAAGAAATCGATTTCAAACATCTTGTTTCTTGAATGAAATTTCTTCAAGAACATGTTGTCGCGGTCGATAATTATCATCTCAATATATTAAAAGATTGATATCCCGAAATATATGCTAGAAAAAGTTTAGAACGAGTTACAGCGAATGACGGAAAAATATTTTGCGCATATTCCTGAGAGATTTTCCTTGGCTGTATTATCTGTCTTATCGAAGAAGCTGTGCCAGAAAATTCTAAGGATTCATTACAAGAATTTATCGTAGGAAAAACAGGAGAAATTAAAGAACTTATTGTGCTTCCTGAGAGTCGCTGACTTTGAATTTGAAAATTGCTTATGCAAAAAGGTGAACAATATTTTATAGAGAAAAATTGTAAGTTTTCCTATCTCGATGTTTTCTGACCTAATAAACTCGCAAGAGATTTCTACGAAAAATGAGGATATGAAGAAAGAATGGTTACTATGATTAAACCACTATAATATGAAAACTTACCTAAAAGTTATTCTCCAACCAGGACGAGAAAAATCTGTGAAAAATAAACATCACTGGATTTTTTCAGGTGCGATCGCAAGTTCTCCGGAATTCGAGAATGGCGATATTCTCGCGATTCACTCATCGAATGATGAGTTTCTAGGATATGCCTATTGTAACAATGGTACTTCAATTTTTGGTCGAATGATCACGTTCAATGATACATATCCTGAAAAGGAACTGAAAAATAAGATTCTCTCTGCAGCGATAATGCGCGAAAAACTCTTCAATCCGGCATATACGACAGCGTATCGACTCATTCATGGCGAGGGTGATGGAATTCCAGGATTGACGATAGATAGATATGCAGACTGTTTTGTTATCCAATCAAGCACTGCAGGTATCGACAAGCTGAAAGAACATATTATTAAAGTGCTTGTTGATCAGTTTGCACCGCGATGTATTTATGAGAAATCAACCATGCCGTCCAGGCGAGAAGAATGACTTTCACCGTTTGAATGAGTCATCTACTGAGAACTTCCTTCTCATATCGATATTCTTGAGAATACTATGAAATTCAGAATCTATCTCGCGGATAGTCAGAAAACTGGATTTTTCCTTGATCAACGTGAGATGCGAGCGTATGTCTGAGGTATTTCAGCAGGTAAGAAGGTTCTCAATACTTTTTCTTACAATGGATGATTTTCTATTGCCGCCTCTCTTTGATGAGCTCTATCTACGACATCTGTAGACATATCAGAATCAGCAGTTACCGAATCGATAGAGAATTTCAAATTTAATAATATCGATATTAAAAATCATAAATTTATTACTCAGGATGCTTTTGAATTCCTCAGGAATGAATCATTGAAATATGATCTTATTATTCTTGATCCACCCGCATTTGCGAAGAAAAAACAAGACGTTCCAAATGCACTCAAATGATACAAAGAGATTAATATGACAACCATGAAAAAAATGCCAGCAGGAAGTTTTCTTCTTACTTGTTCATGTTCATATCACGTGAGTGAAGAAGACTTTGAATATATGATTTTCCAAGCCGCTCGAGATGCAAAGAGGGAAGTACGAATCATCGCGAAACACCGACAAGCAAACGATCACTGTATCAATATTTATCATCCAGAGACAAGTGATTATCTCAAAAGTTTTTTACTCTACATTTCATAAAATATTAAAAAATCGTCATTCTTACAAGTGACGATTTTTATACTAAATGGAATTTAATAATTTTCTCATCTATAAGGGATTCTTCGTCGTACCTCCTCAGAATGACAACAAAAATTTTATTTTTCGAGATCGATAGTCATCTCGAATATATGGTGACAATGAGGACATTCCGGGTGAATCACTTTTGCTGTCTGTCATAGTTTTTTTGAATCTTCCAGTAATTGCCTGACGCGTTCTACCGCTTCTTTTGGTGTTGTATTTGCTTTGAGAAGAAATTCATCAGCTCCGAGCATCATACATCTGTCGATATCGCTCTGGCTGTTAAGATTCGTAAACATGATAATCTTTGTTTTCAGTGATGGTGCGAGCTGACGAATGACACGAAGTGTCTCGAATCCGTCCATCCCAGGCATCATGATATCAAGCAGAATAACATCTGGAAAATAGGTCGTAACATCCGTGACCGCATTGAGTCAATTCGAACAGATATGAACCTGAAAACCTTCTCGTTCAAACTTCATACTGTACATATTCGCAAGTTCAAGATCGTCTTCGACGATGAGAATCTTTTTTACCTCCATAAATGAAAAGATAGTGATAATTACCTAGAGTATATACTATTTGATAATATATTGCAATTTTCGTTGTCGACCGAATGGTAAATAGATACAGAAGTCTGTTCAGCTTCCTTCTTCGCTCGTAAGCGTGATTTCACCTCACATTTTTTCTACGATTTCCTTTGCGATCGGGAGTCAGAGCCCAGTTCCTCCACTTTGGCGCGTGAGCGAGTGTTTTGCTTGTCAGAATTTTTCGAAAATAATTTCTTGTTCTTCCTTCTTGATTCCGATACCGTCGTCTTTGATATGAATACAAAATCCAGTATCTTGAATATAGGAACGAATGGAAATATTTCATCCTTCCGGTGTAAATTTAATCGCATTTCCGATAAGATTCAGGAGAACCTGTTTAAATTTATTCGGATCTATTTTATAAAATAGCTCATTGAATTCTATTTCTACGTGCAAATGTTGTTTTTTCTGAAGCATAAGAGGCTTGATATCAGCGATCGCGGAGATGATACATTCTGAGATTTCTCTAATTTCCAGCTGGAATTCATCTTTTCCTGATTCAAGTTTTGCGATATTCAGCATATCGTTAATCAATGCTATAAGTCTCGTGGAACTCTCGAGAATATGTTCTAGATATACTTTAGTTTCATCTCGTACCTCACCAGTATCTCAGTCAAGAATCATAGAAGTATATCCACGAATAGAAGTCATAGGAGTTCGAAGTTCGTGACTTGCGATATTGAGAAATTCATCTTTTTTTATATCGAGTTCTTTCAGATGTCGGATAGATCTTCTGAGTTGGATTTTTGCGGTTTCAAGATGGGTTACGTCTGTTACGGAGACGATGAATTCCGTTATTTTTTTTCTGGCGTCTACAATCGGTAAAATTACGACAGATCCCCAGAAAAAAGCTCAGGTTTTCGCCTTATGTTTGATGAGTCATTTCCATGTGTTTTTTCATTGAATCGTTTCCCAAATAGTAACTATTTTCTTGTCTGTTAAAATCGGGATTCTCGGCTCGCAAATAAATCAGGTATCAGTTATCGACTGTAAGGGCGGAATATAGTTAACTCAAACAATATTACATGAATCATATCAAGAGAGCTGTAAAAATTCCTTATTAGCTTTTGTAATAATACCACAGGGATCTATACGTAATAGTCCCGTCATATTATCCAATAGTTTTATATAATTTCACCAGCTGTTTTCTACCGCGCTGATAGCGATATCTTTACTTGTTATTCGTATAAGTTCCGTAACGGTTTTATCGATAGATCTCAAACTAGAAAGAGAAATATCCGCGTACATATCCTCGATGATGTATCGTAAATCCAGATAGACAGTGTAAATATTTACTACAAATATTTTATAGTGATGAATTTCTCCGATAATCTGAGCGAGGAGTTTTTTGGTACCTTTTTTTGATATCTGGAGACAAATATAATCAAATATTGGTGAAGCGAATAATCTATCAAATGTTTCGCAAGACATATTTTTAATTCTACAAGTATCCACCACCGCGGTACTCTGTAACCAGCGATCTAGTATTGTTTTTCTATTACGAATAAGTAAATGTGAAAGTGTGTTTTGTTCGTTCATATTTCTTTTGTTTATAAGCCTGTAGTTATTATAGGACATAACATAGAAATACGCAAAATATATTGTTTGAAGAATAAACTTGATTTTTATAGTAAAACTAATACTATATTTATAGTAAGTTTAGTGGAATAAACATAGTTTAATATTATATAGTATAAGCCAATAAATACAATGATTACATTTGACAAAATTGTTAAGAAATTGTGAACAAAGTCCGGACAGATTATTTCCATTAATGATTTTCAAAAATGGTTTTTTCCGCTGACGGATGCCGGAAAAACGAGCGCCTATAAACTTGCGTCTCGACTTATGAGCAACCAGATTATCATACCGATAAAAAATGGACTTTATTATATTTCTTCCGAAGATATCATTCTTTCCGATCAGATTATCGATGAACTGTATTGGAAAATTCTCAAAAAATTATTACGGGATGAAGTGGAATGAAAGTATATAATCGTTGGAAATAAAGCGCTTGAACTCTTGTTACGAGATTTTTCAATTCCAGAAAAACTATATATTTATACGAAAGATGTATCAAAAATAATTAAATTATCAAAGGATCATTCCATTATTTTTCGTACCATATGTTGATGAAAACGGCTTTGATGAGAAAATATTTTCACCAAACTCTCAAAGCATTCAAGACGAATCGAAATAGATCGAAATGAATTTCTCGTGGCAGATGTGAATCTCGCACTTCTGGATGCCCTTACTATCCATAACACGAATGATTGAATCAATATACTACTCACACAAAAGGCAATAAAAAAATTCTCAAAACTTCTAAATAAAGAAAAGCTTTGAGAACTGGTTGGATACAAATATCTTACCGCTATTAACCGATTACGAGAAATAACAAAGGAAATGAATGAAAATTCTTTATATAGACAATGTGTAGATATAATAAATCGTAATTGAGCAAGCTGTTTTATTACTACTAGAAAAACTTAGTTTTTCCAATACGATCGGATATGAGCCAAAATGCGGCTCAAGTGATCGCTCCGACGAAATGCCCGATAAAGCTGATATTTCCAGTAAAACCAATCATAATATTTAACACGAGAAACATAACAGCTCATTTATAGTCTGGATGTCAGACTTTTCGAAGTTCTAACATATGATATGCGAGAATTGCCATGGCGAATCAAGAGATTCAAACAGTATTGGTAGTATCTGAACTAAAATATAAAAGTGCTCCTCCAACGAGAAACGTATTTACCAAAAACAATGTAATATACCGTCTTTTTCGGATATAAAGTTCTATACCATTTCAAAAAATATAAAGAAAAATAGCATTCGAAATAAAATGTACGAATCATCAATGTAAGAACTGATAGCTTAAAAATTGAATCGCTACATTCACATAATCTCATTCCATGAGAAATCCTCTATGCATTCAGAAATCATAAAGTCCTGGAAAAACATAGGTTGCCATGGTTGCAACCAGACAAAGAAGAATGAGGAGATTGGATATACTCTTTTTAAAATCAGCGTGCATAGAACATTTGTTTTATTTATTATACTCAATAAATTTGTTTTTCTTTTTCTTATAAATAGACCTGCCTCGCCTATCGGCGAGGGGCGAGCACCTTGTTTTTTCTTAAAAAAGCGAAATAGAGTCAAACCAATATCATAGGAATTGATAAAATCTGCCCCATAGTTACCCAACCGAATAAGAGATACCCGAGTTGTATGTCTGGCGTTCTGACGAATTCTACACAAAAACGGATGATTCCGTAAAACAACAAAAAAGCTCAACCGACTTGTCCATTGGTTTTTTTGTATTTCATGAAAAAATAAAGAATAATCCATAGAACCGGTCACTCAAAAATAGCTTCGAGAAGCGTAGAAGGGAAGTAAGTCTTGCCATTTTTTGCCATGATCGCAAGAGGACCATTATACGGCATTCAGAGAAGCTCTTTATTAAGATAATTTCAGATTCTACCGAGTCAGAGTCCGATCGGGAGAATACTTGTCACATGATCCGCGATCGAGTAGAAGTTCATCTTATATTTCCGAGCAAAAAGAAACATAGCAAGGATGACACCAATAACTCCACCATGGAAAGCCATTCATCATTGCCAAGTTTTTAAGATATCGATCGGATGCGCGATAAAATAGGAAAAATCATAGAAAAATACATATCCAAGTCTTCCACCGAGAATGACCCCGGCAAAAATATACATAAGAAAAGTATCGAGAAGTTCTCCTGGAAACACTTTTCTTTTTTTAAGAATCATATATCCCGCCAAAAATCCGAGGACGTACATAAGTCCGTACCAGGTTGGTGCAATGTGGAATCAAAAAAGATTCAAATCGAAAATAGTCATTTATAGTGATTTAGAAATCAGAAAATACGGTTGATTGGATTTTGTAGAGAATATATTCCTCTTCTTTAAGATTAGTAGCATCAAGTTCGGCTTTTCTACAAACAAGATCAAAAAGTTCTTGAGAAGTAGATACGAGATTTGTAATACCTGGAAGTATAACTCCAAGTTTATTTTGTTGCTGGCTGATAATGATGAGTCCATCCATTCTTGGATCGACTTCCTCAATGGATTTTATAATTTTTCGCTGAGCATTCGTGATGATATCGACTCTGAATTTTACAGAATTAATCTCAGTTGGATTTTTAATTGCTTCGATAAATCTTGGATCTTTGAGACAAAAAAGCGTATTTTCGATCAGCTCCAAAACGGTATTCTCTTTTTTGATATGAACTCGTCCACTCGATGCTATAATCTTTCCATCTTTATAGAGCGTAATAAAAGAAAGATGTTTTGTCTCAAGATATTCACTGTTCGCGAGTCAAAGTTCGGGAATCGTGAGAATTCTCTTTTCATTCAAATAGGCTTCTATGATTTTCTTAACAATAAGATTGAGTTCCATAAAAATAAAAAATGAGTATTAAAATTTTTCGAGTTGTTTTCGTGCTTTTTCGAGTATTTCGCGTTCTTCATTTTCTATCTGATAGTAAATATCACCAAGAAGATCCGTGCCGGTTATAAGATAAACTCGATAGTATGCGAATTCTACGAGTGATCGTATAAGATTCGTCAGTATATTTCCGATAATCACCGCTCCAATAAGACCAAAAAGTGCGACATTAATAGATTTTGCATTTAAAAAGAAAAGCACTACGAGAAGAACAGTAAAAAGAAATCCCGCAAGACTTCCGTAAATCCCGAGAAGCACATATCGATAATTCGAGAGTGTCTCAGTAATAATCGCAGACCCGAGAATGCTCAGTAAAATATGACCAACAAATATATAAATTACATTCATCCCTATCGAACCTATATAAATATAGAGTGGCAATACGAGAACATAGAGAATAACAGCAAAAATCGAGAGCTGTACGAACGTAAGTGATCCATAACGATATTTATCAGGTGCGATGAGTTTATTCATCCAGAGCGTCATAAAAACACAGACGGAAGAAGTAAAAAAACCACCCATCGAGAAAAGATAAGTATAGACTCATTCAGTGGTTCAAACTTTGCTTCAGAAGAGAAAAATGAAAAGCAGGGTGATGACTCAACCTAAAAATCAAGCAATCGCACTTCATAGCGTGATAAGTCCGACATACGTAAGATCTATTTTTCTCGGTCCGAGAAGTTCCTCATTTGTTAGGATTTCGTTTTCCATATGCCAAAATATACTAAAAATAAAATGATCGCTCAGATAGTAATAAATATATCAGCAAAATTAAAAATCGCAAAATATTTTACACCGATAAAATCAAGAACATGTCAGACAAAAAGTCGTTCGATAGCATTTGAGATTGCTCCTCATAGAATGCATCAAAATCCGATTTGGATGATTTTTTGTTTTCGAAGCGGTTCATATCTGAAATAATAGACGAAAATCGCTCAAATAAGAATCAGTGTAAGAATTTTTAAAAATATTCCTTCGATAGGAAGAGAAAAAGCAACACCCGTATTATGTGCTGATTGAATATATAACCAATCAGAAAATATATTGAACCTTGAAAAATTTGAAAAACCAGACTTCAGAAAAAACTTTGAAGCCTGGTCAAGAATAATAGCAAGAAGAATACTAACGTAAAACATTTACGAATTGATTAGTCATTTTTTATAATTTTGTCGATGAGACCGTATTTTAAAGCGTCTTCCGCTGACATATAATTGTCTCGATCACAGTCTTTTTCGACGAGTTTTACATCTTTTCCTGTATGTTTTGCGAGAATTCCATAGAGAACATGACCTGTTTTGATAATGTGTTCTGCGGCGATCTTAATATCAGCAGCTTGACCTTCAGCTCCACCGAGTGGCTGGTGGATCATGATCTCAGAATGCGGAAGAGAATATCGTTTTCCTTTTGTTCCTCCTGCGAGAATAATAGAACCCATAGATGCCGCCATACCGACACAGACCGTGACGATATCGCATTTTACGTATTGCATCGTGTCGTAGATCGCAAGACCTGCAGTTACATGACCTCCTGGACTATTTACATACATAGTTATTGGTGCTTTTGGATCTTGTTTTTCGAGGAAAAGAAGCTGAGCAATAACAGTATTTGCTACAGCAGCATCGATCGCATCTCCGAGAAAAACTACTCGATCTTCAAGAAGTCGAGAGTAGATATCATAGACTCTTTCTCCAGTAGGTGTCTTATCGATAACAGTCGGGATAAGCATGGCTCTTGGTTGTTTTACTTTTGATTGAATTTTTGGCATAGATTTTTGAAGATAAAAATAATATTAGAAGCTGATTGGATAGGCAGTTCGATTATTAGAACCGGTATAGGAACTGATAATTGTAGATTCTTCAGGTTTGAGATTAATATTTGCAGTACCACTTCCTATAAGTGTTTCTGGACAATTGATACACGTAGACGCGGCAAATGTACCAGTAATTTTGGTTATATAACCTTTTTGATCATCTGAAAGTGTGGCCGCAAGATTGAAAGCACTTCATTTTTTTGATGTCTTTGTCCAATCGACATTATTTTTTGCATATACTCCATAGACGTATTTTCCTACTCCATAGTCTTTGAGATATTTATCATTTCCTACGGTTATGTCTTTGATAGCTGGATCATAGAGTTCTTGACTGAGGAAGGTCTTATCAAGAACAGTCGCATCTATTACTCATTTTGCACCTATTTTGTTGACAATTGAACCAGACTCATACACAATTCCTCCGCCTGAACCAGAAGTGAAACTATTTATAACATCTGCTGGTTTTACAATAGCTATTGTATTATTTATGGCTGCTGCAACTGCTCCAGAATATCCCCAAACATTTGTAGCACTATATGCAGAAGGCATTGGATAATAATTGTTCTGTGTTTGAAACATGTTCAGACCTCATTCGATACTTGTAAGATGATCGAGTTTGCTCGAATTCTTTGCTTTGTCAGTGATTCATCCGAATTGTGTATAAGCAACTACTGAGATAATTGCGAGAATCGTGATAACAACCAAAAGTTCCACGATAGTAAACGCTGAATTCCTTTTCATATTTATAAAAAAAGAGGAAATAAAGGTTTGAGGATGCTTAAGAAAAAATACTTAAACACCAAGATAACATATTAAGTGTATGCGTATATCGAAAAAATTCAAATGATTCTACCATTGACGCCTTGAAAAGTACTTAAGTATCGCGTATATAAGAGCAATACTTCAAAAAAATACCACTAAAAAATCTATTAAATGAAACGAAAAATAGGGAAGTGGATGAACAATTTTATTTGAAACAGTATACCAGCTTATTACTGAATTATAGTGTTCTATAATAAAGTTTTTTATGTTTTCAATAACTAACATTTTTGCGAGGTAACCAACTAAAAGTTAAGCAAGGAATTACCTATACAAAGCGATTTTAAGCAGAAATATATGTTTGGTGAATGTTGATAGTACCGTTTTTCTCTTCGTATTTCTCGATATTTGATTGGATATAGTTGCGTAAAAAATCAGTAAGATTTTGTCATTTTTGCTCTAGAATGTATTCGATCTTCTTTTTTTGGCCTTCTGTTACGTAGAAATTAACAGCGCTCGCGTATTTTTTTCGTGCAACCATATGGATAATAAATAGATAGAGAATAAATTTTGATAGACAAAGAATAGGTAATGTGTAGATACTTGTTCTTTCCGGGCAAAGATATTCAAATTGTAAAAAAAATCAAGAGGATTTTGCATTTTTCCTATTTTACTAAGACATTTTATGGGTTATAACAGAGAATTTTTATTGTATTTTTTATAAAATCCGTACAATGCGAAAGCTTTTTTAAGTCAATTCCTATGGCTAAGCCACTTCCAAGATTTGTCGAATATGTCGTAAGGGAAATTCTTCCGCAAATCGGTGAATACGATTTTCGAGCTATGATGTGATGTTATATTCTGCGATCAGAATGAATAACTTTTTCTATTCTCGATGAAGATCATTGGTACCTTCGAACTATTCCGGAAACGGAAGATTGGTACATTAAAAACGATTGTTCGAAATTTGGTTATATCGACAAAAAATGAAAAGAAATATTTATGCCGTATTTTTGTCTTCCTGAAGAAACTTTTGATGATGTCGAACTCCTGGGAAAATTGATACACGAATCTGTCATAGCCGCAAAAATTGCAAAACAGTCGAAAAAATAATTATTTTAATGATAACATATAGACTCAGTCTCTATTTTCTATTCTCTCATCTCTAAATTCCATGTTTCGTTTCTCAGCTGTTAATCTCTGATGTAATAAAAATCTCGTCGATCTTGAGTTCGCCATCGGCGAAATATTAAAATGGAGCGATCGTCACGAGATCGAGTTCTATGAAAATCCTGAAGAGGAAGAGGTGGAATTTGTTCTCGTAAATACTTGCGGTTTTCTTTCAAGCTCCAGACAAGAATCAGAAGAAACCCTCTTATATTATGATTCTCTGGGCAAAAAAACGATTCTTATGGGTTGTTATGTTTCCGTGAAAGACGATAAGTTTCTTTCGAGTCTCAAGCACTTGTATCGCGTGGTACCGTTTATCGATTATCCGACAATCGAATCATTACTTTCCGATAAAAAACCAATTATTAATCTCGCAGCGCTCGCAAGAGTAAAAGCTGGAGCTGGAGAAACCCTCAAAGAAGCAAAACTTAAAGAATATCTTTCAAAGATCGGATGAGATCAGATCAAAAATAAAGCCTTTATCTGGAAATGAGACGAAATCAGAGCTTATATGCACGCCCCTTTCAAGTATGAATATCTGAAAATTGCTGAATGATGTGATAATAATTGCACTTTTTGCATTATCCCAAAAATACGTGGTAGACAAAAATCTCGACCAATCGAAGATATCGTCGCGGAAGTGAAAATTATGCTCGAAAACGGCATCGAAGAGATCGAAATTATCTCTCAAGATACTACTCGTTATGGTACGGATTTATATGAAGAATCTCGACTTTTTGAACTCTTGCAAGCGATCGAAGATATTCCTAGTGATTTCAAATTCCGAGTTTTTTATCTGTATCCTGATACACTTACACTCGATCATCTTGCAAAACTCAAAAATTTTAAGAAATTCATTCCATATTTTGATATTCCTTTTCAGCATATCAGTGAGAAGATTCTTCGACTCATGGGTAGATTTTATGACGGCGATCACATTTTTAAAATGCTTGATTTCATCAGAAGAGAATTTCCAGAAAGTATTATTCGAACGAGTTTTATTATAGGCTTTCCGGGTGAGACTGAGACGGAATTCATGGAACTTCTCGAGTTCGTAAAGAAATATCGATTCGAAAGTGTCGGTCTCTTTGAATATCATGATGAGTCGCTCGCAGCCAGTAGTAAGCTTTCAGAAAAAGTAGAAGGTGCTATTATTTCGGAGCGAAGAGTCAGAATCTGAGAAATTATCGATACCATTTACGCTGAGATTTCTGCGAGTGAAAAATGAAAAAAATATACTGGTTTTGTGATGGATTTTGATGAAAAAACCATAACCGTACGAAGAGAATTGAAAGCTCCAGAGATCGATGAATATGATGTGATTGACAAAGCAGATAAAAACAATATAAATATCTGAGATAAAATAACTTATACTCTCTAGTTTCTTGATGATGGATATTCCAGAAATATTACCAGGTACACAAAACGAATTAACTACTATTGAATGAATCAAGAATATTCTCTTGATTCGTTTTGAAGTTATTTTTGGTTCGAAAACCTTTCAAGAAGATATAACTTTTATGTCACAAAATGCATGGAATTTTGCATTATTACAAAGTATTAGATCAACCGACAAAGATACTAAAATGAAGATTGAGCGAGACAAAAATTATCGTTCTGCTCTCTTTTACCATGGATGCACCAACACACATTCTTCTTTAACTCGCTGTATCGAAAATATGGAGAATTTCTCCTTAAACAAAAAAGAAGAGATATTTAATATAATCATATTAGCAACATCAGTATCTCCTCAACATGCTCTCATTTGCCTTGCTTTTTTAAACGGAATTCGTTTTGAACCAAAACAAAAATTATCAGTTATAAATGCTGCTTTAGATAATTATTCCGAAGCTGCAGCAAAGGTTTTTGTACCACCACCCTGAACATCTCGTTATGAACATATAACACAATATGTCATCATACATTCTGATCTTGCAGAACGTGACAGACTCTTATTGCTCTATCGGTTATTTGATCTCGATCTTGATGGAACGCTTAATTGGCTTAAATCCAACAAGACTCACGTAATGTCTTTCTCGAATCACCATCAGATTGAGCTTTTACAGAAATTGGCGAGTATTTGACGAGGATACGCTTGAGAATTTCTTGATATTTTTAGTATAAAACATGTAACTGAGGAGGAGAGAATAGATTTTCTTTGTTCGATTTTCGAACGTGATGTCTGATCATCAAATTCGACTATTGGCGCTTATGCTTTTAAATATTTAGATCATTATAATTTCTGATTTCCTGGAGTTAATTCCACTCCTCCAGATGGTACAAAGTCAAAAAATAAAGAAGTTATAAACGCGGAACTTTCAACATTTAGAAATTGACTTAAAATTTGAGTTGAAGATGTACTCGTGAAATGAAAGAATGATCCGAGGAGCTGTAGATGAATTATTCCCGATTCTTCGGAAAGAAAAAATCTCTCAGAACTCGCATATCATACATGTTTTCCAGAAGATGAACTAGAACCAAGAACCATAGTGTTTATTTTAGCTCAAGCAATTATAGAAACAGTAAAGTGATGAGCATTTTTTTCGAATCCTGAAAATGTACAACTCTCGGAAAAATGATTTTGAATTGTAACAAGAAAATTCTTTTTTGGACATATACTAAAGATGAACGATGTGAATTTATTAATATGAAACTCAACAATAGATGGAGATACCATCTCCCAACTTTACCATACATTATCTTGCCTCTATAATCGATTTTGAAAAGATTTTATCAGAAGAATCCAACCAAAGGATTTTTTATATGACGATGAAAATATAAAAAAGACATTATTATTATATCGATTAATAGATCATGTTTCCATGAATGCTAATATTACTAGTGTAGCGGTAATTCATGGAATAGTGGCTGAACTTGCCTGATTACGTCTTGATGCTATCACTACTATAGAATCAGCACAAATGTTACTTGAAAAACATAATAAATGATGAATAAGATCTTACCCGATAATTATTTCTGATGAAAAAACAAATATCACGGATTTATGTAAGAAATTGAATAGATTTTCATGACTTGTAAAAATGATGAAATAAGATTTTTAATAATTCTGTAATATATTTAAAATAGTTAACAACTTTAAATATTGTATGTCAGGTGAACAATTGCCTTCTCCAGAAAATAAACGCTTAAGCTGATCTCGGTTTGGAGCTATTTTACAAACTCGAGAAAGCGTGGCAAAAAATCTAGAGGGACAAGATGAAATATGATTAATACAAAAAGAACTTATTGCTAGTAAATATATTCTTTTGAATGATGCTGGAATTTTTGAATCTAAAGACAAAACTCTCTATGCCAAAGTACGAGCTTTACCAGAGGATAAACGTCTCTCTCTTCTGATGATCGGTGTTATGGATGCGTCAAGTTCTATTATTATAAACAATATCTTTATACATTTTTCCGATTGGAATTTTTTAGATGATTCCGTGTTAGAAAAAATTTCTATTCTCGCTATCAAACGTTATCCCATCGAAACTCTTAAAATAATCTCATCGATTTCAGATTTTCCAAAACCACTCTATATCTATATTCTTACCTGTACCATCCAATCGGCACCAACTTTTGATTATAAAAAATTTCTTGATGATACTCACAAAGCTGAGGGCGTTTGATGATCAAATGTGTTTGCGGATAGAGCGAATCAATCAAATCGAGATTTTATAACGCAAGTACGGGAATCTCCATTTTTTGCAATGAATCTCAATAAGATTGACGATGAAGATATGCCTGGAATAGCGGAAGAAATGATTCGTTACAATCCAGCAGTTTCTTTAACGGTATTTAAGGAAACAATAGGAACCGCACGAGAAAATCCATTGAGTAGATTGACCGAAACAGACAAGCTTCGAATGCTAGAGATTGCAGCAAGTTTTGGTCTCTGATTCGCAACACGATATTATGATATATTTGAAATAGACGCAGTGGATATAGATGGTGAAATTAAATCTATCTGGAACAAGGATGCAACACGTTGAAATACGACACATGGTTGATCGGATGCGATTTTTGAATTACACAAATTGTTTCCAGCTTTCCGGAAAATTCAACCAATGATAGTTCTTCCTTCCTTCGTTTCATCATCCCATATAGCATCTGAGATTCGGAAAAAGTGACAAGAGGAACGTGAGGAGGAATTATCACTCTTAAGTGAAGTTGATAAAATGATGGGGCTTTGAAATTATAATCAACCAGTAATGGTAGATCCTGATGTAGTACGGGAGAGTGTCCGAATCAAACAAACAAAGGAATTATCAAAATTTTTTGATACGATGCGACTCGCGAATAGCCAATGGGCAACCGATGCACAAAAACATCCTGAATTTTCTAATAATTTTTCTTCTCGAAAAACAGAGATTCTTTTCTGAGATGATAAAATACAGATACGCTTGTTTCTTGATTTATATGCACATTTATTTTTTACTTCTGCGGCAACTTGCGAGAAAGCTGAAGATCAAGCAAGAGAGAGATTGTGAAATTGATTTCTACCAAAACATGCCACTTGGTACGCTCATTTTCTAGCGAATAGTTTGAATCCATCAATTCTTTTTTTAAACTGAAAAATTCTTAAACTCCCAGATGATGCTGTGCGTGGACTCATAAGTTCAGCAACTTCTATACGAAATCGAACCTCATCAGATTTTATGAAACGTCTCGCTCCGACATGGGGATCGTATCTCAATTGATTCGACAATGATATTCCTCGTATGTTTTGATATGTTTGCTTATTATATAGTACACTAGATCTTCTTGTTTCCACCCTTTCTCCATTGTGTAATCATGGCGAGATAGAGACAAGACTCCATGCTATTTTAGCAGTTATTAAAACATGAGACTATAATGTAACAAAAACGGAACAATATATCGATAAAACTTTTGAGCCGTCTAACGATGGTATAAAAGCTTATAATGCTGAGGAACTTACAAGAATTATTGAGCAGATTCGTTTATTTGTCGGAAAAACAGTAACTATACGAGCAAACAGGGAAAAGAGAGGAATATCTGATATTATTGCCCAAATGCATATTACAAAATCTATGGGAGACAAGGTTCTCAATAGTATAACAAAAATTAAAAAAGGAGAGACAGATCTGGGATAAATATTGGCCTTGCATTTTCTCGACTCATCCCTATAATGAGCCACGTTTTTACTATTCAGACCACCAAATATGCTCACAAATGAAGAAAATCTAAAACTCGCAAATCTTCTTTTTCCAGATGTTATCGAGACGAGAGAAGATCTCGAGAAGAAATATCCACCAAGAGATTGTATTGCTACGCGTATTGCACCAAGTCCAACAGGTCAAGTTCATATTGGCACAATAGACCAAGCACTTATCTGTGAAAGGATTGCACACACTCACGATAATGGAGTCTTTTTTCTTCGTATCGAAGATACTGATCAAGAACGACAGATTGAATGAGGATTTGAAAATATTCTCTGGAGTCTTAAATCTTTTTGATTAAAACTTGATGAAGGACCACTCTGACCCAACTACTCTGATATTGGAATATATTGACCTTACATTCAATCGCAACGAGTCGCCATCTATCATATTATGGCAAAGCAGCTTGTGGCGGAAGGGAAGGCATACCCTTGTTTTCTTACCGAAACAGAAATCGAACAAACCAGAGAAGAACAAGTTATCTTAAAAAGAGTTCCTGGAATCTATGGTTCTTATGCTAAATGGCGAGAGAAAGATTATTCCGACTACGAAGCTGCTATTATAGAATGAAAATCTTATGTAATCCGATTTAAGACGCCTGCAGTCTTTGGTTCTCGAATAAAAGTAACTGATGAGATTCGCGGAATTGTAGAGACTGATGATAATTATCTCGATATTGTTATTCTAAAAAATGATAAGATTCCAACTTATCATTTTGCCCATGCAGTCGATGATCATTTTATGCGTACAACTTACGTAATACGCGGTCAGGAATGGTTTCCATCACTTCCACTTCATTATCAGCTTTTTAGTGCTCTTGGTTTTGAAAAACCAAAATTCCTTCACACTTCAGAACTCCTGAAAGTCGAAGATGGAAATAAGCGAAAACTTTCAAAAAGAAAAGATCCAGAAGCATGAGTAAAATTTTTCTTTGAAAAATGATACGAACCCAATGCTGTTTTAGATTATCTTTCCAATATTATTGATTCTTCTTATGAGCAATGGAAAATCGATAATCCTACAAAAACCTATTGTGACTATACTTTTGAAATTGAAAAAATGCCAAAAGCTGGAGCCCTTTTTGATCTTACTAAGCTTAATTCAATCAACAAAGAATATGTCTCTGCGATGAGTCACGAAGATTTCTACCAAGCAGCTGGAAAATGGGCAAAGGAATATGATACAGAATTATTTACACTCATGGAAAAATATCCAGATCTTACAAAAGCCGCGATGAATATCGAACGACTTTCTGAGAAAGATCCGAAACGATTTATCAAGATTTCGGACGTAAAAAATCAACTTCTTCCGTTTTATCCAGAGACTTTTGTAGAACTTCGAAAAGGCGCACCAACATTTTCGCAGTCCATTTCCCCAGAAGTTCGAATTAAATTTTTCAAACAATATTCTGAAGCGTACGATCCAGCTATGAATAAAGAAGAATGGTTTGAACACCTAAAAAATATCTGACATTCACTCTGATTTGCGAGAAATAACGAAGAATTCAAAAGTTGAGGCTTTGTCGGAAAAACCGGAGATCTTGCTATGATGCTTCGTATAGCACTTTATGGTGCAGCAAGTACTCCTGATCTTTGGGAGATGATGAAAGTTCTTGGAAAAGAGACAGTTTCATCACGACTTTGTTCGAATATATAAGGTTTCTCGTTCGTCAAGAGAAATTATTGGTCACTTTCCAGGTTTTTTGATATAATTGCCTTGTAAAAATTACCATATAAATAGTACAAATGAATTATCTCATCATAAAATCAATAATAGAAGCCACTCTTGCAAATTTTCATTGCAAAAATTGTGATGCAACCGTAACTGAAAAAGATATTAGTATTCTCGGTTCTGCTGGGAATGCACTAAACCTTGAGATTATTTGTCCAAATTGTAAAGTTCAGTGAGTCGTAAAAGCTGAAATCGGAATGATGAATCTTCCAAATATCCAAAATCCTGAATTTACTGGCGCTCTTCGACAGTTTATAGATAACTTTAAGAAGGATGGATTCGTTCAGTCAGTTGATGGTATAAAAGATGAAGATATTCTCAATCTTCGTAAAAATCTCCAATCTGGTTCATCTTTTGAAGATCTTTTTAAAGATACTAAATAATCAACTTTTTATGAAATTCTTAGTAAAAGTTTTTTCATTTATCATTCTTGTTTCTGCAATATACCTTCTTGGGATTTTCTTAGTTCCAAGCACTACTGATATGATCGGAGAAAAACTTTGAATCCTTGAATTCAATGTCTGGATTCGTGAACTCAAAGGTGGTGCTGATGGTATTAGTGAAGATCTGATACAAATAAATCAATTAGGAGAAGTGATGAGTGGGGTTCATTCCGTAACTGATAAAGCGAATGAATATATCAAAAAAACTCAAGAGGGGATAGAAACAACGAAACAAGTAATTGACACAAAAGTTCAGCAAGTAAATAAAGTTGCTGATTCATTTGAAAAAACAAAACAATCAGTAAACGAACTTCAAAATAATCTTAGCGATCTTACGACCATGTGAACAGGTTCACAAAATACGAATTCTTGAACCACTTTAAAATAATTATGATTTTTGCAATTCCTACAGATACTTGTTATTGAATCGGTTGCGATATCCATGATGCAGTTGGATATCGCGATCTTTATTTAATGAAGTGACGCGATTTTGATAAGCCTTGTGCGATAGTGATCCGAGATTTTGAGGATCTAAAAAAATATTCGAGTCTCAATGATGAACAAATAAACGAACTCAAGATATATCCACATCCTTTCACGATTCTACTCACTACAAACGATACTTTCAAATATCCTGATTTTATCGATCCGGAAAAATACAAGAAAATGGCTTTTAGAATTGCAAAACAATGTATTCCTGAAGAAGTTCTAGATCAGATTTCTTACCCGATTTTTCTTACTTCCGCAAACAAAAGCTGAGAACGTGAACTATATTTTCCAAAAGATATAGCATCTGTTTTCGGAGAATGGAAAGATTCTTTACAAATTTTTGAATGAAATATAACCCCCTGACTTCCAGGATCTGATATATTCGAGTTCATGGGAAATACGATAGAAAAGCGATATCTAAGAAAAAATTACTAATATTTGACTTTCGATTTTGTTAGGAGTATTATATTTTTAGCAACCAGTTTGCTTTCTCAAACAAAAATATATTTCTTATCACTTCTCATGTATGGGTACTTTGGACTCAGGAATTTTTCCTAAGTTAGATTTGGCTGTAGAGGATAAGCCATCAATCACAGACGTAATCTCACAAGTAATGAAAAAATATAGAAAACCGGGGATGGGACATCAACCTATGCCACTGGAATGCGAACGAGAAATTCATAGACGATTAAATGATCTTTTACTTCCTACTGGCTAAGAGCCAGCTATCATGTTTAAACGACTTATATTTACCATTATCACCATCGTCCTACTAACACTAGGATATTTTTTTGTGACTCTTGGAAACAGGGAAGTACCGACACAAGATTTTATCATATCAAAAGGCGATACCCTCTATACACTTCCGAAAAAACTCGAAATCGATGTAAATTCCACATTCTACAAAGCCTGGATTAAAATTCATCACTCAGATTTCATTCTCCAGGCGGGAAGTTATCATATCTGAGAAAATGTGACCCTTGATTCCTTATTTTCCGACATTCTTCCGAAACCGCTCGCAAAAGATCTTACTATTACAATTCTTCCTGGTTGGAATATTTACGACATTGATGCTTATTTTACAAAATCAGGACTGATTAAATCCTGAGAATTAGTCTCATTTTCGAAAGAAGAAACCGAAAAACTTTCAAAAAAATATACATTTTTACTGAATTCAAAAAGTCTCGAAGGTTTTCTTTATCCTGATACATATCGCATCAGACCAGAATCTACTCTTTCTGAGACTATAGACACACTCCTTGATCAGTTCCAGAATAAAATCATAGATACTTCAGATATAATTCCTGCAAATGTATATAAAACTTTAATTCTTGCCTCTATAGTCGAACGAGAAGAAAGAAATTCCGCTAACAAACGAATTGTTGCTGGAATTCTCGGAAAACGACTCAAGGAGGGGATTGCCCTCGGAGCTGATGCGACTGTCTGTTATCCATTCTGACTTACCCAAAAAGAATGTACACCAAGTTTTATCGGAGATCATATCTATGAAAAATCCGACTACAATACCCGAAAAATAGCAGGACTTCCACCAACTCCGATCTCAAATATTAGCGCAGATACTTTCGATGCTACCGCTCATCCGCAATCCAGTAACTACTATTATTATCTCCACGATACTGACTGAGTCATTCACTTTGCTGAAGATCTTACTGGTCACAATGCGAATCGAGTGAAATATCTAGGAAAATAATTACTTCGAATTAAAAAATTCTCAAACATATTTTAAAATAGTTTGAGAATTTTTTTAAGAAAATCTATTTATTTTTTGTGGCATAAAGACGATTCAAATAATTCACTACATCTGTTTGTGTTTTTCGATCATTTTGATTTATACCGAGTATAGACCAATCTTTTAGAATATCCAAACCATCTCAAAATGATTGAATCCATTGGGAAGCTCGAGCGGCTCACATTGGCAATTTTTTCGTGTTAACATCAAAAGTTATTTTTCCAGATGAATTTAAATGAAAAGGTGCCTTATTTTCTCCTAAATTTTGATTAACATAGTTATGTACCATTCTTTCTGTGAATACTAGCAATCTTTGTGGATATAGATGTAACCGATAACGATCATCCTGTTTTCCATTATATTTATCCGAAAAAACATCTCTACTAAAATTCAACTGCTCTCAATTGATTGTGAAATTTATACCAAATTCTATATTAGGTTGAAATTTTAGTACCTTATAAGGATCATAGCTACCTTCCTGTCACCAGCTCGTTAATCTAACACTAGAATTCTCCTCTTGTCTTACTATAACATCTCATCGAGATAAGCGTAAATCATTATTCACAACCTGGGTCATCTGAATAATTTCACCGATTGTTGTGGCTTCTTGGATGGCTGCCTTATTTCCAGCATCATGCGAACGAACATTGCTAGAAATTCGACCTTGTCATTTTTCATTTCTTTCTTGTTTCTGTAGAGATATTTTTTCACTCATGGATCATAACGCAAAACCTGTGCAAAGTTTTTTAAAAACGCTATAACTTATATCAAATTTTTCATTATTTCTCCAAGGATTTATGAGTGTTACTGTTTCTGGTTCAGTCTTTCCTTTAATACATTTAACATCGTAAACCGTGAAGGCGTGATAATTATGTTCGTATCTTTTCCCATCTTGCGTTTTTTTATTAACCGGCAATATCGAGTCACTTCTACCACTTGAAGTATCAACATTAGCATATACCATCATAACAGAATCCTTTTTGTCGAATTGCATAAATGCTTTTAATAGATTACGATCCTCAAACTCCGGATCATTTCATTCGTATAATTCTTTTTGATTCTGATCTTTGAAAACATTATATTGTGTTTTCATTTTTCTATCTCAATCATACACCTTCATATTCCATACGAGCGTATTAAGAGCTATCGAGCTGAAACCTCAACTCAAATCGGCAATATTAAAATCAGTTTTTCAAGTTGCATGTTGTCAATATGCTAACATAAGAGCTGTGATTCCATTTCATCTTGCAATAGCGAGCTCTTTAGCATAACCAGTTATTCCTATTTGTTTTCTATTTAATGCTTCTGCAGTTATGTGATATTTATTTCATTTATTTTCAGGAGATCCTAATGGAAGCGTTATAAAAAAACCTCCTTTTCTATCACTACTCACAGATGTTCTAATAAGTCACTCATAGTTAGGGTAATTCATAAGTCCCGATATCGTCGCTAACAACCAGCAATTACCAACATTATACTGACGAAAATCTCTACAAGTTTCGAATTCTGATAAATAATTCTCCTTTGAAAGCTGATAATTATTTCTTTTACTATCTCTATCTTCTTGTCATAAATGTTCTTGTATTTTTGCGAATGTTCTCTTTCCTAAAATACCATCAATTTCATTCGTATCAGTAAACAAATATGCTTGAATAAGGGCTATGCGCTCTTTCGATAATCTACCTTGTGCATTTTGAAGCGTCTTACATTCTAAAACGGATCTCATTTTTTCATAGATATGAAGTTGGGTCGCAAAGGCATCACGATTTCCTTGAATAGTAGATGTACTATCGCGAAGAAGTTTTTTCTCCGAGGCGGTAAATATATTATCGAATTTCAGGTTATCGGTTATTTTATTAAAATCTTCTACCATTATAAATCTTTAATTAAAAAATAATTTCTTCATTCAATAATTCTAAATTCTCTTCATTTTTTATAGTTTGTTTTATATTATTTTGGTACATTTGTATTTTTTTGAACCGTCAATCTTTCTCGTTTTCTAGCGTTTGAGACATGTATTCATACTCATAAATTAAGAATTCTTCCGATAATTCTGGAGTGATTCGAAATAATTTTTGAAATAAAATAATCATCTCATTGGACTCGGTATGTATCTGTCATACCAGTTCATTTAAGTAATCATATTTCTGTTTTATATCATATGTAAGAAAAATATTTTTTGAAATCATAGAAATGATTATTTAAATACTGTTAGCATAGTACAATAAGTGTCTAAAATTTGCAAAAAACGAACGTAGTTATATTTATTTTTAAAAATAATTTGCATTTTATGTATAAAAGTATATAAAGTGTATATATGAAGTTGAAGGTATGTCATCCTGAGTGTAACGAAGGATCCCTTACACTCAATCAGCTTACTAAAAGGGATTCTTCGGCTATCGCCTCAGAATGACAAAACTAACAACTATTAATTAACCCTCTAATTTATGCTTACTCCAAAACAGCAGAAAGTATACGACATCATCCGGGACTATATTCGTACTCACGGACAATCTCCGACGCTTGACGAGATCCAAGATGCTATAGGTCTCAAGAATAAACATTCCGTCGTACAATTCCTTGATTATCTTGATATGAAAGGTTACATAGAAAAATGACGCGGATATCGCTCGATTCGTCTCGCTGATCGTATTGTCGCGAGTCAGCTCACCATCAGTATCCCCATTTTTGGCTTTGCAAACGCTGGAAAACCGCTTGCTTATGCCGATGAATCAGCTATGTGAACGCTTGAAATCTCTAAAAATCTCATTCGTGGCGACCAAAAGCAGTATTTCTTCGTAAAAGTCTCGGGAACTTCGATGAATCAGTTCGAAGTAAAAGGGAAGAAGATGGCTAACGGAAGCTATGCACTTATTGATACTTCCATAAAATACACTCCTGCCGATTCATGAGCATTTCTTTGTGTAGTCAATGAATGTGCAACTTTGAAGAAAATAAAACCAGCAGGGGAGAATATATATCTACTTCCAGAATCAGATGATGAGACACATAAGCCAATTATTCTTTCAAGCGACGACAAAATAGAGATTAATGGAAAAGTCGTAGATGTTTTTGAATTTTAATTATTTCAGAAATCATTTGTATGACAAAAAAATGTTTCTGGTGTCTCGGAGATCCACTGATGGAAAAATACCATGATGAAGAATGGGGAGTACCACTTCATAATGATAGGAAACTTTTTGAGTTTATCGTGCTCGATAGCGCTCAAGCAGGACTTTCTTGGAAGACTATTCTGCATCGACGTGAGTGATATAAGCAAGCATTTGATGACTTTGATCCAGAGAAGATCGCCCTTTACGACGATGGAAAGATTGCCGAGCTTTTACAAGATACAGGGATCATCAGAAATCGATTAAAAGTTGCCGGAACCGTTAAGAATGCAAAAGCTTTTTTAGCTATTCAAAAGGAATTTTGAAGTTTTGATACATACATCTGGTCGTTCGTCGGAGGAAAAACAATTATAAATATTCCTCGAGACAAAAAGGATTTTATGGCAACGAGTCCGGAATCAGATGCTATGAGCAAAGATATGAAAAAACGATGATTCACATTCGTTGGTTCGACTATCTGTTATGCATTTATGCAAGCAGCTGGGCTAGTGGATGATCATATGGAGGAATGTTTTAGGAAAAATCTAAATAAATAAAACATGCAAATTTCTATAAAGAATAGTATCTACAGATTATCTCTTTTAATTCTCTGAATAATGGCATTATTTTATGTAATGTTATTATTTACAGTATGAAATCTTGAGACAAATATGACTTTTCCTGCTATTGGATATTCTAAGATAAATGTTTTATGAGATCAGATTTTCTTGATGTCACCTCAATGACTCAAAGTTTCTTGTTTGTTTCGTGACACTAAATCCAAAAAAACAATTATATATTTCCACGGAAATGGAGGGGATATTAACATTTTTGATGATGAAATAGATTATATCTCATCACTCTGATTCAATGTTCTTGCTGTAGATTTTCCTTGATATGGTGAAAGCGGAGAGATACCGACAGAGTCAAGCGTATACTCAGCTTCTCAAACAGCTTACAATTATTTAACTTGAACGAAAAAAATAAATTCTGACAATATTATCATTTGGTGATATTCAATAGGAACCGCTGCAGCTACGGACCTAGCTTATCATAATCCTGTCTATAAGTTAGTTCTTGTCGCACCACTGACATCTCGATATGATATGTCGACGAAATTACTTTGATTTCCACTTCAGAAATATTTATTTCAAAAAGATTCTTTTGTTTCCATAGATAAAATAAAAACCATAAAAATTCCAACTTTAATAATTCATGGAACGAATGATTCTATAATTCCATTTGAAATGTGAGAAAAGCTTTTCGAAAATTCTCCAGCAATTCAAAAAAAATTTATACCGATTAATTGAGCGGATCATAACGGAATACTAGATATTTACGGAGATGAATTAAGAGATATATTCAAGGAGTTTCTTGAATAGTCGATTGCTCCAGAATTATATACAATTAACTTAACATAAGTTACATTATGTTAAGTATTTTAAATCAATAGAACTATTCTTCCCTCTATAGAGAAAAATAAAACTTTATAAAACATTTGAAATATAAATTTAATATGTAAACTCTTTATATCTAGGTTTACATATTTTTAATTCAGAAAACATTCTCATATGGATCTATCATTTTTTCAAGCAATAGAAAAATTCAACCTGTATCTTCGGATTAACAGAAACTCAAGTTCTAAGACTATAGAGCAATATTGCTTTCATTTGTTCTCTTTTTTGAAGTTTTTCCATAGAGACATAGCCTCTTCACTCGAAACGCTTGAATTTCGGGCCATATTTCTCGAAATCCCTTCTGTAAGCGAAAAGATGATCAAAAAACAGCAACAAACTGATTTTTGCAAGAAATATCTGACGACAAAACTTTCCGACATCACTTTAGACGTCATAAATTCATTTAGACTCTATCTGAGTCAAAAAAATCTTTGAATCAAAACCGTAAATGCTTATATGATTTCGATTCGATCATTTTGTAAATATCTGAAAAAAAATTCTTTTCAAATTATCGATCCAACTTCGATCGATCTTATAAAACAAGAAGAACGAAAAGTAGAATTTCTCACTCATGAGGAAATTATCAGATTATTCGATTCTATCGAAAGTTCTGATGTTCGATGACTCCGGGATATTGCTATCATGGAATGTATCTATTCGACTGGACTTCGTGTCAGTGAGCTTACAGCACTCAATCGCAGAGATATTAATCTCGATCGTCTCGAGTTCGCAGTACGTGGTAAATGAAGAAAAGTTCGCGTCGTGTATCTTACAGATATCGCTGCAGAGCGAATCAGAACGTATTTTAATGCAAGAACTGACGTGTTTGAACCTGCTTTTATTCGACATAATTTTGATCCTACCAATATTCCAGATGTAACTGATGCAGAAAAATATCGACTTTCTCGCATCCACATCACGAATATGATCAAATCTCAAGCTCTTAAAGCTGGAATAATCAAAGATGTTTCCGCTCATACTCTCAGGCATTCTTTCGCGACTACCCTACTCGAAAATGGCGCAGATATAAGATCAATCCAAGAAATGCTCTGACATAAAAGTATTACGACTACCCAAGTCTATACCCATGTGACAAATTCTCAATTAAAGGAAGTTCATAAGAAATTTCATAAATAATTCTAAAACCCACTCTGTAAATCCAACATTCTCTTGTATTTCCCTCAAAATTGTATTAATTCACCGTGAGTTCCTTCTTCAATAATTTTTCACTCTTCAAATACTAGTATTCGATCTGCATTTTTTACGGTCTGCAAACGGTGCGCGACGACAATTACTGTTTTTCCATCGAAGAGATTATGAATAGCAATATTTATCTGTTCTTCATTAAAACTATCAAGTGCACTTGTCGGCTCATCCAGTAATATGATATCTGGATTTTTTAGCATAATTTTTGCGATAGCTAGACGTTGACGTTGTCATCCAGAAAGCCGTACTCATCTCTCCCCTATTTCTGTTTCAAGACCATTTTCAAATTCGAAAATAAATTCACATTTTGATAATGAAATTACCTTATTTACCGCTTCGATTTCCGGTTTTTCATCCAGTGCGTATACGAGATTCTCATATACAGTTCCATCAAATATTGATGGTTCTTGCGTAAGATATCATACCTTTTTATAATAATCGATTAATTTCGTTTCAGATAGACAATTATTATCAATACAAATTTCTCATATATTTGGATTTAGGTACCCAGCAATCAACTTTATAAGAGTTGTTTTTCCTGATCCGGATGCTCAGACAAATGCAGTTTTTGTTCATCACCGTAATGAAAGCGAAAAATTCTTAAAAACATTTGATTTCTCATACGCATACGTAATATTTTTAACTTTAATGTCTCAGTTTTTATGGATATATGATTTTCAAATATGAAGATTATGAATGCGTGGCGCAGTATCTATAAATTCCCAAAATCTTTTAAGATTAATTCCATTTTTCATGTAATCTTTTATCATATCGATAAATGCTTGAGAAGTCGATGATAAGTATCATAATAGTGCGACTATACCAACAAATTCTCAGATACTTGCCTGTCAACCAAATACCATCTTTCCTACTCAAAACATTACCGCAATCTTGATAAGAACAATTCCTATTTCCATGCTGTTATATGAAAAATGCTCAAACGGCCAACGAATTCTTGCCATTTTGTTTATTTCTCATATATGTTTTCAGATGCTCGCAGCTTCCCTTTCTCATCTATTATTTTGCATTATTTCATGCTTTGACATGATAAATCTGAGCACTTTTCTATTATAATCAGCGATCATATCGTACATTATAATCCTGTATTTTAAGCCAACATTTCTAAATTTTAGTGCAAATAAATTAAAGACAACTCATACAATCATAAGTAACAGGAAATATTTCCAGGAAATCTGAGTGATCATATAGGCCGTATATCAGAGCATAACAATTATACCGATGGTTCTGCTTAAGAGTTTTTCGGTAAATTGACTCCAATAATCCATTCATTTTGTGAAGATTGTCATTACCTTTCCTGATCAGAGAGATTCTATATAATTATTATCTATCTCGATCAGCTTTGGTAAATATTTTTCATTTATATAACGATACATATCAAGCTCATAAAACCCAAAAAATTTATACTGATAATAATTTACAATCTGATATATTAGTATAAATATGAGAAAATATACAAGAATACCCGAGAATCGAGCTTGATTCGATGTTTGAATAGATGAAACAATCTGGGAAAAAGCAAAAACATTCGCGATTTCATAAATTTTCCACAAAAAGAATGTAATAGAAAACAGGATTAATTTACGCTTATTATGAAGCGCTGGCTCCATAAATCGTTTGACAGTTTGTCAAAAACTAGCTTTTTTCATAAAAAAGTTAGGGTAAACAATTAAAATAATTTTCAACTGTTTTCTATAGTGGATGATGTTAAAGAGCAGTTCCTGCGATGAACGACACAAAAATCCTTACTTATAAAAAGCAAGTATCGTCCAAGTAACTTAACGTGTTTACATATACGCTCGTATAGTTAACTACGAAAAAAACTTTCGACTTATTTCCTAGTGGATAAATAGTTTCGAAAGTAAAATGGAAACGCAGGAATAGTTTGTATTATGGCTTGATTTTTTTAAAGTCAAGAAATAAATTATTTTACTGAAACTTCAAGAAGTTGTACAACTCGCTGATTAACCATTTTATATAATCTACGTACTTCAAACTCCCCTTTAATAAGCTTGTGACAATTATTACTCATAATTCGAAGAATTATAGGGTTTTGCAGATTCGCATTTTTACAATAATCATCCCTTACTTTTTTACATTGTTCCAGAGAATCATTTTGAAAGTCTAAACTCAATATTTGGTATACTTTTCTACGATATATAAGCGCGTCTTGACGAGCAATGTCGTAAGATGGAGATTCATGAGCCAAAATATGTCACCGATATTTCTTCATGACCTGTTATTATTGAGCACACAAATAATAACAGGTATTATATGATTATCAAGTATAAGTCAGAAAAGAAGCGTTAGAATTACAATTGTTTTCCACAGTTTTTACAGTAAGTTCCGGCAATATAAGTCTCTTCATTGCAGATTGAACATTTTTTTCTTTGAGCACCTCCACAGAAAGGACAATGACTACAATGTTTCGGAAGAAATTTTCCGCATTCAATACACTCCCCTCTTATAAAGCGTTTCTGAAGAAGTCGCTCTTTGTTGAAAAACTTTTTCTGGATCAGATAGATGATACCAAGTGCTATAAGAATCCCGATAATGACAAGCACGTAGTACCATATAGCAAGAAGTTTCATTGCCTCGAGCCATGCCATAAGGGTTGCAAGAAGTTTATGTGGGATAATCTCAAGAAGCATTTCAAGAATTTTCCAAAGAACCGGGATTGCGATCACGACGAGAAGATGTGAGGTTATGAGCATCTGTACGCCATTATCCTTTTTGACACTCCGGCTGTTCCAGAAGTAGATTACAAGTAGAAGAGGAATGAGAAATAAAAATTCCATTCAAAGGCGCTTTACTGGAAACCAAAATCGAGCAATCTGAAGATCGTGTTCAAGTTGTATCTGATTAGCGGCTTCGTTATCGAGAATATATCCCCAGATATTTTGATACTCAATACGTGCCCTGATTCTCTCCTCGACTTCACGAGCTTGTTTTTGGAAATCGAGAATTTCTTGGGCTTTCTCTTTACGAGTCTGTTGCATTTCATCCGCGCTCGAAGGCATGTTTGCTATTTTTTCAAGGAGCGACGTATCATAGTTCCCTTTGATCTGATTGAGTTCTGATTGAAGGTTATTCTCTTTTGCCTGCAGACCATTTCGTTCATCGAATAACGCGCGAAGATCCGTTGATTGTTCTGCTATTTCGAGTCTATTATTGAGTTCAAGACATATAGGATGTAGCTTTTTCTCAGCAGTCGTCTCAAGAATATCCGTAGCTGCTGGAAATGCATTATAATCATTATAACCAAGTGCTGTGTTCGAAGTTAGCTCGATCTTATTTTCCTCAGTCTTCATGTTTGCATCAAGTATGTAATTCTGACAGCCATATGTAATATAATCATCCGGCGTAGTAAGCTGACGAGTCGTATCTGAGAGTCACCAAAATATAACCACTAATACGAAAACATCAAGCATGAGAATGACAACAAATGAAAGTTTTGATAGTGGCTCTCTCTCGCCAACATGAGTGAGTCGAGATTTAAACTCACCGAAACGAGTTTTAAAAAATGAAAAGAAAGACATGATGTGAGAATTAAGAATTAAGAGTGTTGTTACATATCAAAAAATCAGCCGCAGTAATTATCCTCTGGACATTGAAGTGCTGGCGATAATGATTCTATCTCACGAATTACATGTAGTCGTGAATAATTTAATTCCTGCCATTCATATTTTTTCGATTTTTGATACATACAACAAAGATTTCGTACTATTGAAGTTTTATCCTCAGTCGTTGTTTTTTTATAATTTACCAGCATCGTATCAACGGCATCGGAAGACAATCATCCGACATATCAAATATCCAAGCGAACCGATCATGAATATTGTTTATTCGTATTATTTATTGCAATATATCATTCAGGATTAATAATATTACAAAATGCAACCGTAACGAGAGAAAGTGAAAATATAAAGAGCAGGAATTTGGATTCTCTGAGAAAGAAAATTGTTTTATAGAAAAAAAGCAGAAAAGCTACACCCAAGAAAATAATGAAAACATGGGAATAGAATCGTAATTCCGTGAGTCCGTAAGAATTCTCGTATAGCCACAATCGCATGAATGCCGAACCGAGAATACCGAATGTCAGAATTATAAGTAATGAGGAGAGTGATTTAAATATTGTGGAAGTCGACTTCTGATTGTTATCGTAGAGATATTTATCAGAAAACCAGAGGATCGCAAGTACAATACAAGCGACAACTATAAGTTCAAAAAATCATTTTCTGGCGTACTCAGAATACGTATATCACTGCACCGATATCATGGCAGTTCCACTGAATAGATAGGTGAGCTGCAGGGTCATGAAAATACAAAAAAGTACCACAACAGATCAAAGCATAATATTAATCTCTATACTGTGCATCTCTCATTTCGGTTTGTAATCGACCATATTTGATTCACTAGAGCGAGATTTCTTTATGATAAAAGAAATAAGTCCAAGGAAAAGCAGAATAAAAAATCAGATATTGATAATTCGTAGTGGAAAATCAGGGGAAAAATTGAAAGTAAACAAATCGGATACATACTTATTGAAAACCATATCAGCCGAAGAAAATAAAATCAAAAAGACACCAATGGCAGGAAGTGCAAGCAAGATTCATTTTACGATATGGGGAGTAAACTTCTTACCCTCAGAATTATGCTTGATATATCCAAGGTCACGAATAAATGAGCCAAAACCAAGAATTATACCTGGTACGAATAATCCTACTCTCTGAGTATAGTCTACTAGTTTTAGATTATCGAGCTTTTCTCGAAATGTGACAATCAGAAGAATAAAAAATGTATATATACAAGCAATCCAATTCATAACCACTAGCCAAATACCAGCACGAATAGCCAACATAAGGGAAAATAAGAAAACAATTCAACCAAGGATATAGTGCACTTTGGCCGTCTTGATTCAAAATCTATTGATCAAATAAAAGTATCAAATCAAAAAAGTAAGCGTAAATATAGGAGCTGAAATACCATAGCTTAATCCATAGAATAGATAGTAATGAAGCAGTCCGAAAACAACACTAAAAATAGCGATGAGCCCGAGCTCGATTCACTGTAAAGAAGGAACGTATGGGACAGCAGGAACGGATTCTATTTTATTTGGCTCAGCAGTTGCGACTGGAATAATTGGCTCAGTGACTTGTTCCATGTGGTAAAAATTAATATATAGAAATAATTACAGCTTCATCTTCTTTTTATATTCCAGAAAATCCCGAACTCCAATCTCGATGATAGCTGCGACCGGTACAGCCAAAAGAATACCGAGAACTCCAGCTGTAGAAATCCCTATAGCCATCATGACGAGGACAAAAAGTGGCGAAAGATCTAGAGATTTACTCATTATCAATGGAACGAGAACTTGTCCTTCGAGTTGCTGGATTCAGATATAGAGAAAAAGTACTACGATAACCGCAATCCAAGAAACACTTCCAGCAAGTGCAAGTGCCGGGAGAACGGCAAGAAATGGTCCAAAATACGGAACCGACTCAAGAAGACCAGCGAGAAGTGCGAGAGTCGCTTTATTTTCGATAACTATACCAAAAGTGTGTAGAATCCAAAGTCCGATATATACCAAAAGTGATATAGAGACACTGAGAATGAGCTGTCATTTTATCCAAGAAGAAAGTCGATTCATAATATCCACTTCCCTATGCGCAAGATAATCAGATAATTTTTTCGGAAGAATATCATAAAATAATGCATAGACATTTTTTCGCTCTATCGCCATAAAAAAAGTAAATACAAATGTCGTGGCAATAGAAAATATAATGTTGCTCACGGAAGAGATTACTCCAGCTCATCCAGATGCGATATTTTTAAGATTACCACTTATGGTCGTGCCGATGGATCAGATATTCGATCGAAGAAATGCAAACAAATCTTTCCAATCAAGATCTTTTATATAGTTCGTAATGAAATCAGGAAGCCCTAGAGCTGACACACCGTTCGCTTTATATGATTGTTCGATCAGATTGAACCAAGAAGCAATCGCATGAATGAGTTGACTGATCTGATTCACGAATATCGGAACGATAGAGACGAAAATCAGTGTTATCAGACCGAGCAGAATGATATAAATGATAATGATTCCGAGCCAATTGGCGATTCGGTGACGATTACACCAATTCAAAAACGGTGAAAACAACATCACAAGAAACGCAGAAAAAGCAAATGCAAGAATCACATGTAGAATGCTGTATGCGAACCAAAGTCCAAGTGCGAAAGCAAGAAGAATGAGGAGTTTTCAGAGAAAAACTCTATAGGAAGATGGTTCTTTGGATGTTGTTTGGAAGAGGGATTTAAGCATATGTATTTTATTAAGAATTATATTTATTGTAAGGTGGATTCTAAGGTGAGGGAAAAATTTCAAAATCCTTGTTTCTTATAAAAATCTATTGTCTTACTATTCATGGCAGATGCTGTTACTCTAATTCTATTCACTCATTTTTCTCGACACCAATCTTTAAAAGCTTTACAAATTAATGTTCAAACTCAAAGTCCACGACATTCTTTGAGGACAAACATATTCTCAAGCTCAGCTATCGTCATTTGCTCGCGATATTCGCAAGACTCTCAAATACCTCAGACAAGATAACCAACTATTCAATCACCCATTGAAGCTACAAATGCGCAAGAATTGGAATCCAGAATTTTATCACGAAAATATCTCTCGCCTAACGAAGAAAATGGCCAATTACAAATCAGTGTTTTGTCGAACTCATTGTATTCTTTTTGGAACAGAAGTGAATTCAAATATTGAATATCGGAAAGATTTTCAATGGTTGCATTCTGAATTATTATTTCTGACATATTACACTTATGAATGAATAATTTTTTTACAATTTCTTGATCCAAAAGTACTATTTCATTCCCATATAAATTCCTTCTTTGAATCAATATTTCGCATAAAAACCATTCAGCCAAGGACTACTTGAATCCGGGATCAGCTTTATGTTTTGTACTGCAAGTTTTCTCACTTGAGTAATAGATTTTTCGATGGTTTTTCCTCCGATTCAATCTTTTCTATATTCTGGATGAACAAAAAGATTTACAAAAAGCGCTACGAAATATTTATCTGTAATAATTTGATTCGAACCGACAATTTTCTCACCATCAAGCGCAAGAATAATATAATCAGTATTTTTCAATGATTTAAGAATTTTTTCGGGTCGTTTTTTCGCAGAGTCGAGAAGATCAAGAAGTGAATCTTGATATTTTTTGAGATTTTTCGGAGTGATGATTTTATAAATAATTTGTTTCATATTGAGATGGTCACCTAAATATATTTTTAACCAAAGAATGTTTTTTATCTGCCACGAGAGCAAGTGCTCAATTCGCTACTTTTACACCATCTAAAGTGACACCATTCTCAATCTCATCCATAGTGACAAGGCGAAATGGAGAATATTTCAAAGATAAAAAGAACTGCAATTTATTTAAAATATTCTGTGGAAAATCCACATCAAACACCTCAATGAGTTTACGAATATTTTTTATAGTTCCCCAGCCCTTGTCGTCAGAAACCGTGTATGCATATTGAAAAGAAATATTTGAAAAATCCTTGTGATTAAATAGATAATCCGATATATGCAAAGGCTCCGCATGAAAATATGAACAAACAAGATTATAGACGAGAGAAAGCTCTTCCGTAAATTCTTCGAAGAATTCTCTTTTTGGGGAATTTTCTCTAGCTATACCTTTTCACAAAAAAAGTTTTTCAAATTCATCATACGAATTGGATTTCATCAGAAATCTCATCTCCCCCACCCCTTTAATCCAAGAGATTTCAAATTGTTTTTGAATACTATCTGGTTCGAAAAAATGATAAGCTCAGCCAATCGGAGCAAAAGCAAAAATTCACCTTTGCAATCAACCATAATTTATACTAAGTAGAAACTTATCGTCTATTATAATCCTGCAAAGTCAGGCACATTCTACGTGTAAATCTAAAGATGCATCCATGTATGTATTTATTAGGTTCTACAAGATTATAATCTTACAACTACAGATTGCAAACAAAAACTCGTTAACCAAACTGATTAACGAGTTTTCTAGATTGTTTTGTGCTTCGTAATGATGAGCCAATCAGGAGATCCTGAAACAAGTTCAGGATGACGTGCTCTGCTACTTCCTCACCATCGTTCCAGCTTCAAACTTATCTATCGCTCTTACGAGTACCAGACGAACATAGGAGAAAACCTTTAATTCACGATCGCTTAGATTATTTTGTTCTAAGCGTTTTTCGAGATATACAGAAATTTTTCTATACATCTGAATCTTATTGTAGAGGTTATCTGTTTTTCGCTCGATCGCTATATTGATTCGTGTAAGATACTTTTGTTCGATATATTTTCGGATCTCTTTGCTCAGTGGTTTTGTGGCTGAGAAGTCATATGAATCAAACAATGACTGTTGAGCTGGATCGATTTCCTTGATGAGATCTGGATTTTTACCAGTTATTTGTCAGTTTTTCGGTGCATCACAGAGTCCATCGTAGTAGCTCGGTGAATTATCGACTCCATCACACTTATCGACTGTGAGCCAGATTCCACTTCATCCGGAAGAAGTGGAAGTTTTATCATACAATACGAATTTCGAGAATTTTTTCGTGTAGATTCCGACTCGATTTGTATCGTAAAACCAACAAGATTGTGAAATTTTATTCATATTTTCACATTCTGGCAGATCTTTCGTCGCATTCAAATGGTATGAGACAACTTTCGCAGGTTTTTTCCAGATGTTTTTCAGAATTATGAGATTGTAATTTTCAAATACAAAAGGCGTAATTTCATCTCAAACTTCGACTCATTCGAAAGGAGTATACCCTTCTAATTTTGGCAAATCTTTTACGATGAGTAATGGCTTATCAAGCTGGAAATCCCATGGAGAACCGGCATAGATGGTCTGTCCGCTCGCATAACGCACCTCGATGCTTCCATCGCTGCTATACTGCGCGAGATACGGAGCAAGATCGGTTCGCATTCTGACGATATATCGGA
The DNA here is from genome assembly GCA_964655935.1 of uncultured Candidatus Peribacteria bacterium. Classification (GTDB taxonomy): domain Bacteria; phylum Patescibacteriota; class Gracilibacteria; order BD1-5; family UBA2023; genus CAZZNY01. The sequence continues at coordinate 220,260 of CAZZNY010000001.1, forward strand.
TCAGAGTTTCATCGACGAGATAGTTATCGAGAAGATCTTTCACTTTTCAGAAAATTATCGCATCATTGAGTTCCGCAGCAGAAATAATTTTCAATGGAATACTGGAAGTATCTGGTGCAGAAAGATAAAATACATCAGCTCATACGGAAGCGTCAGGATCTCATTTTTTGTAGACGGAAATATGATATGAATGATCGCGATATGGATCAGCATTTACATCTTCGAAAACATTCGGACCGGAAGTAGTATTTTTACAATCAAGAACTTTAAGTCCGTCTCGTACAATATCAAAGCACGTATCTGCAAGATAATTCGTACTAAACTGAACACGCGTATGTTCGCCTGTTCTTCGAGCTGTCTGATCATAGATTCGAGCTCCGACGAGTGGTAATCGCACGAAACTTTCAGCGATGATATTTCCAGAACCGTCCAGGATAGAACCCGTGAGATTCAAAGGCAACATTACATCGATATTATCGAGCTGAAGCGCTACATTTCCATTATCTGGAGAAAGAATACTTCCGGTAAGAACTGAACCCGTTCCCTGAGTTCCAAGCCAAGAGAATGAATATCCGTACTTCCCGAGAGCATTCGTATGAAATCTGAAATTCACCGAAGCGTCCGTCACACTGTAACCACTTGAAGTCAAGAATGCAGTTTGACCAGTGAGTGATAATTGCTCATTTTTAATAGACTTAAAGTTTCCGTTTTTGGTTCGGTATAATGAAGTCGTATCAATAATATGTGACTGGAGTGGATCAAGTGACAATGGAGTCACAAGTACTTCGCTTCCAGTGTTCGTCACATGAGAAAGTACTGGTATCGTATCGATATTTGCATCCCAGTATATTCAAACAGTATTTCCCGAAAGTGTGAGATTTACCGTGTCAGATCATTGTTTTTCGTAAGTAGATTCTGTCTTTATAAAATCAAGCGTAAATCCAGTCGAATAACTACCAGAAAGAGCTGGTAAAATCGGGTCGTAAGGTGTGAATTTATAATTTGCACTATTTACGAGTTCGATCGGAGTATCTTGATACGCTCCAGAATACGTCAGATAGATCGGGAAATAATTCGTGATTCCTGGTCACACCGCTTCTCATTCCGTACCAAGTGCACCAGATTCGCTATAGAGATTTCGTATGATAACTTGATTTCCGCTCACTGTGGCATTTTGTGTGAGTGTCGGATTGATAATCACTCAGCTTCAGATATTTACTGTCATAGTAGGATCAAAAGCAATATCAGTTCCGATATTTTTAAGGAACAACTTCACTTCGACCGTATTCTCCCCTTCTGCAAGTTTCTGAACTTCTAATTGATCATTTTTCGTATTTCAGATAAGTGCAGATCGATACCAGATATCGAGTTTTGGGCCTTGTGCATATCATTTCAGAGGAATCGTATTTGTTTTCACTTTCGATTTTCCACCGAAATTTGTGAAATTTACGCTATCAGAATTCACTACTGGATGTTCACCATCAGTAAGCTCTTCTTTTTTCAGATGTACAAGCACATAGGTTTTTGGAATGATAGATCCACTGGCGTTTACGTATGGGAATTCAGTGATTCCAGCATTCGCAAAATCAATATGCGCAACCGTGTCAGATCCAGAAGAACTTAAAGCTCAAGAGAATGTACGAAGTGCAAATCCTGAAGACGAAAGACTCTCGAAAGTTTCTCGAAGTCTTCGGTGTTTATTCGTTCCATCACCAGCTGCCAGTCGCATCTCAGTGACTCATTCTTCAGTAAGTTCGTATGCGGTATCGAGCGTAAATCCAGAGTCATATGCTATATCTAGACTCACTCCAGTAGAATATCCAGATCGATAAAAAGCTGCATTATTTGCGTCAGCAAGAGCAAATTTTATATCAGGAAGATTCACTTTTGATGGCCAACCAACTGGATCTTTTCCAGATTCTCACGGAATATTTTGGAAATATTGTGGATTAATCGAAGCTTTGATGTCATAGATTTTTGCTCGAAGATTCTCTGGAATCAAAGGATCGATCGAAAGATCAAGGAAATAACTTCCCTTAAATCCATCACGAATTGTCGTAACATTTACAAAATCGAAATCGAAGAATGTTCCTGGAGTAAGAATATTCGCATCGGAAGGAGTAATAGTTACGAAAGGTTTGATATCATCAGGAATTTCTAGTTTCAAGAAATTATATCTATCGGGTTTCAAAACATTTCTCGCAACTTTCGTGATAAGATCGTTCGCGTTCAATGCTTGATTTCCTTGAATCGTAAAATCAATACCACCATTTACGTAGGTCACATATTGATTATTGTTCGTATTCGCGACGGTACCGGTACCGAGCATCGCCCAGTCAAAACCGGAATTATTATAGATATCGAGACGAATGAGCGTTTTATCACCTGGATCAAGAAGTGATTTTGTCGCAGCTTTATTATACGAAGCTCCGACATAGACACTCGCACCATAGTTTCCATCTCATCGAGAATCGATATAGATTTCATCTTTCCAAGGACGAGCCGTCTCTTTTCCATGAGTATCCACGAAAAGTTCACCAGGATCTTTTACGGTATAGAGAAGATATGCGTCTGTCTTATAATTTTTCAGAGTATACGGAATAAGCTCTTTGTCGACTGTAATATCCGAGTTCACGGATTTTACGACTGAGACAGGATTATCGACGATCTCGAAAGCATTCGGACCAAAAGCAGGATTCCAATAGACGAATCTTCCACCTTCAATAATCTTTGTGTCACCTTCAAAAAGTGGCTTGTCAGCAAAAGGCTGAAGTCGATTCACGATATTTAATGCTTCTTTTGCTTCACCACGCAGATTCGAAGCAAAATAGAGCCAAAATGCATCCTCAGTTTCTACGATATTATTTATTTTCTGGAGATTATTCGGATCAGAATATTTGCTCGCAAAATCATTCGAATTACAAGAATATGTCGAAAGATAATTCGCGTTCTCATTCTCTTTCTGGATCCACGGAATTATCGGAATAACATTATTTATAAGACTATTCGGACGATACTGATATTTTCCCGGTTTCGAGATTAGTTCGATCGGATTAAAGAGACACGCGTAGATATTTCATCCTGCAGGTGCAAAATCAAAATCTGACTGTGTAATAAGCGGAGCTTTTACGTAATCACCACCATTATAGGAATATGGAATTTTATTAACCTCGTTTTGTCCCGCAAGAAGCGTCACATCACGATTTTGGAGATTTTCTGGCCACCATCATTTTCGGCTTGGATATTTCCAAGAAGTATATGGTGTGATATTATTTTCGATTTTTCCAGTATTCTGAACCTCATACTGGAGATATCCAGGTTCCTCAGAAAAATATTTCGTCTTGTATCCAACTCACCTGTTCATCGGAATCGCGAGAATGTTGTGTGGCAAGTATTTTGCTGGATTCCAGAATTCCTCAGAATGTGGATTCGGAAGCTGATTATCCATATGGTAAGGATATCCTTTCGAGTAGACGCTATCGTCATAATCGAAGTGTGTCAGATTCCACATATTATTTTCGACATAATTTTTCGGGAAATAGTTCTCGACTTCGGGAGAATAATTACGCGCTTTGTCATCGATAAATTCGCCAGATGCAAGACTTACATTTCACTTTCCATTCTCTGCTCTATGAAGCGTCGGAACAGAATAATTAGTAAGTCATGAAGCAGTAAGTTCTGCTTGTAATCAAGCTATAAATGCATCATATGCGGATTTTGTATCAAAAAGTCGTACATTTCTAATCCAATAATTATCGATGGAATCAAGGGTTTTATCTGAAAGTTTATAGTTTGTCTCACCATTGTAACCAGTTACGGTTGTACCGGTTCCATCCCAGCACGTTCCATACGCTGGTGAAGTCGGATTATCGTTACAAGTGGTCGGATCAAAATATCGTGGATAATTGTTGTAGAGTTTGATATTTTGACGGATTTCGAGTTCCGTTTCTCCATCCCAAGTTTCTTTTTTATTTCAGGCCTTATCATACATTTCATACGTCGTATTCATCATGAAATTACGAACTGGAGGAGGTAATGGAACCGCTTCCGGCACGACCGTACGAATCGGAGCCGCAAACTGTCGACCAAAAATATCTTTATAATCCACACGGGCATTTTCTGTCGCAAGTGGAATTATCTGTGATTTTCCTGTTGTCAGGTATTCACGGAAAGGAATCGGAGAAATACCAAGAACTCCCACATTACCAAACATCGCACTGTCAGCCATAATTCCAGGATCTTTGATCGGATGATCTTCGGCTACTCACCAGACCGTTCGGTGGAATGCGAGCTCTTGAATATATGTTCAGAATCGAACCATTGGCTCGAGATTCTCATATTTTCTCACGTAACTTTCAGAGAGCGTATTCGTGAAAATGGTTGTTATTGATGTTTTTTGATCTACAGAAAGCTTAGCTTGTGTCATGAGAGAATTCAGTGCGGAAATACTACTCGACTTAAAAACAAGCGAATGACTGTAATAATCAGGAACTGTGAAAAGTGCGTTCGTCTGACCTTCCGTGAGACCAATATCGGTAATACTTACATCTTTAATTCGTTTTCGTCGTGGCATCGTGAATGTCATCTTTACTGCTGGAAGTTTGAAGAATGCATATTTTGCAAAATTCACATTCATATCTTGCTCATGATCATATCGACTGGAATTCACACTCGAAAGATCGTAGGTCAGAGAATATATTTTAACAGAAATATTTGCTACGTCTTGATCGACTCATTCAAGTGCCAAACCAACAATAGATTTTAATGATTGTTCATTCGGAAGTTTTCCACGATAAAAGTAGACTCGAGAAGTCTGACCAATTGTCTCAATTTTGTTGATCGCGATATGATCCGCGAGGACATACACTTTCGAAGGATTTACTCCGTCTGGAAGTGTAAATTCCATATATCATCATTTCGGAGTCGAGCGAGGTGGTAAATAAAAACTCGCGTAACTTCCTTTTACATATTTGATCGGATACGCTTCGCTTTGGACTCCGTTCTGATCTTTTTGTCCGATATAATTTCCGTCGGCATCGAATCCATCAAGCATCTCTGGTCCTGAAATATTATTTTTCGGATCGATCGGGAAGAGATATTCTGTCTGACTCATTCCTGCTGGAAGATGATCAAAATCGATCTTTTCATTAATCCAAGGCAACAGTGCCCCAGATGCATTACAAGCGATCGAATTCGGATACTTCCCGGCGACTACACCATCAGGATAACCGTAGACCCCCGATTCTTTCGCACAGCTTCCGTATTTATCCATCGAGATATACTGATTCACGCCAGTGATTCCATGTGGAAGTGGGAAAGCTGGATTATTATAGAAATAGACATCTTGACGAGCAAACAAGAGCTCTTTTTTTGTCGGATATTCGAATACCATACGTCGTGGACTTGCTTTTCTGAAGAGAATATCAGCATCAGGCATAAAAGATTGCCTCAAGATATTTTTTCCGAGATCTGGAGAAAGCACGCCGGTATGAACATTCGCAAAAGCTTCATCAGCGTCAGTATTCGCTCGATACACCGGCTCGTCATAATTATCGACATACTGATATCGATTCGTATTTGGCATATAACTTATCGAGCCACTTGCAAGTTTTGGGATAATATAGTCCTTGCATCGATTTGGGAGTATGAGATCGGTCACCGCACAGTTTCACTCGTTTTTAAAAGGATAAAATCCTGTTTTCGTATCTGGATTATAAAGACTGTTATGATAATCTTTCGAGAAAACGATTCGAGAAATCAGACGAGCCTGATCACTTTCTTCGAAAAGCGGAGACAAAAGCGGGACACTTACAGTATAATCTACATCATTTGCTTCGGTTGCTGCTTTATTTTCCGCATTCATAACCTGATCGATATACACTCATTCTCCAGGAAGTGGATAATATCCAGCTGGATCAATATTCAGACTGGTTCGCATGTTTGCGGATTCGACCGCATCGATCGTCTGAGCTCACATATTCTGGTGAATTTGCGCGCCGTTTGAGTCAGTATAATCCAGAGTCGTACGAGTAACGACAATATCAAGACCAGCTTGAGTGAATGTCGGTTCATCAACTTTTAAACCAAATTTTAGATTCCATTTCTCACTCGAATCGAGTCGAGATCGAGTACAAATAAGCTGACCAGTAGAAGATCCATACTGACAATCTGCTGGGATCGCCGTGTCAATAAGAAGACCTCCTGTCGCGATATTTATAGTTGCAACCGCATTAGAAACAACACCATTAAAAACATTTGTCGCATCCATCGAATATTCGAAGACGAGATTTCGTTCGAGTGCTGGCACAAGATCTTCCCGCACATCAGGATTTGATTTTTGCGCTACTTTCGCACTCGTGTAGACTTCCCGTAAGAATGAAAGCGCGATACTATTAAGAGTGTGATTAATGAAAAGTTTATGAGAATTGCTCTGTGGAGAAAAAAGACTGTTTCCACCATTATAGACGATGAGTCCATGTCCGTATGGCTTATAAAATGCGCTGATCGCGCTGTCGAGATCCAGCGGCGCATCTTCACTCGTCGTAACATCTTGAAAATAATAATTCGCATCATGACTTACATCGAAATATCGGACCGGAACGATCGCTGCATCAGCCAAAGGACGAATATAATAAGATCAAAGCAAATATTCATAATATCCGCTTCCAGTTTTCGCGAAATAATTCTTTCCTTCATAAAATCACTGATTCAAAACCTGAGTGTTGAAATCATTACTACTCTGTAAAAGAAGTTTTCCTTGATTTTCATGATGTTTTACGAGCGTATTGTCATCGACGACTCGATTCGTTAGTTCCATCTTATCAGCAAGTATGAGGCTTTTCGAAGAAAAATATACCGTTCCTCCATTTTCTACGAAAGACTTAATCTTCGCGATTCCTCCGGATCCAAAATCATCAAGAATCTCACTGTGACGACCAAGAATAATATCTGGGAAAATAATGGTTCCGTATTTTGAGAGATCAGCATCTGGGATCTCAGAAGTTTTTATAACATTCACGTAGGTTCGTTCTGGATTTTTATCGTATTCCGTCTTAAAAGTCACATAATTCGGAAGACAAATATTGTTTCAGATTTTTACGAATTTCGCGAGTGAAGCGATAAGAAGATCACAATAATATGGAGCCTCGTATGTATACCTTCCACTATTCGTTGTCGGAAGATCGACTATAGCGATATTTCCATCATATAGAGCTTTTCCATATCAAAATTGATAATTCGTAACTCCAGTCGAAGTTACACCGCTATTTTTAAGTTTTGTCGCATCGAGCTCTCGATACCCAGATCAAGATCCCGCTTCGATAAGTGTCGAGGTCGCGATCGGACTTCGATTCTGAAGAAGATATTTCTGCGTATCATATATCTTTTTCTCAGTAAGCGGAATTTGCGACATTCCATCACTGATGATATTAGTCTTTTCAAAAATAATCCCCGCATTTGCAGCCGCAAAGAGAGATCATTCTGAAGAAACGAGAAAGCACAACAAAAGCGCTCAAGCGAGAAGTCTTCGCATAGTATAGAAGGGTTTCATAATAGACATATTACCAAATAAGGGGGCGTTGTCTTCGGATGCGTTTTTGGCATACCTGAGACCTCATGTCAGTGGTGATAAGCCAGCTGACCCTTATATTGATTTTTATTTTTGCGATCTTTTAGTGTGTTTGTCAATCATTTCTATCTTGTACTTGACATTATAACCGAAATCCAGTGAATGCAAAACTACAGGTATGGACGAATTGAAATATATCATCGTTTTTAGAAAGAATACTTCTCCAATGCGAACAAATCGTGCTGAATATGAAATATAATTTTGACTTGAGAGCATTGCCTTATATACTTAGGCCAATTTACTTTTTTATTCTCTTTTTATGAAGAAAATTTTTTCTCTTCTCGTCGGGATGATTTTTACATTTACTATGATCTGACAGGTTTTTGCTGAATATACACCAACTATTGAAGATGGTATACTTTTTCAAAAAATGATTTTACTCATAGAACGTTCCATCTCTCTAAAATGAGAACAAACGAGACAAAAATATATAGATAAACTTGATAAGGTGCAAAAAAACGAAAAAACGAGCGAGCGAGTTCAATTACTTTCCAGTTATCTTATCCAAACACTCACGATAAATGGTCAAATTCTTGCTGGAACTTATATACCTGAAACAATAACTCCAGATACTACACCTGCGGAGGCTGAGCCTTTTGTTCAAGTTGTACCTGTTACTCAATCAGATAAACCAGTCGTAGAATTATTCGTCATGTCATACTGCCCATACTGACTCCAGGCAGAAAAATCATTTGTTCCACTTATTGATAAGTTCAAAACTTACGCTGATATCAAAATTAAATTCGTTCACTACACAATGCACGGCTTCAAAGAAGCTCAAGAAAACACAAATCAATATTGTATTCAATCAGAACAAAACGAAAAATTCACAACCTATCTTCAGTGTTTTACAAAAAACGGAGATTCAAAAAAATGCCTTACAGAAGCAGCTATAGATACAACCAAACTCTGAACTTGTTATACAGAAACAATGAAAAAGCTCGGTGGCGAAAAAATGTTCGATGTTGCTTCTGGAAATTTTCCAGAGTACAATATCGATGAAGTGGCTGCAAAAAAAGCCGATGTTCAGTGATCGCCAACATTCGTAGTCAATGGAGTCCAGGTAAATTCAGAAAGATCAGAGGCTGCATATGCAAAAATGATCTGTAGTGCCTTCACGGAAGAAAAACGACCAAAAATATGTGATGAAAAATTCAGTGAGACCATCTATCAACCAGGATTCTGAGTAGAAACTCAAGCAAATGAAGCGGCGACAGCAAATTGTGGGAATTAAAAAATCAATACGTAACACAAGACCCCCGGAACTTTTCCGGGGGTCTATGTTTTTTCTGGAGTCATCAAAGAATTCTTGACGATCCCTATGGTTCTTTGGGGCTGATTGCATTGATCCTCATGAGGACGACAGAACCAGCTTTTTCTGTTGAGAAGATAACACTGAACCAAACATTATTTCCGTCTGGCTGCCTTTGGTATAAATCCGCCCGAATATCACTTCTTGGTTGAGAGTCACTCATAGTACCAATTACGGCATTCCGAATGACACACTGCGGACAATGTAATGTGTTGCCACAACCACCTGGAAGATGTGAATACTCACAATTGAAAATTACTCCTCCAAGCTTGTCACGTACTTCCGATAGATCTTTGCCAAGTGCGAGTAAATTCATGGTATTTGCATGAATCGCACGAGCATTTTCATCCACCACCAAAATATTCGTTGGTAGCGAATCAATATAATCCAAAAAGTCTTGTCCTCTCCCATTTGAGATAAATGAGGCGGAACAATTCTGACAAATACCATGAGTTTCCTCAGGAATATCTATCAAAGAATCCTCCTTTAAATGAAAGGATCCAAGAGCAACTTTACACCAAGCACAAATACGTTTCATACTATCTCCATACAAAGGGATCCTTATGATCCGGGTTTTGTTTGTAATTGCAAAATGCAACTCTTGTCTTATATCTAAAAAATGTTTTATTGCAAAAGAATAATCAAAAAATTAGATATTCAATCCTGCAATTCTTCCCATCGCCCAAGCAGACTGGAGATTAAAACCTCAGGTAACTGCATCCACATCGAGCACTTCCCCACCGAAAAATAATCCAGGAACGAGTTTTGACTGCATAGTTTTCGGATCAACTTCGGAGAGCTCAATTCATCCGGCCGTTACGAATTCGTCTCACGGTCGACGGTTTACTAATGTGATTTTTAATTGGCCCGTAAGTATGTGTACTAGCTTCTTTCTTTCGTCTTTTGAAAAGCGAGCAGCCGTTCGTTCTCTATCAATTCATAATTCACTCATTATTACTTCGCAAATTCGCGCTGGCATCTTACTTGTGAGAAGTGTTTTTATGAGCTTATTCGGTTCAGATTCAAAAGCGATTCGAAGTTCATTATCCCACACTTGAAAATCTTTATTTGCATCAAGAGAGATTCAAATCGTAATCGGAGAATCAGGCGATATTTTCTCAAGTGCAATATGTGCAGAAAGTGCAAAAGTGGCTGGTCCAGAAATACCAAAATGCGTAAAAAGCATCGGTCAGATGACAGAGACTTCTATAGCACGTCATCCTGAATTCATTTCAGGATCCCCTGAGGTATTGTGAATTAAATGAGGGGATACTGAAACAAGTTCAGTATGACGAATACATATCAGCTTTGCATTCTGTAAAGCAATTCCAGATAAATTCTTACACCAACTCTCTTTTACTTCAAAACTATTCAAAGATGGTCCAAGTGGTGTAATCGTATGACCAAGCGCTTGTGCAAGATTATAACCATCACCAGACGAACCAGTATGAGAATATGCGTTTCATCCAGTCGCGATAATAACCCTATCGAATTCATATAAGTCTTTATCAGTTTCAAGCAAAAAACCACTCTCAGTTTCTCAGTTTCTCAGTTTCTCTCTTCTCATTCACTTTACACTTTCATTTAATCTCAAATTCACTCATTTTTCACTGAAAATCGCCTCGAAGACCTCTACGACATCTTGTCATTTGTTCGATCGTGGAAATACTCGATTATCGCTTTGTATATATAGTGGCAAGCCATTTTGTTCAAACCATTGATAGACTTTTCGTGGACCGAAAATCTCAAAAGCGTGTTTGAGAAAATCTGCGCCTCTAATATATTTTGGAAATAATTCTTTTCTTTGTGTGATCCCCGTCGTAACATTACATCGACCACCACCAGTTAAGCCTACTTTTACACCGATTCTCGGATTTTTATCGAACAGAAAAATGTCAGAACCAGGAATTCCTCTCTCGACTAATGTTGCGGCAGCCATCATACCAGACGCTCCTGCTCATATTATAGCTATTTTCATTCTTCCATATAATTACGAGCCCATTCAAGAGATTTTAAATAGTGTCATTCCAAAACATTAATATCAATCGGTTTTGCGGCCATGTAAGTTTCTCATCAGATAGATTGAATTTTTTCTATATCATCGTTTCATAGAAAACCCGAAATAATAACCAACACTCCTTGATATCCTGAATTTCTAAGCTCTCTGGCAAAATCAATACCCTTTCAATCCGGTAAGTTTATATCACAAAATACAAGAGAAAATCCTTCTAGATCTTGTCATACGATCTGTCGAGCAGTAGAGATCGTCATAGCCCTACTGATTCTTTGGGCTCAAAAATCAATCAAACATCGCTCCAGACTCTCGCTTACAACCGGATGATCTTCAAGAATGAAAATTCTTTCTGGTTTTGTTTGTATAATATTGATAGATCCGGATTTGATATCGATTATATTTTCCCCGGTCGGAACGATCGGATGTATGTGAGATTCTCAGATTCCGTTTTTCATAAATTAAGAATTTTAAATGTATTAATCACTCTTTTTATCCTTCTCTTTTTTCATTTCCTCGAAAAGCGTATTGAGTTGTTTTTGTATAAGATCAAGCGAATCGACTACTCGATGGATACGAGCATCTCGTTCATGTTCTCGTTTTTCATCTTCCGTTTCCTCGATGATATCATCTTCCACATTTTCATTGATCTCTTCGACATCCTCCTGAAGTTCGTCCACATCTTTCTCGATCGAATCGACATCTTTTTCAATTTCTTCCACATCTTCCTGGATCTCTTCGATATCCTCCTGGATCTCATCGACATCCTCCTGAATCTCATCAATATCTTTCTCCACTTCCTTCAAGCTTTTCGTATTCTTATTAACTGCCATCTGGATGAAAATCGCGAGATAGATCGCTTCGAGTGAGACGATATTCGTAAGAATCGCCAACATCTTATCCATCTCTACTCAGAAAAGTACGAGCAAAAAAGCTCCAGAAAATAAAATAGTATGAACAATAAGTGAGCTTATCGAACCCATCCATTCAGTAACTGCAGAAGCAATTATCTCAAGATTACTTTGTTTATTTTTTGATGATTTTTTAATATTTTGAGCCTTTTTCTGAGGCAATGAATGTACGGTTTTTTTTGGCATACAAATTATCATTATGAGCTCGCGACAGTATAATCAAAAAGAGGAAAAAGAAAAAATATTTACAAAATTTAAAAGTGGGATAAACTCAGTAATATTAATACTCTTCATATATTACATATGAACACTAAAAAATCTGCATTCACCCTCGTCGAACTTATCGTAGTTATCGGGGTTCTTTCGGTTTTGAGCACGATAGCTTTTGTTTCATTTTCTGGATATAATTCTAATTCTCGAGATAGCGTACGTGTCACGGACTTTAATAATCTTACTGTAGCACTCGAACAATCAGTAGCAAAAACATATACTCTTCCAAAACCTGGAACTAGCATAGAAATCAAAGTCGGGTCTACAGTTACTTGATATCAATGATACGCTGATAAAAACGTTCTTGACACAATTGCCTTATCAAATGCAAAAGATCCTCTTGATGGAGTCTACTATACTTATGCCACAAATGTCGATCTTACGAAATATCAGCTTCTCTGATTTTTAGAGAATTCCGATAGTCTTACTTATTTTTCCTATAATAAAAAGCTAACGCTTCCGGAATTTTCCATTATTCCTTCTGCTCATGCAGAACCTGCTACGTATGCGAACAGATTTATCGTATCGAAATGAAATCAACTCGGAGTTTTCCTTAATCCAGTGACTTTTCTGCCAATACAGACAAATTATAATGCCAGCACTTTCACGAGCCTCGATATCGCAAATACTACGAGTTCGTATGTCAGTATTCTCAATAATACTTCAACTGGAAAAATCACGGGAACTGGAAGTGCTCTTGCTAGTATCAATCCAGCATCAAGCTGTAAACGAATTTTCGAGAGTGGCATCGGAAAAGTCGCTGGAGAATATACACTAGTAACAAATACTATTACCTATCAAGCTTACTGTGTTCCTAATTATACTGATAAAATCGCGACGTCAGAGCTATTAAATACTGATGCGGAATATGGAAGTAATCAGTACTGGGGTGGAAATACCACCGTTCAAGCAAGTGATGCTCACTCTGGAAATTATACTTTCAAATCCACTTGACCATCCACAATCTTTTCAAGTTATTATATTCCAATAGATACAACAAAAACCTATAAAATCGAAGGTTGGTTTAAGTCTGTTTGAGTGGCTCAAAGTAAATTATATTTCGGTTATGCTCCTTATGATGGAGATTTTCGATCAATAACTGGTCAATCAGTTATTCCTTACAGTTGAACTGAAACAGAATTATATGAACCCGTCATTGCTTCCGATACTATAGTAAAATTGGTAAACAAATGAAATACTTGTACTAACATAGGCGGAGTTACTTATTTTTCAAACTATGCATCCATAGCTTTTGATATCGATACTTCTTGAAATTATTGAGACTTGCCAAATTTTAATACAAGTCCTTCAACATGATTCGCCTCTATAGTAGATAATGGAGCATTTTGTACTCTTACTACAAAATCAGCCGTATGAAAAATCTATCCAGTCGGCACAAAAACGAGAATTCATTCTTCTGGTGGTTATGCATATGTTGCTGCTGCTAATACTCCAATTCCTACAACATGGACAAAATATGAAGCAACCATTTCTTGAGAAACACTCTACTGAGCTTCAAACACAAAATTTTGGAAAGGCACAAAATATGTTAAATTTTTAATACTTTCGAATTATCAACAAAGCATGAACGAAGTGTTATTGTTTGACGATCTGAAGATTACTCGATTATAATATAAAATTATGTTTCTAAAAAATAACAGATCCTGATTCACTCTCGTCGAGCTTATCGTTGTCATCACAATACTTTCGATTCTTTGAACGATTGCTTTTTTATCCCTTAATGGATATTCTTCTTCTGCACGAGATAGTGTACGCATAACCGACGTAAGCCTCATCCAAAAATGACTTGAAATCTATGATACAAAAGCAGGATTTTACCCAATGGCCGATGGTAATTATGTTACCGTAACTTCTTCTGGATCAGATATATCATATCAAGGGTTTGTATGATCAAAACTCTCCACTCTCTTAGGATTAAATAACTGAATAATCGATCCGCTTGATGGTGGTCAATATACATATAGTGTCGATACAAAATATAGAAAATATCATATCGTATGACTCACTGAAAATAAAGATTCTCTTGCTTTTGTATCTAAGACTTATGCTCTGGATTTTTCTAATCGAAATATTTTATCAAAATGAAATTTTTCTCTTTCTATTATCTCAAACACGGGAAATACCATAAATACACCCTTGAATTATCTACAAAATTGATGAACGAAAGATATAGATTCTCTAGATCCAAATATATATTGAATGTATCACAATTGTAAAGAAATTAAAAACACTCTCCATACGAATACATCTTGACTGTATCAGATAAATCCAACTTGAACAAAAGTAATCAATGTTCAGTGTGATATGGAAACAAATGGTTGAGGTTGGACAATTTTTCAAAAAAGAATGGATGGTTCTATGGATTTCTATCGTGATTGGGCGGATTACAAAAATTGATTTTGAAATCCACTCACGGAATACTGGATCTGAAATGACAATCTGAATATTCTTACAAATTCTTTCGAAACAACCTGATTACGAATAGATATGCAGACTAAAAAAACTGATGGTGGTATAAAAAGATATGCTGAATATTCAAGTTTTAGTACGGACACTGAGGCAAATAAATATAGACTTTCCGTATCTTGATTTTCCTGAGACACTTATAATTCATTTTGAGGACATAGCTGATTTTCATTTACTACTCGTAATCAAGACAATGATACCAATATCGGTAACTGTGCAGTATCATATAAGTGAGCCTGGTGGTACTGAACCTGTCACTCAGCAAATCTGAACTGATTATACTTAAACTGAATTCACAATTCCTACGCAAATGGTATTAATTGGTCTGGATTTGTTTGATTACCTGGCAATACTCCTTGTGAATGATATAATCCTTGACCAAATAATTCTGTTAACTGTTCGACTCATCCAAGCTCATGATGGGGTTTTTATTCTCTCCCCTTTGTAGAGATGAAATTACGTTAATTCTTTTTCTATTCATTAATTCTCTTTTATGCTAAAATCTATGACTGGTTATGGTCGTGTAAGCTGTGAGCTTGCTAATACTCGGTACAATGTCGAGATTCGATCAGTGAATAATAAAATTCTCAATCTCTCCATCCGCACTCCGCTGGCACTCCAAGAAAAAGAATGAGAGCTCCGAAACGAGCTCTCTCGATTGCTCGAGCGATGAAGTGTCATAGTGAATATCGACATCGATAAGTGATGAGAACGAGTCGCAAATCGAATCAACGAAACAGTGGTAATCGATTATTATCATCAGATTGTAAGCCTTACGGAAAAAGTAGCGTTTGAACCTACGGAATCTGCTCTCGCTCAAGCTCTTCGGATGCCTGGAATTTTCTGAAGCGAAGAACTGCAGGTAAATGACGATTATTGGAATACGATTCTCACCGCGACTATGGAAGCAATGAAATTATTCGATGTTTCTCGAGAACGAGAATGAGCTCTACTGGAAGTCGATATTCATGAACGAGTCAGGAAGATCGAAGATCATCTTCTCGTGATAGAAACCTTTGAAAAAGCTCGAATCGAGCGAATCAAATCCCGAATCCAAGCGAATCTCGCAGAATTCATCGAAGCGGAAAAAATCGATACGAATCGTTTTGAACAGGAGGTCATCTACTATCTGGAACAGATTGATTTTACCGAAGAAAAAGTAAGACTTTCCAAACACTGTAATTATTTTATGGAAACTCTAAAACTCGCTGGACCACACGGAAAAAAACTCGAATTCATCGTCCAAGAAATCGGTAGAGAAATCAATACACTTGGCTCAAAAGCTCGTGATGCTGATATCCAAAAACTCGTCGTTCAGATGAAAGACGAGCTCGAAAAAGTAAAGGAACAACTTGCAAATGTCTTATAAGATAAAACCAGCCTATTTGGCTGGTTTATTTATAGTTCAAATAATGTAAGAAAGAAAACTAAAAGCTAACATAAGACTCAGTGCATAAAAAGAAATATCTCAAGGTGTTATTCCTATAACACGTATAAATATTCAAAATATCGCCCAAAGTCATACGAGTCAAAAAATGGAATCACGAAAAAATTTGGTTACGTATATTTGAAAAAATGAGGAAAAAATCAAAAGTACAAGAAAAACATACATCTGTGCGATGCTTGTCTGAAAGAATCAAAGAAATGAGAGGTATGATGAAATATTCAAAAAGATAGCGACACTGATCCATGAAAAATATATACGAAATGGCAAAAGGAAAAAAAGAGTGAATCTTCGCGGATGGAGATGAGATTCATAAGAACCAAGCTTGCCATAGATAAAAGAAAGCGAAAGAAAAAGTGTCGTCATACTTAATAGCGAAAGTCCTATATATTCATGATGCCAAGAGAAAATCCAAGCAATATTTGCGGCACACGAAAGAATAAACCAGCCAGATTTTTTATCGATAAATTCAGCGATTGATTTTTCGTGTCTCTTAAAGAAAAGATCATACAACTGAAAGAAGATAAATCCTGCGAGTAAGAAATATATAAGTCACCAAATCACAAAAGTATAACCAGCAGGTACAAAAAAACCGGCGTAGATATCCGATATCTGGCCGGTAGTTTTTCATCACAAAGGAAGTGAATTAGCTGCATAATTTGCAGTAATCATTGCACCAAAGGCAAGCGTATTAAAAATACGAAGAATAATAGTTTTTGGTCCGGTTTTCATATTCTTATGAGAAAAAAGAATAAGATCACCTTCACTATATTTTTTTTTGAAATAATGCAAGAAAAAAGATGGGAACAGACATAGTTTGTCATTCTCCAGTGAAACGAAGAATCCCTTGTAGACGACTTATCTACAAGGGATTCTCACGCTACGCTCAGAATGACAGATTAAGGATTCAGAATGACAACCAATGTTTTTTAGCTTTCTCGTTTCTTAAAAGGTTTTCGTGGTGGGAATTTTTTATCACCAAATGGTTTTTTGTCTCCGAAATCCTCACGAGGTTTTCGTGGAGCCCATTCACGGCGTTCACCACCTTCTTTTTTCTCTCCAAAAGGTTTATCAAAATCTCGTTTTGGTCGATCACCGAAAGGCTTTCGATCTCCGAATGTTTTTCTCTCTGGTCGATCTCCACCAAAAGATGATTTTCGATCTCCAAAATCTTCACGTGGTTTTCGTGGAGTCCATTCTCGTTTTTCACTAGAAAATTCACCTGCAGGTTTTCTGTTTCAGAATGATGGCTTACGCGGAGATTGTTCACCACCGAAAGATGGTCTTGCATCAGAATCTACATTTGAGAAGAAAGGTTTGCTTTCACGAGGAGCTCGTGGAGCGTCAAAATCTCGTTTTGGTCGATCACCAAAAGGTTTTCGATCACCAGATGGTTTTCGATCAGAGAAAGGTCGTGGGGCACGTCATGCTGAACTTGTTTCAGCATCCCCCGAATTTCGAGATGTACCAAAAGAAGGTTTTCGTGGAGTCCATTCTCGTTTTTCACCAGTTGCTTCTCTTGAAGGTTTTCGATCAGAAAATGCTGGTTTTTTATCTCCATATACATTTCGATCTTCAGTACCATCACGAGTTCATCGATATCCAGTACTTCGTCCACCTCGAGCAGAAGAACCTCCAGATCGAGCACTAGAAGAACTACTTCGACCACCACTTCTTCCTCCGCGTCCACTTTGAGTATTTTCAGTATTATTACGTCGCTCTGCAGCTTCGTCTCGACGAACTTCTACTCCTTCGCTATCGACTTTCTTGATTCGGATTTTATTGCTTTTTTCGACTTTATAGAGCGCTTCACCTTCGTTTTTCGATACGAACATGATTGCTTTTCCTTCTTTTCCGGCTCGACCAGTTCGACCGATTCGGTGAATATATGACTCTGGATCGTTTGGAACATCATAATTGATGACGAGATGGATATGGCCGAGATTTAGACCTCGAGCCGCGACATCAGTCGTCACAAGAATCTGTAATAGACCTTTTTTATATCGATCCATCATTCGGAAACGTTGACTTTGTTTCATATCACCATTAATATATCCAGCTTCAAAACCATCATCTTCGAGTTTCCCTACGAGCTGTTCAGTGTTTCGTTTTGTCTCAGTAAAGACGAGAACTTTTTCCTCAGCTTTTCTGTGAGTTTCAAGATATTCCTTAAGCATTTCGTATTTTTCAAAATGTGGAACTTCCATAAAAGAGTGATCGATTTTTTCTACCGTAATAGTGTCACCAGATTTTACGAAAGTGTAATCGACTCAGAGATGTTTTTCGATAATAACTCGAATATCTGGAGTGATCGTCGCAGAAAATGCAAAAACTTGTTTAAGATTTTTACAATTCTCCCAAATATATTCGATATCTTGGACGAATCCCATATCGAGCATTCGATCGACTTCATCGAGAATAAGAAATTCGATAGTCGAAAGATCGAGAATTCCTCGCTCTATAAAGTCCATAGTTCGACCTGGAGTACCAGTGACAATGTGTGGTTTTCGATCAAGATCTTTCTTTTGTCCGTAGAGCGCAGCTCCACCGTAGACGGCAGTCGACCGGATCATCATGCTTCGAGAAAGATTGAAAGCGTCTTCTCGAATCTGACTCACGAGTTCACGTGTTGGTCCGAGAATAAGAGCTTGTGTAGTACGTTTTTCAGCATCAATACCATTTAAGAGTGGAATCATAAAGGCTCCTGTTTTACCAGTACCCGTCTGAGACTGTCCGACGATATTTTTTCCAGTAAGCGCTGTAGGAATTACTTCCATCTGGATAGCGGTAGGTTCATTAAAACCAGCCAAAGTAAGAGAATTGATCAAGCTTGGTTGCAGATCAAAATCAGAAAATTTCATAAAAAAAAGTGAAGAAATAGTGCCAAAATGCACATTACATTCGCAGCTATAACAAACAATGACATAAAAATCGTCATTGCGAGGCACGAAGCAATCTAGAAATTGCACTATTATACCTCTATTACAGTGTCAAAAAAGCGGAAGATTCCAGTCTACACCGGAATGACGTTTTTCAAAAAGACAAAAATGGATGTGCCCATTATACGATTCTTCCCAAGCGTGGCTTCGCAAGTGGATAAGAAAGGATCGGGCAAAAAACAAAGGAAAGAAAACGGCTCAAAGCATAAAATATGCTTTCCCGAAACAAAATTCTCGAAAAACGAGTAATTTTTTATAGTTTTTTACCAGAACGCACAGAAGTATATGGATTAATTCCAAAAAGCAAAAAAGAAAAAGGAAACAAAAAATAAGAGCTCTCACCTAAGCGAAAACTCTTACTTAATTAGTAATCCCGCTTTTGTCATTCCCGCGGAGGCGGGAATCCAGGATAAAATATTAATCCTTTTTAATTACATGTTATTCTTAGCAAGCAATATTTTTCCTTCGCCTCAAATTTTTGTCGCTACGAAATCAATAACGATTCCATATATCGCACCAGCCACTATCGTCAACCAGAATATTATATTTTGTTGTGGTATCGGCGTAAAATAAACACCGATCGCCATCTGTATTGAAACAATCGCACCGAATAAAGCTCAGCGAAATATTGGAAATATTCGAAAACCAAAAACTGGATGATGAGAATAAATACCGATAAGTCAGATCGTAAAACCAATCATAAAGCGATTCATAAGGATGCTCCACATAAGAACTGTTCACCAAATAGCTGGATTCGTACCAGACGCGAGCCAGACACAGATAAAACCGAAAAGAATTCAAAGTACGAGAGAAGTGATCCACCTCTTCATAAAAACAGAAGATCCGTTTTTCATAGTATGAAAATTAGGGAGTAAAGATATTAACTCGAGTGCCAAGCACGTCATCCTCGGGCTCCAAGTACGTCATCCTCGGGCTTGACCCGGGGATCTCATGCGGTTCAGATAGTTGATGATGAGATTCCCGTTTTCACGGGAATGACGTTCTTTAATATTATAGACGAAACCGTCGAAATACAAGGATTATTTTTCTTACATTGTCATCTCTAGAGAGGGGCTAGTACTTTTTTTTGGTATAAATCAAAATTTGAATATTATACATTTAACCTAATCCACTCACCCTATGAAACTCATCTCCTTTCTCGAAAATATCTGACTTCTAAAGCGTCACGAAACCAGAAAACTACTTCCCGGCGAACTCTTCTGACTCGCACTCGGAGGCTGAGCCGCTCGAGGTCTCACTCATATCTGAGTCCTCGAATATCTCGAAGAACACGACTGCTTCCCTTCTGAGATCTCTGGAACCAGTATGTGATCTATCATCGCAGCACTCTATGCGACCGGGAAAAAACCAGCAGACATCAAAGAACTTATTAAAAATCTCAAATTCTCAAGTCTTATCGATCCAGATCTGAAAACCGGACTCATAAAATGAGAAAAAATCAGAAATTATCTCGAAATAATTCTCTGAAACAGCACATTCGAAGATTGTAGTATACCAGTAAAAATCGTCGCGACAGATATCGACACAGGAAAAAAACGAGTATTCGAATCAGGTTCTCTTATAGATGCGGTACGAGCTTCGATCTGAGTTCCAGGAATTTTTAAACCATTCGAAAAATCTGGATGACATTATGTAGACGGTGGATTGACAGAAAATGTGCCAATATCAGTCCTTACGAGCAAAAAAGTGATCGGAGTATCAGCGCTTCGTGATATTACCAGACCACACAATATCAAAAAATCATTTCTTGGATTTGAATATAATGCACATTTTGCAACCAGTTATATTATCATGCAGAAAAGTATAGATATTCTTCTCTCACAAAACGAACACCAATCATTTCATACTCCAAATAAAGAAATCATAAAGATTCATCCAAAATTTGGTGAAATCGATTACTATGAATTCGATAAATATGAAGAAATAATTCTCGCGGGATATAAGGCAGCGGCTCAAATGTTATAAGATTTTCATCGTGCACGTCATCCCGGAATTTTCTGGACATCTTCGAGTTTCGAAGCATCAGAAAATCTTCCAGAAAATATCCGGGATCCAGCTTAAAAATCTATAGAAAAGGAGGGTGTTTTATTTAGATTCCATTTATCGAGAGAACCTCGTAGTGGATCCCCGGGTCAAGCCCGAGGATGACGTGCTTGGAGCTCGAGGATGACGTGTCTGAAGAATGATTCACTATCAAAAAAAATTATCATTTCACTTTTTTATCTATGAACTGGACGCAAGAACTCACAAATACCTCTGTAGAAAATTTTGGAACTTTTTCTTTAGACGAACAGCAAAAAATTATCAATTATCTGAATGAAAATATTTCTCCAGAAGAAGTCAAAAAACAACTCGCTCAAAAACATAATGCTCTGGAAAATATCAAGAAATGAAGAGGAATTCTTGAAGAGAATACTCAACTCTATCCGGAATGTATGGACTCCGCAAGTTTTTCGTCCGTTACTCCGTCTTTCGATAGTTATGCGATCGTCCTCACGGCTGGCTGAGAAGGTGAACGACTTATACAGAGTCTAAAAAAAGAATGATATTCAGACGACGAACTTAAAGATTTTACGAAGGCCACTTTTCCGCTTCCTGATTTTCCTGGGAATGTCGGTGCGCTCCAGATTAATTGCATCGTCATTCGCGAGCTTAGTAAAAAATTTAAAAAAGATATTCCTGTTATTATTACTACTGGACCAAAAAATTCTTCGACCGCGAGAATCATCCCTGAAATTCTCAAAAAAAATGATAATTTTTGACTCAGAAATCTCCATATCATAGCGCAAAATGAACGAATTCATTTTAGCACCAACGATATGCTTGCATTTTCTTTTGATGCAAATAATAATCCCGAACTCGCGACGAATCCGGATGAGACCGGCGGTCCGATTATGAAACTGAAAGAATATGACGAATTTCTTCAAAAATCGCCTCTTGAATGGTTATGAGAAAGAGGTGTACGAAAACTCATGATTCTCCAAGGAACCGCTGTATACGATCCGAAAATCATTCTCAGTATGGCAAGCGCCTGACAAGAATTCGATGGAGTCGGTATCGGAGTTGCGAGATCAAGCTTTCCTCATGAAGATCCATATGGAACCTATGTACTAATACAAAACCAGGATCAAGAGAAAAAACTCATTATCGTAGAAAAAGATATTCGAACCAAACAAACGTATCTCGTACAAAATAAAGAGACAAGATCATATCTTCCTTTCAATACTGGTTTTTATATCTTCGATTGTACCCTTCTTTCTGAAAACAACCTCCCTGATTATGCGACGCCAGCGAAAGAGGTACTTCTATGATTACCACCAGCTCCGAAAATCTGATATGCCGCAACAGACATTATCGCACTCGCAAAAAAACCAGCGGTTCTTACGATCAATCCGTCTACTTTCTGAGTCATAAAAAACAGTTCGGATCTCCCCATTCTCTCAAAGCTGGCAAAAGATTTTTGACTTGATGCGTTTGTTTCATAATAGTAATTATACACGTCATCCCGGACGTAGCGCTAGCGTAGATCAGGGATCCATATAAAATAGTTCTCCTTATATTTGAATAAAGCGAATTGGTCGAGGTGGATCCCGGGTCCAGCCCGAGGATGACGTACTGAGAGCCCGAGGATGACGTTCTAGTATTCAGGATAGTACAAATAATTCACAAATGTTTTTGACAAACAAGTTCTTTTGTTTATTATTAATGAGCAAAACAAATCAAAAACACATACAAAATTCTTTTGAAATCAATACTATTTCATCTTTTTTTGTATATGAAAAAACTACTCACTCTCCTCATTTTCCTCTGAGGAATTTTCACGATCGTAAATGTGAACGCTTACTGTACGCAAGACTGAAACTATTGTGGTGGATCTTCTTGGGCATGCGAACGATACTGTTCTGGAAATCATTACGAAGAACCTTACTGTCCAACTCACTGTCCAGGTTATAAAGTAGATTATTATAATAATAACTATTACTACACAAACAATCCAAATATCTATTACTACACCACTACTCCAAATTCGTATTATAATAACTACAACAACAATTATCCGCAATATTCTAATTATAGCAATAATTGATACCACTGCGTAGCATACGATGAAACCGATCAGAATTATTATAGTAATCCCGATTACTATAATTATCAAACTTACTGTGATTGTACTGGAAGACCAAACTGTTCGTGCGGGTATTATCAAAATCCAAATCAAAATAATTGGACTCCAGCCCGAAGATGCATACAATGGAAACAGTGGTAAATTGGTACTAGCTATTTAAATCAATAAACATGGACCTAAATCAAGGTGGTGGTGTTGAAAAAGATAACATACCTGCAACCTGAAACGTATTATCTATTTGAGCATTAAGCAATGGCGTTGCTCAAAAAATTCAACAAACTTCATCACTCGATACTAGTTGACATAAAAACAACATAGAGTGACTTTTCGCGAATCCATTTCTTTTTTGAGATACTTTAAAAGATATGGACTTTAATGGAATGTTAGAACTATTTATTGATATTTTAGATTTATTTGAAAATTCAGATTTTCTTTCAAAGATGGAGACGACTACTTTAAGCCCAGTGGTTGCTTTGATTTTCTTTAGAGATAATTGAATTAACGCGCTTATAGAAAAGGCGGATTCCTACGATAAAATTCAGGAAGTATACAAACTCATTATGAATCTAGAAAGGTTTTGATTCGAAGCTATTTTTAGAACCAGTCATTCTTACGATGTTTTTCTTAAAAATGTAACAGATTTATTACTTGATGCGGCTGAACAAGAAAAAAGAGAGATCGACGCTATGAATCTCCTTATAGAAAATGCTGAACCAAAAAAGGCACTCTATCTTCTTTCTTTCTATCTTTTAAATAGAACAGAGAAAGATAAAGACTCTACTAGCTGAAATGAAAAAAAATATAAAATTCCTTCTGATGATTTAGTAACTCTTTCTTGACTGACAGAAAAAGCTTTTCTTATGATTGATGAAAAAAATCTCAATTCTCTTGAAAAAATTTGAATCTTTCTTAAACCTATTAAGTTGCTCTACGAACATATTGTTTGATTGCTACCAAGATGATTCGAGGGTAGTGAGATATTATTATCTCATATATGCAGAAGAGAAGAATTATTGATTGTTTTAGAGCATCAGATATCTCTCTATCTTATGCTTATAAAGTATGAGACTTTTCTCAGGTCTCAACGAGATCTGGAGTTCATTGTCAATATACCCCTCGATAATTCAACAAAAGTAAGAGATTTTATTATTAATCTTTTACAACAGTATAAAGATAAACTACAAAATTCTGATGTAATTAATATGTTGCCTGTCTCATTTAATACAAGAAACTTAGGCAATAATTTCAGTAAAAGAGAGGTTCCCGTTCCACTCTATCACGAATTAAATAAATAATGTCTCGGACAAATAAAAAGAGGTCATGCTTGACCTCTTTTTATTAATTATTTAGTTATAGTTGATCCAGTAGAAGTAGATCCAGTTCCATTAAATCCTTCTCCTCTTCCACCCATCATTCCACGTCATTCAAAATTACCACCATCTTGTCATTCAAAACCTCCACGCCCCATCATTCTTCCCTTTCATTTCTCTTTTCCACTCATTATTCCTTTTGCTCCATCATGTTTTTTATCAAAACCTAATTTTGTTTTTTCTTCAGCAGTAAGATTTTTCATTACTGCTTGTATTTGTGTCATGAGAGCTTTATGAGCTGTAAGTTCTGCCTCCGAAGGAAGTGGAATTCCTTTTGCTCTCATTGCATCTCGTTTTGCTTTTTCTATCGCTTCACGATCTGTCTCTGAGAGATTTTTCATAGCTTCTTGTGATTTTTTCATAGTATCCTGAAAAGCTGTTTCTTGTTCTGTCGTAGGAAGTTTGATTCCTTTTGATTCGAGTAATGTTCGAACTTCAGTATTCTGAAGCATCTGCATTCCTTTTTCTCAACCTCATGAAAATCATTTCATCATATTAGGGAGATTTCCAGTCGCTGCGAGTGAGACGATAGGAATAGTGATAGCAAATAAGATTGCTGCCCCGGTGATAAGTCTGTTTTTTGTTTGCATATATAAAATATTAGTTATAAGTTACAAAGACTAAATGTCTTTTGCACAGACACTATATGCTTAATAGTTTAACTGAATATTAAATCAGAAAAGAATTTTTCTGTAATTGTTTTTACATCTATAAAAACTCCATATAATCTCTGCAATCTCTATTACCAATTCTTTCATTTGACCAATCAGAAACAATCACAAATCATCATCGAAGATCTCACTATCGAAGTCACACAAAAGTCGGTAAAAAACATGAGACTTCTTGTAAATATTCACGAGAAAAGTATTCGAATTATCGCACCTATTCGGTTAAAACTGGATGGTATTTATGCGTTTGCAGAGCGGAAAATTCTCTGGATCAAAAAACAGCTTTCGAAAATAGCTCATATCAAACCGAAAATTACATATCAGTACGTTACTGGAGAAATCCATTCTTTTCTCTGAGAAAAATATATCCTTGAACTCATTGAAACAACGAAAAAACCTCAAGTGATCCTTTGAGAAAAAGCGATCCACATTTACATAGCAGCAAATTCTACACAAGCACAAAGAAAAATTCTTCTCGAGTCTTGGCAAAGAAAACAACTCAAAAATCTTATCCCAGAATATATCAAAAAATGGGAATCTATTATGAAAGTCCAAGTAAAGGATTTTGGTGTCAAAAAAATGAAAACACGATGGTGAACCTGTAATCCACGAGCCCATAGAATCTGGCTCACTCTCGAGCTTATTCATCAGCCGATAGAATGCATCGAATATGTGATAGTCCACGAGATGACACACTTACTCGAACGCTGACACGGAAAAAAATTCATCGCATTGATGGATGAATTTTTATCTGATTGGAGAGAATATAAGAAAGTTTTGAATCAGACGAGATTATGACAAGTTGATTAAGCTACGGCAAGTTCCATTGCTTCCTCAGCTACATTACATAAAATATCATCCGGAGTTTTTCATTGTAAAAGCAATTTCTCAAATTTTTCTCCTCATCTCTCAACTATTGGTCGAAGTTTTCGATGAAATTCTCTTGGTATTGGACAATATCTTGGAGACGCATAACTTAATGCTAAAGTAAGTGATTCATCATAAGAATATCATTTTTGAATCATAAAATACATAAAAAGAAATGATTCAAATTGTAGATGATCATAAACAAAACCAATATATTCATCCTGAAAATGTAGAGCATACCTAAGAAGATACTGCACTTGAGATTTCCAATAAACTACAAATCGTTGTTTTAATCCACATTTAAAACAAGCTCAAATAAGAGCTAAAATTGGAGAAAGTCATTTTGCTATATATATTTCGCAATAACTAACATATTCTCAAATATTCATCTGTGATCACTTAAAAGAATTTACAGCATAGGTTAGATATGGCTGTGGCACTCAAAAAGATGTAAGCCTAGATTGTAAATAATTAAGATCATGGATATTTCTATCACAAATAACATGATGTTCTTTTGAATCAGGATCGATAATAAATTGAGAGTAGTTACGTAATAATTCTCTATATTCTTCCGTATTAAAGCCTTTTTGTTTTTTATATTTTATAAGATCCCAAGCATCATCGATCATATCCATTCGCACTGTTTTCGATTCATGTTTTGCGAGTTCTGCCAAAAAATCTTCATCGAACAAATATTCATTTCTTCCACGAAATTTCTCGAAAGTGTGTTCAAAATCTACAATAGAAAGTTCATTGAAATATTTCATGAAAGATGGATGTCACTTGAAAATTTTTAACAAATCTTCCTGAGATCCTGCGGTTCGCCATTTTTTCGCGGCATATGTCACATAGAGAAGATCTCAGAGCTCATCGCGCCTCCCAACATCATCTCATTTCACGACTTCGGCCATTACCTCAGCGATCTCATCTTTTACCCATTTTTGGACTAGAGAAAGTGGTCGAAGATCATGTTCGACCTCATATTTTCTATCGACAATATCAAAAATAGCTCACAATTTCTGGAGCTTAATGCTATCTTCATTTGATATATTATCTGCTGAGTTCATGTAAAAAATTATTCAAAAACTGAATAATTTATATGGAAATTATTTTAAAAGTCAATAAAATAATAATCTCTTCAATCGCTCGAAGAGATTTTGCATATCTCAGTTTCTTTTTTCTAAATTCTTGTCCTCTAAATTCCTCTCATACTCAACTGCAACTTCCCTTTTTCGCGATCAATTCCTGTCACTTTTACTTTAACTTTTTCTCAGATTTTCACGAAATCCATCGGATCAGCAACATATGTGTCTGCGATTTGTGAAACATGCACAAGTCAGTCGTTTTTCAGACCAACATCGACAAAAGCTCAGAAAGCGACTACATTTCGTACGACTCAGTTTAGAATATCTCATTCTTTTACATCATCAAGCGTAAGTTTTTTTCCAACTTCCATATGACTGCTCGCAGTGCGTGGATCAGCCCCAATGGCATTATAAGACTCAGAGATGAATTCGAGCGTAGAAATTTTTACTTCTGGATAGTATTTTTTGAGTTCTGATTCATATCGAGAAAAATCTCGTGAAACTATCTTATTTTCGATAATGTATTTTGCAAGTTCGTACTGTTCTGGATGAATATTCGTATTATCGAGCGATTCTTTACTCTCGGGGATTCGGAGAAATCCCGCCGCTTGTTCATAGGCTTTCGCTGAAAGTACTTTTTCGAGTTGTTTTCGCGATTTATATGGTCGATTATTATAGACTTTTTTTGCAGTTCTTTTATCGAAGCCGGAGATGTGACCAAGTACGTGAATCGAAGCAATATTTACATTTACTCCGACGGTATTTACGACGTCTTCGATCGTAAAACCAAGTTTCTCTTCGAGCTTACTTTCCGCGATATCATGCTGATACATTCCGACACCGATACTTCCGACAGGGATTTTTACGAGCTCGGAAAGCGGATCAATATAACGTCTGGCGATCGAGATAGTTCCACGATCTGTAACATCGAGATCCGGAAATTCTTCCTGTGCAACTTTCGAAGCACTATAAACAGAAGCGCCCGACTCGTTGACGATATAGATTTTTGTAGAAAGAACGCTCGTAACGAGTTCTACTGTCTCAGAAGAGGCAGTTCCATTTCCGATTACTACGACTCAGATTTTATGTTTTTCCGCAAGTTCTGCGATGATTTTCTTTGCAGCTTCAAGTTCGTGAAGATAGATTTTATTGAATTCCAGAGGATTTCCAAATTCATCCAAGACAACAATTTTACATCCTGTACGATATCCAGGATCAATTCACAATACTTTCATACCATATTCAGGTTTTGTCATAAGGAGATTCCAGAGATTTGCCTGAAAAGTTCGAATAGATTCGTCTTCACCTTTTTCTGTAAGTATTCCGCGGATCTCAGTTTCGACAGACTTAAATAATGCTGTATATCCTTTATCGATCGCTTCTTCGAGTTCTGGTATAAGAGTTGAGCGAGCACTTCATGAAAGTTCAAGAAATGTATTTTTCAAAATATCATACGCGATATCATCTTTGTCGATTTTCACCGCAAGAATTCCAAGATTTTCTCCACGATTTAGGGCAAGTGTCTGATACGGCTTTATTCGAGCAATGGCAATAGAAAAATCTGCATATATATCGAATTTCTTTACTTCGCCTCGAACTTTTTCATTGAGTTTTTCGAGCATTTTCTCACTTTTGAGTTTTGATACCATCTGACCACTACCGAAGTAATACGCTCTTTGTCCATCTCGAAGAATCGCATGAGCTGTAATCTCAGCCGCGATAATCTCGATCGCTCATTCGATAATTTCTTCACGCGGATATTCTGTGAGAAGATTTTCTGGAATCGTATATTCACGATTTTTCTTAATTAAATCAGCCACCACTTGAAATCATTTTTCGATTGCGAGCATCGCTTTTGTTTTTTTCTTGAGTCGATATGGTGCATAAATATCTTCAACTTCTTTAAGGGTTTTTGCTAGCTCAATATTTCTGGCAAGTTCTGGAGTGAGACTTCCCTGCTCTTCGATCCCAGTCAAAGCAGTTACTTTGGCTTTATAGAGAGTCTCCTCTTTCTTTCGAAGATCGATAATATCGCGAATCTGGTTCTCATCGAGTTCTCCAGTTCGTTCCTTTCGATATCGCGCAATAAAAGGAACAGTAGCACCTTCCTCGGTAAGTGAAAGAACCGTCTCTATCTGCCAAACTTTAAGAGAAAGTTCTGATTCGATAATTTTGATATAATTTGGTTCGAGCATGGTGAAAAAGTTACAAGGTTACTAAGTTACATAGTTACAAAGCATAAAAGAAACGTCATCCCGGATCTACGCTAGCACTACGTCCGGGATGACGTAATTATTTTTTCTCAGTCTCTATTTTCTATTTTCTAAATCTCTACTTCTTCACAACCTTTAATCCATCAAAAATCGCTTCAAGTGCACCATCTTGAAATTTCTTACTTACACAAGAATAGAAAATATATTTTGTACCAAAAAAATCAGATTCAATTTTCTTTCTTGTTTCCTCAAGTTCCTTTTGATTCGGTTTATCTGCTTTATTTACGACAAGGAGAAGATCTACTTTTTTCTCCATAAGATAAGAATGGATTTCTCTATCGATATCAGTCGGTCAAACATATGCATCAATAAGCTGAATGATTCGAGTTCTGTGATTAATAGCTGATTCAAGATAATCGACAATCATATCTCGAAGCTCGATCATTTTTTCTTTTCCACCTCGTGCATATCCATATCCAGGAAAATCGAGACATTCATACATTTCATTTATTTCAAAAAAGTTGATGGTTCTAGTTTTTCCTGCTTGTGCACTTGACCTGGCAAGTTCTTTTTTTCCGAAAAGTGAATTAATAAGCGAAGATTTCCCTACATTTGAACGTCCAAGAAAAAATAACTGCGGTATCAGATTATTATCTTTCATTGGAAAGATCTCACCTTTAAGCTCTACTACACTTTTTATAAATCGTGCTGAGTGAATTTTCATAAAACTACGGTTAAATTAATACGGCGGAAGTATAACTGAGCTTCGAGGATTGCCAAATGAAAATTGAAAAGTTCTATTTTGATAATGAAATAAGCTCAAGTTTTTGTTTTCTTGTCAGCTTTTTTAGTTCGTTTTCTCGTTTTCTTGCTTCGCTCAGAGTCTCGAATGATTCATTATACAAAAGTTCTACCGGTCGACGAATCTTTGTATAATGAGCGCCTGACTTGAGGTTATTATGCTCATGAAGTCGCTTCGTAAGATCGGGAGTCGAGCCGATATAGAGCGTATCATCCGAGCACTGGAGAATGTACGTAAAATAAGACATGATGATTATTGTAAGAAAAAATAGACTAATCTTCCGCCATAAATCCTTTTACTTGTTTTTGATAGAGATACGCATAGGTTCAGTTTTTCTTAATAAGTTCCTCGTGCGATCCGTCTTCGACTATTTTTCCTTGTTCCAATACGATGATTCTATCCATATTTTTCAGTGTTGAGAGTCGGTGAGCAATGGCAATAACCGTTTTCCCTTCCATAACTTTTTTCAAGGCTTCCTGAATCAATTCTTCGCTTTCACTGTCGAGCGCGCTCGTCGCTTCGTCAAGCAATAAAATCGGAGCAGCTTTTAAGATGGCTCGCGCGATAGCTACGCGTTGTCGTTGTCATCCGGAGAGCTTCACTCATCGTTCTCATACTTTTGCTTCGTATCATTCCGGAACTAATGTAATAAAATCATCTGCGTGAGCCAATTTCGATGCTTCGATAACTTCCTCATGAGTCGCATCTGGAAGTCCATAGGCAATATTCTCGAAGAGCGAGCGATGAAATAACACTGGATCTTGTGGAACTACTGCGATTGCTCTTCGAAGCATATCTTGAGATATCTCAGAGATATCATGACCTCAGACGATTATATTTCCGCTCTGAATATCATAAAATCTCTGTAATAAGAGAACGAGCGTGGTTTTTCAGGATCCGGAGACACCAACGAATCAGACTTTCTGTCCATGCGGAATAGTGAGAGAAAGATTCTCGAATACATTTCCGCGATTATCATACGCAAAAGTAATATCTTGAAGCTCGACAGAACCAGAAGTAATCGGCTGCTCCTGCTCTTGTGGTTCATTGACATCGATCTCATATGGAACCAGGATAGTATTAATAGCATCCTGAATCTCACCTTTTCGTTCATTAAAATCAAGAAGTCGTTGAGCGAAATTACGAACCGTCTGAAGAATTCCAAGCGAGATCATAAAAACAAGCGTCACATTTCCCATAGAAATCTGACCATGCGTCCAAAAATAAATGGAAAGAGTGCCGATAGCAGCGATAAATAATCCCATTACGATTGCTTGACCGATTCGAATACGTTCCATATACCCCCAGCTCACGACTACTTTATCTACTTCTTCGTTCAGAACTCAGACGAGATAAGTTTCTTCGTATTTGCTTCTTGCGTGACTTTGGAGATTCCAGATGTTCGAGATGACATCCGCGATTTTTCCGGTAGATACTGATCTAGAATCCGAAGAAGCTCCGGAAAGCTTCCTTGCTTTCTTCATGAAAGGAAAGAAAATGATTCCGTATAAAATAATGATGGACAGTGTGACGGTTCCTATAATAGTATTCGCGAGAAAAAGAAGCGCAAGTGAGATAATAATATCCACCAACGAAGGAAGAATATCATACGCGAGCGAAAGAAAAACATCTTCCGTAGCCTTTCCGATCGTAACAATCTTATTCGTCAGGGCTCCTCAAAAATGATTCGAAAAATATCGGTGTGCGTGGGAATGAAGGTATGTAAAAAAATCCACGCGAACATCTCGCCTAATACATGGGAAATAAGACTTCGCGAAATAACCGCTCACTCGAAAAAACAGATTACCAGCCAAACTCATAGAAGCCACTATGCAGACAAGTAAATAGAGCGTATTAGTCGAGGCCTGATTTTTTCCGACAAGATTAATGAGATCGATGATATTTTTTACAAAATAAGGAATCATCGTCAAAAGAGCGTCACCGATCATTACCGCCAAAAAAAT
This sequence comes from uncultured Candidatus Peribacteria bacterium, assembly GCA_964655935.1. Lineage (GTDB taxonomy): Bacteria > Patescibacteriota > Gracilibacteria > BD1-5 > UBA2023 > CAZZNY01. The sequence continues at coordinate 252,377 of CAZZNY010000001.1, forward strand.
AACGATAATCTGTGTTTTATATTTTTTTAGATAGATACCCACGACTTGCATCGGACTGATTCCTGCATGTAATCTCGAATTTTTATAAGGAGTTTTCTTATGATTCATCTGAAAAAACTAAAATTATGGACAAATTAAAATAATACTTTTGCAGTATAGTAAAAAGACAGAGAAAGTAAAAGTGAATGAAGAAAAAACAAAGAATATCCAGAATGAAAATATTTTATTAAAAAATGCTCTTCAAATCTCTGAAGAGCATTTTTAAAAACAGATGAATTATATCTGCATAAAAAATCAAATATATAAAAACATAATACCGAAGATTCCCATAAAAACGGGCATTGCGGTCATAAGTCATTTCATTTTTGCTATTTTTTTTGCGAGCTGTCTCGATAACTCAGGAAACAAGAGTAAGAGAAATCCTTTTATGAATGTCGCCCATCCGAGAATCGTAACTATCGTCGGTATTGTTCCTGTCCACACATTATGGAACGAGATAAGTAAGAATCCACCAAATAATGCTACAAGTGCACCCAGATATAGAAGTCCCATATTCTCGACATAATTCTCGAGTATTTTTTTAAGAATACCTTTATTAAAGAGAGAGCTCAACCCTACCAAAAGAAATATTAACCCAACCACCTGAAGAATCTGTAGATCGCTCATAGTATGAAAGATTATAAAAATAAAGTAGGTACACCGACATTATAGACGAATTTTTGGAAATACAATAAAGCTATCATCTCTCAGACAAACCCCTCAAACGGACCAAGCTATCCTTGCTTAGTCTGTTTGAGATAATCCTGGATTCTGTTTCTCGTTTTTTAAAGCTTATCACCTTTCATCTCTTTATGAGAAGGGGTGCGATTCCCTTCTCGGAAAAAAAGATCTGCAAATAATGTGATATCGAATTTTTGTGAGAATATGTCTATAGACTACTCAACGTAGAAAATGAGACTACTTGAACTACATCCTGAAGATTACCACTCGCATCTTCTGCGGTAAAGAATATGATGAATGCAGAAGAAGGAGAAAGACTTGTGAGCGAAAAGCTATTTGTACCCGTAGTGGTCGCGAGTGAACCTTTTATACTTGCAACCACTGAAGTCGCGTCTTGTCAGAGCTTAATCTGTGCGGCAGTCGGTGTACTAGAACCGTTTGAAAGAACTACATAGTATCCGGTTCCGGATTCACTCACATCCACAGAGACAGTGGCTCCGGAAGAAGTTATCCCTGTCGCGGAGAGCGCCGTGATCACTGGAGGAGTGATATCGACGATGAGCGTGGTAAGAGGGGTACTCATTACCGATATCGAGAGATTACCACTCAGGTCTTCCGCCACAAGATAGAGAACATAAGAAGTATTCGACGTGAGACCAGTAATGGTAAATGTGTTCAATCCACTCGCTACCGTACCAGAACTCGCCAGAATGACACTTCCGGAAGCTGCGTCTTGTCAGAGCTTCACTTGAGCTGCGGTCGGTGCGGTAGATCCACTCGCAAGAAGTACATAGTATCATTTTCCAGCTTCAGTACTAGTAAACGAGAGATTTGTACCAGTCGAAGTCACACCGCTTAGGGTCAAAGATGAAAGAACGGGAGGGGTGACATCGGGAATATTCGTCGTCATAAAGGTAAGTGAGAACGCTGCAGTCTGAAGATTTCATTTTAGGTCAGCCACTGCAAAATATATTACATAAGTTTGCACTGCCGTTAAGCTAGTTACTGAGAAAGTATTCGTACCACTGGTTAGGAGTACTGAACCCCGAAGAGGTACGAGTGAACCAGAAGAGTCTTGTCCAAGCTTCACTTGAGCTGCCGTCGGTGCAGTAGATCCACTCGCAAGAAGTACATAGTATCAGATACTTGATTCATTCACAGTCGTCGTGAAAGTCGCAGAATTCATACTTATTCCACTCGCCGTAAATGCGCTCACGACTGGCGGAGTAACATCTACCACGGCTCCACTACCAGTAAGTCCATCGATTCTTTCCTGGACAAGGATTCTGATCGCTTCCAGCATATCCAGATATTTCTCTTTTCTTTCCGGAAGCATATTTGAATTACTGATATTGTTTTCCAGTTTCGCTATCTTACCGATGACTCGAAGCAGGAAGTCAAGACGTTCTCACTGAGGAACGCGATTAATTTTTCCATCTATGATATCACGATCTCCAGTTCGAAGTGCTGGTTTTCAGAATCTCAGCATATTATTTCTTTTTTCTTTTTCTTCTCGTTCTTTTTTATCTTTGTTTTTATCTTCATTTGATTTTTTATTTTGTAATGCGGTTTTATTTTTTTCTTTTTCTTTTTTATTATCTTTATCCGATTTTGCCACTATTTGTTTTGATTCATGTCGAGAAACAGAATTTCCCGGTGAATCTTCACCATATCCATACTGTCAGAAAGACGTATCTCCAAAAACCATCGCACCTATAAGGAGAATGCTTCCCAGCAATAGAGATGACTTGTTCTTCAATATCATACAAAATATGGTTAAGGAATAAGTCCTGTCATTATAGTCTCAACGAGTCAGAAATCAATAGTTCAATGTAAAGATTATGTGAATTCTATGAATAAAAAATATCATAAGATATGATCGCTTCCCAGAGAGAAAAGATGGTAATATATAATCGATTGTGCTGATAGATAAAGGAAAAATATATGCTGTCATTTTAAGACGAAAAAAGCCATCTTTTTAGATTTGAAAAAGATGGCTTATCTGTGGTTAAATTTTCGAGTTTGTCCTAAGTTGTCTTTTTTAATCTTTCATATTCTTTAATTCCTGTAAAACAGACAAAGGATGTTTTGTCACTTCTGATGGCACGATATAGCAATTCATATAACAACGACCAGTACATTTTGGGATATGTCAGTATTTTTTTACAGCCATTTTTATTGCCTCATCATACGAACCGATTTCGAGTAGATTTATTTTATGATTGCGTAAAATTTTACAAGGATAGAGCATAGTACCATCAGATTCGATTCTCGGGGTCAGCGTCGGATGACAATCAAAGTGATCAAAATTCAATATTTTATTCAAATACATAGGATTATCGATAAGCAACTTGTTTGTTTTTCGTTGCGTCAGAATCTTTCGAATAAGTTCTTTGTATTCCTCATCGTTTTTTATCTCGTCAGGAACTTTTCCTTCTGGTCAAACCTCAGGACCGATCGTAAATTTGATATCATGCTCAGTACAAAATTCGATAACACTTATGGCGTGTGGAACTGTTTTTTTGTTTGCGACAAAATTCACCGCCATGCTAAATCACTTTTCCTTTCGCAATCTCGCACAGAGGATAATATTTTCTTTTACTTGTTTTACTACCTGTGATGGCATACCGATCACTTCCGAATAAGCTTGTTCATCGAGCATATCGAGACTGACCGTAAGATGCGAAATATATTCAAGAACTTCCATTTTTTGATGCATCATACTCATATTCGAGACCATGGAGACGGTGTTAAATTTCAGACGTTGACATTCTTTCAATATTTCGACTATATCCGCTCGAAGTAAAGGTTCTCCACCAGTAAAGTAGATATTCGGACAAGCTTCTCTCAAGATTTTCAGAAGTCGAAACACTTCTTCTGTACTCAAATGTTCATCGAATCGCCTCGTATCTCCCGATCGAGCATAATCACAATACGCACAGTTAAAATTACAACCTTTCGTTATGTAATACGAGATGAAATACGGTTTCAAAATAGGATTCTTTAAAAATCTCAATTTGCAAACGTTTCAAATGTAATTCCCTATTACTTTCAGAGAAAATGGGGTCATTTTCTTGATTTTATTCTCCATTTTCTTCTGATCGGACTGATCCATGATATTTTATGATATTATGATCTAAAAACGCAGAGATTATAATTCATTTATATTGTTTTCAAGCAAAAAAAATAAATCAGAGAATGTGGTACAAAAAATCCTCTCATTTTCATGAGAGGATTCGTATGAAGCCAAGATTATTTAGCTTTCTTCTTTGTTTCTTTCTTTTCAGCTTTTTCTTTTACTGGAGTTTCTTTTTCTACTTTTTTCTTAGCAGCTTTTACTGGAGCTTCTTCGATTACTTCTACTATTTCTTCTTTTACTTCTTTTTTGATAGGTTTGATGACGACGTTTTCTTTTTTAAGACCAGCAGCTTCGAGAAGTTTCATGATCTTATCAAGTTTTTCATTAAGTCGTTCAAATTCTAATTTGCTTTCATCAACTTTTCTTGGTCGATCTCGATTCTTGTCATCTGTAACAAAACAATTGCTGCAGTAAACAGGACGTTCACCATTTGGTTTGAAAGGAACCTCACATTCAGTACCACAATCAGCACAAACAGCTTTATACATTCGTTTTTCGATAGAATCTGATCGATCAAATCGATCTCGTCGACCATCATCTCGATCTCTTCGTGGTTCTTTTCGCTCGAAATCTCGTCCACCGTCGCTTTCTATGTTTCTAAAACAGTTACTGCAGTAAACTGGACGTTCACCGGTAGGTTTGAAAGGAACCTGACAATCATCACCACACTCAGCACAAGTTGTCTTAAACATCTCAGGTCGTCCTCCATCTCGTCCACCTCCGAAACCGCCACGGCTTCCACCACGACCGCCTCCGAATCATCCACTAGATCTTCCACCTCTATCTCTATCAAAATTACCCATATGTAACGTTATTTATTATATTATATAAGTTTTGGTCAAAAAAACCTCGCATATTATATCCAAAACTTCCGGAAGTCCAATATATAATTTTCTTATGTTTGAAATTCTTGTTTTTCTTGAATTAAAAAAACACAGATATTTCAAGTATTACAGAAATATATTGAGCAAGTTCCCTGTTATTTTTCGTTATTAAATTTTCATAAAAAAATACTCAAGTTTTATCTATTTTATGCGAAAGTTTTCTTTTTGACTTATGCTCATAAAGGACTAGACTGAATGTGTTCAACATCATCTAGTAAACCTACCGAATCTATCGGTAACCTAGAAGGAAGCTTATTTTGTCGCGGTTACGCTACAAGAATGAGGCTTATTTTCAAGCATACTTGGAAAATTTTAATGGCCGAGTAATTTTTACCTTTCTATTTCATAACAAAAACGAGGCCAGATTAATAATGTTAAATGATATTTGATCTTTCGACGATTTATTAGTTCTTAATTTGATTAATATGAAAACACTCCATAGAAATATAGTGATACTATCTACTATTATCACTGCCATATTCGTTCTTATTGGTACGAATATCACTCAAGCCTCTACTCCTATTGCACCCGTTAATCTCTTATCGGCTGGTAACTTTGCCGTACTCTCAAAAGCTGCAATAACAAATATACCCTCTTCAATTATTACTGGTGATATTGGTGCAAGTCCCATCTCTGGAACCGCTATTGATATTACTTGTGCAGAAGTAACCGGAAATATCTATGCTGTCGATGCAGCTGGACCACTCCCTTGTGGTATCACTGATTCAGTTTTATTGACCGCTGCGATAAGCGATATGGAAACTGCTTATACGAATGCAGCAGGAAGAACTATTCCAACCGCTACCGAACTCGGAGCTGGAGATATTAGTGGTCTCACGATCACTCCTGGTCTCTATAAATGGGGTACCGATGTTATTATCTCGACAGATGTAACTCTCTCAGGTGGAGCAAGTGATGTCTGGATATTCCAGATTGACGGAGATCTTAGCATAGCTTCTGCTAAAAAAGTCCTCCTCTCCGGTGGTGCTCAAGCGGCAAATATTTTCTGGCAAGTTGGTGGTCCTACGGGAGCAACCCTCAATACCACATCAGTATTTAATGGAACTATTTTAAGTTCAAAACAGATTATTATGCGTACTGGAGCAACCCTCAATGGTCGAGCTCTCGCGCAAACTCAAGTAGTACTTGATCAAAACACTGTTACGGCTCCTGCAACTCAAATCTATCTCCTTACTTCTGTAAATATTGCATCAAACAATGCTTCTGGAAGTTTTGCAACCCCAGGAGATGTTGTTACTCTCAGTTTTACTGGAAGTAAATCACTTACTGGAGTTATAGCTACTATCTGAGGACAACCAACAACCGTAACGGGATCCACGAATTTTTGGCAAGCGTCCAGAACTATGAGTGGAACTGATTCTATCGGAAATGCTCCATTTACGATCGATTACGAAGATCTAAATCATAATGTCTGAGCTACGATAACTGGAACAACCGATTCTAGTTATGTATACTTTTTAAAACCTTTACCTGAGGTCGCTATCGACTATTCTCCAGCCACGCTCACGGGAGGATCTGTAGTGGCAACAATCTCAGGAACCGGAAGTAATCCAGCTGTTACTTTCAGTGGTTCTACGACACATACTTTTACGAATAATGGAAGCTATACTTTCGATTATTCAGATGGATCAGGAAATACTGATTCTACCTGAGCTACAGTGACCTGGATAGATAAAGTAGCCCCTGTATCTTCCGCAAAAAATGTAACACTTATTACCCAAACTGGTGCGACTATCTCATTCAATTTCACGGAAGCAAACTTTGCGAGTGGAACTGGACAAGTTCTCGTCTACACTGGCGGAACTCTTACAAATTTTGTAGAAACCGGTTCTCTCAGTCTTTCCTTCTCTGGAGGAAACTGAAGTGGAATAGCCACTTTTGAAAACCTTACTGGACCGATTCTCTATAATTACATAATCAATGTAACTGATAGTGTAGGAAATATTTCTTCTGATACTGGGGTTTTCACTTCAGCTTCAGCACCTCTTACTCTCACTGGTGGAACTGAGACACAGACTGGAGCGGTTACCTTTACGGGAACAACTATTCCAGCTGGATCTACTCTCGATCTCAGTGGCACTACCGTAAACATAATTTCAGATGTCAGTGATAGTTCATATATCACTGGATCGCTTTCCATAGATACAAACATCACGGTTACTGGTGCAACTGCATGGAACGGAGTCATAGCACCACCAAAACTTATCGATAGTACTTCTTCGGAAGCTGCGACCGGAAGTGAAATCTGATCAGGAATCACAGTCACTGAGACAATAAAGGTCTGAGTCGACGGAGCTTCTCTTATTCCTGCGACTTCGACTTGATATTTTACTGTATCATTCATCGTTCCAGGATATTCTTCTGGTACGCTTCTAGGCTTATACCGATCTGATGATGGTACGACTTGGACACGAGTCACTCCAGACGGAAGCTGTACGCTTGATGCGAATCTGATGTGTACATTTCGTACAGATCATCTCGGATTTTTCGCACCAGTTATAGATAACGTACCAACTGCATTTAGTTTTGCTGCCGTCACTGGAGCAGAGCTGGGTACTGAGTATACTTCTGTAATGACTGTAGCCTGAATTAATACAGGCTCTACAGTAACTATCTCCGGTGGACAATACAAAATCTGAAATGGCTCTTATGTCACTTCTGCTGGAACCGCAAATAATGGCGATATAATTACCGTAAAATTAAGTTCTTCAAATCTCTATTCTACCGCAACATCTCTGACTCTCACGGTCGGATGAATCGGTAATGCCTTCTCGGTTACGACAAAATCACAACCAAGTTCTGGTGGTGGTGGAGGTGGAGCAAGCGCAGCTGTAGATAATTGTCCAAGTGGAGATACTTCTGCGAGTTACTATGATGGAGTATGTTCCCCTTCTGCAAACGTAACTATTAACACAAATCAGAATCAAACAGTTATTACTACTACAGTAAATGGGGCTACTACTACAACAACTTTCATAAAACCAGCTCTAGTAATTTCATCACTGAGTGAAATCAAATTTCTCGATATCTCAGATAACTGGGCGAAAGAATATATCCAGCATCTCGTAGCACGATGAGTCATAAATAATACTACAAGATTCAATCCAGACAGCAATCTTACTCGTGCAGAGTTCTTAAAAATTGTTATCAGAGCTGCAGGATTGACTATAGATCCTGCTGGTGCTACACCATTTCGAGATGTCGATGCGAATTCATGGTATGCACCATACATCTCATACGCACTTTCGAAAAATATCGTAACAGACAAAAATATAAATTTTCGTCCGAACGACTCGATTAGTCGAGCGGAAGCTGCTAAAATAATCGTCGGAATCTTTGGAGTGAGCGTAGCAAATACGAACATCACTTTCTCAGATGTCGATGCGAATTCTGATCTCACAAGATACATAGAAACTGCGAAAACTCTCGGTTTCTTCTCTGGACAAGTCGCGAATGGAAAACTCTATTTCCGTCCATATGACGCTATCACTCGAGCAGAAATCGCAAAAGTTGTCGTTCTTGCATTTAAGCTCTAGTTCTTAGAAAATAGGAATTAACAAAAAAAAAACATCTCAAGATTTCTCTCGAGATGTTTTTTTCTTTTAAAATTCAAACGGATCCAGTATCGTAATACATCCAGCCATCACATCACTCAGACCTACATAAAGCGTAGCGGAATGGTTCTCATGATGAATTAGGCCACCTGGATAGAGAATATCTTCCAGTCCTGGTATTTTCATATTATCACTCGCCGGAAAATTTTTTCTCGTGGCGATAATCTGTAGAAGCGATGCACTGTGTGTCGTCGGATCATACACGAACGACATGGCATAGTAGTGCTTTTTTTCGTCTTCTCCAAAACAAGCGATATGTCCGAGCGCTCCGATCTTCCCGTCTGGTAAAAGATAGAGTTCATTTACACCACCCCATTCTTCTGGAATAAATTGATTCTCGATGATTTTTGCCTGAAGAATAACTTCTGCGTTCAAATCCTCTAAATTTTGGATTTCTATATATCAGATCTTTCCTCTTCCACCGAGTTCACCGTGAGGACGCGTAAAAACACCGATTCTACCGTTCGTAAGACGTATAATCCGAACGCCCTTCATTATATCCGGACCGACGGCAAATTTTTTAAGCGACTGCAGGTCTTTTCAACGATAGAAAACCGTTCGATAACCGACATGACGCGAATCGGTTCGCGGATATATCTCGATGCCACCAAAAATCATTTCCTCATCAATCGTCGTAATAAATCCATCTTCAAGCTGAAATATCGGAGCATCCGAAACGGGAACCCATACTTCATTCTTCTCTTCAAAAAAGACAATATATGACTCTGCACATGCCTCTCTTGCTTCCACGCGACCAGCAATAATCATAGTATCATTAATTCTAAACGGTGCAGTGATATTATAAACATCCCGACCATCCACGCCGGAAAAATGTAATATTTTTCCAATTCAAAGCGTTTGTCATTCCCGCGCAGGCGGGAATCCAGGATAATTAGTATCTCCTTCCATTTTTTCTTCAAAATTTTTCAGAAGTTCGGAACAGTTTATTGGCATGTTAATAGTAATTTTGAGATAAAAATAAGATTAAAAATCCCTATCTCAAAACATAATTGAAAAAATATCCCGTCAAAATAATCCCGATTCCAACCACTCCAGCAAAAATCAGAATAAGCTTCACTTTCATAATTTTTTTAAGAATCATAAACTCTGGCAGACTGAGTCCAGTAACCGCCATCATAAAAGCGAGGGTCGTTCCGATGGCTACTCATTTTTCTGTAAGCGTACTTACGAGCGGAATGATACCTGCGGCGTTCGAGTAGAGCGGTATACCGATGAGTACAGCGACCGGAACCGCGAACAAATTATCAGATCCAGCGTATCTCACGAGAAAATCAGCAGGAACGAACCCATGAATCCACGCTCAAAGCGAAATACCGATAATAAGATATGGCCATACTTTCAAAAGAATATCTTTCGTATAATGAGTAGCATATTTCATTTTTTCTTTCCAAGAAAGATAAGAAATTTCTTGTGAATTTTCTCAGGAAGTTTTATTTTTATAGACAAAATCTTCTACTAGATTCTCTACTTTCAGTTTTCCGATAATCATACCGGAGACGATGGCGACGACGAGTCCGCTCGCGATATAGAGCAATGCGATCTTCATACCAAACATTCCGGCGAGCATCACGAGCGCGACTTCATTTATCATCGGTGAAGCGACGAGAAAAGTGAACGTGATCCCCAGAGGAACTCCTGCTTCCACGAATCCGAGAAAAAGCGGAATAGCACTGCACGTACAAAACGGTGTCACAATACCGAGAAGTCCAGCGAGTAAATGTCCGATAAGCGGATGTTTCCCAGCGATCATGCGTCTGATTTTCTCTTGCGGCAAAAAAGTACGAATAATCGAAACCACGAAAATAATCACCGAAAGTAAAATCACGATCTTAATCGTATCGTAAACGAAAAAATTAACAGCTTCTCAAAAATGATCTGTTTTTGAAAGTCAGAGAAAGCTATAGGAAATGAGGTCAGCAAAGAGTTCGATTGGGTAGAAGAGATTCATGGTTTGGAATATATAAAGTTTAGTGAGGATATTATAGAGAGATTTAAAGGAATACAATTAAAATTCTTTATATATCATCATCCAAATATGAACAACGCCCGAAACCGAAGTTTCGAGCGTTGGACACAGTGCGGAAGAGACTAGGCGGGATTCAGAACGACCTGGGTGAAGGATGGACCATTCTGACCATCCTTGACATCGGGATGAATTACCCCGATGGTCCAGATATTCGTCCCAGAACTGAGCGCCTGGGGTGCGAATTTTATCATATCACTACTATTCCATCTCAAATCCTTGAGAGCCATGGCATGACTCATAAAGATCTTTTTTCCTGAAAAACGACCCAGGAAAGGCTTGAGATGAGGATGTTTCTTCACGTGCAGAAGCAGATGAATGAATGTATCTTGCACGATATATTCTGTGAGCCCCCCTTCCTCATAATCGATATAAAGATGGGACTCCAAGGCGAAGAATTGCTCAGTAGCGAGCATTCGGCGCCGGGTGAGAGCGAGACCACCCACCAGAAGGATGATGGCGACGACCAAAAGAATGGAAACGATATTCATAAAAACCTCTCCGCGCTTTCCAGCGCACTGTGTGGCTTGTGGACATTGTCCGCAAACCAAGTTATGATTGGTTACGGAGAATTCACTCCAAGTAAGTTTATTATAAAATAATTATTCATTTGTCAATTAAATTCTTGTTTGTTTAAAAAAATCAAAATATAATAAAAAAGGGCTCTATAATGATAAAAAAGTCTATAAACTATAGAAAAATAAATTATATGTTTAAAGTACTTTTTTTGCCTGATCTAAAGCAATTTAGTATTAAAATATTAGCTAAAAATGATTGTCAAGATTGAATAAATTGAAATAAATTATAATAAGAATAATATGAGTTGTCCACTTGGATAAAAAAATAAAGACAAAATTTCCTTAAAGACACTGTTCTTTAAAATCCCCCTATTAAGAGAGAATCTATTAAGGAGGCTTTTTCTAAAAATTATCTATCAAAAACACAATCGCCTAAATCTGCAATTTCCCCTCACTCAACCTGCCCAACAAAGGGCCAAAATAGGAGAATTACAATGAGTAAATCAATGATCTATCTCAACGAACTCATCCTTACGAAAGTAAGGGCTCTAAAAACAATATCTTCTTGGAGTCGACCACCGACCCTCTATCAAAGTCATCAGTACCACTGGGGATGGATCATGTGTATTCTCCTCTTATTTACTCAGCCCTGTTTTTCTACTGAGCCTTTGCAGATTCCCGCAGGCTTAGACGGAAAAAATCTAGGACATCATGTAGAAATTTTACATGATCCTGAAGGTCGTCTGAGTATCGATGATGTTAGTGTTGGATCTGCTTCTACGCGATTCACACCATCATTTTCAGATACTCCAAATCTAGGATACACAAAAGATACTATCTGGGTTCGTCTACCTATGGTCAATTTGCAGGATACGACACATTCCTTTTTATTGGAAATGTCGTATCCACTTATGGACCGTATTGAAGTTTTTGTAAAAAATAATGGACAGTGGACTCAACGGATAACTGGAGATCATCAGCCATTTAATCAACGGGAAATTCAGTATCCAACCTATCTTTTCCAGGTTGATCTTACCCCTCAAGAAAAAACTGTCTATTATTTCCGTTTCCAGTCGACAACATCTATGAGCATTCAGCTGTCCGCCTGGGAAAAACAAGGTTTTCTCGAGCACTTCAGTCACGAACTCACTTTGATGGGGATTTTCTGTGGCATCGTATTAGCCATGGCAATTTTCAACTTTTTTGTGTTTTTGGCAACTCGAGACAAAAGTTATCTCTACCTAGTAATTGTTATTATTCATTGTTTGCTATTTACGACCATTATGAATGGTGTGGCTTTCCAATATTTTTGGCCAAACCAGATTTGGTTAGCAAATTATTCACTCCCACTTACTATCGCTTTCTCAAATTTATCATTTTTGCAGTTTACTCGGACATTTCTTGAACTACGAGCGAATCAGCCACGGCTTGACTTGCTCGTGCGTATCTTACAAATAGGATGTGTAGGGATCGCTCTTGCTGTTCCTATTATTCCATATGAAATAAGCATACGGCTACTAGTGATCATGTCCACCATAACTGTAATAATGATCCTTTTTATAGGAATAATAAGTCTAAACCAAGGATACAGAGCGGCAAGAATTTTTTTACTTGCCTGGACTGGTCTTATTTTCGGCAATACCATCTTGTCTTTAAAGGTTTTCGGAATCCTGCCGGACGTCTTTTTGACTCGATGGAGTCCTCAATTAGGAATTCTTGCGCTTGTGCTCCTTATTTCCCTTGCGCTTGTAGACAAGCTACATATTCTCAAGAAAGGATTAGAAACATTAACCACGAATCTCGATAAGACAGTTCATGAACGCACCCACGAACTCGCCATTGCGAATCATGAACTACGGGAAATGAATATGCAAAAAAATCAATTTTTCGGGATCGTGGCCCATGATCTCAGAAACCCCCTAAATGGTATTATGCTTGCAGCGCAGCTTTTGGACGATGAAGATTATCCAAAAGATGTTCAACACACTGCACGGCAAATTAATCATGAAGGTGTGGAAATGACGGCTCTCATCGGGCGTTTCCTTGATATCTCTCGAATAGAATCTGGACAGATGTGTGCAGAACCAGAGGTTTTTCACCTCCAGGAAGTTATACACCATATCGCGAATCGCCATACGAATGGAGGGATAAAAAAAGATATTTCTCTCGTGTTCGTCATGTCGAATACTCCGATCTTGGTATATGCAGACATCAAGTTCATGAAAGAGGTCTTGGACAACCTCATTTCCAATGCTATTAAATTTTCCCCGCGAGAAAAAATTATCACTATTCGAGCGGAGATTACAGGGGGTAAAGCTCAAATTTCAATCGAAGATCAAGGACCTGGCCTCACAAAAGAAGACCACGCAAAGCTCTTCGGACGATTTGCACGTCTCAGTGCTCAGCCGACAGATGGAGAAAAATCCACTGGCCTAGGATTATCCATAGTTAAACACATGGTGGATAGTACTGGCGGCCGAATCTGGGTAGAGAGCGAACCTGGCTATGGAGCTGCATTCCGCGTGGAACTCCCATTACCACCAGATACAAAAGATATAAACTAAAATCAAAATATCGTCCCACCCGAGACTATTGCATTCGCAAGAATCTAACAAATTTTTGTCGAGTACGAAACTCGGGAACAAGAAGGACGAAAAAGCTCACCGAATTTTGGTGAGCTTTTTCTGTAAAAGAAGTGTAATTTATTCATAGCGAAAACAAAAAAATCATCTACCGTAAAAACATTTATTTATGTATCTCAATCATAGATATACTCTTGATGACATAGTTACAATCAGACTAAAGTTATGGGACTTTGAACCCATTACATGGAAATAAATTCAAAAAAGTATTGAGTTTGGTTGAATTCACTTATAATGCGACACTAGTAGAATTAATAGAAAAAGTATGAGCAAGATCAATGATCTAGATCTCACTAACTGGAAAGAACTAGAAGATATCTGGACGGATAGTCTCTGGGTAATTAACGAACGCGATAAAAAAGGTAAACATTCAAATTTCTATCACGGAAATTTCGTACCACAGATACCAAATCAAATGATAAAAAGATATACAAAAAAATGAGGCTGGGTGCTTGATATGTTCCTTTGAAGCGCCACAACAGCTATAGAATGTGAAAATCTTGAGAGAAATATCATCTGAATAGATATACAAGAAAATCTTATAGAGAGAGCTAAAAATCTAATAGTTTCAGATAAAATAGCAAAACATTTTTGAGTCTGAGACAGTGGTAGTAAGAAAATAGCAACAGATATACAGAAAGTTCTTAAATATCATAAAATCGATTGAGTTGATCTCGTAATGCTTCATCCTCCATACTTTGATATTATCAAATTCAGTGATAAAAAAGAGGATCTCTCAAATACTGACTCAATCAATAGTTTTCTAAAACTATTTGGCAAAGTCTTAAAAAATAGTTTTGATTTATTAAAAAAGGGATGATACGCCTGTGTCGTGATAGGAGATAAATATCAAAATAGTGAGTGGATTCCTTTATGATTTCAATGTATGTCTGAAGCTCAGAAAGTAGGTTTCAAACTCAAAAGTATCGTTGTAAAAAATATGGAATGAAATCGTGGAAAACTCGGAAGTTGATGAATCTGGCGATATAGAGCTCTTAGTAGTGACTATTATATTTTTAAGCATGAGTATATTTTAGTTTTTAAGAAATAAATAATATGGATTCTTCTCTCCTACAAACAGAATCAGCAGGTTTTTCTGAAATTCTATGAAACTGAAAAAAATGTTTTGTACCAATTTATCAAAGAGAATATTCTTGGGAAGAGGAAAATTGGAGTGATCTATGGGATGATATAATATCTTCAGAAAGATATAGTAAAGAACATTATCTGTGAGCAATAGTACTAATGAATCGGAGTGATTGACACTATGACTTAATTGACTGACAACAACGTCTTAGTACACTTACTATTTTTACTGCTGCAATAATAAAAAAGCTTGAAGAATTAGTTTCTTCAAATACAGATTGAGCTGAAAACAAAGAAAGAATAGATGAAATAAAAAGAGATTATATAGGATCAAAGAATAAAATCGATTTGACATATTCAAGCCATTTAACACTGAGTGAAAATAATAATACTTTCTTTAATACTCATATTATCAATTGAGATATTGTTCGAAATCCTTCACAACTAAAAGATTGAAATAAACTTATTTACGATTGTTTACAATTCTTTAAAAGCAAAATTTCTGAATTTTTTCATAATTCAGGCATTGGAACAGATTGATCAAAAATAACAGAATTCCTTGAAAAAATATTACGCAAATACATGAAGTTTATATTAATCTCAGTCAAAGATGAGTCTAGTGCATACACTGTTTTTGAAACTTTAAATTCTAAATGAGTTTCACTATCAACAACTGACTTGTTAAAAAATTATATTTTTTCATTATCATCATGATCGATTAATGATCTAAATCATATAAAAATAAAATGGTGAGAATTAATAGATAAAATTGGTATGCGTGATTTTCCAGATTTTTTGAGGTACTATATTTGATCATACCAAGATATTCCGGAGAAAAAAAATCTTTATAGAGAAATAAAATCAGTTGCAACCGACAAACAACAAGCAATAACATTAATGAATAATCTCTTAAGATATTCGGATATATATTGTGCCTTATTTGATAGTGATGACGAATACTGGAATGATTTTCCTGAAAATGCAAAAATTAAAGAATATATTAAAACTTTAAAAAGTTTTTGAGTAAAGCAATATATATCAGTATTTTTTTCTTGAATTCTTAATCTTGATAAAGATGATATCTATAAGCTATTTAATATAATAAAAGTAATTACCTTTAGATATACCACAATTTGATGACAAAACCCTAAAGTTATAGAAAAAGAATACAACAAAGTAGCAAAACGTATTTTTAGTAAAGAACTAAACACAATTACTTGAATATTTAATTCATTAAAAGATTGAGGAGTGTACCCATGAGATGAAATATTTAAATCATATTTTGAAACAAAAATTCTTAAAAGTTGATCTAATAAATCAGTAATACGATACATATTATGAAAAATAGAATGTCACCTATCTTGAACAAACATAGATTATGATACTTTAACCATAGAACATATTATTCCTGAAAATCCAACAGCACTTTGGAAAACAAGCTATTGAACTACTATATCTGATGATATATATAGATTATGAAATTATATTTTACTTGAAAAAGGACTCAACAGCGCTGCGCAAGATAAAATTTTTATGGATAAAAAAAGTATCTACAAAAAAAGTGTTTATCATCTAAAGGATAAAATTTTAGAGAAAACCAATTGGACACCACAAACATTAAAGGAATATCAAAAATTTCTTTCTTTACAAGCATCGAGTCTTTGGTCATTACAATATTAAAATTGGTACTTATAGTCTGTAGATTTATAGTCGTCATTTCATATAATGGCGACTATATTTTGTTTTATTTACACTATGGATATCAAAACTAAATTCTGAGATCGTGTACGAGACCTTCGTAAGAAACTCTGACTTTCACAAGAAGAGCTTGCCACCAAATGTAAACTTCATCGTACCTACATAGGAATTATTGAGCGTTGAGAAAAAAATGTTTGTCTCGAGAATATTGAAATTCTTGCAAAAAATCTTGAAGTTGATATTAAAGATTTATTTTAATAAAGTCATCTCCATTATGGCAAATCACATTTTTACAGTTAATGAGACAACTTTCAAGACTCACTTAAACTACATGTTTGCATGAACAGGAAGCTGAACTTGAGATGAATGACAAGAGCACCAATTTTGAGCTCTTACAGATATATTATCTTTACGAGAATGAGATAATATATTGTTTTATGTTGAGAGATATTGATTTTATTGAGTTTTTAAAGTTAAGAAATTTGATAACGATAATTGCGTATTTTATGAACCCTTAGAAGATCATAAGTATGCTGATAGGTTAAATCGAAAAATATTAACCTATCGAGTTTTTATGGATGTAAACGATAAAATCGGTGTTTTTAGGAAATGAATCTCAGAGTGGAACATGATAGAAAATCCAACTAATATCAAAGATTTATCTATATATAATATACAATGGTCTTGGGTGTTCAAAAAACTAAAATGAAATAGATGATGTTTATCAATACCAGATGATGAGTTCTCAAGTATGGTATCTATACTATCTCAAAATAACCACAAACTCCAATCGGGACTTAATTTTGATTTTGACAATGGTATAATAAAACCATTAAATAACCCACAAATAAAATACTGAGATATTAAAATCGAAATCACTTATGAGAAAATATATAATTCTCTACAGATCATTCATCAAGAAATTGACTTAAGAAAATTTTTTACCAGTAAAATAGGAAATACTGACAGTAATATTTTTAATATCATTATCAATGAAGATGTAAATTTAATATTAAATGAGATTAAATGTTCATTTTGAGATAAAAGTATGGATTTGCTTATAAGTACAAAAAGTAACGAATGTTACCTAATTGAACTTAAAAATAATTTCGAATATAATGAATCGATTTATGGTCAGCTTTATTGATATTCTAGATGGATATCAAGCTACAAAAATTATACAAAAATTTTTCCTATACTTATATTGAGAGCACCAAGAGATGTGACCAATAGAAGATGATCTCAATATTTTAAATACCTTTCTAATGCCAACAAAGAGAACAATATTACTTCTGATTGGTATAATGAAATCATTACATCGATTAATTCCTGAAGAAATAATTTATTTAAATCATGAGTTGATAATTTACAAGAATTAAAAGTGTATTTATTTGACGTAGACGAAAACAATAAAATTACTCAATTTAGTATTTTAAACTAAAAAATGACAAATAATCCATTTAATAACTGAACTCAAATCTATAAAATATTTGAAATTTTGTCAGATTTAAACTGGCACTGTTCAGAACATGAGCTTCCAGGAAGTCAGCCAGCAAAAGCTCTCCAAATGATTCGCCAAGCAGGTTTTGTAATGGAGCAGGTTTGATCAAATTATGAAAAAAGAATATTTTGTGAGATTTGTGGAAGGAAAACCCCACACAGAAAATTAGTTTCTCTCAAAAAAGAAGAGGTCTCTGTGGAACGAACCAAAACGCTGGATTCAAAACTTAAAGAGAGGATTATTAAATTATTTGAAAATAAAGATGCCTTCCTAGCTTATGAACCAACTTGAAGAAAAATAGAAGTTGACCATAGAATTCCCCAGGTAAGATGGACGGATAAAGAAGAAGGCTATATAAATATGACAGATGAAGAATTAAAGGAAAAATTCATGTTATTAGTTCGTGAACATAATCTATTGAAAAGTCGAAATTGTGAAAAATGTAAAAGAACTTGAGTTCGTCAAGAATTTTTATGAATAAACTTTTTTTATGAATGAAATGAGAATTATTTAGAAAAACAATGATGTAAATGATGTGGCTGGTACAACCCGGAAATTTGGCGCAAATATTTAAATAAAAAAATAACTTGAAAATAATTCAATTTGAATACTATAAGTATCAAAGTATTAAATCACAACCTATAAACCAATGAACTATATTGGCTCTAAATTGTCACTTTTAGAATTTATCGAACAATGAATCAATTCCATCGTCTGAGCAAGAAATTATACTTTTTCTGATCTCTTCGCTGGTACTGGTATTGTTGGTCGTTTTTTCAAGCAAAAATGACACAAAGTAATAGCAAATGATCTACAGTATTACAGTTACGTGTTGAATCGTAATTATATAGGAAACCATACCGATCTTTATTTTACGAATCTTCTTGATGAAATTCCTGAACTTCTCATATGAAATGTTAATAATTACAAACAGATTATATGCGATTATCTAAATAAACTTCCAAACAAGTCAGGTTTTATCTATGAAAATTACACACTTTGAGGAACTCAATGAAAAACCTTTGAAAGACAATATTTTAGTGATGAAAATGCGCTCAAGTGCGATACTATTCGCCAAAAAATCGAGAATTGGAAGTGAAACTGAAAAATAAATGAGGATGAATATTATTTTCTTCTTGCAAGCCTCCTTGAAGCTATCGATAAAGTTGCTAACACAGCCTCTGTTTATGGCGCTTTTCTCAAGAAACTTAAAAAATCAGCATCAAAAACACTTAAAGTAGTTCCGGCTGAATATCACTACAATGAACAATGACACGATGTATTTAATGAGGATATCAATACTCTTATCGGAAATACGAGTCATGATGTTGTATATCTTGATCCTCCTTATAATCAACGACAATATTCTGGAAATTATCATATTCTTGAGACTATCGCAAAATATGATAATCCTGAAATCAGATGAAAAACTTGAATGCGAGACTGTAAGATGCAAAAATCCTCATATTGTAGCAGAAATGATGTAAAAAAAGCATACCAAGAACTTATTAATAAAATCGATGCAAAATATATTTTCCTGAGTTATAATGATGAATGATTAATGACACTGACTGATATAGAAGAAGTAATGTCGTCTCGATGAGACTATGGAGTTTTTAAAAAAGAATATAGAAGATTTAAAGCTGACAAAACAGAAAGTAGGAATCACAAAAAAGAAAGTGTTATAGAATATCTTCACTATGTAATTATCAAATAAAATCCACCTTAAAAAATTCTCCAGTTTTCACTGGAGAATTTTTTAAAATCTTTTTGGTGGAGATGGCGAGATTCGAACTCGCGTCTTGAGAGGCCACCCGGCAATGTACTACTATCATAGACCATTCATTGTACTCATAATTATAGGAAATGGACAAGAGAAATTATGAGAAATATCTTATATACTATGTCTGTTCAAGATACTTACGAACGATAGACAAAGATGAAAAGCGGATACAAGAACGGTAATTTTTCATGACTCCGGTCAGGTTTGCGATCAGGCCATCTGGCACATCCCACCGAAGCAGGAAATCGCGTTTTACTTAAGCTAAACCACTTAATTAATTAAGCAGCGAGAGCAAAAGAAGGAGTAGCAGTTCGGAGTTTTCCGAAAGCACGACCGAGAACAGAATTGTTTGCATGTATATGCGACCGTATTTGATTGCGGAAGCTACGGACAGCTCCCGGATAGCATTGACGAATGACTGGATCTCTCAATAGAATCCAAGATCATCCCCGAAAATAGTTTTTAGTTTGTTAGGCTTTCGTCTTTAGAGAAAGCCTTTGAAACCTTGGGAATTATATAGAAAAAACAAAAAATGCAAAATCGATTGATTTTCTATAAAATTACGCTACACTGACGTGTCATCTGGGATAAAATGATGACTCTCGAAAACTAACCAAAAAACTATGTCTCAAAAAAACTTCGTAACCCGTTCTCTTTTTGCGATTGTGACGACAGTTCTCACTATACAGAGTGTTTTCGCTGCAATCACGATCGAGACTTCCCCAGCCCCAGGAATCTATCACGCACCCGTCAAAGTAACTCTCACTCCGAGCGATCCTGCCGCTAAAATTTATTACAGTTTCAATCCTGATGGTGGACCAAACGACGCACTCGCTTACACCGGACCGATTCTCATCAAGTCTTCGACTCCACTCGTATATTTCGGTTTTGTGACAATGGATAACGAATCAAAAGTGCTTATAGACGACTATATCATCGACTATCCAAGTACAATCGCATTCTGAAGTGATATCACACGAGAAAATGGAAAACTCAAGAACGTCACTCTGAAAAACACGGGAACGGGCGAAATAGACCTCTCGTATTGGGAAATTCGCACTCAAGATACTACGATTACAATTCCGGAAAATACGGTGGTCGCAGCGAATAGCTCCTATACCGTCGGCGATATCAATGTGGCTAATGGACAAAGCATCCTCCTCGCGAGTCCAGATGGCGACACGAAAGATATTCTCGTACTCGACGAAGTCGCAAATACCATCATCAAAAAAGAAGTTCCAAAACCTATCATAAAGAAAGTATTCAAAGCAACAGTAGTTCGTGAGCTTCCAGCTGAGATATGGATTAAGCCGAGATTAGCAGAAAATGAGAAACCACAAACAGTAAG
The DNA here is from genome assembly GCA_964655935.1 of uncultured Candidatus Peribacteria bacterium. Classification (GTDB taxonomy): domain Bacteria; phylum Patescibacteriota; class Gracilibacteria; order BD1-5; family UBA2023; genus CAZZNY01. The sequence continues at coordinate 273,375 of CAZZNY010000001.1, forward strand.
TAACGAGGTCGTTACAAGTGAAAAACCTCAAGAACTTCCAAGTACTGCTAGTGCGGCTATCATAGAAACAAATACGCCAACAACTCCTGAGATTATTCCAGCCCCACAGACCGACGTAGTTTCACCAATTCCAGAAGCAATCTCACCACAACCCGAAACTTCACTCGCTGATAATCTCAAAATCTCAGCCAGCGAAAAAACAAGTTCATCACCCTATGCTCCATGGATTATTCTCTGAACCGCAGTCTTAGCTGGTGGTATTATGGGAACGAGATTGATGCTAAGAAAGAAGAAATAAAAATAATTATATCATCCCAGAACCCCGCGGCGGGGTATCCAGAATCTTCCGCTTAAATATCAAAAATTCCAAAGAGACATTTTTAAAAGAATGTCTCTTTTTGTTCGCTAAAAAATTATCTCACTCATAACTTTGTGGATGAATCCCTGGGTCAAGCCCGAGGATGATGTGATATTATTCTTAATTCTTAATTCTTAATTCTTAATTTCCTAATTCTCTCAATTTCTCAGTCTCTAAAATCTAAATTCTAAAAATCTATTTTTAATTTTTCCTTTGACTTTTCTATATTAGTCCTATAATACCCGCGTTGTACTTATCACGATTGCGTGAAGAATGTCGGTAAGTGCGGGTTTTTTAGTATCTAAAAACCTTTTTTGCGTTTATGCCAAAGAAAAAGGAATCCCAGATCTCCCAAGAAGCACCATCTAACAGCGACATTGGTTCGCTCTATGATATTCAGGGGAGACATTTTTTTACTCACGATAAATCTCCGATTGATATGCCGAGTCTCATCGAGATTCAGTTAGATTCATACCGTGGTTTTCTTGAGACACGACTACAGAAAGCCTTTGAGGAGGTATTCCCTATCTCAGATTTTTCTGGAGAAAAAATTACCATTCATTACAAATGAATGAACATTGATGAACCAAAATATACCATCAATGATTGTAAACGAAAAAATCTCAATTTTGAAGCTCCTCTTAAGGTTCGCCTCGAGATGCTCAACAAAGAGACTGGTGAAATCAAGGAACAAGACGTCTACATGGGAGGAATCCCACTTATGACGACTCAGGGTACTTTTGTTATCAATGGTATCGAACGAGTTATCGTAAATCAGATCATCCGATCTACGGGTATGTACTTCTCTCCAGATAGCAAAAATGCCGGAATGTTCATGATGAAAGTCGTTCCACATAAAGGTAGCTGGTTCGAGATCGAACTCGAAAAGAAAGGAGTTATAAATGTAAAAATCGATAAAAAACGAAAAGTGCCTATTACGGTTCTTCTTCGAGCTTATGGATATGAAAATGATGCGGATATCATCAAGGCTTTCGGAAAAAATAAAGACATCATCGCAAAATATATCGCTCCAACTCTCGAGAAAGACAAGACGAAAACTCGAATCGAAGCACTCCACGCCATCTACAAGCTTCTGAGACCAGGAGATCTTGCGACTGATGAGCGAGTAGCTGATCTTTTCACGACTACTTTCTTTGATATCAAGAAATTCGATCTCGGAGAAATCGCTCGAATCAAAATTAACAGAAAACTCGGAAGTACTATTCCTTATGAAGAAGAAGGACGATTCCTTCGTGGTGAAGATCTCGTAAATGGTCTTCAGTACTTATTAAATCTCAATGAAAAAGAAGATGGATTCGAGGGTGACGATATCGACCACCTCGCAAACAGGCGTGTTCGATCTGTCGGTGAACTCGTCTATGAGAAGATCAAGGTTGGTCTTGCTCGAATGGAAAAAATCGCTAAAGACCGAATGACGATCGTAGAACTCGAAGATGCTACTCCAGGTACATTCATCAATTCTCGACCAATCATCGCTGTACTGAAAGAGTTTTTCTCTTCATCTCAGCTTTCTCAGTTTATGGATCAGACGAACCCGCTCTCTGAACTTGCTCATAAGCGTATCATCTCAGCTCTCGGGCCCGGAGGTCTTACACGAGAACGAGCCAGCTTCGAAGTTCGTGACGTACATCCTACTCAGTACGGTCGTATCTGTCCGATCGCGACTCCAGAAGGACCGAATATCGGTCTCGTACTTCAGCTTTCTTCCTATGCTAAGGTAGATAAATACGGATTTCTCTGTACTCCATACCGAAAAGTATTTACAACTATCGTAAATGATGGAACTTCTCCTGTCGGACGAATAGCAATCCAAGACATTACCGATGCCAAAGGAAAAGTTATCGTAGCAGAAAAAGAATACATCACAGAAAAACAAGCAACTGAATTAAAAAAGAGTTATGCGGAAAAACATATCGCAGTCCGAGCTTTCGTGCTCGAAGGTGCACAAAGTGTAGAATACGTAGATGCTGGTGAAGAACGAAAATATACTATTGCTGAAGCAAATACTGCTATGGACGAGCATGGGAACTTTCTCGAGACTCGTATCTCTTCTCGACGTCACTCAGAACCAGGAATCCAGTACGTACAAGAAATCACTCATATCGATATCTCTCCAAAACAGATCATGTCGATTCTTACCTCCCTTGTTCCATTCGTAGAACACGATCCTGCAACACGTGCAGAAATGGCGTCAAATATGATGAAACAAGCAGTTCCTCTCGTACGATCAGAAGCTCCGATCGTCGGTACTGGTACTGAACGAGTTATCGGTGAAGATTCAGGTTATGTTGTCAAAGCAACTGAAGATGGAAATGTTATCGGAGTCGATGCAAAACACGTTTCTGTACTCTACAAGTCAGGTAAAAAAGCGACGTACGAACTCTCTACATTCGAAAGATCTAATCATGATTTCTGGATTCACCAACGACCGCTTGTCTCTACTGGACAAAAATTCGATGCTGGAACTATTCTTATCGATGGACAAGGAATCGAAAATGGTGAGCTCGCTCTCGGAAAAAATCTCCTCGTAGCATATATGCCATGGGAAGGTTTCAACTTCGAGGACTCAATCGTTATCAATTCTCGACTGATCGAAGATGATGTCTATACATCAGTTCATATTAGTGAATATACACTCGACGTTCGTGAGACCAAACTCGGTCCCGAGCAAACTACAAACGACATCCCAAATGTCAGCGCTAGTAAACTCAAAGACCTTGATGAAGATGGTATCATCCGAATCGGTGCTCAAGTTCGTGCTACTGATATCCTCGTCGGTAAAGTTACTCCAAAAGGAGAAGTAGAACTTCTTCCTGAAGAACGACTCCTCCGAGCAATCTTTGGTGAAAAATCTAAAGATGTAAAAGATTCATCTCTCACACTTCCAGCTGGTTCTGGAGGAAAAGTAATCGGAATTCATATTCTGAAAGCTGAAAACGGAGATAATCTCCCAACTGGAGTATTCAAACAAATCAAAGTATATGTTGCTCAGACTCGAAAGATCGAAGTCGGAGACAAGATGGCTGGACGACACGGAAACAAAGGTATCGTCTCACGAATCGTTCCTGCTCAAGATATGCCATTCACTGCAGACGGACGAAGTGTAGATATCGTCTTGAATCCACTCTGAGTTGTTTCTCGTATGAACATCGGACAGATTCTCGAGGCTCACCTTGGTGCAGCAGCGAAAAAACTTAACATCCAAGTAGCAACTCCGATCCTCAATGGTCTCACTATTGAACAGATTAACGATCTTATGATCAAAGCAGGTCTTCCAATCGATGGAAAAATGCAATTGTTCGATGGACGAACCGGAGAATCATTCAAGGAAACTACTATGGTCGGTATTACCTATATGCTCAAACTTCACCATCTCGTAGAGGACAAGATCCATGCGCGATCTGTCGGACCTTACTCAATCATTACTCAACAGCCGCTCGGAGGTAAAGCTCAAAACTGAGGTCAGCGTCTCGGAGAAATGGAAGTATGGGCTCTCGAATGATACGGTGCTGCAAATATCCTCCAAGAAATGATTACGATCAAATCTGATGATATCAATGGACGAACACAAAGTTATGAAGCAATCGTCAAAGGAAAGCGAATCCGACGACCTGGTATTCCAGAATCATTCAATGTACTTCTCCGTGAACTACAAGCTCTCAATCTCAATATCAACCTGCTCGATGCAGATGATGTAAAACGAATCCAAGATATTATGCTCGTGAGATATGCAGAACTTGAAAAACTCGAAGGACAATATGATATAGAAACGGAAGAGCTTCCAGAATGAGGAGTAGATTATTCTTCTCCAGTCGTAACTGATGAGCTTATCGAAGAATAAAGTTGTAATAAAGCTGAATCTGTCATCCTGAAAATATAAACACTCAAGATGACATTCTCAGTATTTGACTTTAAACTTTAAACTTTAAACTTTAAACTTATTCTTCGCATGTTTGACAAGAACTTTGAAAAATTTCTCAACGATAAAATCGTTGATTACGGTCAAATTGGAAAATTTGCCGGAAAAAGAGATATCACTGTCGGAAAAACTCTCGACAATATGGCCGGTATTTCTGTAGGACTCGCTTCGAAAGAACAAGTCCGATCACTCTCATATGGTGAAGTACTCATCTCTGAGACTATTAACTACCGAACTCAGCGACCAGAACGAGGAGGACTCTTCTGTGAACAAATTTTCGGTCCACGAAAAAATTATGAATGTGCTTGTGGAAAATACAAGCGAATTAAATATAAAGGAATTATCTGTGAACGATGTGGTGTAGAAGTTACGACTTCTCAGGTACGACGAGCGCGAGCTGGTCATATCGAGCTTGCTGCTCCGGTCGCACACATCTGGTACCTAAAGTCTATTCCTTCTCGAATCGGTCTTCTTCTCGATATTTCTATCAAGAAACTTGAACAGGTTATCTACTTCGCTTCATATCTCATCACTGATGTCTATGAAGATAAACGACAAGATGGTCTTCGAGATCTTGAAAATATCTATAAAACAAGCAAAATCGATCTTCAGAAACGAATCCAGAATCAAGTAAATGATGCTCAATTGAAACTTGAAGCAAAAGAAATTTCAAAAGAGGAATTCAAGACACTCGAAACAACCGTTACTAAACAACTCGATACTCTTGATGTTGATTTTAACCGAATCAAGAATCTCTTAAAAACACTCAAAGAAGGAATCGTTATCGGAGAGCTCGATTACCGAATTCTCTATGACAAATTCCCACACATCTTCCGTGGAGGATCTGGAGCTGAATATGTAAAGATTCTTCTCGAACGAATCGATCTCAAAAAATTCATCGCTGAAAACCAAAAAGAGCTCAAAGTAGCTCCAAAAGCAAAACAAAAGAAGATTCTTCAGAGACTCAAACTCGCAAGTTCGCTTTTCAAATCTGAACAACGACCTGAGAATTTTGTTCTCGAAGCACTTCTCGTTATTCCACCAGATCTTCGACCGATGATCCAGCTCGATGGATGACGATTCGCCAGTTCAGATCTCAATGATCTCTACCGACGAGTCATCAATCGAAACAATCGTCTTCGAAAACTTACTGAACTCGGAGCTCCTGATGTCATCCTCAAGAATGAAAAACGAATGCTTCAAGAAGCAGTCGATATGCTTATTAATGGTGATGTTCGATCAAACCGACCAGGATATATCACAGCAACTAAGAAAAAACTCAAGTCACTCGCTGATATCCTCAAAGGTAAGCAAGGACGATTCCGACAGAATCTTCTCGGTAAACGAGTTGATTACTCAGGACGATCAGTTATCGTTGCTGGTCCAAAACTTAAGATGAATGAATGTGGTCTTCCAAAACTTATGGCTTTGACACTTTTCAAACCATTCGTTATCCAGAGGCTTATCGAAAATGAAATCGCATTCAATGTAAAACATGCGGAAAAAGTTATCGAAGAGCGAGGAAAAGAAGTTTGGGATGCGCTTGATGAGGTAATCGTAGGAAAATACGTACTTCTGAATCGTGCTCCGACACTTCACCGTCTCGGTATGCAAGCATTCCGACCAGTTTTGATCGAAGGTAAGGCTATCCAGCTTCACCCACTCTCATGTGCTGCGTTCAATGCGGATTTCGACGGAGATCAGATGGCAGTCCACGTTCCACTTACAGTCGAAGCTCAACGCGAGGCTGGAGAACTCATGGTTCCATCTAAGAACGTTCTTTCTCCATCAAACGGAGAACCAATCATCTCTCCTTCACAGGATATGATTCTCGGTTCTTACTATCTAACAAAAATAGTAAAAGGTGACCACAATCTTGCATTCTGTTCTATCGAGGATGCTGGTCATGCCTACCAAGCAGGTGCTATCAAACTTCATACTCCAGTTAAGATTCGTATCGACGGAAAACTCCTTGATACAACCTATGGACGATCTATTTTTAATAAGATCATTCCAGTAGAACTCGGATATGCGAATGAAACCATGACAAAAGGTGCTCTCAAGAAACTTCTTTCTGCAAGCTTTGAGCTTCTTGGAAGTGAACCGACTGCATACTTTGCTGATGCTATCAAAAATATCGGTTACCACTATGCTACACAATCAGGACTTACTTTCTCGAAAGAAGATTTGATCGTCCCAGCAAAAAAAGGTGAACTCGTAAAAGAGGGTGAAGAAAAAATCAAGGAAATCCAGAAACACTTCTGGATGGGGTATGTAACAGAATACGAACGATATCTTCAATCAATCCGTGTATGGATTAATGTTAAGGGTACGATCGAAAAAGAATTGAAGACCTATTACACCACAGAGAATCCACTCTTCAACATGATTGATTCTAAGGCGCGTGGAGATTGGGGTAATATGAATCAACTTTCTGGTATGACTGGACTCGTTGCTTCTCCATCAGGAAAGACAATCGAACTTCCGATCAAATCAAATCTTCGAGAATGATTTACGACTCTTGAGTACTTTATCGCGACTCACGGTTGACGTAAGGGTAAAGCTGATACAGCGTTGAAAACTGCACAATCAGGATATCTTACTCGTCGTCTCGTTGACGCTGCTCAGAACGTTATTGTCAGTGAAGAAGATTGTAATACTCTCAATTATAAATTAGTTACTCGAGAAGAACAGGGAGCAGTTTTCCAAGAAACTTTTGAAGAAAAGATCTACGGAAAATCTCTTGCTCGAGATGTAGTTGAAGGAAAAAATGTACTTCTTCCAGCTGGAACTCTTATCGATAAGAAAACTCTCGATTTCATCAAAGCAAATAAAATAAATGAGGTTGCTGTTCGATCAGTACTCACTTGTGATACTGAAGGTGGAATCTGTCAAAGATGTTACGGACTTGATCTTGGATATAACTATCTCGTCAAGATCGGTACTCCTACCGGAGTCATCGCTGCTCAGTCTATCGGTGAACCAGGTACTCAGCTTACGATGCGTACATTCCATACGGGATGACTCGCGAAGGAAGGATGAGATATTACTATGGGTCTTACTCGTGTCGAGGAACTCTTCGAAGCAAGAAAACCAAAATACGAAGCAGTCATATCTGACGTAAATGGTAAAGTCACTTCCATCAAACACGATGATTATGAACTCATGATCACTGTTACTGCGAATGAACTTGAAACTCACGAATATTACCTTCCGTCTTCAGACTTCAAGGTTCTCGTGAAAAAGAAAGATCAAGTGAATGAAAAACAGGTTCTCGCGAAATCTCAAGATGGTAAAAATAAAATCACTTCAAGCCGAGCTGGTATCGTAGAAAAGATCGACAATGACACTATCGTCATTCGTGATGAGGAAGCTCGAGTTCTCGAATATATTACAGATCTTGGACGAAATATTCTCGTCAAGAAAGGTGATAAAGTAAAAGTCTGAGAAAAACTTTGTGAAGGTCACATCGATACTCACAAACTCATGGATCTCGCTGGTCCACTCGCGACTGAAGAATACATCGTAAATGATGTAAAAGCAATCTATGCTTCTCAAGGTCAGACCGTTAACTCCAAACATATCGAGCTCATCGTTCGACAAATGTTCGCGAAAGTAAAGATTATCTCTATTGGAGATTCTTCATTCTTCCCAGGAGATGTCGTCGAGATGGTTACTTATAAGAAAGAGAATGATCGGCTTCTGAAGCTTGGTCAAAAACCAGCTATCGGACACCGTCTTCTTCTCGGTCTCACGAAGGCTTCCCTCTTTACAGAATCTTGGCTCGCTGCTGCTTCCTTCCAGGAGACAGTTCGTGTTCTCGTTGACGCTTCCGTATCAGGAAAGATCGATCATCTTACTGGTCTGAAAGAAAACGTTATCATCGGTCGACTTATTCCTACTCTCCAGTACTACAAGAATAATCAGAATGTCGGTGATTACTTTGACTACAACGGTCCGGATGACGAAGTGGTTCTCCAAGTCGGAGAATACTCTTCTAAGTTTGAAAAAGAAGACTTGGTTGGAATGGAATTTGACGAAATCGAAGTTGCATAAAAGAAAACCCCTGGTTCCAATTGGAACCAGGGGTTTTTGTAAGTTTATTATCAACAAAGAAATATAGTATATCAGGATATTAAAAAAACAGGTTCTTCCAAGAAGCGAGAGAAAATAAGAGAGCTTGAGAGAGGAAACTGTTTGAGCAGGCCGAAAATCGTGCAAATAACGAGCAAAGCTATGTCTGCGAGTTTTTCCTCTTTCAAAACTTTTGATACTTTTGGTTACAAAAGTATGTAAAAAAATCCTTCTATACAATCTCGAACTAAAAAACGTTTCCACAATGAGAAGTTCTCGGGGTCTCGGGACAAATACTGCTTGAGCGGGCTGATGAAAATATTTGTGTTGAGCATTAGCTAACACAAGCGAGCTTATTTGTCCTGAGTGCTTTTGGTACTTTTGGCAACAAAAGTATGTAAAGGAATTCTTTTTTTTAAAAGTTTTCAAACTGGATCCCGGATATTTTCTGGAGCATCTTTCACTACTTCGAAAAATACGCCATCCAGAAAATTCCGGGATGACGTATTTTATTCTTAATTCTCTAAATCATATTCACCTCAGCTTCGATCTCGATTCAGAACTTCTCAAATACATCTTTTTGGATATCTTTCGAGAGCTGTACGATCTCAGCTCCTGTAGCACGTCCATAATTTACGAGTACAAGTGCTTGTTTCTCATGAACACCCGCATCTCAGACTCTTTTTCCTTTCCATCCAGCCTGTTCGATGAGCCAACCAGCGGCAAGCTTCATAATATTTGGTTTTTCGGTCGGATAAGAAGGCATTTCTGGATATTGAGCTTTCAGCGTATTGAAATGTTCAAGACAAACGAAAGGATTCTTAAAAAAACTACCAGCATTTCACATGATTTTTGGGTCTGGAAGCTTGCTCTCTCGAATAGAGACAATAACCTTAGATACATCGGTTGGAGTAGGTCGTGTGATTTTTCTCGCATCCAGCTCAGTTTTTATCGCTCCGTATTCAAGATTTAGATCTCATGATTCTTGATCCCATTTTTTCAGCTTAAAAGTGACAGAGATGACCGCTCACTTCCCTTTCAGTTCTTTCTTGAAAATACTATCACGATATCAAAACTGGCATTGTGCAGCAGAAAGATTACGAATTTTTTGCTTCTCAAAATCTATCCATTCAACTGATTCTATCAATTCAGAAGCTTCTACTCCATAGGCTCAGATATTCTGGATTGGAGCAGCTCATATAGTACCAGGAATCAGTGAAAGATTTTCCATTCATTCGAATTCATTCTCGAGACACCACTCGACAAATCCATGCCAATTTTCTCAAGCCATAGCCTTTACGAGTGCAGTTTCATAATCTTCTTCGAGGACACCTACCCCCCCAAGACTCATTTTTATTACGAGTCCGTCAAAATCCTTCATCAAAAGAACATTGCTTCCCTCGCCAAGCACTAATTTTTGTACAGTTTTAAATTCTGGCATTTTCAAAATTTTCTCCAGATCTTCCACTGAAGTAACTTCCACAAAATATCGAGCTTTTGCATCGATGTGAAAAGTATTATAGGATTTAAGAGAAGAATTTTCTAGAATTTTTAACATAACGATAAAAAGTTACATAGTTAAACACATATCTATCCAAGTATTTTCTTTAACAACTCATTAAATATCTTCGGATTTCCTTGTCCTTTTGATTGCTTCATGCACTGTCCGACGAAAAAACCAAAAATATTTACATTTCCTCATTTGTATTGTTCGACTTGAGTCGGACTTGCTGCGATAACATCGTTTACGATCGCTTCAAGTGCACTCATATCATTGGTCTGACGAAGACCAAGTCTATCGACGATTTCATCGGCTTTTCCACCATTTTTAAAGAGTTCTTCGACTACGATTTTAGAATTCGTACTCGATAGTTCATCTTTATTTACGAGATTGATAACCTTTCAGAGTTCTTCCGCATCAAATTTTATAGTAGCAAAATCCACGCCTTCTTCACTTTCTTTCATAAGTGCGAGAAGAATAGTTGTAATATAAGAACAAGATTTTTTCGGATCAGAAGTGAGTTTTACGAGTTTTTCATAATAATCTGAGATTGGCCGTTCATTGGAGAGAATTCTTGCATCGTCTTCTTGGAGTTTATACTGCTCGATGTATTTGATTCTGCGATCGATCGGGAGCTCGTGGACTCGTCGCGCTTCGATATATTCTTCTGTAAGCACGAGCGCTGGAAGATCTGGCTCTGGAAAATATCGATAATCGACCGCTTCTTCTTTACTTCGTTGTGGAGAACTCACTCATTTTTCATCATTCCATCCTCGAGTTTCTTGTGTGACAGTTCCTCCGCCTTCGACGATACGAATCTGTCTCGTAAATTCATTATCGATCGCTCGACCGATCGCAGAAAAAGAGTTCATATTTTTCAGTTCGACACGATTATTGAGTTTTGTCTCGCCTTTCAGACGAATAGAGATATTTACATCACATCGGAGCTGTCCTTTATCCATGTCAGCATCAGAAACTCCTACGAAACGCATGATTTTCTGGAGTTCTTCGAGATATGCGATAACTTCGTCTTTTGCTCTAAAATCTGGCTCAGTAACGATCTCCATCAGTGGACTTCCTCACCTGTTATAATCACAAAGTGATACCGATCCTGAATGAGTAAGTTTTGCCGCATCATTTTCTAGATGCATTCGAGTTACTCAGAATTCCTTGAGTTCGCCATTTACATAAGTTTTCACTTTTCCGTGTTCCGCGATCGGATGATAGAGCTGAGTAATCTGGTATCCCATCGGAAGATCAGGATAAAAATACGACTTTCGATCGAATCGTGAAACTTCATTAATACGACAACCGAGGGAAAGACCAGAAATCACTCAAAGACTCACGATCTCTTGGTTTAAAACCGGAAGCATACCAGGAAAACCCATACAAATCGGACAAACATTCACATTTGGTTCAGATTCAAGCGCAGTGGAATTTTTACAATTACACCACATTTTTGTGTTAGATTTGACGCGAACATGAGTTTCAAGACCCATAACTATTTCATATTTATCGTGCATAGAAAAAATTGGAAGTTAAAAATTGCAATGGTTTCGATTTGTACTGAGAGTTACATTCGATGCCACTTATTGTATAGAAAAGACTCAAAAAACCAAGCCGAAGTACAAAAAACTCGCACCAATTACGATGCGAATTATTTTTATCCATTATTCCTTTATTTGCCAGATATTTCAGCGACCATACACGGTTTTTTTATCTGGACTGGTAATCGCCGGAAAGATAATATCACAGACTCGTACTGCTGCGAGATAATCGAGAGTTCCTTCACATGGACAGCTCGTACAGACTGCTTGTCAGAGAAAAAATCATCATTTCGTTTGAGCCCGTTCTTTCATACAAGTATCAAGAATCGCATTATAATCAATTTTAAATACCTTTATTTTTGGACATCATTTATTTATAAGCAAACCCAAAACGTCCGGACAAGTATCGTCTTCATCAAGAATTCCATCATGATCGCGATCTTCGAATTTTTTAACCAGAATAACTACTTGCGAGATAGCAACATTTCCATTCGCATCCGTTACATGAAGTGTTACCGTATACACACCCGGAGTATCGTAGAGATGATTCGGATTTGGATCGGTAGAACTGGTTCCATCTCAGAAATCCCATTTGTAGGTATAAGGTCAACCACAGGAAGAATGTACGTTTGAGGAGAAGCTGTCAGTAAATGGAATAAATCCTGAAAGCGGAGTTGCGGTGATATCAGTGGAAAGATCGTTACATTTCTTTTCGTCTCATGGTTTTTTGATATCGATCGTGGAGATGGAGACTGCCGTTTGTCCAGTTGTCTTGTTTCTAATCGTAAGTTTTACGAGCCATTTTCCACTGGTTTTCAGATCAAAATTATCAAGACATTTTCCTGATTTTTTGATGATTTCTCCGGTGGTGATATTCGTGAATTCCCAGATATATTCGAGATCACCGACTGCATCCGTCTTTGCAGAAAAATCATAGACCGTCGAGAATGGATCAGGAAAAGTTGTTTGTGTTCCTTCTCATTTACAAGAATCAGGATTTGATGGATCAAAAATATTGATGTCTGCTGTGAGATTGTTAGCTGGTGGAACAATGATTTCTTTCTTTTCTACGACAATTACCACTTGAGAAGTTGAATCGTTCCCATTCGCATCCGTTACATGAAGTGTTACCGTATACACACCCGGAGTATCGTAGA
>CAZZNY010000001.1:286051-290274 GCA_964655935.1 uncultured Candidatus Peribacteria bacterium
CTTCTCATTTACAAGAATCAGGATTTGATGGATCAAAAATATTGATGTCTGCTGTAAGATTGTTAGATCAAGATCAGGAAGTGGTTCATGTTCATCCGAGTCCGTCATTTGGAGACCACTGACATTGATTGATGGAGTATATTTTCTCTGCCATCTCTACAAGCTCTTTTCTTGTAATAGATTCATGTGGATAAATTTTTCCTTCACTATTGATCGTAAGAATTCCCGCAGCTATTCATTTTTGAGCATATCCATACCAATATGGATCAATATCATTAATAGTAACGGTTTTTTCATACGGTGAGCTATTAAGTGTTTCATTCCAGATATTTGCTTGACGAAGCAGGGCTCCGACTGCTTCTATTCGCTCGATATTGTTCTCAGGACAAAAAGGAGATTCGGTAAAAGTTTTACCATTTTGACAAAGAGTTTTACCATTTTCATCGAGAACATATCATTTTACCACTTCTAGATCTTTTGCATATGCGATACAGTAAAAATAAGGATTTATTTTATCGAGATCTATAAATGGAGAAATCGTATATCGCTCAATATCAAACATCGTAGGATAGAGACATTTTTTACATCCAGAACCGACGATAATACTGACAAATTCATCACGATGCACGAGTCAATTTGGTCGAAACAAGTGATCTCCCGAATCACGAATAACATTATTTTTATAAAGATACGAAAGTGCTTCGTAATATGAATCCGATGTTTTTACATCAGTAAATGGCAAGTCAGAAGCAAAAACAGACGAAACTGACAAAATACCAAACAAAATTCAGACGATCAATTTTTTCATATACAAGCGCAAGTATAAATAAACACGGGGATTATAACAGTTTTTAAAAAATACACAAAAAAACCTCAGCAATTTCTGCTGAGGTTTAGAAAAATATTTTTTACCAACCAAAACCCCAAGTTGGAACATCATAATATGCATTAAAGGCATATGAAATAGTTTTAGGTAATCAATCTGTTGGATTTATTACTGTTGCTGAAACATTAATTGTTATCATTCTTTCTTGAGTCGTGGAAGTTCCCGCAGCAAGCGTAATCTGATTTTGAGTGCGATTTGTAACACTTACAAACGTAGAATCAGAAATAGTTACTGTAGGCAATCAAACCATTTCAGTAAAATTACCAAAAGCAATATTAATCGTTGCTGTACCAGTAACAGCTGTCAACATAATTTCTGGTTTTGGTGTAGGATAACCATTTGGTGGTGTTCCAGCTGGACGATTGTCTGTAGTAGTTATTCCAAGGTATGGTCCAGTAAATGTCGCATTAATCTCTGAAGAAACTGGTGGACAAATAGTAGTTCCAGATTTTGCAAACATTCTTACAACAACAGTTCCAGTTCTTCTGCCTCATCATTTAAGAGTATCGACTGTATGTCCTACTGTTGTAGATGCTGGATTATATGTATGCCACGCAGGATTAGTCAAAGTAGGATATGCTGGCTGTAGAGCTTCATCAGCCTTAAAATAACTTTCTACAAGACGTGCATCAACAGTTTTTGTATCAGTAGGAAGATCTTCTCCTCCTGTAATAGTTATTGAAGGATTTTCAGTATCAAACGAAGTAGCTCAAGCATTCAATGTTATCGGAGATATGAATGGAACGGTCGCAGGTTCATTCATCGTAGTAATCGAAAAAACTGATGTAACTGGCGCAGAAGCTGATCCTATACTTAAAGTAGTAGAAACCGTGGCTCCATAGGAAGCAGAAGACTTGATTCGTACTTTTACATATTGTAGATTTGCTACAGTTCCAGGAGTACTAGTCCATGCTCCACCACTGATACTATATTCCGCTCAGTTTGTGAGAGAAATAGGTGCAGGAGCAGTGATTCCCGTTACTTGAAATTCATTCGAATTTTGGTAAGTATCAGGTAGAGCTCAGACAATAGGATTTAAAGTAAATTGAGCTGGAGTAATATCGGTATTATCTATAGGAGGAGTGGTAGTAGTGGTGGTATTTCCTCCACTTCAACCACAACCAATATTACCTGCTACCGTCATACTAGTAGCCAATAATACTGCTCGAGCGGCACCTATAAAACTACTTCCTTTTGAATCAGGCTTATGTGAATTTAAAGACATAAAGAGTGAAATTATGAATTATAACATATATAATGATACAGAAAATATTTATTTGTCAAAAAGTGTTTTATTATATTCCATTTACTCAACCATAACATATATTTAGATCCATTATATTGTTATAACAGTTAGAAGTTGGATAATCTTCATATCCATTTGCACACCTTCTTCAGTTTTGACCAGGCAATATACAGGTTCATTGATCCTCGATAGGACAAGGACACCAACTCACTCCTATATTTAGGATATCTCCATCATTATAATATATTCCAGATTGAACACACTTATTTCTAGTCGTACATGCAGATGGAGTTGTAACAACACAACGTTGGGAGTTTATAACATC
The DNA here is from genome assembly GCA_964655935.1 of uncultured Candidatus Peribacteria bacterium. GTDB lineage: Bacteria > Patescibacteriota > Gracilibacteria > BD1-5 > UBA2023 > CAZZNY01. The sequence continues at coordinate 288,509 of CAZZNY010000001.1, forward strand.
ATATCACCACGGGGAAGTATATTTTTCTTGCCACTCAGGAGTTAGATATTCCCAAGTACCAATCGGTGTGGTGTCCCCCTCTCAACGACAAACTATAGCACAACTCGTATTATCCCAATATAAAGCATCACCACTGGTACAATCATCTCCATCATCACAAGGGGAACCAGAACAGAAGGATTCATTCCCTGGTCCACAATTATACGAAGAACCATACGGATAACACGGGTGTCATTCGTAGGTCATTTCCTCTGTACAATGTCCACAAAATGGAACACAAGCGATAGTTTCACTCGTCGATCAGACGCAGGCAGCTCATCAGCATGATGGTGCAGGATTATTACAAGTTCTTGTACGTGTTCTAAATCATCCGGAACATATACTATAAGAAGACCATGCAGACCATCCTCCAGCTACTGGATTATTTGTTCATCCTCCACAAGCACAGGTTCCACTCTGGATTGTTTCTCAAGTGGTACAAGAATTTCCATCATTACAAGATTGACCTACAGTCGCACAACAAGCTTGAGCATTCGAGTTACTTCCAGAACAAGTCGCTCAGCTACAACTTGGAGTAGGATTCGTACAAGTTCTGTATTGATATTGCCATCATCCACTACAAGCTCAGAAAGCTCCGAAAGCCGTCCATCATCCATTGATAGGATTGTTTGTGAGAGTACAATAGGCTGACGGAGTTCCAGGACTTACACAGGTAGGCGTATTACAAGCATCTCATCCCGAACACCCACCATCACTATAACAAGCACAGGCAGGCTTACTACAGCTGGAATTTGCATAACTTCCACTAATAACTCCATTAGTACAAGTTCGAGTTTGAGAAGCACATGAGCTCGCACTGTTACAAGCAAGAGAAGAATAATTCCAAGCAGTTACTGATCCATTATGAGCTAGTGTTCCTCATCAGAGACCAGCAGGAAGTGTACAGTCAGAACATGTCGCTGTTGGTTTGGAACATCAGATAGTAGATCCACCATTCGTACAGCTCCAAGATCGAGTACCGTTACAGGCAGTTACTCCATTATCGGCAGAAGGTGTTCAAGGAGCACAGGCTCCAGCAGTACTAGAACACGTCGGACAAATAAGTGGTACACACGAAGCATTTGTATAAGTACCTGATAATACCCCGAGAGTACACGTCCGAGTTTGAGAAGCACATAAGCTTCCACAATTTACAGAAGAAGCGGCATATGCAGTTACTGATCCATTATGAGCGATCGTTCCTCATCAGAGACCAGCAGGAAGTGTACAAGAGTTTGGAGCACAAGTAGATCCATCCCACGTGTATCCTGCCTGACAAGTAAAGTTACATTCAGATCATCCAGAAGCTGAGTAAGTCCATGTTTTTGACGGAGTCCAGCTTCCTCCACATACATATGATTGACCGAAAGTAGTAAGAGAACTTGCTGAATTATTCGTAGAATTTGCCGGCTGAGAACCACATGAAGTATTTCGCGTATTAGCAGTACAGGTAGATGTGGTAAGATGAAAGTTTGCTCAACAGACGGTACTATTAGTCGTTTCTCCTCCTGAAGTAGATATAGCTCCGTTAAAACAAGAGAATGTTTGATTATATGTTACATAGTTTCCAGCACACACTGTCGCCACCGAAACTTGAGCAGAAGTTATAGCTGAAGAAGCTCCATGATTAATAAGAGGAGTCGAGTACGTGTGTCCATTGATTGTTTGAGTCGAAGCATTACAGTTCACTGCAGCTACCGGAGCACAAGAACTATAGGTATATGTTC
>CAZZNY010000001.1:290374-588886 GCA_964655935.1 uncultured Candidatus Peribacteria bacterium
ACTGAGTAGGTGTGAGTATTTACTGTTTGGGTGGAAGCTCCACAGTTTGCAGGTGCTACAGCAGAACAAGCATTGAAAGTATATGTTCCAGAAAGAACCCCAAGATTACAGGTTCGAACTTGTGAAGCACAAGTATTTCAGAAAGGTACGGAAGCGGTTTGGTATGCAGTGACAGTCGCATTATGAGCGATCGTTCCTCATCCGAGACCAGCAGGAAGTGTACAAGAGTTTGGAGCACAAGTAGATCCATCCCACGTGTATCCTGCCTGACAAGTAAAGTTACATTCTCATCCTCCAGTTGCTGAGTAGGTCCATGTTTTCGAGAGTGGAGACCAAGCACTACATCACCATGTCTGAATAAAGAACGTAGAAGTTCCGGCAGAATTGTTTGTCGTATTTGCAGGAAGAACTCCACACGAAGCTGGCTGAGTATTAGCGACACAGAAGTTACCAGAGATTCCGTAGTTACTTCCACACGAAGCTCAGAGCGAAGTCTCTCATCCGCTTGTTGCGACGATACCATTGGTACAAGTAAAAGTTTGACGGTATGAGACGGTATTTCCTCCACAAGTAACGGTCGTATTGACTGCAGCAGAAGCTGGGCTTGTAGTAGTAGAATGATTGAAAGCTGGAACTGAGTAGGTGTGAGTATTTACTGTTTGGGTGGAAGCATTACAGTTCACTGCAGCTACCGGAGCACAAGAACTATAGGTATATGTTCCAGAAAGAACTCAGAGATTACAGGTTCGAACTTGTGAAGCACAAGTATTTCAGAAAGGTACGGAAGCGGTTTGGTATGCAGTGACAGTCGCATTATGAGCGATCGTTCCTCATCCGAGACCAGCAGGAAGTGTACAAGAGTTTGGAGCACAAGTAGATCCATCCCACGTGTATCCTGCCTGACAAGTAAAGTTACATTCTCATCCTCCAGTTGCTGAGTAGGTCCATGTTTTCGAGAGTGGAGACCAAGCACTACATCACCATGTCTGAATAAAGAACGTAGAAGTTCCGGCAGAATTGTTTGTCGTATTTGCAGGAAGAACTCCACACGAAGCTGGCTGAGTATTAGCGACACAGAAGTTACCAGAGATTCCGTAGTTACTTCCACACGAAGCTCAGAGCGAAGTCTCTCATCCGCTTGTTGCGACGATACCATTGGTACAAGTAAAAGTTTGACGGTATGAGACGGTATTTCCTCCACAAGTAACGGTCGTATTGACTGCAGCAGAAGCTGGGCTTGTAGTAGTAGAATGATTGAAAGCTGGAACTGAGTAGGTGTGAGTATTTACTGTTTGGGTGGAAGCTCCACAGTTTGCAGGTGGCACCGCAGAACAAGCATTGAATGTATATGTTCCGGAAAGAACCCCGAGATTACAGGTTCGAGTCTGCGAGACACAGGTATTTCAGAAAGGTACGGAGGCAGTCTGATATGCGATTACTGATCAGCTATGAGCAAGCGTTCAGCCTCAAAGACCTGCAGGAAGCGTACATGGATTTGGAGCACAAGACGAGCCATTCCAAGTATATCCTGAATTACAAGAGAAAGTACATTCTCCTCCACTTGTCGCTGAGTAAGACCATGATTTCGAGACTGGAGACCAAGCACTACATCACCATGTTTGTAAAAATGTAGTAGCCACTCCTGCTGAATTATTTGTAGTATTTGCAGGAAGCACTCCACACGAAGCGAGCTGAGTATTGGCGACACAGAAGTTACCAGAGATTCCATAGTTACTTCCACACGAAGCTCAGAGAGAAGTCTCTCATCCACTTGTTGCGATTATACCATTCGTACAAGTAAAAGTTTGACGGTATGAGACGGTATTCCCTGCTCCACAAGTGGTCGTCGTGATGACGGAAGCCGAAGCTGGACTTGTAGTAGTAGAATGATTGAAAGCTGGAACCGAGTAGGTGTGAGTATTTACAGTTTGAGTCGAAGCTCCACAGTTTGCAGGTGGCACCGCAGAACAAGCATTGAATGTATATGTTCCGGAAAGAACCCCGAGATTACAGGTTCGAGTCTGCGAGACACAGGTATTTCAGAAAGGTACGGAGGCAGTCTGATATGCGATTACTGATCAGCTATGAGCAAGCGTTCAGCCTCAAAGACCTGCAGGAAGCGTACATGGATTTGGAGCACAAGACGAGCCATTCCAAGTATATCCTGAATTACAAGAGAAAGTACATTCTCCTCCACTTGTCGCTGAGTAAGACCATGATTTCGAGACTGGAGACCAGTCAGCACATCCCCACGTCTGTGAGAATGAAGTAGAACTTGCGGCGGAATTATTAATAGCATTTACAGGAATCGACGAAGCACAAGTTGAAAATTGTTGATTTGGATTACAAAAATTACCACTGATTCCATAATTACTTCCACACGAAGCTCAGAGAGAAGTCTCTCATCCGCTTGTTGCGACTACACCATTGGTACAGCTAAAAGTTTGACGATACGATACGGTATTATTAGTTCCACAAGTAGTGGTCGTAATTACTGGACTCGAGTTCTGACTGGTAGTAGTGGTATGATTAAAAGTAGGAACTGTATAAGTATGGCCATTTACCGTTTTGGTGGAAGCGGCACAGTTTTTGACACAAGAAAGAAGATCACCTGATGGTACTATATATGGTGGCATACCTACCGTTACCTTACAAGCATTCCATACACTAGAACCAAAATTCCAGTCTTGATTTCCAGAACAGTACTCAGCACCAAGTGAAGCAAGAGTTGCTGGCGGTGAAGCTTGTGCCGTAAGATTAACATAACAGTTTCTCACATTGGATACACAAGTTGAGACAGATCCTGATTGTTCGAGATGATATCCACCAATACATTCAAATCAACATACGCCTGTTTGATACGTTGGAGCTTCTGTCGGAGTCCAGACATAGACGGATCCTGAAAATACGAGCGTCTGAGTAAATTCCGAATCTCCATTTACCCATCGAGAATTATCTGGTTTTGAGAGACATGTAGCTTCTCTGGTTTTTATACATGTTGTTCCGTTCCATTCCGCTCCGGTCTCACAAGTGAAAGTACAAGGCGAGGAAGCTTCGGCTGGAGCTCGATACATCCAAGGTTGCGAAGGCATGGTGATAGTTCCCGTGGTTACATATCCGGAACCGTACGGAATATTTGGCTGAAGCGAACAACCATTAACTGGTGAACCAGCGACAGGAATAATATCTTCTCAGAGTATGTTTACGAGAATATCTTTTGCCATTGCTTCTTTGTTACTCGGAATATTTTGAGTATTCACATCTACGATAGCTTTGTATTTTTCCCCTTGAGTGGATCCGACTACTGTTCCAGAATATGCATTCGCGATGTTAGAAGTAAAAGTGGCAAGATTTCAGGTACTACTCTTGATAGTATCAAAATCACAGCTATAAGAAGGATCAATCACTACCTGAGTATCAGAAAAACTACGAAATAACGGTTTTCAATCCGAAAATATTTTCGTTCACGTATAAGTCGCCGGAGTATTTGTTTCTTTATCGATAACAAGCGCGCCAGAAGATGCCAGTTTGAGTTCAGTCTTAGAAAGATTTGTCAGAAGAATACTTGGAAGAGCAATAGTATAACAATTATCACCAGTTCGTGACTTCGCGAGAATTCCATTATAATTTCATCGAACCAGGGCACTGATTCCCGGGGTAAAATTTGCAAAGACAGCGTCTACTCAAAGAAAAGACTGTTTTAGTTCATCTGTTTCGCTGATTCCTCAAATCTGAAATTCTTTTCAGCTATTTAAAACAGAATACGAATAATAATTTTTATAAGTGTCATCCTTTGGGGTTTTGTCGATATCACCGAGAGTTTTTATGACAGTATCATCGATAACTCACTGAGTCCATATTTTTGATCCAGAGTAAGTCACAGTGGTCGCCAGAGAAGGATTGGGAGCTTTACTGTTTTTTGTGATATACGTACTGATGGAATTAGTTAGATTCGTGATATCTGTAAGCCTTTTAGAATCCTTAGCTCACTCAGAAAAATAACGATAAGAAACAAAAGATATCGTGGCAAGAATGGCTATTATAGCAATAGTTACTATTATTTCTACTAATGAAAAAGCTTTTTTAGCAAAAAGAGCAGACGGTTTCATGGAAGAAAAGTAATAGGATATTAGAATTCTATACGATATATGATATGTCAAATAACAGATAAAGCAAGAGAAAAATGCTACTTTGGGCGAATAATTGGCATCTCACGAAAATAGTATCAACCATTGTCTGAGATGAGGATATCATACCCGAGATACTTAAACATATTTGGATCACTATCATCGAGTGCTACGTGGTAGACTCGTTTACCGGTAGTGCCATCTACGAGACGAAGTTTGTATGTGAGAAAATCCGATATTCCCGTGGTTGCACCAGAGTAGGAAAGAAAAAGTCAATAAAGCTTATTTTTGAAATCGAGCACTTCGGGAATAATATATACATTATTCAAAGGAGTGCTTCAAAGAACGCCTGATAGTGAAGCAGGGGTTCCAGTGAGTGAATACTGAAGGAATCAATATCAGCTTGTGGTCAAATCAAAGGTTTTTTCAGAAATTCTTTTGAGTTCACCGCTAGTATTGTATATTCCAGAAGAAAATTCTATAATCTTAAATTTTGCAGGCTGATCAATATCGAGATAGACATATCCGGTAGAAGTAAGGGAAAGAAAGGCGTGAAGAGGATCAGGAGTTGCAGTCGCACCGGAAAGATTATTCGTGTTATTTTCTATATACTCATTGTACTTAATCGGATTAAAGAAGATATTATAGTATCCTCCATTTCTCTTTACGTATCCATACGACACTTCTCGAGCAAGTGCATCATTGTCGCCGGGTCATTGCTCTGGATTAATAGGACTCGCAGCAGTACCATAGAGTACTGAGCCCGTAGAATAGACCGAATAATTATCTGAGTTCAGATCAGAATCGATATCACACATAGCAGGAAGCGCAAAAGTGAAATTCAAATCTCAAGATGCTGTCGAGACAATACCAGTATTTGAAGCACCAATAGTTATATCACCAAACATACCGTTATATGCTCCAGAAGAAAAATATTCATAATCTCACTGATAGAGAAGACGCAGAGAATTCGTCGACCATGTAGCTTCACAAAAAAGAACACCTCAAGTAAAAGCAAGCGTTGTAGGGCCATTATAAGTACTTGCTCACGTTACATTAATACTATTTGGACAACATCTAGTCTGGCGAAATCCAAAACCATCACTATTTACATTTTTATCATACCGTACCGCAAGATCTGATTTCTCTCAGATATTTCGAGTCATTACGTATTCATACTCCTGAAAATCAGCATTTTTTAATAAAATCTCAGATTTTGTAAATACTAAAAAGGCCAAGAAAATAGCAATGTTTACGAGTATAATCGCATAGATAAAAACACTTCCCTTCTTGACCATATTAAAAGACAAGATTAACAGGTATCAGATCAACCGTCTTTTTTAACATCATATCACGAATATCTGACCCTTCACTTCCTGGCTCATAGCTTCGATATAATTTGAGTGAGATATCCAGAATCTGTCCTTGAGTCGCTCCAGTCGAATTGTATTCCATCACATCAAATTGATTCGCCACAAGTGATGGAAAAACCGAATCACTTCTTATGGCTAAATTCGACCAAATATATCCAGTATTTGCTTTAATATTGGAAAGTTGAGAAGTGGTAAGCAGCTGAATAAAAAGATTTTTTTTTCAATACCTGTAATAGTTAGAAGATTTATCCACCGTGAAAATATCAGAATTTTGAAGTGCTACGCCCACGAGAAATCCAGAAGTGGATCCAGTATTTGAAAAGATAATCACATCAAATGCTCATGTATTACTTTGACTATACACGGAAGAATTTATATAATCCTTTGAGATAATATTCATACGCTGAGTAAAATCCGTAAGTGCAGAATACACCCGAGTAATCGAATCTGATTCTTGAATATCATTATTTACTTGCACAAGAAAAAATGAGACTCATCAGAGAATAATAAAAGAAATGAGAATTGCTATGAGCATTTCTATGATCGTAAACCCTAAAGAACGAAAAAAAAGTTTCATGTTAGGTAAAATACAATATAATTACCAAAGAACAGCTAAGTATATTCAAAATTAACAATCCTGCAAATATGATCTCTCTTTTTTATAAAAAACAAGGTGATACTCTCATCTCTATAGTAATCTGAGTCGTACTACTCGGGATCGTATGACTCGGGATTATGAATCTTCTGACGACAAATTATGAGATAGAAGATAATTATAATCGAAACAATACGCTTTTCATACTCAAGAATAACGCTACAAATATAATCCGAAAAATAGATACCTCTTCCGTCCCTGAGTGAGATGTGTTCTTTTTATATAAAAATTCACAATGAAAAGCCTATCAAATACTGACAGGAACAGGAAATGAAGCTTTCAAATACATTAATTCAAAATGAGAAACCGTCATTAACACCTGAACATATATTGATGGTATCATATATACACGATCGTTTTACTCTGAGAAAAAAGATACCGGACTCGGGCCACAAGGTCAAGTGATCCGCGCCGGTATAAAAGAACTTATTAGAAAATAATTACTTCTTTTTAGCTTGTTCTTCAGAGGCTTGTGTCAAACATTTAGTATTGATAAGATCTACCTTGTTTTCACCAGCATATACATTAAAAGGTTCACATTTCTTATCCATAGCCTGTTGGATTACTGAGACTATTGTTTTTTCAGAACCTGCTTGTTGACCAGCATTATAGGTAGCCATAAGTACTCCTTGCCATATACTCCAGACAAAGTAAGCTGTCATAAGTACGAGCCATGACCAAAATACCACTTTTTTTATAGGGAAATTAGAAAACATAAACTGATAATTAATAATAATACTGATGTATTATAGATAATAGTGCGGAAAATCAAAAATAAAGGAGATAAAATCTCCTTTATTTTTTAGAAAAAATCAGTGTAATTATTCTTTATCAAGTACTTTTTCGACTTTTAGAAAAGCGCATGGCTTTTTTTCCGCATTACAAAAAATATTGAAATCTCAGGCAGTATTTGCTTGAAACTCAAGCATTCCATCTTTTCATGCTTCGATATGTTTATCGATTCCATACTGTGGAATAGTAATGTTTTGATCAGATTCTTGTGCATTTATTTCAAGACGAAAAATATCACCTAACCGCACTTGAAATATTTTTCCTGATTCAGAAGTCGTTTTTTCAGAAAGAGCTTGTTTAAAGACTCGAAGGGAGGAGGCAGATCACGCGATCGCAGGAGCGACCAGTCGCTCTTTTTGTGTTTTTACTGATGGAGATGATTTTTCTGTTAATTCTGTGTATATTAAGACAATAAGAATAATGGAGACTAGAAGAATCGCTCAAAAAATCGTCCACATAATAATCTTCTTTTGTTTTCAGAAATACTGAGAAACGATTAATGTGAATCAAGAACAGAAATTACTGATTTTTCTTTGCATAAAAAAACTGAAAAATAGATATTAATCTAGGTTCGACATACCATATAATCAGGAATACAACTACATTCACACCAAGCCTCATCATAAGCACATGGTTCAGGCTCACAACCACAAGAACCAATTCCAAGATTTCTTATACAATTTGCTGTCGTTCCACCACCAGATCAGACACAACTCCAAGTATAACTCGTTCTTGTGTTTATACAATCTTCCCACTCATCAAAAGGAGTTCCAGCATTACATGCATATATAGTAGTTGAACACGCTCAGTTCACCGGACAAGCCTGAGTATTACATGCTTGGCTTCATACATTTCCACACGCATCAGTCCTGGTCTGAGTTCCTCATCCACAAGTCGCACTACAGGCACTCCAGGCTGACCAACCGGTTCCTACGCTGGAAGTATTTGTACATGCTCCACTCGTACCAGTATATTGTCATTCTGTTACCGCACAGGTTCATCCATACATTTCTGGAGAAGTAATGGTATAGTATTGGTATTTTGTACCGGCTCCACAAGTAGTGTTACATCCTGACCAATAAGAAGAGAAGGTACAATTTACAGGACAGCTGTAAGTATTACAAGAAGTACTTCCCCATCTTGTTGCTCCGTTCGCATAGGCACAGCTAGTACCTCAGTTTGCAGCAGGAGTAGAGATAGAATATATTTGTAAGTAAACTCACCCTCCACAACTCGCACTACAAGTATCATCATTATACCAGCTTCCGACACAGTTTACCGGACATCCTTGAGTATTACAGCTCGTAGAACCCCATCTTGTTGCTCCATTAGTGGCAGAACAAGCGGTTCCACCATTTGCAGCCGCTGTCGTGATTGTATAGACTTGCTGGAAGACTCATCCTCCACAAGTCGCACTACAAGTACTATTGTTTGACCAACTTCCGACACAGTTTACTGGACATCCTTGAGTATTACAGCTTGTACTTCCCCATTGTGTAGCTCAGTTAGCAGCAGGACAAGCAGTTCATCCATTGGCTGCTGCAGTCGTGATCGTATATACTTGCTGAAGGACTCATCCTCCACAAGTCGCACTACAAGTACTATTGTTTGACCAACTTCCGACACAGTTTACCGCTGGATTCGTGAGAGAGATACAACCGGGTTTGTTTGTTCTAAAATTTGACCATTCGGTCGGGCTATTCGTAGGAACAAAGATGTCTTTTCAGGCTCCGCAAGAATTCGTGACATTATATTGGACTCAGTGTTCGTTTACGAGCACTGTCTGACCATTATTTACACGATAATACTGTGCAGCATATACCACTGAAACAAGGGCTATACAAGAGAATAGCCCTATTCAGAATCTGAGAATATTTTGAGATTTTAACATAAGAAAAAGATTATTTCTTTATGAGAACTTTCAGTTCGTCAATTTGCTTCTGAAGATTATCTATTTTCTTTTGTTGGTCAACATATTTTCCAAAAAGATCATCAAATTTCTTAGAGAGTTCTTTGATAGCTTCTACGACTGCTGCCACCAGGTTACCATATTGGACTGATTTATATCCGTCAGCTGAAGTTTGTACGGTATCCGGGAATATCTTTTCGACATCCTGCGCTATGAAACCGATCTGTTTCTTACCATCTTTTTTCCATTCAAACGACACTCATTCAAGTTTTTTCACAAGATCAAGAGCATTCTCGATTTTCTTTATACCAGTCTTAAGTCTTCGATCTGATGTGTAGTAGAAACCTGGAGCATACATAGATCCCACAGTTCTAAAATTACCAGTGTTAGATGATAATTCTGCCATAATGGCTGGTGCAGTAGAAGCAGAGCTTCCACTTTCCCAAGTCCAACCATATCCTGCTGGATTTTCGATATAACTTCGAAGTGCCCAAGAATTAACATAAGTTCCTGATGGAGCAGTAATATCACCATCGACTCACTGATTTGCTCATGCTGGTGCCATATAATCCTGCCAAGCTTTAAATCCAGAGCTGTAATATTTGATTCCAGTAGCAGCACTTCCAGATCGGTTGAGGTTAAGTCCTGCTTGAAAAGTCTTCTGACCCGATATAGTCTGTGCACCCGCAAGAGTAACAGCATCAGTAATACCAAAACCAGAAGTTGTTGTTGGTTTTCCAGATACGTTCGCCCAAGCTACTGCATTTGCTGTTGTTGCTGTCGCAGCATTTCCAGTGATATTGATTCCCCATGTTCCAGAAGCTCAGACTCCGGTAAGAGTCGGTGCATAAGCATTGAAGTTATCATCTGCAAGAAGTGTTTTCCAAGAGGTCCAAGCATTACCACTACTTACATTGTAATCACCAAAACGAACCTTTAATCCAGTTCATCCATGTGATGGACCATAAGGCGTATAGAGCTGGAGTGATCCTCCACCTCCACTATATGTTCTCATATTCATGACAGAACCGTAATTCGGAAATCCATCTGCTGCTTGAACAAAAGATGACTGAATACCAAGAGGGAAACTCGTAGGAAGTGTAGCTGCATTCCATACGTATGTTCAAAGTCAACTTAATAACGGAGAAGAAGTTGCTGTTGTAGCTGTTGTAGCTGTCGCGGCATTTCCTGTAATATTAATTCCCCATGTTCCAGAAGCTCAGACTCAGGTAAGAGTCGGTGCATAGGTATTAAAATTTCCAGAGTTTAATATGTTATACCAAGTATTCCATGTGCTATCTATACCATTTCGAATGGAAAGATATGGTACACCTCCAGCATTTGCTGATGGAGAGTTAAATGCAAGTTGGTAAGAGGCGTCTCCTGTACTTGCGGTAGTTCCAAGCCATGGAGCATACGTCATAAGTCCTGAATAATTTCCTCCACCATTTGCACTACCTGCACCTACGAAATCGAATCGAACCTTCTGAGGATTTGTAGTAGGCAGCTTAGTAGCGGCACTACGATCACCATCTGGTGAATTAATATATGTTGCAGTTGTAGCGGTTGTAGCTGTGGTGGCTGTTGTTGCTGTAGTAGCAGTAGTAGCCGTCGCAGCATTTCCAGTGATACTTATTCCAGCTGTTCCAGCTGAGATGTTTGCAGGATTAAGTGTCGTGAGGCTTGCTCCGTTTCCGATAAATGAATTCGCACTTACCCCTCCGGCAAACCAAGCATTTCCATTCATTCCGAGCGCGATACCAATCACTCCGGCTTGAGCAATATCAAACTGATGTCCATATCATGGCTTACAGTTAGCATTGTTTGTGTGACAATAACTTATACCATACTGAGTTCAGAAAGTTCCTACACCCGATAAGCTCGGAACATACGATGTACCCATGGACCATACATTTTGTATTTGAGTCGAGTCATAGGTACCGACTACTCATTGTCGACCAGGATATACTGTACCTCAGATAGTCATGTTTCCTGTGATACTAGAGTTTCCGGTTGCATTAAGATCGCCATTTGCAGTTATCGTCGAAGCAGCGAATCATTCATATCCTGTACCTGGATTATCAAAAGTTCGAATAATACCATTAGACCCCATACCGATCTGACTCGCTACTCGTCATCCCCAGTGGAATGCTATACGAGGCGATTCAGAAACAACACCAGTTTGAAGACCTGCATAATTTAATTCTCTTACCTCAAGAGCAGAAGCTGTATAGGAAGATGAGTTTGTCGCAGAAGCTACTCACCAATCTCCTCCCACATCAGTACGAATAAATGAGGAAGCAGCTACTCAACCTAATTGTGTCGCATTTGTAGCAGTAGTCGCTGTCGCAGCATTACCAGTAATATTAATTCCCCATGTTCCAGATGCTCAGACTCAAGTAAGAGTCGGAGAATAAGAATTATAATTAATAGATGTTAAAATATCTTTCCATGCCGTCCAAGTCGCTGAATCAGTTTTATTTCTAAAAGTAAGACTTCCACTATATTTTGCTTTCATCTGGAATGGTCCAGTAGAACCTCAAACATTGTATGTGAGAAGTGCATCAGAATCTGAACCATTATTCACATTATATACTCCGTTAGATGTGGCAGTATCGATAGAAGCTACAGCTACAGATCATCGATTCTGAAGAACACCTGGAGAAGCTGCAGTCCAGACAGGATCAGTCTCTGTATATGACGAAAGCTTAGCATTCCATGTCGTTCGTTCAACGTCGGTAATAAATCGATTAGATGCATCAAGAGCGATTTTACTTGGAGCAATACCGGCAGAAGCTGAGATATCAGCATTTACGATTGTAGCATCCGTGATGTTAGCAGAAGCAATAGTCGAGAGGGTAGCGAGAGTACCGAGACCGAGACTCGTACGACCAGTAGCAGCGACAAGACCAGTCGCTCATCCGTCCCATTTTGTATCAGTGTCAGTATCAGCTGCACATACCCAAGTAGTTCCATTCCATTCAGCTATTTGACCTGTAGTACAAGCAAGAGTTGCTTTTCCGAGTGCATTTACCGTAGGATCCGTCTCTGATATAGCACCTGGAGTCTGCCATGAAGCAAGACCAGCAGCATCGGAAGTAAGAACCTTACCAACACCTGGAGTTCCTCCAGCGATTTTTACTTGTCATTGTACGAAAAGACCGTTCGCAGGAGCCACGTCACCATAAGTATTTGATAATACGAGTGACCCTGCTTTCACAGGAAGAGCATTTCCTACATCTGTCAAAAATCAGAGGTAGGAAGATGGAGAGAATATCTGGCTATTCACACGAAGTTCCCCAGCGATATCTAATTTTCGTAGTGGGGTTGTCGTTCCGATACCGACATTACCAGCCGAATCGATATTCATAGCATCTCTGAATGTCATTCATTGAGTATATTGTCTAAAATGCATACTTCCATAAGTTCCAGCACTGCCAGTATACACTGATCCAAAATAAGCATCAGAACTCGATGGTGCATAACTCATAAATGCATATTGACCGAATGATGCTGGTCTATGTGCTCTTACACCATCTTCATATATATTTGTAGACGCAGCTCGATATATATCTAAAGCGGAGCCTGGGGTAACGGTTCCGATACCTACATTACCATCTCACTGAAGTGTCATAATATCTCCAGGGGCAGCATTTCCAGCACCGCCACCATAAATTCTAAATTTTAATTTATTTGCCGAAGCAGCTCCCGCTGTGACCGTAGCATCTATTCCTGCCCATCTATTTGCCGTAGCAGATCATGATTCTAGATCGCTTTTTACACCATATTTAATCAAATTATCAAAAGTACCATCAAATCAGGTAGTTGTTTCTTTTGCAATAGTACCATTTACAGCTAATTTATCAGCTGGAGTTGTGGTTCCGATACCGACATTACCTCCATTTGGATTTAAATTTATTGAAGAATAAACTCACGGACTGGTTTCTGCAGATATTTCTCAATAATTCGAGCTTGTGTTATATCCGAGAGAAAGTCTTTCTGTTAAAGTGGTGGCTCAATTTATATGTAACTGAGCATTTTGAGGTGCTCAACTCGTATTTGCATCAGCCTGTACGGTAAATTTTGCTGATGGTGCAGCTGTTCCGATACCGACATATCCGTTTGATTTGATTTGTACAGGTGCATTCGAGAGATCTGCAGCCAATCCCATAGCAGCATTTCCTGATGGATTAATCCCGAAGTAGGCGGTACCGAGAGTGTTTTTGGCACCAATTGTTGCATTCTGATTGGAAACCCTTTCAAATAATGATACATTTGCATTTGCACTAGTTACGTGAAGACTGGTTGTCGGAGCATTGGTTCCGATACCGACATTACCATTTGTATGTATCCTCATATACTCAGTTCCACCTAATCCGAAACCAAGAGCATTAGCGGTTGATGACCATTCAGAAGAAATCATTGCAATATTACTTGCAGGAACATTTCTTACAGATATTGCAGTATTATTTGCGTCTCCATAACCAAAGTAAGCAGTAAGCGCACCAGCCACACCTTTTACGGTTAATGGAAAAGAAGGGGAAGTTGTTCCGACTCATACGCTTCCATTAAATGAATAGTTCCCATTTCCAGTATTCGCACCAAAAGTTCCGGCAGAAACATTAGCTGCGTTCATAGAAGCCGTAAGAACACCATTAATAGCTCCATCGACGGTAAGATTTCCAGAGATATGACTAGAACCAGAGACATCAAGCTTATATGCTGGATTTGCGATTCCGATACCGACATTACCACTGAATATCCCTGAAGGTGTACCAACTTCATAGACATTAGCACTCGCTAAATACCAAGTAAAAATAGCCGGACTTCCCGTCACGTAGACATGACCTCCACCACCAAATGTTCCCGTATTTCCAGTATGAGATACTCGAATATATTCCTCCCATTTTCCTGTACCTATCGTAGGAGTTAACCAATAAGAAGTATTATTTGTACCTTGTGAATTTTCTGCAAGAGCAAAAGCATATCATACTGGTAGTTTTGCTCTAAATCTCTGTACAAAAGTTGCATTTCGACGACTACTTATTGGAAGAATAAAACCTCCTTGAGCTGGAGAAGTAATATTACCATTGTTTACTATTCTTATCCATTTTCCTGAAGTGTTAGGCTGAGATCCATCTCCATTCTCCCAAATATGTGCCACTCCGTCACCACCACTATTATTATAGACTACTACTCAGTTTGATCAGTTTGCAAATTCTTCATCAGCGTAAAGTGCACGACCAGCAGCGATAGAAGTATATATAGGATTCCACATTCCATTTTCCGGATTGTTGGAATTTGGACCAATTCTCTCGATACTATTAAAACCAGCCGAACCATTTACATCAAGCTTTGTCGCTGGAGTAGTAGTTCCGATTCCCACTTTTGCAGAAGTAGAAGTGGAAAGAAATACATTATCATCATCACCGAGAGTAATATTTCCAGCACCACTTATGACAGCGATTCTTGGATTTAAAGTATTAATATCAAGGTTACCAGCAATCTCCATAGAACCATTTACATCGAGCTTAGCACTCGGTGAAGTCGTGCCAATTCCGACATTACCAGCACTAGTTATTCGCATTTTTTCAGCTAATGTACCTCCATTGCTTACTGTCTGAAAAGCGAGATATCCATCATAATTTGAATTTGTAATATTTTCTTTTGCGCCCTTAATAGATCAGAAAAAAGCTGCCATTGAAGTTGTATTAAAATTTCCTCATAAACCAATAGAACCACCTACATCTATAGTAGCAGTATCAGATGTTCTCACTCCAAGATTTGTAAGATTTGTACTATTTGCCTTATTTACATCAAGAATATCAGTCTTCACCAAAGGACTCGTAGTTCCAATACCGACATCACCCGAGTTATCGATGACCATTCTTTGTGTATTGGTCGTAAGAAATGCCATTGAACCATCACTATTAGCTTCCTTTATACCAAGTATCTGTGTATCATCACTCCGACGCTTTTGAACCACCCAATCACCATGATTATTATTCGTAATCCTAATAGTCCCAGCTGAGCCAGAAGAACCAATATCAAGTAATGCACCTGGAGTAGATGTGCCGATACCGACGTTACCATTTTTTGAGATCATCATTCTAATGTTTGTCGCATTATAAGTATCAGATTGTGTCATAAATCCAACACCATCGTTCGCACTTATTAATAATCCATCTGAACTCGCATCACTACCCCAATCACGAGCAGTAATTCACATATTATAAGTGAATCCAGGTCGAAAAAACAAACCAGCTCAATCTCATTGTCCAAATGCATTTAACATTGCATTTCAATTGACTTCAAGTTTTTGAGATGGAGTAGTCGTTCCGATACCAATATTCCCATTACTATCCATTCGCATTTTCTCGACCGTTCCGACAGAAAAAGAAAGTTTTTCAGCAGAATTAATACCAATATCCCAAACCGGATCAACTGTTGCATCATTTGGTCGAATTCTAAATCCTCCTCACTCATCTGAAGTCATAGTGAGTGCGGAGTCGTTCGTTCCACCCGCACCATTTATATGAAATTTAGCAGTAGGAGACATGGTATCAATACCAACATATCAGTTACTTGAAAGAATCGAGATTTTTTCACCCGTACTATAGGTTCCTACAAAATAACGCTGAAGAGCATCCGCAGAACCATAAAATCAGAATCATCCACCATCCGTACCACTACTTCCAGTAACACCATACGACATAGACCAACCACCAGTAGAAGCCTTCATTCTCACTGATCCGACTGTAGGATTTAAGGTAATTGGACGCAATCCACTGATAACGGTAATACCAGAAACATCAAGGAACGCACTAGGCGTAGCTGTACCGATACCTACATTCGTACCATTATCAAAAATCTGAGAGTTTCCGATCGAAGCAACTCCGATATATTTTGGAATGTAATTCGCAGTTCCGATAGATGGACTCGTTACGGTCGTAGCGACATTTGGCACATCAAGATATTCTCGTCTGATAGTTCATCGAAGAGCCGGAGTCGGATCGTTATAATCATAGAAGATTTTTCCGAGAACCGTCCCGATATTTCCCTTTGGATTCGTTATAGAAGGAAGTCAGGCATCGACGGTCTGCATCTTCTGGATAGAAGTGAGAACATTTGCATCCTGAGCGGCCATAGCTGGCTCTATAATAAGCGTTATAAGCATAACACTTATGAGGGCAGATGAGAATATTTTGCGCGTATCCATATGTTGGATATTAACGAATAATAATTTTATTTAACTATGTAGAACACTGACTCTTTTCACCATTCCTTACTAACAACATCACCCTGTATAGAGTTAAATCGCGGAGTAATATCTGTGACTAATATTGAGTTATTATTCGTGAAGTATGGATCACTCTTCGGCAAATATGGATCTACTATATTCGGAACCGATCAAACTTCAAACTGAATTCACTCAAAAGATTGAAATCCGATAAGCTCAGAATAAGCATATCAATGAAGTTTTTTGTCGTTATCGCAATAATATACGAAAATATCGGAAGAATAATCAAAATCTATAAGTCCTACAAGATTATTATTACCGCCAGTATCGATACTTTTTGCATATCATCAAAGTTTAAAACCATGGTTTCCAACTCAACATTTTGTGGTAGATGCAACCACGTGGGTATTATTATCAAGTGTTACAGAATCCCATCGAAGTTCAAAAAATCAATAATTTGTATCGAAATAATATCCAGAAAGATAATTTCAGACAGAAAGAGTGTCGTTATTTTCATTATAATAGGTTGTTGAACCAGATCGAGTAGAATCAGCCGAGATGCCTCAGGTAGAAAAAACTATCTGGGAATCGGATGTTCCTCGAAGCGTAGCGGCAGAATATTCGAGAGTTCGAGACAAAATATCCGCAGCAAAACTCACAGAAAAAGCAAAAGATACGACAAAAATAGTAGCAAGTACCATATTTACTCGAAGGAATTTCAGCTTTTTGTGTAGCATGGATTCGGATAACGAAGTAAAAAGTGAGAAATATTCACAAATATTTATACTACCCATAGTTAATCACAATTTACTTTTCTTGTCAAAAACATTTACAAATATCTAGTTGATAATTATGTATTTACTGTATAATTAATCCGATAAAAAAATTTCTGATTTCATTATTTTAAATATCTAATGTCAATTCATAATAAATATATTCCTATAGGCTATTTTCGACATGGTTTTTCACTTGTCGAATTAGTCATCGTTATCACTGTGCTTGCTATACTCGGTACGGTATCTTTTCTATCCTTCACTCAAAATCTCGTAGACGCTCGAAACTCGGACCGAATCAGTGATATGTGAAATATGAAAATTTCACTTCGAACCAGTAAACAACGAACCGGTTCCTACCCAACTCCGGGCAATAAATATAATATCACCAACACTTGAGCGATTATCGCCTACCAAGGCTGGTTTGATCAATCTCTTGCTATTAGCACTCTCTCTCAAATTCCCAAAGATCCTCGCATAGATACACAATACTACGCTTACGCCACTACTGCCACCCGCCAACAATTCCAAGTCGGAATGACAAAAGAAGATGATACCGGTCTCTCTGCTTATATCGACGGCGATTACAAGACAGTAGCCAAGAATGTACTCCCGAGTCTTCTTACTTCCAGCCTCTGAGCAAATGTCGAGATTAATGCCGATCCCGGCAAGAGATCTTTCGTACTGCACAAATGAACTTATAATCTGAGCTATGACATGACTGGGAAGGCGAAAAAAAATACTACCAAAACCTTCAATGAAATTCTTACGCAATCAAATGTGGATATAGTTTCTTCAAGTGAATATACAAATTGTCGAGATATCTATGAAGCAGGAAAATCAATCGGTGCATGAGAATATCAGATTCTAGACTCAAGCACCAGTATTCTTACAAACACTGGATGTCTCATGAATCCACCGAACTATTAGTTATTCAAAAAATCGCTCACTTTTGAGCGATTTTTTATTTGTCATTCAGAGCGTAGCGTGGAATCCCTTACAGACGAAGAAATTACCAAAACTTCACTTTTAGACTTCCATACCAGATAAGAATAAAATAAAAATCCGCTCAAAATTTAAATTGAGCGGATTTATTGATAGAAGGAAAATACGTTTATCCTGGATTCCCGCCTACGCGGGAATGACAAAGAGAGTTGCGGGAATGACAAACAATTCACGTCATCCCGGACGCAGCGCTAGCGTAGATCCAGGATCTATATTATTTGTCCTCATTGATATTTCTGAAAAAACCTGGAATGAGTTCGAATCTGATCCTCGTGATGGATCCCCGGGTCAAGCCCGAGGATGACGTGCCAAATTCTTAATTCTTAATTCACATTATCTTTAATGTATTTTGGATTGTTTGCATATTTTAATCCTTCCTCTAATGAAATCTCTCATTCATTAATATATTGTAGAAGATCTTGTTCGAGAATCTGCATTCCATCTTTTCCTGAAGTTTGCATAACTGACGGAAGCTGATGAAGCTCATTTTCACGAATCAGATTTGAGACCGCAGTGGTTTTTATAAGAATCTCTTTTACCATTTTTACTCCTGATCCATCTGCCTTACGAAGCAGACGCTGAGAGAAAACTCATGCGAGTGTATCCGCAAGCTGAAGACGAACCTGATTCTGCTGACCAGCTGGAAATGAGTCAATAATACGAGTGATCGTCTGATAGGCACTTCGAGTATGGAGCGTAGAAAAAACAAGATGTCCAGTCTCAGCAAGTGTTAAAGCCATTTCCATTTCATGAGTGTTACGCATTTCTCAGAAAAGAATAACCTGTGGATTCTGACGCATCGCACCGATAAGGGCGGTATTGTAATCTGGAACATCTCTTCCGATCTCTTTTTGTTCTACGATAGATTTTTTATGAGGATGAACATATTCTATTGGATCTTCGATAGTAATAATATGTTTTGCGTAGCTTGCATTAATCTCATTTATCATCGCTGCAAGCGTCGTAGATTTTCCTGATCCGGTCGGACCAGTCACGAGGACAAGTCATTGTCCTAGTTTTGTAATTTCTTTATATATAAAAGGAAGATTGAGATCTTGAATAGTCGGGATTTTCTCTGACAAAAGACGTAAAACTACCATGACGTATCCTGATTGAAAAGAAACATTTCAACGAAAACGAGATGCTTGGAACAAGAAAGAAAAATCGAGATTTTTTGTTCGGTGAAGTTTTTCCCACTGTTCTTCTGTAAGAAGCGACTTAGCAAAATTCTCAGCGTCCAAAGCGGTAACGAGCTCCATTCACTCATCCACGTAGACAATTTCTCCAGAAATTTTTATCGCCGGAAAACTATTCACTGTGTAATAAAAGTCGGATCATTTGTTATCAATAATAACTCACAGTAATGCGTCACGAATCTGATATTCTGGAAGAATAGAATGTTCCATTGAGGTGGGAATTAGAAATTAAGTATTTGTTTGTGAATTATGCCCCTTGTCATTCTGAGCGTAGCGTGAGAATCCCTTATAGACGAGTTTAGCAAGATTCTTGAGTGTAAGGGATTCTTCGTTGCACTCAGAATAACAGATTACATCTTCTTGGCGACTTTGGCGAGATTGAAGAATGGGAGCATGACTGCGATAACGACCGTACCGACGATGGCTCCGATAAAAACGATGATGAATGGCTCGAGCATTGTCATCAAGTTTCCGATATATCGCCTCAGTTCCTTTTGATAATTATTTCAGACTTTTTGAATCGTTTTACCGATTGTACCCGTCTCTTCTCCGACATTTACCATATGAACGAGGTCTTCCGGAAAATAAGCATTTTGAAAAATCGTTTCTTTTCCGACGGAAGTCAATCACATCGCGTGACTCAATCGAATACCAGTCTCAACTTCATTTTTTATACGAATAATATCTCGTTTGAAAAAGAGATTTGGTACTACATTCGCGGAAGTTTCGAGTGCTTCAAGCATCAATACTCCTGACTCCAGAAGCAAATTAAAAGAATTTATAAAGAGAATGATATTATTTTGGCGAGCAATAAAACCAAAAACCGGTAAACGAAGTGATATGTAAGAAAGAGTAAGCTTTCCAATATGCGTCAATCGAAAGAAAAATGCGAATGTACCAAGTGCAAGAATCGCAAGAATCAAGATAACATAATGTCCAGTGATAAACTCTGAAATATTCATAACAAAACGCGTAAGCGCTGGGATATCTACTCCTGTTTTTACAAATGATTCAGTAACTTTTGGGATAATAAATACCATCATAAAAGTAACCATCAAAAGCGTGATGGAGATAAGGATAACCGGATAGATCATTGCTCCTCGAATCTTGGATTTTAGTTCTATGGATTCCAGCATTCTCGCATCAAGTTCGTTCAAAACTCTTGGAAGCGTACCTGTCTTTTCTCAGACTTGAACGAGAGCAATAATGAGCGGATCAAAATATTTTTGGTATTGTGTCAGTGTCTCGGAAATAGAAAGTCACTGATCGAGATTTTCACGAATGTCCAGAATGATTTTTTTGAGTTTCGGATTTTTTGTCTCTTTATTAAGGATGGAAAAAGCAGTCTTCATATCAACTCAACTATTCAAAAAACTCGCAAGTTTATTAATAAATCTCCATACATCTTTCTCTGAGATTCCTCCGATGACAATCTGTTTTGCAGAAGCGGCTGCAAAAAGAGCTGACGGTTTTCTTCCGGTTTTTAGGGCATGTCGTGAATTCGATAATAAAGACATGAATTTCGCATTATCGAAATTTCAGTTTTTATCTACGAAGCTGTTTCAACCGAAAAAGTTCATCTGAGGGAATTAAGAATTAATTTTTTTAGATTTTTCCATTCTTGAATATGACATCGAGTGCTTCTCGGATAACTGTCTCATACTCTCATTTCTTATATAGATCTGCAAGGGTAAGGTATTTTCTCTGGAGTTTCTCTTCCCTCTTTTTTATGACTGTTTGATATTCGTTTGCGATCGCTTTTTCGAGATAGTATTTCATCTTCTCATGTACGAATCCTTCTCGATAGTAGTAGACGATGTCTTGTTTAAGTTTTATGTACTCTCATATTCGATAGAGTCGATCGAGTCGATCGAGTCGAACCTTCAGATCTTTATCATGTTTTTGTCGCTTAATTTCATCTGTAATTTCTTGTTTTGTTTTATTTTTAAAATTTACTTCAACGGAGAATTTTTTCATATCCGCATCTGCAAGTAAATCTTTCAATTCTTGTTCGTCTGATATCAGATCCTTGTCCGAGTTACGAACAAAAACGAAGAGAGAAGCATCATCATCAAATGGTTTTCCTTCCTGAAAATCTGTCACCTCTTTCATAATAGATTCAAAAATCCTCTGCGGATTCATAAAGCTCGAACATATTTTCTTGAAACTGTTTTCTAGATTTGCCATAGAATACATTTTCTGTTCTCAGTTTCTCGCTTCGATAATACCATCGGTATATCAGAGAAGTATGTCTTGATGATTAAAACTTACTTCTTTTGGCTTAATAGAAGAGGTGTTGTTAATATATCGAACTCAGAGAGCGAGTCACCCTGGGACCACTTTTTCAGTCGTTCCTGTATCGTGCTTATAAAGAATGAGAGGATTATGCCCTGCACCGATATAACTGAGAATATTTTTTTTAGAATCCCATTCGAAGAAAACAGCAGTAATGAATGATTTTCATTTGATTCGTTCTTTTAGATCATTATTGATCGTCATAAATAAATCCTGAAAGTTCTTAATTTTTTTCGAGTGTTCAAAAAATAACTTCGATAGTACCGCTACGGTAAATCCAGCTTGTACTCCATGTCCAGTCGCATCTCAAAAATAAAAAATAGTTCTACTATTGTCTGCCTTGTAATATCAAAAAGTATCTCAAATAATCTTATCCTTCCCCATGATTTTTCCGTAAAAATCAAAACCGTAATTTTTGAAGTCTCAAACATCTTTCGTGAGACCGCTCGAAAGAATACTAAACATTTCATCTTCATTTACATCAATATCTCCAACTCTATCGATACTACCAGAACGCAAAAGAATCTTCTCAATACTTTGAAGAACATGTTGTCGTTTCAGATATTCTGTTTTTTCTAGTTTTGCCAATTTCTTTTGTCGAAGATATTCTTGAAATTTTTCGACGAATCAAATTTTTTTCTTTTTATCACCCATACTATCTGCATCGACTCCGAGATCCGCTAATGTTTTATCTACTTTTTCTTTTTGTTTCTGTTCTTGTTCTGCGAGTCGCTTATTCTTATCATAGAGCTTTTGTGCTCGACTCAGTAATTTAAGGGCTGGTTTATAGTTTTGGTGTTCGTATACGATTTTTTTCACGAGACCAAGTGCTTTCGCATATTCGTGTTTTCCGAGAAAATTCTCGACATCAACCAACATCTGTTCAAGTTGAATCTTTTCTTTATCGAGACGGACCGAGTCTTCGAATCGCTGTTGATTTTTCTGAAAATTCTCTAAGATTTTCTGTAATTGTGATACGCGAACATAAACCTCCTCAAGAAAAACATTGATTTTTTGAATTTTTGCTTGTGCATTATTTGAAATCTCTTTAATATTTGAAGATTCGAGAACATAGAGCTTCTTGAGTCCGGATTCAAAATAGGTAATTGCAGATTTATGTTTTAAGATAAGTTCATGCGCCGCCATAATTCCCTGCTTATAATCTTTTGCTTTCTCATACGTACGAATCCATCCGAGTGCCTGATCAAAATCCTGGATCAATTTTGAATCCAAGTTCTTTTTTCTAAACAGATTACGAAGGGAAATAAGAAACACGAGGGGGGAATTAAGAATTAAGAATTAAGTTTTTGTCATCCTGCGCTTCTTTTGTTATTCCAACACTTCCTTGTCATTCCCGCGCAGGCGGGAATCCAGGATAATCGATCCTCATTATATTATCAAATAATTTCAGGATATAGATCTTTCCAATCTGGATTAGTAGTTTCTATGAGATTTGCCTTCCATTCTCTATTCCATTTTTTGATTCTTTTTTCTCGTTCTATAGCATCTCGAATGTCTGGGAATATATCAAAATGTACCAACATTTTTACTTCATATTTCTTTGTAAATCCATCTGCGAGTCATTCTTTGTGTTCATATACTCTCCTTATAAGATCATTTGTCACTCAGACATACAGTGTTCCGTTTCTTTTGTTTGCTAATATGTATGTAAAATATTGCGTCATAGTATTTATATGGAGAATATTTTTACCTGGATTCCCGCCTGCGCGGGAATGACAAAGGGTGGGGTTGAGAGAATTACAAAGAGTATTAGGTCCAGAATGACAGATAAATTAATTCTTAATTTATACAAGCTTCATCACTTCATCTACCGATGTATTTCCTGTAGCAGCTTTGAGGATTCCGTCTTGTAGGATCGTTACCATTCAGAGTTCACATGCTTTTTGTTCGATATCGTGAACTGTAGCTTTTTCGAGGATAAGTTCGTCGAGTTCTTCTTGCATTACGAGTACTTCATGGATTGCCATTCGTCATTTGTATCCGGTATTTGCACATATTTCGCAACCACCAGGTTTTACGAATTCTATGTCTTCCACCTTATCATCTATTACTCCATTTAAGTATCCTTGAATTTTTTTCGAGATCGGACCTGTCGGAATCTTGTGAGTTTTGCTACATTTTGAACAGATTCTCTTTACGAGTCGCTGAGAGATAATAAGTTTCAGGGCTGACGAGATCAAGAATGGCTCGACTCACATATTAATAAGTCGCTGAATCGTACCTCATGCACTGTTCGTATGGATCGTAGAGAATACGAGATGACCCGTAAGCGCCGCTTCGATCGCGAGCATCGCAGTCTCTTTATCACGGATTTCTCAGACCATGATGATATCAGGATCCTGACGAACGATCGATCGGAGTCCAGAAGCAAAATCAAATCCGACTCCTGGTTTTACTTGTGTTTGATTAATATAAGGAATATTATATTCGACTGGATCTTCGAGTGTCGTAATATTGTATTCAAGTGGATTAAATGCTTTGAGCATAGAAAACAGTGTCGTGGATTTACCGGAACCGGTAGGACCAGCTACGAGCACAAGACCAAATTTACTTTTGAGAACGTTTCGGATTTTTTCGAGATTAAAATCAAGAAAATCTATTTTCTCCATATCGAGTCGACTCGAATCCTGTCGCAAAATACGCATTACCACCTTCTCACCATCGACGACTGGCATAACAGAGACACGAATATCGATGAGATCATCCGCTCCACGTCTTCCTTGAAAAGCTATCTTACCGTCTTGTGGTCGCTGT
This sequence comes from uncultured Candidatus Peribacteria bacterium, assembly GCA_964655935.1. Classification (GTDB taxonomy): domain Bacteria; phylum Patescibacteriota; class Gracilibacteria; order BD1-5; family UBA2023; genus CAZZNY01. Next base: position 314,515 of record CAZZNY010000001.1, read on the forward strand.
TTTTCATCGATTCGTAGATTCGCGAGGATCTTGATACGCGAAAGAAGCTTCGCATACTCATCAAGAGCGATACGATCAATAAAAATAAAGTCTCCACTCTCACGAAAACGAACCGATACACTTTCGCGTACTGGCTCTATATGAATATCAGATGATCCTGTCTCTATTGCCTCCTGGAAAAGATTATTCGTATATTCTACGACATCTCCGAGATCAGTATTTACAGACATATTGATAAATTTTTCTGTACTTTTTGTTTTTTGTTCGAACATAGGATTTAAGTCTATAAAGTCTAAAGTTATAAAGTCTATAAAGTTTATGAACTGTTGTTTATTTTTTAATACTCGATATGAAAGCTGAAATGAGACGAGATATCTCTATGCAAAGAGAATACAGTATATTAAATTCTTCTTCAGTTATATAATTCAACTGTTTTGCCAGATAGAACATTGATCGACATTCACCACAAGATCACTTCGCTATAAATAAAAAATGAGTTAACTCTCAATCCGTCCTTCTTTCGAATCACTCGGCTATATTGTTTGAAATCGAAATACTTGCCCTACTGATCTGATCTTTGAATCAAAAATCCTTACACTTTCCAAATATTTGATACACCAGAATACTAAGTTCTTGTCATTTTTTCCATGACAATATATCTTCGAATTTATCTATTTTCATACATAATTTCAGTTATAGGGACTTTATGGACTTTCGACTTTACAGACTTTCGACTTTGTGTATCGTCACACACATTATAAGGTAAATGCTAAAAAAATGCAAATATTTCAAATAAATTTTATTCAGCATTAAATAGACAAAAAGTAAATACTTTTTTTGACAAAATCGCACCATTATCGATAACTTTTCCTTGATTTCCTAAAAAATAGTATACAATCACACAGAAAGCATAAATCATAACTTCTTGTTTGTCAGTTTTTACATCAATATTTTGACAAATAAGTTTTTTTATGGTTTAATGATTTTACATCGGCCAAGAGCTGGTTGTATTTATTTATCTTTCTTAACTTTCTTTTTTATGATTTCACAGAAAATGACTCGTAAAGGTTTCACACTCGTGGAGCTCATCGTAGTTATCACGATTCTTGCCATCCTCGCAACAATCGCATTCTTATCATTCCAGGGTTATGCATCAGACGGACGAGATGCTAAACGTCTTTCAGATATCAATAGTATTAGAGACAAAGTTACTCTCCAAAATGCAAATGGAGTATCTCTCCTTTCACTCGTTGGATCAGCTGCAAATGCTATAACACCAATAAGCATTGGTGGTGCTGCTCCGGGTGCGGCTTATAATGCAGGTATTCCAAATTATACTGCACTTGATATTAAGACTGCTGATTTTAAAGATCCTCTAACTGGAGAATATCGAGTATGAGTACATACTATTGGCCTTGGTGCATTTGAGGTTGCTGCATCTCTTGAAAATGGAGGTGGAACAAAATCAGCAAAGGTTGTAGGAAATTATTCACCACGAACTAATATTGCCGCTGCAACTGCATGATCATCTCGTAATGCAACTGCTGCTAGTGTAACTTTTAGCACTGCAACAGCAGGTGTTGTTACTATCGCTAGTGGTGATATGGGAAAATATCGAGTTGGTGATACTCTCACTGCTTTTGCTTCATGTGTTGCTCCTAAAATTTCCTCAATTTCAAAAGATGGTACAAAACTAACGATTGGTGCAACTTCAGGATGTACTCCACTTAATACAGCAACTGCGGTTGCAACTGATGCTCTTTATATTACAGCTGCTGAAACAGCAGGTCTTACTGCTAGACTTATGCCAACAGCCGTTCCTGCAACTGCAGTTACAAATGATGGTGCTGACCTTCCTTACTAATTCTTTTCTCTCGCACTTCCCAAAAACCCTCGGTCATTCCGAGGGTTTTTCTTTTCTTAAAATACTATCCAAAAACAATCTTCCATTTCAAACAGTTTTTCCTTTGACAAACGAGAGAAAAAAAATATTATCAGACCAGCAATATAACTATTGACAAGATGGACGAATTTGTTTTCTGGTGAATTCCGATAGTCGTAATAATCGCATGATTGTGACTCGTCTGGTTTTTTAATCGACCAAAAGAATCTGGACTTACAAAATCTCAGATCAAATACTATAAAACACAAATCACACGAATCGAAAGATGATCATCGAACAGCGAGAAAATAATCAGTTATGATAAAGTGTTTGCTCATATACTGAAAGATCTTGGTTATGAATGAACCGTCGGAGATCAACTCAAGGCAAGACCAAAAGAAATCAGAAATATAGACGAAGTTTGGAGACTCCATAAAATACGAAACCGTCTCGCGCACGAACTCGCTGAAATGCGAGAATGAGAACTAAAAAAAGAAGCAAGGAATTTTGAAAAAATTTTACTTGATATTCTCTAATTTCTCACGATGGAAAACTGTTTTTCATGAAAATATGAATACTCTGGAAAAAACGCGAAACTTGGCGACCTCGCAGAAATCATCGAAAATATGCTCAGTGAACCAGAATCTGGCGGAAGCACACTCGATGGATTCGTACGATACTATACTCGTATAAAACAGGACAGATTCCAATATTCAGGAGAAACACGTCAAGAAAAGGAAGAAAAACTCAAAACAAGACTAAAATTCGAACTCGGTTTTCTCGCGCAAGAAATGCGAAAAAATCAAGGAAACGAAGAAAAATTCGATTATATGTGAGCTTTTATCCAGTATGGATGAGCAAGAATCCACGAACTCCTCTTTGCAAAGCTTTGAATTCCCGATCCTTTTAGAGGAAAAGAAGTAACCGAAATAAAAAAGATTGTTCAGGAATATAATGGAAGAACCGTCTCGATATTAGAGGGAAACGATGTATTCGTCACGACGAGCAAGGCACGAAGAAGAACTGGGAGCTTTATAAAAAACATGTCGATGGCTGCAAGTGCATAATGATTAAAAACTTTATATAAAAAATGTTGGATTTTTCAAAAGATACTTCAAATACAATACCAGCAACATTTACTATTGCTGGTATTGTTAATCGTTTTTGAGATGATATCAATGCTTGGATAGAGCGAGCTCTTCCTGGAGTTATTGCCCATAGAACAGGAATGATCGGAGATAAAAAAGAAATCACGAGAATCGAAGGTTTGTTTCGATTCGAAATACTGCAAATGTATCAAATCATTACATCGAAAGACTTCAAGATCGAGCGCTTGTCAGATTTCTCAACACTTCTTACTCGCTGGCAAGACGTACTTTTTACCCCTGAGGAAATAGTACAACTTCAAACACTTATAAACGAAGGAAATGGAAAGATCGATACAGCATATCAAACTACAGAAAAACACAGAAACCTAGTAAGTAAAGTATTTGATTCACTCGAACAAGACGCCCTCACTTTTACTCGTCCAATAAGAAATCTACTAAGAGATATTCGATATAGAACATATAATCTGCTCGAAAATATGCACTATTAAATGATATTTTTCTTGTAATAATCACATATATTTTTTAATTTACATTCTGGACATTTTGGCTTTCTCGCCACACAGACATATCGACCGAAAAGCACCATCGCATGATGGGCTTTTTTCTTTTGTTCCGTCGAGAAGACGATATCGAGCGCTTTGTCAGTTTGCTCTGGGGTTTTTGTCTTTACGAGACCGATGCGGTTACTGATACGATGGACGTGAGTATCTACTGCAACCAGTGGTGCATCATAGAGTACAGAAAGAATAACTTTTGCCGTCTTAATACCGACACCAGGAAGTTTCACAAGTTTTTCGAGAGTATCGGGAATTACGCCTAGAAATTCTTTCTCAAGTACTTCCCCACTTTGTTTGATGTATTTTGCCTTGTTACGATAATAATTCACATATTTTACATATTCTTCGATCTCTGATTGCATCAAATTCAAAATATCTTTCGGTTCACGAATTATCTTGAATAACGCTGGCGTAATACGATTCACCTGTTTGTCAGTCGACTGAGCCGAGAGAATCACTGCAATCATTAACTGAAATGGAGTCTCATAAAAAAGCTCAGTCTTGAGATCAGGATCGGCAACCGACGAGCGAATAAGTTCGAGGATTTGTGCGATTTGCGTTTTGGTTTTCGACATGTAAATTATTTTGTATAAATAAAATAAGCTACTTTCCTAGCACGATATTAAAGATTGTTTCGATTATATGTTATTACTTATGGATTACAATAGTTCAAGTATTAAAATCATTTAAACAACAATTATTGTATATATTTACAAAAACAATATACTTAAAAAAATCTAAAAAACTAATAACCCGCCGCATGTCACTATTGGAACACGAATCAAAACATTCGAGTATCATCGCAATATTACTTATGGTATTTATCGGATACATGTGATACTTATCATGGACCGCACACTACACGCTATTCTTTACTGGCGTTCGAGGCATTATCGTAGCCATACACGAATGATGACACTTGCTCTTCTGATTATTTGGCAATATGTTTATGAAAGTCGCATGAGGAACTATTACACAGCTTATGATTCCTTGGTTAATCGGTTATTCTTTTTATAGACAGGAAGATCACCTTTGAATTGCATTTATCATCTGATGGACCGGCTTGAACTTTTTTGATATGGCTCCGTACGTTCAAGATGCGATAGAATGAAGACTTCCCCTCTTGATGCTTTTCTGAAAAAATATTCCCGTAATACATGACTGGAGCTATATGTTCACACAAACAAACTCACTCGAGTATGCACATCCGATTGCGCAAGGACTTTGGATACTCGGAGTCATTACTATTATGATATCCTTTCTCTATTCTTGACTTCTTATCGTTAATCGATGGAGAAATAATAATTACTAGAAAGCGCTTATCATTCCCCATCCGCGCTGTAGCGGACAATAGCGAATCAGTCGTGGTAGATCCCCGGGTCAAGCCCGAGGATGACGTGCTGAAGTGCCCGAGGATGACGTGCTGCATTCAGTATGACGTGCCTTGTAACTTTGTAACCATGTAACCTTGTAACTAATTTATGCTCTTCGATACCCACTCTCACATCTATTTCGAGCCACTTGATTCTCAGGAATCGGATATTTTGGCGAGAATGTGAGAAAATAATATCTCCCATGCTGTGCAAATCTGATGTAATCCAGAATCAAATCTTCTCGCGCTCGAGCTCGCTAAAAAATATCCGCATCTTCCAGCGACTGTCGGAATCCATCCAACTGATGGACAAGAATATACTTCCGAAGCTATTGATCGTGAGTTTTTTACACTAGATAAAATCATCTCAGAGAATAGACAATTTATCGTCGGAATATGAGAAACTGGCCTTGATTATTTTCATCTCACCGATGAATCTCAGAAACAAGTTCAGAGCGAACTTTTCATACGTCACATCGAGCTCGCAAAAAAACACGATCTTCCGATCATTATCCACTGTCGAGATGCACGAGATGATATGTTCGAACTTATTAAAAAAACCTGATTGAAACAATTTGTTTTGCATTGTTATAGTGAAGATCTCGAATTCGCGCAAAAAATACTAGATTATTCTTCTGAGGCGTATTTCGGTTTTTCTGGTATCGTCACTTATAAAAATGCAATAAAAGTACAGGGAACTGCAGCACAAATTCCACTCAATCGGATATTAATCGAGACTGACGCTCCATTTCTCGCGCCACAGCCAGTCAGATGACAAGTGAACGAACCAAGTTTTGTACGTTTTATTCTCGAAAAAATCCAAGAACTCAGAACCGAATCTCCTGAAAAAATTGAAGAAACAATCTACGAAAATTCGCTCAGATTTTATAAAATAAAAAACGAAAAATAATTTGATTTTCAAAAAACAATAGCCTACAATCAGTCTACAAATTATAACTAATTTCCTGACTATGGCACTATGAGCAATATCTCCACAAACAAATAGAATCTCCGTTCTCCCGCCAGCAGATCAATCAGAGGCAATAGCTGGAACAAAAACGAGTGTTATGACTGAGCAAGCAATAAAAGATAGTGTTGAGCGATTACAGGGCGCTACCAATTCGCGGTCAAGTGCGGTTACAAAGATTCTTGAAGCACAATGACTTGGCAATCACATAAACATTGAAGTATAATTATACCCTTCATACATAAACAAAGAAAGCTAGCAATAGCTTTTCTTTTTTGAATAGTTGCAAAAAAATCAAAGAAATTGTATAATAGCCTTGCAATCTAACGATTCTTCATGAATTTTTTCATTTGTTTCAGTATCCTCGTCACGATCTATCTGATTCTCATCGTTTCTCTCAAAGGTTTTTCGTACAAACAAATTCTTCTTCTTATGCTCGGAGGAGGTCTTTTGCTTGCGATATTGCAGCCGCTCTACATATCGATAGGAAAGGAAGCTGAAGTGAATCTTTTTTTTATCAAATGAAATTTTCAGGTCACTGATTTTATCGAGTCCGTAAAAAACTACTTCCCGACCTGAAGCTGAACAATAGCAATTTTCTTTTCTCTCATCATTCCCGCAGCACTCGAGGAATTCGGTAAATTTTTCTTCTACAAAAAAATCAATAAAAAACTCCAAGTCTGAAAATCTATAACGACTACCATTATTGGGATTCTTTATGTTGCTGCTGGTTTCTCATTTTTTGAGACCTGAGCTTACATCTATTTTCTCCAAGATAAACCGCTCCGAGATCTCATCGAGCTCACACTCGCTCGTGGGACCATTTCCACTTTTTCTCATATTCTCTTCTCTTCCATTGTCGGGTATTACTATGGAAAGGCAATGTTTCTCAAGTTTCAGATGGTAGATAATCTCGAGATCGGAAAAGCAACAAAATGGCTCAAGAAATTCGAAAAAATACCATTCCTGAACATTAAAACCATATCTAGGCTCTATACTATAAAATATATTGCCACTTGATTCGTATTTTCCATTCTCATCCACAGTATCTATAATTACTTCATGGAAACAAAACAATTGATATTCGCAGTAATGACAGTGGCGATCGGGGTAGCAATCTTCTATCGCGTCACACAGACCCGTGCACATAATAAGAACTACCAAGATATAAAAACTAAAATCGCCTATCTTCAAGAAATGAAAGCTCTCAAAGATAAGATGCGAGTACAAACACTTGAACATCGGGTCGATAACCTAAAATCTCTTCAGTCACTTAAAACTGAGATACTAAAGTAACAATCATTAATAATTGATTTGACAAAAATAGGATTCTGCCTATAAGTATCTACAGATAACCTATCGGTTGTCCATGGCGAAAAGCCATCCCTACATCACATTCGCCCGCTTTACGCGGTGCAATTGGAGGAAAGCATGAATCATTATGCTCCCGAGAGTAACATCAAGGAAGCAGGCAAAGGCAATGGACTCAAAGTACTCGGCATCATTGCCTTGTTCATTGGACTCATTGCCGGAGGGGTTTTCGCTTACAAAAAGCTCATTCCCTCCACTCCCTCCACTCCGGCTCCCGCCGTCGACACCGCAAGGTGATCGATCGGTGGCTCGCCCTAACCGTTGGCCGCCCTCACAAGGGGCGGCCATCAACTATTTTATGGGGATAACGAAACAAATTCAAGATAAAAGACCCCTGGGTTCCAAGAACCCCGGGGTCACGATGCTTTGTAACTTTGTAACCATGTAACCTTGTAACTATTTCCTATTTTCTAAGCAAATTCCTCCAAAATTCCATATCGTTGATTTTTTCCCAAGCGTCATGGATTTCTTCTTTTACTTTCTCGATATCTTCCACAGTGAAATCCACATCTACAAAAGAATATTTTCCATCTTTTCCTTCGACAAATTCTATCGCCAGACTCACCGCATCAAACTCATAGGAAAGTTTCCTGTCGAGATCGAACATAATCTTATAAAAGAGGAGTTGTCTAAAATAATTTCCTTCAGAATTAGCTGTATTTCCTTTTATCTCATTCAGACTCTTGGTTCGACCAGTCTTATAGTCGATGAGTCGAACTGAAGTCTTCCCTACTATTTCAGTGTCAATCTTCTCCACTTTATCGATCTTCCCTGTCAGTGGAATGGAATCCAGAAAAATATTTTTGTTATAGAAATTGAGCTCCAATTCTAATGGAACGATGAATTTTCAGATATTTTGATCATACCAACCAGACAATCATTCTTCTCATTTTTTCAAGAGCATATCTTTCGTCTCTGGTGGTAAAATCTCTCGATATAACAATATTCTAAATTGGTCTAGAAGCCACGAAAGCGTCGGAACTTCGAGTGTATTTTTATAAGAAACATAGAAGATCTCAAGCGCTTTATGATATGTTTTTCCAAAAACAGTGAATTCATTTTCTTCGAACGGATAGCGAAAAATCGTCTCTCGTAAAAATACTTGCGGATCAGCAATAAACTTATTCAAATCCGTCGCTGAAAGCTTATAATTCTCGAGAAATTCACGAATGTACAGTTCTTCTTCGGAAGTAATGTCCGAACGAAGTGTGAGATCTTTTTTCAGTTCTTGCGATATGATTCATTCTATATTCACGTCTTGTATGATTTTTGGTGTGACCGAAAGTTCTTGGGTAAAAATCGACTGAATCATCGTCTTATCGTTATTTGACATCGAAAACGAAAAATACAGCTCATTTTTTGCTCGTGTCAGTCCGACGAAAAAGAGTCGTCGTTCTTCTTCCTCGCGCGTATTTTCTTCATCGATAAATCATTCTCCGACTACTCCTGATGGCAATCTCAGCTGATCGACTACACGTTTCTTCTCCCAATTCGCCGTCGTAAGTCCTGGCATACAGACGATATCATATTCGAGTCCTTTTGATTGATGTGCCGTCAAAACTTGAATTCCATTCAAAGTTGCCTTGAGAATTCGGCGGCTCATCGTGATATTGTATTTTTCATAATACGAGATTTTTTTGAGCATTTTCTCGATATCAAAACTTCCATCTCCTTGGGTCCAAGACTTGATTACTTCGAGCAAAGTATACGCGTCTTCGAGATCACTGAAGGTTCCAGAAGATTCGATATAGGAAATAAAACCTGAATCGTTCAGAAGTCCGCGAAAAAACGTGTAAAAATCATTCTCCGAAAGCTGGTTCTGGGAATCGATTATAAAATCCCTAAATGCCTTAAGCTCGGCTGGACGAGAAAAATCCTGTGAAAGCTCTGGAGCAGAGAAAAGTGAAGTTTGTGGCTCAGTATCTCACTTTGTTTTTGGTGTAGAAAAATGTTTTTCATCGCACAGAAAATCAAAAATCTTCTTTTTTTCTCGTCGTGTATAATTATCGATATAGAGCTTACGATTCAGACGAAGGACATCGACACGATCGATATCGAAGAGCCCAGATCGAAGAATGTGGATAATTCCCGCTTCCGAAGCATACGGATTTGCGACGATCTTTACGAGATCGAGAAGCAGTCGTACGAATCTCGAAGCAAATATATTGGTTCGAAGTCGACTCTCGACCGGAATATTTTGTTCCTGAAGAAAATTCGTCCATTCCTCTACTTCCCTATTGGTTCGCACGATTACCGCGAATTCTCGTGGATCTTTTCCAGTTGCAAGATGATGTCTGATACGTTCGAGAATCGAAGCCTTTTCCGCGATCTCGTTCTGATATGCGAAAAATTCTACATTTCCCTCGACGGTCCGATTCGCATGGAGTGTTTTTACGATATCTGGAATATATCTGACAATACGAGTGGAATTATGAACGATCGTCTCTTGACTACAGTCAATAATCGGCTGAATCGAGCGATAATTCTCAGTTAATACGAGAATATTTGCCGCAGAATATTTCTTCGAAAAATGCAGCATATTCTCGAGATTCGCTCACTGGAATCGGTAAATTGACTGATCATCATCACCGACGACGAGAATATTTTTTGCTTCGTTCGCGCTGACGATAAGCTCCAGAATCTCGTTTTGTGAGTTATTCGTATCCTGATATTCGTCCACCATTACGAATTGGTATTTTTCTGAAAGACTGTATCGGAGATTCTCATCCATCCGAAAGGCTTCGAGTACGAAGCGGATCATATCAGCAAAATCATAGACTCAAAGATCTCGACATTTCTGAAGATAAACCTCATAAACAGTTGCAAGATCGAGTAATTTTCCGATATGCTTTTCTTGTTTTTCTTGTGTGGAAGCATATTTTTTGAGCTTCGGATCAATCTCGGCAAGTTCTTCCTCATATCGTTTTTTCTCTTCTTCGATAATTCGTCGAAATCCTACGGGGTTCGTACCTTCCTGCTTCAGCTTTCCGATACGATCGCGTGCATTCTGAAGATAAAAGAGTTTGTCATAATCGCTACTGAGATATTCAAAGGAATTTTCAGAAAAAATCTGCTCAAAAATCTCAATCTGTTCGATCTCATCGATACTTCTTCCAGCTTTAAATACAAGAAATTTTTCTGGATAACTCTGGATAATCTCATTACAAAACGCATGAATCGTACAGACATTAACGCGATTTCCATCGATCCCGACGAGTTCCATGAGTCGCTTCTTGATCGAGATAACACCAGCTTCCGTAAATGTCGTGATGAGAATATTGTCCGGGAAAACATCCGTCTCGCGAAGAATATTCGCTGTTCGTAAAGCGATAATCTGAGTTTTCCCCGTTCCAGGTCCAGCGATTACCATAACTGGTCAATATATGGTATCTACTGCCTGCTTTTGAATAGGATTCAAGCGTTCGTATGCAGTCGTAAAAATTGATTCGTTCATGAGAAAAAATGAAGATTATTTTAAAATAATGAGATTTTTTGTCACCTTTTTATAGTTTTCGCATCTTATTGTTGTAACATGATTATATAAAAGAAAGTATTTCGAGCAAATTTGCTTCAAAAAACTCAAGGAAAGCAACCCGGAAATTTGCATAATACAGAATATACAATACAATCGTTACGTTCTCCTTTTCCTATTTCTATTTCTTATCTCTTTTTTTTATGAAGAAACTCTTAATCGGGTGATTTCTTTTTTTAGCTTCGATCACCTCAGCATTCGCAGCATCACAATCCGTGACTCTTAGTCCAGGTTGGAATACTTTTTCTACACCTAAACTCGTTTCTGGTGTAAGTTTTTCAAATTGAAATGGTTCTGGGCTTTTTTTCTATCAACTCTCAGGAAGTGGATGGATATCAGTCGTTCCAAATCCTACAAATATCCAACCACTAGAAGGTTTTGTAGTTAACAATACGAATACTTGATCTGTATCAGTAAATCTTGAATACAGAACAGGTCTTACTCCATCTGAGATGCTTTTTCAAAAAACACTCCACGCAGGATGGAATTTTGTAGGTATCACAACAGATTCTAATCCTTTCGGGAGTATCGGATCTGGTACTACCATGTCCGTAGATTTCACGAGAAAGACTGACGGATCAAATCTTACGAATGCTGTAAATTCCAGCTTCAGTACTACTTCTGGAAATGCAAATATTCTAAATCCTGAGCTTACTGAGGCTTATGCAATATTTGCACCTTCTAGTACACTCTACGCTGGAAATCAGGATCAAGCTATCTCACTCTCTATGACAAGAACAGATGGTCTTGGTAATCCCACTACAACAGCTGGAGCGACAAATGTTGTAGTATATGGTGCTCAAATTAGTACCACTCAAAACAATCCAATCCAATTAACAAACTTGCAAGCAACCATCGGTGGTACCGCAAGTACAAATCAAAATGTAGCATATACGCTCTATGTAAATGGAATAGCGAAAAGCACAAAAACCCAACAAACATCAACGGTTTCTTTTGATAATTTTAATATATCAATTTCAAATTCTCAAGCAGTTGATATCCAAATTAAAGCAGATATCAATAATGCAGTTACTACTGGAAATTTCAATATCGCATCTGTAAGTTATGTAGCTGTAGATTCTATAACTTCTAATAACATCACTCCTATCAGTGTCGCTGGTGCAGTATTTACTATCAATGAAGCTATAGGTACTCTTGCGGCCACTACAGGTGATACTCTTGTTAATAAGAGTCTTCTCCTCGCAGGTGCTACTACTCAGAAAATCACTTCATTCAAAGTAACTGCTACGAATGACACAATCAAAATCAAGACTATTGTCCTAACTGGTGCGAATCTCGATAACCTCTCTAATATCCGACTTCAGGATATTAATGGAGATATGATTGCTGCTTCTAGTGCAACTCCTACTGGTGCAACTTTTGCAAATGTTGATACTGCAATAAATTTTGCTAATGCTATTTCCATTAATACTTCCAAAACCTACTATATTGTTGCTGATGTAAATTCTACTACAGATGCTACTGGTATATATGCTAACGTTATCATTACTGGATCTGAGATCACTTCATCTAACGGTACTATTATTACTATGATTGGTGCGAATGTAGCTGGTGCATCTCACGACATTGCTCAGAATACATTCAAAGTAACTCAATCAACTCCAGTTGGCAAGAATATCGCTACTGATGCGATGGAATTCACGATGTATGCTTTTGGTGGAAATGGTATAACTCTTACTAATGCTACATTTGATAATACTCTCTCCGGTTACACTGGATCTATGGTTCTTACTGTAGTCCGAAAGAGTGATAATGCAGCTGTTGGTACACTTTCAGCCACAACAGGAGTGGTAACATTCTCTAGTAACAATTATATCGATGCTGGTACTTCCACTACATACGTCGTTAAAATTGATGGTGCGCTCATAGATGGTGGTTCCCCATCTCAAAATTGGACAGTTAGTTTAACTCACCTCAACATTAATACTGGAGCAAATACTTTTGATGCCGCTTCATATTCAAGAAACATAGATACTCTTCCTCTTACTTCTAACAAATAAACAATTAGAACTTACGACTGAAATACTAAATACTTAAAATAATTTCTTGTTTTATGAAAAAAATTATAGCAACTCTCGTACTATTTCTCTATAGTACAACCACATTTGCAACAGGATTTCCATCATTCCCTATGACGATCTGGGGAACGCTCAAAAATGGAACCACGAATGTAACCACTGGAGCAACCATCAAATTCTATGATGGAAGTAACGCAGAAATCGCACAATACACCACAACTCAAAACGGTCAGTTCTGAGGAAATCTTCCGACTGATCTCAGTCCGACTCTTCAGCAATATTCTGGAAATCTTACTATGAAAGTTACGACTGGATGAATGACTTATACGCTCGACCAGATGAATCTTTCTGATACTTTAAAATGAGCAAATTGTCCAGCAAAAACTGCGATTACATTTGTATCAGAAGTATGTCGATATGATATCAATCTCGTAAAAACCGTTGATACTTTTAGTGGCGCAGTCACTACTACGGGATCACTCAGTGTATCTTGAGCTACCACTTCTGGATTTACATTTTCTTCATCAGGAACTCTGAATCTAAATGGAACGACTGGTTCTGGAAGAGTCGCAATCCCGACTGGATGACTCCAGATTACTTCTTCAGGATCTTGGGATGGATATCTCATGGCTCCAGAAGTCGTCACCACAACAGGATCTCTGACACTCACAGGATATACTCGTATACCCACCACCTATCAAGCTGGTTCTAACACGGTATCTCTTACCCTCGTAGGAAATCTTGCTACTCTAACACTCTATGTATGAACTAGTTATAATGGAAAAACTCTGAAGGTATATCGATCTGAAAATAATCAGGCGACTTACATATATCTTACGGATTGTCTCGTAGCAAATGGAGAATGTACTTTCCAGACAAATAAATTCTCTCATTTTGCTACACTAAGTCCAGTAACGCTCGCGACCGTAAGCACTGCTGCTGCGGCAAGTGTAACCGCAAGCACGGCAACTCTCTGAGGAAATGCTTCGAGTGCAAACGGTGGAAATATCACCGCTCGTTGAGTCGTATATGGTACTACGATCGATCCTATTATCTGAGGAGCATGAGTTACGAATCTTGCATCCGGAAATGGAATCGGAGTATATACCGTAAATGCAAATGGGCTTAATGCTAATGCTGCTTACTATGCTCGAGCCTATGCGACAAATGAAGCTGGTACTTCCTATGGTAGTTCTGTAACTTTCATTACTTTGTCTTCAGGTTCTGGAGGTGGAGGTGGAGGAGGATGATCTAGTTATGATACTTGTCCAAGCTGAGACTTTTCAGCTACCAGTACTGATGGAATGTGTTATGGACTCGCAAAACTATCGACCAGTAACGCCTCAAGCGTTACAAATACTAGTGCAAATATTTCAGGAATTATTACCTCAAGTGGACTTCTTACTGTAACTGAACGATGAGTTATATTAAGTACTTCCACAGGGGTAACTGTATGAACAAGTGGTGTTCAGAAAATACTGAGCTGAACTGGCATTGGAACTTTTACCGTAATTTACAAGGATCTCAAAGCAAATACCAAGTATTATGCTCGAGCTTATGCGGTAAATACCTCTGGTACTGCTTATGGAAATGAGATAACTTTTACCACTTCTCTAACAGGAACGATAACTCAGACAAATACCGGAACTACCCAAACCTGAACAACAACAGCAATAATCAACAAACCAACTCCTCCTATTCCACCAAAAACCGCAACAGCAAATCTTCCAAGCACTATAAAAGATCTTAAATTTAAAGATATTAAGAATCATTGGAGTTATGCTTATGTTGCTCGACTCGCCTTCAAGTGAATAATAAATAACGCAGATAATTTTAATCCAGATAATTTCAGTACTCGAGCGGAATTTCTAAAAATGATTGTACTCGCAAGTGGAGCCGATGTAACAACTATTAGCACTAGCGTTCCGTTTGAAGATGTAAATACATCTTCTTGGTTCGCTCCATATGTAGCCTATGGACTCAAACAAGGATGGATAAGCTCAAACAATAGAAACTTCCGACCAAATGATACTATCAAGCGGGAAGAAGCAATAAAAATTCTTGCTTTAGTACTTAAGCTTGAAGTAAAAAACAAAACAACAACTTTTAGTGATGTCGAGATGAATTCCATCTTCATTCCTTATATAGAAGCTGCAAAAAATGCAAACATTATATCTGGTCAAAGTGAAAATGGAACACTGAAATTTAATCCGAAAAATAATATCACACGAGCTGAAATAGCTAAAATTCTCGCAAAAGCTTTTAAATAAACTTAAAATAAACTCTCCAACTGGAGAGTTTATTTTAAAAAATCTTGACTCAAACAAAAGAAAAATATACTAGACACACGGTCAAGTTGTGCAAGCAATCAAAAACCTAATATAACGGAGGAGCTCATGCTCGATCCTAATAACCTCCCCATCAGTACAACCCTTTTTCATTCACCGGAAGAGGGTGCATTGCTTCTGTTTCTTCTCCTCATAGTCGTAATCGCGACCGTAAGGAGAAAAAGAAAGGTGGAGGTTGAGTAACCAAGTGCCCCGGTCATTCGACTGGGGCACAAACCGTTAAAAAAAGCTTGCAATTCCATATATTTCCATATAATGCTCCTGCTCGCTTCGGAAAATGAGGCTGATGCACAGATATGATAAAGGGAAATACTTCCTGGAAAAGCCGCTAAAAAACGGGTTTTTCTTATGTATATTGCCTCATATCTGGGGTTGAGATCTGCCTTACAGGTTTCAAAAGGATTATTTTTTTACTAACTTTTTTTATGACAAACACCGCTTTGGTGAAGGATATGCTCGATAACGCTGTCCACATTGGTTACAAGAGACAATATTGGTCTCCTAAGATGCGAGATTATATTTTTGGTACTCAGAATGGAATTCACGTTTTTGACCTTTTTAAGACTGCTGACAAGCTCGAAGAACTCAAAACTCTTCTCGGTGAACTCGCTGCAAAAGGAAAAGAAATTCTTTTCGTCGGTACAAAAGTACAAGCTCAAGAAATTATCAAGAATGTCGCTACTGAGACTGGTCACCACTTTGTAACAAACAAATGGGTTCCGGGACTTCTTACGAACTTCGCAACTCTTAAACGACGAATCGCAACTTACAACAAACTCGAAAAGGACCTAGAAACAGGTGTTCTCGATGTACTTACAAAAAAAGAACGAGCTCAAGCAATGAAAGATCTTGAAAAACTCCGAAAAGCTTACCAGGGTCTTAAAGAAATGAAACGAGTTCCTGATGTTATCTTCGTAGTTGATGGTCACTATGAGAGCCTTGCTCTTACAGAAGCTCGTCACCTCAAATGTACTTCTATCGCTCTTCTCGGTTCTACTGGTGATATCGATACTTGTCAAAAATTTGTTCCATGTAATGTAAACTCTATCAAATCAATCCAATTCATTATGGATTATTTGAAACCAGTTCTTACACGACAAAAGAAAGCTTTTGCTTCTGAAGCTCCACGAGCTCCTCGAACTGAAGGTTTCAAACCACGAGACAATAGTACTACTGCTCCACGAACTCCAAAAATGCCTGAAACTCCAGCTCCTACTACAACAGCTGAATAATTCACATTAATTCTCCTCATATGTCACCAAACGACAATATCTTTCTAGAGGAAGGTCAACAAGAAGGACCAAAAAAAGAGCATCGAGTTTTTTCTGCTGCTTGCTATATTCCATTTATAGGACTGGCTATGCCAAGTTTGACTGGAACTGAGCAGACAGAATTCACTCGTCTCCATTACTGGCAATGAAGTGTTCTCTTCTGATTACATTTCATTGGTACTATTCTTATTACCATTCTTCCACTCGTTTGACTTAAAATCTGGTGACTTGTGACTATCATCTATATGATTCTCGCATGATGGTGAGGATACCAAGCCTATCTTGGCAATTCACTCGAATATGGTTTTCTAAAACCAATTATTCTAAAAGTACGAGAATTTATCGATAAACAAAAGAAATAGTCCGTCATTCAGAGTGTTGCGTAGGAATCCAAAAAAGGAAAATTCAATTATCCTGGATTCCCGCCTACGCGGGAATGACAAATAATTCTTAATTCCCAATTCTTAATTCTTAATTCCCCTGACTATGGCAGTAACTGCACAACAAATCAAGGAACTCCGAGATTCTACTGGTGTTTCTATGATGGAATGTAAAAACGCACTCGTAGAAACTGATGGTGATATCGATATGGCTATCGAAGTTCTCCGAAAAAAAGGAATCTCAAAAGCTGCAAAACGAGCTGACAATGCAACTCACGAAGGTAAAATCAAAATCACTACTGAAGGAAATACGGCATACATTGTTTCTGTAGCTTGTGAGACAGACTTTGTTTCACGAAACGAAATGTTTGATGGAATGTTGAATGAATTCGTAGGATTCCTCAAAAATTCTAGCTCAGAAGCTGAAGCTCTTACAAAAGCTGATACCCTCCGAACTGAATACACACTCAAGATTGGTGAAAACATGAGAATTCTCAAACTTACGAAAGTAACTGGAGATGTAATCGGTGTCTATATCCACTCAAACAGTAAAGTTGCTGCTATCGTTATCGGAAAAGCTGGTACTGATGCAGAGAAAATCAAACAAGTTGCTATGCACGTCGTAGCTTCACAGCCACTCGTAGTAAGTCCAAATGATATCGATGCAACTCTCGTAGCAAAAGAACAAGAGATCCAACTCGAACTCATGAAAAACGATCCAAAGAACGCTGGAAAACCAACTGAAATTCTTGAAAAAATTATCGGTGGAAAAATGACAAAATTCCGAGAAGAGAACGCACTTCTCACTCAGCCATTTGTTATGAATCCAGACCAAAAAGTCCAAGACTTCATCGGAGCTGATGCTATCGTAAGTTTTGAAAGAATTGCAATTTAATTATTCCAAAAGGAACGTCATCCTCGGGCTTGACCCGGGGATCCAATCCTTTTTTAGCCCCATAGTTCATCGGTTAGAATTCAGGACTCCAAATCCTGCGAGGTCGGTTCGATTCCAACTGGGGCTGCCATCAAAGATTTTTAAGAAATTCTCCACTTGGGGAATTTTTTATTTGGCTTAATAGTGAGAATAACTGGTCTATAATTTTGGTTCCACTTTTTTCATTTTTAACTCTCTTTGTATCTTTCGAAGTGTTTTTAATATTTGGCTTTCAGTTGCCATTTCAATTGGTTCTACCATCATTATTTTTATCTTTCAATTCAAGGGAGAATACGGGGTTTAATAGAGAAGAATCCATATTTACCAATTCATCGTAATGCGGCACTCTTTTAAAAACAAAACCGAAAATAAACTCTACCATATGGATATCATCACTATGTACTATTTCACTCAGGTGTAATAATGTATGTATTGCATATTTCGTAAAAGCCTCCTTACTTATTGTAGGTACATCTGGGATAATTCTACTCTCTTTGTAATTATCCAGAGTCGCAAGTTGTTTATCGAGTCTCTCAAGTTCTTCCGCCATTTCTCTTGCAAGAGAATTTAATCACTCTCGCTTATAATCATCATAATCTTTTTTCGTGCTTTTTATTTTAATTAAAATGTCATTTTTCGATTCCTTGATTTCTTTCTCTTCTTTTACTACATTATTAGTTCTCTTCTCCCATAAATGTTCAAGATACTCTACAAAAAAATCTACAGCTAGTTGATTGGGGCGAATACAATCAAAATATGTGAATACTGTATTTTCAAACTCAACCTTATTAACTCCAAAATAAAGACTCTTTTTGTCTGCGAACTCAGGATGTAATTCTAGTAATCCTTTCCTTAATTTATTCGAATCCATTGGTATTAAAGCATGATAAGTAGCGTAACAACCCCCGTTTCCTTTCGGAAAACTTCCCTTAAAGTAAACAGATCCAAAAGGAGAATAAACTAATTTTCTATACGGAAAATTTGAATCATTTTTTCAATATTGTCTTTTACTTTGACTCTGCTCGCTATTTTTTCAATATAATAAATCATATTTTGTGGTTCAATCAGGCAAAATACCTTGAACAATCTTAATATGTCTCTCATTTACTTTATTGAAGGTATCAATCGATACTAATCAATCCCATAATGCTTTTATTGTTGTTCAATTAGTCCATTTTTCATTAATGAGACCTGCATAAGCAACATGAGATAATGTCATCCTAAGCTTTTTTTCAGTCATTGGTAATCCTCAAGATTTTCATACTACTACCCTTTCATTATGTGAATCCTTTCACCACCTATCAGTGAACCTGGATTTATATCACATTGCGTTTATTTCCTCTGCTGCTGTCTTAAAATTATGGGTTCAGTCTTCAATTAATTCATAGGCTTTAATTATGAACTTAGACTCCTCCGGATGAGGAATCATTGTGGTTGCTTTCTTTCAATTCAATAATACTTTTGAGTTTATGTATCAATAAATAGCCTGTCTTTGATTTTGACCCTGATTGGTATTGGAGATTTCTTTTGGAATGGTTCGTTGAAGAATAGTAATTCATTCATCACGAGCCTGAGAAACTTTAATGAGTTCATGAATATTCGTAAGATCTTTTAATGCCCACTCATACTTGTGAATATCTTGAAATTCACTTTGAATAAATTTTTTTGCCTCAATTTTTTTTAATATTCAATAAGTATCAACTAAATTGACATTGAGACCCTTTAACTCTTCTTTAAGTATAAAGTAATCCTGAAACTCAAATCTACCAAATCTATCAAGATCTTTGACGACACAGTACTCAATATTCATACTATTGTTATTGAGTCGCAAAAAATTCATCATACTACTAAATCCGGGCCTTTCCATTTTTTTTCATGAAAAAGTATCTTTAAAAACCTCAATAACATTGAAGTTATTATAATCACAAAATGATCTACAAATTTTTTCTTGTTCACCTAAATTACTATTTTTATTTTGTTCATCCGAAGATACGCGGCAGTATATGAGAACGTTAGTCATGTTACTTGTTTTTTATCATATAATCTTTAAAACTTGAATTCCCAAATTTCATCATATTATTCATAAATTTTCCCAATCCATCGTCAATACTATCTGGGGTTTGATACAATTTTTTATCTGCTTCAAATAACTCTCTAAGTTTAGTTATAATCTCTCCTGATGGCTTAAACTCAGCACCAAATGCCATACAATGATGCGCATGTGAGGCAAATGTTTGTATATAAACAAGAAGCTTTTTATCTGAAAAACAAAGATTTACTATTGATCAAAAATCAAAGTAAACTTTCTTTTTATCCAATTTACCAAGAAAAGTTTTTGATTCCCCGTTCTCAAAATATTTGTATACGGATTTACTTAAATAATCGTCATTATGAAGTAACCCATGAAATACTTCATTTAATTTATTTTTTATATTCAATGTCAATTCTTCTTGATGATCCTGCTCAAGTATTTTTTCATAAAAACTTGAGTATTGAATTAAAAAAAGCTTACACATATCAATAATATTCACAGAATCATCTTCAATTCAAGAATTTTTACTATTTTTTAGTACGGATACTATTCCCTGCTTCGTTGAAGTTGATGGAATATTTGCCATGTATCATTTTTCTGACACTAGCAGTAAAATTTCTTTCTTAAAATAATTTACCATATAAAAAAGAAGATTAATTGTAATTTTTCAGCTATTATATGCGAAGTTCTACTTAGACAAAATTTATCTACAAATTCAATTTGTTTAAAATACCTACTAGAATGGTGTAAGTAATATATCAATAACAACACATGATATTTCCTGATTTTAGGCATATTAAAAATTGACAAACAGTATCAATTTGAGTATAAATCGCGCACATCCAAGATGAGATGTTCACATCCTCATGGTGAGGATTGTGTATTTATATGGAGACTAACATGTCCGAAGCTAAAATTACTCGTTTTGTAGCAGTTGCGGAAAAGATTTGGAGAATATGGGTCATAGCGTGCGTTTTTGTCCTTCCAATACTATATTTTGAATATAAGAATGAATTAGATGGAATAATTCCGTCTCTCATTATATTAGTGATTTGGTTTTTAACAGTAGCAGTCACTGCTGATAAACCAAGGGATACACCCAGATTTTATCCACACGCAGGACCACCAAATCTTATCCTAAAAGGAATGTGTCAGGTAGAAGGATTAATAGCCCTGATCATCTCGATCATCGCTACTTACTTTCATGCATGGCGACTTTTGGCTTTCGGGAGTATTGGTCTCTTTCTGCTAGTTTTGCAGCTCATTTGTCTCTGGAAATACAGAGCTGCTAACTAGCCTACACAAAACCACCGCTCGAAGCGGTGGTTTTGCTATATAAGATTATACCTTTAATGTGTTATCTACACGATAAGTTGTCTGCATCATAACTTGTCCTGAATTTGGAAAATTGTATGCCTCTGAAATATTTCCAGAAAGTGCTGCTAATTTGGTATGAGTATCTGCTTTTCATTTAAGTTCTATTTGAGTATGCTTTTGTTTCAAAGATTGTTGTTCAGATAGTCTTTTTCTAATAATCTGGATGCACTTCGCTGCCAATTCTTTTGAGATTATCTCTCCACCATCCACTCTTGCCTGGTAAAGAAATTTTATATCCTCTTCTTTTATATCATATCTTGAATCCATACACTGCTCTGGTAGCTTTGCAAGAGCTTGTTGATAGTATTTCTTATACCAATCTCATTTACTTGTTCTAATACGATCACCAAAGCGAATCATATCGACAAGGGTGATTCATCATGTTTTAAGACTGTGTGAGATCGAATCTTCGTCAACTTCTTCATTTACATTCTGTAAATCAGACAAAATCACACTCCTATCATTTAAGAAGCGTATTTGCTGACATAGCACGTAATATTCATTACTGAAATAATCTATTTTTCCTTTTTTTGTCCATAATGTAATATCACCTTTGCTATCGATTTTTTCTTCAACTCCAAGAAACTTTAGATGTTGCTGATAGGAAGATATTTTACGAAAATTTGTATTAAAAATTACTTGGTTTTTCCCATCGACAAAATACCAAATTTTCTTTGAATCTCAAATTGCAAACACATCTTGTCACACATTTTTACAAAAAATTTCTTTGCCTTCTGGTAGTTTCAAAGATTCCCTATTAGAACGAAGTAATTCCATCTCCATCTGAACAAGAGGGGATTCTTGCATCCTAGATACTGTCGGTGTTTTTGGCACCGTTGGTCAATATGCCATAATTTATTAGTTAGATATACGAGAATTGTCTTGATTGTTATAATCTTGAACTGATTTCTTCAATTCTGGACTCATCTCTTTCACGCATTCTATCATATATTTTCAAAAAAGCTCAAAATTTGCATATTTTTTGAAAACTTCAAGATTTGATTCTTTTCCAGGTTCTGTTTTCTTTTGGGCTTGAATTCAATCTCTAAGAGCCTGGTTGAATTCTCGTGTAAGTCTATCAATGTGATCTTGGATGATTTTTGCTCGTTGAATTTTTATCTCTGCAACCTGTGCTTCACTCAGGGCTTTCACATCAATTCATCTTTCTTGAATATATCTCATTAAACCATCATCTACGGCTTCTTGAACCAATCACTTTAAATCCTCTACTTTTTCGGCTTTTCCAAGGGCTTCTCTCACTTTTCCAAATTTTGCAGAGATTTCAGGTTTTCAAGTTCTTCCACCTCCAACAGCAACATCTCAAATAGTCACGCCATTGAGATTTTGAGCAAAATCTTTCATGAGACTTGCTACAGATTGCACACCTGCATTTCATGGAGTCTCACCACCCTCAACATCAGGGATTTTTGGGGAGCGACCAAGATTTGCAAGTTGTCTGTTAAATTGATCTATCTGTTTTTCTATTTGTTCTTGTTGTTGGGAATAGGATCGTAAAAGTGTGGTATCAGTGTCTTTCTGGCTTGTGAGTCAAGCTATTTTTGCTTTTGTTACCTCGAGTTTTCCTTTAAGAACAACAAGAGATTGTTCTATTCTGTTTCGCTTTATTTCAAGTGTTTTAGCTATTTTTTCTTGTCATTCAGATCTTTGTTCATTGATATGTCTCTCTAAACCTCTTTCTGTTACTATTCTACTGTTTTCAATCTCAATTTCAAGTTGAGATATAAGCCACTGACGCTCTGGATCAAGATGTTTTTCAAGTTTCTTCAATCAGGTCTGTCTTTTCTTTTCCAGTTCCTTTGGAATTCATTTTACCACTTTATCACGAATAACTGCGAGTCTTCTTTCCAGGTCTTCCAAGAGAGATTTTTGTTCTCACTCTAAATCTCCAAGACTAGTCTCTATCTCTTTGGCTCTTGTTTGTAAACCTTGAAATGTATCTTCAAGTCTTTCACCTCTTGCTTCGGCTCTATCGACAGAAGCATTAAGCTTCTTTGATTTTACTTCTGTTAGTTTAATTTTGTGTTCAAGAGCTCACTTTACAAGTACTCTTCCTTGCTCCTGTTGATATTGTTGCTGAATATCTGGATCATTCATATTTTTCTTTCCAATAACCCCAAGATTTACTCTTGCAAGTTTATCTCTAAATGATTGAAGTCGTTTGTATTCTGGAGCATTTTCTGCAAGTGGCTTTCCATTTTTTGTGAAAATTACACCATTACCACTCACATCTACTTGAAATTCAATTCTCATTCTTGCCATATAGTCATACTCATTTCGGATTGCCCAAGAAAGTGCTTGTTGTGCTCAGGATTTTCAAACACGATTCGCTCATCGTAAAACTCAAACGAACATGAGATTGTGAACAAGAGACATTGCAAGGTTCTCTCCTTTGAGATTATTCATAAGGAGATTTGCTGCATCTTCTTCAGATCTCAAGACTCATTCTCGAAGAGTATCGACTCAAAGATTTGCTCCAGTAATAATTCCGGTTTCAGCAAAAAGGCTGGAAGTTTTTACCATAAATGTTTTAAGTGGTCATGCTTCCATTCACTTAAACATAGCTCATTCCATAGCCGATCAAAATTTTCCTATAGTTCCCATAGAAGCGATTCCTAATCCAAAATCAAAAGCTTGCTGGATGGCAAATCTTCCCACTGACATTGTTTCTCAATCTTTATCCAACACTCACACTTCTTTTGCGAAAGTTTGACCAAATTCCCCCTCATCATTGTATTTTGCATAAGCTCACATGGATAGTCCTCGAAATAATTTCTCGCTCAAGGTAAAAATGGTTCCAGACATAGCAACACTTGATCATTCTGAAAGTACATCCACTCAGAAAGTAACAAGTCCAGCGAGAGCAATACTTCCAAGAAGCAATGCTCATTTCCCTGGTCTTAAAAGTGTTTCTTGCCAAGCATCACTCATTTTGTCTTTAAACTTTTGCCATCCTGAGGATCTCATGATATTTGAAGCATTCTCTTCTGGTGTTTTACTTGGATCATAATGAGAAAAATCCAATTCCATCTCTATTGTCTGAGCTTTTCAACCTATCACTACCTGGATTGGACTCTTGATCTTTGATTTCATTTGCACACACTCTGGAAGTGGTTTACAGGCAAGAAGAGTTGCAATATATTGAACATTGAGACTATAGACTCATTTTTCAAATTCTTGTTCAAATCTCATTCATGGAATACGAATTCTATCAGCCAATCTTCTATTCTCTCTTGGATTATCAAGACTAGCCATAGCATCAGCTTCAGTAATTTTTCATTTCTCCAAAGCTTCTGCAAGAATTTTCGCTTCATCATTAAGATGTTGTTCTATTTTTTGATATTCCTGAAAAAACCCGGCAGCTTTTTTGGTATGTTCTGGACTTTTTGGATCAAATTGAAAATCCCTTAGAAGCTTCACTCTACCATGATATGACTCACTGCTTTTAATGAGTTGTTTTCAAATTTTCGTCTCTGCAAAACCTTCCAGTGCTGGTGGAATTTTTTTACCTTCAGCAAGTATGTGAAGAGTTTGTTTATTTAAGATGCATTCTTTAGTTCCAGGACTCAAATATTGTTTTAGGTTTTTTGCCTTAAAAACAAGAAGAATAGTAAATATATCTGGCTTTGTGCCTTCTTTTATATCAAGATTTACATGTGAATCAATAAAAGCAACAAGTGGACTATTCCACTTCCAACCATTCACAACATGCTCTAATTGAGGATTATTATATTCATGAGAAACAAAACTCTCAATAGCATCTTTTATAATTGAATCACTCAGTCAAAGTTTTGAGAGATCAATATTTCACTTTTCAAAGGAAGCTTTATGTTTTTTGAGATGTTGAAAAACTATCTCTCTTTTTGCATCACTTACCTCTTGCTGAGTAAGTCATTCATGCGATTGTCGTAGTTGTCTCAATAGATCTTGTGTTGATGGTTGTACTTCTGGCTGATGTTGAGGTTTTTCTTCTGCTGTCATGGCGTGTTTTACTTGTACACCTTGCTCTTGATGTTCATTATTTCTTCAAGGCACTCGATGTAAAGCCTCGACAAAAGAAGCCTTTATATCTCTTTTTACCTCTGGAGGAGTAACCGCAAGTATTGTCTCCGTATCATGAAAAGCTCAAAGTTCTCAAATTCTTCTCTCAACACCTTTCATCGTTTTTTCATGCCTCTCAAGCTTCTCCAGCCTTGCACGTTCCTGTGCTTCTGGAGTGAGTGGAACATTTCCTTGTTGTTCATATGGATTTGGATCTTGTCCAGCCATGGAATTATTATTATTTATACAAATACTCTATTCATTTCCCTGTGTGCATTTTGAAGGAGACTAACAGGATTTTCCTTTTGTATTGTCTCTGGTGCTTCAACTGCTTTTTGAATGAAAGCTTGTTGCATACCAAATTGAATCTGTATTGCCTGAAGCTCTCAAGTATCTCATCTGGTTAATCATCGAAGATGATCAAGGATAAATTGTTTTTCTTGTGCCAATAATCTACTTATATGCTCCAACTGTTGTTCATCCTGTCTTTCCACTGCTTTTTTAGTAACTTCTTGTATCTGTGTTAAAAAATCTCAATCTCCATGGAAAAGCCTTGAACGAGCCATATGAAAATTCACGTCTCTTGCCAAAGACATGCATCGATCAAGTTTCTCCTTTTGTGGATTGTTTTCTTTGATCTCAAAAGGAGAAGTTGGATGTGAGGATATGGAATTAAAAGACATGTAAAAATAATATCATATACTCATTACAGGATAGCATAATTATGCTATCCTTGCAAATTTTGTCATAAATTAAAGGATTCATGGTCTATATATCTAGCATATCCCACTCCCCTCCAATTAACCATCTTAAGGCAGATAATTTTCAATTAAGCATTCCAAATTCAAAATCATTCTCATACCATAGATTTTCCTTTCAATATTGCTTCTCAATTCTTTTGGCATTTTTCAATATTTCTTTCCAAATATTTGGCTCAATTTTCTCTCAATCTTTAACTCTTTGTTTTAAGTCTTGGTGCCTATTGTACCAAATCTGGTCAATGAGTCTCTCAATTTCTATAAGAATTTCATCTTTGGTTCTCTTGTACATATTGTTATAAAATTAGTAAGTAAAAATAAATAAAGGGTTAGTGATATTGGAATTATTTTTTCTTGAAACTCACAACCTTTCAAGAAATGTTGATTAACTCAAAGTCTTGTGTAATTTGTGATATTTTTTGAATTTTGCTTTTTACTCTAGTAAAATTATGTTCATGAAATATTTTACAGATATCATTCTTTTTCTCTTCAATTTGGTGTACTTTCTTTATATGAAGTAGATTATGTCCAAGATGTAGGTAAAACTTCATCATGCTTCAATTTGTTGGGATTTGGAGTGCTTTTGTAGATATATAGTGAGTAATAAATAGCTCTCTACTATTTTTTATGCCATCTCGATTTGGAAGAATGGTATATTTGAGTTGACACTTTCCATCTTTTTTTAAAATATCAATATCCAAAAAATTATGGAATTTCTTTTCAAATTTGATTTGTAGACTCATATTTTTGATGCTAGAAATGATGGTTTTTAAGTAGGTCACATTGAAGTTCAAATTGCAAGTCTTCAAGAAATAATTTGCTTCTATTTCCATGTTTTTTCAATACACAAAACCTCAATCTTGTTGCATTTGATAAAAAAACATAAGTGATAAAATAAGTTGTAATTCCTTACCTGAAAGATTGCTCTCTACAAGAAATTTTTCTATATATTCTTTGATTACAATCTTATTTGACCAATCTTTTTCTCCAATAATTCCAAATTTCTCCTTGAAAAACCGATATGTTTTTATAATTGAATTTTGCTCTGCAATATCTCATATTTGATTGGTTTCTTGGAGCTTATAATAACTTTTCACAAATGAGAATGGCTCTCATATTGGTCTTCACTTATTGGAAAAATCATTTATATAGTTTTTCTCATAATTAATCCTATAGCCATTGGTTTTTTTTCAATTTTCAAGAATAGTTTCTCATTCATATTTAATTCACAACACCTCAAGAACATTGGTAATGGGGATGTAATTTATTTTCCTAATTGTTTGAAATTTAGGAAAAAGAAGTTTTTCTCAATGGAGAAGTTTTAGTGAAAAACAATCTAGGTCACTTGGCTTGTGATGAAAACTTCATGGAATTCTACTAATTCTTGTGGTATCAAAGCAATTGTGATCAAATTTTAAATCAAGAATATTCTCTAGTTCCTCTGCTCTTTCCTTCCAATCTCATAAGTATTGATCCTTATCTTTTTTCTTGTATTGAGATAGATCAAGCATAATATATAGATGGAAACCATTCCTACTTTCCACAACAAGATCAAAGAGGTTTGAATGACTCATAATAGTGCTTTGAATAGTGGTTTTAGATAATCATGGATTGTCTTGTAAATCAATATCAAAGTAAAAGGCATTGTAGGAGAGAATGTTTTTGTCACTCCTATCTTTCTTCCCTTCCCTATAGCCATTAATAGAGAAAAAGAGATTGGTTCTTTCATTATCTTTTGAGTAAACAAATGGAGTAGTATAGTTTTTGAGAAAAACACTTCATCTTTTTCTCCAAAACCTTATCCATGCCTCTAATGTCTCTTCTTGGTATTTTGTTTGTTTTGGCATGATATTCATAAAATATAAATTGATTAAGAAATAAAAATTGCTAGCAAAAAATCATTATATTAAGATTTTTTGTATTTTTGAATTTTGGTAAAAAAAGATAAAGAAACTTTCAAAAGTGGGAGATTTTCAGGAAAAAGTGCATTCAAAAAAAGCTAAGGATTTAAGAATTTTTATCAAAAGTGGGAGAAAAATTCTTCAAAAAAATCTTTGTGGAATTAGAATTGAGATATGTATATATAAATATATAAAAAATGAGGAGATATTTTTTTAGAATATCACCTCATAAATTCTAATTTCATAAACTTTTTATTTAATATATCAAATGATATACTTACCATTTGCCTTCCCAGAAAACTTACCATTTTCAAAAAACATATATTCATATTCCTTTTTCACAATGAGCATATCAAGAAAAAAATCAACATGATAAGTAAATAGATTGTTAAAATAATTTACCATATAAGCAAGTCATGGACATTCATTTTCAAGCTCCTCAATGAGTTTGTAAAAATCTCAAACCTTGATATGCTCTATTTGTGTTTGATTTCAATTCAAAAAACACCTTATTGAGTATGTATATCAATCTAAGTGATACTTGACTCAAGTAAAAGAATTACCCTCATTGTTTCAAATACTCATGGACTCAATAACTAAAAACTTAGTATCTCCAAATAAGACTTGCTTGCAAATAATAGAGTAATTTATAATATTGTTCTTAATAATATTTTTCATAATTTCAATTGATTAACAAATAAAAGATTTTGTTGCCAAAATGTGCTTTTGCAATACCCACATGGTTGTTGGGTAGCACTTTTGGATGTGGGTGATGTTAAAGAACAATAGGCATAGAATTAATAGATAGTGTAGTACTCCACCATCTTGTTATCACTAAGGACTCTAATTAATTAGAAACCTTAGCACTCTCCTTTTTATCTCTCTTCTTGATTAATTGGTTATTTGCCATCACTTTTTGTAGTGGGGTAGCAAATAAGCAAACATTCTTTGTTGTATAAGAGATTGGAGAGCTTGTTTTAGTTTTCACACTTCTTGTTGTTGAGTGTATTGTTGCTTTTACTTTAGCATTTGATTTTTTTGATTGTTTAGTGAGTTGCTCAAGTCAACCATTTATTATTATTTTATGACCAATTAAATTTTGAGGGGTAAGATGTTTAGATAAAAGTTCAATGAGTGCCATAGACACATTGACACATATTGAGTTTCATAGTTTCCTATATTTTTGGGTGTTGCTTACTCAAGAGGTGTAACCATCCTCAAAACCCATTAATCTTTCATATTCCAATGGGGTCAACCTACGAAATCATCCAATTTTCAATAATTTCTTGGGGGAGAGTTTTTTATTGGTAAAATCATCTATAAATTTTGAGGCATTTTTATTGAGTTGAGGATCAATAATCATTTTTACACTTCCCTTTGATGTTAATGTAGGGGCAACACAATCTAATTTTATAAGCTTCTCCATGTTATATGTTGATTTATAAACTCCTAACTTTCTCTTTTCACTCATATAAAATTTAGGGTCTACATTTGTTTCTAAAATATCTTTTAATGGTATCATTGTTCATGATTGTATGTTTCAAAGTTCTTGAAAAGCCTTAATTAGAGCCTCAAATCTCTCTACTTGATCATTTCTAATAATTAATAAGAATACCCTCTCTCTACTTTGTTTACCTCATGCAATATTTTTAGCATTAATAATTGTGTGGAAAACTTGATATCCAATATTTTCAAATGAAGTTTTGATAATCTTGAATGTCTCACCTTTTTTATGAAATAAGAGATTTTTTACATTCTCTCCAATAGCTATTGGCACTCTTGAGCCATCTATGATCCTTAAAAACTCATAGAAAAGTTGTCATGATGATCACTCAAGTCAAGCACCCTTGCCACATGTACTAAAGTCAGGACAAGGAAATCATGCACACACAAGATCAACACCCTTTAAGGCTTTTCCATCTATTTCTCTTATATCCCCATACATTGGATGATTAGGAAAGTGTTTTTTATAAATTTCTTGAGCAAATTTGTCATTATCACATGCTCACACACACTCCATATTGGGCATGAATTTTTGCAAGGCTAGCTCTAATGAGCCTATGCCACTAAAAAGACTAAAGTAGGTCATTTTGTCATGTAAAGAAAAAGGAATAGTACCCAATTCTCATGAAGTATCTTTTTTTGTATTAATAACATAATCCTTGTTATCAATTTGCTTTATGTTTGATATTGAGAAGAAGCTATTAACTTTAGTAAGTGAGGTTTTCATGAAAGAAAGCATATTTGAAATATTTTTCATAATAGAAAATGATTTAGGTAATAAAATTGATGTGTTTAGCTCTTGATGATCAAAAGTAGAAAAACTAGAAGATGTATCTAAAAGAGTTTTCATTTGTATAAAAATTAAGAAATAAATAAGTACTTTAATAATATCTAGGCACTAAAACCTATTGTTCCCTTCTTAAATATTTGTAATTACTTGGAGATGATTATTTGTACCCTAGGGAACATTTCTATAAGAAAAAAAATAAATGTTTCATTTTAAAAAAATTAAGAAATAAAATAATTTTGATTATACACTACCATCTATCCCCTATAAATCAAACTATGTAGTATATTTTAATATGTTCACCAGGGAACATATCTACTATTAAATATACGGAAGAATTTTTAAATGCAAGTTAATTTTAAAAAAAGTTCCCTGAGGAACATTTTTTAAAATTTTTAACGGCATTATTATATCAATAATCAGCAAAATTGACTTATTAGTTAAATATTTTGTAAATCATATTTTGTTTTGGACAACTCTTTTTTACAAGAAGATGATGAAAAATATAGCTATGAATATGTACATAACCATCTATATTTTTAGTTCTATCACCCTCTGGAAAACTATATATATCAAGAAATTTTCTATACTCAGTAACGGTTGTTAAGATATTTTTATCTCTTCGTCATTTGTATGAAGTTATATGCTCCCTCAAAAGATTAATATCATACTCCACTTCAAATACTCAGATATCTAAAAGTTTAATAAATACCTCTTTACATTCATTTGTAAAACGAAGAACTTTTACTCATTTACCATACGTTGAATTTACAGAATCTATTGATCAGGGTACTTGTTTTACTAATTCATTCAAAATATTCGGAAGACTGATCATGAAACTACGCTGTTTATCTTCGTCCGCCAAAAGCCACAAAACTTTGGTGATGGCAATAGTTAAGTACATATCCATATATTGAGGATCTCATTTTTGTTGTCCCTGGTTCATATGTACAAACATGGAGTTCAAGTACGTCTCAATATGTGGTGATGAATACTTTTTTTGTGTTAATTCAAAGTACATCTCCTTGATACAATTGGCTACTACTAATCAAAAACAATTAAAAGTGGAAAATAAAGTATTAATACTTGTATTTTTAGGTACATAAGGAAATATGCTTACAAGATTTGAGTCTTTTGGTATGTCATCAAGGATTTTTTGCATATCTCAATATGCCATTCTAGATTTTATATAAAGTAAATTATTAGCCAAAAGTTGGTTTTTAAGAAAATCACCTTTGTTTTCATGAACATAAAGATCAGTTAACTCTATTGGATTTATATTAGCCCAAGAGATTCATTCTTGAGAATAATTACCTACATGTGTCACTGGTTTAAATAAGAACCACAATATCTCTCGTATAGTACTATTGGTTGTTGGTATTTGAATCGAGTTATTCTTTACATTTATATCAAGAAGGTTTTTATTCTCGATAGAATCACTCCCTAAAAATTTAGAATCAATACCTGATCTTAATATGTAAGATAGAGCCACATATAGGAAATGCGGATTCTCAACCATAGGGATGGTATCAGCTGAACTATTAATATTCAAACTTAATACGGTTTCGAATAGATCTTTTTCTTCAAGAGCCATTCTCAATCACTTGTTCCTTGGAAATATCCGAATTAGTTCATTGATTCTATCATGAAAAATTGGTTGCATTAATCCATAATAATTCTCTCACAAAGTAGCCATATCATTTATTAATTACTAATATTATATCCCCTATTGTATTCGCAATAAAATAAAAATCAAGTTCTGTGGGGAATATTTTATTCAATAATCAAAAATTCATTTTCAGGCACTCTAATAATAATTTCAGGAAAGATACGGAATAATATAATTTTTTCTATTTTTGAAGCCAAAGTTTTTGAATATATGGAGACAAAAGCTTGCCAACTCAATCATATTCACTTTCTTGCAATATGCTTCTTTTGTCCTTCAGCTCTACTATGGAACAATTGAAATCTATCTGGAATAAGTCTTCCAGTCACAATATAAGTTGTGATTCTTGTGGTTGATTTTCTTTAATGAATTTCAATATTTCAGGGATATGTTTAGCATCTTGAGCTTGTTGATTTGGCGAATCAATTACTAACGGACAATAAGTTGCAGAACCATACTTTCTCATTAATTGAAAGAAGGTGAAATAGTAAGCAAGCAAGGCTCTTGGCTTAGCGCTACCACTTTCCTTCTTCTCCATTGGGGTATAAATACTTGAAATATCATCCTCTGCTAGTTTAATATCAAGTATAGCAAGATAGTCTTTTAAAAAGAATAAATATTCATTCTTAATTTTTGCTATTTTATCTTTATCTTTCTTTTTCAATTCCCTCATTTCTTTCTCAAGCAATTTCTTTTTACCCGACAAATCTCATAACGATTGATTTAATTCTCAAATTTTTTCAGATAAAATGGAATTTATTTCATTTTTTCCATAACTTTTCAATAGATCATTCAGTTCAACAGTTTCTTTTTTATGATCAAGAAGAATTTGAATTCCAGATGTATCTTTCTTAATTTTTCCGATATCATCTTTCGTTCAGGTAATTTTTTGATTAATCTCAAATAATTCTTTCTCAAGATCAATCAGTAGCTCTTTTTCGCGATCCTCATCCATTGCTATTGAAAACCTTTCTGAAAATGAATTTTCATAACTTGCTCAACAAAGAGGACAATCAATATTATCCCCACCTTGATTACAAACATATTCATAATCTTTCCCAGATTCTTCAACTGCTTTTTTTACAATATTTAGCTGTTCTTCTATGTGAACCTTTATTCAATAAAGCTCCAATAATTCATGTTTTAAAATTTCCTCTTTCTTTTTAAGGTGGTTACACTCCTTTAAAAGAGTAGTTATTTCAGCATGGAAAGCTTCGATATCAATATTAAAGTCGGCTGTTTTCAGTTTATTTTGTATATCATTTGAAATCTTCTTTGTAAAAACCTGTTCCGTATCAGTTTCCTTAATCATTTCTTGCCACTTAAGTAATTCTTCCTTTAAGACATAATGCTCATTTGTAGTAATGCCAATATGATATTCTATCAAATCCCTTTGGTAAGATTGAAATTGTTCAAGTTTCTCAAACCCCTTCCAACTCATATTCCATGATTTATCTTGATCTATGTAGAACGGAAGAAATAGGAATGCAGGGGTTGGGGTTGCAAGATTTAGATCACCCTCTTTTGTTCCATGAGATTTTGTTTTAAGTTTCAAATTAAAATCAAATAGCTTTGCAAGCATAGGTCATAATTCCTTTGATACTGAATTATATATACCCAAAGAATTTCATTCTAAATCAAAGAGTCAATAACGATCTCCATCCCTCATAATGGAATATCACAGATCATCTAGAAAAAAATGAACCAAAACAACACTCTCTGTTTTTTTAAAATCAGGATGAAGTGTTATCTCTGCACCAAAAGCACGATATATACTCTTGATTAGGGATGATTTTCCTGTTCAGTTTCCTCAAAAAATAACAGTCCTTTTTTTATCGAACTTTACCTGTTTAGCCTTAAGCTCCTTTTTTGAGAGTAATAGTATCTCCGATATAAAGAAATTTTTCATGTTTTTTAAGTCTTAAATTTCTAATAAGCATTTTGTAATTACTTTTCTTTTCCTGGTCTTTAGGGTTTATATTATGTTTCATATATTTCATTTAAAATTAAACCTTTAATTAAATCTTCCTGATATACATCTACGGTAGAATCAAATTTTAAAAGAATTTCTTTGTATAGCAGTTCACACAATTGAATTATATTTAATCAACTTCAAAAATTATTATCAGATAAACGATCTTTTAGATATAAACCAACTTCTTTAAATACATGTGAGTTTTCTGAGTCTGCAATTAATGCGGATTTATACATTTGCCATCATCGTTTATATGGTCTAATTTCTAAGATTTGAACTCAAGCGCGCTTTAGATCATCATCTATTCGTAGCCAGATTTTTTCCGGATCCTTCCAGACCCCTATTGCCTCCAGAATTCCATGAAATTCATTTTTTGTAATTCACTTAAGTTTGAGTAATTTTTCAAACTCATCCCCCCTCAATTTAATTGTTTCAATTTCTGTAAATATAGCAGAACTTTTCTTTTTTATTTGATCATAGATAGTTCTATATGCCACACTGGAGTTCACTGTTGTCCCTGGTGAAATGGTTTCTATTAGACCACTTAATTTTCATACACAATGTTGTTGACTATCTAAAAGACTAAGATCAGTAACATGAAAGTTTCAAATCAATTCAAATTGAGGTTTTACTGTAAGACTAAGCTCATTTTCTATACTATCATTAATAGTGCTAATTTCGGCATTATCTAACTCATTTCAACAAATGTCAGTTTTATCTGCTCACTTGCCTCAGCCCTTAAGTTTAAGATTAAATCTTGCATTAGAAACCAGAAAAAGTTTTTTTGTATGTTCTGGGAATAATTCTTTATTTAAATACATTTTTCATAATATAGATTTCCCTCATTCCTTTGCTTTCAATAAAGAATCCGTCGTCCAATTCCCACTAGTAGCTTTCGTCTTAACTTGATAAAATTCCAATTCATCTGGATTAGAAGCAGAATCTAATACAAGAATATCATCATGAAATTCAAACAATATAGCAAAGTCACTCTTAGATAAGTAAGAATCTATTATTAATTTCAAAGAAAAATCTTTCTGAAAATCATAACGCTTAATGGTCTCTGATCCAGAGTTTTCCCTTGCTTTAGATGTTAGTAAAGATGTTTGTATATCCATATCATAATAAGGTTATAATTCATTTACCACTACCTGCCCATTCATCAACATTGGCAATAACCAATCACGAAGTTCGGATAATTTTTGATTTTCCTCAAGATTTTGTTCAATTTTTTTTGTGATAGAATTTAATTGTGAAAATATATCCAAATTCCCATCTTTTGGTAAAACAATTTGTATATCTTCAAGATCTCATTTTGTAATAAATTTTACAATTGATCCACGAGAACTATTACTAAGCGAAGCAATTCTATCTTTTACGGCCATAAAAATAAGAGTATAATACTTTTCATCATTTGGAATCAAAATATATGTTCTCTGATAAGCATTAAATTTTCCTTCGTAGAGTTTTATATTAAAATTTCAATTCCCCGCAACAAGAACTGCTTTTCACTCAAATTCAAAAGTATCGCATTTCAAAATTTCTTCTCAACAAGTAAAAAAATTATATTCTCCATTTTCAGTGGCAAAATTAGCGTCTTTTTTTCCTGTTATTACAGGCAATAAATCACACACTTTCTTCACTTCCCACTCCTTTGGAATATTTCTCTTTAATTCTTCACTCCATATCAATTTACCTCCGTTTGATTTGTAAGGTTTACCATTTTCATCTGGAAAATTAAACTGCACAAACCAGTAGTCATACAAAGTTTTAGCTATAGCTTCCAGCTCAGCATTGATATTATTATTAAGTTCGATTTTTTTATCGAGGACAGAGAGAATAGAGGCGATTTTTTGTTGATCTTGGATATTCGGTAAATCCAGCTCAAATTCTCTAATAGCTTTTAATCCAGGCAAATGCTTAAGAACTGAATTGTCATGTGAGCTAATTAAAGGATATTTAATTCTTTTTAGCCAAAAATAAGGAAAAAATTTTTCATCAACAAGTTCCTTATTAAGGGTTATTCTCAATAATGATGAACTTATTATTCACCTTTCTTTGATATTATTTAATTGAAAAATTTCTCCCAATGTTCCATCACAAGTTACAATAAAATCTCCATCGGAAACTTCATATCTTTTCATTTTATTTTTAAAATATTCTTCACTTATATAATGATTTCCACAAGAAATATCTCTTTTAAGGATATTTTCTTGTAAATATACCTTATATGTCGTATTACCCTCGGGGACATAAAGACTTATTTTTAAATCACTACCGAAAGGTCATTTTAAAAGACCTTCATCTTCAAGAACAATATCATTAAATTTACATCTTCTAGTTATCATATTTTAAACCTTTTAATTGACTAAAAATTTGCTCTTCTAGTTGTCTTGATTCCCGGAAATAGCCTGAAAGATTTACTTCATATTTTTTTATCTTCTCTGAAAATTGTTCAGGTGTAATATCGGTATATTCTAATTTGATATCAAAATATTGTCCCGCACTAAAACTATAATTTTTTTTAATTATTTCTTCATGATCTACAACTACAGAGAGGTTTTCTACTTGCTCTTTATTATTGAATGCATTAATAATCTGTTGCTCTTCTTTTGGGCTTAAAACGGTTTTTTCATTTTTACCGTCTATCTTTATTTTTTTTCCAAGTTTAGACGCATCCATCAGAACTACTTTATCATCTTTGATTTCTTTATCAATAAAGATAACCGAAACATTCGTTCCAGTTGTTGCAAATATATTACTTGGCATATTGATGACACCTTTGAGCATTTTTTGATCAATCAATCTCTTTCTAATTTTTTTCTCAATTCCCGCTTGAGCTGTGATAAATCCAGTTGGTACAACAATTGCAGCCTTTCATTTGGCAGAAAGTGAAGAAA
Source organism: uncultured Candidatus Peribacteria bacterium (assembly GCA_964655935.1). Taxonomy (GTDB): domain Bacteria; phylum Patescibacteriota; class Gracilibacteria; order BD1-5; family UBA2023; genus CAZZNY01. Next base: position 351,235 of record CAZZNY010000001.1, read on the forward strand.
TGATGTGTTGAATAAAGAGCAAGTAAATCGCCATGGAACCTTTTTTCTTATTTGGAATAGTTGGAATTCCGGCAAAAAACCTTCCTGAATTTTCTTTTGTATCAATATCCTCTCTCCAATTGCTAAAATCCAATTTGAATGGAGGATTGGACACAATAAAATCAAATTTCATCAAATCTTGTCCTTGTTTGTGATATGGATCTTTAATTGTGTTTCCCTGGATGATATTATGGATTGAGTGAACAAGATTATTTAAGATCAAATTAAGCCTAAGAAGATGTGAGGATTTGTCAGATAAATCCTGTGAGTAGATCGTACATTTATCTTCTCCTATAGCATGAGCAACACTCATAAGGAGTGTTCCAGAACCTGCTGATGGGTCATAGACTGTCACATTACTCACTGGTTTGTCTACGAGTATACTTGCCATGATTTTGGCAATGGCATGTGGGGTATAATATTCAGCATACACACCACCACCATCTTTGTTATAATCCTTAATAAGATATTCAAAAATCGTGGAGAAAAAATCAAATTTTTGCTCAAAAATATCTTCAAAATTTACATCAACAAGTTGGTTGATGAGAGCTTTAGAAAAATTATCTTTTTGTTTCTCTGAAAAATTTCTCAAATACTCATCAACCCCGGAAAAAAGCTGAATTTTATTTCATTCTTCTGTTTTTACTGAAAAGACATCGTTATTGACCTTGGCTACATCTCGAAGTGTATCACTGAAAAGCTTTGCAAATTGTTCACTATTTTGTTTATTCCAAAGAGTAGAAATGAAATGGTCTGGCTTAAGTCTTGCACTATCAGGACTCATCTTCATGAGTAAATATTCATATTCTGACTCTGAATAAGCCTTTATTGCCATCTCCCAATTCTCTGTTAATTTGAGTTTTGAATCAAGTTGTTTGACCTCATATCCAAACTTATCATTCATAAATTTATACAAGAAAACCTGGGTAATAATTTTGAACTCATCACCAGTGTTTCCAAGTCCATAGTCACTACAGATTCCTTTCAGATTATCGATAAGTTGTTTTGTTTTTTGAGTAAAAGCTTGTTCTACCATGCTGAAGAATTATTAAATTGATAAAGGTATTCTTGAGTTGCGTGATTATTGATATGTTGAGCTGATTCTAGATCAAGCTTAATTCCATGATGTTCAAAATTATTAATCACGATCGGACTCATGAACTTAATAAAATAATCTTCATGATTTACTACCTGAGTCATATTTAATACTTTCTCATCTGCTTGTTGTTTGATGTCCCTCAGGGTCTCAAAAATGGTTATCTCACGAGCATTGATATTCTTTTCTTCCATAATTCTTTTATGGAGTCTTGCATATTTTTCATCATTCTCATACTTAACTTTGAGTAGATTATTTCTTCTATTGAGTTCAATTATTTGTTCATAAATTTTTTCTAATGCTCCAATATTTACATTCATCTCTTCTTGGGTGATTTCATCAAGATTTTTCTTATCAAAAAGTCTTTTGAGTTCATTATATAAAGTAACAAATTGAGGATCTTGTTTATCAAAATTTCCCCCCATTGCCTCTCTAGTTTTTTTGAGAGTATTTTTAAGTTTATCAGCAATAACCATTTCTTCTTCTGATACTTTACGGAAAGTGAAAATTACATCTTCTAACGCAAGATTCAAAATATTTGTTGTTTCAGTATTATTTTCAAGCGATTCTTTAAGATTGATAAGATTTAGATGATTTTCTGTTTCATTATAGAGTAAAGCAAGTTTTTTGAAATCTATCTTTTCTAAGAGATCATATTGACCCATTAAACGAATCATATTATAAAGATTCTTTGCACTCATCAGTGCTTTTTTTATCTCAAGAATCTCTTTTTTATCTTTGATTGCTGTGATTTGCTTAGAAAAAATCTCTGCATTATGAAGATCAAAATGGAAAAGCTTATCTTTGATATTTTCAATTTCTTTTTCTATCTCTTCTTTGGAAAGGAAAATATTTGAGTAGGTTTCCATTTCATCACCAAGTTCGCTTTTAAGTTCATCAAAATATGCCTTATTTGTAGCATCAAATTCTTTACGAATATCAGCAAAGTCTACAACATAACCATAATGAAAATCTTTATATGGTCTATTTACTCGAGTAAGTGTTTGTAAAAGATTATGTTTTTTTATGACTCTTCCGAGATACAGTTTTTTTAATCTTTTTGCATCAAATCATGTGAGAAGCATATTATAAACAAAAAGGATATCTATTTTTCCTTCTTTGAAATCTTCAACATCATCATCTCTCGTGTCCTTATCTCCTACATCACACAAAATCAAACTTGCTTTGAGCCTATCTGAATACTTACTTTGAAAAACATCAAACATCATTTTTGCTTGATCTGAGCTATCACATACCACCATTGCTCCAATTCCATCATCACCAAACATAACACGACTTTTTTCAAAATCATTAACAATATATAGAAGCATCGGGTCAACAAATTTTTTGTGAGCATAAACCACTCTTCTATCTGCTTCCCCTTGAAGTATTTTAATCTCTTTCAAGGCTTCCTGTAATTGCATTTTATAGGCTATTTCTATCTCTTCACGAATAAGCTTGAGAGTATAACCATCAGCTATGGATGCATTATAGTAGTATTTGTGGATATAATCACCAAAGATTGCCTTTGAACTCTTGTCTTCACCAATAAGAGGTGTTCCAGTAAGTCCAATAATAATTGCTTCTCTATCAGAGGTCATTAGATTTGCCAAGAAACTTCCACTTGGATCATAACTACGGTGAACCTCATCTAGAAAATATATTCTTTGGGTGTTGGTATTGTATAAATTACTATTGAGAAATCCGGTATCTTCCTTAAACTTATGAATATTTACAACGGTTATTTCTAACTGTCCTTTGAGATTATGAACATTTTTGTTTGATTGAAAATCTTTTACTAAATCATCTTTGGAATTTACTGTATGAACTACAAGACCACGAGCAGAAAATTCTCTTTTTGCCTGTTTTAGTAAATCAAGACGGTCAACAATAAAATAAAACTTTGGAATAATCTGCTTCTTCTGGAAAAAATCGGTCAAATATTTCACATTATAGAATGTGAGTGCCGTTTTGCCACTACCTTGTGTATGCCATATGATTCATTTTTTAACACCCTTATTAATTGTTTGTTCTATTGCTTTTGTCGCAAAAAATTGTGGGTATCTCATAATGTGTTTTTGGATTCCATCATGCTCTTTGACATAGGCAATTCCATATCGAAGAAACATTGAAAATCTCTCTTTACTAAAAAGAGAAGTAAGAATCCTATTTGTTGGGGAATTTGAATCTTTGTTGGTTAAGAACTCAGGGCTATGTTTGATAACACTCAGATTAGTATCTTTGAGAACAAAATTTTCTACTTCCTCATTTTCAGCCTGTAAAAGTTCATTTATATTTAAAACTTCAACATTTTTATCTTCCTTAAAAGCGTTAAAAATTGCCTTTTGACTTGAGGTACTTGAGTAAAAAGCTCATTCTATTTGTCCAATTGATTCAGAATCGTATTCCATGTTATTGGAAAATACAAGCACCTGAGTCATATTAATAAATTTTCTAAATTTTTTGTTTTGAAATCGTGTATTGATTCGATTTCTTTCAGCCAAAATACCTTCTTTATTATTTGGCTTTTTTACCTCAATAAAAGCTAATGGCATGCCATTTATAAGAAGAGTGATATCGGGTCTAAACTCATCATCTCCATTTTTACAAGTAAGCTCTGTTACAACATGAAAAGAGTTATTGGTGAAGTTTTCAAAATCAATTAATTTTATACTATTTGAAAGAAGTAAGCCAAAAAATTCTTTTCCAAGATCTTCGTTATCAAGTGCAAGACTCACTTTATCATAAAGCCTTTGTACGTCCTCTTTTTCGATTCCAATATTAATTTTTTGAACACTATCAAAAAATATATCAGTAAAAATATTTGTTTCAAGATCCCATTTTGCATTCTTTAGAGAAATATATTCATATCCTAGTCTACAAAGATGTAATATTGCAGGAATTTTGACTCTTGTATCCTCATTATAAGCCATGGCAACAATAGTTTATAAATAATTTGGCTTATTATATACAAAACATTCAGAAAATTAAACTTAATTTATGCAAATTTCATTAACACTAACCAATATATTGAAAAATTCCAGAATAACACTTTAACAATGCGACCTAGCACTCTCAATGACAATATTTATTTGCCAGACTTATCATAAAAATAATAAGACTAAATCAATGCAAGAATATAAAAAGATTCAATACAAAAAACAAGGTAGTACAAGTCTCCACCTTGTTTTTTTGATTCTTTTTAATGGTTTCATGCTTGCTTTATTTCCTTATTTTTATTTTTATGAAACTTCTGACGAAAGAAATACTTGATTTATTTGAAAAAACAGGTCGTCAAGATATTCCAGATCCCTTGATTATTTGTAGGTTTTTTAATGCATCATGAAGCTGAAAGTGGCTTCCTGTTGAGTATAATCCATCTGAAAAAATATTCTTCTGATACGCATCTCTTTGATATGAATTCGAGCTTTGATATTTTTCTCTTGAAGAACTTGAGAACTTTAGAGGACGCTTCTGACTTGGAATTGAACTCGATAAATTTTTCACTCCAAAGAAAGCATCTAAAATTGATGAACTTCATGAGAGTTGTTATTAATTCTTAATATCTTTTAAAAAAGAAGGTTTTAATTTAAAAAACCTTCTTTTTTCATTATTTCTTTGCAATTATTCAATCAATATAGTTGATAGTTTCATTGGCAGTCCTATATTTCTTGATATCTTGATAAAGATAATATGGAGATACGAACATCCCTATGAAAATGACGGCATAGAATTTAAATATCCACTTGAAAACATAGTAATATAGTATCCCTAAAAGACCCCCATCATGAACCGTAACTGTCACAGTATCTTTTCTCGAAGATTCTCTCCAGCTTTTATATTTTAGCCAACCATATGGTAATGACGCTCATGTATAAGCAGCGAATACTGTTACTCAGATAAGTTGCAATAAAGTTATTTGAGCATTATTGTTATGGAAACCTGTCGGAACAAAAATCATTATTACAACTGCAATTACTATCGATATTCCGAGTCGAATTTTAATATCTCCAATAACCTCTTTCCATATTTTTTTGTTGCAACTATAACATAAGGTTTTGTCGAATTCATGAGCGCAACTGTCACATAATCCACAAGAACAATTTTCACATTGTATTACAGCATCTTCCTGAATATGATTAAAACATTTCATAAAATGATTAGTAAAAAATAAGATTAATCTTTAATTTGTCTTTTTTTGAAATAAATCATGCCTATAACAAGTGAAGCCACAATAAATATAGCAGAATAGATATAGACACTGCGGAAATCTGAATTAGTCATGAGAAATTGATTCACTTTTTGTCCAAATTCTGTAGCTAATACCACTTTAGTATTAGCTGGATCCATATTCCAAGAATAAAAATTGGAATAAGTTGGTATGGTAATTTTTCCAAAAAAGAAGTATGGTATAAGAAACCATTTTTGCAAAAGTGGCTGAAGAAATGCTGGGCTTGATCTCAGTGCCACCAAAGCAAATAGAGTAGCTCAGGCAGTAATCACAAATGAGAAAAATCCTTTCTTGAAAAGAATATGAAGTATGCACTGAATATTGATGCATGCTAAATAAACTGCAACTATAACAAGGGAAAGAAGTATATTTGTTGGTATCAACTCACCCATAGCTAATTCACGATGAAAGTATTTTCAGAATGAATAAAATGTGATAAATGTAATTGTGAGACAAGAAAGAATATAGATAAGAATGGCGAGAATCTTAACAAGAAAATATTTTATTCTTATATTTTTTGTATACAGGAGTGCCCATTTACCAGCGTCAAGATCAACGATAAGAAATACGATGAGAGAAATAGCTAGAGGGAGTAGAAATTCATATATTTGAATTAAATTTCCTCAGATGTATTTAATTTGTGAGAGAGCATTATCCTTGTTTGAACCATTTTTCATGAGTGAATACTGTATAAATGCCATTATTCATAGCATTAAAAGAGTGGTAATAATCAATCATGTTGATCTTCGGATTTTTATGAATTCAATCTGTAAGAGCGCTAACATATATTATTTTTTTGTGATTAATTTAAGGTAGTTTTCTTCCATATCCGGTCACATTTTGAGATAATCACCAAGTGATCATTCAAAAAGCATTTTTCCTTTGTAGATAACTCAAAGATGAGTACAAGCTTTCCCAAGCTCTGGAAGATTGTGAGAACTTACTAAGATAGTCATTCATGATTTTGCCAATTCCACCAAAAGCTCTCGAATAGCAATGATACCCTCCACATCGAGACCATTTGTAGGCTCATCAAGCAAAATGAAAGATGGATTATGGAGAATTGCAATTCCTATTCCGAGCCTTTGCTTCATTCCAAGTGAATAATGTCAGGTCTTTTTGTCTGCTGCGAATTCATCAAGTCCCACAATATCCAGCACCTCTATAATTCTCTTTGTGGGAGTATTTGTGAGAAGTGCATGAATTTTGAGATTTTCATATCAAGTGTTGTTCTCATAGAGAATTGGCTTCTCTATGAGAGCTCACATACTTTCAAGATGTTTCATTTTCCAAGGTTCACCATGAAACAATACCTCTCAACTATTATGATTAATGAGTCATGAGATTATTTTCATTGTGGTAGTTTTACCTGAACCATTGGGTCAGATAAAACCATAGATTGATCCTTGTTCTATGTTGATATTGATATCGTCGAGAACAACTTGTTTTCAGTAAGTTTTTTTGAGATTTTTTATTTCCAAGGTTTTCATATTTTTTATTTTATGGATTACATTTCATCGTATCGGCTACAGATCATTACTCATTGATTGTCGATTGTGTTGTTATCTATCATTTTTGCAACGAACACAAACGCATTAGTACCACCAGAAGTTAATATCCTATAGTTAGATATGGGGGTGTATTGTTCATTTTGGTTTGTATCGATATTTTTCATGGTTAACAACATTTCTGGTGTAGGAATTCACGGGAATGTTATAAATCATTTTCTTTCCGTCATAGCACGCTGATCAGTCGATATTTCTAGGTTGATTGTATTATTTTCAGCGATATTCTTTTGTGTAAAATGTCCATCTTCAGTTAATGAAGATACTATACGATCTCTACTTTCAGTTGCAGCACTTAGTTCAAACACTGGATCGCCCATTGCTCTTGGAAAAAAATGACAACCAAACTGTGAATGATCTTGATATATTTCAATATTTATTTGTGAATCGTTTGGTTTTTTAGTAAATTTCAAAGAACTAGTAAAACCCTGGTCAGTGCTTCATATTTGGCTTAAATTATCAATTGATTCGCAACCATCATCTTGACAATGTGCTATGGAGATCTTATCAAACTGTCACAAAACATAATCATTTAGTGGTACGTGTATTTTTTCAATTTTTTCATTTATTACACGACCAAGATCTGCATAAAGCAAAATTTTTGGAAGTTTTTGGTTTGATAAAATGCTATTCGTATCACCTTTTAAGCAAGGCATCAGGGAGAGTTCTTTCATCAATTGATACACATCCTTAACGGCTGCAACTTTTCAAACTTTCCCCAAGTCAGATTGGCATGCTTTTTGTTTTTGTTCTGTTGGAGTTATTATCGAGAAAAAGGCATCCTCACTGCTCAAATCATTAATCTTTTGTTTCACTACACTTAATTTTTTAGCTAATGTATATGCCGCATCCTTATCATTTCAAACCCTATTTACAAGGTTGTCCAAATTAGCAGAAGCCCGGGATATAAGAATATCATTCTTGGCTTTAATAGCATCAATTTTTGTAGAAATATCATCACTCTGAGCATAGGCATTTGGCAATAATATTGCTGATACCAATAAAAATGAAAGTATCCGTTTCATAGGAAAAAAGGTAAAAAATAAAGAGGTCTATGGTGAGATCTCTTTCTGTTATGCTATAGCAGACAAAAAGGGCAATCAAGCACCGATATCCGCCAAGATATTAACCACTAATCCATCAGAAAAACAGATCAGCAGGCAGGCACATTGATTGCCCTAGCTTGTTTCTGTTTTTCCTAAACAAAAAAGATGGATAAATAAATAGAAGTTAATATCTTGGCTCCTCTATTATATTCGCTTTTTCCTATAAACAAATTATTTTTTCACTTTATCGCTTCAAATAGCCATCTATATTATAATATAGACTCGATCTCTACCAAAATATATTTCCCACTCCAATATTGCTTGAGAATTTCTTTGTATCTCTCCATTTTGTGAGACCAACAGGCAATGACTAGAAATATTTGTTTTCCTTGAAACAGATCATAAAAATCATTATTATCTTTTCTTAATAGTAAATCTGCATATCCCTGAATCTTTTTCTCAAACTGTGTAGTTGAGTTGAGATTTTCAAGCTCAAGGCAATATAAAGTTGACGATGTTGAAAGAGTAAAATCAGGAATCATACAGTATTCTAGGAGCTGATACTTAGTGTTTGCATTGGAAAGCTCTTTTTTAATGTTTCTATCAATACTTTTAGATCCTAAAATATCATCAAAATTAAGTTGATATTCAGGATGCTGTTTTCTTAATTTGGTTATAAAATAAGCAAAAAGTCTTCATAGATAGAGTTGATGATTAAAAAGAGAATAGCTCGTATTATAATAAGTTTTAGATATTTCATTCCCTGTTTCATATTTGACTCTACTAAGTAGGTTTTGATCGCTTGTGAAGGCAAAGATTGAAAATTGATTTCTGATTCTCTCTTTTTTTCCAATTTCCCTTATATATCCATGATTTTTTAAATCTTGCAGTCTAGTCCGGAAGACTTTCTGTTGTGTTCATGGGGAAACAACATTATGGATAGTATTACTTTGGGTAAATCAAAGTTCGTTGATGAGTTTGAAAATTTGTAAGTCTCTTTTGGTGAGTGCAATTCTTTTGTTTCACATAGTTTTTAGTAGATTAATATAGTATTTTTCTATCTTTTTCGTTTCACACATCTATGGACATGGAAATAACCACTTGAACCCCATTATTTATCGTATCTGCGATGAAATAGAATTGTCATCTGGCTAAGTTCTCAATATCTTTCGTAGTAATCTCTTGTCCAGATCAGTTCGTGAGTGTTTGAGTAAAAAAATCAGCTTGGACACTCGGAAGGGCAAAAACTGCTCAAAATCAAGCATTATTCAGCAAGTCTTTTAATTCTGATGTTTGTTGTTGCAAAGCAAATATCTGGCTTACTTTGTACTTCCTTAGCTCGTTACCAATCCTCTCAAGTGTGTCGATAAGAGGTGTCTTTTGTCATTTTTGCTTTATATTCAGGAAAGACTGCAATTCATCCACAACGAAGACATGACCATGAAGACTTGGATTGGAGTGATTTTTTAGACTTCAATAGGAATATCAAGCATTGATCAAAAATGAAATCAAAATAGTTTTTTCTGTTTGCGAAAAATCTTCTAGATTGAACATAAGACAGGTGGTATCTACTAATTTACTATTCATCATTTTTACAACATCCAATGTGTAATCCTCAACCAGACATCATCCTCAGAAAGTCTCATCAAGGGGAATAAAGTCTTTAAGTTTCGTTATGGCACTGTCGCAGAATGAAGAATCCCTTACCATGCTCGAACGGATATAATTAAATTGATCTGCTATACTATTGGCTTCCTGAATTATTTGTTTGTCACCCGATTTTAAGAGTTGACTTAGTGAGTTTGAGACATAATTTGGAATTTGTTTTGCTCTTTGGAGTTCCATAAAGAAAAGTAAAAGATCTTTCATTGTATAGACTCTTCCTTCACCCTTTATTATTGCTTCTCTATTGAACAACAAAAATGCCTTAATAATTGCCTCTAAAAGCAAGGTGTTCCTAGGACCGAATGCTGACCAATCGAAAGCTCATTGAAGAGACGATAGAACATAGTTTGTGTGCTTACTGAGTAGTTTCAAGTCAAGTTTTAAATCAGGACACAATAGTGGATTAAATATCAATTTTTTTGATATTTTATACCCATCAAACGCCTTATTGTTTTCTGGTCAAAACTTAGAATAAACCACATTCGTAAATACTCTTGAATATTTTGGATTAAAATCAAGAAATTCTTTGAGTATCTTATCGACTAATGGCAAATAAGAATTGTGAGGATCAAGGATCGGCATGAGAAGTTTTCCACTTCAATCGTTTGATCCAAAAGTTTCAATGATCGCCTTTTTTAAAATTCAAAAAACCAGAGCACTAAGATAATACGATTTGCCACTTCAAGATTTTCATATTATAAAGCTATGTGGGGCTTTGAGTTGAGAAAAATCAAGATTCAGTAGTGCTAGGTCTTCCTTTATTTTTGACTGTTGAACCAATCAGATGGTTATGTTAATTTTCTTGTTATTCATGGGTTATAGGGATAATGAAATAAATTACATTAGTATTGTATAAATGGCTTTATGAATCCATCTCTTACAAATTCATTCTTTGGCATTACAATGGGATAATTTTGAGTTTGAGCATGTGGGCTTATCACCGGGATGAATAATCCATTTGAGAGTAGTGCCTCTGGTTGAAGCAATTGTTTCCAAGAAGGAATGGTTGTCCAGATGCCTTTCATCTCTTTAAGGGAATAATGGTTATAACAGGAAGAGTAGAGACTAAGATTTTTTTGTACAATTTCTGAGATGTTATATTTTAAATTGTGTTCAATTGACCACATAAAAGAAAACATGTTTTGGCTGTCTGTGAAACTCTTTTCAAAACTTTCAATATCCTCCTCACTCATTCACTTCTTTTCATATTCATACAGCAGATATTTAACGAGTTGTGAATATTCCCCTTTCGTGAATGAAAATGTCATTTTTATAATTTCATTATCATTAATGAAACTATCCAACTCCTTTATGATTTCTGCAGGAATAGAGGGAGAGCTATAAAAAGAAATTCAAGCTATTGCGCCGAGCTTTCTGATTTGAAAAACTCCATGCCTATCCAATCAAATACGATATTTTTTTGGATAGTTTTGCTTCTCAATAAGCTTGTGATGTACTTTTATTGAAAATTGAACTCTTCATTCATAGAGCTTATCAAAGAAATTAATCATGTACACTAGTCCTTCTTGGGTATTAGAAAAAACATAAGATTCTACAAATTTTGTTCCTCAGGATTGAAGAAAATATGTTTCGAGTCAAAACCATGTTTCAGGAAGCCAAAATGCATTCAGTCACGACTTTATAGCATTTATAAGCATTTCATCTGAGATGGTTAATGAAGGAATGATACGAAGGTAATATATTCCTTCAGTTTGATAAATTTTATCAAAGTTCATGTGTATGAGTTAAAAAATAAAATGACCTCAAACAAATATTATATTAAAATTTTTTGAGATTATTGTTTTTTGGAGAAAAAAGTGTGAGATTCAGTATGGTATTCAATTCCTACCCCTTCCAAATTAAAACAGTTTGTACTATACAACGCTGTAGAGCCGGTCTGTCGCGCCCGTATGGACGAGACAGACCGGCTCTACCACAAGCTATTATAGTAAGTATAAGATTGAAAAGATATTAGAATTGAATGATTAGATTAGATTAGATTGGATTAGATTAGATTAGATTAGATTAGATTAGATTGGATTAGATTAGATTAGATTGGATTAGATTAGATTGGGATAATATTATTGTAATAGAGTTTTAATATGAGAAGTGAAAAAAGAAAATTGAAAAATGATAAAAATGTTTAAAATTTAAGTTGTTATTATTAATTTTTGGACTGTGAATAACAAGGCACCTAAGAAAAAGAATATTGTTGATTTTATTGAGATTCTTAGTGATGAATTAAGTCGAAAGGAACTAATTATATCTTCTGGTGAGGTTAAGGTCTGAGTACCATTACCAACAAGAATGACTGACAATGAATATACAATAGATGAATTTATTCAATCGTTCATTGGTTGACTCCGACATTTCAGATATAACAAGACTGCAAACGAGGAACTAATCAGTATGTATTTCAATGAAATAATTATAGATCGACTTATTTCCACTAAAACGAAAAAGAAGTACTCCATAATTGAGATAAGTTTTATATGTGCCAAATTATTTATGCTACATTTAGCACAAATTAGTAGTCAGAACACACAACAAAATAAATACTCAGCCCTTGAAATGTTTTTAGATTTTCAAAACCATGAGAAAGATCTATTAAAAAAGATGGCAATATTTCATCTATTGGATAATTGAGAAGCTTTCGCTTGAGAACCTTTCCTTATTTTCGGTGCTATTTTAGCAAAAACACTCAGTGAATTACTAGGAAAAGAAATAATTAATCGTATTACGCATATATTTAAAGCATATATAAAGAATAATATAAAAACTACGGAGGCACAAAAGGAGATTTCAATACTTTTTGATAACTATTTTCTCTTAGCAAACAATGGTAGTTTTAAAATGCAACTTAACAAGTGAAATTATTTATTCAATGCATTAGAACAACTTAAACTATAGGCACTCAATAATTCACAACCACTTTGCGATCATCTCTAACAACTCAATTTCTTGGCTTTCTGAAAGCAAATTTCAAGAAAAATTAATCTCACATTTGGTTCCACTTTCTTCTTGGGTGGGCTGCCAAATACAATTTAAAAAACTACCAACTCAATATTGGTAGTTTTTTAATTACAAATCAATAATCATTTATAGCGAATAACCAAAAATAATAATATCAATAAAATAAATCGATCTAAGTTGAAACCTGCAATCACTCAAAGGCACTTTCTCAAATCTGAAAAAACCTCTCTACTGCTCATTTTGGAAAAAGATATCATTCTCATGATAAAAGTGGCATATCCATAACAACTCAACCAGCATTTGATATACGAAGTTTTGCGAAGAAATCTCTCAATAATGCACGTTGAAATAATCGACGCACAAAAGCACTTCATCAATTTTCAGATGAATATCATACATCAATATCGATTAAATCTTTTTGTTTTTCTCAAATAAGTTCGAGCCAATGGGTAGGGTTTCATCGTTCGTTGGCCGCATAATCAATCATGTTAATTCCATGAATTGGCGTCGCTCATAAAGCTCAGGTATTATTGTTTTTTATTGGAGAAGGTACATTCATAGAGGCTAGAACGGAAGGTATAGCTTCTTCATCTCAACCCATTATTATCTCTTGTTCTCATCACTTATATTGCCTTCATACATTGACCACGACTGGCAAGGCAAGATCACGAAATTTTGTTCATTGTTTGATATTATATTTTTCTCTTAATCGTTCAAATAAACTCATAGTCTGTAATTCTTTTCCTACAAGTTTTTCAGGTATTTCCCCATGTTCATTCGCAAGAGCAAAATCATCCATGAGTTCTCTGAGCTTAACGGGATTATTTCCTATGCTTCACACAAGAATCGCGATCATAGCTCACATGCTTGTACCAGAGAGACTTCGTACAGTACCTCAACTCATTACATATTTTTGTATGATTGCTAGCTGAGCAAAAGCATTCCCCCCACCTCCAGAAAGTACAAAAGATTTTCATCATGTAACTGTTTCATTTACTTCAGTTGAATGTTTCTTGGTAGATGCAATATTTATGATATTTGTAAAATCCCAGTATTCCATAGAAATTGCTTTGTTTTGAGTTAACTTTTCTCGTTTTTCTTGTGCGTATGATATAATAGAATTGATACATTTTCATTCTGCAATACAGCCCTCACAGAAAGAAACGATTCCTACATATCCGAGTTCACTTTCTACCTCTTGACACATAACGAGAAAATTTCATTCGTCTGTTTTAGTAATTTTTTCACTCACAGAGAAAATATTTTCTTTATCTAATGGGAATTCTTTAAGTAAATCTTCAATACTATCTATAAATTTTTTCAGAGTAACATCTGGATCCGTCTCTAAAAGCTGTCGAAATATCATAAGATTATGATATTCTACATGTGCAATATCTATTCAATCAAGTTTTTTTCTGTTTTCTGTATTCAATAATCCTCATTTAACAACACCGTCTTTTGCTTTATATAATTTATTTCTAAGAGTTGCTCATTTCTCAGGATTATTTGCAAGAATATTAAATATTCTATCTCTTATTCATTCGCAGATAGGACGAGTTTTATGGTTATCTTGTAATAAACCAATCACAAGATCTACGTCTCGTAATATACCTATAGTATCGGGGTTTCCGTATAGTGGAAGTAGTTGTCAGCCAAGACTCATATGTTTTGTATTTATTGTAAGTACTTATACTATAACCTAAAAGGAGTTATTTTACAAAATAACATAAAGATTTTCTTAGAAATAAATCAATTTTAAAATTATTAATAACTTTATCATTCAATTTTTGCTCGTCTCTTCTTCCAGAAATAATATCCTCAAAAAATAACCAACGAAGCTAAGATAAAATAGATGGAAGCATTTACATATTTTTCAGCTTGCACTCAGACAAAAACATAGAGAAGAATGAGCCACATCTCTCCGAGAAGCGCTGCAAAAAAGAATGGTACAAACTTATATCGTATAAAACCAGCTGCATAGTAGAGAATATCGACCGGTGTAAGTGGGAACATACAACTGAAAAACACAATCTTAACACCATTTTCTTGAATCTGTTTCTTATATTTATGCATGATTTTCAGTTTTTTCGTATCCACCATTTCTTTTCAGATAAAATATCCGATAATGTAAGTCTCTGCGATACCGATGCTCACTCAAACAATACTTACAATAGCACTCAAATAAAAGTTCTGTAACAAAGCTCAAGTAATCAAAATAATAACAGTCGAAGGTACGAAAAGGTAATTCCTAAATAAGTATAATCCAAGTAAAATTCCGATTTTTTGATAGATTCCAATATTCAGAGAAACAAAAAAAGCCTTAAAATCAAAGCCTGTCATATAAAGATACATACTCGTTCCAATACCAAAAACAAAGAGTAAAACAATGATCGATATAAGTAAAAACTTTCAATTCTTTGACATAATTTATGTGAATATTACTTGTTCTAAAATCAAAAACTTATTTTTTACAAACATATACGAATGCTGGCGGTAAATTCAAAAATGTAAACAAATATCGCACACTTGGAAACGTTTCATTAATCTGTTTTTTATTTTGCAGAAAATATTGGAATTGTATAAATTGCCCCTTCTTTTTGAGAATAAATTTTGAGCTTTCAAGAATATTCGAAACAATCTCTTTGTCTATGATGCCAAGTGGAAGAGAACTTAGGATACAATCCACGCTTGCTTTTTTGAAAAATTGTTTTGATTCTTCTGCTCCGATCGGATAAACAACCACTCTTGGATCATTCTGATAACGAAGCTGAAGTTTCTCGACGAAATATGGATCAATCTCGAAGATACTCAGATGTGATTTTGGGGTAAGTTTTTTCAGTATTTTATCTGTAAAAGCTCCGCTTCCTGCTCAAAATTCGACTATATGAATATCTTTATCGAGTCGAATCGAGCTAATCATTTTTTTGTATAAAAAAGAGGAGGATGGACTGATTGCCCCCACCGTGGAAATATTACTAAAAACTCTTTTTAAAAAAGACATAAAAATTGAAAATTAACACAAACTGATATTTATTATTGTATTTTTAGTTTAAATCATCTTTAAATTCTACGATACATTTTAAAACAAAAAAACTATGAAAAAATCCATAACACAAAGATTATATTGAATGATGAAAAAATACGAAATGAAACATTAAAAAAACAACAGAATTCTGTTGTTTTTTTAAATCATAAATTTAGAAAATCTACTATTTTGTAGTAAATGAACCATCAATATTTTCTTCAATAGTTCCGTCTGTTCACATAGTTCTGTGTAGAGGAGCCTTAGCTGGTGAAGATTTTAAATTATCTGTCGCACCAGTAGAAGAACAAGAAGCGAGAAGTGTAACTGCAGATACTGTGAGAAGCCCGAGAGCGAGAACTTTTTTCATAAAAAAGATAAATAAATATATAAATAACTTCACGAGTTAGTATAGAGGATATTAAAAGGAAAAGCAAATACTTTTTTTATTTCAGAATTCAACAAATATTATTTCAAGTGAATCACGACAATCTCCGGAATTGTCCCGACTCTCATCGGTGGTCACCAAGTACCGACACCATTTGAGGTATAGAGAGAAAAATCTCAGATTTTTGACAACCCATAATCATATCCGAGATACACGAGTTTTGTAATATATGAGAATGGAAATATCTGTCATCTGTGCGAATGTCCAGCGAGCATAAGATTCACTCCAGTCTGAGCAATGTCAGAAATCTGAGTTGGCGTATGCCAAAGAAGAATGGATGGTTTTTTTGAATCAAATGTCTTTATGTTTTTGATTGTCGTAGCTACGTTTTTATTGATTCCACGCTCCGGATAGGAAATTCCTATAATCTGTAATCATTCTACTTCTTTTATCTCATCATTGAGAATTTGAATATTAGTATTTTTAAGGGCGTTCAGAGCTTTTTCTATACCAAGATAAGTCTCGTGGTTCCCCGTGACATAAAAAACTCCTCACGAGGCGCTAATGTCTTCAAATGGTTCAACTAAATGTGTGAGTTCACCATCCATTCCATCAAACAAATCTCAGACAATAAAAACTGCTTCAGGCTGAACCGAATTAATTTTATCCACGATATCCCAAGCAAAACCTTGACGTAAAGTGTGGCCAAGATGAATATCTGATATATGAACTATCGTTCTTCATTTCCAATATTCTGGCAAATTTTTGATAGTAATATCGACATTCACAATCTGAGGGTTACTCGCATTCCAAAATCCGTAAGAACTTATTCAAAGTACCATTACCACAAAAACAGAAGCAATTATCTGAATCGGCAAAGAAATATGAAAAATGCGAAATACTCCGATTATAATCCAAAGCAAAAGAAAGAACATGACAAAATAAGCAAACACTCCAAGCCAACTTGCCGAAAGTGTATAGAATCACCTTGTAAAGACATTGTCCGCATAATGAGCAAGCATTGAAGAAAAAATAAACGACAACGACAATATTAAAAGAGAGATTCCTATAGCGTATTTAGCTCGTGGATCGATAACCTGAAAAAAACGAACAACACTCATATACAGGAAAAAATGTCATCAAAAATTGATAATTATTATGGTAAGTGCAAAAAAAAGGATGGAAAAAACTGACCTCATACAAGAATGTCTTATTGGTAATGTTTAGAGTATATAAGTAATTAGAAAAAAACAATCTCCTCTCAGAAATTGTTTTTTTATTTAGCGTTTTCTTCGTTCGATCAATTCATCATAGATACAAACTTTGTTTCTTCCAGTTTCTTTCGCTCGATAGAGCGCTTTATCTGCATACTTAAGAGAAAAGAATTTTGCGTCCTTTAGTCCGATATCTTTCTTTGAAAATTCATATATTCAAACCGATGCTGTTATCGGATAGCTTACACGCTCATAATTCAATGGTGTTTTTTCCAAAACAAGACGAAGTCCATCGATGTAATCATAAAGAGAACAACCATCGAGAGAATGAACGATAAAAGTTAATTCTTCTCATCCGAAACGATATACCTGATTTTCTGCTCACAAATATTCTTCGCAAACAGCAGCAACATGCCTCAAGACCTGATCTCCGACGTGATGTCAAAAAGTATCATTGAATCGTTTGAAGAGATCGATATCCAACATACAAAGAGCGATCGGATCCTGTATAATTTTATCGAATGGATTTTTTCATTCATAAATGTATTTATCGAGTGCCGAACGATTTTTGAGTCCGGTCAATTTATCCGTATTTGCTTGTTCAATAAGTTTCATACTTCGAAGTGCATTCGCAACAATACCAGCACAGAGCTCGAATAATGCATTTTCAATCTTTGTGACTTCTCGAGAATGTCGATTGTCTCCAGCTGCTAAAAATAATCCATCAATACCAACAGGAATGACAATATTGTCACCGAATTTCGGGAGCGGAAGTGAAGAAATTTTACCGGTTTTCCAAGCGATATAAAGATTGATGTTTGAAACCATTTTCTTGTTTCGGACGTAGATCGTCGAAGGTCCATATCAACACATAGTATCAAAAAATCCCGTTTCATTTGCCTTGTACAAAATAATCTGCTTCATATCCAGCGCGGTTGCGAGTTCACAAAACATTACTTCCAAATCACGAATATCACAAATAAACGTCGAAAGAGGCACGAGTAATTCTCGTACAAAATCTATGTGTAACTGGATGCGAGAAGACTCGCTTTCCTTCTTCTGTGGCATTACCTAAGTATTATGACTAGTTCTCTACAAGAGTAACACATAATCAAAAAATACTCAAATATTAAAAACAAAGTGCTCGCCCCTTGCCTATTGGCGAGGCAGATTTATTTTATGGGAAACAAATGGGTGAAAATCTGAAAACTAGATTATATTGGGTATTATTAATTATTTGAAATCGACCGCGAGAATAAAAAGAGAATTTTCGACGCTCGCTTTCGCAGTCCATTTATGGACAACACAAATTCGTTTTACGATAGAAAGCCCCAGACCATTTCCATTTCCCGGCGTACCGATAAATGGAGTAAAAAGTGAATCAACATTAGGAATAGAGTCTGCTCCTATGGTATTTTTTATAACGAAGCCTTTTTCAGAAATTTCAGTAATAATATCTGTTTCTGGAAGAGAATATTTGCAAGCATTTTCATATACATTACGGAGTAGTACACGAAGCAATCTTTGATCGGCAAGAATTTTTATATCCTTATCTCCAAAAAATGAAAAATGAAATTTTTTGGTAGAGAAAATCTTTGAAATCTCCTCTTGAACAGATTGACCTTCTTCTCCAAAATTGATTTGAGAAAGTGTTGTCTTGGCTTCTAATTCAGCAAGAAAGAGAAGATCATCCACTGTTTTACGCATATTTTTTGATTCTTCGATAGCACTTTGAATATATTCTTTTGCTTCCTCTGGAATACGAAGAGCGAGATCAAGATCGCTATTTATGACGGAAAGTGGTGTCTTGAGTTCGTGTGCTATATGATGATTATAACTTCGAGCATATTCTTCCGATTTTCTGATAGGTTCGATCGTCTTTTTCGCAATCCAAAGGGCTATAAAATAAAGAAAAAAACCAAATACCAATATAGCACCGATACTTCAGAATAATACATTCGCTCGTAATTTCGTGATAAGATCGATGTTTTCATAAAAGAAAATCCGCTTATCTCAGAGATTAAAACCATACAATAGAATTTTATTTCCATCAATTTCCAGATTGTGTCGTTTTTCTATCTGTATATTTTTAGGGATTTCAAACTCTGTTTCTGCTAAAAATCCAAATACCGTTTTTGTTCCGTTTGCATCAATAATCACTACATTTCTCGGATTCCCTCTTCCTGGAAACCCCGGACGATTCAATCATACAGATCCAGTCAAATCGTCGATTCGACCATTTTTCTGCATTTTTTCCATTCGTTCATGAAAAAAATCAACTTCTTGTCGAGTCTCGAGATTTGAACCCAAGAAAAAAACGCTTACTACAATCGCGATAAGAATGCCGACAATAATTATCGTGAGCTTAAGAGCAAGTCTATGTTCTGCTGTTTTAAAATTACTGGACCACATAACCGATATTTCGATTAGTAATAATAAATTCTTTTCCGAGTTTTTTACGAACTCCAGAAATATGTGCTTCAAGTGTCGTAGAGGAAAGTGGAAGATTTTCTTCTTTTTCTCACCAGACCGCTTCAAGAATCTCTTCTTTTGTCTTTGGATATCCTCTATTTTGCACAAGATATGCGATAATTTTATATTCTTTTGCTGAGAGCTCTATTTCCTTTCAAGAAACATATACTTTTCCATGACTGAGATCAATCTCTATATCGGAAATCTGGACCAATTCGGTAATCACTTTTCACTTTCGTCGAATAATAGCTCTTGCGCGTGCCAGAAGTTCTTCTATCTCAAATGGCTTTGTCAGATAATCATCAGCTCAAATATCAAAAGCTCCAACCTTATCGGTAAGAAGTGAATTCGAAGTTAAAACAATAACCGGAAGTTCTGCATCTATTTTTCTAAGTTGCTTGAGGAATTCAGCACCATTCATGATGGGCATATTCATATCAAGAATAACACAATCATACTTCCCTGTTCTAACTTTTTCCAATCATTCCGCTCAATGAAGAGCAGTCTCTGCGGTGTATTTTTCCAGTTCAAAAATCTTCTTCAGGTTTTCCCGAAGTTTTGGATGATCGTCGATAATGAGAATTTTCATAGAAAAGAAGTTACAAGGTTACAAAGCTATAAAAGTGTGTCATCCTGAACTTGTTTCAGGATCCCCCGAGCGATTCGATATTGTCCGCCGTGGCGGAAAGTAGCCTCTGTCATTCTGAATGTAATGAAGAATCCCTTATACTCAAGGCTACAGCCATACCCATCTATAAGGGATTCTCACGCTGCGCTCAGAATGACAGGTTGCTTAATTCTTAATTCAATAATATCTATTTCCTTCTCTTTTTAAAGTTTATTACAGAATATGTTGCAAAATTTAAACTTCATTTAAACTTATGAAGTTATAGTGAAACCATAAAAATAACTAACTATCAAGCGAACATGAAACAGCCCCTTATGCATCTTCGAGATATCAAAAAGGCTTATGATATTGGTGACGAAAAATTCTATGCTTTAAATGGTGTGGATTTTGATATTTATAAATGAGAATTTGTCTCTATCATGGGACAATCTGGATCTGGAAAATCCACACTCATGAATATAGTCTGAATGCTTGATGTTCCCACAAGCGGATCCTATCTCTTTAATGGACAAGATGTTTCCCAAGTAACACCCGATGATCAAGCGATTCTTCGCAGACAGAATATCGGATTTATATTTCAGAGCTATAATCTTCTTCCACGAACCAGTGCACTTCATCAAGTAGCGCTTCCTCTCATGTATCAGTGAGTATCACGAAGTGAACGAAATGAACGAGCATATCAGGCGCTTAAAAAGGTTTGACTAGAAGCAAAAGTTCATAGTATGCCAAACGAAATGTCAGGTTGACAACAACAACGTGTCGCAGTCGCTCGAGCCATCGTTACAGATCCACTCTTTATCCTCTGAGATGAACCAACCGGAGCGCTTGATAGTCATACAGGTATCGAAGTAATGGAACTTATCTCTATGCTGCACGACGAAGGAAAAACTATCATTATCATCACTCATAGTGCCGAAGTAAACGATTTTGCAAAAAGACATATCATTCTTCGAGATGGACTCGTCGTTAAAGAAGATGGGCTCGAAGGAATTATGGAACATGGTTTGTAAATAATCTCAGTCTCTCAGTCTCTAAAAATCTAAAATTCTAATTCTATGATGATCCAAGAACATATCCATTCAGCATTTCAGTCAATCGCTTCAAATAAAATGCGAGCTGGTTTGAGTATGCTTGGAATTATTATTGGTGTTTTTGCTATTATCGTAATGCTCGCAATCTGAGCAGGAACTTCAAGCACTATTATGGATCGTTTTAATGGAATGTGAGCAAATCTTATTACCATCTCTCCAGGATGACAAAATCAATCAGATGTACGAAGTTGAGGAGCAAGAAGCTCACCAAAATTACTCGATGATGATTTTGTAGATTTTGTATCACAAATACCAAGAGTAACAGCCGTGTCTCCAACTGTATCATCAAGTAAACAACTTATCTATGGAACCTACAATTCCAATATACAGATAGTCTGAGCTACACCAATTTATCAAGAATTAAAAAGTATTATACTGAATAATTGAAATTTTATCTCACAAGAAGATGTGAATAATTCAGCGGCTATCGTAGTTTTATGAAATACTGTCGCACTGGATGCATTTGGTACTGAAGATCCTCTCGGAAAAGAAATAAAACTCCAAAATGGAATCTATACGGTCATCGGGGTGCTTGCAGATAATTCACAGCTCAATCGTCGAGTCATCATGCCAATAACGACAGTGATGTCAAAAATATCTGGAACACACTACTATTCTTCTCTCGATGTTCAGATAGACGATCCAAACAATATCACTTTCATGAGATCTTTTATCGAGCAAGAACTGAATCGTTATCTCAATGTTACTGACATAAGCCGTGAGCCATATTCGATAAGTTCACTTTCAGAAATGCTCTCAACGATCGAGCAAGTATCTTCTACCATGACTGCTTTCCTCGGAGGAATCGCTGCCATATCGCTCATCGTCTGAGGAATCTGAGTCATGAATATTATGCTCGTATCGGTCACGGAACGAACCCGCGAGATAGGAATACGAAAGGCGCTCTGAGCTACCAGTGACGATATTATGTACCAGTTTCTCACTGAATCGATTCTCATAAGCATGTTTGCTTGAGTACTTTGAATATGACTAAGTTTCACAGCCGTTGCTATTCTGAATAAATTCTTAACTGCAGTCGTGTCCACTAATTCAGTCATCGTCGCATTTTCTGCTGTCGTAGCGATCGGTGTAGTATTTGGTATTCTCCCAGCATCAAAAGCCGCAAAACTTCATCCGATTGATGCACTCAGGTTTGAGTAAAAAATTCTCAGTTTCTAATTTCTCAGTTTCTAATCTCTAACTTTTTCTCCATGAAATTCCGTTTTAAATTCAAACACTTCATCACCCTGGTTCTTCTCATCGGACTGAGTGTCGGTGCATATTATTTGTTTTTCAAAAAAAGCACTACCACAAATACTCAAACGATCACCGCAACCATAAAGCGTGGAGATGTGAATTCGAGCATTAAAGTCACTGGAACTGCGAAACTTATCCATGAACAGAAAATTCGTTTTAATCAGCTTGGAAAAGTTACTGCTCTCCATTTTAAAGAATGAGATAAAGTGAAACAAGGACAAATTATCGCTGAACTCGATAGCACTGATGCTCTCAATCAGATCAAACAAGCAAACATCTCACTCAATGATTCAAAAATCAAGCTCGCTCAAGATCTTGAACCAGCAGAACAAAAAGATGTTCTCTCGGCACGCGCGACTGTAGATAAATGACAATCAGATATCGAGCTCGCAAAAACAACACTTGAAAATCTTAAAATCGAAATAAATAACAAACTTGCTGATCTGCAAAATCAAATAGGTACAAAACAATCTGACATTATTAGCAAAACTAATTCCCTCACGCTTGCCCAGAGTCAGATGGAAGTTCTTATAAAACAAGAAGGGAAAAATGTATCGGATACTTCCGTTTCCACTAACAAAACAGTAAGTACCGCATACTCTGACGGACGAAAATATCTTATCGATGCAAAAAAATATCTCGTACAAATAGATCAGATATTCGGTATAAGCAGTGAAAACAAGAGTCTGAATGATGGATTCGAGAACTATCTCTCAGCCAAAGACATTACTCTTAAAAACCAAGTGGAAACCAGCTGGAATCAGGCAATACAATTACTCGATCAAAGCACAAAATCTTACGAGCTTCTCAATGCGACCACGGCAACTTCCGAAGAGATTCAGACGGTTCTCACACAAATACAATCACTTTATAATGGACTCATAATCGCTGGGAAAAACTCTTCCGATGCAGTAAATGCTAGTATAGCTTCTTCCAGTTATCCACAGTCACAAATCGACGGCCAGTATTCGAGCATGCTTCAAGTAGTCAGTGGAGCGCAAGGAAGTTTTACACAGATAGAATCAACACTCGCGAATCTTAAAACAGTATCTGATCCAGCTCTTCAGAAACTCCAGAGTGATAATAATATCTCGAAACAACAATCCGCTATTAATGATGCAAAAACAGCACTTAATACGGCAAAAAACGATCTCGTAAGTCTTCAAAATAATCTCGATCTCACGACCGCCAACTACAAGAATCAAATCAAACAACAAGAGTTTTCCATACAGAATCTCATAAATTCTCTCGCAACCAATAAAGCAAATCTCAGTCTTATCCAACAAGGTACGAAAAAAGAACAAATAGCTCTCGATAAAAGTGCCATAGCAAAACAGGAAATCTCTCTTGAACAGGCGAAAAAATCACTCGATAAATATCGTATCGAAGCACCATTCGATGGGATTGTTCGTCAGATCGACTTCCTCGTCGGAGATAATATCGTCTCAGATGATACGAAATATGTCTACATAGATAATCCGAATCTTCTCGAAATCACTGCTCAGCTCGACCAGATCGAAGTGGCAAAACTTAAAATCTGACAAAAAACATCCATCGTTTTTGATTCCTTTCCTGATGTCACTTTTTCCGGTTCCGTCTCAGAAATCAATTCTACACCGATACAGTCTTCCGGAGTAACTTCTTACGAGATTAAGATTACCATGGATAAAGGAAAACATTCAATCTTCAGTGGAATGACTGCAAAAATGACAATCATCGTCGATGAACGAAAAAACGTTCTCGTCGCTCCGACATCGTTCATCCAGAAAAAGAAAGACATGCAATATGTAACTCTTCAAGATGGAACTCAAGCCAAAATAATACTCTGACTCGAAAGTCCGACAAAAGCAGAGATCAAAGAATGAGTCGAAGAATGAGAGATAATTACTCGAACTATTACCATCTCAGGAAGTGGAAGTCAATCAAAATCACTTCTGAACATCGGATGAGGCGGAGGCTGAAATAGAGCTGCTAGTGGAGGTGGTGGAGGAGATATTCCTCATTAATATTTCTCTCAAAATATAGTTTTACTGTGAAAAAAGTAATTTGTACGATCTATCTTGATATTTAGAGCAATTCCCCTATAATTCCCCTGTTTATTCAATCATCTTTTCTTTTATGAAAAAAATTATTCTTTTTGCACTCACTACACTCATCCTCAGTGCTTGTACAACTACGACAAATACGACTCCCATAGAACCCACGACTACTGGAACAATGAGTACTACCGAAGATAAAGAAGTACAAGATACCCTCAAAGAAATCGATGATGTCATGAATAATACTAAAGTGGAAACCTCCACAGCAACAACTGCAAAATAAATCCTCATACGCCTCACAAAAGGCGTATTTTTTAAAAAAAGTTGAAATATCGGAAAAATATGTGACAATTCTCCCGTTATCAATTAATATTCCTTTCATATGAAAAAAATATTAGCACTTTTCATTGTTCTTGGAAGTCTTTTTTCACTCTATTTACCCGGACTTCAACAAGTAGATGCTACATCTCTCAGTGATCAAGCAAAAGCTACTTGGCTCTGGAATACCACTTCTATTCTCACCACAAAATCTACCATCTCTACGGCAGAGAAAACAAACGTCAAAAATCTTATCGCTTTCTGCAAACAAAAATGAGTCACTGAAATCTATCTGCAGATCAATCGTGATATTCCGAAAAGCAAATATCAATACCTTGTTTCACAGCTTAAAGGTGCGAGCGTAACAGCTGGAAACACAACTCAACCAATTCTTGTACAAGCACTCGATGGATCTTCTACGTGGATTACTCCCGACGGCGACCTTCGAAAAAATGCATTTTTCGACTGGGTTATCTCTTATCAGACAGCAGTGACTACAAGCCAAAGATTCTCAGGAATCCACCTCGATGTCGAGCCATATACGAATCCTCTCTGGAATAGTGATCTCGCGGCAGGAATTCTTGCGTATCAGAATTTCGTCGTAGATGCAAAAACTCGAGTCGACACAGCAAATACAAACGGGAATCTTTGACTCTGACTTATGTTTGATATCCCATTCTGGTACGATGGAAAAACATATACTAACACTTACGGATCCGGAAATCTTGCAGAGTGGATGTATCAGACCGTTCCTGCTGTCGCTATTATGTCATACCGAGATTCCCTCGATGGGAATTATGGTGGAATGTGGAGTGTCTCTCAGACAGAACTCGCCTATGGAAAAACATATGGTAAAAAAACTATCATCTCAGCTGAAGTTCTTCTCGGAAATCCTACGTATATCAGCTTTTACGAAGAATGAGAAGCTGCAATGTTGAATGTACTTAGTGGAATGGTGGCACGAATCTCAGGAGATCCGACAACTTCCGGAACGAATTTCTGATTTGCTGTTCATGATTATAAAAACTGGAAAACAATCAAACCGTAATCTCCTGTAAATATTTTATTATGCCCCATGTTAGAATTTAAGGATAATTATTTGCTTTTCTTTTGGGAATCTTTCATACTTTCCTATGAAGTTATTTATATATTCACTTTTTCTCTCTATGAAAAAAGTTCTTACTCTTGGGATTCTCGCAGTATCTGCAGTCTCACTTCTCGCTTCTTGTTCTTCTTCTACAGATAGTAATCTGAATTCACGACCGGCAAAAAATTCTATATCTAATGCAAAAAACATCAATAGCGTAACTAATGTTAACGATACTGGATTTACTAAAGATCTCGTGAAAGGTTCTGCCGAAAACATCAAATTGTTTGATGAATAATATTGATTTTCTATAAAAAATCCAAAATCCTCTAAGAAAATTCTTAGAGGATTTTTGTATAACACACAATTTTATCAATTCAAAGTAAATTTGATATATAGAAAATAGGCATATAATTATCCCTAGAAACATTATCCATAATTTTTCATTTATGAATGAAGAAAGAGGATCTACAGGGTTATCAAACGGACAATACGCTCGTTTTATCGACGTTTTTGATCCTATAGCTTCAAAAACCATTCATCTTTCCTGAGATTCTGAAAATACTACAACACCTTCCATTAATTTTTGGTATAAAGTAGGAGCTGGAATGGAAGACTGAGGTGATATAATGGCTGACATAATAGAAGAACTTCAGTCAGACACGATACTTCAATCTCAAATCAACATATCCACCATCAAAGCTCTCGTACATACTCTTCTTAAAAAAGATTTGATCAAGGAAATTCCCCAAGAAGTCAGTATCACTCTTCCTACAAAAGATAAAGAATGAAAAAAACTCACATATAAACTTTCTTGACTGCAATTTTTCAATTTTCTAATCAATAGTCTCAAAATGAGACTGAAATCGAAATGACATCAAAAACTTGCCTATGAAACACTTCGAAAAAGAGAGGAAGAGATAACCAAAAAAACATCAAAAGCTCAAGAATGAGACAAAGAAGAATGAAAATCTATAAATGAAACTATTGATTATGTAAGATTGCTCAGTAAGCTTCTTTTAGAAAGCAACTAACCGGTAATAAAAGATATGTGAACAGAAACAAATAAACATTGTGGTGTTCCTGAACTCGATACACAACACGATCAAATCGAGACTTTGATTGCGAACATTTGAGAAAATCCAAATACTTCTCAGCTACGAGAGCTTTTTCTTTGACTTGTTCATCACTTTCTTTTTGAAGAACAATTCTTGCGCGAAGTTTTAATTGAAATGGAAGAAAATCCAGAAAAAAAATCTACTCAATTTACCACCTCGCGATCTATTCAATCTCATTCAGTATTCCATCACTGTGTACTCACTCAGCTCGTTCATCTTATAGAAAAACCGAATCAAGAAGGAACTTATCAGGATTTTATCAAAGGACTCGACAGGAATGATAATCTGGATCAGCGTTACTTTCAAGAACTTTCAGAAAATCCGGGCCTACTCAACAGGATAAATACAAGAATTCAGATAATACTTGATAAAACCCCAACCTTCCCCGAAGATCTTCCACTTATTGAAATTTGTGATATTCATCAAGGAACCAGCAGTCTCTAATTTTACTAATCCATAAGATTTATCTCTGAAGGCGTTTTCGCCTTCTCTTTTTTAAATAATTCTTTTAGAGTTTCTTTTCCAAATACCATAAATACTCCACCTAGAAATATAATACCAAATACTGTACCAGAGCAAATCATACGAACTACTACGTGAACATTTTGGAGAATCTCAAAATGAGCAATAAAATAATTCAAAACTCATCAAAGCGTTGCAAAGACTGCTGAAATTCCCATGAATACAAATGGTGGTCGAAATTTTACCACTCGAGAAGCCACTATCCATGTAATCGCAAGAAGTAAAATCTCAGAGACTAATGTCATTATTGCAGAACCATAAAATGAAAGATACGGTATCAAAATAATATTTCCAAGTGCATTAAAAAGCACTAAAATAACATTCACCTTTAGCAAACGACGCTGTTCATTCGCAGATACAAGCAAGTATGTAAAAATAGACGAAAGAAAGTATACCAGAAAAACTGGCATAACCATTATAAATGCATCTATCGCTCCATAACTTCCCCATTTTGTCTGGATCATCGTCGTCAGATATTCTTTTTTCGAAAGCAGAAGAATAAGATCGTGTGCATTTACCGAAAGATAGACGGTAATTCCGAGACCAAAAAGAAACAATGCTTTATAGGCTTTGAGTGCGAGAATCCTTAATC
This sequence comes from uncultured Candidatus Peribacteria bacterium, assembly GCA_964655935.1. Taxonomy (GTDB): domain Bacteria; phylum Patescibacteriota; class Gracilibacteria; order BD1-5; family UBA2023; genus CAZZNY01. The sequence goes on from CAZZNY010000001.1 coordinate 379,598, forward strand.
AATCTTCATCTTTATTTTTGATAGCCTCAGCAAAAAGCGGAAGCATAGAATTTAAAAAGAGGGTTCCAAACATCATCCCAACTTCGACTATTTTCATCGAAACAGAGTACAATCAAACTACTTTATCAGCTTGCGCTGCAGGTTCCATAAAAGAAAGAATCGCAACATCTTGCTTAAAATAAATAGTATTGAAAAAAAGCGCGAGACCATACGGGACAGACGAAACCAAAAGAGTTTTTGCAAAGCTCCACTTGAATCGAAAACCAACTGGAATGATCGTATTTGCATGACGCCAGATCATGGCTGTCATAACTATATTACCCACAAGTCCCGCAGCCATAACAGAGAGAAAAGCCCAGTTATAGAGTGATGGGTTGGCTTGGATCGAAGAAGCTGGGAAAAGAGCAAAAACTATAAGAGCAACAGTGGCAACATTTACGATTTTTCCAACGGTTGTAGAATAAAAAGAAAATTGGGTTTTAAGAAATCCCTGCAGAAAAGAAAGAACGGCAGAATTAATCAATCAAAAAAGAGTAAATACTCCAGTGATTCCGATCGCACAGAGAGCAAGTGGAGATGAATATCCTGGAAGGAACATCGCGATACCAACCGCAAGAAAAATAATCGCCACTCAGAGTGCTGTACGAATCGTCATCATATTTCCCTGGATATCTTGGACTCGCTCGATATCATCTCGATGCTTCGCGATCTCACGGACTGTAATAGCGTAAAGACCAAGATCGGCCAACACTGAAAAAATCGAAAGATAATTATAGACCTTTGAATAGAGTCCATATCCTTCGATTGGTAGATAATTTGTAAGAATCTTAATAAGAACAATCGACAAAAGTGCCGTCGAGATTTTTCATCAAATCTGAGCGATAGTATTCCAATAGACTTTTTTAGTGGCCATTTCTTCGGATTTTATTTAAAAACAAACGTACTGGGATTGTATAGAAAAACTGAAAACTCCAAATCTTATTATCAAATCATATGGGAATCATAACACTCCTCACAATACACAATCTCAGTTCTTTCTGGAGAGTAAGTAGTAAGAATATCCTTATGACATTTATCACACTTTCTTTCAAAGAGCTTTCTTGGATTTCTCAATGCCATCCGATCTTTATGTCTTTGATCTGGATGTCTTCTTGGGATTGGAAGATTATGTTTTCTATAGAATTCTAATTCTTGTTTTATGATTCGAAAAAGTTTGTTCGAGACTTCACATTCGATTGCCCAATTAAGAATATCATCAGGTATCTTGGAAATATCATCAGGCAATTTACTTGCTGGAATAATCTTTTCTACTTTAGGGAATGGAGCTTCGTAGTCTGACCAGTTAAATCCGAGTTTCAGTGCTTCTGATTTTTCTAGAGGAAAATATTCTGAAGCTGCTGTTTCGTTGTATCAGAATGGAGAAAGAGAAGCAGGAAAGAATTCTCACCATTCTCATGTTTTTTGCATGTGTTCGATGATCTTTGGAACCAATTCTTCGTATTGTTCTTTTGTGTATTGTTTGTTGAGGATGCAGTATTGTTTGTTTCGGAGTCCGATGCAACCGAAACAATCTGAACAATCAATACAATGATCTAAATAAATCCCTCTTGTTCCATTTGAAACAGATGAAAAAACAACATTGTAAGCCTTTCCCCCCGTGCTAATTACCTCAAGACATAATTCTCAGGGTCATGAAGTTGAGTTATAATCATAACAATCAGAAAGATATTCAGAATTTGTACAATATTTTATATCCCTACAATCAAACGACGAAAATGAAGACACAGCATTACTACAATTTTTCAAATCATCTCATGTAACATTTTCACAAGCAATGGTATTGATAGATTTTTGAATAACTTCTCTTTTTCTTTCAAAATATATTTTCTTTGTTTGTATTAAATTTACCAACAACTCTTGTTTTTTTTCAAAATATTCATTTTCTGAATATTGAATATTATTTATGCAAAATTGTTTGTTGGTTATATTGAAACACAAAAAACAATCAGTACAATTTTGACAATTAAATAGAAAATAACAATTTTTACAATTATTTGAATTTTGTGAAAAAAGTATATCAAAACAATTAAAGCATCCAATACATTCATAACAACCATGTAAATATCATCAAGTATTTATATCAATCGAGCTATCTGAAAAAGACATATTATAACCATACAAACAATTCTCGTTATTCGTCGAATCAAACAATAAATAACAATTTTTTAATCCCGATGCATAATTCGTATAATCCGAATTGATCCCAGGCATTGTAATCATTGCTAATTTTGGAACATTACTCTGTAGCTCCGTAAACTGTCTAAAAAAATTCTTCGAAAAATCTAAATTCATTCAATAATCTCATGCATTCCAATTATCAGACCACCAATAATCATTATTAAAAACTTTATATGATTCCTGTGGGGAATAAACTGAGATTATCTCTTTTCATGTCGCATCACATTTTCTTTTATAAAGTTTTCTCTCATTACGAAAAGCGAGCCGTCTCTGTTGACGACAGTCTGGACAAAGTGTGGGAGTGGGAATAAAAAATTTTTGTCAGTTAAAAACTGGAGAAACTTTATCGTAAAATTCCAGATCTTTATCGGTAATTGGAAAACTAATCTGACACCGTTTACAGCTTTTTGTTTCGATGAGTTTTTCGTTTTGTGAAATTGGATACATAGTCTTTTAGTTAGATAACCTCCCTATTATAACATTCTTCACAATATACAACCTCAGGTCTTTCTGGATTATACGTCGTGAGAATATCTTTCTGACATTTATCACATTTTCTTTCAAAGAGTTTTCTTGGATTTCGCTGCCCTACACGATCAAAGTGACGCTGATCAGGATGTCGCCTTGGAATAGAAAGATTATGAAGTCTATAAAACTCTAACTCTGACTTAACAATCCTAAAAGGCTTACCTGTTACCTCACATTCTATAGCCCAATTTAATATATCGTCTGGTATTTTTTTGATATCATCTGGGAGTTTTGAAGCCAGAATAATCTTTTCTACTTTAGGAAATGGAGCTTCATAATTTGACCAATTAAATCATTTTTTGGTTGCTTCATTTTTATCAAGTGGAAAATATTCAGAAGCTACTGTCTCATTATATCCGAATGGAGAAAGAGGAGCCGGAAAGAATTCTCACCATTCACCAGTTTTTGTCATATGTTCAATAATTTTTGGAACCAATTCTTCGTATTGTTCTTTGGTGTATTGTTTGTTCAGGATGCAGTATTGTTTGTTGCGGAGGCCGATACAGCCAAAACAATTTTTCGTATCATAACAATCAATACAGTATGCGAGTTCCGAGCTTGTCCAACAATTATATGAAAACAGCATATGATATCAGAGTGGTACAATGGAAGATTCATATGCAAGTTCCGACTGAAATGTATCGCACGAAATATCATAACATGTCTTTGCACCAAGTCAGACATATGAACAATATTTACAGTCAGTAGATTCTGCACAATCAAAACAATAATTACAATTATTGCTATTGCTTATATAACTACCGGAGCACTTTGTAGAATTCCAAATTGGATTTTTTACAGGGATGCTCAAAATCAATTTTTTATATTCAGTATATGCACGAGAAAAAGCTATTGCATCGGTCGTAATTGTATTCAAAATCTTCACATAAGCCTCATTATCATATTGCTTATTCAAGAAAAAATTACTTCCACCTTTTAGATTCACGCACATAGTGGAATTCGATAGATTTTCACAATTCCAAATATATTGCGAGTCTCGTATATGTATACTGCTATTTATGTGATAGGAATTATAACAATGAATACTGTCAATAATCTCATATGATTGTTCTGTATGCAGCGACCAATATCCATCAATTGTATTTTTACACCATGCAGAAGTCGAAAGATGTTGACAGTCTTTAGAGTATCCAGTGGCAAAACAAAGATAACAGTTTTTCATCTCAGTATTGAGATTGCCATATTCTGAGTTCTCGCAAGTACGATTATAGAGTGCTTGGACTGGTACTGAAAGACGCATTTTAGAAAATTGGTCTAGAAAAGGAACTTCAAAAGAAAAATCACGACCATACATCATAACATCCCAGCTGTCAGACCACCAAGTCTTTTGGTCATAAATTACGTAAGGCTTATCTGGTGAGTAAACTGATATAACATCCACGTGAGAATTACTTGTTTCACGCTTATAAAGCTTACGCTCATTTCTCCATGCGAGTCTTCGTTGAGTCCTACAGTCAGGACAAAGTGTCGGAGTGGGAATCTGATATTTTTTACCAGAAAAAATAGGTGACGCCTTGTCATAAAATTCGATATCTTTATCAGTGATCGGAAAAGATATCTGACATTGTCGACAAACTTTTGTTTCTATGAGTTTTTCACCTTGTGAAATGGGATACATATTTAGATAGGCTTAAAATAACAACGAAAGTATTATATAAAAATCCCTCAAGAATCAAAAAATTCCTGAGGGATTATTTTATATTTTTCTTCTATGTAACTTTGTAACTATTTATATAATCGGTGCTGAAAATTCTTCAATTCTATGAACCACGTCCGACTGTTTATTCTCGAGCTCTTTTTTCGCAGCGATAAGCGGTCGTGAATAGCGAGCTCTCGAAGTCTCGTAGAGTGTACTAATGAGTTCTGGATTTCGATCTGGATCCGGCATAAAAGGTGTACGAAGACTGAATGGATCCTTTACTTGTCATTCGACGAGCGTCTTACAATAAAACTCTCGAACATTGAGATTCGCGAGATCGTATGCTCCGACAAACGGATCAAAATGCTGCTTCATATAGAGTGCATCTTCCGAAGAAATACGGAAACTGATAAGTGTACCAACATTTCCAAAAAGTGCATCGGAAATTCCATGTGGAATCTGTTTGATGAATTGGTGAGCGACTGTAAGTCCGAGTCCGTATTTTCGAGCTTCCGAGAGAATTTCTCAGAAGGTATCCGTCGCAAAGTTCTGGAATTCATCAACATAGAGAAAAAATGGTGTTCTATCTGATTTTTTCATACTTTGACGACCCATCGCAGCCTGATAGATTTTCGTGACAAACATCGCCCCGAGAAATCCCATAATCTCTTCTTGAAGTTTTCCTTTCGGAAGTTTGACGAAGAGAATCTTTTTTTCATCCATCATCGCTCGAAAATCGAGCTTATTTTCAGTCGAAGCAAAGATATTTTTGAGCATATCAATAGAGAGAATCTGTCCGACTTTATTGAGAATTGGCATAATAGCTTCCGTATTGAATTGTTGCGACCATCCGGCAAATTCATTCGTCCAGAAATTTTTGACCACATCGTCATCAATCGCCGCGATCATCTCATATCGAAAATCTTTATCCGTCAATGCACGAACAATATCAAAAAGTGTCGAGCCCGGTTTATCAAGAAGTCCAAGAAAAACCATACGAAGCACATGTTCGAGCTTAGGATTCCAGTTTGCTCAGAAAAATTTCTTGAAAATATCAATAAATCATTTCGCGAGAATTTGTTTTGATTCCGTCTCTTTTACATCGAGCGGATTCAAACAAAATGGGTACTTATCATCGGTCGGATCAAAAATAATAACATCATCTTTTCTCTCGATCGGTATGTGCATCATAATCTCTTCGACGATATCGCCATGTGGATCGATAATACCAAATCCCCTCCCTTGCAAAATATCGTTTCTCGCAAGATTTACGATCGCCTTAGACTTTCCGACTCCGGTCTTACCAATAATATAGACATGACGCACGCGATCATCATCAAATATTCCGACTGGAACTTTCGTAGAGCGATAATCCGAGATCCCAAGAACATTCATTCCAGCAGGAACGCTTTTTACGACGGTTTCACCTTTGGAACTCATGGTGTATGGCAAGATCGGCATACCGATCGGAAGTGGAAGTTTTTTTGCAGTTGACTTAAGAAGTGCTGTCTCACGTTTTGGATCATGCGGAAAATGATAGATAGCAGCAATCTCCTCAGAGGAAAAAACATAATTACGGATTTCAGGACTCCAACCAATCGATATTACATTTTTTGGAACATATGGATGGAGAGTGAGGTAAAACTCATTGAGCGGATAATTTTCGAAAATCAGAAAATTATTGAATAATGTTTTTACTTTTGCAGAGGCTGATTCTTTACTTGATGAAGTACAAACGATAAAAATCTTCGTATCAAATAACTCTTTTTCGATCTTATTTTTGAAAAATTCCTTTCCTTCTTTTTTCCAATCTTTTTGGATCTTATAATTTAGAAGATATCGGAAAAATGAGAAAACGAGTCGAATCCGAAGCCAAAGAAATTGAAGTTTTGACCGAATAAAAAATGAAACGCTCGCCTCATGAACCGGCTTTGTCTCGACAAAAAATCCCATTCGATCCGTCGCAATATTCAGATTCTCAAACGTTCGAAATATATTAAATACAAAATCCGTATCCTCTTTTCCATTCATACGAAATGGATAGAACCACTGATTTTTGAGACCCACTTCCCCGACGATCGTATTGTTTTGATCGAATTGCCAAACTCACTTCGTGTCAGGCACGAGCTGAAAATCAGGAAAATCCGTATAAAACTGTGTCTCAAATGCTTCATATGCTGAAGAATCAACAGTTACCGAATAGAAAAATTCACCTCCGGAATAGTGAAGTCAGAAAGTTAATCCTCCATCATGAAGTTTTTTCTGTACATCACTCAAAAAATCACTCAGCGAAGAGCGCCCTTTATCAAAAGAATGGTATATTTTTATGAGAAATGTGTGTTTCACTTTTTTTATTTGAATCTATAACTAAGCCCAGTATATCACAATCTCATATAAATGCAAAAAATGCCCCATTGATTAAATAGAGCAAAATAGTATAGTAAAAGATATATTTATTATTTACAAAAGGAGAAATAGAATTTAGAGACAGGGAGACTGAGAATTATACTTGTCATTCTGAGTGAAGCGAAGAATCTTCCGTTGTTTTCTTCGGAATCTGAATTATACAGCGGAAGATCCTGGGTATTTTTCTCTGCTTATTTAATGACTTCGAAAAGTTGACTCATTCGAAAAATTCCAGGATGACATATTGTATTTTTCTTTGTAACTTTGTAACCTTGTAACTATGCAACTGTGTTGTTGTAACACTCCTCACAATACACAATCTCAGATCTTTCTGGAGAGTAAGTAGTAAGAATATCTTTCTGACATTTATCACAGGTTCTTTCAAAGAGTTTTCTTGGATTTCTGAGAGACATTCTGTCTAGATGTCTTTGATCTGGATGTCTTCTTGGTATTGGAAGATTATATTTCCTGTAGAACTCGAGTTCTTGTTTAATGATTCTAAATGGTTTTCATGTTACTTCACATTCTATAGCCCAATTTAATATATCATCAGGTATTTTTGCAATGTCATCTGGGAGCTTAGAGGCTGGAATAATTTTCTCTACTTTTGGGAATGGTGCTTCGTAGTCTGACCAATTATAACCAAGTTTCAATGCTTCTGATTTTTCTAGAGGAAAATATTCTGAAGCTACTGTCTCATTGTATCAAAATGGACTTAAGCTTGCAGGAAAGAATTCTCACCATTCTCAAGTTTTTTGCATGTGTTCTATGATCTTTGGAACGAGAGTTTCGTATTCTGCCTTGGTATACTGTTTGTTTAGGATGCAGTATTGTTTGTTACGGAGGCCGATACAGCCGAAGAGGTTAGAAGAGCTAGAACATTCAATACAATAATACATTTCACTATTATTAGGCCAACAGAGTGAGCAAAATGCAAGTTGATGAAAATTTGCTCAACAATTATGTAATTCATATCAAAGTGAGCTGTCAAATCACCAATAAGTAACATCCATACAATCGCTAGAGCGCAATACTCTCTGGGAATGACGAATATTATTTGAAGAATATATCTCAAAAGAATTTTTAACATCCTTTGAATTAAGTATGATGTCTCCAGAGACATTTTCATTCCCATAACCAGCACTTGCATTGTGTAAACCCTTCAAGATATTCTTATTCCTATCAACTAAACAATCTTCATAGACAATAGATAATTTTTTTAAAAATTCACTCTTATGTTGCAAATATTCCTCTTTAGAATACTGTTGATTTTGAATCGTATATTGTTTTCAATTTTGATTTGAACTCAATATACAATCATGACAATTATGGCATTCAAAACAAAAATATAACGAAGAAGAATTTTTACAATGAAACGAGCTAATTATATCTTGAGATTCATATATATAAATCGAATCATACACATTTTCAGAATGTTCAGCGTAGCACACATCAACAAGATGGTTTGAAAACGATATATTATTTGCATACAGAGAATCCTGACAATGCGTAGCATTACAGATAAGATATGAATCTTTTCCAGCAGTTACAAAATTTGTATATTCACCATTCTCTACTGATTGATGACAAGCATTTAATTTTGGCACCGCAACAAAAAGCGAATAAAATTGTTCAAAAAAACTATGATTTTTCGTGTAATCAAAACCGTAATTCAAGGCATTCCATCAGTCTCACCACCAAAAATCTTGGTGGTATACTTTAATGTTTTTATCGGGCGAATATACAGAGATTACACTTTTCCCAGTCGCATCACACTTTCGCTTATAAAGTTTTCGTTCATTACGAAAAGTGAGTCTCCTCTGCTGTCGACAATCCGGACAAAGTGTCGGAGTTGGAACTAAGCATTTCTTTCCATTAAAAACTGGCGAAACTTTATCATAGAATTCTAAGTCTTTATCAGTGATCGAAAAAGAAGTCTGGCACTGTTTGCAAACCTTGGTTTCTATTAATTTTTCACCATGTGAAATTGGTAACATATTTTTTGTTGGTTAAATGATTTCTTTATTGTAACATTCTTCACAATACACAATCTCAGATCTCTCCGGAGTATAAGTAGCAAGAATATCTTTATGACACTTGTCGCACTTTCTTTCAAAAAGTTTTCTTGGATTTCTGAGAGACATTCTATCTAAGTGTCTTTGGTCTGGATGTCTTCGCGGTATGGGAAGATTGTGTTTCCTGTAGAACTCGAGTTCTTGTTTAATGATTCTAAATGGTTTTCCTGTTACTTCACATTCTATTGCCCAGTTGAGAATATCATCCGGTATCTTAGTAATATCATCTGGAAGTTTAGAAGCTGGAATAATCTTTTCTACTTTAGGAAATGGAGCTTCGTAGTCTGACCAGTTGAAACCCCTTGTAAGGGCTTCTTGTTTGGAAATCGAGTAATATTCATCTGCTGCCGTCTCATTATATCAAAAGAGGGAAAGGGATGATGGAAAGAACTCTCACCATTCTCCATTCACAATCATCTTCTCTATAATTTTTGGAACAAGTTCTTCGTATTCTTCACGAGTGTATTGTTTGTTAAGAATACAGTATTTTGCATCACGTAAACCAATACAGCCAAATAGGTGTTCGGAAGCAAAACAATTATCACAGTAAAGTAGATATTTTGATTCAAACGATCCGTTTGTAAATAGAACCTGAAAACCGTGATTAATATTGATACTATCATTACACTGTGAAGAATTACCGACTCACATCAAGTCGTATACATCTTCAGCGTTCACAGCATCATAAGAGTATTTACAATCTTTAGAGCCATTCGAATTAAACACATAATGACATCTATTGGATGAAAGCATATATTCTCCCGAACATTCTTCACAACCAAGTTTTGTACTTTCTTTCTTTATTGCTTGCATGAGAAGAGCAGGAAAAAGTGTTTGTGCATCCTTAAAAAGGAAATCTTTAATTTTTTTCTCATATTCGGATTTGGAATATGAAACATTTTGAATGTAATACTCCTTTGAAATAAGATTACTGCAAAGAAAGCAATTTTTACAATCAGTAAGATTATAAGAAAAAAGACACTCAGAAGAGTTATTTAAATTACACGAATGGAAACAAGAAAAACATCAATTACATTCCACGCAATCATACAGTGTTTCTGATTTCTTCGTACTGGTACAATCAAAAATCGATCGACTATTTACTAGTGTGAGATATGAATAATATATATCTTCACATCAATAAAATGTGCGAAAACTCATAAAACAATTACTCGCATCTTCGATATAATTATTATACTCGGAATTCTGTGTATTTTTATTAAACAAACTCATACGGGGTACTTCTCATTGAAGTTTTGCATATTGTTCAAAAAAATTCCGAGAAAAATCAAAATCTTTTCAATAATCAAGTGCATTCCATCTATCTGACCACCAGTAATCCTGATGATATACTTTATAGGATTTATCTGGAGAATAAATAGAGACTATACTCTTCCCTGTTGCATCACAGTTTCGTTTATAGAGTTTTCGCTCATTACGAAAAGTGAGTCGTCGTTGCTGACGACATTCAGGACAAAGTGTTGGAGCAGGAATTTGACACTTGTTTCAGCCAAAGACAGGAGAAATATTGTCATAGAACTTTAAATCTTTATCAGTGATTGGAAAAGAAGATTTACATTGTTTACAAGTCTTGGTTTCTACAAGTTTTTCTATGGATGGAATTGGAAACATGGAGAGAAATTATAAATGGTAAATTATAAATTCTAAATGGAATTGTCATTCTGAGCGGAGCGAAGAATCCCTTATAGATGAGTTTAATAACATACTTGAGTATAAGGGATTCTCGCGTCGTTCGTACCTCACTCCTCAGAATAACAGCTTTGTAACCTTGTAACTATGTAACTAAATAACCTCTTTTTCATAACAACTCTCACAATACACAATCTCAGGTCTATCAGGTGAATAAGTTGTAATGATATTTTTTCCACATTTATCACAGGCACGATCAAAAAGCATACGAGGATTACGAGCATTCATCCGATCAATATGACGCTGATCTGGATGTCGTCGAGGAAGTGGAAGTTGTTCTTTTCGATAGAAATCAAGCTCTTGTTTGATAATTCGAAATGGCTTTCCTGTTACTTCACATTCGATAGCCCAGCTTAATATATCATCTGGAATTTTACTGATATCTGTCGGTAACTTTACCGCTGGAATAATTTTCTCTACTTTTGGAAATGGGGCATCATAATCACACCATTTAAAACCTTGCTTCAAAGCCTCTTCTCGAGAAAGCGGAGCATGTTCTGCTGCGATTGATTCATTATATCCAAATGGACTAATCTGAGCAGGATAATATTCTCACCATTCACCATCAGCTATCATTTTCTCGATAATTTTTGGCACAAGAATTTCATATTCTTCCCGTGTATATTGTTTATTCAAAATACAATATTTGTTTTGTTTCATTCCCGTACAACCAAACAAATTATCGCTATTGAAACAAATCGAGGAATAATGAACATCATTACAGTGCCATACAAGATTTCCACACATAATTCGATTATTATGCGTATGATTTGTCGTATTATAAACTACCTCATTATAATCTCAGAAATTACAATCGTATGAATCTTTTACACCATTTGTGATAAAACAATGTCGGATATCCTGTGAATCTTTTATCGTGTAAGAATTATGACAATCATTACTGTTTGTAATATTATCACCCGTGCAATTTTCACTTCCTACAATATAAAGATTTTCGTGTGGCTGAGTAGTGCGAAAAGAATTAAATTTTTTCATTGCAGCTTCCGTATCAAGAAATTCTATGGCAACTAATTTTCCATATTCATCTTTCGTATATTGTTTATTGTAAATACAATATTCTTTATTTCGCAAGTTGATACAGCCAAAACAATTTGAACTATCAAAACAATTTTCACAAAAAGACAGATTATGAGAATTCTTGCAGTTTTTGCAATATTTACATTTATAGAGTCCGACACCGTCAATACATTCAAAACAAGATTCACTACTATTGAGTCAAAAAGAATCTACGGTGTTTTTATTACCAAAAATTCTGTAGCTATAAAGACAATTTTCATTTTCAGAAGCTCCAACAATGAGATAACAATCCTTGTTGTTTAAAGCGTAATTTGTATAGGCACTATTCTCACTTTTTGAATTATGAATAGCAAGTTTTGGCGTATTGGCCACAAGCTCAGAATATTGTCGCATAAACGATTTAGTAGAATCATATTCCATTCCATATGTGAGAGGATCATATGCATCACTCCACCAAAAATCATAATCAAAAACTTTATAAGATTTATCAGGGGAATAGATAGATATGATACTTTTCCCAGTGGCATCACAGTTTCTTTTGTAGAGTTTTCGTTCATTACGAAAAGCAAGTCGTCGTTGCTGGCGACATTCAGGACACATCGCAGGAGTCGGAAGAGAGAATTTCTTGCCAGCGATCACCGGAGAAACAGTACCCAGAAGCTCAAGATCCTTATCGGTAATAGGAAAGGATTTTTTACAGTGTTTACAAATCTTATTTTCCACTAATTGTTCCCCATTTGAAATAATCTGCATAAAAAGCGAATAAAAAAATAAGAGAAACCGTTTCAAAAAATTCATAGATTCTTTCACTTCAAGTTTTGGAAGCAAAAAAGGATTTTTTGTATTTGTTTACTCTTACTATTATAACATTTGTTCCACTTGACAACAAATATCTGAGCACTTCTAATTATAAAAACTGTGCAAATTTGTAAAATCAATTTATAAGTACACAAGAAATATCTTTGCTTTTTCTCATAATTATGCTAATATATTCCTGTGCATATATATGCACAACACCACTGTATAATTACTAATGCCTAAAGACTAATTACTAATAAAAAAGTCTCAAAATCATTCGTAATTAGTAATTCGTAATTAGTAATTATTTCCATGGACTATCAATTCTTCCGTGAACTCTGACTCAGTCAACTCGAGACTGACATTCTTCTGAGTCTCTATAGACTCGGTTCTCAGCCAGCTTCTACTATCGCGAGAAATATCGGTATCGAGCGAACAAAGACTTATCGACATCTTGTGTCGCTTGTAAAACAGTGACTGGTACGAAAGACACAAAAAAACGGCATTACTTCTTTTTTCGTGCGAGATGTTCAAGATCTTACGAAACAGATAGAAAAACGCATCGAAAATCTCGAATATCTTCAAAAAAATAAATCCCGCGTTATCGATACAATCCAAGCAATCCAACAAGAAAAAACGAATGTTCCACGAATCACAATCTATGATAATTCCGAGTGAGTCGGAAGTGTCTTCGATGATATTTATCGTACCATCAAAACTCAATGACTCATCATGATACGAATGTTCGCATCAAATACCTATATGGAACGAAATGAAAATCCAGACTCAGAAAAAACCGCTCGAGCGTTTTTCGAGCGGATGGAACGAGAAAAAATATGAGTCGAGGTACTTGTCGGATCTGGAAATCTTATTATGGAACGAATAGAGACTGGATTCAAACTCACTGATGCCTACGGACTTCCCGCATCTCAATCCAGTATCAATATCATCGTCGTCGGAAAAATCGTCTATCTTATCCTCTTTGATCGAGTACCACAAGGAGTCAAAATCGAGAACGAATACTTCGCAGATGTCATGCACTTGTTATTTGATGTAGTCGGAAAAAAGAAAGATTAACGATTCTTTACAAGCTCTTTCAAGGTCTCAAAATCCCCTTCCTGCAACTCTCGTGGAAGAGCTTTCGTATTCTGGAATTCGATATTACTATTCGGATGTATATCTTTTCGTGGTGCTGATATGAATTCGAGTTCGAAACGATCGGAGAAAAGTTTTGAAGCTTCTATCTGAACTTTCTGTGCACGATATTCATCACTACAAAAAATAATTCCTTCTGGTTCATATTTTCGAGCTACGAGATATCAGAACGCGAGATTCTCTGGTGTAGTCAGTGATACGGTCTCAAGAAGAATATCGATCTTGTCCGCATCTTCTCATAGGTATCAATAAAATAGATCCCGCGTAGTCTCAGCCTCAGATCACATTCCAGCGATCGTATATCCCCCACAAAGGACAATAGCTACGAGTTCCTCGCTCTGAATATATGGAATGAGTTCTGACGCAATAGATGAATAGTACTGATGAAGACCCTCGCGTTCGATATCCGAACGTTCTTTTATATATGGTCCATAACAACAGACGAGTGCGATTTTTTGCATATTTTCGAAATTACTATATTTTAAAAAACATTAAAACTCTAAATTCCTCATTTCTCCATTCTTCCCTGCTGCATCCGTCGCAATAATATTTCATTCTATTTTTTGGATTCCAACGATATCGTCATTAGTGGAGTATACCACGTGCCTTTCGCGAGTCGCAATATCTTGGAGAATGAGTTTTGATGTTCCATCGGTCGGAAAATTCAAAAGACTCATCTTATCAGTACTTGTTTTCTTTAGAAGACCAAGAATTTTCCCCGGAGCGACGAGAATATAGTCATCATAGATTCCGTCTTTTTGTGTCGTACCATCCTTGAGATTCATAAGATATACTCCGTCACTTGCTCGGACGATATATTGATTCGCTAGGATTCATTTTTTTATATACTGAGATTCGGTAGAAAGAACAAGCTTCGTGTAGATTCCAGTCGAGAAATCGAGAAATCCGTTATTCTTTTCTCACTGAATCAGTAGGATTCATTCGGACGCATTCCAAACAACTTTTTTCACTCCGAGTCATGGAAGTTCGAGAACTGGAGTTTTTGTTCCGTCAATATCATAGGTAAAAAGCGAGAAACCAGTTACAGTAGAATAAACATAGCCTTTCTTTTGAAATATTCCAACAAGATTCAAACTTCCACTTTCTGTATCATTGGCAAGTGCAGCTTTGAGTTTGAGAAGCAATATTTTTTCTTGTTTATCAGTACTTTTTTCTTCGAGAATCACTTTTTTCTTCATTGCAAGAGAAAGAATCTTTTTCTCTCCACGCTGAAGTTTAAAGGATTCTATATCAGATTCAAATCACTCTTTTGAAGCGGTGACAGTCATATTTACCGGGGGAACTCAATCAAAAATACAAGTCTCAGTACATGTCTGAGATGTTTCATACTTGAATTCTGTCGAAAGATTCACTTGAACTTCTGAAGCTCAAGTGATAGTCACGACGATAGAGCCAACATTCGCGACAAAAAAGTACCAGTACGTACCGAAGATAGTGCCGAAAATAGCAAGAAGAATGAGGATAGAGAGAAGACGATTGGACATAGTAGTTACAGGGTTACAAAGTTACATAGTTACAAAGAAAATAAATGTCATCCCGGAATTTTCTGGATATCTTAAGTTTTTCGAAGCTGCTATAGATTTTCCAGAAAATATCCGGGATCTTCCTATTATTTACCAAACTTTAGAATAGATTTCAATACATTCATTATTCCAAAGGAAAATTCCTGCCTCCGCAGGAATGACGTATCATTTTTTATTTTACAAAAAAAACAAAACAGATACACTAACAACCAAGATTATATTGAATAAATTTTTCAAAGCAAATGCAGACGCAACTTCGTAGCATACTCGATCGATTCCTCACAGGAGACAATATCCAACCGATTCTTGTCAGCGATAATCTCGCCTGTGAGATTATCCGATCTCTAACAAAAGTAGCTATCACACATCTTGACGATCTTATCACTGAGGTGGTCGCCGGAGTCTATCTCTATTATACCGAGGACAAAACTTTTAAGATCGAATCCGTGCGTGATCTCGTCGAGAAAACTTCTATAAAACCAAGCGGAGATTTTCAGATATTCGTGATTCGAGACGTCGAGAAACTCTCACTCGCAGCAGCAAACGCTCTCCTAAAAACACTTGAAGATGTTCCTGAGCGAACATTATTCATCCTCACAACAAAAACGAAAGAAAATCTTCTTGAGACCATTCGTTCACGAGTATTGGTTTTCTGAGAAAATAGCGAAAGCTTTAATCTTCCGAGTGATCTCGGATTCGCACTTGATGAATATTTTCTCGGAAGTAAAAAAGAACTCGTCACTTTACTCTACGAAAGTAAATACGAACGAGGTGAATATATCGCATTCATCGAAGCTCTTATCGTAAAAGCTCGCCAAGGAAAAATAACAAATCCCAACACAATAAAACTTCTAGAAAAATCGCTCCGAGATATCGCAAGCACGAATGCAAATGCGAGATGGATCGTGGATAATATTATATTTCAACTATAAATAAATCCCCTGAAATTTCAGGGGATTTATTTATATTCTCGCTTTTCTCGCCGCAGTATATATCGCCGCTCGAATCGCGGCTATATCTGAACCTGCTTCGACTTTTACTTGCACGAAAATATTCGTAGAAAGTACTGTGATTTTATCAATTCTTGCAATAGATGAAATAATCGCATTTTTCTTCGCCTGTCGTTCGATCTCATTTTCGATACTATCAAGCACTCCTTCAGCTGTTTGTTTTTCCTGAGCGACTGCGACTTCGATAATCATCTCGATATTTTCAAAACGTTTTTCCGAAAGATTTTCGATGGTCTCAGAGACAATGAGTTTATTCGGCATAAAAATCACCGAACCGTTTTTATCGATGAGTCGAGTCAATGTCAGAGTCACTTCTTCGACCGTACCTTCATATCCTTTTACTTTGATAAGATCACCGATTTTGAAGCTTTTTGAAAATATAAGATTAATACTTCCGATAAGATTTGCGGCATAATCTTTTCCAGCAAAAGCAATCGCAATACCTGAAACTCCAGCACCAGCGATAAGTGCTGAAACATTCACTTTCAGAAGTGTCAGAATAAAGAAGATACCAACGAGCCAAAGTACGATTTTTACCACATATCGAAGCAGTGGAAATACTTTTCGAGCAAGCCCATTCCCTTTCATAAGTCGAGCGAAGAATCGATCGAATAACACAGTCGTAAGAGAGCTCGCGACGAGAATAGAAAGAAATCCGAGAACTATGATAGCTATTTGATTTGCTATGGTCTGATATTCAGCAGGAACCGGAAGTGCAATAGCACCATATGTGTAAGCTGATATTGCTATTATAAGAGCAATAGTGGAGATAATAAGATTCATGAGGAAATTATAAATTATAAATTTTGAATTATAAATTAGGTGTTTGTCATTCCCGCGAAGGCGGGAATCCAGGATAAAGAATCCTCCATTTTTAAACCTTGTAACTATGTAACCATGTAACTTTGTAACCAACACAGTATAGGAAAAAAACTTTTTTTTCAAGAAAATTTGATTTTTAATAAAATATCAATACATTATGCAGGCTTAACAGCAGTTAGTTAGCACTTTAGAGCTTTAGGCTTTGGTTTCTAGAGACCAAAAGACTTATAAACTAAAAGACTAGTATGGATTGGTAGCTCAGTTGGTAGAGCAACGCCCTCTTAAGGCGATGGTCCCGGGTTCAAATCCCGGCCGATCCACCATGAAACAATAAAATAACCCCTCTTCAGAAATGAAGAGGGGTTATTTATTTCATTAAGCCGCTCGTCGTATTTGGTTAGCGATACTCTCATCATCCTCATCACCGAAGAGACTTGCTATTTTTTCTCGTTCTTCACGTCTCTGAAGCTCAAGGAGATCATTTACCATCATAAGTGATTCGATATTCCCCGCTTGCGCAAGCTTACTATGATGAATAAGTGAAGCCCCGACCACATCCGATAATTCTTCTGTTTTGAGTGTTTGAATAACCTCTGCGACCACTTTTCTTTTCACTCCAGTGGTAGTTTTGAGTCGCCCTTCTGCTTGTTTATTCTGCGCACTTGGAATGAATTTTTTAACATTTGATAGTACCTCTGGATCCGCATTTGGATCGACTTCGTCAAATCTTGAAGTATTAGGAAGTTTTATAGGTAACTGTTCGATTGTTTCAGAAGTTTCTGTAGTTTTTTTCGGAACAAGATCGATTACTTTCAGCTGATTTGAAGGGAGTTTTGTCTCACTAGAACTAGCAACTGGATTCTGAAATTGTTTTTGTTCCAATGGAATAGTAATAATAGGAACAATAACTGGTTTAATATTTATTGGAGCACTAACAATAGGATTATCCATTTTTGTTTCAATCCGAGGAATCATAGTACTAACCGCCACTTCATAACTCTTTTTGATAGCTTGTACATAATTTCTTGTACTCATATTTCCATCAGAAATCTTTTTCAATTTTTGATAGAAAGTAGAGGCTGGATCCTCAGATTTAATGGATTTCTGAGCAACCTTCTTCACTCATACCGGACCCATGTGATGCATAGCAGCCAATACCTCAAGTGGCTGAACTCAAACTCTCATAATATCAGTCAACACTGGCTCACTTGTCATATACTGAATATTTCCAAGTGTAAATTTTTTCATGGTTCTTTCCTGGAGTTTCGGATTCTTAGGAAAGTCTTTTATTTGTTGTGGGGTGAGACCCAGAGACTCGAGAGTCGAAGGAATAAATTGGAACCTTCCTGATGCTCCTATGCTATTGGTAATGTCATAGGAATTTCCACTTTCATTATGTCCGATCGCATGAAAATAATGATCTAAATTACTTTTACAATCTTCAACTTTTTCGAGAACCTGATCTAGAGTGAAAAATGGTGAAAACACAGACTTTCCTTTTGGTTTTTTAGCTACTTCCAATTTTTTTACCACTTCTTTTTTCTCTTTTGAAACTAGAGACTTGGCAACAAGAGTCTCTTTAGGTTTTTTTGCTATTCCTGATCATTTTTGCGGTACGAATTCTTTTTTTACTCTCAATTCGACCGTATTTGTTTCTTTTTTCTTTGGTGCGGCTTTTGGAGTTATTTCTTTTTTCTCAAGTTTTTTTGCTGTAGTTGTTTTTTCTAGTGATTGTTCTTTTCGAGTTTGATCTTTTGGTTTAGGAATTTGTACTAATTTTTCTACTGAAATTGGCGCTAGTTTTCTTGCAGATACTTCCGTTTTACTTACAGGAGCGGGGCGTTCTGCTACCACTTCCACTACTGCCTCACTGAAAGGAACTTGTTTTTTCGTTACTTTTTTTGTCTCCAAAGAAACCACCGGTTTTTTTGACTGAGAAATCGGCGCTGCTTTTTGAGTTTTTGGTACGACAGGCAATACTGATTGTTCTGATCATTTTTTCTCCGACTTTTTTTGTCTTTTTAAAAATTCTGCATAATTCACAGCATCTTTATGATTCGCTATCCAAAAATATGCTTTATCTTTCTTTAGATCCGTACGATCATTCACGACCATTGTCCCATCTGTACCGACAAGCTTCCCTTCCCAATCTTTCGTATGAAAAGCTCGAAGTGTGAATTCGATGACTCATTCTCATTTTATTGCTACAACTGGTAAGTGTTTTGGTTTCAAAGAAATGCCTTCAGGTTGTTTTGCTTTCTCTTTTGGTAGTTGTTGAAGAGAGAGATTATTTGATTTTTTGGAGATATTTAAAGAAAGGTCTTTCTCAAGAATTACCGGAGAAGGAGAAGCTTGCGTATATGCAGGAGTAGCTACACTACTCGCTACCGTAATACCAAGCGTCGCAAAGACTTTCCCTGCAACACTTTTTATACTGGAAAGAACCCCTTTTGGTGCCACATTAGACTGATCAACATTCTCTTTGCGAGAAGAAAAAAGTGAGGAAAACATAGTATCAATGTTTAGTGGATAGTATTTTTTTATTATGTCAATTTTTGAAATTATAAAAATATATGGTAATAAGTCAATCTATTGTCTTACAAATATATATTTCTCTCTTGTTTTGATGTAAAAATCGAATACAATGCGGGCAATTATTTTTTTATAGATATTATTCTATGACGGAATTTCTAAAAAAAGAAGTAAAATGAAATTGTTTTGAACTCAGTATCGATGGAGCTATATTTGAGCCAATTATTGTCATGAAAGCAGCTTATATGTTTCTCGATCAAGGATATTTCTTTTTTAAAAAATGAGCTAATACGAGCATTATTCTTCAATTTACTCCGAAAGACGGTATTAAGACAAAACCGGAAACGATTATCTGAGATTATTCTGACGAACTTTTAAATGTATATCTTCGAGATAGACTCGAAAAGGAGAATAAAACTATTCGTGAGTTTATCGTTCAATCAGCCATTAATAACGCGATCGATCAAAAAAACTTTGTCTCTATCGATACTAATAATGGGCAAAAATCAGGAAACCAAATCGATTTTGATAAAGATATCGATGATATACTTCGAGAAATCGAGAATGATCCAGATCTCAAAATCGACGAAGCTGAGATAGCAAAAATTCTCAAGGAAATTGAAGAGGAAACACAATCAGAAATCAAAAATACAACCGTTTTAGATCCTAAAAAAGTAAAAGATGCTAAAAAACAATTTCAAGATCGAAAATAGTCTCTATTCAAAAAAACTCATTCAATCGGCGATTGAGGATTTTTCTGATTTTTCGATATCTTTTGATGCTTGAATATTATTGATAGAAGCGGATACTCCTGAAGAAATTCAAGAAATTTTCAATGAATTTATGAACTACGTGCTCTGAAAATACAATGAAACAATTTAAAACTATTACCCTTCCATCAAAATATGTCCATTGACCTCAAAAAAATCCAAGCACTCAAAAACGATAAGATCGGTTATTTTCGGTTTAAAAAACTCGATTCTGAGACTTATCTCATCACGAATGATATCGGAAAATATTCACATCTATCGGTTGCTGAATTCGAAAAATTTATCATTGGTAAGGAACTCGAAAAAGAAAAACAAACAGAACTTATAAGTAAAAAATTTATAAAAGATGCATCATATACGGAAGATATGGTACGTCTTTTCGCGAAAAAAAATACTTTTCTTTCCTATGGTCCACAACTTCATATTGTCGTTACTACTCTTCGATGTAATCATAAATGTCGTTATTGTCACGCAGCTGCAGCCCCTGAAAAAGCTAAGAATGTAGATATGACGCTAGAGACAGCAAAAAAAGTTCTTGATACTATTTTTTATACCTCTTCACAAGACGTTGTGATTGAATTCCAAGGCGGAGAATCTCTCTTAAATTGGGACGTGACAAAATACTTTATCGAACAAGCACAAGTACGAGCACTTCATCTCAAAAAAACCCTTTCTCTACGACTCGTATCGAATCTCGTACTCATGAATGAAGAGCGACTTTCCTATCTGCTCGATAATAATGTACAGATATGTACTTCTCTCGATGGAGATGAAGAAACTCATAATTTCAATCGCACATATACAAAAGGAAATTCTTTCAAAGAAGTGGTTTTCTGGATTAAAAGAATTAATGAAGAATATGAAAAAAGAGGATTTAAACAAAAAGTATGAGCTGTTTTGACTCCTACGAGAATGACTATGTCTCGATATAAAGAGGCTATTGATACCTATGTAGAGTTGGGCCTAGATGCCATATTCCTTCGTCCATTAAATCCATACTGATTCGCGCTTGCTGAGCTCAAAAGCCTCGGATATACCTCCGAGGAATATGTTGATTTTTTTATAAAATCCCTCGAATATATCCTGGAACTAAACAGAAAAGGTGTATCGATATTCGAAGCGTCTTCCATGCTCTATCTTACTAAAATACTCACGGAAAACGATCCAAATTATATGGACGAACGAAGTCCTTGTGGTGCATGTATTTGACAAGTAGCTTATAATTATGATGGAAAAATCTATAGCTGTGATGAGGGGCGTATGATGGCTCGTATGGGAATAAATGATTTTAAAATGACCGATCTGAAAAATACCGCTGGAGAAACTTATGAAGCGATGATTTATTCGGACACTACAAAAGTTATGGTTCAAGCGTCAACCATAGATTGACTTCCATGATATAACGAAGATGTCTACAAGCCATATATCGGTGTTTGTCCCATCAATACATATAAAACTCGAGGAAATATCTATCCGAATTATGCCTTCGACGAAAGAAGAAAAATAAACTCAGCGATTCTTGATTACTTATTTATGAGACTTAAAGAAGAGGAAAATAAAAAAATATTTGAAAAATGGCTCGGATTGGAATACAATCCAGTCGTTAGCCAATGTGAGGCATTTTAATTCAGGCATAAAACAAATATTACAATTTTTTATTTCTTATCTATATTAGTATGACTGAAACAAAAAAGAAGTTATTCCCGAAACTTCAGAAGAAGATTAAAGGATTTCTTACAGACGAAAGTGGTAAAATCAGTAAAAAAGATGCCCTCGGACTTGCTGCAGGTGCTATTTTGCTTGCGAGTGCGAATGAGGCTATGGCAGCAAATCCGGGAAATCCAGCACAATATACGTGGAGCACTGCATGAAATAATTCTTGTACAGCCAGCGCAACATCCTGACATGCAAGTGGAATAGTTAACTGACATTATTCTGGCTACCCTAGTGCTACAGCAAACATTACTCATGGAAGTCATGGAAGTCATGGAAGTCATGGAAGTCATGGAAGTCACTGTAGTGGAATGTGTTAGATAGTCTACAAATTTATTTATTTATAATGTTAATATGAATAAGAAATATGTCTGGCTTATTTTGTTTTCGCTAGTAATTTTATTGATTGGATATTACTTTGGCTCTCTTGGTAATCAAAATTCTTCAATAATAAACGAAAAAGACCAGTTTACATCAGCCAATACTCTTAATAAAGTTTTTTGATCTAATTTTTCCCTTAAACAAGCACTAACTGAGCAAAATAGAACTAAAATTAATAAAGAAATACCAAAAGATGATCTTAATAATTTTTTATTAATGAATCAAAATATAAATAAGGTTATGTTCCCCGAAGAAAATATTCAATGTAATGTAAATACTTGAGCTCTTAAAGTTGCAAAACAATTATTTTCTATAGTTAATGCTTGAGATACAAAAAATTTGAGTTTTTTGTGAGATTATCAACAAAATGCCACAAATTTCATTCAGAAAAAAAATTCCTATAGTTGACCTACAGCTAAACTTTTTGAGCTAATGGAAAAATCTAATCAGTCTTTTTTGGATCTAGCCAAAGATTGAAAATACACACAATTATATAAGACTATAATCCAAATCGATAATGAATATCAATCTTCATCTAATGAAGATAAGACTTATTGAAACATGGATGTACTTATTCTTTTGTTTGCTCTCAGAAACAATACAGAAAGTTCCATCATATCCTCATTGTTGAATCGATGTTATGACTACCCTAATGATAAATTCGATTATTCTAAATGAGAGAAAAGCATATTAAACTATTTTTATTCGACAAATACTAGTAGATTGTCTAATTAAAAGTCTCAACACATGTATAGCCACGAGGACCTCAAATTAACTGTAAATAACGATTTCTTTTTATACATCATACCATTTTATCAATGCAATTTACGATGCCAATATTGTTTTGTTCCTAAAGATATAACAGATATTATTTCAGATGACACTATTTCCCTTATTCCGGAATTTTTATCTAAGCATATAACTTCTAAAAGGATACAAATAGGCATACTATGATGAGAACCTTTTGTAAATAAAAAAGTTTTATTTAGTATATTAAAGAAGTTAGCACTCAATATTGATCATACAAATTTTTCATTCTATATAAGTACAAACGGCATATTACTTGATCGAACCGTCTTAAAAGAGATTAAAAATATTAATGCACACATTGAGCTCGCTTTTAGTATTGATTGAGATATTGAGAATCTTTCTTACAATCGACTCGGAAAACAACGACTTATAGCAAAAAGAATTTTGCAGAATTACCACAATGCTGTCGAAATACTCGGGAGACAAAATGTATCAATAACACAAACCGTATCTCTCGATACGGTGAAAGATTTTGAAAAAGATTTAAAGTTTCTCGTATGACTCAATCCTTATCTTATTCGTTATCGATTGGCAGTAGGGTCTTTGTGGACGCGAGAAAAAATAGAACAATATGTCGCATGAATGAAGAATCTGTACTTTAAATATATTATTGAGCGACAAAAAAAGGACACAAATAAATTACCAATCATCGAACAATTCGATCGACTTTATGAATTATCCCTGAAACCAGAATTTTTTCCTTGTTCAAAATGAGCCAATCTCACTCTTTTGCCGAATTGATATTTTGTACCTTGTTATTGATTTTTATCGGAGAGTGATCAAAAAACTCATAGATTTAATTACCCCATTGAAGACTTGGTAAAAAACAATACTCACACTGATGAATTTAGTCAATGGCGACTGGATGGTTATAATCTTTCAAATAATATAAATGAGAATGGTGAAAAAAAGAAAATATTTGCCAACTTCCAAAAATGTCTCAATGGTACGAATACTGAGGAGAATTTAAAGATAATTTATGATGCATTTGATTACAAACATCAACTTGAGATAAAAATATGAAAATCCGCTTTCAGTATCATATCAAAATACAATCAACAGAAAACAATATAAAAATAGACTCATAACTATTTCATATTAAAATATATCTAATACAAATATAGTCTATGATAAAAAAGACTGTAGTGTTTACTGGTTATGCTTGCAATAATCGTTGCATTTTTTGTATTGATCTCAATAAACGTACCATAAACAGCACCACAAAAACTATTTTACGCGATATCTATGCAGCAAAAATCGATGGAGTTGATTATCTGGAAATAATTGGTTGAGAAGTGACTATTCGAAAAGATTTTTTTCTCATTCTTTCGTTTATTAAAAAACTAGGCTT
The DNA here is from genome assembly GCA_964655935.1 of uncultured Candidatus Peribacteria bacterium. Taxonomy (GTDB): domain Bacteria; phylum Patescibacteriota; class Gracilibacteria; order BD1-5; family UBA2023; genus CAZZNY01. Next base: position 404,139 of record CAZZNY010000001.1, read on the forward strand.
TCAGACGGTTATGTTTGCTACTAATTGAGTCCAGTTGGCTGATTTTGATTTTTGTAAAAAAATGGTATGACTCAATGTTGTAAGTAACATTGTTTTTTCGATTCATTGACACGCGGCCGAGCTTCATGATTATCTTGTAGATCATCCCGGAGCTTTTGATTCTATACAGAAAGGTATCGTTCATTTGCATAAACTTTGATTTGAAAATATTTGAGCAAATTGCGCTATCGTACAACCAAATTACAACTTCCTTCCTGATATTGGGCAATATATACATTCTCTTGGTATTCAGCAAGCGGAATTCATATTTGCTGATCCGAATCAATGAGGAGTTTGTGACAATTTTTCTGAACTTATGCCCAAAATATCTGATGTAGCTCCTTATGCGAGAAAATTGTTAGATTATTGAAATCTGCAAAAACTGAAATATCGAGTTCGGTATGTTCCGTTATGTTATTTTGCTGACTACATAGAGACGGATAATATTTCTGAGCTAATGGAAGTTGCCACATTTCATACAAAACATATTGCTCCTGATTTTACCAACGATGATGTATCACTAGGAAGACAAAATACTGGAAGAATGAAACCAGAAAAATGTAAAAAGTGTCGGCTCTATGATCAGTGTGAGTGAATTTGGGTAAATTATTATAATCAACTATGAGATAACGAATTACAACCATTGTAATTTTAACGAAAAATTACAATTTATATTTATCATAATTCAAAATATCGTTCTCTATGGATGTCAAAAAAGCCTTAGTTCTCGTTGGATACAATTGCGATCAAAATTGTTTTTTTTGTAGTGCTGAAGCTTTTACTAACAAAGAAATAAATCGAACCACCCGTGATATTTTACGAGATGTTTCCGAGAAACGACAGTCTGGAACAGATATTCTTGAATTAATTGGTGGAGAAGTATTGATACGACCAGATATTGGAATCATAATAGGTTATGCGAAAAAAATCGGATACTCTCATATTTCTATCGAAACGAATGGCAATGTCCTGTCAAATTATGGATATTTTGAAAAATTAATTCAATTAGGATTAGACCAAATTACCTTATCTATACACGGATCGAATGGTGAGATTAATGATCTACACACAGGAAGATGAGGAAGTTTTCAATTAAAAACAAGGGCTCTTGAAAATTTTGAATTATTGCAGGATAAATATCCGATTGCGTTAAATACAAATTTTGTCATTACAGCTAAAAATCTACAAGATATTCCAGCTTATATGAAATTCATCGATACTTTTCCAAGTATTAATAAGATTATTTTTGCTCTTGTTAGACCAATACTGGCATATAAAAAATGATATTGAGAATATCTTCCAGATTTATTTAAATTAAAACAGATTTTTGAATCTATGCCAGTGCATCCGAAAATATGGATACAATACCTTCCTCTTTGTGTGCTGGATAAAACATATATGGATGCTTATCAGAATTACTTTATAAAAGGAAAAAAAGAGGCTATACTCAAGTCATATGGAACGGGAGAAGATGAATCATTAGAAACAGCCATCCAAGAGGCCTGTAAACAATTTCCCGAATGCAAGATCTGTAAATATAATAAAAAATGTCGCTGAGTTTGGCGAGAATATGCGGATTTTTTTTCACTCACTAAGCCACCGATTTTTCAAAAAAAATTATCACTCATCCTAAAATAATAGACATGTGATCCTTACTTGTTATAGAAAATAATTGTAATCAGAAATGTGTTTTTTGTAGTGCTCTCGGAAGAACGGTAAAAATCGATTTAAAAACAATTGCAAAAGAAATTATCACTCTGGGTAATTATATTCAAATTTCTTGATGAGAACCTCTTGTTAATAAAGATGTTTTTATGGTATTGGCTCTTATTCGAAAATTGAAACCGCAGGCTTTTATCGAGTTTCAAAGCAATGCTCTTTTGTTGTTAAAAAATAATAATCTTGAAAAGCTTTTAAAATGAGGGGTTAATCTTTTTAATATTAACTATCCTTCTCATATCGATGAAATTAATGATAAGATTGTATGAAAAAAAGACACTCTACACACAAGAGAAGAAAGTATTTCAGCATTGATTGAGAATAAAGCTAAAGTTCGATTAACAGTTATTATAAATCAATATAACTATTCTACTCTTCCCGAAACTATTCAACATATTACGACGAAATTTCCACAAATCGAAAGAATTCAATTAAGCTTCGTCAAAGGAATGTGATGAGCAAAAAACAAGATACAGATTATTCCAAAATATGAAGATGTTTCACCTTTCATTATAAATGCACTAGAACAGGCAGAAAAATCTGGAATAAAAATAGATATAGACCATATCCCCCCTTGTTACCTTGGGAGATTTTTCACGAATCATGTGGATTATAAAAAGATTATTCTCTGAGAAACATGAGATTTTATGCAAGAGAAAAAACAGATTGCAAAGTGTAAAGATTGTAAACAATCCACATATTGTTCTGGTTACAGAAAAGATTATCTCGATATTTACCCAATGGAACATGCCATATAGAAACCAATTCCCTATTCTTCGTAAAAAAATTAATTGAAAACAATTAGTTTATCTTGATGCTGCCTGTACTTATCTAAAACACGAGGACACGATAAGGGGTATAGATCGTTACTACAAAGAATTTAGTTGTTGTGCGGGAGACAGAGAATCTTCCTACCTTTGAGCACATTTATTGCGGGAAATAGAAGAAACAAGAAAGATTGGGCGCGAGTTTTTTGGAGGAAAAATTTCAGATCATATCGTATTTATTGCCTCTACTACTGATGGAATCAATCGACTCATCGCATCCTTAGATTTTTCTGTTATCAGAAATATCATAGTAACCGATCTTGAACATAATAGTAATTATCTTCCTCAGCAAGAAATAGCAAAACGAATGGGAATTAATTTCATCGTGGTTCCCTATAATGAAATTCAAAATGTATCATTGTTGCAAAAAAGACTTTGAAGTATTTGATCCTCCTTTCTCTTTTGTGTCACACACAGTTCTAATGTACTCTGAGGAATAATAGATATTAAATCGATTGCAGATGTCGTTCATTCCGCTTGAGGCTACATTCTCGTAGATGATGCACAATATATCGTTCACCATGAAGAAAATGTCCAAGAAAACAATATAGATTTCACTCTTTTTTCCTGACATAAAATCGGTGGTCCGACGGGAATTTGACTTCTTTACATAAAATCATGACTTGAAAAACTTTTTTGTACTTCTTTGCGTCTTGGATGATGAACCGTTCAACATTTTGATAATGATACTATTTTATTTAAGAAATTACCCGATTTCTTCGAATGATGAGTTCAAGATTTTTGATGAATTCTTTGATTGAAATCAGCTATTCAGTGGCATATGAAACACTTGATCCGACAAAAAAATCATATTCACAAATTAGTCACATATTTTCTATCAAAACTCGATAACGCTCTGTATTCTTCCATTCACATTCTAAATAAAGACAATATCAATAATACAACCATTCTGAGTTTAACATCGGAAAAAATTCATATGATAGACTTTCACCAATATTGCAACCATTTTTTAAACAAATACATCATCGCTTTTAGGACTGGTAGTATGTGCGTAGATAGATTCGTGAACACTTACGTAAAAACAAAAAACATTATGCGCATTTCGTTTGGTATATATAATACCAAGGAAGATATCGATATTTTTTTTGAGGCACTCTCTTCATTTTTACAAACCACAAATATAGCCAATGACTGAAAAAAATAAACAAAAAAAGGATAACACAAGCACTTGCTATGAAATCATGCTTCATTTAGCCTGTAATGCTCGATGTTTGTTTTGTTCTCAAAGTCATGAACAGAGAAGCTTTTCTCTTGATGAAAAACAAGTCTATAAAAGTATGCTTTTATGAGCGAAACAGAAGTATGGTATGCTTTGATTCACAGGATGAGAACCATTAATTCACCCAAAAATCATAGACTATATACGGTTTGCAAAAAAAGTTGGCTTTGAGTATATTCGAGTACAGACTAATGGTATTTCCCTCTATAAAGAATCTTTTGTTAAAAAACTTGTCAATGCGGGAGTTACACTCTTTAAGATATCTGCTCATTCTCATATTGAAAAAATACATGATCAACTCGTTTGAATACCTTGAGCATTTAATAAACTAATAACCTGAATCGATAATGTAAAAGCCTTGGGCGCTCGATTGTGAGTTAATTTAGTGGTAACGAAACATAATTATTCCCAATTATCAGACACGATTCTTTTTTTCTTGGAAAAATGAATTACGGACTTTGTCATTATCCTACCGGTATATGAGAATAACATGCTAAAGGAGTGACAAAATATCGGTGTCAGATTCATAGAAACAAGAAGCGAGTTGATGAAAATAATGAAAATGTTTGATATCTTATTTTTGAAACGGCCACTCATATTAAATTTTCCTCTTTGTTTGTGAGAAACTTTTCAGAATAATATCATATCCTGATACAATTGAACAGTAGTAACAGACGTGAACGGTTCACAAAATGTTATTGATGATAGCAAATGAAGTGGGAAAAAAAGAATTGCTCTCTGTAAAAATTGCAAACATAAAGATATTTGTTTATGAGTAGATGAAAATTATCTTTCCCTGTTCTGAGAAAATGAATTTATTAATATTCCAAAAGAAGAATACGGAGAATATGATTTTAGTCATATTGACGCGAGTAAGTTTTTGACCGAAGATGAAATCTGTTTTTTGGAAATATTAAAAATTAAAAATCCGGCTACTATTGATGATATTCTTGAAATTAAAGATCAAATTCAAATCTGTAAAGATTGTGACAGTGTTAATAAAATCATAGCTACGGGGAATATACTTGTCGATAAATGGATAATAAAAAGAGAGTATAACGACAATAAGGTATACTATGAACGTGACAGGAATTACTAAACAACAACTTGAGTAAATATATATAAAAATAGTTAAAATATATCTGTGATACTGTTTATGCAAAAAAAATGAAAAACTCCCGTAAAATACGACAGCGACTATGATGCTGACTATATTATTGTATTAAAAACTTGAGAAAAGATATTTTATAAATCTGGGTGGTCAAAGGGCTTAAAAATAAATAAAGATGATATCGTATCAATAAAACAAATTAAAAAGAATGAGTATGTTCTACTCATAAATCGCGTTTGCCAATTAGATTGTTATTTTTGTAGAGATGGTGATGAGAGTGAAATCTCCTCTGACGAAGAGATAATGAGTGTAATTGAAAGAGTTCCTAGAGTTATTAGTTTTGAGTGATGAGAACCGACACTTTCCCCAGAACGACTTTTGCGCTTTTTAATGCTTGCAAAGGAAAAAAATATCAAAGAACGGATACTGGTAACAAATGGAGTTCTCTTGTTTAATATGGATCTGTGTAAAAAACTCGTAGAAGCAGGGGTAACACTCTATAATATCAACGTACATTCACATACGGCTGAGTTGTATGATGATGTATGTTGATGAAATCAAAAGTTATTTGAAATGAGAAATCAATGAATCGCTAATTTGATTTCTCTCGGACAATGAGAAAAAATACGCTTTAATTTTGTCATAAATAAGAAAAATTATACCCATCTTCTCGATTATGCAGTTTGGGTATATAAGACATTCCCACAAATTTTTTATATCGAATTGAATTTTGTAAAAGTATTATGAAGAGTAACGAAAGATCAACAGGGTATAATGCCATCCTATCCAGAAATTGAACCTTATATAAGAAAATTTTTGATGTTTTGTCAAAAAACTGGCATTCGCGTTATTGTTGAGGGTATACCTCTTTGTTACCTAGCATGATTTGAACATTTAAATATTGATATATATAAACTCTTAAAATGAGAATTTGATTTTTTGTGAGAGAAAGAAAAGACTCCAGCTTGCATCTCATGTTCACTCACAAAAATATGCTCCGGGATGAGACTTAATTATTGTTGAATATACAATAAAAACCATATAAAACCTGTGATTGATGGAGATATCAAAAATATTCTTTTAAAAACAGAAATATGAACGATGAGAAAAAAATAGTGTTTCATTATTTTACACCACTCGTGTGTAATGCTCGTTGCCAATTTTGTTCATCTTCTTCGTCATATCATTCCAAAAATTATATCATTCCTCGAACGAAAATTACTGGTGACCTACTGAAAATCAAAAAATTATGATTCAATTCGGTGGTAATAGGAGGATGAGAACCAACTCTTATTGAAAACTTGATTGATTATGTATATATCGGAAAAAAGCTTGGGATAAAGATTTCCATTATTACGAATGGTGCACTCCTGAATGTAAAATACGTGCAAGAATTATTTCATGCCGGATTAGAAAATATTTGTTTCAGTGTTCACTCAACATCCGCTACCCTGCATGATTCACTAGTGCAGATCCCATGAGCACATAAGAATATCATGCAGCTACTTGCTAATAAAACACACCAATCACGTTTTTCTACAAATACAGTCATTATAAAACAAAATCAGAATCAACTTCTCGACATCGTTCATCTTCTCTCAAAATTTTGAATCAAAATTTGATTCTGTAATATGGAAGCAAATCACGTACACATCTCTGACTATGAAAAAAAACGGATGTATTTTCCGGACTTACTCACGATTCGTCGAGAAATACATAAAATATATGAAGCGTATCCAGATCAATTTTTAACATTTGATAACCTTCCTCTTTGTGCATTTGATGAACACATAGTATTGAATAAAAATTTCCTGATAGCAAATTATCAAAGAAAACAGATTGATCCGAATATCGTCAGTTATTTTACAAAAAAAGTTAATCAATTGACATACAAGATCAAAAGTTTAACTTGCAATCAATGCCGATTTGTTGATAATTGTGCTGGACATTTTCCCTATTTCAAAGAAGAACACCTCAAGCCTTTTTGTTAATACGATTTTTCATTATTATTTCAAAAATCCATAATTGATTTTTCTATGCCAGATATAGCCCTTTGGGCAGCTTGTGATCATAAATGTATCATGTGTAGTAATCCAAAAGAATTTGCTGGAACTACACTCGATTATACTTTTGAGAAGCTCAAAAAACGAATCGATTCTTTTCGTGCTGGAAATGCTTGAGCTTTTTTTCGTTTCACTGAAGCTATCGACTGGGTTATCACGGGATGAGAACCAACACTGAATCCGGAATATCTAAAAACCGTGCAATATATTCGAGATACATTTCCAGATTCAAGAATCGTTCAATTATCTCATTGAGATGCATTTTCTGATGAAAATTTTACGAAACAGGTACTAGATACTTTCCAGAATTATCATCTTTGCTTTCCATTACATGGCTTTAATCCTAATACACACGATGCAATCACGCGAAAAAACGGTAGTTTTCAAGCGCTTATAAAATGAATGTACAATGTTTTAAAATATAAAAACCAGAAACAATCATTAGAAATCAGAATAATTCTCCAGCAGATGAATAGTAACTATGTTGATAAAATGTTTCATCTTCTTCATTCATACTTTCCGACAATAGATCTAATAACAATAGTTTTTCTAGAATATGAAGGACAAGCCCTAGATCATCTCGATAAAACAAGACTTTCCTATCAGGAAGCTATAAACGATTGTTCTGATGCTCTGAAGAAGTGAATTCGATTGTTTGGAGAAAAAATTCGTCTCTACCACTTCCCTCTTTGTATACTCAAAAATCATATTGATTTAATTCCCTATACTTGGCGGACACTTGATGCGAATGAAATTGAATATATCGATCAATGTCTCACTTGTTCTGCAAAAAAATATTGTATGGGTATTCATAAATCCTATTGCTCTGTTTTTTGAGATTCTGAAATACAACCTGTTTCTGAATGAGAATTTAAAAAATGGCAAATTATCGAAGATAAAAACAATTTCTCATATCACCCAATAGAAAAAGTGAGAGCGTAAGAAAAAATATTATTATCTATATATAAAATTATGAAACGAGTAGATGTAAAAGTCTGATTTGCCTGCAATAATCACTGTAGTTTTTGCGTACAGTGAGATAAGCGCGAGAAATTTCGACCCCGAACCTATGAAGAAATTTGTCAGATTCTTGAAGATGAATTTTCAAACGGGTGTAGATGACTCGTCTTTACTGGCGGAGAACCGACCGTTCATCCGAAACTCGTGGAGTGTGTCGCTTATGCTAAGAAACTCGGATATGAAACGATCCAGATTCAGTCAAATGGTCGAAATTTTGCGGATATAACCTATCTACAAAAACTTATCGAAGCCTGAGTCACAGAATTCTCTCCAGCAATTCATGGATTTAAAAAGGAAACTCATGATGCTCTTGTTGGTGCAGATGGTGCATGGGAACAGGTTATACGAGGATTGATAAACATTAAAAAGCTTGGTTTTCCCATCATTATCAATTCTGTTATCACCGAACAAAATTACAAAGAAATTCCTGAACTTGCAAGTCTTCTTGTGAAGCTATGAGTCTCATCATTTCAATTTGCCTTTGTACATATTCTCGGTAGTGCCGCAAAAAACAAAAAGACGGTAGTTCCAAAAAAATCAAATGTTATTCCTTATATCAAAAAGGCTCTTGATATCGGAAAGTCTGCAGGAATTACCTGTATGACTGAAGCTATTCCCTTTTGTCTTATGCAGTGATATGAATGGGCGATCGCTGAATACAATTTCATGCCAGAGACTACCGTAGTGGATGCTGAATATCGTACAGAAAGTTATGCGGATTATCGCTGGGAACTCTGAAAAGCAAAGAGGGAGGAATGTAAAAAATGTACAAAAAATCCCATCTGCGAATGACCCTGGAAAGAATATCCAGAAATATACGGATGGAATGAATTTGTTCCAGTGTAAAATCCAAAAAAAACATTTCCAAGAAACGGGAGAAAATATGAGAGTTTGAGAGAGGAAACTGCTTGAGCAGGTGGTAAGTCGTGCAACTGATGAGCAAGAGCTACGTCTGCGAGTTTTTCCTCTTTCAAAACTTTTGGTACTTTTGGTTACAAAAGTATATAAATAATTCTCTTTTTATTATTAACATTCTTTCCTACCGGATATGCTGAACATATTGCCCCACAAAACGTAATAAGCTTCAAATAATTTGATCCTGGAAAAAATAAGTAAGTAAAAAGCCCAAGAATATATATCCTCAAAACGCAAATGTTTTGAGGATTTTTATTTCTTTTATACGATTAAATCCTGGAGTCTCATTATCAATATGATATCTATTAGTAATATCAAAAGCCTGAATTAATACATTTCTCGTCTCAACATCAATAGGATTTTCTATTCATTCAAAATATTTCATTGGATCAGGAGCAAAAAGTCACTTTTCTGCACCATAACCAAGAACTTTTTGAGTACCCAAAAGTCAAATCAGGTATGTTTTATCGATAATATCTCCAGTTTTGAGGTTTTCAATTGGTATTATATCTTGTTCACCGAACTGAAAAGTGATTTTATATCCATAAAATATTGCTCGCATACCGAGAGAAATCGCTAAATATGTTGTAAGTATAAGCCAAATTTTATGAAACACGTCAATACCGTTTCTAGAGTAATCCCATAATACCACTCCTCAAAACAAAAGAATAACAATACATATATTGATAATCTTAAAAGTATCCGGAGATATAAAATCTTGTATTTTTTTCCATTTTTTTGCAAAAATCTTTTTTACAATTTTCAATATCATTTCTCGTAAAAAAGAAAATATCCTTCGGTACATATAAATGGTTACAAATAGTATCGCTCAACTTCCAAATACAAAATAACTTCCATATTTTTTTATATCAAAAAAACCAGACATCGTATTTTGCAAAAATTCCATAATATCCATGCGAGACAATCGAAGCGTCACAAAGAAAACAAGGAAAAATAAAATTTGTTTTACGATTTTTAGAATAATACGATTGTTTTGAAGTTTTTTGCCATCTGAACTATGTGTAAATAACTTCAAATAAGTACTCTGCTCATCTCTTATCGCCAAAAAAAGTCTTTTTGCCGTTTTTGGAGAAAAAATAGTTTTTCCATAAAAATATACACAATACAGAAGGAGATATACTATCGTCACAATGGCTATATTTCAGATAAAAGGAATAATTCCAATCTGAGGAAAAAACAATGAGAGAACCAAGAGATATTTCGCATCTCCCGCCGACCATATACCAAAATAATATAAGACGAAGGATGTGATTATAGCTACAATATTTTGAATAATAAATCCTCAAATATTAAAAGTAATACCTGAAAAAATGAAATAACCATACAAAAATGGTAGCAAACAAAGAAGTAGTAATAATAATTTGTTTGGAATTATTTTATTTTTAACATCAGAAAATAAAATTCCCCCATTTATAATTAAAAATATAAAAATAATGATTCAATATAAATATATCATTTGATTAATTTAAAAAAATATGATCTAATTAAACCAGTACGTATTATATATAAATATTACCGTTATGAAAAAAATACTTCTCTTTCTCGCCAGCTTCGTGTTTTTTTTCAGTATCTCAAGTGTTTATGCGAGTACTCCGACCGTCAATGATTTTTCTTATTCAACCGATGGAACCACAGTTACTTTTTCGATTGATCTCTATGGATGAGGAGTAGATTATTTGCATGACTATAAGATACAAAAGAGTATAAATGGAGGAGTTACTTGGAGCGCTTATAAATCATTATTATCAATCGAAACAGATACCTTTACAGATACTCCTTCCTATTCTGGTCTTGCCGCAGGAACCTATAAATTTAGAATAGTTGCAAGAAATGGTTATTACGATGTTGGTGATGTTTTTATAACGTACCTAACAAACACTACCGTTACTGGTTCAAATTCAATCGTTATCTGAACGCCACCCCCACCTCCACCATCATCTGGATCGTGGACTCCGACAAGCGGTACAACAGATTGTGTAGGAGGAGTTCCTGTCTCATGAACCCGTACCGATAGTGCTCCGACATCCGGAACCCTTTCTTGTGTAACTCATAAATACTATAGTTCAAATTATACTCTAAATATCGGAGGGACAACGACTGGGTGTAACTGAGATGACCGAGTCGTGGGTGTTTCATGATCACAAATAACTTGTCAAAGATATGATGATATTGACCCATCTTGCGGTAGTACTTGGACTCCGAGCCCAGTAACATGGACAAATACAACACAAACATTTACTAATATCTGATCCTCCGATGGTGCGAGCGGATTAAGTCCAGCAAATACTTATAACTGTTCAGCACTCACTAATGGTGCCACATGTAATATAATTATTAGTGATAACGCAGGAAATACCGCAACATGTACATCTCCTGCAGCTAAAATTGATACCGTACCACCTGTTTGCGGTACATGGACTCCGAGCCCAGTACCATGGTCCGGAACTACACAAACATTCACTCTCTCAAACTCGACCGATACTACAAGCTGAATTCAGATTGCTGGATGAAATTGTAATGCTGCTGTAAACTGAACAACATGTATGGTACTTATCAGTGACAATGCAGGAAATAGTACTACCTGTACATCTCCTGTAGCTAAAATCGACACCACTCCACCAGTCTGTGGATCTTGGACTCCTGGAACTGATAGCACATGGCGAACCAGCCGAACTTTTAATATGTCTGGAATAACCGATAGTCAAAGTGGACCAACTAGTACAACCGCTAACTGTACAGATGCTATACAATCACCAAATAGTAGCACAAAAACCACGTGTAACGTAACTATAACCGACATAGTTGGAAATAGTACTATTTGTACATCACCTGGAGCATATATTGATACTTCTCCAGCAACTGCGAGTCTTTCTTGTACCATACCTGATAGCCAGTGGAAAAACAATGCTTCCGTGACTTGTACTGCGACCGTTACGAGTACGGGACCATCACCTACAACTCTCACCTATAGTATTTCTGGTCCTTCACCGGTTGGAACAACAGCTATAGCAAGTGGTGTATCATTTCCTGTACCTTGAGCAGATGGACAATATATTGTCACCGCCTGTGCAACAGACACTGGAGGAACTGGACCTTGTGCGACTTGGAATGTCTGGAGGGATCAGACAAACCCATCAAGCTTTGATGTATCTCCAACTCCTGTCAACAATAAAAATTTACTTGCCACAACTAATCAACCATTTTCAGCAAATATTAGCGTAAATGGGGGATCTCCAATTATATCGGTAGAAACTCAACTTGAAAACAAAAACTTTGGTTCTCCATCTATTTCTCATAATGGTACTAATTCAGTTTCATTTAACTGAGATATTAGTATCGTTGATGGTGCCGATCAAAGTAACGGAGGTCGCCAATATACTTGGAATATAACAAAAATCTGTGACGGGGCTGGAAACTGTGCATTAAATGTCGCAAATTATAACTATTATGTATTTGCGAATACAAGTACTATAGCTCCTCCGACTCTTAATACTACGAGTCTTACGAACTGAAATGCTATAGCCGACGGTACCTGGACTAACTTCTCTGCCACCATGCAAGACATTTACGGTAATGTTATTATTCCAGCTACAGCAAATGGAATGAATCGTAAAATAAACTTTACCTTCAATTATTCTAATAGTCTCTATTTAAACCAAATTGAAACAGATATTTCAGCGGTATATTTTAAAGATACAAATACCAGTGAAACTTTAGTTCCTGTAGATGGATTGGATACCCTTTACATGAACCAAAATTCAACAAATGGTACTTATGATTTTGCTATCAAATCATATTCACCAAGCACTAATAATACCTATCATATAATAGCGGGAAATATTTTCTCCATAAATACAATAAAAGCAGATATTATTGATACCATAGGTTCAAATTCTAAAACATTAAACAGTGCTACTATTGATAGCGCCTTCAAACCAATGTATTATACCAATATTGGTTGAGCTATTAAGACTCCCGGATTTGCCGCATGACAAAGACAGGATTCAACTATAGAAATCAAACATTTTTGATGAATAAACGTTACTTTACAGAAAATTCAATGAACTTTTTCAAGTACTAATTATCTTCTCTTTGGTGGAACGTTAACAAATAATGCGAGATCACCTGGATGAATTGCTATAACAACAAATCAGACCTCTATTATTTCTGGATTCAATACAAGTGGAGAAACAAAGGATATCTATACACTATTAAAACAAAGAACGGGAACATCCGTAGGCCCCGTTTCTGATGCAAACTTTAATACTGTCGTAAATTATCAGATAGACTGAAAAACTATCACCTATTACTCTGATCGCATCGGAAATGAAAATCTAACATATCAGGTTGGTGTCAAAATTCTCGGTATTACCAGCGCGAAAAACATTCAAGAAATTATATCATCACAACTTTCTGATGATATCAAAGTACTCTGAAATCAAGATAGGTTTTTAATCAAAACAAAAATCCTACAAAATGTAGGTAAAGCAACAAAAAATACAGATTCCATCATGACTGGAGCTCCCAATATCGTCTCTGATACTCTTATTAATTGAGGTTCTCTCGGTGGATGAAGTAATAAAGGTATTACATTAAAAACTGGAGATAAAACAATACTTTATATCAAGCCTGCTACTCCAGGATGAATTATTACACTATGAGCTGGTTCATCCATCGAAATTCAATGAAATCGAACACTCTTAGTGGTGGGTGGGAATATCTATGTAAAAAATGATATCTATTATAATGATACAACGACAGATCTTCTGAGTTTAGTTGCAGTGAAAGATGAAGCTTGAAATGGTGGAAACATCTATATCGATCCAGCCATAACAAACATCTCAGCTACACTCTTCACTAGCAAATGAGTATTAAGTTACCGTGATGGTATCGGGGAAATCTGAGGAAATGAAGCTACTGCTGGAATTTTAAAGAATCAATTGTATATTTATGGAAGTGTCGTAAGTCTTAATACGATCGGTTGATCCGGAAATGATTCTTGTCCATATTTTGTAACTTCCTGTGATACATCCGAATCTCAAAAATATGACCTCAACTACTTGCGTCGATTTTTCTTAACAGGCACAAAAATTCCAAATCTCGGCGGAAAAGTAGCATGATGATGAAGTACTTGTAACGCTGGATGATGTACTTCTTGGTCATCCCCCACTCTTCCAAGAAAAACTATCGGATCCGATCAATACACAAAATATCCAGTCATTATCGAATATAATCCGACTGTACAAACGAATCCATCATGGCTCTTTACTACGAATTAATAGTTAATCATATTTCTCAAAATTCCTTCGATTAAAAAATCGAAGGAATTTTTTGTTTTTTTGGATTTTTCTCTCAAAACCCTTATACTGCGAATCATGAAAAAAATCACTTCCCTCTTTTTTACCATCACCATACTCACCATTATCTGAGGATGTTATAACGGAGTTACTGACACGACCATAACAGAAGCGGCAAAATCACAAACAAAAATTCTTACTATTCCAGATACCGCAAGCGAAAAAGCAAAGCTCTTTTATAAAAATGCTCGCGCTCAGATTGGAGTCGTAAAAACATATGATTTTTCTAATGGATACTATACGAATGGCGGATATCCACCAGCTGATACCGGAGTATGTACTGATGTCATCAGTAGAGCATTCGATATCACGATGAGTGGAAGTATCAGAAAACTTGTCGATAAAGATATTCGCGCGAATTCTCGAGTATATAACACAAAATTTGATACGAATATTAACTTTCGTCGCGTAAGAAATCTCGACATCTTTTTTTCTCGAAAAGGAAAAATACTCACAAAAGAACTTATCGCATGAGATATTAAAAATCTCTCAGAGTGGCAAACTGGTGATATAGTCACATTCGAAAAACTTCCAGGAAAGTGACTCTGGCATATCGGAATTATCTCAGATAAAAGGAATTCTCTAGGCGTTCCCTTTATGATCGATAATCATGGATATGGCACGAATATTCGCATCACGCCGCTAGACTGGCCAGCGAGTATTATGGGACATTATCGGTATTTTTAATCTAAAAACAATATGAACCTCTTCCTCGAACTTCGTGAATCAGATCTCTGATTTTGAACAATCGAAAATTACACAAATTCTTATAGACTCAGAAAAGCTGCACGAGCGCTTGTTTTTAATGATGAAAATAAAATAGCCCTCATGTACATGGTAAAAGATGGCTATCACACACTTCCTGGTGGCTGAATCGAAGTATGAGAAAATATTCAAGAATGACTTGTACGTGAGATTCGAGAGGAGGTCGGGGCTGATATTATTATTCTTGATGAAATAGGTGTAACAATAGAATATCGCAATTCCACAGAGCTTATGCAAATATCATATTGCTATATGACAAAGGTTTTTTGAGAACTCCATGCTACGAATCTCGATGAATTTGAAAAAGAAGGATGATTCAGTCTTCTCTGGGTGAATCTCGATGAAGCTATCGACTATCTAAAAAAGGATAATAATAAGAATCTTTTTGCAAAATTTATTCAGAAACGAGATCTTAGTATTTTAACTGAGTGAAAAAGAATTCTTGAAAATATTGCATAATGCCTGTTTTTTGCAAAAAAACAATAAATGTCCTACAATAGATTCATGACAAAACTTGATCAATTACATTTTCAAGAAACTCTCCCTACTCTTCCGAAGAGTCCTTATTGGAAGCTCGAAGAAGGTAAAACTTCCTGAACTGTGCGTAAAAAAGTACCAAAAAATACAACAGCTCTTCTTAATAATACGGATTTTGAAGACGAAAATGTGGACTTTATTAAATTTTGAAATACACCTTTTTCGAGCTATGCCAGAATTATGATAAAAGATACACTTAACAACCCATATCTCGATATTTGAGAATTATTTCCAAATTTTTATCGCTTAATAAGTCTACAACAATACGGAACTTCTATGCAACATATAGGAGGACACGGAGAAAGTGCATCGTTCCATAATCATACTCGATATATTCATACACTCGACGTTGCGCTCCACGCAGAAATATTGTGACGAACTCTATGATTATCTGAAGCAGAGATAAATACACTCATTTTTGCTGGACTTTGACATGATTATGCTACTCCAGCAATGTGAGACATAGCAAAACAATTCTTCTGAATCGAAAGCGAAGAAACTATCTTCGAAAAATATCTCAGAGCACAAATAAAAATAAAATATTGAGATAAGGCCGATGAAGAGCTATCGAAACTCGAAACTGAATTATTACAAAAATTTAGAGTAAAGCTGGGTGATTTAGATAAAGTTATTCGATGAGAAGGGTTTTTATGACAAGTTCTTGATTTAGCTGATCGTCTTTCTTATACTCTTCGCGATGTAGATAATTTTTACCCAAAATGAGTTAAATTTAGCTCCGCAAGCCATCCCATGGATAGCCTATGAATTCATTGGCAAATTGACTCAGAAAATATACAAATACTCGAAAATAACAAACATCTTTGAGATATCTTTCTTTGTGTAAAAAGAGAATGAGACAATGTAGTATTTACCGATCCTAGAAAACTTCTCTGTTTGCTAAAATTAAGAGCAAATATGCACCAACTCGTGTATCTAAATTCGAATAATTGGGCGAATGAATATCTGTATGGACTTATTATCGCTTTCCTTATAGATAATAACAAAATAACTTACGAAGATATTCTCTACTGAGAAGTAACAGAATGAGACATGGATAAGCATCTAGTTTCTCTATGACTAGAGTGAAATATTTCGAATTTTGCCAATAAAAAATTATTTACCACGCAAACTTTTAAAACCGAAGAGGAGGCTCAAGAAGAAATTACAAAAAGAAAATCTCAAAAAGAAATAGTTTTTATGAAAAAAGTTCCCGGATTTTCTTCGGGATGAAAATATCTCGTTCAATGAACAGATGAAAAAACAAGGTCAATCGCTGAAGCATATCCAAACATAGATGAACAAATGCAAACATCATCAAGACAAACTTCTTGCTTTGCTGTATATGGATTATCCGATCAATGAAAAACTCAGCTCGCTACAATACATGGTTTTATCGAGTTCTTACAAAATAAATCACTTTAAAATAATCCCTCAAATGAGGGATTATTTAATTGTTCTTTTGGTTTCATTTATTCCATGAGATGCCCAACCAAGAAGCACGAACATGACAAAACTTCACACGGAAGCTAGAATCCTTGAATCGATCGCACAAATTACTGTTAATAACAAAAAGACAATGGCACTCGCTCAAAATAACCACACCCAGAACCAACGTTTTGTGATATTGAAAATAACGAACAAAACTACAACCGTAATAAATGTATAGAAAACGTAGTTGTTTGAGGCAAGCTGATAATAATAATCAAGAATTTGCTGCATATTAATTCTTTACGACTTTATTACGGACTATGTATCCTTCCCAGAACTTACTTCTGAAAGATTCAAACGTACCAGCGATAATATGTTCACGGGAACGAGAAGCGATCTTGATGAGGAATTCAAGATTATGAAGCGAGAGAAGCTGACCTCAGAGAGCTTCACCAGCCATGAAGAGATGACGAAGGTATCCGAGCGTATAATTCTTTGAGACATAGGTTTCGAGTTCTGGATCACATGGAATATTTCCATGATCGAACTTATATTTTTCATTCGTGATTTTGATATTTCCGATGGAAGAAAAAGCTACTCCGTGTCGTCCAAGTCTTGTCGGAAGAACACAGTCAAACATATCGATTCCTCGTGCGATTCCTTCGATAAGATCTTCCGGAGTTCCTACTCACATAAGATAATGTGGCTTGTGTGCAGGAAGAATCGGAGCAAGTACATCGAGAATCCGAAGCATGTCTTCTTTTGACTCTCCGACTGAGAGTCCACCGATCGAGAATCCTGCCGTCGGAAGATTTCCGATAAATTCTGCAGAGATTCTTCGAAGATCCTCATAGATAACTCACTGAATAATCGGAAATAACGCTTGTGGATTTTTTCAAAGGTCAACGCGGATTTTTTGCAATTTCTCGTGTTCGACGACACATCGTTCTGCCCATCTATGAGTACGATCCATAGCTCACTTAGCGTATTTATGGGTCGATAATCCTGGTGCACATTCGTCAAAAGCCATAATAATATCCGCTCCGAGTTTTTCTTGGATTTGCATCGCGAATTCCGGTGTGAAAAAATGTTTTGATCCGTCTTTATGTGATCGGAACCTTACACCATCTTCCGTAATTTTTACGAGTGATTCTTTATTCTTGAATCCACTTGTTCCACTCTGTCCGAGAGAAAAAACTTGGAATCATCCACTATCCGTGAGAATCGGCAGATCAATATTCATGAATCCATGGAGTCATCCGAATTCTTCGATAAGATCTGGACCTGGCTGAAGATAGAGATGATAAGTATTCGAGAGCATGATCTGCGTCCCGATAGACTTAATCTGTTCACGTGCGATTCATTTTACAGTCGCTTGCGTACCGACCGGCATAAAAACAGGAGTCTGGATAACTCCATGCGGTGTTGTAAAAGTACCAGCACGTGCTCATCACTGCGTAGCTTCGAGGGTAAATTTAAAGAAATCGTTATTTGTCATGAAAAGAAACTTTAATAAAAGAAATA
This sequence comes from uncultured Candidatus Peribacteria bacterium, assembly GCA_964655935.1. GTDB lineage: Bacteria > Patescibacteriota > Gracilibacteria > BD1-5 > UBA2023 > CAZZNY01. Next base: position 422,705 of record CAZZNY010000001.1, read on the forward strand.
TTATTTAAAAATCAACTTCGCTATATCCTGATATGCCACAAATATACTCAAACCGATTAAAAGCACAAATCAAACAAAATGAGCAACGTGTTCGACATATTCAAGATTTGTTTTCTTTCTATAAAACAAGGAAACGATACTGTTAATAACCATGAAGAAAAATCGACCGCCATCAAGCGCAGGAATCGGAAGAAGATTGAATACAGCGAGATTAATACTAATGACCGCTAGAATCAAAAGAACCACTGAAGCTCCGGCATGAGAAGTCACAAGCCCGACAAACATACTTCCAACTGCTACTGGTCCGGAAAGAGATTTAGTCGCTTCTGATCTATCTGTAGCATTTTTTGGAGAGATTACTTTACTAACAAGGTCTCCAAGAAAAGAAAGTGTCATGCGAGATTGTGCATAAGTCTCCTCGATTCAGTATTTTATGGAATCCGTAAATCCATATTTATAGATAAAATCCTCATTCGAAGAAGTTACATTGTATCCGACATAGCTCTGTATCTTTCCTTCTTTCGGAGTTACTTGAAGAGTTAATTCTTTTCCATCTCGACGAATCAAAAACGAAAGTGTATCTTTGGAATTATTTACTACAGAGATCATTTCTTCTGGAGAGATTACTTTTGCTCCATTAATCGAAAAAAGTATATCCTTTTCCTTAATTCCAGCTTTTGCTGCTATACCTCAAGCAACCGGAGAAAGTTCGAGTCCATCGATGGTAAGGATATTTTTTTTGATTGCCTGTTCGACCGTCGGGATCAGTTTTGTCTCGATATCCGTCGAGACTTTTGAGTTAATCGCAAGTGGCTTTACTCAGACAAAAAACATAACCGAAAAAATTGTGGCAGCAAGTACGAGATTCATAAAGACTCCCGCAAGAATAACAGCTCATTTTTTCCAGAGTGGCTTTGCAATAAGGGAATCCTTTTCGACCAATCCTTCGCTCGTATCTTCTCATTTTAATCGTACAAATCCACCTAAAGGAATCCAATTCAGTGTATATTTCGTCCCAGATTTATCAGTAAAAATCGTGATCGCGTGTGGCGGAATCCCAATACCGAATTCGTATACTTTTACCCCAGAAAGCTTTGCGGTCACAAAATGTCCAAGCTCATGAATAAAAACGACGATCATAAAAACGACGATTGCGAGAATGATTCAAAAGAAAATTGCCATGAGTTGGAGTATTAGATTTTAGAGACTCTAGAAACTGAGAAAAATCAAGCCCCACTTCCCACTCCAAAGTGGGATAATAGTGGGGCAAGAATACAGATTATGTAAAATAATTATTTATGTGAAAGACTTTCTTTAAGATGATCGAAGAGACCATTTACAAGATCATCGAGTTTTTTATAGTTTTGTCGTTTGTAGATATAGCTTTTTCCATCTATATCTGCATAGAGTGCGCCGTTGAATTTGCCGTCTTTTTGCTCATCAAACATAAGCTTGATACCGAGTTCTTTATCTCCTGATTCATATTTCTTAAAGTAACTATCGAGCTTTCCCGTCAGATTCTTATCAACCAATCGATCAATTACTTCCCTATCTCGTTCTAGCTTTCCATAGCTAACACTCATATTTTTTTTCATAGGCCTAAAAATTAGAAAGTAAGCCTGATACGGGAGACCTTCCCTGTATCACCCGCTATTATATGCGAAAGACCCATGAATATCAAATGAAAATTATTCAAAAATACGTTTTAAGCTTTACAATATCTTATTTTTCACTCCTCAGATCAATTGTTCCTTTTTTCTTCAGAGCTTTTTCGACTTCGTGATTTTTTTCATCCACATCTTCTTCTTCGCCTTCTTCATTAAAATATGTCGGATGTTCTAAATGATTTTTTACTACTTTTTGAAGAGTATCAAGAAGAACTTCAAATGATTTTTTTTCGCCATCTTTCTTTTTCTTCGCTTTTTCTTCTATATAATTCTGAATATACGACACTATCGCGGCTGGTGCATAAGCTCACTCAAGAGCAAAAGGATCATCCTCTCATTCAAGGTACAATTGAATCGTTCCTTTATTAAGAGCGCCATCCCACATAGAATGCTCTTGTATTTCGATTCATTTAATATCACTAAATTCTACATAGACGATGTTTTTCTTGAAAGCCGTCCAATCGAGATCTATAAGACCCCTATCAGTAAGAATCCATACATCGTTATACCAATCAAAAATCTTATACATAAGAATAATATAAATCAAAACCAAATATCATTCTACATATATAAACGGTATGAGTTGCTGAAGTTGAAAAGTGTTATTATAATAAAAAAATGCAGGGATTATCACGCCGAAAAACATCCATACGATCATCGTATCGATAATAAGGATCACGTGACGATGACAAACTTCTAGAGCCTCATCTCCTTCACGGACATATTTTCAGAAAAATAATTCGTCGAATTTATTCATAGAAATATTAGATATTGAGAAATTAGAGATTGTAAATATTTTGTCATTCCCGCGGAGGCGGGAATCCAGGAAAAATGTCTGTCATCCCAGAATTTTCTGGACTACTTAAATAACGAAGAATTTGAAGATTTTCCAGAAAATATCCGGGATCTTCCTGATAAAATACGCACTTTTCGAAGAAATTTTTTCTTTAGTTTCAGTAAAACTAAGCGGAAGATTCTGGATATTTTTCTCATCGATTCAAGATGCTTCGTTGAATTTATTTTTTCGAAAAATTCCAGAATGACATAATAATTATCTTAATTCTCTAGTACTTTTATCCTCCACTGCCCTGCTGGTAACTTATTTCCTCGAATCCAAGGATTGAGCTGCCGAATAGTAGCATAATTATATCACTGGTCGATCGCCCAAGATTTCAGGTCATCCATTTTTTCTACAAACAATTCCTTCGTTTTCGGCACATCGAATGATTCCCCGAGATCAGCTGAGTCAAATATATCCTTCGCATGAAGTGTGATGTATTTTATAGCTAATATACGAAATACGTATCGTGCCGTCTCTTCATTCAAATACAGATCATAATATGTTTTTACCTGCTGGTCATCAAGTGCCCGCCTGAGTCAGTTTTCTCATCGATTATACGCAGCCGCCGTGAGTGTCCAATCAGAGAAATCTTCGTGAATTTTTTTGAGGTATTTTATAGCCGCATCAGTAGATTTTTCAAAATGAAATCGCTCATCGACATCATCAGTTACAATAAGGCCATACTGACGAGCTGTATCCGGCATAAATTGCCAAAGTCCAGCGGCTCCCGCTCCACTGGAAATATCCACATTCAGCCAGCTTTCAGCTGCAGCAAGATATTTGAAATCATCAGGAACACTGGCTTCTTTTAGTCTCTGCTCTATCGTCGGATAATATGATTGTATTCGACGGTAATACATAATAAACTGATAAATATTGAATCGAGTAATTGATAATTCTCGATCAAATTTCTCCCGATTAAAAATATATTTTCATTCAAATAATACTTTTTCATTCGCAAAATCAATATCCGAATAACCGATAACTTGTGCAAGATCCACAGTTGCAGTTTTTCTTTCGATAAATGCCCAAAAAGAAATACTACAAATAAGGAGCATAAGAACTCAGATGAGAACAATCTTAAATCGCATAAGCATTGGATTAATCTAAGGCATTTTACAAATCCAATCGTAACACGCAAACATCTTTCCGAAATAGTGTTGACATATGAATATATTTACATATAAATTCCATAGTATTTCCTCACAAGGCGTCTATGTCTCCAGAGCTCGATATAAAGACAAATCATTTAGAAAAAAATATTGATGAGATTTCTCTTATGAAACAAGTAGATGATCTCTATGAAGCCACTAAAGTATTCACTCATTTCTCAAGATTGAGTGATTTTATCTATACTTGGTATAAAACAAAAATTCGAGAATTTTCTAGGCTCTGACTAGAAAATACTGAAAAAATGAATAAGGTACTCTGTCGGACAGTTATCGAGTGTTATACAATGTATATTATTGAGATCGAACAGATTATAACCTCACATATTCGAGACTGGGAGCATGCTCAACCTCTTTTAGGACAATATACTTTTCGATCTACCAATAAAGAAGATTATTTAATAGAAAATGTGGAGATATCTGAAATAGATGCGAAAAAATTCTTAAAGAATTCGGAAAAGGTTTTAAAAAATATGATTTTCCCTCTGCAAAAAAAAGAGGAGGAAGCCTTAAAAAACGAAGTCGGTGCATCAAAAAGAGTAAACACTCTCCTATAATTTATCTACAAAGAAAAAACTCCAAGCATTTCTGCTTGGAGTTTTTTAGAATTCAAAATTATTTTCGAAGTTCAAGCTTAGCAAGAATAGCATCGTATCGTTCACTATCTTTTTTCTTGAGGTAATTCAAGAGTTTTCGTCGTTTTGCTACCATGAGCATAATACCACGTCGTGAATGATTATCTTTCTTGTGAGTCTCGAGATGAGTCTTGAGATTCTCGATTCGATTCGTAAGAATCGCTACTTGTACTTCTGGAGAACCAGTATCTCCTTTATGTGTTGCGTGCTCTGTCATGAGCGCTTTCTTTTCTTGCCTATCCATAAGACAGTATTTTGATTAAAAAGGTAAAAGCTATCCGGAAAATACACCAGAAGAGCGAGGAGAGTATATAAAAAAAGTCTAAAGTTGCAAATCGAAAGTGAAAAGAATAGCGAGAAAATGTGTTGTCATCCTGGAATTTTCTGGAAATATTCCTATTCGAAGGTATAAAACTCATTCCAGAAAATATCCAGGATCTTCCTTTTTTAAAGCCAATAACGAAGAAATAATTTCTAAATGTTCTGAATTTTATCGGGAGATTCCAGATATTTTTCTCTATCACTTTAGTAGCTTCGTAATGAAATTCTTTCGAAAAATTCTGGAATGACAGATATTTTACTGATTTCCGTAAAAATTATCCTTAATTCGAGCGAGAATTTTTTGTTTGATTTCGTCATATCGATCTGATTTTCGGTAGAGCATCAAAAAATCATCTTTATTAAACATAAGAACTTCCACGTCCTCCACTGCTTTAACTGTGGCGGTTCGCGGTTCATTTGTAATAAGAGCAAGCTCTCCGAAAACATCACCTGCTGGAAGTGTAGCAATCTTTTTGATTCCTCGATAAATATCTACAACTCCTGATTTTACAAAATAAGCCTTATCATCCGAAGCATCACCTTCAACAATAATATTTTCTCACTTCTGAAAAGATTTTGTCTGAGCCATAAGAAGAAAATATGATATCTCTTGTAAAGAGAGTCATTCAAAAATATAGAGACTTTCTGGATTTAACATATATGTATAGATAAAAAATAAATCGAATGAATTATAGCATTTACTGCCACAGAAAGCAAATTTTAGAGCACACTTCTTTTTGCAAAATATGATTTTTGTATACAATAACCTCACAAATAATGCCAACTTGATACATTTACGTTCATACATATGAAAAAAATATCACGAAAATGAGATTTTCTCTTGACTCAAGATGAACGAAAAACGGCCACTCGAGAAATCGCAACATACTTTGAAAATGAGTTTGAACAAGAACTTGGAATTATAGCGACAGAAGACCTTCTTGATTTTATGCTCGATATCATCTGATGACACATCTATAATAAGGCAGTAGAAGATTCGAGAACCACTATGCGGGAAAGTCTTTGAAATCTCGATGTTACCATAAGTTCCCTCTTGCGTTCATAGTCATTCTTTTTGTTTTCATTTTTAATTCACTCCTCTTCTTATCATGGAACTAAAAAATGCCACCATTGCTTATGGTGTAAAAAAAGTATTAAAAAACCTCAATATTACTATCAATTCTGGAGAATTCGTATTTCTTATCGGTTATTCAGGATCCGGAAAATCCAGCTTCATCAAGACACTCATCGGTGAACTCAAGCCTCTCGAATGAGTAATTCTCGATCACAAGGGTCAAAATATCTACGAGTATTCCGCTCGTGAGCTCACTCATTATAGAAGAAATATCTGAATTATTTTTCAGGATTATAAACTTCTTCGTAATCGAACCGTTCGTGAGAATGTCGCTTTCGCGATGGAAGTCTGTGGTTACAGTGACTCAAAAATCGTAAATAGAGCACCGGAAGTACTGACGCAAGTAGGTATTTTACATAAAAAAGATGCCTTTATTAACACGCTTTCTGGTGGAGAAGCTCAACGAGTCGCTATCGCGCGTGCTCTTATCCATGATCCACACACTATCATCGGGGATGAGCCAACTGGAGATCTCGATCCACATAACGCAGAAGAGATTATAAATATTCTTCTTGAACTCAATCGTGCTGGAAAAACGATTATTATCGCGACTCACGATGATAAACTCGTCAATCGTCTCAAGAAAAGAGTTATCACTTTCAAAGATGGAAAGGTTTTTTCTGATATAAAAGAAGGAGAATATAATATTTAATTTATATCCTTTATTTATTGTTTGATTTTATGGAAATACCCTCATTACAATCCTACTCATCTAAAAATATCTGAATTGCTGAAGATATTGATTGGCGAATTCTTGCAAATCAACTCAATAACTCCAAACTATTTCGAGGATTCAATTTTACTCCTGAAAAGATTATGCAGCTTTGTAATGATGATACAAGTGGCCTTCAGGTAGAATCTGTATGAAATGATCATATGCTTATTGAAGAATGAAAAAAAGATTCTCGTGATATTTTTATGATTATTAGTGGACAAGCTCAGATTATCGCACAGTGAAAAGTGATAGCTACTATGGATAAGCCAGCTGATCTTTTCGGTGAAAATGGCTATCTTGATCCAAAACATGGGCGAATTGCAACCGTAAAAACATTTCATGAAAATCCCAACATGCGACATAAAATATTGCGCATTAAAAGTGATTTTATCGAGACATATCTCGCGAAAGACCCAGAAAATCGTTGCAGATTCTATAAGAATCTTGGGCTTGAGATGACAAAAAAGCTCCAACAAATGAATACTCTTCTTTTAAATATTTGAAAACATAAAGAATGTAAGACGAAACTTGATGCTATTTTAGATTTTTTTCGCCGTGAAGCTGGTATAAAAAAATCAACAAAAGCAAAAAAAAATCTCCCCGAATGAGTAAAAATAGCAGATCCCTATGAACGACTTTTTCTTAACTGTCAGTTATTTCAGGATATCGGTGAGGTTTCCGGCCTCCATCATAAAAATGGAACATCTCTTGTGGAATCTTTTATGCTTGGAACGATAGAATGAAATATCCCTGAGCCAATTCGACCAAAATTTGTACAACTCGATATAAACGAGTCTGTTTTCCCTGTACAGAGTAATGAGTTTTGAGTAATTCTCAGTGGTGAAGTTGAAATAGAAAATGCTTGAGAAGATGGAAATCCTGGACTTATCAATCGCCTTGGACTTGACGATATTGTCTGAGAAGTAAAAGCTCTGAACCTTGAAATACAAAGAACTGCCGTTGTTCGAGCTCGTAAAAGAAATACTATTGTGGTTCTTTTTTCTCCAGCTTATATCAATGCTCTTACAAATATTGATCTCATCGCGCTTATTTATAAAAATCTCCTCGGGAGTATTGGTGAAAAAATAAAATCTATGAATCAAATATGGTCAATGATTCTTGAGGTTTCTTTTCAAGAACAAGATTGTGGAGATGTTCGTGAAGAAATTTGTCATACCGTACAGTCTTTGTTATAATTATTTATTTGTTTTCATGTTAAATTCCTCTGAAACTCTCAGTGAAAAATTTGTCAAAAAAGGCTTTTGGCTCTATTTTTTTTCGTTCATTTGAGCACCAATCTGATATATTCTAAAAATTATTTTTTCTTACAATCTCAGTATCGAAGAGCTCTGAGTTCTTTATTGAGTCATTAGTCTCGTAGGACTTTTTATCGTATATCATGATCTTGGACTTACTGAAAGTCTGAATTTTTTTCTCCCAAAGTATATCGTCAAAAAAGATTGGAAAAGTGTTAAATCACTTATGAGCTATGCTCTTATAGGTCAAATTAGTACAAGTATAATTATATTTTCTGTCCTCTATTTTGGATCGGATTTTATTGCAACTCATTACTTTCATACCCCCATTGCAAAGCCTGTTCTGCAAATATTTAGTTTCTTTTTCTTAGGAATGAATGCATTCCAAATGACGAATACATTTTTCTGAGCCGTGCAGAATACAAAATCACAAAAAGGTACCGAATTTTTACGAATGATTTCAAGTCTCGCTGCTACTCTTGTCTTTTGGAGATTTTGATACGGAACAATTGAAAACTATGCATGGACTTGGGTTATCTGACTTATTGTGGGAATTATATACAGTCTTTTCACATTTTATAAGAACTACTATATTCCCTATTTATCTCAAGTTAAAGCCGTCTTTGAAAAACCTCTCATAAAACAAGTCATGTGATATGCCTTTTGGGTGCTTATGGCTTCAAATATTGGTTCAGTACTCTGACAAATTGATATGCAACTTGTTATATATATATTAGGTGGAAAAGAAGCGGGATATTATACCAATTATTTAAGCATAATTGGTATGCCTTTTTTGTTTGTTACTCCGATTATTGCTTTTATGTTTCCTGTCATATCAGAACTATTTTGACGAGGTGACCTCACAAAAATCACCATGCTCAAAAATGTTTTTTATAAATATTTTTCTATTATTGCAATCGCCATTTCTGTATTTTTCTTTGTTTTCTGAACTGAATTAGCTATCGTTCTTTTTTGATCTAATTTTTCGACATCTGGTGAAATTCTCAAATACTCTGCATTTTTCCTTATTTTTAATCTACTACTTCAAATAAATTTTCAAATTCTTGGTGGTATAGGTCAGGCACGAGGTCGAGTAAAAATTCTTGGAATTGGTTTCGTTTTCAATCTTGTTCTCAACCTTATTCTTATTAAATATTTTTGATCAAGATGATCGAGTCTCGCGGTCGGTATTAGCTGGATTCCGATCTGGTGGATGAGTCTTCGAGCCATAAAACAATTCCCTCTTGCCTTCGATTGGAAATTTCTCGGTAAAAATATTATATGGATAGCACTTCTCTGAGGTGCATTCTTCTGGATAAAACAAATTTACCCAATACTAAATCTAAAAACTATTTATGTTTTTTGAATTCTTATATGAGTTATATTGCTGTTCGCTTGATTTTTTGCAGTTATTAATTTTTCAGAATGAAAACGTTTTATTTGAGAAATTTTAAGTATAATGAAAAAGTGAAAACAAAAAGGAGAAAGCGCAGTAGAGATTATGGAAAATTCTACTGCTGAATAATAAAAACTATTAACTATTAATTATTAACTATCTTATGAAACTACTGCTCAAAATTCTTCTTTTTACGATAATTGGTATTTGAATAGCATTTTCTTATTATCTCGCACCTTGACACATCGAAAGCGCGAAGGGATATGCTTTCTATGTTGTTATGCTTTTGCTCGCCTATTCTACCTATAAGCTCGTCGGACTTTTTAGTGGAAAACCAAAAGTATTATTCACTCCCTTAACGATCGCTGGATGGACCTTGCTTCATGTTTTTATTCTCTGTATCACTTTTTTCGATATATCTTGAGGAACAGGATCTCTAATTTTATTTTCAAAAATTGTAGGTTTTTCTTTTTTTCCGATTCTTATTACACTTATTAATTATTCATTTGGTAAAAAATTCCTTCGTCTCTTGTCTGGATTCAAAAATGAAGATGAACGATTTCAAATTATTCTTTCTCTCGGACTCGGTTTTGTCGCTTTTTTTACCACTCTTGTCACCATTTGAGTATTTGGTTTTTATAATCCCTGGGTAGTTTTTGGTATACTTCTTGTATTTATTGGTATAAGTTTCCGTGAATTTATCGAGACATGTATTTCTCTTCACACTCACACTATCGAGTTCGATAATCATCGTGCGACTGATAATTTTTTCGAAAATATTAATCTGAGGCTCCTTTCTACAGAATTTCTTTTTATTATTCTCACTTTTTTAATTGGTATAAATTTCATCAATATTGTTCGTCCGATGCCAATCGGATGGGATGATCTCGGAGTCTATATGAATTATCCAAATATTATCGCTCATAATGCACAACTCCTTGCAGGAAATGGAATGATTGCATGGCAAACTTTCACGGGAATTGGCTTTATGTTCAATTCTACCCCTCAAGCATTCTTCTTGTCAGATCTCTGAGGAATTCTTTCACTTATCGTACTCTGACTTTCTTGTTCCTATTTTGTGGATGATAAAAAGAAAGGGTTTATCAATCTTCCTCTGCTCGCTTGTACCATTCTTTTTGCAATGCCAATGGTAATTTTTCAGCAAGCGAAAGATATAAAAGTAGATCTCGGACTCTTTTTTATGAGTTCAGTGGCTATTTTTGCGAGCGTTTATGTATTTATGAGATATCTGGGCTATAAAAATGACAATCTCACCCCAAATGAAGGAATCTTTCAAAAAATCTCCTCTGTTTTTAAATGAGAAAATGGTGATACAGGATTTTTTGATACAAAAACTGGAGTCGCCTACATTCTTATTATCGGACTCGTTGTAGGACTTGCCTTTTCTATCAAATTCACTTCCCTTATGCTTATTTTGGGAATTATCGGAATTTTCTTTTATGCAAAAATCGGACTAGCTGGATTTCTCGGATATTTTTTCTTATTCATAGGTTTTTTCACAAAACTCAAACTCTGGGATTATTTAAATGTAAATTATCCGAAAGATAATCCGGAACTCATTCAAAATACCTTTCTTTTTTGTCTCATACTAGGAATTCTTTTCCTCTGATATGCGACTTGGAAATATTCTTTCGAGGCTTTTAAAAAACTCGGAATTATCATCTGAGTATTTACTCTCGGAATTTGCATCACTCTAGCTCCTTGGATTTGAAAAAATATGTATGAAATTCGAAATGGACCTTTTTCTGTCGGTTGGTTATTGTATGGAAAATGAGGTGAGTTCGTCCCCGACTACACAAAAATACACAGCAAAAGCACACTTACAGACATAGAAATAAAACAAAAACAAACTCAAGCAACAACCTCAAGTGGAAAAACAGTCAATGAAGATCTTGGTCGATATTTCTGATATGAAGATGGTATCAATAATTATCTCAAGCTCCCTCTCAATCTCACACTTCAAACCAATCAAGCGGGAGAATATACTGATATCACCTTTCTTTTTCTTGCACTGATTCCAATTATATTTATTTTCTTAAGTTACCGAAGTCCTTGGTTTGCCCTATGAATCGTATGATGAATCGGAATTATTGGAATGTATTATTTTATACCTTCTTCTGTAAAACTCTTTACTGATTTTTTTGCAACACAAAAACTTCCAGCTTGATATCTCTGGATTATTTGAATATTTCTTGCACCACTCCCCTTCTTTCTTTATTGACTCGATAATTCCCGTAATAGTCAGATTTTCAAATTATTACTTATTTTTGCCACACTCTATAATCTCCTCTTTGTAATATCAGCCTATGGTATCGTCTGGTATGGTATTGCTATGTATTTCTTGTTTCTTGCAATGATAGTGGTCGCTGGAAAAAATCTTGTCCATGATGATGGAACAGACGGAAAAGAAAATACTATTCGTTTTTTGTGAGCCACCGTTCTCCTTATGATCGGAGCAATCTATTTCTTTGGTTCTAGTTATCCACATGGATTCAAAAATATTGCTGCTGCTGGTTTTAATGACTACAAATGAGGTCAAGTTTCTCAATCTGAAGGAATATTTAATGCTCATCCCGATTATTACCCAATACTCGTAGAGCTCAATATCGGTAACAAAGAAAAGGCCACTGAACAAATCATTAACATAATTAAAAAAACCTCTTCCCTTAAGGTAGTGCTCACTTCTCAACTTTCTCAAAAACTCGATCTTATTAGTATAGAAAATCTTCTCGAAGAAGTACAAAAAATCGATAATACAAAACTTGGTGGTGATATCCAGGCGAGTGTTATAAAATGAGAAGCTCGAAAAGTGTTAGATACTCTCTATACTCTCGTTCTCTATCCAGAAAAGGAACTCCAAAATACGTGAAATATTTATCGAATAGGAACTTTTCTCACCTATTTTATCAACAATAATAGAACTCGATATTACGATGATAGCCTCATCTTTAACTTCGATACGTACTTCTCTGACAAAAACCCTGAAAAAACCGTAGAACGAATGAAAAAGATAGGTCTTTCTTATCTTCTCGTAGATCTCAATGCTGCAACGATCGACCGAGATCCTCGACACGACCTCACGCGACGATATAAAAACCTTCTCTCTACTTTTCGCGCAAAAAATCTCGAACTCGTCCAAACGGATAGTATCTGTCTTCGTATCGCACTCGATGAAAATAATGACAACTATCTCGATTACGCCGGGGTAAACTACGAATCCTACGATGAAAAATGAAACGCTATAAATCGTGGAATCAAGCAAGCAAAATGTTACAATCATATTCTCGAACTCCTGAGTACTGGAAAAGTAACGAATCTCAAATATTCTTATCTTATTCCTGTCGGAAACTATCTTAATAGCTTACGAGCAAAGAAATGATGAGATCTCTCCCAAGACGAGCTCGTAAGTGCATTCAAACAATCTGTAAGTCATGGTTGGTTAGCGTTCTTTAGAATTAAATAATTTTCATTAAATTACTTTTATTATTCTAATTATTTCTCTTTATGCGAACTGCTACTCTTGTTATAAATTATGTCGTCGGATTTTTCATACTTGCTGGTTTTTTATCTGCTCTATCCGAATGAGTTGCTGAAAACGTAGATGCTCTAATTGGCCTCTTAATAATGCTTTCTGCAATCGTCGTAAACCTCATATTCGCACACACGGTAAAAATCGTCGGTGATTTACCAAAAGCTGATCTCATGAAAAAAATTGCAGAGCTTGAAGCACAAATACATATTGCTCCAGCTCCTGAGAAAGAAGTGTAGAAATAACATATAGTCTTAAGATTAATAAAGAGCTCATTTCAGAGCTCTTTATTAATTACTATTTCCAAATCAGAAATAAATTATATCAACACCTTCTCAATCTCATGATGGATCCCGGATATTTCTTCCAGAAATTCCGGGATGACGTATAATTCTTAATTCTTAATTCTTCTACATCACTTCTCTCGGCTTACTTCCATCCGCTGGACCGACGATACCCATATCTTCCATGATATCGATGATGCGAGCTGCTCGGGAATATCAGAGTTTCATTCTTCGTTGAAGCATCGAAGTTGATGCCTTTTTCTGTTCTCGTACGATTTTGATTGCTTCGGCAAGTATTTTATCATCCTCGTTATAATCCTCTCCGGCATTTGCGGCAAGTTCTTTATCCATATCTTGTTCTGGCTCGAGAATGTTCATATCGTACATATCTTCGAGCATAGCGGGATCGATCGTTCGCTTGATCTGATTCACGACCGCTTCGACTTCTTCCGTCTCGACGAGTACTCACTGGACACGCATCGGATCCGTCGTACCGGATGGCGAATAGAGCATGTCTCATTTCCCGAGAAGATCTTCTGCTCCGATCTTATCGATGATCGTACGACTATCGACTTGTGAAGCTACCGTAAATGCTATTCGTGATGGAATATTTGCCTTGATAAGACCAGTAATAACATCGACTGATGGTCGCTGAGTCGCGACGAGTAAATGCATTCCGACTGCTCGTGCCATCTGCGCGATTCGAACAATACAATTTTCGACGTCTTTCTTCGCTCCACTCATCATCAAGTCTGCTAATTCGTCGACGACGATGACAATATTCGGCATTCGTTCTTTTCGTGATTTTTTTATGTTGAATTCTCAGAGATTTCGACAACCGACTTGCTGAAGCAGATCATATCGTCGCATCATCTCAGCCACCGCCCATTTAAGCGCATTCAGAGCTTTGTCTGGAGTATTGATTACCGGAGCAAGTAAATGAGGAATTCCATTATATACTCAGAGTTCTACGCGCTTCGGATCAACCATAAGCAATCGAAGAGTTTCAGGGGAATTCTTATAGAGTAAACTCACGAGAAAACCATTCATTCCGACGGATTTACCGGAACCTGTCTGACCGGCTATGAGAAGATGTGGCATCTTCGCAAGATCACAAACCACTTGATCGCCATTAATGTCTTTTCCGACTACGAGAGCAAGATTGGATTTGTGGCTGGTAAAAGTTTTGCTTTCGATAAGTTCGCGAATTCCGACCGCCTGACGATCATCATTCGGCACTTCAACGCCGACGAGACCAAGTCCAGGAATCGGCGCTTGGATACGGATGCTTTTTGCGTGAAGAGCGAGCGTCAGATCTTTTTTCAGGTTTTCGATACGATTAAGTTTGACTCATTCCGATGGCTTCAGACGATATTGGATAACGGTCGGTCCAGCCTGATATCCACGCATCTCGACATCGATCTTAAATTGCCCGAGTGCGGCACGAATAAGCTCAGATTTTTTTGCAAGTACTTTCTCATCGACGGTAATATCTGTATCAAGATCATTGAGAAGTTTTGTCGGTGGAAATTCCCAGCCAGAAAAATCATGTTTTTTCTTTTCTTTGATTTCGACTTTTACTTTTCCATCGAAAGCTTCATTATCCTCATTTTCATCTTTTCCAGAATCGAAAAGCCCGAAAAATCCTTTCGAATCTTTCGTATCTTTCTTTTCAATCGGAACCATTCGTTTGTCACCAAATTCCATTTTTTTCTGAGATTCATTTTTTTCTTTAGTGTTTGAAGAAGCTTTTTTAAGATCTTCTATCTCTCGATATACTCGCTCGAGTTCACTCGAGATGGGAATATCACCTTTTTGCGATTTTCCATTTTTTCCACCTTTTACATTTTTTCCATCAGACTTAAATTCTTGATGAAGATCGCGAATTCCATCCTTGATTGAACCAACCGAAGGAAGATTATCTTTCATCCCAGAGAGAATGCGAATATATGAAATCCTAAAGATCAAATATAATGAAAGAAGAAAAAGTGCGATAATTACGAAAATTGCCGTAACTTTTCAGAGAACTTTAATAATACTTTCGTGTACATCAAAAAATCCAGTCGTAGCACTCGTAAAAAGACCTATAAATCATTCTACAGAAAGCCAATAAATGAAAATCCCAAGCAAACGCGTACCATTCCAATTAATTCGTTTTATAGCGATAAATAAGCCAAGAAGTGCAAGTACCGGAGAAAAAATCCATATCGCCCATTCTCAAAAAGCAGATATAAGCAACGGGGAAAGATACGAACCAACAACCGAACCAGCATCAGAAAAAAATCAGATAAGACCCAAAAAAAGCAGTACAAGACCTGCAATGACATTCTTTTTATCGGAGCTCATAGGAGCAAAAGATTTTTTCTTATTTTTTCGTACCATGACTGTAGTAAATTAGTGAACCATAGCAATGTCATCCCAGAATTTTTCGGATTATATAAGAAAACGAAGAGAAAAAGTTATTCCGAAAAATATCCGGGATCTTCCTTGTAATTCTCAATCAAACGAAGTTTTTGATGTTTTCCATTATAATCAAACAACCAATCAAAATCGGAAGATTCCAGCCTTCGCTGGAATGACGTACTACATATACTCTCGAATTATATGTAAAAATATGAAAAAGCAAAAACTGATGCGGTTTTTTGCTTGATTTTTTTCATAAAGAAAATACAATCAGCGCACAAAACGAACTTGTCATTCTGAGTGAAGCGAAGAATCCCTTATACATAAGTCATATATAAGAGATTTATCATTTTGCACAAATATCATTCAGAATGACTCTTCTTTGTAACCTTGTAACTTTGTAACCTTGTAACTTCCATGTTCAAATTCATCGAATTCCTAAAAAAACGACCATCCGATAAAACCATTCGGCTTATAAAAATCCTTATGGGTCTCCTTATTATCGCTTTACTCTGAATATATTTTGAAGATTTCTCACTTCCAATCGCCGGAAAATACGAAATCTATGCAAAATATTCAATCTTCATTCTCGGAATCATGCCGCTTCTCGGAGGAATTACTGGCTTATGTATAGCAAAGCGAAAAATAGTACGAATTATGCAGCTTATCATGGGAATTCTCTTTATCGTCGTAGGAAATCTTATCACAATCAAATCTCTCGAAGCTCCAGTAATTTCAGCAAAACCAATTACTACTTCATGAGCTCTCGACTATAATGCGATTGCCGCTGAGAAAAAAACGACTCCGTCAAAACCACTCAACATCGGAACAATCATCGCTTGGCTCTCCATCTTCCCTCTCTTCTGAGCTGCAACAGGGAAATGTATTACAGAAAAATGTTTGAAACATGGTGAAGTAATTAAGAAAATTCGAGTGTAATCTATTTATCATCCTGAAATCAGCACGTCATCCTCGGGCTTGACCCGAGGATCCCACGAATAATCAACAAACAATCCGCCAAATTGGCGGATTGTTTTACTGTGTAACCTTGTAACCTTGTAACTTTGTAACTTTGTAACTAAAATTAGTGACATCCTCCACCACAACTTCCACATCCTCCAGTTCCACAAGATTCCCCTTCCATTTCTCATCCTCAGAGAATCGAGAGAAACATTGATTTGATCTCTTCTTGTTCCGGGAGAATTCCTTCAAAAATCATATCTTTGAATTCAATCGTATCTTCTTCTATACAAAGCGCTGGATTTAAAGTAATTCCAAGTTCGAGTTTATAAGCAGCATCGTCAGAAGTCTCGACTTTGACCACATCAGTAAAACCAAGATCTGTAAGTGCTCAGGAAACAAGAATCTTCAGATCTTCGAGTGGTTTTCCATTTCAGATAAGTTTGATGAGCATAATTTCAGATGGATTATATTTAAAGCAAGTCAAAGTATATAAAAAAATCGGAATACTCAAAAATTATTTATAAAAAAAGAGTGAGAAAAATCTCACTCTTTTTTAAATTCATAGAAATTATTCAGCGTCAGCAACTTCTTCTTTCTTTTCAGTAAGAACTTCGACTTCAGCAGCAACTGGAGCAGTGTCTTCGATTTTTTCAGCTTTTGGTTCGATAGCAGTAACAACTGGAAGATCGAGATTTGTCTCAACTGTGAATATTTTTGTATCAATAACAGTTCCGATAAGATCTGAAACATGAATAACATCACCGAAGGCCGCAAGAACTGTAATATCAACCTGGAAATTGTCGACAAGATCTTTTGGAAGACATTTAACTTCAATCTCTTCAAGGTTCTGATCGATAATAGCACCGTCACGAACTGCTTGTGAAGCTCCGATAAGAAGTACTGGGATACCAACTGAAAGTTTTTCAGCCGCATTAACCGCGAAGAAATCAACGTGTTGAAAATCTCCAGTAACTGGATGACATTGAATATCATGAGCGAGTACGTCATGTTTCTTTCCTTCGATAGAAAGGCTGATGATGTGGCTGTGACCAGCTACACGATTAACTTTGAGGAACTCAGAGTAATCAAGAGTTACGCTTACCGCCTCAACATTATGTCCGTAGACAACAGCTGGGATTTTTCGGCTAGCACGAAGAGCAGTGAGTTTTTCAGTTGCACTTCTTTTTACACAATCTAATGCGATATTTTTCATGGGATAATTAATTGGGAGTTAAAACGGGGGAATTATATAAAAAAGGGAAACAAAATCAAATCGATTTTTACAAATATAAGAAAATATTGAAAAATACAAACAAATATGTATTATGTAACAGAACATATATCATCCTTCTCGTCTCCATGAATCTCTCAAAACTCTTCGGTTCGAAGTGTCGTGTCAAAATTCTCGAAAAATTTATTATCGAGCAAGCCCTCCAGAATGAAACCCAAGGGTTTTTTATTCGTGAGCTCTGTCGAGATATCGGTGAACAGATCAATTCTGTACGTCGAGAACTTTTGAATCTTGAAGAACTCAAGATCTTACGATCAAAAGAAGATAATAAGAAAAAGTTTTATTTTTTCAGCAAAGCTTGTCCACTCTACGATCCACTTATTGAGATTTTCCTAAAGAATTACGATGTGATAGAAGAATTAAAAAAATATTTTAAAGGGCGAAAGAATATTGATCTCATTACCGTCTGTGAAGATATTCGACAAATGACTTCAGAAAAATCAAACAATATTGTCGATATATTTATTATCGGTGAGATCGATAAAGCGGAATTCAACGTCTATCTCGAAAAGATTTTCTTCGGTCGTAAGATCAAATACGCGGTCATGAGCGAGACTGACTTCACAAGTCGTCTCGAATACTCCGACAAGCTCGTCTTCTCTATTCTCCAGCAAAAAAATAATCTCTTCCTCAAAGACAGATTCAATATACAAGAAAAGATGCTCGGCCCACAAAAATAATTATATTTTCGTCATCCTGAAATAAATTCAGGATCCCCTGACCAACTTATCAAAAAACTCCAATCGTTATTCAATTGGAGTTTTTATATAAACATTTCCAAGAAACGAGAAAAATGTGAGAGCTCGAGAGAGGAAAGGTTGATTACCTGGAGGAATTCTCGGGGTCTCGGGACAAATACTGTTTGAGCGGGATGATAAACACCAAGTTGATGAGCGTCAGCTAACTCAAGCGAGTTTATTTGTCCTGAGTGCTTTTTATACTTTTGGCATCAAAAGGACAGAAAACTAGAGTATTGCAAAAAAATTCTTTAAGAGTTTCTAGACTGGATCCCGGATATTTTTTGGAATAGCTTTCGTAACTTCGAAAACTTTTGTCGTCCAAAAAATTCAGGGATGACGTGTTATTTTCTGGAAAATGTTCCGAAACTTCAAAAAAACGTCATCCAGAAAATTCCGGGATGACGTTCTTAATTCTTAATTCTTAATTCTTAAAGTATTTCTCAAAATATTTCTTCGCCTCGTCTAATCGTTCAAGTACAATCTCATCCTTCCCTACCCCAAGTTCTTTCGGATTCACTTGAATCGTAAAATATCCAGGATATCCATTTTCATGAAGCTTAATAAGCAAGCTCTCGAGTGGCATATCTCATTTCCCTGGGAACAATCCTCATTTTGTACCGACTTTATCGGAAAGATAGACATTTTTGATACTATTTCCGAGAACAGAGAAAGTTTTCAGAAGATCTACTCAGCTTGTCGGATCTACATTTGAGACATGAAGAGCGGTCTCACCTGTCAGTTTTTTAATCGAAGTAAGTGTCGCGTCTTTATATTCTGGAATGAAAAAAAGAATAGTTTTTGGCTCAACATTGACAATACTAAGTGTTAGATCTTTTCGTTTTGCTTTTACCTTCGGGAGATAATCATTAAACCATTCAGCATCTTTATCAGCTCGATGTGGCGGATAAAAAAACAGTGAAGTTACCCCGAGCGCATCAGCAACATCGACCATACGATCCACAGATTCTTTGCTCATTTTTCGCTCATATGCTGTAATGGCGTAAACCTTTACTCAGGTAAGTTCAGAAATCTCAGTAATATATGCAGCATTTTCGAGATCAAAATCTCCTTGATCAAGATCAAGATTCACACCGTCATATCCAGATCGCGCTGCAATCTGAAAAATCTTATGAAGTCCGTAACCTCGAAGGGAAGATGTAGAAAGAAGAAGCATGGAGTCAAAATAATACAATAATCTAAGAGTAGTATAACAAATACTCTTCTAAAAAGCAATAAAAAAGCCTTGTTAAGCAAGGCTTTTATGTGGAAAATGCATTAAAAAGTTTTTGAAAATGACCACGCGTACGATTTATTAATGATTCGTGAACATGAGAATCAAAATACTGAAGTACCTCATTGAAATCCCTAAAAACAGTAAAATTTGGATGATGTTGTAATTCGTGTTCAAACCACTGAAGATTATTCCTAAACTCAGCACCCGTAAGATGTCGACATCTTTTTACGTCTTCGAGCTTCATTACTCAAAAACTATTTGATCATTGAACCAAAATAATAGTTTTTCAAAAGACCACAAAATCAGATTCATGGATTATTTTTCCATTTATTTCACAAATTTTTGGTTCATCCTTAGTTTTTATGACTTTCGAAGAAATTACTTCTTCATTAGAATGGCTAGCCAATCCTTTTTCCATAAGCTATGGATTATGAATAGTCAATCTACATAATATAAATATTTACATTTTGTCAATCAATACTTTAAATAAAAAGTCCTCGATTATTCATCGAGAACTTTTTTTTATGGACTTTTATGAACTTTATAGACTTTCGACTAAAATATTTCTCTTCCGCCCATATAAGACTTCAGAACTTCCGGCACTCGGATCGTTCCGTCGGCTTGCTGGTAATTTTCCATGATAGCGATAATTCATCGAGAAATTGCTATTGCTGTACCATTCAGCATATGGAGATAGTCTTTGTTTCCTTGTTTGTCTTTGTATTTGATATTCAGTCATCGAGCCTGATAATCCGTACAGTTAGAAGTAGAAGTTATCTCAGCCCAGTCGCCCATTCCACCTTCTTTATTTGGTTTTCCTGGCATCCAAGCTTCGAGATCATAGGTTCGGATAGATGGACTTCCGAGATCAGCCGTACAGTGATCGATAACGCGGAATGGCACGCCAAGACCAGAGAAAATTTCTTTCTCAATACCAAGAATTTCCTGATGAAGTTTTTCAGAATCTGTCGGCATCGTATAAGCGAACATCTCAATTTTTGTAAACTGATGAACTCGAAATGTTCCTTTAGAAAATTTAGAGTAAGCACCAGCTTCAGTACGAAAACAATGTGAGACAGCCACATAACGCTTCGGCAAATCTTCTTCGTTCAATACTTCGTCCATATGATATCCACCCATCGTAATCTCAGCCGTTCAGACGAGACAAAGGTCAGTATCTGCTACGTTATAAATATTTGTAGACTCACCACGTGGATTAAATCCAAGTCCTTCAAGAATTTCT
This sequence comes from uncultured Candidatus Peribacteria bacterium, assembly GCA_964655935.1. GTDB lineage: Bacteria > Patescibacteriota > Gracilibacteria > BD1-5 > UBA2023 > CAZZNY01. Next base: position 443,548 of record CAZZNY010000001.1, read on the forward strand.
CGTTTTGCGAGATCTGGCGTAGAAAATGGAATGAATCCATGTCGCATCGCCACAGTAAGAGCATATTGAATCAGTGCAAATTCGAGAAGCGCTACACCGTTTTTGAGATAATAGAATTTTGCACCCGATACTTTGGTCGCACGATCAAAATCGATAAGATCGTTTTTCTCAGCAAGCTGTACATGATCCATTGGCTCGAAGTCAAACTTCGTCGGTTCACCGTGAATAGAGAGAACTGGATTTTCATCTTCATCTTCACTTATAACTACATCAGGATGCGTTACATTCGGCACAGCCATCCAGATTTTTCTATATTCCACCTCAAGTGGTTCAAGATCAGCTTCAAGTTTTTTGATTTCTTCACCAAGTTGCTTGATCTCGACGATCATTTCTGGTGTCGGTTTTACTTTTGATCCAGCATTTCGCTTTGCTCGAAGTTCTTCGAGTCGAGTTTTTACTTCGCGAAGCTCTTTATCAGTCGCAAGAAGTGCATCGACATCAGCTTTACTGAGACGATTTTTACAGTTCTGTTTCACGAGTTCCGGATTTTCCCGGATATATTTAATATCTAACATAGGAAGTTTAAAGTTTAAAGTTTAAAGTTTAAAATTGAAAGTGAATCATCCAAAACAAAGTACGTCATCCTCGGGCTTGACCCGGGGATCCACCCCTGATCAACGAGTCGTACAAGGATTGTATAATTGAAATTATTCTATGTCCGTATCTACGAACAAAAACCAAAAGTGAGCCCGGACAAACCGGACGAATTAGACGACGAAGAGATGAAAAAAGCGTTCATCTTGCGATTCCCTATTTGCATTCGGAATATATCAAGTAGCTTTTTCATGGTAAAAATAAGAAGATTTGCTCGTATTATAGAGACTTTGCTTGTTTTTTCAAATGAATTTATCTTAAGTATAAGCAAAATACAACAAATTATTCAATTTAAAAACAATCAATCCTCTTAATTCTGCATTCTTAATTCTTAATTCTTCACGATCATCATACACCCATCATCCTCATCGATTGGCAATACATTATAGACAATTCCCTGCTCTTCCAGATATTCATAAAAACCGACCATTTTTTCTTTAAATTTTATCACGTCGTCGACGATGATAATTCCCCCAGATTTCACTTTCGGCCAAGTAAGTCGAAGAAATTCCTTTGTCCATTTTTTTCTCGCATCGATAAAAGCAAAATCAAAGGAATCGTCAGGAAGATTCGGTACGAATTCAAGTGCATTTCCGAAAGTCAGTTCGACGTATGAGGTCAATCAAACCTGCTCAATATTCTCGATAGCTTGCTTGTATGATGGTTCTGATACATCGACGGTGATAAGTTTTCTTCCTTCATTATCGCGAGCGGAGCGTGGCGATCCAGGAAGACGAATGGATTGCTTCGTACCTCGCAATGACGAATCCAATGAATTTTGTAATGACAAAATCTCTTTCTCGTCAAGTTCTCGTAATGCACTCGCCATCCAGATCGTCGAATATCCGTTCGCAGTACCAAGCTCGAGGATTCGCGCAGCTCCCGAAGTCACCACAAGATCATGTAAAAGTCGCCCCATCGTCGGAGAGACATTCGGAACTTCATTCTCATATCCATATGCACGAAGCGAAGCAAGAAAATCAACTGGAACCATAATAATACAAAAGTTATAATGACGAGATTATAGAGAAAAGGATTCTGAAAGCAAAAAAATCCTCTCCCGTGTGGTTGGGAGAGGAAAATAAAGATTACTACTATTTAGTAGGAGCTGGTTTTGGAGGCTCAGGTTTTTTTGATTCATCTTTTTTATGAGATAAGCCAAGTGTCTCAAACATAGCTTTAGTATCAACATTAGCTCAGAATAATTTCTTCAAGAAATCTTCTCTGGTACTATCGCTAAATTCACCCACATTAAGCAATGTTTGTAAATCTTTTATTTCATCACCTGATAAACTTCAAGCCGTCTTGTGATCTTTGTTTATCTGAATACTTCACCCCATACCATCAGTATTTACATGTTCAATCTTACCCTTATTATCAATTGTAATATGTAATTTTTCTGAAACAATCATTCCGCTACTAGCATCCCTTGAGCCTTCTTTAATTCTAGTAACATCATCGTCTGATAAATTAACAGATTCTCATCCTACAGCTATTTTTCCTTTATCTTTCAGATTCTTGAGTTCTTGTATAATTTGTCCATCGGAAGAATTTGTTTTTCAAGTCAAGAGATCTCATTTTAATTCTTCATCCAATCTAGCAAAAGCTTTAGCTACAGCTCACTCTGATTTTGCATTACGAACAGAAGTAACGACCTCTTCCTTGATTCCCATAGATTGTAATATGTCCGCGAAAGTGTTACGTTGTAAATCGTGACTACCCCATTCAGCCGCGGTATATTTAGTGGCTTCTAAGGCTTCATTAGCACGCTTAGCTTGTTTAGGTATATTTCCTTTCATTCCATCAGCACCAATCTTTAATCTTTCAAGAGCTTTACTTGCTTCATCCACAGAATATCCCATCTTACCAGCAACTCATTCACCAAATTTTCTACCATAATCAAATCCTGTTTGGCGGGCAGCGGTATCTATAGCAGAAGTAGCCTGAGGTAATATTTGTCATGCTCCACCGACGGTAATCTTTCCAATACCAGGAATAGGTATCGGTGTACTCTTCGCGATTGTTTCACCGAACTTGAAGATCGGATCAGTAATCTTTTTTGTAATTTCACTTGATGCAAGGGCTGCTTTTACGATCATCCAGAGCAGCATAAGAGCGATAAGGTTGATAATAACCTTTCCTATGAGACTCTTTGAAGGATTCATAATTTCAGTTGTTTTTCCGACTGGTTTATTATCTCATATGAGTCATTTTGTAGTGAGTTTAAAACCACCGATCTCAAGAGTACAACTTGTTCCTTCACACACACCTTTAGCAGTACCCTTACCATCTTGAACATCCATTTTTTGAGCTGCTGAGATAAAGAGAAGTCCAAAAGATAATCATGCAGCCACTATAACTGGCACGAAAGCAAGTCAGATAAACGTATTGAATTTAAATGCTTTCATCGCATCCCCTCCGGGCATTTTCCCAGCAAAAAAGTATTCGAGAGCAAAAAGCGGAGAAAAAATCGCATAGAGCCACATATAGACAGCTCGCATAAAGAGTGCTGCAACTAAAGCAATACAGATAACTCCAAAAGCCGCATAGAAAAATGCTCCAAAAAACAATTGTTGAACAACATCTCAAATTTTTCCGACAACCCCTTCCTGAATTGATTCCTTATTTATGAGTTTAATTTTTTGGATTTCAAATACATTATATGCATAGGGGATCAACATATTAAATGGTCCATCTCAACCGTCAGTCAATATAGTTTTGAGATTTTTACATTTTACATTATCCTGATTTTTTTTATCGGCACAATCAGGTGCATAAGTATTTCCATTTGCTTGGTAACTAAAATTCTGACTTCATTGAACAGGTCCTACTCAAGGATTTGATTCACCGAGTTCATTAACTTTCCCAGTTCCATAATTACCCTTAAGATCTACTACTACATCCATCGGAATCCACATTTCATCAAGATATTTATTATCTTGATCTGTCTTAATGATAGTAGCTGGAAGTCGTAACGTTGCTGCAGTAACATAATTTGCGACACTTAATACTCCAGAGACTATAAACCAAGTAAATGGAACCATAATAATTCCTGTCAAAAGCTTCGGAAGACCAGTCTTGAGAGCAAAATGATCTTTCGCTTCTCAGAAGATATTCCGAAAAGCCATAAAGATCAGAAGAAAGGCAAAAACCACATAGACAACATTTGAGACAAGAACCCAGAGACTCAGAAGCATTCCTCGCATATTGAAGATATCACCAAACGTCCAGTCCGGAGACATAAGCCATCATGCGAACATGATAAGCGGAGTCATAATGAATGATAATACTGAGAGAAAGATATTTAGAACATCGACGATTGCTCCAAGAGCTTCTGAAGTTTTTGCATCTGTTTTTGGTGGAGTAGGAGTTGCAGGAGTACCAGGAGCTGCGGTCTCATCAGCAAAAACACTCTCCATCATCGACACATTATAACTCACACGCGTTTCTTTTGATTTTTCTTCCTTATGTACTACTGAGGAAGTACTTATGGTAATTCCCGAGAGTATAATCGCGATAAGAGCTACTGAGAGCTTATGTGCAAGGTTTTTTGTGAACATTGGGAAGATATTGAGACTCATAAGATGTTTATTTTATCGTATATTTTTGACGTACGCTGGCAGATTATCATATATTTTTACTCAGTGCAAATTTTGAAGCTTGACTTTTATCTACTCTGTCATCCTGAACTTGTTTCAGGATCCCCCGACCATGGCACGTCATCCTCGCCCCCTCAAGTACGTCATCCTCGGGCTTGACCCGGGGATCCACCACGACCGACTCTCATTATCACTCGCGAGGAGGTACGACGAAGCAATCTCTATTTTACAAGGAAATTTATTTACCCTGAATTCCCGCCTACGCGGGAATGACAAAAACTTACTTCATTTCTCACCAAATCAATCCACTTTTTCTACTAAAAAGTTTCATATTTGTCTAGATATTTATATAATCAACTTACTTTGTTATTTTTCCTCATTCTCCAATGTCCATCGTATCAATTCTCTATCTTATCTTTATATATTCCATTCTGATTCTCCATCTTCTTTTTATGTTCTGAATCGGATTCTACTTTATCACTTCCCTCGTCGCAGAATTTCTCGCTTCTGGCGTTCCTTTTGTCCCTACTTATAATAGCGATATCAAGACTATGAAGGAAAAACTCGAGCTTATTCCTGGAAAAACCATGATCGATCTTGGCTGTGGAAACGGAAAGGCTCTTAAGGTTTTTACTGATCATTTTCATATAAGCGAGGCACACGGATATGACTTTAATGTCTGGGCGATTCTCTGGTGAAAATTCATGAATCGCATTACAAAAAGTAAGACTATTAAGCTTTTTGTATGAGATTTTTTAAAGGTTGATATTTCTCGATTTGATTATGTCTACATATATCTTCTCACAAAATACCTCGCAAAAATTGAAGATCATGTATTTGAACATATTTGAGATCATACTATTATTATTAGTAATTCATTTCAATTCAAAAAACATACACCGTTTCAGATCATAAAAAATGACGAATGAAAAGAAAGGTTTTTTCTGTATAGAAAATCGGATTCAGACATAATTACTGAACCCATAGAGATGTAACGAATACTTTACATTTTCATATTTTTCCATTTGCCTAATTTTCGTCTATTTTAAGCAAAAACTTTTGTTTTTTCTAGAGAATAATAGTATAATTCACATATGTTCTATTAACTATCAACCTTTTTCTATGTTCAACAATTTCACTGAAGATTACAAAAAAATCCTACTTTCTGCGGAAGAAACAGTAAAAGCAAGTGGCTTTATCGAGATCCTTCCCGAAGACGCGTTCTATCAGGTTTTTCGTATTAAATCAGGACCGATTTTCGAGATATTTTCGAGCTATGGAATTAATGAAAAAATCGCGACTGACGTACTCGCACGAAAAGAATATCGACTCACTGACGAATCAAGAAAATGAGCGTATACCGGCATTTCAAAGAAACTCAAAGATCTCATCCTTGATTCCGTAAAAGTCGCAGCAAGTTTTCAAAAATCTCGTGCTGGAATCGAGGATTTTTTACTTGCGAGTCTTCGTGCTGGTGAATCATGGATTCTCCATTTTTTCGATTTTCTCGGTATTAATCCAAAAGATTTTGAACAGAATCTCTCTTCCCTTACAAAAGGAATGGCTGGTTCACAAAGTGGGAATTTTGATCCATTAGAAAGCATCGTTCAAGCGCTTGAAGCAGGACTGGCTCAGCCTCAAGGATTCGATGGTGGAGATATGGAGAGTTCCCCATTTGCGATCAATCAAAAAATGGGAAAAGGTGGAAAAAAAGAAGAAAGCCAAACTCCAGCACTCGATTTTTTCGGGATCGATCTGACGGCAGAAGCAAAAGCTGGAAAAATCTGAATCATCATCGGTCGAGATAAAGAAATCGAACGACTCATATCAATCCTCAATCGTAAAACTAAAAATAATCCATGTCTCGTCGGAGAACCTGGAGTCGGAAAAACAGCCATCGCTGAAGGTCTCGCTAAGAGAATCGCTGAATGAAATGTTCCATTTGCTATGCAAAACAAGCGTGTAGTAATGCTCGATATGTCCGGTCTCGTCGCTGGTACGAAATACCGTGGTGAATTCGAAGCTCGGATCAAACAGATTATCGACGAAGCAAGTAAGCTCGACAATGAAATCGTTCTTTTTATCGATGAAATCCACACGATTATCGGAGCAGGATGAGGTGAAGGATCTCTCGACGCTGCAAATATTCTCAAGCCTGCGATGGGACGAGGAAAAATCTGTGTCATCGGAGCAACTACACTGAATGAATATCAGAAACATATCGAAAAAGATAGTGCTCTCGAACGACGATTCCAAAAAATCGAAGTCGAAGAACCAACTCCTGAAGTCGCCAATCAAGTCATTTCTGGATTGAAACCTTATTTTGAAGAGTACCATAATCTTATTATCGACGACGAAGCAGTCGATGCTGCCGTAAAATTTTCTGTCCGATATATGACGGATCGATTTTTGCCAGATAAAGCGATCGATCTTATCGATGAAGCTTGTAGTGCCAAAAGTATGAAATATAATTTTGATGAAGAAGAAATCAAAAAACTTCGTCTCGAAATCGAAAAACTTCAAAAACAAATTGATGATTTTGTTATGTCTCAGCAGTATCACAAAGCGATGATTACGAAAGAAAAACAAAAAGAACTCGAGACAAAAATCCGAGAACGAAAACAGAAAAAAGTAGTTCCTCTCGCAAAACGTCTTCATATCAACTCAGAAGATATCGAGCGAATCGTGAATCAGATTACTGGAATTCCGAATCAGAATCTTCATATGGAAGACCTAAAAAAACTCAAAGATCTCGACAAGCGACTCAAATCTCGCATCGTCGGACAAAACGAGGCAATTGATTCTATTGTTAGTTGTATCAAACGATCACGAACCGGAATCGCTGATCGCAATCGACCAATCGGAAGTTTTCTCTTCCTTGGACCTACCGGAGTCGGAAAAACTGAACTCGTAAAAGTACTTGCCGAAGAATTTTTCGGAGACGCCAAAGCTCTGATCCGAATCGATATGTCAGAATATGCAGAAAAAGCATCAGCGAGCAAACTCATCGGAGCCGCTCCTGGATATGTCGGCTACGAAGAAGGTGGAATGCTCACTGAGAAAGTCCGAAGAAAACCATATTCCGTCGTACTATTCGATGAACTCGAAAAAGGAAATTTTGAGATTTTTAATCTCTTACTCCAGATTCTCGAAGATGGAAGCTTAACTGATGCGAAGGGACGAAAAGTGAATTTTCGAAATACGATCATCATCATGACTTCGAATATCGGAAGTGATGAATTCACCAGCAAAGCGACTCAGATCGGGTTCAATGTTGACGATAAAAAAGAAGCGAAGATCGTCCGAGATTACGATAAAATCAAAGAAAAAATTACAGGAAATCTCGAAGAATATTTTTTACCAGAATTCGTAAACCGTATCGACAAGACTCTTGTCTTCAATCCACTCGGTCAAGAAGTTCTGAAAAAAATCGTCGTAATCCAACTAGAAACCCTCATCAAACGACTTATAGAAAAAGATATCAAGCTCGAATACGATACAAAAGCTCTGAATTTCATTACAAAAGCTACCTATAATCCACAATATGGAGCTCGGCCAGTCAGGCGCTTCGTACAGGAGAAAGTAGAAGATGAAATCGCAAACTTGTTGCTTTCTGGAAAAATTCATGGTACAATTAGTATAACGACAGAAAAGAATGCATTAAAGTTTAAGACAAAGTAATGAGTATGTATCCCAAAAAATCACACTTCCCTGCTTTTACGAGACTTACGATTTCCATCGTAGGTCTTTGTGGTTTTTTATTTACCTCGGGAGTTTCAGCATTTATCGGTCAAGATATAGATCTAAATCTTTATAAACAAATCGCTAAATGACAAGCGAGTTTTTATCAAAAAACCGTAACCCGTTCACTCATAGGAAGTGCAAAACAATTGAATCTAACCACTGGTTGTCAGACCATATTTCGTATTGATATAAATGAAGACTGTTTTTCTCCGGGATTTGATTTTACTATCGAAGATCTCGAAACTATTCAGGCAGGATGAATTGCACCAATCATTCGACATCTCGTTCCGAGTTTACAAGAAAAACTTACCACTGAAAATATCAATTCCCTTGAAGATGATATGGTGTGGTTTTATGAACAATTAAAAGCGGCCAATACTGAAAAATTAGAAAAAATCGGAAAAATCGGTTACACAGGACTTTTTTCGGATGGAAGTCTCGATAATTCCAGCTACGATATCGCGTACGATCTAGAACAGATTAATCGGGTTATTTTTACGGAGGAAATTCCTTATGAATGAGATGAAAATGGCGTATCAGGATGAATGGTAGGTCTTCTTTCAGGACTCTATGATAATCCTCAGAATGATAGCCCCTTTGGACCGTCTCCCTATAATCCAGCAGGAGGAACTGGAAATCCTACTAATCCAACAAATACCGGCACTCTCACTCCCGGAAGTCTTACTGGGTCAACAACCCCTACTACATCTTCTGGTGTACTTGCAGCAAATGCTTGTAACCCAAGCGATCTCTCAAATCTCGACTCCGGTCTTTTTACAGATATCAATAACCAAGTCACGACAGGTGGAAATGGAGCAACCTCTTCCACTGGACTCGGACAAAACAATCCGATCATAAACTGATGAGGAAATGCTTTTTCTGGATCTGGAAATCCTTCAAATAATCCTCCAAACTGATGAGGAAAACAAAAAAACAATAAACTCGCCGACAGCTTCCCCTGTAATACTTTTTTCTGTATTCGGGTAAATTTTCTCATCTACCAACAAAAGGTTTTCGGAAGCACTAAAACCTATACGATAGAAAGCGTACTTGATAAGAATCTAAAAATCGCTGATAAATTTGCCGGAAATAGCGGAACACAATCGAAAATGACTCGAAATTTCTGACAACTCGATCTTAGAAATCTGAATCTCCCCTCTCAAGTACACATCTGAGTTATCGTCACAAAGCTCCCTATCCCGCTTCTTAATGTTCCCCGATGATCAAAAAGCTGAGGTTCTGACGCTATCAATATGAAAAAGGAATTTGAAGATGAGGCAATTTTGAAAAAAGCCTTTGAAATGAATGGTTTAAATTATAAAAGACAGAATGATCTAGTTACTCTTCGAACTGCTCTTGCTCGAGAGATAATATCAAGTGCCGAACTTGATTCACAGGCAGCAAACAACAAACAAAATACTACCGCTGATGAAATAAAAAAAGATGGTGCTGAACTAGCAGCTTTTTCTGCACTTATGAGTCAAAATCTCCAGACAGATTATTATGATTCGTTCAATAATGATCTGCTCGCATTAAATTCCTTTACTCAAGGACTCAATGAACGAATCGGTAATATTATTAGTGTAATAGGAAGAATGTATGCAATTCCACAAGGAAGCAAATAACATCCTCGTTTGAATTTCACTCTTGAGTATTTTATTCATGAGCTCTTTTGATGTTGTCTTTGCTGAATGTGAACTAGATAAATGACCCGCAAAAGAACTTCAAACTTATATAAAAGAGCTCGATAAAGAATTAACAGCTATTCGTACGGAGGTAGGAAAAACATCTTGTGGTCCTGGTGAATGAGAAAGTTCCCTTTCTCGCATGTGAACAGAGCTTTTGAAAACCTATAATATGTCGACAAATTTTTCGAATTTTGGAACATCTTTTGGTTTTTGGATAAAAATGATTCTCAAAACAGAAGTACCACCACCGATTATGCGTGATTACAGGCTCGTGCGATCCCAAACCAAAAAAATTCAACAAACCGCGGATTATGCTTATAAAAATTGTATAACTAGTTGACCTGAGAAACGTCTACAAGATGCGCTTGCAAAACAAATTAAAATTGAGCAAACTTTTGTCTCAGTTGTCGGATCTGATGATAATGACTGAGATGACTTTAGATCAGAAAATATTTTTCCTTGAGGAACACTTAAAGAGGATGAATTACTTAATAGCCTTATCGATAATTATAAAAAAGAAGCTTTTCAATCTTGTGTAAATAATGGAGAATTTGCTATCAGTATCAGTAAACTCTCTAAAGATATCTGACTCACACAAGAAAGTTTTGAAAAATGATTAGAAGACTGGCAAAAAGCCGCCCAACTTCTCCTCTGAGAACATCCGAAGCAAGATGAAATAGAGAAAAATCTACTAAGAAAAGAACTTGCTAAACAAGGGGTCGGAGCGGAAGCAAGTGCAGCAATGGTTAATAAATTACGAAAAGGAAGTGGAACACCCGGAAACGGAATATCGGGAGTTCTCGATGCTATCGGAAGCCGAATTACGACGACAGGCGGTTGATTCAAATGACTCTACGAACAAATAAAAAAAGATATTTTTGATCCTGAGACCACATCAAATACTAATATTTTCTCCGAGAAACTCAATAAGAATCAAAATATTAATGCGATAGAAAAGGAAATAAGTGCAGATTATGGACTCACGAAAGAACTCATCTGAAATGAATCCAATACTTTTACGACAAACATAGGAAATCTAGCAGATCTCCATGTCGCTATCACGATGGCAATCAAAAAAGTGAAGAATACTATAGAGAAATCCGAGAAAATATGTGAGTCTCAAGGAAAATGACTCTGAATTTGTAAATATAGATAATATAAAACAACCCCGGGGTTTCAAAACCCCGGGGTTGTTTTATATTTTAGTATCTGTAATGTTCTGGTTTATATGGCCCGAATTCTTCGACACCGATATATTGAGCTTGTTCTGGAGAAAGTTTTGTTAAGTGAACTCCGATTCGTTCAAGGTGAAGTCGTGCCACTTTTTCATCGAGATATTTTGGAAGTCGATAGACACCGACTGGATATTTTTCTGCTCGTGTAAAAAGCTCGATCTGAGCAAGTGTCTGGTTCGTGAATGAATTTGACATAACGAATGATGGATGACCAGTCGCACAACCAAGATTTACGAGACGACCTTCAGCAAGAAGGAGAATCTTATTACCGTTTGGAAGAATAATGTGATCAACTTGTGGTTTTACATTTTCCCAAGTATATTTTCGCATTCCAGCAACATCAATCTCACTATCAAAATGACCGATATTACAAACGATTGCTTCATTTCGCATTTTGATCATATGATCGTGTGTAATAACATCTTTGTTTCCAGTAGCAGTGACGAAAATATCACCCATCGCAGCCGCTTCGTCCATAGTAATAACTCTAAATCCTTCCATCGCAGCTTGAAGTGCACAAATCGGATCGATCTCAGTTACCATGACAGTCGCACCCATTCCTTGGAATGCTCGAGCACATCCTTTTCCGACATCACCATATCCGCAAACAATCGCAATCTTACCAGCAATCATTACATCAGTCGCTCGTTTGATTCCATCGATGATAGATTCTCGGCAACCATAGAGATTATCGAATTTTGATTTTGTAACTGAATCGTTAACATTGATCGCAGGAAATGGAAGTCGTCCTGCCTCGAACATCTGATAGAGTCGGTGAACTCCAGTAGTTGTTTCTTCAGTAACTCCTTGAATATTTTTCTTGATGGCACTGTACCATCCTGGTTTACTAGCAAGTCGTTTTTTGATGCTCGCAAAAAGGAAAGTCTCTTCTTCGCAAGTCGGATTATCGAGAATGCTCGCATCTTTTTCAGCTTCGCTTCCAAGAATTACGAGAAGTGTCGCGTCCCCACCGTCATCAAGAATCATATTTGGAGTTCCTCCGTCAGCCCATTCAAAAACTCGGTGTGTGAATTCCCAATACTCTTCGAGTGATTCACCTTTATATGCAAAAACTGGAATACCAGCTGCTGCAATCGCTGCCGCTGCATGATCCTGAGTCGAGAAAATATTACAGCTCGCCCATCGAATGTCTGCTCCGAGTTCTCGAAGTGTCTCGATAAGAACTGCTGTCTGAACCGTCATATGAAGAGAACCTGCGATTCGAGCGCCAGCAAGTGGTTTTGTTTTTCCATACTCGCTTCGAAGAGCCATAAGACCTGGCATCTCAGTCTCTGCGATATTTAGTTCTTTTCGACCAAACTCCGCAAGGCCGATATCTGCTACTTGGTAATCCATAATAAAAAATGTTAAAATGTTAAAATGTAGAAAAGTTAAAGTATTTGTCATTCTGAGCGAAGCGAAGAATCCCTTAAAAATCAGGTGTTATAATAATCTCAAGTACAAAGGATCCTTCGGGCGCTGCCCTCAGGATGACAGGATTGTATGAAAAAAATCTAATTATCCAAAGAATTTTTCTCCGTATTCTCGAAGTCCAATCTCGGAAACTATATCTCTCGTAAATGTATGATTCTGTCCACCGTGGAAAGCAATCTTGATTCCTGCAAGCACACTTCCGAGCTTCACAGACTTAACAATATCCCAACCTTCAGAAAGACCATACAGGAGTCATCCACGAAGTGCATCTCCACAACCAGTTGCTTCGACCACTGTTTCTACTTTTGTCGCAGAGATTTTTGTATCATTTTCTCCATCTACAATCCGAGTTCCATCTGCACCAAGCGTAATGATGCAGATTTTTTTATTTTCCTGACAAAAATCTACCAAATCTTTTCCTGAAATATTTTTAAAGAGTTCTGATTCATATTCATTCACAATAGACATCGAAGAGTCTCTTACGCAAGACAATAATTCTTCTCCGGAAAAAAGCCCCATCGCCTGTCCTGGATCAAAAATACAATAAATTCCGTTTTGTTTACACTGAGCTATTCGCTGAAGAATACCAGCTTTCGAATCTGGAGAGACAATCGCGTGAGTATAATCAGTTCCGAGAAGCTCGATCTCACCAGAGTGATCCATAGCACCAGCATGAAAAGCAATAATCTGACGATTAATCTCGTCTCCTATCATAAAACCTTGTGGGCTATATTTTCCAGTGACAACTTTAATGTGATTTGTATTGATTCCTTGTGACTGAAGTCGAACGATATATTCATGAGCATCTTCTCAGACAGAAGCTATTACATGAGGTTTTTTCTCAAGAAGTGCGAGATTATAAGCGATGTTTGCTGCCGTTCCTCAGAAATCTTTTCGAAGTGAAGGAACAAAGAGTGACATATTGAAGCTATCAAGCGCTTCGGGAATAATCTGGCTTTTAAAAGTTCCAACCACCGAAATAATCGTATCAAATGCCACAGAACCAGAAATAAGTATCGACATATTCTTGATGTATGATGAATAAAAATTACCGCGATATTGTGTCCAATTTTTCATATTAGTCAAAAGTAAAATTGAAGTTATTCTGATATTTTCCAAAAAAATTTGCAATCGCTATTTTTTCCGTATAATGCAACTCGCTTGAAAAAAGCAGTAAGTATCAAGCAAAAGACAACAAAGCAATTACTTACTTGAAGCTTGTAGTCATCTATAAGCCGGGGTAGCTCAGTGGTAGAGCAGGGGCCTGAAAAGCCCTGTGTCGGCAGTTCAATTCTGCCCTTCGGCACCATCTATAAAAAAATATAAAAAACACGACTTTTTCATTCTGGTCGTGTTTTTTATTTATAGTGATAACTTTTTAGTTGTTATGAATAACAAATATCTTATACCAAGATGAAGATGCTATGTAATTAAAAAATGATTCTTCTATCATATCTGAAGTATTATATCTTGTATTCCTTTTGGAATTTGTATGTTTTGATTTGTTTCTGGAATGCTCTCTGGTGAACTTACAAAAATGTGATTCTGAGAAATATGAGGTATTATATTTACCCTGCTACTTGTTAGCATAATTCTACCTTGGAGCTACTTCACTATTTATATTTTCGATCCAGAAAAACGAATAATGATAATAAAGGGGTTATTTAAAATAAAAGAATATTCTTTTGAAAACTACACGCAGTGCTATATAGAAAATTTTAGGCATCATCTTGTACACGTATGTCACGAAATGTGGATTGTTTTTTTAACAACTCACGATCAACTTGAACGTCATAGAATTTATGCAACTTATTGGCTCACGAAAAAACAACAACAACTACTTATAGATGAAGTTGAATCTATTATTTTAGACATTAATTATCAGACACGATAATCTATGATTACATCAGATACCCACTCCCTCAATACCTACGACTACGAACTTCCAGAAGACCTCATCGCACAAGTTCCTCACGAACCAGCTGATGAATGTCGTTTTTTGGTATATGAAAAATGAAATATTGCTGATACTATTTTCTCAAGTCTCCCTTCCCTTCTCGATCCTAAAAAACATATACTTTTCTTCAATGAATCAAAAGTACTTCGTGCGCGAGTTCCACTGAAAAACGCTGTAAGTCGAACGAAGTTTGGAAGTGAAAAAGTGTTTGATGGTGAGATATTTTATCTGAAACCTTTCGATTCCTGTCATTCTGAATCCGCCGCGGCGGATGAAGAATCCCTTGTAGACGACTCATGTGTAAGGGATCCCTCGTTTCACTCAGGATGACAGAATAATTTTATTGCCATGGTATATCCTTGAGATCGTTTTCCAGTCTGATGAACCGTTACCTTCCAAGGTATTGAAATATTTGTCGAGGAAACTGTGTATGAAGGCCGAATTCTCTCAATTAAATCCGATATTTCTGTAAATGAATTTCTCGAAAAATATGGTCAGATGCCGCTTCCTCCTTATGTCGAATATACTCCAGAAAAGGAGGTTGGATACCAACCAGTTTTCGCAATGAAGGAATGATCAGTTGCCTCTCCGACTGCTTCACTCCATTTTACTCAGAGACTGCTCGATGAATTGACAGAAAAATGTTTCTGACAAGAAAAAATAGTGCTTCATGTCGGACTCTGAACTTTTAAAAATATCTATGAAGAGGATATTCGGCAGTTCGATATGCACGTCGAAATGGCTGAAGTAACACGAGAATTGTTTGAGAAAATCGCACAATACAAAAAAAATGGAAAAATCATTCTCGCTGTCGGAACCACGGTCTCGCGTACGCTCGAATCACTTCCATTTTTATGGTCTCTTATAAAAGAGAACTTTACCTGGTCAGATGAATGCGTGAATTTTTGGAATGTGCACGAAAAAAGTAATTCCAGTATTATTCCCTCTTTTTCCATCGACTGAGAAAGTATCAATTTCGAAAGCAAAATCTTCATCTATCCTGGATTCGAGCTCACAATTATCGATGAGCTCATTACGAATTTTCATCTTCCAAAAAGCACACTTCTTATGCTCGTATCGGCTTTCGCAGGAATCGAAGAAATCAAAAAAATCTATACTCATGCCCGCGAGCAAAAGTACAGATTTTTCAGTTTTTGAGATGCTATGTATTTACGAAATTAATATTAACTTTTTTGACCATCTAATACTTCTCTTACGATTTTAGTGAGTTCTTTTAAGCTGAATGGTTTGTTGATAGCTCATTTTGCCAAAGACAATACACCAGCCTTCATCGCTTCATCGCTTCATCCAGAAGCAATAATTACTCTAACATCTTTTTTTATTTTCTGCATTTTTGTAAAAACTTCTGGTCCTAACATTTTTGGCATAGTAAGATCCAATATCACCAAATCTATAGAATTCATATTTGCGATATACATCCCAAGACCTTCCTCTCCATCATTTGCCGTGAGCACATTATAGCCCCGAAATTCCAGTTCTTCTTTTATTAAATCCACCAAGTCTTTCTCATCATCTATCAAGAGAATAGTTTCTTTTTCTTTTGTTGTTTCTATTCTTTTTTCAGAAATATCTATTTGTGTAGGTATTTCTTTTGGTGGTGCTACTTTCGGTAAATATATATGTACCGATGTTCATACTCATTTTTTACTCTCTATAGTAATATCTCCTCCGCTTTTTTTCACGGTATTATACACGGTAGCCAATCATAATCCGTGTCATCTTTGTACCCCTTTCTCTCCTGTCGTAAATAATGGATCGAAAGCTCGATCTAGAACTTCCTCTGACATCCCTATTCAATTATCCTCAAAAGTAATATGAATGTATTCTCATTGGGGAATATCTAGACTATTGTCGTCATGCGTATATTCTACCGCACTCATTCGAATATAATTCCCTTCTTTATATCCTCTTGCTTTTATCGCCTTGAATGCATTCGTTCCAAGCTCTATTAATACATCGTGAAATTCAGACTCAGATGCCATGATATAAAATTCATTCTCTGGTACATTGAGTGTTTTCTCGATCAATATATCTGTCGTGTCTAATATCTGAAATACAGAAACGGCTGGCTTATAAATATCCATACAGGTTAATTCTGGAACGGTATTTTGGGATAAGCGCTTAAATTGTCGAGTGAGCTCTGCTGCACGATCACAGTAAGTTAAAGCATTTTTGAGACGATCTCTCTGTTCTTGAGTAAGTGATTCATCCACTAATAATGATTCTAAATATCCGATAATCACGGTTAAAATATTGCTATAATCATGACCAATACCGCCAGCAAGAGTACTTACAGAATCACGTTTTCGTCTTTCAAAAAGTTGTTTTTCTGTTTTTTTAAGACTTTCTTCTATTTGTCTTCGCTTCGTAATATCAAAAAAACTTACGAGACTTGCCCATGTATCTCATGATTCATCCAATATTGGTGAGCCAAATACTTCCAAAAGAGTCTTTATGCCATCCGGATGTACCACTACCATATCATCTACGTGTGATTTTTCTCCTCTGGTTCATCGTAAGATAGGCATTTCTTCAGGAGGATATATCTCCATACTATCACCTTTGTAGGCACTGTACACTTCTCAGAGATTCGACTTATCTACTTTCGGAAGGATTCATCGTCAGAGAAGCGTAAGAGCTTTTTCATTTGCTAGTAATGGAGTACCTGTAAGAGCATCTATCATAAAAACGCCAACGGGAAGATTCTCAAGAAGTGATATAAATAAATTATTTTGTCGCCTTAATTCAGCTTCGTTATACATAAGGTCTTTCTCGACCAATTTGAGCTCGGTGATATCTTCTGCTACTCATTCTATCCATCCTTTGTTTGGAATAATTTTTGCTGAATATCGAATCCATTTAACAGAACCATCGTGACATCTAAATGGTACCTCTAGATTATCTACCTGTCCATATTCTTTCAAAAAAAACAACATATTTTCACGATCTTCTAGATTTACATAACACTCTGCCAAGTTAAATCAACTCGACAAAAGATCTTCACGATCCTTAAATCCGACAAATCTCGCAAGAGAATCATTCGTATCAATTATCAAACCGGTATCAATAGCAGTTCGAAATAATCCAACCTGTGCATTCAAAAATAGATTTCTATAAGTAGTTTCTGCGATCTTTAAAGCATCTTCTATTTCTTTTCGTGCGGTAATATCTCTTATAAAAGATTGATAATTTCCATCTGGCATTTTTCGAGAACTCATCTCGACTGATACAAGAGTTCCATCTTTTTTTACGATTTCTCTTTCAGTCACAATAACTTTCCCCTGATCTAGTAAATCATATCGTAACGGTTTTTGATTTAAGAGTGAAGATGAAAATAATTCTTTTATATTCATAGTCAAGAGTTCTTCCTCGGTATAGCCCGTAAGGAGAATAGCTTTTTCATTTACACTTATAAAATCACCTTTTTTGTTTCCATGAAAAAAGGCATCTGGAGCAAGATTTAATAAGAGTTGATAATCTCTTTCCTTTTCTCATGTATGAGATTCTTCACTCTTTTCAGACTTCAATTTTTCTATCTTTTCTCGAGCACCTTTTTCTTTTAATATTCTTAAAATATCTTCTTCAGTTGCATCAGGATTTTGTCGTAAAATATCCAAGATAGTTCAAGAAAAAAACTTCATCAGATTCTCAGATTCCAAAAACTCTCCAGAAGCATCTAAAGATTCTGTAATTTTAAGCCCTTGAAACTCTTCCGAATCCGGAAGAGTTCAATCAGGATCATGTATACCACCCGGATTCATATAAGAAAATTAAGATAGAATCTTATGTATTTTCTATTCCATTAGATCGATTAGTATCGCGAGTTTGTTTTACAATATTGAGGCGTTCTTGAATTTCTTGAAAACCAAAAGGTTTTGGTAATAAGGTCACATACGGATGCGATCTCGTAAGATTAATCGCCGTCTCATCAGCCCGTCCTGTAGCAAGTAAAATAGGTACGTTCGGATGTAGAGAACGAATGCGCGGCAAAGCTCATACACCACCCATTCACGGCATATTCATGTCCAAAATAATAACATCAGGCTGAAATCCTGCTCCGAGTTTTTCTAGAGCTTCTTCTCAAGTAGAAACTGCTTCATAAGTATTTCCCAAAATATCCAACATAGCCTGCAAAGAACCCTGAATTAATTCATCATCATCTACCAAAAGAACATTTAATGCATCGATTTTTTCAACTTTATTATCAATAATTGTGTTAGAGACGGGTTTTTGAGCGGTGTGGATTGGTTCTATATAGGTAGGAAAACGTATTCGCACACAAGTACCTTTTCCGATTTCACTCTGAATATCGATCCCTCCATTATGGGACCGTACGACATTGTAAGCCATCGATAGACCAAGTCCGGTTCCTTTGCCCGTTTCCTTTGTGGTAAAAAATGGATCCATAGCTTTTTCTAAAGTCTCTTTGAGCATACCTACTCCATTATCTTCGACCTCAATCTCAATCCAATCTCTATCTACATTTCGGGTTCTTAGTGTCAATATTCCTTTTTCAGACATAGCATCTACGGCATTTACGCAGAGATTCATAAAAACAGAAGCCAATGTGCCACTATCACCACGAATAGTTTGAAGATCTGGTGCTAGCTCCAGCTCTAATTTCACTTTAGATAAAGTAGTAGTTCTTAGGAGATTCACTTCCTCCCGAAGAATAGTATTTATATCTAAAACCTGTTCCGAAGCCGGGGTCTGTCGAGCGAAGTTCAGTAAACTCTTGACCATCTCTCCTCCTCGATTCGCCGCTTTCATGATTGTGCTAAAAGCACGTTGAGAAGCACTACCTACTGGCTGAGTTTCTTCATGAATCGAAGCAAGACCAAGAATCGCTCCAAGTACATTATTCATATCGTGTGCAACCCCTGATGCAAGAGTACCAATACTTTCCATTTTTTGAGATTGTTGTAGCTGTGCCTGTAATCTCTGCCGTTCTTCTTCCACCTTTCTATTCTCAGTAATATTTCTGATTATCCCAAATATCTGTCGAGGTGAACCATTCTCATTTCGAGAATATACTACTTCCGTACAATCAAGCCATTCCCAATCACCATTTTTATTTTTCATTCTAAAAATATGAAGAATCCTTTCCCCATCTTTTGCTGCTGAATAACTTTGAAGTGTTTCTTGCCGATATACCTTCATATCATCAGGATGCATTAAAATCGATAAAACCTGATTTCCCATTGCCTGTATCTCTTCGACGGAATAACCAAGAGCTATCTCAATCCCCTTATTGGTAAAAATATTTTTACCATCCACTAAATCATAAATATAAATAGTATCTGGATTTATATTTATAAGTGATTCGATGAATCGATTTCTCTCTTGCATAACCTCTTCTGCATTTTTGCGCTCTGTAATATCTTGAAATACTCATTCAACTCTTATTACTTTACTATTAAGAAAAACAGGATTTCCTTTTGCTTCAACCCATCGCATATTTCCTTGTGCCGTGATAATCTGGAGTTCCACGTCAAAAGACTCTCCATACTGAACAGCACGAGAAACAGCTTCAGATATGATCGGTTGAGACTCTGGAGTATAAAAACCTATAGCTCCATCAAGAGTAGGAATAAAATCACTATCCACTTCATGTATTATGTGCAATTGATCAGTCCAAGTAAGTTTACTGCCTTCAATAAGATCTATTTCCCATCATCCTACTTTTGCTATTCTTCCGACGGCAGTAAGCAACTCTTTATGTTTTCGTAAGTCCATTTCCGCATTCTTACGTTCTGAAATATCACTCAAACTTCCAACGATTGCTAAATTTTCTCCACTTGCATTTCGCTTAATCTTGAATTGATCACGAAACCAGCGATATTTACCATCCTTATGGAGAAAACGATATTCTAATTCGTATCTCGCACCATTCGTATCAGATAAGGCCTTAGTAACCATTCGTTCGTGTTCTTCTATGTCATCAGGATGCACGAGATGGAGACGAGTTATTATGGAAAAAGAATTCATCTCTTCCATCGTATAGCCAGAAAGTTCTAATAATACAGGACTTATATAATCATACACTCCTGTTTTTAAATTACGATTATAGGATACGCTCCAAGAATTTTCTAATACTTCTTTGAGGCGCAACTCGCCCTCTTTTGTTTTTTCTTGTTCATCTTTAAGTTTTTTATTTTCGTGTTGTTTGTTAAAAATAATTACTCCGGCTCCGGAAAGTAAAATAAAAGCTATAGTGATACCGACGATAAATAAAGTATCTTTACGTAATTCTATTAAAGCTTCCTCCGTATCCATTTTACTCACCATAAACCATGGTGAATCAGGAATCGATTGTAAATCAGCTATTATTGCTTTTTTTTGATAATCAATACCCTCAAACAATCATTGTTTTCCTAAAACTGCCTGAACCGCTGGAAACTCAGTACGAGAAAGTGGTTGATTCCAAAGAGGTGTCCCCTCTTTCTGGTGTCGAAGCTTATGTGGAACATGAGCCTCATCGTCCGACCTAAGTATGAGAGCTGTCTCCGCACTATAATTTGGAAGTGGCCAATTCTGAACAAGTGGAAATAAAAAATAATTTGCATTACTTGTTAATGATATTATAGCTATAGGCTGCTCCTTATTATTTCGTATGGCTGCCATAATATCCAAACATGTATCGCCTTTATCATTTTTAAAAAATTGAGAAAACACTGCATTGTGAGTTACTATAGCTTTTGAAATAGTTTCACTTACAATCTGTTTATTCTGATCAGTAATATCATAAGTACTTAAGAGAGTTTTTCCATCTAAAGCAAGCAAACTGGCAGAATCATAATTATATGAATCTTTAGCAAGCTGAAGCTGCATACAGAGATCATTTAAAGCTATTTGAGAATTAGGATTGTTTAAAAATTCCTCCACTCGACGTTTTACGAAAGGACCAGTTGCTACACGCTGAGCATCACTCAGTCGTTCTTTGCACCAATCTTGAATTTGTCCCGATTTTAATTGTCCTATTGCTGCAAGAATTTGATGTTGTTTTTCACGAATAGATTTTGATTTATGTTGATAGAATTGTACGCCTCCCGCTATCACGACTGTCGACATAATTCAAAATACTACTTTTCCAATATGTTCAGTAAAAAAACCAACAACATCTTCTCAAAGTGGTGTATTCTCTTTGGAATGAGATATATTATTTTTTGGTGGTAAATCGAATTTATTTTCTCGATCGTCCATAAAATTAGATTAGCATTAACTTATAATTTAAAGTGATTTTTTGTATAAATGTGGCAAATCCCTGGTCTCATAATAAGGCCAAGGATTTGTATTCTTTTACTTCACAAATTTACTTCGTACCCATCCAGTCTTGGTACTATCTGGAAATCGTACTTCAAGCCATCCATCCACTCGATCGAGAATTACAATCTCTGTTCCATCTCGAAGCTGAGTAATGATTTTTCCATCAAGTCCTGGACGCGTTCGAACATTCAGCGCGTAGGCTCGTGTTTTTCGTACGTCGATATCGGTATATTGACTGAGATTCTGGAAGAGGTACGGATCATGTCGAGCAGTATCTGCTGTTTTTTCATCTCGAAGATATTTCGTTCGGACGAATACTGACTTGTTCTCGAGAGATATTTCACTCCAAAGTGCTCAGAGATTCGTGACTTCTACTTTGAAGTTTCGTGGCAAATAAGTGAAGATTCCCGCTCGGTAACTTGGAGCAAGGCGAACCGCTTGAGAATGTTCCGCATTTACATATTTCCATCCTCCGTAGATCGGAGCGTCAGGATTCGGAAGAAGTGGAAGTTCATATGTATTTGCTACCGGAGTAGTAAGGGTCGAAGCTGGAATATATCCATCTTGTTCTTCTTTGATAACTCCTGGTTTTTCGAGATTTATAACTTTTGGAATAGTAGGTTTTTCGACTACTGGAGTAACAGGTTTTTCGAGGATAGGAGTCACTGGAGTTATCAGAGTCGGAGTAGTTACTTCAGAATCGATTTTGCTCTGGATTCGTTTTTGGAGTTTCTGAGCAATATCTTTTACGGTTGTATAGAGAGTTTTTTGATTCTCTGTAAGATTTACATCTTTTAAGAGGCTATCCATCTTCTCTCCTACTTTCTGCCAAAGTAACACTTTTTGTGCATCTGTAGAAAGTTTTGGATAGATAAGATCCATGATTTTTAGGATATATCCAGTAGCATCCTGTCTGATATTTTCACCATTTCCAGATACGACTGGGAGTCCGATATTTACATTAAGTTTTGGAAGTGTCGTAGCCTGAGTCGTTCCGGTAGCAGTAGTACCAGTCGCAGTAGTTGTTGGTTTTGTTCCGCAGTTTCCGTCATAGTAGCTTGCAGTATAGTCTCCATTTGGACAGTTATCCTGAGGAGTAAAACTTCCTCCACCTCCACCTCCACCACCAGAAGATGGTCGAGTCGTTCGATTGATTTGAGTCAGAGCAAAGTATCCAAGTGCATTTGTCTGGAAAGTACAAGTATTATTACTTGCCACCACACATGATCCTGAAGGAACATTTGCTTGCCAGCTTGCTCCATCATTCGATCGGTATACATTAAGTGTTTGACCAACTTGATTTAAAGCTACATTGATAACGACTGTAAATGGCGAACCATTTGAAGTTATTGGAGCTGGGAATCCACCGACTCCGACTGTTTCGATAACATTCGCTGCATAGGTGTATTGTGTATCATTCATCGGAGTTACGAGTGGTTGGATTTCAGCATTCGTTGCCGCTTCTGGGGCAGATGGATTTACGAAGAACGGTGGCTGGATGATTCCATTCCATCCGATTGGGAATCCGATACTGGTCGTACCAGTTCCGATCGTGAGCGTTCCATCAAGAGAACTGAGAATAATAGTTGTTCCATTCAGATTTTGTGTCGTACCAGTTCCAGTCGGAATCTGGATAGAACCTGTCTGAGTAATTGTTCCTCCATTGAGGATTCCGGCAGCTACGGTCGTGAATGATCCGGTAAATGTCGTCGAATTACTAAAGCTATCTGCAAGTGTGACACTGTAAGAATATGGAGTCGCTGGTGTAAGTCCGACAAAAGCTACGCTTCCAGTCATAGTTGGAGCTGAATAGCTCAATGCAAGTACTGGATTAAATGTGTTTGTTCC
The DNA here is from genome assembly GCA_964655935.1 of uncultured Candidatus Peribacteria bacterium. GTDB lineage: Bacteria > Patescibacteriota > Gracilibacteria > BD1-5 > UBA2023 > CAZZNY01. Next base: position 466,994 of record CAZZNY010000001.1, read on the forward strand.
GTCAGTTACGACAATACTTCCAGTCGCGAATGGAGCGACAAAGTTCGCATCAGTATAACTGAAATCAAGATGTGCAGAAGTCGTGAGTACATTACTTATATTTCGAGAGATAATTACTGGTCCGTTTGTATCGATACTATTGATAGCAGACACTGGAGTCTGAGATACATTTCCGACTACATCAACTGAGCTGATATAATAGTAATAGGTCTGATTCGCTTGAAGTCCTGGAATAACACTCGTATGAGTCGTTCCATTCGTAGCACCAGTCGCGATAAGTGTCGCGCTGACATTTGCTCCGGTTCCGACAAAGAATGTGCTTGCTGATGTCTCATTCGTCGTAAATATATAATTCGCATTCATAAGATTTCCAGCCACAAATGGAGTTACAGAAAGATTTGAAACTATTGGCCCGAGAACATCTTGAGTAATAGTTATCGTGACTCCAGTACTCACATTTCCAGCTTGATCTGTCGCGGTACCAGTAATCGTATTAAGTGAGTTGAGAGTAAGTGGAATAGTGGTTCCAAATGCTCCGGCATTATCAGCCGTAGCAGTGTAAGTACCGGTTCCGTTTACGAATGTAAGAGTTGCATCTGGTTCGGTTGTTCCAGAGAATGTAATCGAAGCAGCTGAGGTGATGCTTGGGATCGCACCAAGAACGATCGTAGGAATGATATTATCATGAGTGATGATAAATCCTCCGGTCGCAGTAACGCTCGTCGCATCAGATGCGGTTACAAGAATATTGTTTGCGACATTATGATTCAAAGTGACTGTTCCAGTGAAATCACCAGCAGTATCTGCAGTAGTTACTACTACCCCATTTCCACCAGTAATCGTAAGAGTTGCACCAGATTTTGTCGCACCTGTGAATGTAAAAGTATTTTGGTTCGTTGTCTGATTCGCGACTGTCATATTTAAGAAAATAACCACTGGATCATGCGTAATTACTACGCTTCCAGTACCGATATTTCCAGCCTGATCTGTCGCAGTAACTACGAGAGTATTTACAGCTGCAGAATTCATAGTAACATTAACAGAGAATGTTCCGCTTCCATCAGATACTCCGAAGTATGATCCAGAACCACCAGTAATAGCGATCGTCGCATTTGGTTCGGTCGTTCCTTGGATAGGAAGAGAAATACTATTCGTTGTTTGAGTAGGTGTAGAAATGATGACAGTAGGATTAGTACTATCTTCTGTAATAGTAATCGAACCAGTGGCTACAAATCCTACTGGATCAGTAGAAGTAACATCAAGAAGATTTACGGCATCTTGAGTGAGAGAAACATTCATAGAGAAATTACCAGCACTATCTGCGCTTCCAGTCGCTGTCATAAGTCCACCGGCAATAACTATGGTTGAATTTGCTTTTGTCGAACCTGTAATAGTAAGATTTGTAGCGTTAATAGTTTGAGACGGAGTTCCGATAAGAAGTGCATTTGGAACACTGTCTTCCGTTACAACGACACTTCCTGTACCGATATTTCCCGCTCGGTCAGTCGCGGTTACGAGAATAGTATTAATACTATCTGGAGTAAGATTCACTGTTCCTGCGAAAGCTCCTGTAGAACTTGCAGTAACATTTACTGCTGGTTGAGCTCCATTCGTAAATACGATATTTGCAAACGGTTCAGTCACGCCACTCACGACAACATTCGCTGCATGAATAAGTGAAGGAACTGGGTCGAGAATGATATTTGGATTAATACTATCTTGTGTGATAGTTACGGTTCCTGAATTGCTATTTGAAGCCGCATCAGTAACGGTAATATTAAAGAGATTTACACTATTTGAAATAAGTGAAACACTGACTGCGAAGTCACCAACACCATCAGAGAATCCAGTTCCTACAAGAGCTCCGGAAGCATCTGTAACAGCTATAGAGATATTTGGATCAGTCGAACCAGTCAGAGTAATATTTGAAAGATTTGTAAAGATATTATTTGTTCCAAGAACAAGTGGTGGAGTCAGACTATCCTGAGTGATTACCACACTATCAGAACCAATGTTTCCAGCGATATCAGTGACACTAACAGTAATGGTATTTGGAGTATTGAGAACGAGCGGAACAGTTCCAGAAAAACTTCCATCAGAAGCTACGGTTCCATTTAAAGTTCCTCCACTATAAGTGATCTGGAATGGTCGATTTGGTTCATTCGTAGAACCGGTAATAGTAATCTGAGTTGCGGCGGTTGACTGAGCTGGAGTTCCGATCGTGACAATCGGTGCAGTATTATCGGCTGTCAGCCATCCAGGAATTGCCTGAGAGACATTATTATATCCATCGATCGCGACGATATTATAGAGTCCGTCAGCGATTCCATTTGCTACCGTAATAGTATATGGAGTATTTTTCACTGCATTTGGCATTCCGACAAAAGCATTTCCGGCGGTTACCGCAGTATTTAATTGATTAACCGTATTTGCAGTTGTTCCTGAAAGCACGAGATAGATAACACCGTCTTCATTTGACTGAACAGTAGAAGTCGAGAGATCACCAGATTTAAGAATTTGTGGAATATTTACTGGAGTACTTACGATCGGTGGAGTAATATCGAGAACCGCAGCGGAATAAGTAAACGGAGTTCCCGGAATGGCTGCAGTAACGCGAAGAATATCATTTGAGCTACCAGTAGAAGTTGCGACTACTCAGGTATTCGTGATTGTTCCTCGGAGATTATTTACGATAACTGGAAGAGTGTCTCCACTCGCAGTAAGATAATCGTAATCTGTTCCATTGATAGTTACTCGGTATGTGAGACCTTCGATTACTGGACCATTTGGAGTAAAATCGACAACCTGAGCGATCGAAGGAATATTTACGACCGTGATAATCGGAGTAGTACTATTTGTTACGGTTGCATTCGAAAGTGTAAATGGAGTACCAGCGACTCGAGCAGTGAAATTCATAATCTGACCTGAGAAAGTCACATCGACTGAACCGATCGCATTCACTTGAGTAAGAATTGCCGCGACAGTAGAAGTATCATCACCAGTAAATGGTTGCATAATGGAAGTACTATTCAAGCTGAATGCAATAATATCACCTTGAATAAACGTCGGAAGTGTATATTCGATTTGTTGTTTTACCGGAGCGACATTACTGACCGTAGTTACTGGAAGTACATTATTTGTCACTGTAAAATTCGTGAGACTGAAAGGAATTCCAGCAGTTTTTGCTGTGAATGTGAGTGTATTTCCAGCTATCATCATAGTCGTAGTCGTAGAAGTATCTACTTGGTTTTTGAGAGCTGCGAGCGTATTTGCTTCACTTCCTGTGAAGACTTGTGTAAATGTCTGACCACTAAAAGCAAGAGTAAGAGTGTCTCCCACGAGAAGACTTCGTTGAAGTGTGAGTGTATCGATCTGGGCAACTGCAAAGACATTTGCAACTTGATTAACACTTGGGATTACACTATCGATTCTGAGACTTGGATGAGAAAATGGTGTACCTGGAGTATTCGCAGTACATGAAAATATCATTCCAGTCGAAGAAAATGTAGTTGTTATCGTTGGCTGGAGTGTATTCATATCATCCGCAAGGAGCGTAAGTGTATCTGCTGCGCTACCAGAAAAAAATCGTGAAGTAGAGGCAGCTCCAAGGCTCAATGTAAGAATATCACTACTTACAATTTGTCGAGTGACAGCGAGGGTATCAATTTGAGCTTGAGCACCAGTATTTTCGACGATAGTCGAGCCATCGATCGTCGCACCTGTAGAAAGAAGCGAGGCAGTAAATGGAGTACCAGAAATCGCAGAAGTAATCGTAAATATACCGGAAGCAGTATCAACGGAAGAATCTACTGAAGCAAGATTATCAATCTCGGTACTAAGAACTGCAAGAGTCGTCGCCGCATCGACTGTAAAATTTTGATTAATGATTATTCCATTTACATTTACAGAAAGAATATCTCCAGCAACCGGAAGAACTGGAAGTGCCAGAGCATCTACCTGAGCTACACCGACAACATTTGGCTGAGTATTTACTGGAGTAGTAGTATTCGTAAGTTCGAGAGAATCGATCGTAAATGATTGACCAGCAACAGCGCTATCAAGTACTACCGTAAGGCTTCCTGAAAGACTTGCATTTATTACACCGGCAAGAGTGGTATTAATTTTCCCGATAAGTCCATTTAATGTGGTCGTAGAATTCGTATCAAACGACTGAGAAAGATTGGTTCCGTTGATTTTAATATCGACTACATCACCAATCACGAGAGGAGCTTGGAAAACAATCGATTCACTTTGTGCGACAGCGAGAGTATTTGATATAGAAACCTGAGAATTTTGAGTATTGATAAATTGACTTTGACCAAGAATAAATGGAGTTCCTGCGGTCGCAGCAGTAAGAGTGACGATATTTCCAGATGCCGAAGCAGTGACTGAAGGAAGGGCATCAAGCTGACCAACTAGGGCTGCAAGAGTCACTCCAGAAGAAGAGGTGTAATTTTGATTGACGGTAATTCCGTCTACTGAAGTCGTGAATATATCACCAGGAGCAAAATCCCTTGGAAGCGTAAGTATATCCAGTTGAGCAACAGGAAGTTCTGGAAGTGGAGTCGCAAAAATATCTACTTTTCCATTCATAAGGGTTGTATCGAGAGTAATTCCAGTCAAAGTATCTTGAGTAGAAACTCGAGTGTAGATAATGCTAGTTCCCACACCGGAAGAGGCAAGAACACCATTTACTGTATCGTGTAATCCAGAAAGTCCGCGCACGATTGCTGCGACCGTCTCAGTATCAGAGATTCCGAGAATATTGATCGAAGCACCGTCATTACTACAGTCTGTATCGACTGCTCCAGTATCGACAAAATTAATCGTACACGTACCAAGTATGAGGGATTCTCCATTCACTGGAATAGTATTGAGATTGAGAGAGACACTTGCTTTTACTTCTGAAGCATTCGAAGTTACGGTAGCGCCAGAGAATGGAACACTCGTAGAAACGATAGGAGAAATAGCAAATGGGGTTCCAGCATTCGCAGCAGTTACTGAAAATGTTTTCGTACCGACATCTACTGTACTATCGACTGATGCGAGATTATTTATAGTAGCATTCATACTTTGTACAGTGGTCGCTTCACTTGAGAAAAAACCATTGTACAAAGCATTTCCATCGATTGTCAGATCGATCGAGTCACCCGGAAGAAGTGTCTGTGGAAGAGTAAAATCATTTTTTTGTTTTACCGGAACGACATTCGCGACAAGAACCGTCGGAGCGACCGTGTTCGTGATCGTCGTATTCGATACATTAAAACCAACTCCGGCAGTCGCAGCCGTAAGAGTGAGTTTTCGAGCGATTCCGTCAGCCACGGAATGAATCGCCGACATAGAATCGATCTGAGTATTTAGGGTTGCAAGAGTCGTATTCGTATCACCTGTGAAAGCTTGTGTAATCGTATTTCCATCCACTACGAGAGAAACACTATCTCCAGCACGAAATGCTCGAGCAAAGGTAATATCTTCCGTCTGAGCAACTGGTACGACATTCGCGGTCATATTTACACTCGTCAGAGCTGTGGTGAGGAAAAGTCCTTGAGTCGTAAAAGGCGTACCTGGAACTTCAGAAGCAATAGTGAGGGTTCGAGTAAAATAATTGATATTTGATACTTGAATATTCGGGATCTGACTCACGAGAGAAGCAAAAGCATCGATCGTACCATCAGTAGAACCAGAAAAATTCTGTGTTACATTAATATTGTTGAGTCGGAAGTGAATCGTATCAGAAGAGAAAAGATCTCTTGGCACACTGATGACATCCTGTTGTGCTACAGCGACACGATTCGGAACAATAGTAATACCATGAATCATACCACCAGTAATCGTAAGGTTCCCGATCATAAAGGGAACACCTGGAGTATGGGCCGTAATGATAATGTCAGATCCTGAGAGAGTTGCATCAGTAAGGGCAAGTGCATCGATTTGAGCGGCAAGAAGTCAAAGAGTCGTCTGAGTATCGGTTACGAAGCCTTGAGTGAGTCCAGAACCAGCCACTGTAAGAGAAAGTGTCTCATCGCTATAGAGAATTCGTGGAATAGTAACTCGTTCCACTTGAGCTACTGGAACAACATTTGCTACGATATTCTGTGGAATCATTCCAGATGAAGTGATCACGAGGTTTGACATAGAAAAAGCATTTCCAGCAATCTTGGCAATCATATTGATTTTTCGAGTCACGCTATCATAAGAACCGCTCGCGCTTGTCGAAGCAGTAATCTGATCAGCAAGAGCTGCAAGTGTAGTATCTGTCGAACCGGTAAAAACTTGTGTAAGTCCCGTTCCTGAAACAGTAAACTGGATCGTATCACCGGGAAAAAGATCCTGAGGAATAGAAACTTCTGATTCTTGAGCAACCGCTACTACATTGTTCACAGTCGTAACTGGAACAATCGGAGCACGGGTAATGATGAGATTCCCGACATTCGGAGAAACTCCGGGAATTTCGGAAATGATGGTGAATTTTTTAGCTACCACATCTACTGTCGAGTGAACTCATGCGAGCGCATCGATTTTCAGATTTAAAAACTGAAGAGTGAGAGCTACTGAGGTGTCAAAATTCTGTGTGACCGTAGAGCCACTTACAGTAAGAGAGAGGACATCACCTACCACTGGATCTCGAGGCACAGAAATCTCTTCCACCTGAGCGACCGGATACTGATTTGCAGTGACAAGAGTTGTATCAAATGTCGGCAATGCCGCATATGTCACGAGCGGAGTGAAAATATTGGCGATAAAAGTAAGTGTGAGTACACTACTTGCTAATCGTTTTGTTCGAGAAACAGAGGTCTTCATATGAACAAAAATAAATGATAAAAGATTGATCTTTTTATATCATCTGCCTTAGGGGCAGTAATGAAAAATAGGTCGAATCCTCCCTTTTCGGAAGCAATTTTTCAACCTATCATTTATTTTTGTTTGAAATTATTTTTGACTACACAATATTTTGGTAGAGAGTCAAACTTAAATATAAACTTTTTGTCCTTATTGTCAAATATATGTTTGACAAATTTTCAATAAATATCTTAATCTATCTCTCTTGCACGAATTGAACAAATATATTGCTCAAGAATCGGCATACCAGAGAGACTTACTATTATATCACTTTGCACCAGAAACAAAATACAGCTCTCTTTACAAATCAAAAAAATAAGCCACTTTCCTACGAAAGTGGCTTATTAATGTCATCCTGAATCTTGCACGTCATCCTGAACTTGTTTCAGGATCCCCCAACCAACACACCTGCGTCATCCTCGAGCCCTCCAAGTACGTCATCCTCGGGCTTGACCCGGGGATCCACCCCGACCGATTCTCATCACTCACTAGGCATGAAGTCCAAAAAAGCAAATATTTCCAAGAAGCGAGAGACATCGAGAGAGTTTGAGAAAGGAAAACCGTCTCCCACAGTATGTAAGTCGTGCAGATAATGAGCGAGAGCTACGTCTGCGAGTTTTTCCTCTTTCAAAACTTTTGGTACTTTTGGTTACAAAAGTATATAAAATTCCTCTTTAAAAAAATAAGGAGGAATTATTCAATATGGATCCCAGATCTACGCTAGCGCTGCGTCCGGGATGACGTAAACTATGTAACTTTGTAACCTTGTAACTATGTAACTTTCTCTACTGATAAATCCATGGCGCAACGGAATTTAATATAAATCCAATAAGAAACAAGAGTACGAGTCCCATTGCTATTTTTCCGATCCTCTCTTTTGCTTTCTTTGGATCACCAAAAGCTCACGAAAGTGACATCTCGATTCCAGACCAGACCAACGCGAGAACTCCGAGAAGTGCTACGATAAATGTAGCATATTTTATCATTCCTCAGAGCATATCAAGTACGCTTCAGAATCAACCTTTCACTGGACATTTATATTTACGGGTAGCTGGATCTTTACAATCTTTATCTGCAATACACTTACATTCAGTCATCCAAGGCATTTTTTCAGTCACCACCACTTCAGTTGGAGTTGCTACTGGATCGGCTGCAAAAACACTTATAACTGGAAATAAAATTGTTACAACAATGAAATAGAGCGCAATTTTTTTAAGCATTTTTTCAAAAACTAAAAACTAAAATCCTTTTCTTTATAACTTTGTAACTAATACTAGAATGACAGACCGGAAAGATCTTTCAGGAAAGTATAACACGCAAGGAGAATAATAGTAGCAATAACTGTATTGATCACGATATTTTTTCCTTTCTTTGCTTTCTCTTCATCACCTGCAGAGGTAATAAAATAGTACGCACCCATAATCAAGAAAAAGATCGCAACCGGTCCAGCGAAGAAAAGTGCAAGATTCATAACTTTTGCGAAAACATTTTGTCCTTCCTGAATATTTCCACTGTATACCACACGAAACCATGCTTCGATAAAACCAAGCAAAATAAGGGATCCGATTCACCAAACAAATTTGTTTTTTGCATTTTTCTGTTCCTTTTCATCTCCTTTTGCCATAATTAGCTTCACTCCGCCATATATGAGCATCAGTATAGCGATAAATAAGAGTCATACTTTCAAAAACTGAACCACTCCATTTTCTACCGTATTTCTCCAGACATCAAAATTAATAAACAAATTACTATTGTTTTCCGGAGCAGTAAATCAAGCTGCATCAATTCTGTCAGTAACATTTATTTTGTTTGCTGTCGGACTAAATAATTCATACATCTGTCATGGAATATTTACAAACAAAAACGCTGTCAATGACATATATAATTGTTTTTTAGCAGCAGCGACGGATTTTTCATCAAACCATACTCACAAAACCAAATGCGCTCCAGCATAGACCATCATGATAATTGCAAGACCATTGATTATAATTTTAAATGTATGTAATATACTGATTCAACCTGTTTCAACTTTTTCAATTGTGGTTGCTCATGCTATTGGTTTTACTCAAATTTTTTCCATATCTGTACGAAAGCTATTTGGAAGATCAATTGCTCAAGCAAAAGAAACTGAAGTAATTCAGAGTAAAATTAAGGTAACAAACGAAAGGATGAATCGGCGCATAGATTGTTCTATAATAATAGATACTTGCAGATATTGTATCAATTTTTTCACTAAGTACAAGTAAAAAGCAGCAAATATCTCCAAGAAACGAGAGAAAATGTGAGAGTTTGAGAGAGGAAACTCTGCTATTTGGAGAAATTCTCGGGGTCTCGGGACAAATACTGTTTGAGCGGGATGCTAGAATTGCAGATATTGAGCGTAAGCTAACACAAGCGAGTTTATTTGTCCCGAGTGCTTTTGGTACTTTTGGCACCAAAAGTATACAAATATTCTCCTCTTTTCTAAAGGTGTTTCAAAACAGCGAAAGATCCCGGATATTTTCTGGAAGATTTTCTGTAACTTCAAAAAATACGTCATCCAGAAAATTCCCTCGATGACGTATTTCATTCTTAATTCTTTTAATCTTCATTTGTAAAATATCCCATATAATCCTCCGCTTTGATAGTTCCCTGCTGTTCAAGTTTGTATCCGTATGAACGCATAGTTACCATTCCTTCCTGAGAACCCATTTCGATATTATTATTAATCTGAATCAAATCTCCAGATTTAATAAGATTTTTGATAGCTGGAGTAACATACATGATTTCAAAGATAGCAATTCGACCATTTCCATCAGCACGAGGGATGAGTCGCTGAGAAAGTACTCAGAGAAGACTGTCCGCAAGACGAATTCGTACCTGATTCTGAATATCAGGACTGAAGAATTGAACGACACGATTCAAAGTCTGAACAGAACCAGAAGTATGGAGCGTAGAGAATACTAAGTGACCCGTCTCGGCAAGATTAATTGCTGCTTCGACTGTCTCTTTGTCACGCATTTCTCAGACCATAACGATATCTGGATCTTCACGCATCGCAGCTCGAATAGCAGCGACAAAAGAATCAGTATCTCGACCGACTTCTCGTTGAGAAAAGATGGATTGATCATCAGTAAAAATAAATTCTATCGGATCTTCGATCGTGACCACGTGTTCTCGCCTAAGTTCATTGATTTTTTCGAGCATCGAAACCATCGTAGTAGACTTACCGGAACCTGTAGGACCAGTAACGAGGAATAATCCCTGTTTTGAATGGATGATTTTTTCGAGACTCGTCGGGAGTCCGAGTGTTTCCATTTTTTTAGCAAGTCGTTCAATACGACGCATGACGAATCCCATTCGACCAAGCTTAAAAAATCCATTTACACGAAAACTCGTTCCGTCCGAACAGATGAAAGCAAAGTCGATATCTTTCTTTTCATGAAATTCATCGAGTCTTTTAGAATTTTCATTAAACATCTGAAGAGCGATTCGTTGCATAACTTCTCGGGTCATTTTTCCAGCCTGTGGAGCTTTCCCGAGCTTACCATGTACACGAAAAGCGATTTCATCTCATTCACAGATATGAATATCGGATGCTCCGATACGAATCGCGTGAGCTGTAATTCCTTCGATGTTGATTGCTTCTTGAAATGCCATAAATAGATTAATTAGTGAAAAAGAACAATAGATATTCCTTCTTAATTCTTAATTCTTAATTCTTTTAGGCTGCCTTTTGAGATTGGAAAAGCTTGATCATATCAATAACTCGAGATTTTTCTTGATCAATTTTATCGATTTCTTTATTAATTGCCACATTTTCTTTCTTGAGCGTAGCAATTTGTTTATTAAATTCAGTAATAGCCTGATTTCGTTTTTCGATTTCTTGCTCTCTTTCCTGTCGAACAAGATCATGATTTGCATTAAGTGCTTCGAGCTTACTGATAGAATCATCGAGGATATCAAGTGGATTTTCGAGAGGTTTTGATTCAATTTTTACTTCAGATTGCACTGGAGCAAATGTGGTGATGTTTTCTACAACCGAAGTGGAAAACATATCCATCATTGGAGTATCTGTTGGAGTAGAAAATAGATCTACTGTTTTTTCTTGTACGGTCGCAGTTTCAACTGCTGGCTCAAGAACAAACATAGTATCTTCTACCATTGGAACCTTATCTTCTTCTTTTGAGTTTACTTGTACGAGAAGTTGATTCAGATCCTGAACATCAGTAATTGTTTCAGTTTTTGGTTCTTCAGTGATAAAAGTTACTTCTGGATCAATCGCAGAAATAATAGCTGGTTCATCAGAAAAGGAAATAATTCCTTCCGGTACGACTGGCTCGGTAATAACTACTGGTGCAGCTGTTTCTTCTACTGCCACGGTATTGTTATCAAAAAAAGAGATTGAATCTCGAACGCTTGGTGCAGGTGCACTTATAGTATCATCGATAATAATAATTGAATCATCTCCTTGTCCAGAAGTTCCTCCAGAAGAAGAGGTAGATCCAGAAGTAGATGGAGTAGCTACTGTTTGATTTGCTGTATGAGCAGAAATCACATCATCGAAAAGTCCCATATGTTTTTGTTTTAATAATATAACAGAAGTATAGTAACATATTCTAAAAATATTTGCAAAAAAATGAGATGTTTTTATACTTGCCGAGCAAAAAAGTTTTAATGGGTCATTCATAACAAGATATTAGCCACTTTAAACTTTGAACTTTAAACTTTAAACTTTTAGTTATGGACTATAATAAAGCAAAGGAACTTCTCAAACTCCAACAAGAAGCTTCTAAGATCAAAAATGAACTCTCAAATATTCACATCGAAGCGGAAGTGGATGGGGTGGTTATTACTGTCGATGGCGAGATGAAAGTGATCACAACAAAAATCGAGAATCTCGAAATCCTTAAAGATGTAGAAAAACTCGAAAAAGCTATCACTGCAGCAGCAAATAAAGGAATCAAGAAATCACAAGAAATTGCAGCTGATAAAATGAAAGGAATCATGGGAAGCATGGGAATGGATTTTCCTATGGCAGGCTAAAAAAACAAAAATAACCCCGGGGTTTTGAAACCCCGGGGTTATTTTTGTTTTAACTCATAAGCACATACACAGCACTTGCTACTTCTGCTCGTTCCATGGACCGATTTGGTTCGAAGTTATTTCCAGAAAAATGCATAAGTTCACTCATTTTTGCGAGATTAGCATATGGTGCATACCAAGTATCTACAGGAACATCGTCAAAAACCTGAAATGAAACAGTATCAAGAGAATCTTTATTAAGCGTATTGATAATAATTTTAAGTGCTTCTGCTCGAGTAATAGTCTTATTTGGACCAAAGGTTCCATCAGCATAACCACCGATAATCCCTCGTGCTTTTGCAGTTGCTATATATGGTGCATACCAAGCATTTCCATCTACATCACTAAATGTATTTGGAAGTGAAGCATCAGGGATTATTCCAGCCGCTCAGAATACCATCTTAAGAAGTTCAGCTCGTGTAATATCACCAGTTGGTCGGAATCGAGTATTTTCCTTACTAAGAATTCATTTTTTTGAAAGATATTTGATGGCTTCAAAGTACGGAGTACGAGCATCAACATCTATAAATCCATCTTCATCTACTACCGGTTTTACGTTTGCTGTTGTTGTCGTAGTGGTGGTTGTCGTAATGGTTGTTCCTCATGAAACAGAAGAAATATTTGACATAACCACACCAGCGATACTATCGAGATAGACAAGAGGATTAATAGTATATTTTCGAGCATTTTCGAGACCAAGTCATTTATTTACGGCTTCAAAAAATCCAAGACCTGCTTCACTACTATCTTTGTAGGTGAATGGCCAATACGGATGGAATGGAGCATTTCCTGTATCAATCTGAAAATGAAGATGTTCTCCGGTCGAATTTCCTGTACTTCCAGACTGTCCGATCGTCTGCCCTTCAGCTACAATATCTCCAGTAGTCACAGAAAGTGCTGAGAGATGAAGATGACAGCTATAGAGCGTGGTTGTTTTTGTATGATCTTCTGGATCAATTGCTCAAGCGTGTTTAAGAACTACATAATTTCCATTGGATGCATTTGTACCAGCAAAATGAACTAGACCCGGCATACAAGCGAGAACATTATCATGTGGTGTTGCAGGAATAATATCTACTCCTGGATGACTTCCATCACCTTCACTATAATCACCATCGACATAATTACCAAGATACACAGTCGTAAAAATATTCCAAGTTGCAGCAAGATTTTTTGAATCGTATTTCGCTTTTATTTTGAGTGGGTACATAGCGCAAGAATTAAGAATTAAGAATTTAGAAAATCAATACGTCATCCCGGAATTTTCTGGATATTTTAGGATTTCGAAGCAGCGGAACATCTTCCAGAAAATATCCGGGATCTTCCTCTAGAATATTATACTTTTCGAAGTATTATAAAAAGTATTTGTTCCGTTTTTTATCGGAAACGCTTCATTATAAACAATTCTTCAGAAAAATTCAAACTTACTTTATTTTCTTCATTGTCACATTTGTTTCTTTCGTCTTAATACCAAGTTCCATATCCTCTGGTAGTTCTTTGGTTACATCTTTTTTGAGATTATCCATATCATTTCCTGTTACTTCGAGAATTTGTTTTTGATATTCCATTTTTTGATCGATAAAATCTTTTGAGAAGATCCTATCAGAAAGATGATCAAGCCATTCAACAAATTTATTTGAATAAAATCCTGTCATAAAAGAGAGAACTCCATACATATAAATACTCTGAACAGTTAATTCACCTACTCCAGATACAAAACCAAGCCCGCTTCGCGCGATGAAATAACAGATAATTCCAAGAAAAACACTTCCGAACGGTTGAGTTACAAATGAAAGAAACCACGTATAGTTGAATCGTTCAATATACATCTCGACTCGAATGAGTTTTTGAAACTGTTCGAATGTAATGTTTTTCCCGCGATAATCACTATAGGCCTGATCATAAATATTCGCATAACGGACACTCGTATAAAAAACACGAATCGCAAACGAAACACCTCAGAAGACGCTCATCGCGATAATAAAGAGAATCATCTTTCCCTCCATAATGATCGCTTTCGGTAAAACATCAGTTCCGGTAGCTCATAAAAATACATTCAAATCGAATCGGATCGCCATCTTCACAAGAAGAAAAGCGACAAATATAAGAAATCCGAACCACACAAGTGTAGCAAGTTTTGCGACCGAATTTCTAGCTTCAGAAGACATATACGACAGTTAAAAATTAAAGTTCAGAGTTTTTGTCATCCTGAGTGAAACGAAGGATCCCTTATAAAAAAGTGGTCTACAAGGGATTCTTCGCTGCGCTCCGCTCCATTCAGAATAACAAGTCTATGTTTTTTAATCCGCTATTTAATCCTAAATTCGAAATCATCAGGAACATACGTACCTTTGAGAGTTGAAAGACATTTGACTATATTATTATGCCAATGATCACTGGATGATGCATAAATACTTCACGTCTTATTTCCCCATCGAGAAAGCTGATCAATTGTGGTATATTTTCCTAGGAACTGGTTATTGAGCGTCTTTATCATCCAATAAATTCCTTCTCTTGCATCAGCAAATTCGTATGTCGAACCGGAATCTGTATTTCCGATATTTCCTACGTTATATGCAGTTTTTAAATTTTTTCAGAGACCAGTCTCTGCGAGACCTACACACATTGTAAAACTTGGATCGATATTTCCGCTAATTGATTCTTCTATCCATGTATTCCAGTTTTGAAAATCTGAAGTCGCATACTTTGCCAATAAACTTTTTTGTCGTTCCATTTCTGTCGCTCATCGAATTATAAATCCTCGTTCAAAACTTCCGATATTAACCTGATTTCCATATTTTGCTCGAAGATCTTCTATGTATTTGAATCGATATTTAGAATCGAGAGATTTATAAGTAAGCGCTGTCGTATCGAGATATCGAAGCGGATCGATCGGTTCCCTATTCTGATAGAGTTCAAAATGCAGATGTGGACCACTTGTCATTGGTCCGGCACCAGGAGTACCAGGAGCTCATCCGGATTTTGCGATAACCTGACCTGATTTTACATAATCATATTTTGAGACCATCACTTCTGAGATATGTCCATAAACAGTTACAAATCCTTCCGGATGCTTAAGGGCCATATATCCATATCCTCACTCTGTCGGTTCGTTGATAAAATATACATATCCATCGGCTGGTGCGACAATATCAGTTCCTTGAGAAACACGAATATCGATGGCATCATGAGCACTTCCAAGTGCTGACATATAATCCGGATCACGGAAATATGTAGAAATACCCTTGATCTGATCTACTGGCCAATTCAATTTATTTTGTCCAGGATTGAGATCATGAGTTCGGAGTTTTTGTTCAAGGTAGTAAAATAATTTAATTTGTGTACATTTATTATCTGCATCATTTTTTGCGAGCTCGACTATCGAATCATCGATCTGTTCTTTTCCTGGCTCAAATGCTGGACATTTATATTTTTTTCCTATCGTCGCATAGGCTAAAGTATAATCATTATTAATCTCCGAGAGTCGCTCTTGTGCCTGTTCCACTCGAGCTTGGCGAGACATGATATATTGATTAAAAAGCGCCTCTTGATTTTTTGTCTCTTCAAGAAGTTGTTGTTTATACTTTTTTTCTGTCTCAAGTTCTTGCATTTTTCTCTCAAGTTCCAGTTTAAATTTCAAATTATCAATCTTCTCTTTTTTGAGCATTTCTTTCGTATAATAATATTCTCGAATAAGTCCACGGTGAATCTCTATAAAATTCTGACCAGTTACTTCAATAATCGATTTGAAGTGAATGTCATTAATAATATCTGAAAGATTTCCATCATTTAAAATAATCGATCGAACAATATCGAGCTCATTATCTTCGCCATATACCATATCTCATTTTGAGTAAATATAGCTGACATATTCCAAGAGTGATGCTTTATTTGAAGAAATTTTTGTCTCGAGATCAAGAATATTTTGCATGAATTCTGCGATTTTTTGATTGGTTGCGGAGATAAGATCGCGTGTTTCTTCGACTGCTTTTTCTGCTTCTTCGATATTCAGATCGATCTGAGCAATGTAACTCTTGAGTGTTATTTTTTCTTTCGTGACTTCTTTTTTCTTTTCTTTATATTGTTCTTTTGAGTCCTCGAGACGATTTACGATTTCTTCGAGACTATTAAGTCGACTTTCTTTATCGAAAATAATCGATTCGTCTTCATTTGAAAATGGAACCGCCTCGAAAATAAGTTCTTTCTCTTGCTCTTTAAAATTATCAAGAATTTTTCCGGTTCTTGATTTTTTGATTCCGACAAAGGTGGTAGAATCAGCCTTTTGTGTATCCTCTTTTATCGTAGCGGCAAGAGTGGTCTGAAAAAAAGAGAGAATAAGCAATGCGGAAATGACTGTTTGTGTTTTTTGTTTGAACATCATGATAACTTGAATGAATACGAGATATACGAAGAAATTCTATCATAGATTTTTACCTGATGCAAATAGATGATATTGACAACCTGGAAATAGTATGAAAAGAAAATGACACCATCCGCTCAATGCAAATAGTGTCATAGGATTTTGAAGTACTTTCTGAGAAAAGCGCTCATCATATAGACAAGAACTGAACCAAAAAGCAACTTCTGAAAGAAAGGGTGAACAAAAGCGGAATAATCCATGAATCCTAAAAAAATCAGGAGCATCATGAAGGAGCCGCCCAGCTTGTAACCCGAACGTACCAGGTGTTTCATTTTCCCTCCTTAAAGGGAATGCGCCCAATATGTCTTTTGGACAATCGGGCGCGGGGTTGGAGGATACCTCTACTTTAAGAAGCTTACGATTACGGGGGTAAAAGATATACCCCCCATAATCAAGATTCCAAGCACAAGGATGATCGAGGCCTTGTTATGGGCCTCAGGAGTTGTGTGGGTGTGAAACCTGTACATATTCCATCTCCGAAGATGATACCACGCTACGAGCGTGGAGAGATTTTAAAAATCCACGCCATAGAATTGGGCGTGGTCATTTTACTCAAACTTTTTTTAAGTCAAACTATTTTCTGCAATATTTTCTACTTTCGTCAAACTACGACGAATATTCGCTCCTGTCCTGCAAGTTCATATTTATGAATTGCCTGTAATTTGAGATTCAGTTTTCTCATGGCATTCATTCCTTCTTTGAGTTCTTCCTGATTATCGAGCTTGTAGAGAATAATTTTCCCGGTTGGTTTGAGAAATGGTTTTGCCCATTCAAGAATCTGTGGCATATAAGCTGTCGCTCGAGAAGTCACAAAATCAAACTGATGAGCGAATCTCGGATCACTCGCAAGTACTTCCGCTCGTTCTTTAATTGCTTCGATATTTTGTAATTCCAAACCTTGTACAAAATGATTCATCGCATTCACTTTTTTTCCGACAGAATCAAGAAGTGTTACATTCAGTTCTGGCAAAATAATTTTTAAAGGAATTCCTGGAAATCCTCATCCAGAACCAATATCAAGCAATCGACCAGAAATATCTTCAAATTTCGAAATCATTAAAGAATCAATAAAATGTTTTTCGATAATCCCCTGTTCATCGCGAATAGCCGAGAGATTCGTATGAGAATTAAATTCGATGAAAAGCTGCAAAAACTTCCCAAATTGTTCTATTTGGGAAGCGGTTAATTTGAGATTATGTTTCTGAAGAAATTGTTGCATAGAATAGTCTTTAGTTTGTTAGGCTTTAGAATGAATAACTGCAGGATTTATCTTAAATTCTCAGTCTCTTTTTTCTCTGTTTCTATCTCCCTAATTCTTCTTATTATCATTCACGGTACTTGATTCAAATGAAGCCATAAGCTGTTGCATGAGATTATTTGTTTTATCAACAGAAGAATCCATGAAAATTACTTTCGCATTCGGAGAAGATCCTATGCTTTTCATAGTATCAAGATACTGAGTAAGTGTCAGGATAGAGAGAATTTCTGATGAACTCTGACCAGTAACCGTTTGAACTATTTCAACTGATTTTTGGAGACCATGAGCGATTGCTTCTCGTTCGAGCGCGATACCCTCTCACTGAAGTCGTTTTCGTTCTTTTTCTCCTTCTGCTTCCTTGATTGCCTGAATTTTTACTGCCTCTCATTTATTTTCAGCCGCCTTTCGTAGCTGTTGAGATGCGACGACTTCAGACATCGCTGTCGTAATAGTAGTTGGGAAATTAACATTTGTAATTTGGAAACTGTTGATAATCATTCCCCATTCTTCAAATTGAACTTCGAGATCAGTACGAATATGAAGCGCGAGCTCGTCTTTTTTCTCGAGAATTCCTTCATGAGTTTCTTTTGCGATATAGGTTCTTAGGGAATTTTCTATGATCGCACCGATAGATTGTTGACGATTTTGAAGAATATAACAAAACTTCTTCACTCCTTCTTCCGTAGGATTTACCGTATAGATAAGATTCGTAGAGACATCGACGATTACCTTATCTTGAGAAGGATATTTTCCATCGATCGCAAAATTCTGCTGACGAAGCGTAATTTTTTCCGCTACTCGTTCAAGGAACGGAACTTTGAAATTCAATCCAGCAGACATGATTCGACGATATTTCCCTAAAAATTCAATAACAAATACCGTGTTTTGTTCGATGATTCGAACGTTTTTTATAATAACAGCAAGGACGATAATTAAAAAAATAACAAAACCAATATTAATACCTTCCATAAGAAAAATTGATTAATATATAAAACGATTATAATACGGGCAGTATTTTATGAGTTATTTTCAAAAAAGCAAAAAATGAAGATAAATATCACAACTATAGGTGGATGAACTGGAACTTTTAATGTTCTTTCTGGACTCAAAGATAGTCCCGATATCAATCTCGCTGCGATCGTCAGTGTCGCTGATTCTGGTGGATCCACAGGAGAACTTCGCGACCAATTCGGCATATTACCTCCGGGTGATATCAGACGAGCTCTTGTGGCACTTGCCTCGGATACTGGGATGGTTCGTCGACTTTTTGAGTATCGCTTCACGGAAAGCGCTATGAAATGACATACGATCGGAAACCTTCTTCTGACTGCCTGTGCTGATATGACTGGAAATTTCGAAGAAGGAATTCGGGTCCTCTCTCACATGTTTGATGTAAAAGGAAAGGTTATTCCTGTAACTACCTGAGATATTCAACTCGGAGTAACTCTGGAAAATGGCGAAAAAATCATCGGAGAAACAAATATCGACTGTCCGAAACATGATCCTGATATCGCTATCTCAGATGCCTTTCTTATCTGAGATGCAGCCTTAAATCCACTCGCAAAGGAAGTACTCCAGAATTCGGATTATATTATCATCGGTCCTGGTGATCTCTATACGAGCATCGTACCGAATCTCCTTGTAAATGGAATGAAAGAAGCAATCCAGACAAGTAAAGCAAAGATTATCTATGTATGTAATATTATGACGAAACATGGAGAAACAACCGGTTTTTACGTGGAAGATTTTGTCAGAATCATAGAGAAATATCTCTGAGCAAATCGAGTTGATTTCGTCATCGTAAATAATGGAGCGATCGCTGAAGATCTCATCGAAAAATATGAAAAAGAAAATAAAGTTCCGGTAACTTTCCAAAATCGATCTCTGGGAACTCACTACAAAATCATCGAGCGAGACGTAGTAAATGAACGAGATTATGCCCGACACGACCCACGAAAACTCGCTAGGATTACCAGAGATTTTGTGGATGGGTGGATTAAATAGAATTAAGCAAATATTAGTTAATAATTTTATTTATGCCAGTAAAAAAAGCTACAGCCAAAAAACAAACAACAGAAAAAGTTGCTGATGCACAAAAATTCAATAAGCAGGAGATTATCTATTCTGCTATTGTCGAGAAAGAATTGCTCCATAATGGAATCGTCCAAAGAGAGACGCTCAAAACTCTCAAAGATCTCAGTGTTGCTATGCGAGATATGACCACTATACTCCAGTCATTCGAACAACACCAGTTTCTCACTATGCACCAAAAAAAGTGGAAAATGGTTCTCTATAATCTCTCCATGGGAATGCTTTTTGCTATCGGAACAGTCATGGGATTACTCCTACTTTCCTGGTCTACCTATCTTTTCTTTCGAGAATCTCCACAGATACAAAATATCATTAATGATCAACTCAAACTTCGACACTTTGATCTCGGGGAAATCCAACAACAAGCCTCTGAAGAATGATCTATGATTCCGATTATTTCAATTCCAGCTATAAAAACAGGGACAAAAGAAACAAAAACTGATTCTCAAGTTACGATTCCAAAAAAATAAAAAAACATACCAAAAAACAAAGCGAATATTCGCTTTGTTTTTTTGATTATTCTGCAAATAACGAAATATATGGGAGATACAGGAAAGTTTGAGAGGAGAAACTGTTTAAGCAGGCCGAGAGTCGTGCAGATTATGAGCGAGAGTTATGTCTGCGAGTTTTTCTCCTCTCAAGACTTTTGGTACTTTTGGTCACAAAAGTATATAAATGCTCTCCTCTTTTCTAAAAGTTTTTAAAACAACGGAAGATCCCGGATATTTTCTGGAAGATTTTCTATAACTCCGAAAACTCCTGATATCCAGAAAATTCCGGGATGACGTACATTTTTCGACTATTTTACAACAATATTCAGAAGTTTATTCGGGATGTAAATCTCACGAACTATCTCGACTCATTCAAGCCATTTTGTAATCTCCGGTTCTTCGTGAACTCGAGAAGAAACTTCTTCCTGAGCGACTCCGTTAAGGAATTTAAAATTTCCACGAACTTTTCCGTTAATCTGTACGACGATCGTCACTTCATCATCCTGAAGCATAAAATCCTGATACTGTGGCCAAGATTTTCCATAGATACTTCCTTCGTTTCCTAGGATATTCCAGAGCTCATCAGCGATGTGTGGAGCAAATGGAGCAAGAAGTTTTATAAATGTTTCTTTCCACTCTTTTTGTAATTCTATATCTGAAGGCAATCCTTCATTCAAGGAAATAATCAAGGCGGAAATAGCTGTATTGAATTTATAATTTTCGATATCTTCACCAACTTTTTTTATAGTTTTATGAAGAAGTTTCATAACCTTCATATCGTCCATTCCAGTTTTTTTATTTCCTTGTTCAAAGAGATTCCATATTTTTTCGAGGAATCGCTGAGATCCTACGACACCATTCGTGCTCCATGGAGCCGCATCCTCAAAAGCTGACATTGACATGATATAGAGACGAAAAGCATCAGCACTATATTGTCCGATAACCTCTGCTGGATCGACCGTATTTCCTTTTGACTTACTCATTTTTTCTCCATCTGATCCAAGAACTAATCCTTGATTTCGGAGTTTCATAAATGGCTCATTCGTCGGAACAACTCCGATATCAAATAATACCTTATGCCAAAATCGAGCGTAGAGAAGATGAAGAACAGCATGTTCTATCCCTCCGGCATATTCATCGACTTGTTGCCAGTATCCGACTATTTTTTTATCAACCAAAGCTTCACCATTTTTTGGATCCATAAATCGCAAATAGTACCAGCAACTTCCAGCCCATTGTGGCATAGTATTTGTCTCACGTTTTCCTGTAAGATTTGAAGCGAGTCGTACATTTACCCATTCTGGAGCATTGACGAGCGGACTATTTCCATCTCCAGCTGGTTCGTATTTTTCTACTTCTGGAAGTTCCAAAGGAAGAGAATAATCACAGACCATTTTAGAATTAATCCCATCAAATATCTTTGAGTGTTCTTTTCCATTCACTACAAGTACTCGCACTTTCCCATCACACGAACAAGTATCAAGGCATTCAGTGTCAGACGGGCGAGATTCTCGTTTTAAAATATATGCAAGAGTTGAATCTTTTGCTTCAGAAATATCTGATATATGTGGAAGTTTTTTAAGATCCTCGAGTTCAAGATGAATCAGTGGAATCGGTTCACCCCAGTATCTCTGACGAGAAAAGAGCCAATCTCGAAGTTTATAATTAATTTTTTCTGTACCAATATTTTTTTCCGTTACCCAAGTTGTCATCTTTTCTCGAGCCTGAGAAGATTTGAGACCTGAAAATTCATCAGATGAGACAAGAGTCCCATCTTCTGCGAATTGATTATCCCACAAAATATCTTTTGTGTTTTTAATCGTACCTTTTCGAAAAAGCTCCACCTGTTCTTCTGTGAGAATTCCTTCCGGCATAACCACAAATCGCATTGGAATATTATGTTTCTGTGCAAATTCAAAATCTCGTTCATCATGTGCAGGTACTGCCATGACCGCTCAAGTACCATAATTTCCGAGAACAAAATCACTGATGTAGACAGGAATTTCATCACCCGTAAAAGGATTCACCACATGACTTCCAGTAAAAACTCAAGTCTTCTCTTTTGCAAGACCAGTTCGTTCAAGATCTGATTTACTTTTTGCTGCATCAATATAGAGTTCGCATCGATCTCGTTCGGATTCAGCGATAAAATCCTGTACTCCAGAAAAATCTGGCGCGATAACCACATAAGTCATCCCGAAAACCGTGTCTATTCGAGTCGTATAGACAGATATTTTTTTACTAGAATCGTTTGTTTTTGGAAGATCAAATTGACATCCTCTACTTTTCCCTATCCAATTCCTTTGCTGTTCTTTAATTCCTTCTGGCCAATCAACATCATCAATATCAGCAAGAAGTCTATCTGCATACTTTGTGATGGCAAGTACCCATTGACGAAGTTTTCTTCGCTCGACGAGAGTTCCACATCGATCACAGGTATTATCCGCATGAACCTCCTCATTTGCGAGCCCCGTCTTACAAGATGGACAGTAATTAATCGGGAGATCTTGCTCATAGGCAAGTCCTTTTTCAAACAGCTTGAGAAAAATCCATTGAGTCCATTTAAAATAGGCCGGATCAGTACTGTTTACTTCTCGAGACCAATCATAAGAAAGTCCGATAGCTTCTGCTTGTTTTTTATAATTTGTGACGTCTTCTAAGACTTTAAATTTTGGATGAATTCCAGTCTTGATAGCGTAATTCTCAGCTGGCAAACCAAAAGCATCCCATCCCATCGGATGAAGTACATTAAATCATTTCGCTCGTTTATATCGCGCAATAGCGTCAACTGGAACGTAGTTTTTTGCATGACCGATGTGAAGTCCCGCTCCAGACGGATATGGAAACATTACGAGAATATAGTGTTTTGGGCGAAGATAATCTGCGTCAGTTTGAGGATTTTCAGTTTTGAAAGTCTGATTATTATCCCAATATTTTTGCCATTTTGGTTCTATATCTTTTGGTTGATACATAGCATCTCTCTGCTTATTAGTAAGTTGTGGTGCTTATTTTATCGAAAAAACCACTTTTGTCTAATTAAAAATCCCCCTCCAAATCTGGAAAGGGACTTTTGATTCAAATCTTGAAATTAGGCAGTAGTAGTCGTTCCTGCACCGAATAGTCCGTCAATAACGAATCGAACGATTGAGTTTGCGAGGAATATAACTACGAGACCGAGGATTGCTCGAATAATAATGCTTTTACCAGTTCCAACTTTTTTCTCATCACCTCCTGCAGTCATGATAGTCCATCATCCATAGAGACCATAGACAACAGCTACGAGATAGAGGAAACCTACGAGATATGAAAGCCAGCTCTGTGCAACTTTATCAGCCGAATTATCAGTTCCTTTGATTCCAGAACCAACTGTCGCACTTTTTTCAAACATACCAGCAGCGAATACATTACTTGCAAGAAGCGAAGCACCACCAACTGTAGCGTATACTACATTTTTAATTTTACTCATACAAAACGAAGATTAGGAGTAAATTCAGCTAAGCGCTGAAAAACACAGGCATTTTATACTATATAACTAAAAAATCAAGAAGAATCGCCAAAATATGTTGATTATTATCGAACTTTAGGATTGAGTACGAATGGAAGAAGTGCTATATTTCGTGCTCGCTTGATAGCCTGAGAGAGTTTTTTCTGATTAGAGAGAGAAACTCCAGAGTAGTATCGTGGAACAATCTTATTAAATTTCGTGAGGTATTTTCTGAGAAGTTCAGTATCCTTATAATCGATGTGAGTAACACCCGCAGCGTCGATAGGACAAACTTTCTTTTTTGCAACCATAGTTACGTAAGAAAAAATAAATAAAATGAATATTTTTCTCTTATTCAGAGAAGAGAACTATTAAAACTTATCGTCTTCAACATCAGTAAAATCATCTACTTCAGCAACTGGTTCAAACACTTCACCAGTACTTTCTGTTGTATCAAAATCACTTCGTTTATTGAGGAAAATAAGATTCCCAATTACGATTTCAGTTCGGTATGATTTTGTTCCATCTTCTTTATTAGTGATTCGTGTTCGAAGTCGTCATTCGATGTATACAAGTTTTCCTTTTACGAGAAATTGTTCACATCGTTCTGCGAGGATTCCCCAAGCAACACAACTAGAATATTCCGCTTCGTTTATAAGTTCACCTTTTGCATTTTTATGTGGGTGATTGGTTGCAAGCGTAAAGAGAGCAACTTTTTTTCCACCTTCAATTGGCTTAACTATAGGATCGCGAGCAACATTACCGATCAAGATAACCTTATTAACTGTTCTCATAGTATTTTTATAACTAATATATAATAAATCCAAAATCGCATAAAAATGCGAATATGCTGAAAATATGTATTATTTGCTGAGATCAACAAACATATTTCTCCAAATATCTTTTTTAAGACTGAAGAATTTTCTCATTCCGTCTTGTTTACCTGCAGATTCAAAGGTATAGAGGATATAGAAACCCTCGATAGATCCGTTGATTTTGTAAGCCATTTTTCGGCTTCCCCAAACGTCTTCTTGTACATTAGTCGCTCCTGAATTTTCTAATTCAGTTTTGATAGAAGCGAGGAGGTCGTTTTTTGCAGCATCTTCCATACTAGGATTGATGATAACCACTAACTCGTATTGTTTCATAGAAAAACAAAATAATCTAAGTAAAAATCCTTATGTGTTTTATAACTGTGACTTTAGAAAACATCTCACCAGATCATTTTCTTAAAAATCATATACTATCGCACAATAAAGCCAAAACTAGATGATTTTTGGCTCTCGCAAAGATTTATGCGCCGACGAATTATAAAATTATTTACCGCAAAAGCAAATTTTAATTAACTGATATTTTGTGTTTTAGAAAAAAATATGATATTCTCTACTCTGTATATATAAAAACCTTGTATGGATTTTTCAAAACTTCTCTCTCTATTTCAAAAAAAAGAAACGCAAAATAATCCCCATGCGCTCCTTTCTGAAGTCCTTTGAAGTGCAAAAAATGCCACACAACAAAATGTTCCAAATGAACTAGAGGATATCTCTCTTCTTTTTTCACATGCAATCAAGAAATGAGCTTCTGATATCCATATCGAACCAGACGAAAAAAATCTAAATATCCGTATCCGTATCGATGGGAATTTCGTTCACCATGCTACACTTGATGAAAGTATGAAAACTGTTATCGCCGCCAAAATCAAGATTCTCGGTGGTCTCAAGATCGATGAACATCGACTTCCTCAAGATGGGAAAGCGAGTTTTTTCGATGAAGAAAATAAAAAAGATGTCGATCTTCGTATCAGCATTCTTCCGACGATCTATGGAGAAAAAATAGTCATTCGTCTTCTTAAAAAAGAAAATGAGTGGATTGATCTTCGTTCAATCTGAGTTCTTCCGATGAATATGGTCAAAATAAAGAATCGTCTTCAAGATAATTATGGTCTTATTCTCGTAGTCGGACCAACTGGATCAGGAAAATCCACGACACTCTACGCGATGCTTTCGAATTTTGATCCTGCTGCGCAAAATATTTCAACCCTCGAAGATCCGGTCGAATATCGAATCAAATGAGTCAATCATACCCAAGTAAATTCAAAAATTAATTTTAATTTTGCCGATGGACTCCGAAGTCTGCTCCGACAAGATCCTGATATTATCATGGTCTGAGAGATTCGTGATGGAGAGACAGCAAAACTTGCCGTCGAAGCATCGATCACAGGACATCTCGTTTTTTCTACGATACATGCAAATTCTGGAACCAGCACTATCCAACGACTCGTAAACCTCGGTATCGATCCTCTTCTCATTACTTCGAGTCTTAAGATGGTCGTCTCTCAGCGACTCGCACGTCGTCTCTGTAATCACTGTAAAATCTCATACAAACCAGATCTCGCAATCCGAGAAAAAGTACTCACGAGAATCGGAAAATATATCAGCGATAAAGAGAATCTTCTCCTCTATAAATCAAGTGAAAACGGATGCGAACATTGTAATCATAAAGGATATAAAGGGCGAATCGGTCTCTACGAAATCCTCGAGATGACCGAATGACTCGAACGACTTATACTTCAATGAGCGAGCAAGACTCAGCTCGAGATCCAGGCAATCGGAGATGGAATGATTACCATTAAAGATGACGCATTAATTAAAGCAGCCCTCGGAGAAATTAGTCTTGAGGAAGTTTTGCAAGTTCTCTCAAATTAAAATCTCTCTAACTACTTAATAGCATCCAAGAATAGTTTCAAAATCTCTTCATAAATATCCCATCTTTGTCAAGCAGAAAACAATCTGAATTCTTGCGGGACAAAAAAGAATATGCTACAATAGCTTTGCTTCTTAGGAAGAGTTCGATATAATGAACGAGCTATAACAATAGTACGTATCATACTATCAAATTCTTTTCATGAACACACTCGTATCAAACAATACCCAGCTTCTCAAACTTATCGCAGAAGCACATCTCGATGATCGCGATACTCAAGAGATTCTCCGGATCTTCCCGATCCTCTGAGAAAAACGGCAACTTGAGATTCTCGATGACTGGCCAAGAGTATCGGATCAAATCCGTCTCCATCGTGAGCAGATAGAAAAGGAAAAAGAAATATTCTTAATACAGGCAATTGAGAATATAGAAAAAGATCTAGAAGATTATAATAAAAAACTTATACAAAATACATCGAAAGATAAATTACAGAGATTAGTAATACAAAAATAAATATTAGCTATAACTTTTCTATAAAAATGTGAAATGAAACAAAAAATTCAAACAAAATTGGTCTAGAAAGCCAAGAATTAAATAAAATATTTAATTCTCCAGATCTAAGCAGGGCAAATCACGAAAAAATTGAAAAACACGCAGAAGCTTTCACAGCAAATCTCTTTGAACAGTGGGAAAAACAATTAGGATTATTTGCTCCAAATACTATTCAATTTCGAAGTCCAGAATTTATGGAAAAATGGACCTCATTCCAATGAAAAGTTACTGAAACATTGAGTGCTGACATGAAGCAGCAAGCACAATTTTCTCGTAATAAACTTTTTGACTTTTATGAAAATCCTGATTCGGTAAATCAAACTAATTCCGCCCCACTTTCTGAACCTGTTCCGCTTATTGAAAATCTAACTCAACAAATGTCTCAGGTTTTTACTTGAATAAATGCGATTGAAACAACTTGAAAAAACTGACTCAAACCATTACTTACCTAAGTAAAGTAATCAAAAATCCCCGATTCACATCGGGGATTTTTATGATACAAATTCTGAAACACTCAATAATCTTAATGCTTAGTTTCTTTAAGCTTGAAGATTACGTGTTTTCGGAGTTTTTTATCGTATTTTCGAAGCTCGAGTTTTTCTCCAGCTGCAAAATTTTTCTTTTGTACGTTTGTGATGTACCCCATAGTCTTGCTTTCTGTTGAAATACATGACATATAAGTTCTCTTTCCTTTTGCCATAGTGCTTATAATAAGATTATATTTTGAAGTTAGAACGGGTGTATTTTATTGATTTTAATAAAAATACAAATCTTTTTTGTAAAAAAGCATTTTTTTCATACAATGCGGCTCGAAATATATAAGAGTATTTTTTACTTGTCATTCTGAGTGAAACGAAGAATCCCTTGTAGACGCCGCAAGTGTAAGGGATCCTTCGCTCTCGCTCAGGATGACAGAAATGAATTTCTTTGTAACTTTGTATCTTTGTAACTATAGCTTATGTTTATTGATGAAGTAAAGCTGACTTTTAAGGCCTGAAAATGATGAGATGGTTGCGTCGCATGGCGTCGTGAGATCTTTATTCCAAAATGAGGTCCTTATGGATGAAATGGTGGAAATGGTGGAGATATCATTCTTCGTGCGAATCCAAATGTAAATACTCTTTCTGATTTTCGTCACAAAAAAACCGTTCGAGCAATCGATGGTGAAAAGGGTGATATCAAAGAGATGCATGGGCATGATGCAGAAGATCTTATTATCGAAGTACCAGTCGGTACAATTATTACGAATGCAGAGACTGAAGAACTCATCTATGATCTTTCTACTCCTTGGCAAGGATTTGTCCTCTGTAAAGGTGGTCGTGGTGGTTATGGAAATGCTCACTTCCCTTCCAGTGTGCGTCAGGCGCCAAATTTTGCTGAAATGGGTGATGTCGGAGAAGAACATTTTGTAAAACTTGAGATGAAGCTCGTCGCTGATATTGCGCTTGTTGGTCTTCCTAATGCCGGAAAATCAACTTTGATCCAATCAATCACGAATGTTCGCCCAAAAATCGCTGCTTATCCTTTCACGACTCTGATTCCGAATCTCGGAGTTATGGATTACAAAGGAAAAAGTCTTGTTATCGAAGATATTCCAGGACTTATCCGTGGAGCGAGTAATGGAAAAGGTCTCGGAATAGATTTTCTCAAACATATCGAACGAACCCGGGTTATTATTCATCTTCTCGATCTTACCGAGCTTGATAAGATTATAGAAAATTATAATGACATCCGACACGAACTCGAAGCTTTTTCTCCAAATCTTGCCAAGAAAGAAGAGCTTATCGTTCTTTCGAAAGTAGACCTTCTTGATAATGAGATGGCTGAATATATAAAAAAAGAACTCATAAAAAATATCTGAGAGAAGACAATATTAACCATCTCGGCAGGTGCTTTTATCGGAATCGAAGAACTCAAGGATTATCTCATCAATCACTATGCGATCGACCGAAATCCAGAAGAAGAAAGTGATATGATCGATGCTACTCGAATCTACGATCTCAAGGATAGAAAATCAGCGGCTGAATATACGATTACTAGAAAATCAGATACTGAATTCGAAGTTACCGGAGAACGAATCGAACAAATCGTACGAATGACAAATATGAACAACTTTGAAGCGGTAATGCGTGTCTACGATGTACTCGATAAGCTCCGAGTAACTCAGAAAATCGAGAACAAACTCGTACTCGAATACGGAAAAGAAATTACCGAAAGTTATTTCGAATGAAACAATAATGAGATTCCGATGCCAGTTATCTGGATTGCTGGAAGAAAATTCGAACTTGATAAAACCTGGTTTCTTAAAAAAGACAAATAAAAATGATTTAAAAAATCCTTCGTTCAATGAGACGAAGGATTTTTATGCAGTTTCGAGTTCTAACTTTTTACTAACTCCAACGATAAGTCCACCTTGTGGATTATCCCGAAAATATAAATCATCTACGAGGTTTGAGACGAGCTGGAATAATCATCTTCCTCTCTTGCCAAGATATCCGTCAAACCCTTTTTGTTCTTTTGACTGTCGGATTACTTCCATTTCTGAGCTCGTTTTTGCTTGTGGTCATTTTCCAGTATCGTATACTTCGAGATTTACAGCGAGTTTCCCATCCTCTTCGTTAAATTTGATTTTAAATAGATTCTTATCGAGCGGTAAACTTCCGTATTCAATAGCATTATTTACAAGTTCATCAGATACAAGCGCAAATCGATTTTTCCAAGGAACGTTGATATTATTTTTTTCAAATAGATGAATAGTAAGATCTCGAATCATTTTAGATTGATTGTAATCTGCTTTAAAAATGAGAACGAATTCAAAATTTCGATAATCAACTACCTTCGTCGTAACGAAATCTAGTAAATTATCAAAGGAAATATTTGAGATATCTATACTAAGCATGCCTAGAATAAAGCAAAACTAATAATAAACCGTCGGGGACCTGATAGAAGTATATCAAAAAACATTGTAAAAGTCAAAAAAAAGCTTCCCGAAGATTCGGGAAGCTTTTTAGAATGTGATTTAACGAACAGCCTCTTTAAGAGTTTTACCAGCTCGGAATACTGGAGATTTCATTGCTGGGATTTTGATTTTTGCTCGAGTTCGTGGGTTAACACCATTTCGTGCAGCTCGGCTAGATACCTTGAATGCTCCGAAACCAGTAACGTTAACTTCATTACCCTTTTTAAGTTCCTTAGTAATAACAGCTATCATAGAGCTAAGAGCTTTAGTAACAGCGTCTTGACTAAGACTTGCAGCTGCAGCAACTGCTTTAATAAAATCTTGCTTTTTCATAAGGATGAAAAATAATTAAATAAGATACGTGGCTATTATAGCAAAAAAATGACGAATGCAAATTTTTTTGACAAGTTTTTTTGGGAACTGATGCGAAAAAACGTGTTTTTTCTTCGTTTTTTGGCTTAAACAAGCCAAAATAAAAAAGTATGTAAATAAAGACATTATTTAAACAATGTTCATTCATTGTTCATTCTCTAAAAACCCAGAAACCTTGTTTTGCTCGAAACGAAGCCACTTTTTGAACAAATTAATTGTTCAATACTGAAATGAAGAGAAAAAATGTCTGAGTTGGTGATTCTAAAAAAATAGTCAATATAAAATCTTTTCACTCTTTTATCCCCCAGATTTCAAAAATACTCCTAAAAATCAGGAGTATTTTATACCAAAAAACAAAATGCTCGCCCCTCGCCGATAGGCGAGGCAGGTCTATTTTACAATAAGAGACGGGTAAAAAAAATCTGAAAACCAAATTATATTAAGTATGCAAGAAACAAGATTATACTTTTCTTTCAAAGAGAATATCTGTCTTTATTATCTTTACTACAGGATTATGTTTTGTAATCAAGAAATTAGTATCGATCATATAGATTCCATCTTTAATACGCGTCTCAAGTAGTGAAAATACTTCTTCTACTTTCTTAGCAACATCAGTAGTAATAGGAGAAAGAAGTGTGGATGCGACATAGAGAAGTTCAACGAGTGTCAGAAGTACTTCTTTTAGACGAGGATCTTCTGGTGTAATTGACCAAGGCTTATGGGTATCGATGTATTTATTGGCGACATCAAGAAGTGCAAAGATAGAAAGAGTAGCCTCCTTTAGATCAAATCGTTCCATCGCATTCAGATAAGTACGATATGTATTCTGAATCTGGAGACTTATCTCTGGTGCGAGATCAAATCATTCAGAGCTTACTCCTTCTGGGAAATATTTATTAAAGAGCACAGCGACACGATTTACATAGTTTCCATAGTTATTCGCGAGCATACTATTATAGAGATCTCGGAATCGATCTGGAGAATAATCAATATCTTTACTAATACTCGATTCCACAGCAAAATAAAACCGCACCGCATCAACTGAATATTGTTCGAGTAAATCTTCAGGAGAGACATTCGTTCCAAGAGATTTAGACATCTTTTCGCCAGAAACCGTCACAAATTCATGAATCAGAATATTTTTTGAAGTTGGTAATCCTACAGAAAGAAGCATTCCCATGTAGATCAGTGTGTGGAATCGAGCAATATCCTTTCCTATCACGTGCAAATACGCCGGATTGAATTTTGCGAATAAATCCTTATCAAAGGTATAACCGATACCGGAAAGATAATTTGTTAGAGCATCACACCATACGTACATTACCTGGGCATCATCACCTGGAACTGGGATTCCCCATGGCATCTTGTCTTTATTTCGAGAAAAACTAATATCATTCAAACCTTCACGCAAGAAAGAAAGTGTCTCATTTTTACGAAATTCCGGAATAATACGAATCTCATCAGAAGCAATCAGTCGCTCAAGTTCTTTTGAATATTTTGAAAGGGCGAAGAAATAATTCTCTTCTTCTATATAGGTAGGTTTTCTTTTATGAGCAGGACAATTTCCTTCGGCATCTAAGTCTTTTTCAAGAACAAACGCTTCACAACCTTCACAATAAAATCATCCATATTTTTTCTTATAAATATCACCTTTTGCTACGATTCTATTCCACATATCAATCGCCGTCGGCCAATGCCGAATCTGATCAGTCGTACGAATAAATTCTTGATGACTAGAATGTAATTTTCCTGCAATATCTTCATAAGCTGCTACATATTCATCGAGCATTTCCATAGTTCCCTTTCCGAGTTCTTTGGCTTTGTTAAAAATCTTCACTCCGTGTTCATCAGTACCGGTCATAAATAATACTTCATGCCCTGCAGCACGGCTATAACGAGCAAAAACATCCGACATTATAAGCTCCATCGCCATACCAATGTGGATAGTGGAATTCATGTATGGAATTGCGGTGGTGATTTGTCGGTAACTCATAACCATAAGAGGATGATAAAGTAAGGTAAGCCTGATTATAGAGATATTTTTCAAGAGCGCAAAAAAACTTTACAAAAAAGTTTGACTTTGCTCTTGTTTTTTATACAATGCCCGCGCTTGTTATCAAGCAAAACTCATATTAGAATATTCCCCGGTAGCTCAGCGGTAGAGCAGTTGGCTGTTAACCAATTGGTCGCCGGTTCGAATCCGGCTTGGGGAGCCATATGAGAAATCAATCAGAAGAGGCATTAGTATTTCGTATACTGATGCCTTTTTTGTATGGTTCCAACAACTATTTAAATAAAAAATGTGAATTCTTCTCATTCCTAAAATCATATATTGATAAAAGGAATAAATAGAATATACTTTGAACCGTAGATATGTTTTACTTTTTATCCCTCATTCATATAAAATATGAAACAATCCAAATTTTCTTCTCTCCTGTGAATCGTTCTTTTTTTTGTTAGCGTTTCTGTTTTTGCTACAGATATTGCAAACCCCTTTTCTATCCAATACATAAACAGAACTGCCGATTCTACTTATGCTGTACACATGGCGAACGGATGAGGAGATTCGACTCAGCTCAGCGTCTTAATCTGAGGACAGACCATGGATATCTCAAAATATCTCAGTCAAAATACGATGGAAATTACTAATTTCTTGAAATCAAATTCTGACATAGCCATCACAAAAACTTCTTCCACTACAAGTAATTCTGATTCATGAGCCATTGTTACTCCAATAACTGAAAAATCAGACGTCATAAAAGTACGAAGAGAAGATAGGATAATGCTCAAGCAAAGAATAACTACCGGTACGACAACGTGAGGTAAAGATATTACTTTTATACGATTTGAGAAAAGCATAAGCGAAACTTCAAAAACTAATAATCTTACCTCCATCTCACCAATCCAGAAACAATATGCGCTCAATATTAATTGAGCTGATTTTCCTTTAGTAACAGCAAATGGAGAATATGTCGAC
Source organism: uncultured Candidatus Peribacteria bacterium (assembly GCA_964655935.1). Lineage (GTDB taxonomy): Bacteria > Patescibacteriota > Gracilibacteria > BD1-5 > UBA2023 > CAZZNY01. Next base: position 500,205 of record CAZZNY010000001.1, read on the forward strand.
GGTCAATATTATATCGAAAATGACGATGTCGTTTTTCCATCAAGCAATCTTACTAGCCCTTCAAATATAATAAAATTAAAAATAGATTGAGTGTTTTCAAATTATATTCTTCTGAAAAAAGAAATCTACAAGCTTTCCAATCCTGTTTCTTATCAATTAAAAAGCATTGATAATATTGCTTTTCTTAACTTGGTATTCAACAATCCTTACAACGCGACAAATGTGTCAAATTTTGATTTTTACGTAAACTGAGCAAAAATAGATAAAAACAAGGTGACAAACTACAATGGACAATTTACTATAAATTATCTCGTAAGTAGCATTGCTCCTTGATCTATTATTACAGTATATGTCGCAGATTCATCGAATAATGTATCAAATACCGTATCCCTTAATGCTGATGATTATATCGGATTATCCATCGATAAGATCGAACTCTGAGACTGAAAAGATTCGAATTTCCAATTTTCAATCAAAGGAAAAAATTCATCGGCATTTTTCTGAGATCTCACGAAATTTACGGTAAACATCAACTGAGCTGATTACACCTATTTCTGAACACAGGTAGCTCTTACTGATTCGGGAACCACTACACCAAAAACTGATCATTACTGAAATGTTTTATATGAAACAAAGAACAAAATCGACATCCGAAAAGAGTCGAACGGAATTAATTTTAACTTCTATTATGCTCAGTTCGGAACCGGAGAAAATATTGTCTACGTAAAAAATGACAATATCGGTCGAACCAGCGATAAGTTTTCTTTTAAAACCTGAGATTATTCTACTGTTAATTATAATTATTGAGCGACAACCAGTACTGGTACAAGTGTAAAATGAGTCGAAAATATCGTTTTTGAAAAGTCTCCGGAAATTCCAGCGAAAAAAATCGATTTTCTCTATAAACCGTTAGAAAATATTCCACTCGGAAAACTTACGCTAAAAAATCTCGATCCTAAGGCGCTCTATAATGTAAGTTTCAAAATAAAGACGAACCTGAAAATAATTCCTTTTTCACACATAACTTTTAATTCAGTCGTATTAGAACCCACGATCGAGTCCGATGGAACTGTAAGCTATCTATATAATATCTCAAATCTTTGAGCCCTCTTCACTTCTAGTGATATTACTTGTATGCTCACTGACTTATTTAACATAAGCCAAAATGATACCATTTCTAAAACCATGGATTATAATATAGCCCTTGCAATAAGCGATGTTTCCATTAAAAAATACGGTTCAGATCAAAAATTTAATGAAATATTTTCAAACCAAAATCCTTCCAATATAAATCTCGGTTACAGATACGAATTTGGTGATTGTTTTGATGGAGGAAAAGATTATTGTTCTCTTGCAAAACTCGTCTCTCCATATCTCTCTCTTAGTCTCACCTACGGAGCAGCTGGAAGTCTCGGAAACATTACTACATGACAGGATTCTGTGGTTCATATCAATAGACCATCCGATATTCCTACCCTTTCATTTAAAACAGCAAAATTCAATCAATATAATGCCCTTTTCAAGAGTTTTTATGAAAACCTTAAGAATAAATGACTAGGAGCTTCGCAGCTTATAAGTGTAAAAAAGGAGATAAAAATTATTCTCGCAAGCCTCAAAGGAATCGAAGATAAAACCCTTGCAGTAAAAGATGCGAATCGTAATATTCGAAATAGTGTTCTTGAAATCAAGAGACTTCTGAAAAAATAATAATCAAGAATATTGATTTTATATTTTTAATATATAAATCGAATATATTATGAATAAAATTGAATGGACTGAGAACTTATCGGTCTGAATCGATGAGATAGATACTCAACACAAAGTACTTATTAGAATCATGAATCAAGCATATGAATATTTTACTAAGTGAGCAAAGCTCGACGTAATAGCTACAGAAAAAGAACTTTGGAAGTATACTGAATATCATTTTGATACTGAAGAAAAAATCATGAAATCTGTACATTATCCTGAGATATATCTTCACATTGATGAACATATAGATTTTATATCTGAAATCTCAAAGATTCGAGGAAATGGAACAGGCGAAGATGAGATTGCAATAAATATAGTAAGTTTTTTATGAAAATGGCTCTATAATCATATTCTTACGACTGATAAAAAACTTTGATTGTTTTATCAGGCTCAAAAAAATCAATAAAGATTCATCTTTTATTCAAAAACAAACTCCGTTCTTTTACAGAAACGGAGTTTGTTTTTATGTTTTCTATTTTAACTTTTCAAAAAAATCATCGATTCCTTTTTTTACTTCCTCAAAATCTTCATAACAAAGAATCTGCATATAAGAATTCCCAGCAACCATTGCAGAAAGTCTTTTATCAGCTTGTTTTTGATAGAGACACAAAATCTTTTTCCCTATATCTTCTGCCCTTCCGAGTTCATATCCGACTCAGAGAGATGGAGTGGAAACCTCAGCAATAACTACGTCGGATTCCTCTACCCAAGCCATATCACGTTCAAAAATCATAGTATCAGTTCGAGTGATTTCTCATTGTACACCAAGATCTTTATCACCAATATGCTCAGTCAAAACCTTACCATGTGTCGTAATATGTTGAATTATTTGAAGATAGAGTTTCTGATCATCCCCTCCTCATCGTATAGAGCCCGCAAAATATATTTTCATCAGTGAAAAGAATAGAAATTAAATTTCTGATATTATAAAAGAAAGATATTGTTTTTCAAATTATTCCATTGATTGAAGAATAACTTGTATACACTATGAGATTTTTACTTGAAAAATCAAGAAAAAATCTATACTTTCTAGTCGAGAAATTATTATTATCTTTTTTATTATGACTCGTTTTTATACCGTACTTTCAAGTATTCTCATATCTTTTTTTGTGATTTCAAGTGTTTCTGCGGCGACACCTTTGGCTTCAATCGAACTTTCTGCTTCAAAAACTCAAATAACTCAAGGAGATTCTTTTTCTGTCTCAGTCTCTATTAAGAAAAAAGGTGATTCGAATATCAATATTGGCAATGTAAATATTCCTGGAATCGATGCTTTTGAAATCCATGGAACTTCGAGTTCGACCCAAATACTCGCAATCTGAAATGAGAATGCGATTGAGACCACATCTATTTATTCTGCAGTTGCAAAAAAATCATGAACTTTTATCATCGGTCCAGTAATTTTCCAAGATGGAAAACAACAACTCACCAGCAATAGCTTATCAATTATCGTTTCTGCAAATACGAATCAGAAAATAGATGAACCTCAAGATACATCAAATCCAAATCCAGAAACGAGTGATTGGTCTTTAAAAGATTGGCTTAAAATAGGATGAATAAGCTTAAGTATTTTTATCGTTATTCTTTTTGTTTTTATTCTTCGTTATGAGAAAAGTAAAATAATTACAAAAAATAATCCAATTCCTTTGAACTTAGAAGAAAATATAAATTTTTCTACAAAAGAATCTATTATTCAAATAATTCGAGAAAATCTCAGAACACGATATCAAAAAGATACTACCAGCCTTACTTATTCTGAACTTTTTTCTCTCGAACAAAATCCAGAAAAAAAGATTATTCTCAAAAAAATATTATCAGAAATTGAATCTCAAGAATATTGAAATAAGAGTATAGATATAGATTCCTTACGGTCAATAATTTTGGATTTCATCAAGGAAAACAAGGTATAGGTCTATACTCTCATATTGTACCGAAAACTTTTTACCAAAAAGATTTGACTTCGACCTTCTTTTCGATATTATGCCACGGCTTATGAGGCACATTTACCTAAGCGTAAAACCTCAAATATACTTTACTATAAATGATTGTTATGGATACTAATCTTATTAAAGCTATACAAAAAGATTTCGTGAAAGACGATGTACCTACTGTCCGAACAGGTATGGAGGTAGAAGTTCACCAAATCATTAAAGAAGGTAACAAAGAACGAATCCAAAAGTTTCGAGGTCTTGTTATTAATGTTTCTGGAAAAACTGATCTTGAACGAATGATTACTGTTCGAAAAGATTCAGATGGTATTGCTATCGAAAAAATCTTCCCAATTCATTCTCCTATGGTTGCAAAGATTGAAGTTCTTCGACAATTTAAAGTTCGACGAGCTCACATCGGATTCATCCGAAAACTTACAGGAAAATCAGCTCGACTCAAAGAAGTGAAATAATTTCAAAGATAAAAATAAAACCACATCGCAAATCGATGTGGTTTTATTTTTAATATCCACCTGAACTCCCGTTCTCCATAGTACTAGAAGGGTGAATGTTTCAGGATCCCCCTATCAGCTCGTCATTGCAAGGCACAAAGCAGTCTAAAAACAACCACTACCAAGAAACGGGAGAAAATATGAGAGCTTGAGAGAGGAAACTGTTTGAGCAGGCTGAAAGTCGTGCAAATGACGAGCAAAGCTATGTCTGCGAGTTTTTCCTCTTTCAAAACTTTTGGTACTTTTGGTTACAAAAGTATATAAATATTCCTCTTTAGAAAAGATGGAGAACCATTTATTATGGATTCCCGCCTTCGCGGGAATGACAAAGATCTTCTCAGTTTCTCAGTCTCTAAATCTCTCAGTCTCAAAATTTCTAATAATTGCATTTTAAAAATTATTCTGTTATAGTAGTAAGCGCTCCACCAAAAGCGCGCCCTAATTTTCCGTTCAAAATATTTGATCAATGCGCACTGTCAAGCGAAAAAATAACTTTGACTTTAGATAAAAAAAGAATAAAACTACCACGGTAATTCTGACAAGGATTCCATCTCAAACCAATTCAAATATTGTCAAAAACTTAAGTACAAAAAAATCCGACCAAAGATTATTTGGCCTTTTGTCCTGTTATCTTGCCTATGGAAAATCTTCAGGAATTCATGCTCATCAAAAATATCGTTCGCGAAATCGCTTGCAAAATCCGAAAACAGGATTTTCTTACGTATTTTAAGAAGTTTTCTCTTATCGGAGAATCGGAAGACACACTCGTGCTCGGAGTGGTCTCCAGTTTTATGCGTGATAATTTGAATTTCAAATTTGCCGCTGAGATTCTTGCGGCTGCCCAGATGTTTAGCCCAAACATCAAAAAGGTTGAGCTCGTGGTCGATAACAATATCGATAACCCATCAAATCCAGATGTAGTCGATTGTGCCGTTGAACTTAAAGAAGTGCTCTCAAAGAAAAAAGGTGAAACTCCAGGAATGATCACGACTGATGGTATTTCCAGCCGAAGTATCAATGAAAAATATCGACTCGATAATTTTATCGTAGGATCTTCGAATCAACTTGCTCACGCTGCGTGTGAAGCTGTCTCTCGTGCTCCAGGTAAACACTACAATCCCCTCTTCGTCTACTGAGATGTCTGAGTCGGGAAAAGTCATCTCCTTCAGGCTATCGGTAACTCCGTAAAGGCTCGTCATAAAGACGCAAAAGTAATCTATACAACAGCAGACCGATTCTTGAACGATTACACGATGAGTGTAAAAAAACGAACCGTCGACAAGATGCGTGAAAAATATCGAAATTTCGATGTGCTGATCATCGATGACGTCCAGTTCCTCGCGGGAAAAGAACAGACTCAGATCGAACTCTACAACATCTTCAATCTCATGTACGATAGTGGTCGTCAGCTCGTTCTCTCTGGAGACCGTGCGCCACGCGAACTTTCACAGCTCGAACCACGACTCCGATCCCGTTTTGAGTGGGGTATCATCGTCGATATCGAAGCTCCAGATTTCGAGACTCGCCTTGCTATTCTTCAGGAAAAAGCACGAGAACGTGAATTTATTATTCCTCAGGATGTCGCAGAATTCATCGCTTATAATACGAATTCGAATGTCCGAGAAATAGAAGGAATTCTGAATCAGATCATCGCAGAATACGAACTCTACAACAAGCCACCAACGATCGAGAATGTCGCAGCTCGCATGAATAAACTTGCTTTCACTGACAATCTCCTTGGAAATACCAAGAAGAACAAGATGTCCATCAAGAATTACGACGAGCTTCTCGAAGCGGTCAGTTCTCACTTCGGTATCGAGAAAAAAGCTCTTATGAGCGAAGACCGAAAGAAAGAAAATATGATTCCACGACAAGTGGCAATGTATCTTCTCAAAAATAAGCTCAATTACACTTACGAACGCATCGGTGCTATGTTCTCAGGACGAAACCACTCTGCAGTTCTCTACTCCTGTAAAAAACTCGAAACGATCATCAAGAAAGATAAAAATCTTTTTTATGAGATGAACGTTATCCGAGACAAGCTTTGACTCTAAAAATATCCCCGGTGCAAATCGGGGATTTGATATTTTATCAGTTGGATCAGGATAGGACTTTGTAACCTTGTAATTATGTAACCTTGTAACTATGTTATTTCTCGTCTCCACTCCTATCTGAAATCTCGAAGATATCACGTTTCGCGCGGTTCGCATACTGAAAGAAGTAGATTTTATCGCGTGTGAAGATACTCGAACTTCAGGCGTACTTCTGAAGCACTACGACATTCATACACCGCTTCTCTCCTTCCATTCTCACTCTGGAGTCACGAAAGTTGATAAAATCATTACTCTTTTGCAAGAAGGAAAAAACATCGCGCTCATCTCTGATGCTGGCACTCCTGGAATCAGCGATCCTGGATATGTTCTTATCCGCGCCGCTATCGAAGCAAATCTCGAAGTCTCCCCCATTCCTGGCGCTTCCGCTGTTCTCTCAGCAATAATTAGCTCAGGAATGCAGATGAACCATTTTCTCTATCTCTGATTCCTCCCGATCAAAAAAGGCCGACAAACACTCTTCACTTCACTGAAAGATAAAGACTACAGTGTCGTCGTCTATGAATCCGTTCACCGAATTATGAAGACCCTCGAAGAACTCGAAAAATACTTCGGTCCAGATCATCATATTTGTGTCTGACGCGAGATTACAAAGAAATTTGAAGAATTCAAAAGATGACCAGTATCCGAAGTCCGAGCTTACTTCGAGAAGGCGACTTGTAAGGGTGAATTTGTGGTAATCTTCTAAAACTTATGTCATTCTGAACTTGTTTCAGAATCCCCCGATCAAATCACTTCAAATAAGAAGTGATTTTTTTGCGTTATAATAAGATGTATGATAATATTTCCGTGTTATAATTAAACACCACACTATGACAAATCCAGAAATAAAAGATCCATCCATTACTGATAAAGCTAATAAACCTGAAGATATTCAAAAAGAGTTAAAAAAATTAGAATGAACACAAAAGGATGAAAAAGTTGAATGACTTTGACTTAATATAGATAGTATTAAGGAATTAGGGTTGCCAAAAACTAATGATTGAGCTAGTTGGACAAAGAATCAAGTCAACAAAGCTATTTCAGATCGCCTTGATAAAGAGATTCCCCTTGTTCTTGTTGGAGATAACACAAAACAATTACAGACAATGAAAAAAGAATTTATGGATTCTATTGAGAATTTATGACCAAAAGAACAATTAAAAAGCTATTGTGATTTCATGGATGGTTTTAAGAGTACAACTAGTACTCAAGCTGCTTCTGCTAGTCAACAAAATACTAATTTCATTCAAACATCAGAACAACAAGCTAAAACAACTGAAGATTCAAAAAATGATTTTTTTAAAAAATGAAGAGACATGTGAAGTAAAAAAGATACATTTTTATGAAAAAAAGGTGAAGTATTAAATACACAAAAACAAACTGCAATTCAATGATGAAATGAAACATTTTGATTATGAAACCCCTCTATGAAAGCGGGTCTCGATAAGATGTTCGATAATTGGCCTCCAATATTGGATAAAGAACCAAATAAATCTCCTGAAAAACAGGGAAAATAAATTACAATAGCTAACTAAAAAATCACATTGCAAAACCTCAGAAAAAAAATATACTTTCTGAGGTTTTTTGATGTCATTCTGAATGAAGCGCAGCGCAATGAAGAATCCCTTGTACATCAGTCATCTATAAGGGATCCTTCGCTATGCTCAGGATGACAATTTTTGTTTTTTGCTTTAAACTTTGAACTTTAAACTTTAAACTTTTTTCTTATGCAAGATACTGGAACTCTCGCACCTCTCCTTGGTAATCCGACCTATACTGAAAATGAGAAAGTGGTTCTCGGATATTTTTTCACGAGTGTGGATAAAAATGTCTATTGTGCAACCAATAATATGTCGAGTCAACTTTGGGCATTTCTTACTGGTCAGTATTCACGATCTGCCTCAAGTATGCGAGATCGTCTTTTACAGCTTTTCGCAGATATGGAAAAAGCGGTAGCCAGTGGAAAAATGAACCAGGAAGACTATGTGAGCGTCGATCATTTTGCGGAGTTTATCCGACAAAATGCGAAAAACCCAGCTCTTGCACTTTTTGATAAAAAAGCTTCTGACTTCCTCGAACGATGGGGTGTAAAATATGGTCACAATTCCCTGAAAGACAATGATATTGTCCGAGTAATCACCGAATGAGTCAGTCAGGTCTATACGAAAGTTATCGAGGCACCCTTTCCTGCTCTCGGCGCTTTTCAAGAAAAGTCTACCCGATACATGAATTTTTCTGCTGATTCTCTCATCCTTCCGCCAGAACTTGTAGGAACTCCAGAATGAAAAGATCTTCAGGATCTCCAGGGTCGTCTCATGGCAATCTATACCTCATCTCTTCCTGAAGTCATAAAAATCCTCGAAGTAGAACAGATTATTCCACGAGATCCGGAACTTGATGATGCAGGGTATGGACGAGCTCTCGGCGCAAAAGCATTCGATATGCTCCGATATCTTCTTCCGACATCGGTCACTACATCGATCGGAGCAACTTTTTCTACTCGTACACTCGAAAGTCATCTTTCCTTTATGCTCGCTCATCCACTCGCAGAAGTTCGTAAGATCGCCCAGTCTATCCACGAAGAAGCGCTTAAAGTTACTCCAGGACTTCTGAAATTTGTTTCACCGAGTGAATATGAACAATCTCGTCGAATTACAGGTATAGCAACAGCGAAAAAACTTCTCGACAGAACCTCTCTTTCCCTTTTCCAAGGAATCAGCGATGCTAATCGTGTGAAAATCCTAAAGGTCGATCAAAATCTCGATGATACTATTCTCGCTTCCTACCTTTTTGCTCATGCCGAATCTACTAGCGCGTCTTTCGATGAATGTCTTACTATCGCGAAAAACTTAAATTCGGAAGAAAAAAAGAATCTTATGAACGAACTTCTTGGATCTCGTGGTCGATATGACCGGCTTCCTCGCGAAGTACAGCACGGAAATATGCTCATAGAATTCGTCTGTGACTTCGGTGCTTACCGTGATATCCAGCGACATCGAGCTTCTCACCAACTCTGGCAAGGAGCTACTGGAATTATCGGTTACGATTATCCAGAATTCTTCGAGCTTCCTGCATTCGCAGAACTTCGAGCAAAATACGATGCAATCATGACAGAAATCACCCACTTTGCTCGAAAAATCAATGAAAAATTCGGAGCGCCCGTAGCACAGTATTCATCAGCACTCGGTCACCTTATTCGCACTACTTTCGAGATGGACCCAGGACAACTCGCATATATTCTCGAGCTTCGTACGACTCCACAAGGTCATCAGAGTTACCGACGACTCTTCCAAGAACTCGCTCGCCAACTTCGACCATCAGCTCCGCTTTTCTTCGAATATATTCGCCTCAACGAGAATCTCGAAGCAAGTCGAATCGCAGAAGAAAAAGCAGCAGCAGCAAAAGCAAAGAAATTATAAAAAGATATATATCCAGAAAAAAATATGTCATCCCAGAATTTTCCGGATTATAAAAAAATTCGAAATAACAAAAAATGTTCCGGAAAATATCCGGGATCTTCCGCTTATTTATGAAGTTTTCGAAGAAACCAGGAAGATTTGCGAAGCGATCCTCTTGAGGGCCAGCCTTCGCTGGAATGACATAATTCTTAATTCTTAATTATTAATTCTTAATTCTTATGTTGATCGCGATAGAATGAGTCGACGGAACCTGAAAAGCGACCCAGACAAAATTAATTGTTGAAAATCTCACAAAAGCTGGTCATTCCGCTACTAGTATCACTTATCCAGCCTACGGACAAAAATCCTGTTATTTCGTCGAAAAATTCCTTAATGGTGGCTATGGACAAATGTCAGATGTAAACGAATATGTCGCTTCCACTTTCTATATCCTTGACCGCTTTGATCAAAAAGGGATGATCGCAGAAAAAATGCAAGATAATGATTATCTCATCTCCGATCGATACGGAATCTCGAATTTCATCCACCGATGAACTATGTATCTCGAGAATAACGATACTGAAGGTCTTAAGAAATTCTTTGATTGGATTTACGATCTCGAATATACAAAAGCTGGACTTCCAGTACCAGACCTCATCATCTTCCTTTCTCTTTCCATGGAAAGCATAAAAGGCCTCATCGAAAAAAAGAAACTCCAAGACCGCTGATACACTACAACAACAAAGACATTAGATATCGCCGAGAGTGATGTACATCACCAAGAATGCTCTCTTCGTGTCGGTAACGAATATCTTCCGCAATACTTTCAAAATTATGTCATTATAAATTGTGAAAGTGAAACAGGTGAACTCCTTCCACCAGATCGAATCAATGAAAAAATCCTCGCCGTTATTAAAGAAAAAACTAAATAAAATAAATCCGCTCGAATTCGAGCGGATTTATTTTTCCATTCTATATTTCTACTATTCTACTATTCTATTTATTTTACTGTTCGATAACCTCAGACATACTCATAATCGGTTGCATAATACCAGCAGCGACGAAACCGACGACGACCGCCATAGTTACGATGATGACCGGTTCCATGATTTTTTGCATACCATTAATAAATACATCCACTTCTTCGTCATAGAAATCTGCGATTTTCAGAATGATTGTATCGAGTTTTGCTGTTTCTTCTCCGACCTTAATCATCTGTACGAGCATCTCGGGAAAGAGTGAGTCATCTTCGAGACTTTCGCCGATCTTGACTCATCGTTTCACATCTTCCCGAAGTAAGAGAATTCGTTGACGGTATACTTCATTATCGACAACGTCAGAGACAATACGAAGAGATTCTACGATAGAGATTCCGCTTGAGAGCATATTAGAGAATACACGCGCAAACCTTGAAAGTACGACTTTTTGAATAAGTTTTCCAATGATAGGAATACTAAGCATTCCTAGATCGTATTTGTATTTTCCAGATGGTGTTTGTTTCCAGATAAATACAAAAACAATAGCTGCAACGAAGGCGATAACCATATAGAGCCAATAAGCCACAAAGAAATCACTTACAGCTATAAGGGTCTGTGTTACGACTGGTAATTTGGATTTATCTCAGAAAATCTCGACAATCTGAGGAACTACTTTAATCATCAATACGGCAACCGCAATACACATTACGACAACAATCGCTGCCGGATACATAAGTGCCCCCTTAATTTTATTCCCAATACTTGCCACTTTTTCCACCTGTTCAGCAAGTTGAAGAAGTGAAGTGTTGAGTTTACCTGTTTTTTCACCTGCTTCGATGATAGAACACTCAGAATCAGAAAAAACATTACCATATTCACGAAGTGCGACACTGAGATTTTTACCTTCTCGAATACTCTTGGTAATATGAATATAAAGACGCTGAAGCATTATATCCTTTTCTTGTTTTTGAAGGATTGTAATGGATTTAATAATCGAGATACCAGCATTTACCATCGTGGCAAGAAGTCGATAAAAAACAACCCTTTGTTTGATTTTCAGACTTTGATGGGAAATAAGCCAATCATTAATCCTATCAAGTGGCGAAGTTGGAGCTAATTTAGCTTTGGTGGATCATTCGACGACACCAGAGTCAAGAACGATAATATCAGACATAAAATAGAAAATTAGAATGCTTAGAATACTTAAAAACGTGATTACATATTTTCTTTTGCAGCCGCGTATACTTCTGCAAGTGATGACATACCATTGAGTGCCTTGATAATTCCGTCTTGTTCGAGGGAAATCATACCATCTTGAATCGCTACGTCATTGATTTGCATTGCTGAAGCTCATTCCGAGATCAATTCTTTGATTCGAGGAGTAATCTCCATAATCTCATAGATACCGACTCGACCAGAATACCCAGAATTATTACACTGATCACATCCAACTGGCTCATAAAAACAAGCTTTTTGCATTTTTTCCATTCCAACACGATCAATCAGTTCTTCTTTTGCGGTACGAGATATTGCCCTTTTTACCATTGTTTTAAGTTTTTCATCCATATCATCTACCAGAACTTCTTTTTTACAGTGATTACAGAGTCGACGAATCAGTCGTTGTGCTATAATTGCATTCACTGAGGCAGGAAGAAGAAAATGAGGAATCCCCATGTTGAGGATACGAGTAATCGTCTCAGCGGCACTATTTGTATGAATAGTCGAGAGTACGAGATGTCCTGTGAGAGAGGCTTCGATAGCGATATTGATCGTCTCATGATCACGAATTTCTCAGACCATGATAATATCAGGATCTTGACGGAGTGCCGTACGAAGACCACCTGCAAAAGTATATCCGATGTCTGGAAATACCTGACTCTGATTTACTCCATCAATAGAAACTTCGACTGGATCTTCAAGCGTCATGATATTTACATCAAGCGTGTTGAGTTTTGTAAGACAGGCATAGAGAGTAGTAGACTTTCCGGATCCAGTTGGTCCACTCGTAAGAATAATTCCATTTGGAAGATTAATCGCTTTTTCGAGAAGAACACGATTTTTTCCTTCAATTCCGAGTTTTTCGAGTTCTGGAATTTTTTTACTTTTATCCACGATACGCATTACGATTTTTTCCCCATTTACGGTCGGCAAAGTAGAGACACGCAAATCCATTGCTCGATTATCGATCGTAGTGGAAATTCGACCATCTTGAGGCATACGAGATTCATCAATCTTAAGATTTGCAAGAATTTTGAATCGAGCGACTATCTGAGGATGGAGAAAAATCTGATATTCCAAAATCTCTTCAAGAATTCCATCTACACGATATCGAAGCCTAACCACGTTCGAAAGTGGTTCAATATGAATATCCGAACTCCCCTTTTCCACAGCTGCAGCAATAATAAGGTCACAAACACCTTGTATATTATCACCGCGATAGATCTCATCTTTTAATAAGATTATTTTGCTCATGGATTTTGTAATTTTTTAATAATATCTGAATTATCTTTTTGTTTTTTCTCGATTGCATTGAGTGATGCTTGAAATTGGAATGCTTTATTGAGATCCAATTCGATAGTGCTCGATGATTTTCTCAATTCATCTGCTTGTGTTTTTATGCCTCCTATATCTCTCTGAAGAGCCTTAAGAGTGCTTACTGCTCGAGCACCAAGTGGATCAGCACAAACTTGAGGCTTAAGCTTGCTACAATCTAAACTATCTTTAAGTATTTGTGCAAGTTTATTATATCGGGAAAGAAGATTTTCATTAATGGTAACCAATTCTGTTTTTCCAATTCCACGAACATAAAATCGTAGTGCTATCGTTCATTTATTATCTTTTGTATCATCTGAAAGATCAAAAGAAAATTTTACATCATCTATAGTAATTAAGAGGTTACTTAATGGAGAATACAACCTATTTACATTTGCCGTATCCGTAACAGATTCCAGTTTCCCCTCCTTATTAATGATAATTTTTCCTGATGACTGAATAGTATTTATGAGCGCCTTAATATTTGAGTTTTGTCATGAAACATCAAGATTCACTACGAAACTTCCAATATTATCAGAATTTTTTTCTTTATCATCAAATACTATATCGCTGATTCCGAGCGGTGAATAACTCTGAAGAGAATACTTACCTAAGAGATTTGTCTCTACAAACCGAACAAAAGATCGAAGCGTAATAAGTCCCGTTACTGGCTGATCAGTATCATTTCTGAAATCAGAAATTTTTTGTGAAGCAAAAAGTGGTATTACATTTTCAATGATGGCATTATTTTTTTGAATCTCTTCCTCGTATTGAGTCTTTTTTCAAAGTTCTGAATTAAGCCAATCACTATAATTTTTCTTTTCATTTTTTGGTTTTTGAATGACAGCATTCAGCCTATCCTCACTAGAAAAATACAGTTTTGTTTCCGCTTTTTTGGCAGAGTTTTGTTCTAAAACTTTTTTCAATTCCGGTAAATCAAGTCCATTTTGTTCAATGGCAATATATTTCAAACTCTGAGCATTTACACTAGCAGAATTCTCCAGAATAGTAGTATATTCCGGATAAATATAGTAAAAACCGTAGAGCGCAAGAATAATTATAACAAGTGTATATATACTTGCTGAGCCTATAAGACGATTTTTTTCTTTGTTATCATCGTATTGCATATTAGAGTTTTTGGTTAGAAATATATTTTAATTTGAGTTGAAGTGTTGTTTTTGTGGAATATACGGAATCTATTGACATAAATGGAGAAAGCTCTAATGTTTTTGGTGTTTCAAGAAGTGCGAATCATGAAGTGAGCTCTCGTGTTTTAGTAGCAATAGTGGATTCTTGTAATTTATCAATCAACATACCAGCAACCAATCGAGAAGTGATACTATTTGTAGAATCAATTCTGTCCCCATATGTATCACAAATAACTTGAAGATTTCCTTTTTCATCAGCAAATGTTGGCTGACACTTAATAGCACTACCGTAGTTTGGATCACTTGAACGCTTTATATCTTCAAATGCTTTTAACATCTCAACAATATTAACACGCGCATCTGAAGTACGCTCCTGTATAAAACGAACATCTGGACGAGCAATAATATCAACCAGCTGAAAACGAAGACTTAAAAGTTGAGCAAGATTATCTACAATTTTCTTTTCAAGATCATCCGTCTTCTTAGTTAATTCAGTTTTGAGTCATATTGCAGTAAGACATTCTGGAATTCACTCAAATGTTTTTGATGATTGATCAATATTATAGGTTGCTATATACTGACATCCAGGAATGGCACTCAAAAAAGCATTACCTTCACTCCCCTTAATAGTTACATCTATAGTGAGAACAATGGCAAATACAATACATAATATCATGCACGTATTGCTTATTTTAAACCACAATTCAATCCAGCTTGTTTTTTCTGCTGTGATAGAATCTTGTTTTACAGTACCAAAATCAAGATCTCCTCAGAGCTCATTGAATATATTGCCACTATCAACATTTGGCGTTCATGCTGAGTCTCCCAGCTTAATAAAATTTGTATTTTGTTGTTCCATATAGGAAGCAATTAAGAATTACAACATCGATATGGTAACATACTTTTTTTTAGAAAGCAAAAAATCGCCCAATATAGAGCGAAAAAAACTTTGCAAAAAACAAATATTTATTTTGAAATTATTTTTATATCAAGAAACATTGCTTATTAAAGCAAAAAATCATTACAAAAAATTATTTACCATATTTTTTTTCGAGCATTTTTAGAAATTCACTTGAAAATCCTGAACGAATCGGAAGTCATTTCGGGAAACTTCACTTCACAATCTCTCACCACCTGGAACCGAGTCGACTATCAAGGATAACAATGATTCATTTATCTTGCTTCGTACGAATGAGTCGTCCTATTCATTGTTTTAACTTTAGAATCATCGCCGGAACGGAATATTCGAGAAAACTATCAGAAAATAGTCGTGACCGAGCGACAAAAACCGGATCTGTCGGAACAGCAAATGGAAGCTTATGAATCACAAGAACTTCCACGTCAGAACCTGGAATATCTACTCACTCCCAGAAACTGTCGGTTCATAAAAGTACTGAAGTAGCCGCATTTTTTTTGAAAGATTCCAGAAGTTTTTGTTTCGATCCGCCGATTCACTGAGCGAGAAGAGAAATTCCGATCTCTTTCAAGCTTGATCCAATCTGAAAAGATGTTTCTCTCATTGCGACAAATGAAGTAAAAAGACACAGCGTTCTTCCTCAGATTATTTTTGTCATATCAAGAATAAAGGTGTTTGCCTGTTTTCTCGTCTCATTATTACGAATATCTCAGATATCTGATGGTAAGTAGATGAGTGCTTGTTTTGTGTAATCAAAATCTGATTCGAGTTCAAGCGCTTGAAATTTTGTCGCACCAAGCGTTTTTTTAATATAATCAAAAGAATTATTAACCTGTAATGTCGCACTGGTAAGAATGGTAGATTTTGTTTTCTGCCAAAGTCGAGAATCCAAAATCGTTCCGATAGAAAGAAAAGTGAATTGTGCAAAAATCTCTCCACGATCGTTTCGTGAAATAATCTTAATGAGTCCTTCACTGCTTGAGGAAAACATTTTTCCCATCACATTCGAATGTTCGTCGAGCTCTAAAATAAATTTTTCGATTTTTCGATAGAGTTCTTCCGGAGCATTATAGAGAAGTGAGACAAGCGTGTGCGTTTTGGAGAGCAGTGCCTGAAGAATTTTTTCGTATCAGGAAACATAATCCTGAGAATAGAAAGAATCTTCCAAAAGCACGGAGGTCATTGTTCGTTGTTGGTTTTCTCCAGATCATTCGAGTCTGACGATATATTCGCGTAAAATATCGAGAAGCATGCCAAAATAGAGGAAAATCGATTCGCGATACTCTGAAAATTCATTTAAAACAAAAGGTTCTTCTGGGTGTTTTTTCGCATAATATTTCATCGAATGTTCGATTGCAAGAAAAATCGTCTCGATCATCTGAAGCGAGGTAGAATGTTTGAAACTTTCCGTCGAAACATTTTCCAGATTATGTGCCTCATCCACGACCAAATATTCGACTTCTGGAAGAATTTTTACGGAAGTCTCATCGGTATCTTGTGTCAAAAGCGCGTGATTGATAACGACGATATTCGCATCTTTCGCACTGGTTCGTGCGCGATAAAGAAATTCTCGTTCCCGATACGGATTCCAATTTTCGAGTACTCTACGATCATCGGCTGAAAGCGTTTTTAAGAGCGTGAATTCTTTATTATAAAAATTCAGTTCATCGAGTTCGCCAGTCTCAGTTACTAAAAGCCAATATAAAATTTTTCCGATACACAAAATCTCATATTCTTCGAATTGTTCTGTCTCAAGAAAATCAATGAAAGGCAGAAGTCCGAGATAATTTCGACGTCATTTTACTTTTGTAACTGAAAAGGTGGCACGAGCATCAGCTCTCGTAAGCATGTCCCGAAGTGCTGGCACGTCTTTGTAGACAATTTGATCTTGAAGTGTTTTCGTATTCGTCGAGATAAAAACCTGTTTTCCAGTCCGAAGTGAGAGAAGAATCGAAGGAGTCAGATAAGCAAACGTTTTTCCGATCCCCGTCGGAGCTTCAATCAGATAGAGTTCTTGTTTTTCATATGCTTCGTCGATCACATGTGCCATACGAAGCTGTTCTGGTCGATCTTCGAGTCCATCATGTTTTTTTGAGCCAAGCAGATCGTCAACGGTCACAGAAAAATTTTCAAGCTTTATTCGCTCTGTTTTTTTGTATTCCGGATGTCGCTCGAGAATCAACCTTTTAATCCCCTCCCTATCGACTAGTTCGGGCGTATAGAGAAGAACTTCTCGAGCAAAATCTAGAAATGGATTTGATCAAGGAAGTGTCAGAAGATACGAAAAAATCTGATGCTCTTCAAGAGAAAATAATTGAATCTTTTTTTGAATCGCAAGAAATAAATCAATCGTCCCTTTTGTATCTCCGAGCGCTCGATGTTGACCAGTAAATGGCTTTCAGATCATCTCGCAAAGATGTCCGAGATTCATGCTTCGTTCCTGCCAGAGAGTGATTTGAGCGAGCTTAAAAGTATCGTATGCAGTGTTTTTCTCAAGAGTGATTCCTGCTGCACGAAGAAACTGAATATCAAATTCTACATTATGACCAAGAATCGGCAAATCTCAGATAAAATTCGCGATTCGGTCACGAACTTCCGCAATCATCGGCATACCCATGAGATCACTATCAGTAATTCCTGTAAGGTGTGCAATTTCTTGAGGCAAAAGAAAACCCGGATCAATCAATGTCGAATATTCTTCAAGAATCACGTCTCATTCGAATTTTATAAGTGCGACTTCGATAATAGAATCTTCCAAAGAAGAAAGCCCAGTTGTTTCGAGATCTAAAGCAATAATTGGCATGAATTTTTTAATATAAGAATTATCGGCGATATTATATAGCTTTTCGATGGTTTGCAAAGGAAAGAGAAAAATCTCTCAGATAAAAGAAAATATATTGCTTTTTACGAGAAAATCGTTATAAAATAAATAATTTATTACCTAGGTGAACCTATATGAAAATTCCAGAAGATACACACGAGGAGGCTTGTTTGCTTAATAGCGAATGACTCATTGTACCATGCTCAAAAGATTCGATAAATGAAATCTATAACGATTATGCTACAAGTGGTATAAAAGGATCTATTTTACGAGGAATATATCAGTTTTGAATTCTACGAAGACTTACTATGATATCAGGAATGGAATGTACTGACAAGAGAGAATTATTTCTTACTATCCAATTAGCTTTCAAGGAATATAAAAAACTCAATCCAAATTGTACAGCCACTCTTCATGATTTATTTTGAACTCCTTATCTTCAACAAAAAGTATTGGATCATTTTATGGAAAAAGGTTGGGAATTATCGAATTCCCAAGTTGCATTGCCTAAAAAAGAACTCTCAAAAACAAGAGAAGAACTCTCTTCGTTCATTAAAGAAACTCGAGAACTTGAAGCAATTGCTCATAAACTAAATGCAAAACAATTATTAGCATACATAAAGGAAAATCTCATCAATAAAGAAAAGGATTTTGTTGAAGATAATACACTTAATATGTCTCCTCGAGACTTTACTACTATACTTCATGCTATCGATAGTCACCCGGTACTTGATGGTTTTGTAAAATTTTCGATTCTTCTGGGTATTAGAAATTATCTCGATGAAGAATACAGCTTCTATAAACATGAAAATTCTAAAATTATTCGATTTCTTGATTTTGCATTAGAACAAACAGAAAATTTGAAAAATCAAATAGGTCATCTTCTTCATATTGAAAACACACCAACCCCACGCGACACAAAATAAATAACAACCTACTTGAAAAAACCAACAATTCCTATATACTCTCAAGGCTTACATATCAGTAAGTCTTGTTTTTTGATTTTAATAATTTTTTTCTTATGTTTCTCAAATCTTCTGAAAAAATCCAAGCGATCCGAAATGAGATCCAAAAACGTATTATCGGACAGTCAAAGCTCGTTGATCGGCTCTTGATCGTACTTTTTGCTCGTGGACACATGATCCTCGAGTGAGTTCCGGGGCTTGCGAAGACACTTGCAGCTCACACACTCGCTTCAGCCCTCGATCTTCATTTTTCTCGTATTCAGTTCACTCCAGATCTCCTTCCTTCAGATCTTGTCTGAGGTCAGATTTATAATCAATCTGAGTCAAAGTTTTATGTAAAAAAATGACCGATTTTCACAAATTTCTTGTTAGCTGATGAGATTAATCGTGCTCCAGCCAAGGTTCAGTCTGCTCTTCTCGAAGCCATGCAAGAACGACAAGTCACGATCGCTGATGAGACCTTCTCGCTTCCCGTTCCTTTTCTCGTAATCGCGACTCAGAATCCGCTCGAACAAGAGTGAACCTATCCTCTTCCCGAAGCTCAGCTTGACCGATTCTTATTAAAAACCATCGTACAATATCCAGATCGAGAAGAAGAAATCCAGATCATGAAACAACAATCGAAAGACACTCTTTCAGCGATAGAAAAACAACTTTCTGCACAAGAAGTTACAGAAATCCAAAATCTCATCCGAGAGAAAATATTTGTCGACGAGAAAATATATACGTATATTCGAGATATCGTCTTTGCGACAAGACAACCGGAGGATTATAAACTCGAAAATATTAAACCGTACATCAATTGTGGGGCTTCTCCTCGAGCTTCTATCGCACTTCTTGATTCTGCTCGCGTCTACGCGTTTTTGCAATGACGAGAGTATGTAATTCCCGAAGACATAAAAGAACTCGCTCCAGACGTACTCAGACACCGTATTTCCCTCACCTTCGAGGCGATCGGGGAAAATATTAGAGCAGATGATATTATCTCAAAAATTCTCGATAACATTATCGTTCCATAATGCAAAAAACACTCGACATCACCACGATCAAAAAAATGTCCGGTCTTATCGCAGGAAATTACAAGACCTCTTTTCGTGGACTCTGAATCGAGTTCGAAGATTTACGTAATTATACGCTTGGTGATGATATTCGGAATATTGACTGGAACTCCAGTGCAAAAACTGGAAATCTTCTCGTAAAAAAATATAAAGAAGAGCGTGAATGTTCGACGATTTTTATCGTAGACAGTAATCAAAATATGCAATTTGGTTCAGAGAAAAAAAGGAAAATCGATACTTTGAATGAGATTCTTCTGACGCTCGCCTTTTCTGCTGGAACTGGATGAGATGCTTTCTGAGCATATTTTTTATGAAAAAATAATTCTGAATTTCTTCCGATTAAAAAGGGAAAAATTCAACTTTCTCTCCTCTTACAAAAAATTGAAAGTTTTTCAAATCCCCACCAAGAATCCTCATTGCGAGGTACGAAGCAATCTAGTACATTGGCTTCACAAACCATAAATAACAGTTTTTCTCTCAGTAATACTATCAAAACCCTTTATAAACAAAAAACAAGAAATAAACTTCTTTTCTTTCTGACTGATATATTTTTAGATGAATCCTGTTTTCATCAGATTCGAGCTCTTGCTCAGGCAAATGATCTCGTCTGGTTTCATATTTTCGATAAATTCGAAAACACCCTCTCCACAGAAGTAACCACTCATATGATTCAAAACTGAGAAAATATTACCATCACACCAAACGAAAAAAAGCAACAAAAATACACAGAACTTCGAAGAAATAAAATCAAACAATTCGAAAAATCCATACGATCATCTGGTGGAGACTATCTCTTCTTCGACGATACTGAAAATATTTTTAAAAAACTCTACGATTTCTTTAAAAAACGCCAAAGTAGAAAGTAAATAGAATAGCGGGGTGGCTAGGTAGGAGCATAGAAATGCTTATTCCCCTATTCCACTATTCCACTACGCTCCTATGCCCCTAATCCACTATTTATGCCCTTCGATATCCGCGACACTCTGAACTACTTCCCGATTTATTGGCAATTATTTCTTATTATTCCGATAATTATTTTTTTGGTTTATTCTTGGAAGTTCCTTGCGATGTCTCATAAAAAACAACCAAAAATTGTTATTGATCCATTGGTTTTTGCTCGAGAAAAACTGAATTGACTCGATTTGAATGATCCGAAATTTGTGCAGAGGCTTGATTATATCGTACGAAAATATCTCGAACTCACCGGGGTGATCGTCAAATGAACCCGTAAAACCGCGATGGAAATCTCAAGAGTCGAGATAAAAGACTCGATTCGTACTTTTATCATGCTCTCAAATCGTTACAAATACGCACCAGAAAATATAAGCAAACAAGAAAAAGAGAATCTTCTACGGATGGCAAGAGGAATCGTCGAATAACTTTCAATCTCGTCATTGCGAGGCACGAAGCAATCTACAACATGACTTTAACTCATCTAGATTGCTTCGTCGTGCCTCTTCGCAATGACGAATACTACCACTCACTACTTGCTATCGACAGCCATGTAACTTTGTAACCTTGTAACCCTGTAACTATCCCATGCCCGAATCACTCCGTCGTCTCATCGAAGTTATCTCTTTTCTTCCAGGAATCTGAGAGAAAACTGCGACAAAACTTGCCTTTTTCTTGCTCAAATCTCATCCGAGCTATCTTGATAAATTCTCATCTGAGCTTGAAAAAATCCAGAAAGAAATCCATGAATGCAACGTTTGTGGAGCGCTTACTGATATGAAACGAGATGTTTGTGAAATATGTGAAAATACCATGCGTGATTCTTCGAGTATCTGTGTAATCGAAGACTATCTTGATATGATCGCTCTCGAGCGACTCGGAATTTATAAGGGAAAATATCATATTCTCTGAGGTGCGATTTCTCCTATTAATGGCATACTTCCATCAGATCTCAAAATCAAACAACTTTTTGAAAGACTACGCTCAGGATCAACTAAAGAACTAATAATTGCTTGTAATCCAAATATTGAAGGCGAAGCAACTACTATGTATATAAAAGAAAACCTTCCACGAGAAGTAGAAGGCCTTCGGATTACACGACTTTCGAAGTGATTACCGAATTCCGGATACATCGAATACGCCGACGAGATTACACTGATTAATGCATTCAAAGGGAGAAATTAAAATACTTTTGATATATTTTGGACTAATACAGTGGATATATTTCTAGACTATAGAATGAAAAAAGATTACTGTTGTACCGAATAGTTATTGTTTTCTTTTTAAAAAAACGCTGAAACATGTTATTTCAGCGTTTTTTTAAAAAGAATCACTTCATTCAAAAAAATTATTGTAGACATGCGTATTCATATTCCGTCGTACTTGAATCACTTCATGACTGAATCCAACAACTATTGACACAGTATCTCGTAACACCTATGGTCGCTAGAGAACATCATTTGGTCGTACCACACTCATAATTAGGTTCACATTTATAATATGCTGGAATTGGAAAATCTCTCGTATTACCGGTTGGTTGCCAAGTTGGTTTAGATGTACCACCACCACACAAATCACAATACGATGGAGATGGTCCCGAACAACTACCACCACTACATGGCTGACGAGTTTCAAGATCTATACACTCTATTGGTTCTTCCATTCCTGTACTACTACCACCTACACATGTAGATGCACATGCTGGTACTACTCCCCAACCACATTTTGCTGCACATAAAGATCCATCTCATCCACAAACCCCACATACATCCTTACTTTTCGTTGGTGTATATATACATGCAACATTTGTCTGAACATTAGTACAATTATCTAAGACATTTTTTTGTCAACTCGTAGAACACTCATCTACCGTGGCAGCACAAGAAGATACATCAGTATATCAAAGTGATCCTGCAGTACAAGATGGAGGAGGTGTTCCACATCCTGCAGTTATTCCATTATAATCAGTTGCGGATCATCCACAAATTCCCGCACAATCATTTGTTTTACCAGAGTTACAAAAACCATCACAACCGATAGATTTTATAGCACAACAGGTTCATTCATTATCTTTTAATTGCCCACTTGAACATCCAGGAGGTGGAGGACAAACCCCACATATATCCTTACCAGAATCCCATCCACTTCCATCAATTAAACAAGTATATAGTGTCGCGCAACTTGGGGGACTACATGATGCCACTCCGATCTCTTTTGTGCTACCTGGAGTACAAGTGGTAGGTGGCGGCGTTCCACATCCTACAGTCGCACCATTATAATCAGTTGTGGATCACCCACAAACACCTGCACAGTCTCGTGTTTCGCTCGTACCAGTAGACACTGTAGTAGTATCTGTCCCGTTACAGGCATAAACGGTATTAAAATACTGACAACTGGTAGAATTAAGTGTCGGACCAGAGACCACAGTTCCAGCATTTATGGCACATTTTGTACAGCTTGGGTAGGTACCGTAAGGTTTTGGATCAAAACAAGACGGCAATATACATGTGGGGTCACCATTGTTGAACGTTAAAACTTGATCCCCAGAGCAAGATGTAATTATACGTCTCTGAATGGAATCATCCGCTTGGGCACTTCCTATACTTCCATCCAAAATTTTAACAGAAGTAACACTACCATCTTTGAGCTGTATATTTGATATACTATTAGGAGCTATATTGCTCCCATCGATATTTCCATTTTTAATAAGTTCTCACAGGGCTCAGTTGTCCGCAAAAACATTTCACATAAACAGGAAAGATCAGAGTAAAATGAAAGCGGTGTGTCTTTTCGATAGTGAGAACATGAGTGAATAATTAGTAATAATAGATTCTCATTCTTTTTGATTCGAGAGCTTACTTGTTTATTGAGCGATAATTGGTTTTCTGTGAATCACTTGTTGTTTATAGTGGAAAAACAGGATATTATCAATAAAAACCATTCATTACATACCCTGTATATACCTTGCAATTTCCTTATTTACAGACATAATTCATGTAATCAGAATCTCCACTACAATCTGCACAAGTAGTTCTTTGTGTTCAGATTGGGCTACATATTCCACCACCAATATTCTCACATCACATACCATTATCATAATTGTGATATTGTCAGTCGTCATATGTCTGACATCAACTATAGTCACTCGACTCGAGTACCCAATTACCACAAACAACGCCACAGCCACAACCATTATCTACTTTTGTTGAGTTACATATATTATCACAACCAGATGTTGCATAACAACTTCCTGGTGTTCCACATGGAGTAGAACCAGAACAAGCTCATGGAGGAGGTGTACCACATCCTGCAGTTATTCCATTATAATCAGTTACAGATCATCCACAGACTCCACTACAATCTGTTGTTTGTGTTGGAGCATACACGCAGGATGTATTTGTTTGTGTGTTGGTACAATTATCTACAATATTTTTCTGTCCGCTCGTAGAACATTCATCTACTGTGGCAGTACAAGAAGATACGTCAGTATATCAAAGTGATCAAGCAGTACAAGAACTCTCACATGCACAAGTGATGGGATTTTTAGTTTCTCCAGGATTACATGCTACATCTGTACATATAATTGGCTCACATGAACAGAATCATGTATCCCACTTAAGTCAATCCGAACATGTTGTATCATAACATGTTCATTTGCATAATTCTTTCGGAGCAGTACAAGATGGAGGAGGTGTTCCACATCCTGCAGTTATTCCATTATAATCAGTTGCGGATCATCCACAAATTCCCGCACAATCATTTGTTTTACCAGAGTTACAAAAACCATCACAACCGATAGATTTTATAGCACAACAGGTTCATTCATTATCTTTTAATTGCCCACTTGAACATCCAGGAGGTGGAGGACAAACCCCACATATATCCTTACCAGAATCCCATCCACTTCCATCAATTAAACAAGTATATAGTGTCGCGCAACTTGGGGGACTACATGATGCCACTCCGATCTCTTTTGTGCTACCTGGAGTACAAGCTAAAGATCATCAGCAGTTCACGGAAACTCAGCAAATAGTATGAGTTCCAGTTATATATCAAAGACTTGCACAAGTGTCAACACATGGAGGTAATGATGATACACTTGGTACAGTACATATTACTGTACCATCCACCGCTATTGCATTAATTCCATATAAACAAGTACCGTTAATAGTTAATTGAATCTGTGGAGTAACCTTCAAGGAATTTACTGCCTGTGAGGCAATCTTAGAAGTGTTCACACTATTATCCTGTAACTTAACAGAAGTTATCGAGTTGGATTGAATATTATTTCCGAGAAGTTTTCAATTCAAAAAAAGATCTCATATCCTCCCTGCTCAAGCCTCTGCAAAAACCAAATTACCAAAACTGGATAGCAGAATAGCTGTAAATACAGCCATCAAGACAGTGTTCGTGAGTAATCG
This sequence comes from uncultured Candidatus Peribacteria bacterium, assembly GCA_964655935.1. GTDB lineage: Bacteria > Patescibacteriota > Gracilibacteria > BD1-5 > UBA2023 > CAZZNY01. Next base: position 525,677 of record CAZZNY010000001.1, read on the forward strand.
TCGCATAAGCAGTTGGGAATAGAGAGTAAAAACATTTTTATTTATTATTGCGAAACATGGAACAATCTACGATAGATATTACTCTTCTTGATTATTTCATTACACTTCCTTATAATGAAAAAATTATTTTTTCTGAGTTTTTATAGTACCGGTGCTAATCTTATTTGTACCACTATAAATCTCGTAAGCATATTCGGTATCTTGTTTGAGGCTAGTGAGAACAACAAATCATTCTTTTCCTCGAAATTCCTTTGACTGAGAAAGATTCTTAGCACTGATACCGTATTTTATAATGAGCCTATCATAAGATTTAAAAGTGGTATTTCCGATGACCTGGGTAGTGGCAAGATCTTTTGAAGCTTGTATCATTTTATTGGAGAGATCTTTCATCTCTGGAGTAACAACTACTGTTTTATTGCTTGGAATATCCTTCGTAACTGATATATTGCTACTAGAACAAGAAACAATTAAGAGTGTAAGTCCGAGAATCGGGAGGAATTTATAAGATACTTTCATAAGAAAAAATAATTAAAAATAAATGCTATAATTAAATCTTTATTTGTATACAATTTACACTTCCATCTTCGTTAACTGACTGAATGGCCTCATCACTGTTTTTACACTTCAATCATCCGGTACGTATCTGAATCTGTGTCTTGTCAACATCACCTGGGGTGATAGTAGTATTTTCAATATTATTTCTCTGGATAGTTCATATCTTTAAATGATCCTTAGTGATAGTATCATTTACGATTTTATCACCAATAAATTTATATGCTCATCCTTCATTTACAAAAAGTTTCCCAAAATTACCGAGGGACGAGGCTGCAAATATAACTCAAACGAAAGAGAGAGATACAAGAACTATAAAAGAAAGTGCAAACTGAGATTTAGTAGGATGTCTCATATACAAAAAGATAGTAAATAGAAGTATTTATTGTGCAGCCCGAAGAATGCTCATATCTGAGGTTTTCATGGTCGGGTTATATTCTATGACAAAAGAGTTATCTTTCATAGTTCACTGTAGTCCATTCTGAACACTATCAACAGTGGTGCAATTTCTTTTACCAGCACGAGCATTTTTGAGTCATTCTGTACTGTTTCCTACGGTCGGAATTAATGAGTCAGCAAGACTCTGACAATCACCAGACTCTAGATACTTACTTGGCATAACGGTAAATTCACGCAATTTTGCAAGCTCTTCGATCGAACTATCGCTAAATACAGAACCATACAGATATAATTGTTTATTTTTTGTAGTTCATGAAAGATGTGTAATCTTTTTATCGGCTATCAAGGTTCCTACTATATTGGTAATATTTCCATCAATATAGATATTTCATCAGTTTCCATCTTTATCTTTCTTTACTACCACAACCAATAGATCAGTGGTATTATTTTGGTATTTCATATCACCCTTTATAGTAAGATCACCTCACACAATAATGAGTGTCTTTTTCCCAGATATCTCAACAAGATCATTCATGAGATTATTTCAGATGCTTACATCCTTAGTATAATATTTGATATCCTTATCAAAAATAATAATACTTTCACCATCTGGAGTTTTTCATCGTGTCAATCGTTCAATATTTTTATTAATACTCGTCTTAGTATCAAACTTAGTTATAGTTGTCTTGAGATATCGCACATTTGCTGAAAAATTATCTTCTTTTCCTGTGTTTTTTGTATACATACCAACACCATCATAGGTAAGGGATTTTTGTGCCGTTGGCTTCACTCCTGTAGTAATCGCAATATTCTCGGAAGAGATATTACCAAGATTAACGGAAGAAAAATTTATATGTAATGTACCACCTGTTGATTTGGTCGAATCTATCAAATCTATTCAGGAAAATGGGCAATAATATCCAGTTACATCATACTCTCACCAATACTGACTTGTCACCTTTGATCAAACCTGGAAATCAAGGACAATATTCGTCTTAGGATTATTTCAACACTTTAATGAATTATTACCCCCGCTTATCAAATTCACTGAATTAGTGAACGTTCCCCATAATTTAGAATCAAGATTAACAACAATATTTCCACCATTTTTTAGAGCCTCAGAGGGAGTTGAATAATTTAAATCTTCTTTAAATACAATATATTGAGCATTAAGATTCAAGATACCAGAAATATTTGGCAAATTGGATTCTGTATGATTACTCACCTGTTCTCACTCATTTGCGGAGAAAGAAGAAAAATCTTTCATGGCCGCAAAAACTGAGCTAGAAAAAACTAGAATTCCTAATACGACAATAATTGATCTGCGCATATGCCAATAGATAGAGGGTAATTATTGCTTGTAATTGAATCACATAATATTTTTTTGTCAAAAGTTAATGTCCTGCAGTAGTAAATACTGATAGTGGTATTGAAAGAAACTTAACCCACCTAGTTTCTATTATTTATTTCTTTATCACTATATAATGATTTTTCTATTGGCCAACAGATCATCTATTGTCAAAATAAAAATTTTTATCATAAAAAAAGTCTCCATAAGATTATGAAGACTTTTTATAATATGACAGAGTAGATTTATTTTACATCAAGCTTGATACCAGGCCCCATAGCATTACACACAAATACTGACTCGACAAATTTTACACCACCCTTAAGACCAGTAGGTCGAACATCTTTCATAGCAGCGAGGAAGTGGTTGATGTTGTCTTTGAGTTTGTCAGCACCGAAAGAAAGTTTTCCAGCGATTGTATGAACATTTCCTTGTTTGTCGTTTTTGAATTCGAATTTACCAGCAGCAAGCTCAGCAATGATAGAAAGAAGATTGTCACCAACCGTTCCAGCTTTAGGATTTGGCATAAGACCTTTAGGTCCGAGAACCTTAGCAACCTTACCCATTTTTCGCATCATAGCAGTCGTAGCAATCGCTACATCGAAATTTACATTTCCTTTTGCTACTTCTTCGAGAAGATCGTCACCACCAGCAACAGTCGCACCAGCAGCAAGAAGAGCTTTCTCATCACCAGCATCCGTAAATGCAGCTACACGTACAGTTTTACCTGAACCGTGTGGAAGAGTAACAGTCGATCGAACAAGCTGATCAGAGTATTTTGGATCGATATTAAGATTGAAGTGAAGTTCTACAGTCGGATCAAATTTAACTGTATTGGTTCGTTCGAGAAGCTCAGTAGCTTCTTCGATAGAATAGGCTCGATCTTGCTCTACGAGCTTGATTGCCTCTCTGTATTTTTTACCGTGTCGTTTCATAAAAAGAAAAATAATGAAGTAATGTGGTGCAAGCCCTAAAACAAACGTCCTAGGTCCCAAATTGCTGGAGTATTATATAAATATTTTAGTAAATGCAAATGAAAATGAGAATTTGACAATACTTTGATTATTATTACATTATATTTTTATATATGCTGAAAAATACTCATGAAACACAAACCCAAAGTCATATCTAACAACTGTGATCAGATAAAATTAGGTTCAAATTGAATTCCGGAAAATAGATGAGTCTGGAAAATAACTCGAGAATCCACAAATAATAGAGTAAAAAATGCTCTTTGTAATCTAGAAGTGAATTATTCTGGGTGATCAATAGTCAATAACTGACTTACTTCTGACTCTATCGATATTGCCTATGGTAGATCTGAATCAGATGAATTATGAGAAACCGATACAGCTTCTCTCGGAAAATGAAATATTCACTATTTACTACCAAAATACGGATATTATCCTCACGATTCTGATATTAATGCTGCTCTTGGTAGAATCCGGGCATATTGGTCATTTTGATTCGAGCATGTATCTGATTCACTCAAATCACCACATTGATTCGATCATACAAGTAGTCTAATAATATATTCAAACCCTTCAGACCAAATTCGAGCTCTCGTTAAAAATAACCAAGAAATTTCTCTTGGAAACATCATAATATATCTCGTGAATGCAAAAAAAATCAAGCTCGAAACACTCTATAATATGTCATGGTGAGTAGATTATCTCTGAATAAACGAACTCTGCATGACTCTCGATACCGATTCTATGCATATCGTGGAAGAGATCCTGAAACGACATTGACATGAACTGGAAAATTCTCAACTTCAGTATATATATAACACGGTGAATTCTCGAATAAAACAAGGCTTTAACCTTAAACAATTAAAAACAATAGTTGCAAAGCAAATAGCCGAGCGGCTTGCATTTATATATGGGAAACTAAATACAGGCACCTCGTTATCAATACGAAAGGATGTACTCAATAAGTGAGCTGATTATGCAAAAATATGAAAAGATAATTTTTTATTAGATTATTTTCAAAAAGCAGGAAAAGATCTTATAGACTCAGTATCCAATGAATGAAAAAGATGATGAACTCCAATAGTCAAAACTGTCTGAATTTCTCTCCTTAAAGAGAGGAAAAGTTGGCATTAATCTTGTAGCTGACTACTATAAAAACATTATTATAATACATTACTATTATTTTCTAAAAAAAAATTATGAGAGAAGCCAATTCAACTTCCCCTATCGAGATTCCACAAGTGGATGGAGAATGAGAACAAATTGGAACAATAAGGATACCCGATAGAATACAAAAAATTCTTGTAAAAATGGATGGTCCTATTCATTTCGCTGCCCCTGAAGAAGGGAACGAGTTGTATATATGCGATGGCGGAATGATGATACAACAAGCAAAAAAGAAATGACTATCGTTAGGACAATGGGTACTTAACAATGTTCAAGCATGATTCTATGCTCCTTCCCAAATGCAACTAATTCCAGTGAACGAAAAAGAGGGCATAGAACTATACCGTCTTCTTCTTAAGGATTATAAGGATTACGCTTTGGAACTGCTCCGCAGGATCGGATCTGTCTCCACAGGTCAAACGAGTATAATGGAAATTTTTCTTGCTACCCTCGAATTCTATCCTGAGACTGCAAAAGAAATTTTCGATGGAGCATTATTGCCAATCGATGAACCCTTAATACTCAGTAGGCTTACTATTCCTGGAATCTCTCGTTTATTTAAAGAAAAAATCGTAAGCATACCCGTCCGAGATCTGTATTTTAATATTATCAAAGAACAACTTTCAGCAGTACATTACCCTCATCATCCTAATCTAGAAAGTGAACGAAAGGGATTCTTGGCTCAAATTAAAGAAATTCAAAATCCCCAAACTACTTCAAAAAAACCAGTTAAAGTTCCAACATTCGTAAGTGCCTGAGGAAAAAAGTGGAACTAATGAATACTTGCTTTAATAAAAGCAATAAATAAAGGATGTGGTCGAAGTGGTCGAGATCGGAATTCTGGATGCGCCTGAGTACCGATCATAAATGGATGCCCCTGAACCTCGACGAGCTCTACTAATAATCCATCTGGACTCGTTCCTGAAACAATAAAACCTTTTTCCTCCATATCTGCACGATATTCATTATTAAACTCAAATCGGTGACGGTGTCGTTCATCGATTTTTTGTTCACCATAAATCTTATAAGCGAGAGTGTTTTCTCGTAAAATACATGGATAACTTCCAAGTCGCATCGTTCCTCATTTTTTGTCGATTCCCTTCTGAGATTCCATAATATGAACTACTTTGTGTCGGCTTTTCGGAGCAAACTCCTCGCCGTGAGCATCAGAATATCAGAGCACATTTCTCGCAAAATCGATCGCCATAATTTGAGAACCAAGACAAATCCCAAGATATGGAATTTTATGCTCTCGAGCATACTGACATGCGAGAGTCATTCCTTCGATTCCTCGATCTCAGAAGCCGCCAGGAACACAAATTCCATCGATTCCATCCAAAAGTCCAACTCACCGTTTTTCTATATCAGTGGCGTCTATAAAACAAAGTTCCACTTTTTTATTATGAAAAAATCCAGCCGTTCGAAGTCATTCATTCAGAGAAAGATAAGCATCTTCCAGATCATTATATTTTCCGATCATTCCGATTTTTACTATCTCTTTTGATGCTCTTATATTCGTAAGAAGCTCATTCCATTGAGACATATCGATTGTTTTTGCTGGAAGATTGAGTTTTTTTATTACCAATTCTCCGACTCAATATTTTTCATAATTTACCGGTACTTCATAGATACTTTTGATCGTCGGAGCTGGAACAACATAATTTTGTGGAATTCCACACATCAGAGAAATCTTGCTGAGAATCTCTTCGTTTACTGGATAATCACTTCGGACAAAGAGGAAATCCGGATCGATTCCGTAAGACATAAGCGTACGAACCGCGTGCTGAGTCGGCTTGGTTTTGAGTTCTTTCGAAGCTCAGAGATATGGTAAAAGTGTTACGTGCATAAATAAGACATTTTCACGACCAATCTCGATACGAAGCTGACGAGCCGCTTCGAGCAAATATTCGTTCTCCATATCGCCAACCGTTCCACCAATCTCGACAATACTTACATCTGCTCCACTTGATTCAAAACCTTGATATATTTTGCTTTTCACGAGATCCGTCAAATGCGGAACAATCTGAACCGTTTTTCCAAGATAATCCCCTGCTCGTTCTTTCGTAATAATTTCTTCATAAAGTTTTCCAGAAGTGAACGATGAAAGAATAGTGAGATTTTCGTCAGTAAAACGTTCATAATGACCAAGATCAAGATCTGTCTCCGCTCCATCATCCGTCACAAAAACTTCTCCGTGTTGGAATGGCGACATGGTTCCTGGATCAACGTTCAGATATCCATCAAATTTCTGCATAAAAACTTTGAGTCCAGAAGCTTTCAAAATTGCACCCACCGAAGCTGCTGTGATTCACTTACCGATGCCGGAGAGAACTCAACCTGTGACGAAGATTACTTTCATAAGTGTAAAAGTGTTAAAATGGTAAAATGGAGAAAATCTATGTCATCCTGAGTGAAACGAAGGATCCCTTGTACATAAGTCATCTATAAGAGATTCTTCGCTTTGCTCAGAATGACAATTCTACATAAAAAAGTACGCTGACTTTAGGGGTCAACGTACGGTCGTTAAAATTGCTTTAAGAAATTAATGTTTGGTGAATTGAAGTAGCGAATATCTGGAATCGCATATTTCATCATCGCGAGTCGAGTGAGTCAGAATCCGAAGGCGAACCCTTGATATTCTTCAGGGTCGATTCCTCATTCTTTCAAGACATTCGGATGAATGAGACCAGCACCCATAAATTCGATCCAACCGCTTCCACGACAAACTTTACAATCTTTTCCAGTTCCTCCACAGAAAGTACAAGAAAAATCAACCTCGACTCCTGGCTCGACGAATGGAAAATATCCTGGACGAAGACGGACGGAAACTTCACGCTCAAAAATATCAGAAAGCATAGTTCGAAGCGTATATTTAAGATTTGCCATACTGATTCATCGATCGACCACCACTCATTCGACCTGATAAAATGTATTTTCATGAGTCGCATCGATTGCCTCATTACGAGCCACTCGTCCTGGAACGATCGCCCGAATCGGAAGTGGATGAGTTTTGAGGATTTCATTTTGCATACTCGAAGTATGAGTCGCAAGAACGTGTTTCATACCTTCTAACCAAAAAGTGTCTTGCATGTCGCGAGCTGGGTGTGTCGCAGGAATATTTACCGCGTCAAAATTTGCATATTCAGTCGCGATCTCGTTTGATTCGATAATCTCGAATCCCATTCGTGCAAAAGTATCGTAGACTTTTCGGAGAATCCGAGTCTCTGGGTGCATATGTGTCGTCACTTCTTTAGTCACAGGTACCGTCATATCGACAAATTCTGTCGCAAGTTTTTCTGCAATCGCCGCTTTTCGAACCACTTCGATCTGAGCGTCAAAAGCTGCGAGAATGGTATTTTTAAGATCATTCGAAAACTTTCCAATCGTCTGTTTTTCCTCAATCGAAAGATCTTTGATTCATTTGAGAATCTCAGTAAGTGTACCGTTTTTTCCAGTGACAGCATTACGATAGACAATAAGCTCGTCCTCAGTCGTAAGTTTTGTGATCTGAGCAAGTGTGTCAGTTTCGAGTTGTTTGAGTGTTTGAAGCATAGAACTTATAATAAATTAAGATGATCTAAACAAAGATATCCGGTTTCCACATCTGTCAATTCTCAAGAACGCAAATGTTTCCTAAAATCCGTAAGTGACATAAAAATTACTTCTCCGTGCTCATATTCTTCGTACTCCGGTTCTTGAATTTTTCGACAATTTCTTATGACAAAATTATATCGAATCATATTAGAATAAGCATCATCAAGCGTGGTTCAGACAAATTCAATATCTCACTTATAACCCGTTTCTTCCAATAGTTCTTTTGCGATTGTTTTTTCGGGGGAATCTCATTTTTCGATTCATCCACCCGGCATCTCAAGTAACATTTTTTCTGGTCCCGGTCGAAATTGTCTACAGAGAATCACTTGATTATCTTCTGTGAGCGCAAGGCAACACGCTGCACCATTACTATTTGAAATATCATATATTCATTCTACGCCCGTCGGCAATACATAAGTCTTTCGTAAAAAATTACGATATCCATATTTTGCTGGCTCCTCTTTGATTTTTTTCCATTCGCTGGTGGACATTATTTGCTTGTTAGTATTTTATAATACACAAACGAAGATTCCAGTCTACACTGGAATAACGATTTTTCCAAAAGCCTAAAGGCCAACAATCTAAAAGCTATATTTTAAGTGGCATAATAATATGCTTATATTCTGCTTTACTTTCATCTTTCGCGATTCCTCGTACCATCACTGGCGAGAGTGGTGTCTCGAAGTCAATACTTACGTAATCTTCTTTGATAACTCCGAGCGCTTCAAGTAAGTAAGTCGAATTCAAACCGATCATTGCATTTTCTCCTTCGATAGATGCAGGAACGACAACACGTCCAGCTCCGATCTCAGTATCTCCGGTAGAAAGCTCGAGTCCATTATCGGCACTAAATCAGAGTCGTGTATTATAATTATTTTCTCGGGAAATGAGATTGATTCTTTTGAGAGCCATAATAAGATCCGATCGCATGATCACCCCTTTCGTTGCATAACCTTTCGGGAAAAACGCTCGATAGTCTGGAAAATGTCCATTCAATAGTCGTGAAAACAGTTTGATATTTCCAAAAACTACGAGAAGCTGGTTTTCATTTAAGAACAATTCGACTGGAGTATTTTCCGGGAGAATTCGAGAGAGCTCAAGTGCCGTCTTCGAAGGAATAATGATCGAAAGTGGTTTTGGAATATTAAACGTATGCTTCATTTTGTATTCAGAAAGTCGGAAACTATCAGTCGAAGCAAAAATAATCTGATTCTCAGAAAGTGAGAGAAAAACTCAAGCGAGTGTCGGTCGGATGTTTCCTTCCGCTGTCGAAAATAATGTTTTTTCAATTGCTTTTTTAAGATCGTCAGAGTTCAATGTGAATGAATATTCTTCTTTGAATACTGGAATCAAAGGAAATTTCGAAGCTTCGATTCCTTTGATTTTCGTATCGGAAGTCGGAGTTTTGAAAGCGAGACTCGTATTCGGAAGCATCTCGATCTCCACTCGATCATCAGGAAGCAATCCAATATAAGAAGAAAGGAATTTACTAGAAACCGTAAAATTCCCCTCGGACTTGATATCGAGAGATTCATTCATCACATATTCTATCGCGATCTCAAGATTATTCGCCGTGAGAACGATACGCTTAAACTGAGTGCTGATGAGGATATTTTCGAGAATTGGTGTAATATTATTCCCAGTGGCAGTCGCGTGATTGACCACTTCGATGCCCTCTTTGAGCACTTTTGTATCGAGAAGAAAATGCATAATCGCGCTATGGTTTTACATAAAGTAAATATATCCCCGATAATGTACCGAAACTATGAGAAAAATCAACTAAATTTTGTATTTTTCAGATTTTCGAGTATAAAAGACATAGTTACAAGTTAAAAGTTACAAGTTAAAAGTTTTTAGAAGAGTCATTTCTTCTCTAAAACATGCAACTTGAAACTTGCAATTTTTCTATTATTTATAATTCTATCCATGCCGCGAATATTTGAAAAAAGCGCTGGCGGAATAATCTATCGAAAACGTGAAGGTAAGATAGAGGTATTGCTTCTTGAATGGAAAAATTCCAAAGAAGTTCCTGTCTATGTCATCCCAAAATGAAAATTCCAAGATGATGAAACGGCCAAGGAAACTGCTCTTCGAGAGATGAGTGAAGAAACTGGCTTTGACCAAAAAGACCTCGACATTATCAAGTTTATGACAAAAATAAATTACACGTTTCTCGCCGCCCACAAAGAATGAAAACCTATTGTTAATAAAGATTTGTATCTTTTTTTGGTTCATTACAAAGGAAGTGAAGATCCTCAGCCTAGAACCGAAGAACGATTCACTGGTGGATTCCATTGGTTCCCTCTCGAAGAACTGAAAGGTATGGATATTAAGCCTGGAGATATTTACGGATTTATCAAGAAAAATATTCAGTATATGTAAAAATCTGTCATTCCAGAATGACATACATACTCTCTTAATTCTAAATTCTTAATTCTTAATTCTCTCTTTAGTTATGGACTTTCTTAAAAATCAAAATGGAAATGTAGTTATTTCTTCAGAAAAAAAAGAAATTACTCTCAATGATAACCAAATAACTGTCGACGGAATGGTAATCGATTTTCCTGGTGAATACGAAAAATCTGGAATTCTCATACAAGTAAAAGAAGAAAACGAAAAACTCTATTTTACACTTCAGGTAGAAGGAAAAATTATCGCTTTCGTTCCCCACGCGGAATGAGAAATTCATGATGAACTTATTAATTTCTTCTGAAAAGCAAGTATTCTTATTACGCTCGCAGATAAGGTAAATACAAAACTCGTCGAAGTTCTCGAACCGCTCCTTATCGTTCCTTATGGAGAAGGAAAAGATGTTTTCTTAAGTTCTCTCGGACAATCAGCTGAACCAACTGATCGTTATAAAGTGAAGGAACTTGATCTCGACGGAGCTGCGGTATATGTAAATCTCATCTAAATGACTGTAAAAATTAAAAATCCCGTTCTGCTCGCCACAGTTTTCATCTGTGGTAGCAGTACGATGATTTATGAACTCGTAGGATCAAGGCTTCTTGCTCCTTTTTTATGAAATTCTATCTTCGTATGGACGAGTCTTATCGGGGCGATTCTTGCAAGCCTCAGTGTCGGTTATATTCTCTGAGGGAAGCTCGCCGATAAAAAAAGCGATATGAAAACACTTGCTTTTATCGTTTTTCTATCAGGAATGTTTGTCTTGTTTTCAGTCCTGGGAATCGACATTATTTATAATACTATTCACGAATTCAAGCTGAGTCCCGAATTTACTTCCCTTCTTTTGTCGCTCATTATTTTTTCTCCATCAAGCCTCTTTTTTGGAATGATTTCACCTTATGCTATCAAACTTCAATTAAACACGCTCGATGAAACAGGGAAAACCGCGGGAAACCTTATGGCTCTTTCGACCATCGGAAGTATTATTGGGACGTTTGCTGCTGGATATTTCATTATTCCATTTTTCGGATCGACCGAGACTGTAATAGGGCTTTCCGTTCTTCTTTTTGTTCTTTCTCTTTTTCTCTATTCTTCGGAACATAGAAATTTACGAATTCTGTTTATTGTGCTTGCTCTTTTGTTTTGATCTCTTTTTCTTTATAGTAAAAACGATAATTTTGTTCGTGCCGGAATACTCGATGTCGATTCTACATATAATCGCATTCACATCGCTCCAGGAACCGACTATCACACAGGAAAAAAAGTATTAAATCTTTCGACTGATCCATTTGGAACACAATCTTCTATGTTTTTAGAAAGTGATGATCTCGTCTTTGAATACACAAAATTCTTTGATCTTGCCCTGCATTTTAATCCGGAAAGTAAAAAAACTCTGCTCATCTGAGGTTGTGTCTATTCTTACCCAAAATATTTTCTCAAAAATTATAATAATTCGACTATCGATGTCGTGGAAATCGATCCAGAAATGACAAAACTTGCACAAAAATATTTTCATCTCAAACTGGATCCAAGACTTACTATCCACCATGAAGATGGCAGGATTTTTTTAAATGAATCTGAAGAAAAATACGACACAATTCTCGTTGACGCATTTAATTCCACTTCATCTATCCCACATCATCTCACCACACAAGAAACCATTAAAAAACAATTCGATCACTTAAACACAAATGGTGTCGTAGTAACAAATGTTATATCGGCAATCGAAGGAAAAGATGGAGATTTTTTCCGAGCACTGTATTCGACGTATGCTTCAGTTTTTCCTCAAGTTCTCGTATTCCAAGTGTACTGAAATACTGACGGGAATTTGCTCCAAAATCTCGTCATAGTCGCTCTGAAAAACGACAAACAACCAAATCTTGAAAGCAAAAATCCACAAGCAAAAAAGCAACTCGCAAATCTTTGGACAAAATCAATCCAGCCCTATTTACCAATCCTCACAGATAATTTCGCACCAGCCGAATATCTTCAACATCGAAGTTTGTATTAATTTTTTCTTTTGTCATCCTGAATGTAATGAAGGATCCCTTATACTCAAGTGTCTTACTACACTCATCTACAAGGGATTCTTCGCTTCACTCAGAATGACAAAGTCTCTCAGTCTCTAAAACTCTAATCTTCTTTTTTCCATGAAATTAATCGTCTACACTGACTGATGAGCGCGCGGTAATCCCGGTTCTGCTGGACTTGGAGTTTTTATCACCGATGGGGCTGGACACAAAATCGAGGCACGATACAAATCACTCTGAGTAGCAACAAACAATCAAGCTGAATGTCTCGGAGCTTTTCATGGGATCAAGCGAGCCATCGAGCTCGGTGCTACTGAGATCAATCTTCACATGGATAGCGAACTCGTCATTCACCAACTTTCTGGGAAATTTAAGATCAAAAACCCTGAACTCAAAATAATCTATAAAGATATCTCCGAACTTCTCGCGAACTGGACCGGACATATCACATACACACATATCCGACGGGAGAAAAACAAGGAAGCGGACAGACTCAGTAATGTCGCGATGGATAAAAATGAAATATCAAAAAACGAGCAGTAATTTGCTCGTTTTTTGTATCAAAGTTTTATACTATTCGATTCGTCGGATAATTCCCTAGTAAATCTCCAAGATATCAAACCTCGTTTTCCACGACCATATTCCAATTATCGTCGATTTTTTCGAGTATAGTGAGTGCAGCATTTGGCTGTCATGGTACTTGTTTGAGTCTTGAGACATCCACTCATAGAAGAAAAGCGACTATTCTTCTATTTATAGCTGCATGAGCGACAATCAATATTTTTTCATGATTTTTATGTTTCTTTTCGATCATTTTTACAAAATTTTCTGCACGCTTTTGAAACTCTTCATCCGTCTCACCGTCCGTATGGAGTCAAAACTCCTTATCATGCTCATCGCATTCCTCGACTGTCAGTCCTGCATAACTTCAGATATTTTTTTCTTGTAAATCTGCAGTATATACGATCGGAAGTTCCTGATTCAATTCAATGAGAGTAAGCGCTGTCTCCACGGCCCGTCCCCGATCACTACAATAAACAGCGTCGAATCACTCATTCTGAAGTCGAATCGCAAGTTTTTTTGCCTGCGTAATACCAAGTTCTGTGAGCTTTCCATGGCGTTGCCCTTGCATTCTACGAGCGACATTATCGATAGTTTGTCCGTGGCGGGTAATATAAAGAAGCATGTGCTATAAGATTGAGAATTATTTTGACATATCTTCAAGATGGCTCGTATCATTCTCGATAATAATCTGTACCGGTCAAACAGTCGGAACATCATAAGCTGAGATAGCCGCATCATCTTGTCTTATGACTCGATCGATATTATCTCAATATCGAAGCATAATTGCGACTAATGCTTGATTCACTTCAGAATCTGCAACTATTACATAATTGGAATCTTCGGTTGTTTTTCAAAGATTATCTTTAATATAACCCCAGAGTGCCTGAGCTTGCTCAGGAATACTAAGACTATCCACTCAATCCTCTTGAATAAAGGGTTCGAACATACTCTGTTTCTTGTCACCGCTTGGTTCATTCCATAGAACAATATCAGCAGCTGTTTCTTGTGCTCAAGCAAGGTGAGTAGTAAATATTTTATTAAAAACAATATCTGTAAATTTTCATGCAATGAGCTCTGCTTGTTTATTTCCTTTTTTTGAAAGTGCCAATACGTCGTCTTCTCGTATTGTTTTAGCCTCCAATTCCCCAGGTGTAACAATGTAAAATCGCATGTTTTTTATAATTACTGCTAATAATTCTGAATTATAGATTATCTATATATTTGTCAATGATTTTCTAGATTTCCAAGGTTGTTTTAATTATCTCTTTTAATTCTTCAATTCCTCCTTTTTCTTGTGCTGAGATAAAAATCGGGTCAAGATGAGCAAAAGCGTATTTAAGTTCGAGGATTTTATCAGGTGAGACAAGATCGATCTTGTTAAATACATTGATTCGTCTCTGCGTCGCACCAATCTGTGTGAGAATCTTCTCGACTACTTCTATCTTATCTGCTACTCTCGGATCCGAAGCATCAATCACATGAATGAGAATATCTGATTCGATAGAATCTTCGAGTGTCGAAGAAAACGCTTTGATAAGATTCGGTGGCAAATCTCTGATGAATCCGATCGTATCGTTTACGAGGACTTCCGTTCCTTTTCCTTCTGGATTTTCATAATACATTTTTCAGACACTCGTCCCAAGGGTCGCAAAAAGCTTATTTTCAGCGAGTACTCACTTGTGAGTAAAAACATTCATAAGACTCGATTTTCCTGCGTTCGTGTATCCGACGATTCCGATCGTTTTAAATCCTTTTCGGGTTCGTGACTGTCGATGTTGTGCACGGGTTTTTTCGTATTTTTCGAGTTGTTCAACGATTTTTAATTCTTGATGACGAAGATGTCGTTTCATAATCTCAGTGTTCGTCTCTCACTGTCATCGCATTCCAGATCAGCCACCACTACTTCCTCATCACTGATTCGAGAGTTCCATTCCCATACCATAGATTCGCGGTCACATATGTTTGATACTTGCGAGCTCGACCTGGAGTCTTGCTTCCGGAGAGCGTGCATGAAGCTGAAAAATCTTCAAAATAAGATCGACTCGATCCCACGCTTGAATCTTCGATTTATTTTCCCTGAAGTATTCATTGATATGATAAATCTGAGCTGGTTTTAGAATATTTCCGATAACGACAAGATCGACTCACATCTCTTCTCCGAGCGTGAGAATCTCTTCGAGTTTTCCTTGTCCGACATATGTCGCATAATCTGGAGTCTCGCGCTTCTGCACTTTTCGCACCACGACAAGAGATCCGTAGGTATTTACAAGATTCTCAACTTCATCGAGACGGATATCAAGATCCTCACGAGAAAGATTGTTCGGAGCGACATCTACAATAATTGCTTGCATTGTTTTTAGTTAGTTACAAGAGTTATTATATCTGACTCACCCTAGAAAGCAACAATGACTTGCATTAAATAAAAAAAATATATACTTGGCTATCAATTCTTGTAAAATATATAAAAGTGTGATAAAGTACCTTCTGTAATAAATAAGAAAAAATATGAACTCTCTCAAAACACAAGATACACTTGATTGAAGTATTGTTACATTCAATTCTAGCTGAGAAAATGAACGATTAATACAACAAAAAAGAGATCACTTAGGAAAGCTTTGCTTTCCTAAGTGGTTATTTATGAATGAACTTTCTCGTGGTTGGGAGAAATTACAAAAAGAAATGACTTTACCAAAAGAGTATCCAAATTGTCATGATTATAGTGCTTTTCATGTTTTTATTGGTAGTCAAGCAAATACACCAAAACAAAAAAGTACTGCAATGGAATCAAAAATTCTTGAGCTCCTTGAAGATCGTATACAATTTTTTACGCGAATGAGAACTCGATATAATCAAAAAATCGAAAATACTCTTAATCTCTCTAATCTGATTCCTACAAAAAAAGCTTACAAGAGCGATCGAGCAGCTTAAATAAAATATAGAATATTTCAAATTTCTTGTGTATAAACAATAATTTCCCACCTCACTTGAGATGGGAAATTATTTTCTTCGTTTACTTTTAACTTTCGACTTTTAACTATATTTTGGTTGGGGATGAGGGATTCGAACCCCCGATGGCGGATTCAGAGTCCACAGCCTTACCGCTTGGCGAATCCCCAATATAGAACAAAATTTTAACTTGCTTCTTTTTAAAAAAGCAGGGTCATATTATCGTTTTTGATAAAAAGTCAAGGATAAGTTTTTGAAAGTAAAATTTACTTCGCAAAAAATACCTATATAATTTTGTCACCGTATTCTTTATTATTCGTCTGTATCTATGGCACTCTTGTGAAGAATTCTTATTTCCATTATCGGAATCACCTTTTCTGTAATACTTATAAAATACCGAAAAGTAGTTATGGATTGGACTGGACACTGGGCTTGGGCAAATCACGTATGAGGTACTGCTAATGCTATCGTACTTATCGCTCTCGTCATAATGTTTCTCAGTATTGCCTACCCTACAGGAGCAATTGATGATTTCTTAAAACCTCAAGCAAAAAATACACCGACAACTCAAGCGGAATAATCACATTCTAATTTCTCATCTATTTTTTCTTATGTTCAAAAAAATCACCCATCTTTTTCTTATTCTCGTATTGTTATTTTCGAGTTCTTTTTCACTCAATGTTTTTGCTGCAACAACAAAACTCAGCGAACAGAGCGAGCTGCTTGATATATCGAAATACAACAAAGAAAAACTCGAACAATCCGTGACACTCCGTCAGCTTTTTTACGTCTATTTTTCTATCGTATGAGAAGGGATTCCCGAAAGCTATAAATACATTAAGCTTGAATTCCAGAATATTACCCCATGATCAGAGCTCTATAAAGCTCTTCAAAAGGGAGTATATCTTGATCTCGTAAATAATCGAGCTACCAATCTCGATCTTGATCGTACTGCATCCGAAGATAGTTTTGCAAAAATGATTCGATCAAATTTTGGTACTGAGATCGCCTATACTCAAGGATCTCCACTCAAACTTCGTACGATTCTTGAAGTACTGAATAATATAAATGAGGAGAGTCAAAGACAGGAAGAAGAAGCTAACGGTGATAAATATACCATTACGAATGTTTCAAATTTTCCAGTTCTCGACGATGCCTTCGTAAGAATCAAGAACTGACACTACGATGGAGAAAAATTCAAAGATGAAGTCCTAATTCAAGGGGCAATCAGTGGAATGGCAGATGCTACAAAAGACAAACATACAGTCTATTTCCCACCCGTAGCTGCAAAATCATTTCATGATGAACTCGGATGAGAATTCGAAGGAATCGGTGCTAATATCGATATGCTCAAGCCTGGACAACTCCGCGTCATCTCTCCACTTCCAGGATCGCCAGCAGAAAAAATCGGTGTTAAAAGTGGTGATCTCATCAAAAAAATCGATGATACTATAGTAACTGAAGATATGAGTCTGAGCGATGCTGTGTCTATTATTAAGTGACCTGCAAATTCCACCGTAAAACTCACAATTGATCGAAATGGAATCGAGGTTATTCTCGTAATTACACGAGCAAAGATCATCATCAAATATGTCGAAGATAAGAAACTGGAAAATAATGATTACTATATCAAAATTAACACTTTCGGTGCAGGAACTTCACGCGATTTTCATGAAGCAGTGAAACGAATGGCAAAGGAAAATTATGTCAGAAAAGTAATCATCGATCTTCGAAATAACCCAGGAGGAAGTCTCGATGAAGTAACGAATATCTTGAATCTCTTTGTTCCAGCTGATCAAAGCGTAGTACATATAAAACTCAGGAATTACGCAACTGATATCAATTCCATTTGAGAGAATCTCTACGCTTTCGATAGAGCTCGGATTATCATTCTTCAGAACGAATGAAGCGCTTCAGCATCAGAGATTATGGCAGGAACCATTAAAGACTACCTTCCTTCCACTACCATTATCGGTACAAAATCCTATGGAAAATGATCAGTCCAAAGCATCGAAGATTATACCGACGGATCTACCCTCAAATATACAATCGCAAAATGGTTTACCGGAAAAAATCAAATCTGAATCGACGGTACAGGAATAAAACCTGACATCGAAGTAAAAGTGGATGAAGCACAAAAGACAAATGGAATCGACAACCAGCTTGAATACGCAAAAAATATGCAATAATTCATTTTTTCTTTCCAGGGGGTCCCCATAGTTTTATGGGGATTTTTTATAACTGTCGAGGAATATACTTATTTTTCCTTGCATTCAGTGAATTATAGTCTACAATAAGTCATGTATATTTTGCGAATCAAAACATACATGACCACAAGAAAATCATTTTATTTTTTTATTTTTTTGTTCTATGAATACAAAAAAAGCTCTGAGTCTCCTCTCAGTTTTAGCTCTTTCTATGAGCATCTTTCCTGGAGCTCATGCCGATTATGATGCAGAAGGAAATTATACCCCACCAGCAAAAATTGCACGACTCATAAAACTAGAACCACGAATTACAAAATACCTCGATAGCCAAATCACAAAACTTCAATCTATAGAGGATATTCAACTCAAGAAATTATATATTTTTGAGGCTACCACCAAAAAACAAGCGGTTCTCGATGTCTTTTCTCAAATGGAATATGCTTATTCTGATGATCAGTATGGAGATTATATGTCCAGCCTAAGAATCACGGCAGTAAGTTTTCAAAAAACTATCAAAGAAGCTCTTTCTGCAAAAGAACAGAAAATCAATCCTTTCGTAATTACGGCTGATGAACAAACAAAAGTAGAGTCCACACTTCTTACGACCCAAAAAGATATTGTCGGATACCTCAAAAAGGCTCTTCAAATGTACAACGACGATATGAAATCCGATAGTCCATCAGTGTTTCATTTTGAAAACGAAATGTGAAAAGTGGATGTGAATTTCGAAAAGTATTCGAGTATTCTCTCTTGGGCAACTGGAAATCAGCAACTCGATCTTACAGTAACGGTAACTGTTGATCTTAAGATTCCAGGCGCATATGAGATGGACAAAGACGGTAACTGGAAACCGGGAGTCGCCCAAAAACTCACTGGAACATTCAAGATTGATGGTAGCATGAAAGTATTTGAAGATGAAATCTTTATAACTCTCAATAGTTACAGCCTTGATGCTACTTCTGATATGAAAGGTTTTGATAAACAGCTCACAGAAGCAAAAACCTATCTCGATGCATTCAAAGGAAAAACGGTAAGCATCAAGATTCCTAAGAATTCTGGACAACCCGATCGAGAAAAAATGCTTACTTCTTTCAAAAAGATTCTCGATGTTCTCGAAACACAATCACTTCTCACTCCATACAAAAAATGGAATGGTAGCTTTGCACTCGAACCAAAGAAAGAAACAATTCAAGCTTGTACGACTGCAATAGACGAAACATTCGATGAAGCTGATTTCCTTGAGGCACGAAAATCATTCCGAACCAATCCAGTCTGGTATACACAAAAAGATACTGGTTATGAACTTCTTCTTCCAATTATGAGTAATAGTGGAAACGGAGAAATGAAACTCACATATCTTTCTGGTGAATACGACTTTACGGTAAAAACAGAAAACAAATCCAGTAAATTCAATATGGAAATCAAAAAAGATTTCTTCTCTCTCGATGCTACTGGTGAAGAAAATATGAAAGCAAATATTCTCTGGAAAGATGGACAACTCAATATTACTGCATCAGGACAGGGACAAAATCTCGAAATCACTGGAGCTCTCACTCGAACAAATGCGAATCTGAAAGCAAAATATAACGGAAAGGAAGTGGGGACTCTCGTAATCACAGGAACAGAAACTCACTCAGAATATGAGCTTCATCTTTCATTCGATATTCCGAGTCCATGGAAGCTTGACTGGAAAGGAACCGCTGATATCAAACACGGAACCTTTACGATCGAGAAGCCAAAAGATGCGATCGATATCGAGACAGTTCTCCCAAAAAACTCTACGAATGAATCAATCGATCTTAATAATTTATAATAACAATATAAAAAATGAATCTTGATTTCTCAAGATTCATTTTTTATATTGTCTAAAGAACTCCTGTAAAAACTTAAATCTAAATAATTTCTCACATCTTCTCATTAAGATCAGTGTAACAAATTTCTCCAGAAATAGCTTTCAATAAACCGTCTTGTTGAATATTTATCATTCATTCTTTCATGGCTTGTTCTTCTATTTCACTTCAAGATGCTTGATTAATAATAAGCTGCTTTATGGTTTTTGTGATTTCAAGAACTTCGTATACACCGATTCTTCATTTATATCCAGTAAAATTACAGTGTTCACATCAATTTTCTCCTTGTTTATAAAGAAATATATCATTACTTATTACACTAATATTTTTCAGCCTCTCTTGAATTCTTTTTAGCACAAGTGGTTCTGGAATATATTTTAATCTACAATTTGGGCAAAGTTTTCTCACAAGAGCTTGAGATACAACAAG
Organism: uncultured Candidatus Peribacteria bacterium; assembly: GCA_964655935.1. Classification (GTDB taxonomy): domain Bacteria; phylum Patescibacteriota; class Gracilibacteria; order BD1-5; family UBA2023; genus CAZZNY01. Next base: position 546,140 of record CAZZNY010000001.1, read on the forward strand.
ATTCAAACCAGCTGTTATCATATGAGTATCTACTCAAAGACCCATAAGACGTTGAATGCAATTCATGCTTGTATTCGCATGTAAAGTAGAAAACACTAAATGACCTGTAATAGCAGCTTCCACACAAAGCTTTGCAGTCTCTTTGTCTCGAATCTCACCTACCATAATAATATCTGGGTCTTGTCGCAAGAGACTTCTGAGTCCAGTAGAAAAATCGAATCCTATCTGATGATTTATCTGTGAATGACTCACTCATTGTATACGATATTCGATCGGATCTTCCAATGTAACAATACTATGGTCTTTCGGATCAAATTGTTTTAACATCGTAAGAATAGTAGTTGATTTTCCTGATCCAGTTCATCAAACAATCAAGATAAGCCCATGTTTTTCTTTCAAATATTTTTGAATTTTTATACTATCATGTTTTAAAAATCATAAATTTTCAAAATTCACTTCTCGATTCGTACTATTAAGTACGCGAAAAACCGCTTTTTCTCAATAGAGTGTCGGCATCGTACTAATACGAATATAAATCTCTCCGCCATCTACACGTATTGTCATGCTTCCATCTTGTGGAAGACGAGTTTCATGCATATGTAGACCACCGAGAACTTTAATTTTTGCCATAAGATGATCCTGGTGTTTGGATGATATAATCTTATAGAGCCGAAAAACGCCTTCTATACGAAATTTTATATAAATAGTGTTTTTTTCTGGAATCATATGAATATCTGAGGCACCAAGACGCACCGCTTCGACAAAAAGGTTTCCTAAATGTTTTTCGATATCAAAATCTTGATCTATCGGAATATCTTGAGAGTCCATGATCTGATTATCTGCCATACTGTTTTAAAAAAATTATAACTTAGTAAAGTATATACCAATTCCTTCATGAAAGCAAAAAATCTCTTTCAAAATAACAAACAAGTAATTTGCTTTTTTAAAAAAAATTCATAGGATCTGCTGCACAAAAACAATCTATGTTTTACTTTTTAATTTTTTTCGCATGTCTCTCCAAATCTCCCCAATGCAAGATGATGATACAATAGTTACCATGGAAACAACCCATGGAACCATCACTATAAAACTCTTCCCTACTCTCGTTCCGAAGGCTTGCGAGAATTTCATAGGACTCATCAAACAATGATATTATGACGGGCTTATTTTCCACCGAATCATAAAGGATTTTATGGTACAAGGTGGCGATCCGACTGGAACTTGAATGGGCGGAAAAAGCTTCTTTGGTGATAAATTTGAAGATGAATTTTCTAGTGAACTCACTCACATCCAAGGGGCTCTTTCTATGGCAAATGCAGGAAAAAATACGAATGGAAGTCAGTTTTTCATCGTCCATGCCAAATCCACTCCTTGGCTCAATAATCGACATTCGGTATTCTGACAAGTGGTAGAATGACTCAAGATAGTCGACGATATCGCTCACGAACGAGTCGATCATAATGATAAACCAGTCGGTGATGTAAAAATTATTACCATGACAGTAAACAAATAAAATTAACCCCGGGTTTCTAGAGAACCCGGGGTTAATTTTATATCTGATGAAGTGGCATGATAAAACTAAAAGTAGATCATTTTCCCAGTTCACTCTCAAGTTCTATTCTACCTCACATTCGTTCGATAAGTTCTTTTGTGATCGCGAGTCCAAGTCCGGTTCACTCATGTTTTCTCCTGAGAGTACTTCCTACTTGCGAGAATTTTTGAAATACTTTATCGTGATTTTCTGGAGCAATTCCGATTCCATTATCATAAACCGAAACTCGAAGCACTCCATCTTTTGTCTCATAATGAATAACAATCTTTCCATTTTCCGGAGTAAATTTAAAAGCGTTTCCGATAAGATTCGTGACAATCTGTCGAAATCTATCCGCATCAGTTTTTATAAAACAATTATTACATGCTCATTCGAGTACAAAATCTATATGTTTTTCTCGAAGGAGTGAATTATTCTCGTGTTCAGCATAAATATCGGAAAGTATTTTTCCTACCGATAATATTTCTTCACGAAACTCTATTTTTCCTGATTCAAGTTTTGAGATATCAAGCATGTCATTAATAATCCGAATAAGTCGATCGGAGTTTTTTCAAAGAAGCTCAATAGTTTGACGAAGTTCTGGATTGATTTCTCAAAAATCATTTTCAAGAATCATCGAAAGATATCATTTGATCGAAGTCATCGGAGTACGAAGCTCATGAGAAGCAACGTTCAAAAATTCATTTTTTGCAATATTAAGCTCTTGAAGTTCTCGATTCTGGTTTTCGAGCTTACGAATCTCACGAAGATCTCGAATAATTGCGACAGCTACTCCTTCTACGAAAGGGATTCCTTTTATTTCTACCGGTATGTGTTCTCCATTTTTTGCGATCATTATTCATGGATAGATAGTCACTTCTCCTGAAGCCCTTCGAACACGATGTTCTGCGATTGCTCGCTTCGTAGCTTCGTCATAAAAATCATCGACTTTTTTCTGTAAAATTTCTTCTTGTGTATATCCGACCACCTGAATAAATTTCAGATTTGCATAGATCGTTCATCCCGTCTGAATATCACCCATCCATGCCATATGGTTCATATTTTCTATGACTCTCTTATAGGCGTTAACTGGTTCATGTTGCGATTCAGTACAAATATCCCCCTTGTTACTGGTGGATCAGATTAAATCCTCTCACATATCATGATTACTCATTGAATGAATTTATTATAATATGCACTATAATATCATATGCTCCATTTGCTTGTCAAATTCCACACACTTGCATTTTTATAAAAACGACTACAATAAGAATGTTTTACATCTCTAATCGCACCCACTATGGTTAGCGCGAACCCAACAAGCTCGGATACGCCCAGATTTATGGACCGAGGATTTTTCTTCATTCTCGTAGCACTTTTTGCCGGAGCACTCTATACTGGTTTCTTTTTTTTGTGGAAAACGGAACTTCTCTCCGATTTTCATGATGATTTTTTTCGTCTTATCATCGAGACACAGAATACTACCGTAAAAGAACTCTTTGAAAAATATGCCATCTATGGTGGAGTTGCTTTTGCTCTGCTTCTCATTATTAAAAGCATGTTTCTTTTTGGTATCAAAAAGATAATCTGACTCGGAAAAAAATATATCTTAAATCCACTTTTTTATATCATACTGTACGGTGGATTTACTATTTTTGCTTGGAATATCTACTACTATGAACCTCACTATTCAGCGATCGGAATCGCCATCATCTACCTCGTCGCAAAGCCAATGCTTTATAGTTCTGCGATTATAACTGGGCTTATGTTATTGAATTTTATTTGGAGATTGGTGAAAAAATAAATATTTGTCACTGTCCGCTACGGCGGAGGGCAATCTGGTTAAACAATAATTAAAAACAATAGTTTAATCTCTAAATTAACGTTATGAAAATCCTCATCGGCGGAAGTATGTCCTTTGCCAATAAGATGTTTGAGATAAAAGAAATACTCGAGAAACAATGACATATAGTTAATCTTTCACCAGGAATCAATTTTTTTATAGAAAATCCAAATGCAAAAATGGATTTCGAACAAGAACTAACATTTTGCAAAGAAACTGGTATTATGAAGCAATTCTTTGATGAGATTGCAGCAAGCGAATGAGTGCTTTTTTTGAATTATGACAAAAAATGAGTCTCTGGATACATAGGTGCCTCTGTTTTAATGGAAATATGAATAGCTTATTTTTTAGGCAAGAAAATATATCTCATAAATCCAATCGATAAGACACAATCCTATGCCTTGGAAGTACTTTTGACGAGCCCTAAAATCCTTCATGGAGATTTGCAAAAAATTCAATAATGAGTTTACAGAATAATTCTTCTGACAATATCCCATTCTTAATTCTTAATTCTTAATTCTTAATTTATGCGTAAGTTTTTCTTTATTCCACTTCTTCTCTCCCCATTTTTCCTCACGAGCTGTCTCTGAGAAATCGGATGACTCATGTGTATCATCTCACCAGATAGCGATCACTGTTACCAGTGGAGTGGAGCCCAGTCGGGAGATGCTTCTCAGTGCGACAAAATCAAAGGAACAAAATTCAAGGATACTGGCTCGAATCCACCACGCGATAAATGCTATCTCCAAGTAGCACAAAATACCGGAAATTATGAAATCTGTAAGAAAATCAAGGGTGGTCTTATGTCATATACGCAACAAGAATGTCTCCTCGGAACTGCCCTTCGACTCGGGGATGCTGCTGGATGCAAGAGATTGAAGTCTTTCGCGAGCGAATACGAGACCTGTAAATCTAACCTCTGTACGATAGCATCAGTCGACAAGGCCGATAAAGAGATTGATGAACTGACTGAAAAACTTAAAAAAGACCCAAAAGATGAAAAACTTAAAAAAGATCTCGAAAAAGCTCAGAATAAAAAGAATAGTAGTTACGATGAGCTTTCTGCAGGTGATAAAAGTACGTATTTCAAAGACAAACGAGAAAAAATCATGGCTGACGTCGAAGACGAAGATGTCAAGAAGGCTATCTCAGACACCTATACTAAATACCGAAGTGCTCATCCTGATATGAAAGTCGCTGATCTTCTCATAAAAATCCAGACCATCAAAGAAGAACAAGTGCAGGTCAAACGACTCGACGATTATGCGAACGAGCTCACTGACGGAATCAAAGAAAAAATGCAATGAGTCCTCGATGGCAAAAAAGATGAACTCATCGATGCTGCTGGAGAAAAAGCAAAAGACTGGCTCGCAAAAAATGGCGGAGATAATGTAAAATACGGACTCAAAAATCTCGAATATATGCGAGATAAATATGAGAAAGGTTCCGAGCAATTCAATAAATTACAAGAAAAATATGACAAACTCAAGTGAGCTTATGATAAAATCGTAGACGTCTATAATAAAGTCGATTCTATAAATACTCTCGTCGCACAAGGAAAAATCACCGAATGACAAGCTCAAGCGATAAAATGAGGAGTTTTTCTTCAAACTGGTCTCGAATATACGACTAAATACGTTCCAGTCTTCGGCTCAACTATCTCGAAGATATCAAAAGAAACTTTCGAAATGGTCATCAACAAAGCAAAAGAACGAGCCGCACGAACCAACTCTCTCAATAAGTGTATCGACGATCCGGAACACTGTGATACCAGTGGAATTAGTGCGTATTAGTAGGATAGCTAGGTGGAAAGATTCTCTTAATTTAAGACGAAAAAATAATCAATAAAACTATGATCCCTCTCGAATTTCTCCGACAATACCGAATTTTTGGCTATGCTATTTTTGACTTCGTGGCAGCATTTCTCGGGATGTATCTTCTCTCTCCTTTGTTATCGAAACTCTTTCGAAAACTCGGACTGGAAATACCAAAACGAAATTGGCTATTTCTTACTTTACCAATCGGGATTCTCTCTCACATTCTCGTCAGAAATATCACTCCGATGACGAAAGATTTTATCAATATCCACGATAATTATATTTTAAAAATAGTTATTATTGGATTATTTGCTCTCGGAATAAGTGGAATAAAAAGAGTAAAAAAATAACAGAAAATGGGTTTGATTTCCTCCTAAAAATACGATAGGCTCTGAGCAATTTAGTCCTTATCGTATTTTTTATGTTTTGATTTCCTATTCTTGAGGAAGAGATAATAGCTGATGAAGACAAGAGAACACACTTATGTGGCCTACAGCATATTGGCATAAGAACCAATGATGAAAAACAGATTTGTTGCGATGGAAATTGACTCTGATGTAAAGAATTTAAATCATTCGATAGAGGGAACGCTGCCTGGCTTCAGAGAAAAATAGAAAGTTGAGTCTGAGAATGCCTTGCAGATATATGAACTACGAAGATACTAAGATTACCATAAAAAAATTCTCGTTTTTTATACAAAAGCACTTAGTGTTTATTATTTTTATTATTGCTTTTATCGAAAGAAAGATTACCATCTACGTTCTACTCCTAATAACTAAAATATGATAATTGATTCTCTTAAATGGCGTTACGCTACGAAACAATTTGACTCAAGTAAGAAACTCTCTGAGTCAGATCTTCAGAAACTTATTGATGCTTTTATTCTCACTCCGACATCTTTCGGACTCTTCCCATTCGAGCTTATCATCGTCGAAAACCCTGCTATTCGCGAATCTCTCGTCCCACACGCATGGGGTCAGAGACAGATTGCAGATGCTTCACACCTTCTTGTTATCGCCCGACGAACCGATATTAATGCGACATTTATCAAAAATTTTATTGAACTTACCGCAAAAATTCGTGGAGTCGCGCCAGAAACATTGAAAGGATATGAAGATATGATGAACGGAGCACTTCTTTCCCGTACACCAGAGCAAATCACAGTTTGGGCGGCGAACCAAGCTTATATCGCTCTCGGAAACCTTATGACTGTCGCTGCAAAACTTCAAATCGATACTTGTCCGATGGAATGATTCGTACCAATGGAATTTGATAAAATTCTCGGTCTTACCGAGAAAAATCTTGCTTCTATCGTTTGTCTTCCTGTCTGATATCGAAGTATGGACGATAAATATGCCACACTTTCTAAAGTACGACCTGAAGAAAAAGACATCGTAAAACGAATATAATTATATTCCCCTGAAAAATTTCTCAGGGGATTTTTTGTAAGATTTGTATTAACTGGAAAACTCACTACACTATAGATAATTATCACTTACCATTTTGTCATATGGATTCGAATATTCTAGGTGGTCACATATTTGGAATCAAACAAAAACGTCTCGCAATTCATGAATCGTATTACATAAAAAACGAGCAAAATCAGGACATTATGTTTGCCACACGAAAGCTTCATTTTTGGCGAAGCGTAGGATCGTGAATGCTATTTTTACTATGACTTCTCAGCATTGTATGACTCTTTCTTGTAATCGCTATAGTACTGACAGATACTAATATTTCTAATATGATTCTAGAATTAGTCATCTGAGGAATAATGAGTGCTACGGTTGGATTTTTATTCTTCTGGCTCTGGTTTAAAACTACGCCTCTAAGACATATCTACTTCTATGAATCTGAGACGATAGCAAAATCGAATCCAGAGAATTACATATTCGAGATTCAACAATGAGAAAAAATAGAACTTCTTCATTCAAAATTCTATCTTCGCGATAAAGAAGGAAATCTTATATTCTCTATGAGAAAAAATGCATTCCGAGATGCACTCCTACAAAAACACTGGTATATAACCATAGGAAATACTACGTTCGAAGCGATTGAAGATAATCTGGGACTCGCACTCCTTCGTCGTTTTGTCAACGCAGCGAAACTTATTCCGATGACATTCTATTTTCTTCATCCACAGGATAAAAACAAGAAGATCGGCGCATTCCGAAGAAAATTCGAACTCTTCGATAACTACAAGCTCGATATGAGTGATGATCCAGAATTTCTCATGAATCGTGCTTGCGCCATCGGTATCGCTGTACTCTTAGATACTGGAGAAAAAAGATAAAAATCAAAAAATCACCGTTAGCTAACGGTGATTTTTTGATTATGCAAATAGTTTTTTTACCCCCGACAACATTTTTCCCCATAAATTCCCTTTCGGAACCAAACGATTTTCGGTAAGTTTTTGTAGTCGATCTGCAAAAGCAGAGAATTGATCCATATTTTTATCATGTACTATCGGCGCAGCAGGAAGCGACTGGAAAACGGAATCAGCTGGAATATAGAAAGATCGTCTCATGTCGTTTGCTTCATGTACTTTGATACGAGCGATATTTCCAGCATAGACAAGTTTTTCGAATATCAATTCTTTTCCTCATTGCGAGAGAAGAATTTTTTTATCCATCCATTCTCGGCCTTCTTTTTTGTTTTTGATCAAATCCTGAAGAAATTGCCTTGATTCGGATTGAGATTGGATAACCGAAGAATCTATTGGCTTTCACGTGTATGCTGGTCGAATATCGAGCTCGATCTTCGCATATGGATTTTGCGGTCGGACCTCCGAAGGAGATAGAATTCATTCCACTTGAGTAGAGACTCCACGAATATCCGATGCAACGATAGATTTCGGAGTATCGAGAATCTCTTGGACTTTCTTCTCTTCTTTTATAATAATAGGAGAAATCTCATCTTCTTTTCTGGAAGAAATCTGATATAAAATTTGTGCTTCTTTTCATTTTACTTCATCTACCACACTCGTGATAGAAGCAAGATGTCTCGCATCTTCCTCGGTCAAAGCATTTTCTTCTATAGTGTTTTTATACGAACTTTCCAAGTTGAATGTCGCTTTATGTCTTCGATCCGATGAAATAGTTTTTTGGTCAATAGGATTATCACAAATAGCAACATATTGATTACTCCAGATTTTTTTTGCCATTTCTAATGTTACTGGAGATTTTATTTTTCCATCTTTCATCACCACAGCGATGTTTTCTCCATGAAAAACACCATTTTTATCCCAAGCAAGTCGGATTTTACCTTGTTTTTTAAGCACGCGCCAAATACTATTATCAACCTTATTTAATTGAACCACTAAGGCGGGTTTTATAATATCGAGGCTCTTTTGTACTTCCGGAGCAAGATTTGACGATGAAATTATTTTTGGAGTTTTTGGAGTCATATCGACCTGTACTTGCGGCGCTGGAGCTTTTTGGACATCACCTTTCTTTCCTGTCGAAAGATAGTTATATCACAGTCCCACTCATCAAACAACTAGTGCAGCAAGTGCTATATTTCTTGTTCGGTTTCCTTTATTGATCCTCTTATCAACTCCTGAAGACTCTGGAGAAATATTTGTCGTTCATACTACAGAAGCCTCATCAGATAAAGGCAATCACTCATTTCAAGGTCAGAATATCTCTTCGAGTCGTGCATTTATTTCATCATTTTCTGCCATTCTAGCGAATTGAGCGTCAATATCCTGTTCCGTGAGAACCACTGGAGAAATCTCGACTTTCGATCATACAGGAGTTACAATTTGTTCTACCGGTAACGATGGGGTCGTATTTTTCTCAACTGGATGCTCTTTTAAATACTTAACATCGCTCGAGTGAATCGGAAGCGTTTTGATATATTTTCGAAGTTTTGTAGTAATGAATTCATCGATTTTTTGCTGATATTCCAAAGTTCCTGTGGTTGTACCATCGAGATCATGAGAAATTTTAGTAGCATCGTGAAATTCAATAACGATATACCCAGCTTGATGGTAGATTCTTTTAAGTTCCTTGACTGCACCATTCATAAAAATAACTGGTTCATCGTCCCATCGAAAATATATATTTCCACTTAAGTCATCTACCACAAGCAAAGCATTTCGTAGGGTATTCCAAGAATATTCCTGTTGTCTTGCTTGTTCATCCAGTTCTTCAGGAGTAAATTGTGATTCATCTTTTGGTACATCAGGAAGCCTCATAATTCTCTCATGAACACTCTTTAATATATCTCATCTCTCCATATTAAATCTAAGTGATTCATGATTTTCGAATTCGAAAACAACTTCGTTTCGTCCCTGATCATCCTTCTCATACGACATTTTTTTAAAAACGACTGCTTGTTCTTCTGAAAGATTACCAGACCACATTCGCAATCCGAATTCTTTTCCTTTCCATGAATAGGTTTTTATCTTGGACTTAAGACAATCTCCTAGATATTCCCATGCTGGTTTTTGCTTAATTCTTTCTTTGTCTAAAAATCCATGATCTTCTAGCGTTCGTTGGTGTTTTTTATTGTATTCAACCATCTTTTCTTCATATTTTCTTTTTCTTTCCGCTTCAGTGAGCCTATTTCACTGTATCGACAGACGAACCCTGTCTATTACTACATTCATAAATCAGACAATAGACATTGCTTCTGGTTTTGCACTTACTCCACTCTTTGGCCTGTTTCCAGGCACATAAGGTTTACCTTTGGGTTTGTTTATAGTCTTGGTTACGCTACTACTGTGACCAAGAAAACTCCCAAAACGGCTTAATATGCCCTCAGGTTGTGAGGTCGTCTGACCTCGGCTTGGTAGAGTGTTCATATTCGCAAAAAATATGAATTAGGAACATCTATTATAAGATTTTCCATTTTTTTATCAATACTTTCCATTTGACAACTCGAGCAGAGTATTCTTCTAAAATACAGATGGCTTATTCTCAATACATAATCGAATTAAATATAATAAAAACCAACTTCAGATCGAAGTTGGTTTTTAGACTTATACTTTCGGGGGATGGCGAAACAAATTCAGGATGATGTGCTACTTTCGACTTTACAAACTTTACAAACCTTCGACTATTGCTTATTTCATCTTGTTTCTTAGAAAAGCTGGAATATCAAGATCGTTTGCTTGCTGCATTGGTTGCTGTTGAGAGAATGAAGGCTGAGCCCCGACTACTCGCTTACCAAATGGTGACATAGTTGTTTTTGGAGTTGCTACATATTTTTGATTTGTTTCTTCGTTGAACCCAGTTGCGACAACAGTAATCTTGATTTCACCGGTATAATTTTCATTGATAGTAGCTCCGAAGATGATATTTGCTTCTGGATCACATGCATCAGTAATAATTTTCGCTGCTTCATCGACTTCAAACATAGAAAGATCCGTACCTCCGGTAATATTGAAGAGGAGCCCTCGAGCACCTGCGATAGAAAGCTCAAGAAGTGGAGAATCTACTGCTGCACGAGCTGCTTCTACGGCCCGGTTTTCACCAGAACCATATCCGATACCCATGAGTGCGCTTCCTGCATTTTCCATAACCGATCGTACATCCGCGAAGTCTACGTTAATAAGACCTGGAAGAGTAATAAGATCAGAGATTCCTTGTACTCCCTGATTTAAGACTTCGTCGACGATATTAAAAGCATCAAGAAGTGGAGTTTTTTTGTCGATAATAGAAAGAATCTTGTCATTAGGAATCGTGATAAGTGTATCAACTTTATCTCGTAATCGTTCAAAACCATCAAGAGCTTGAGCAGATCGTCGCTGTCCTTCAAAACCAAAAGGTTTTGTAACTACACCGACTACGAGAGCACCAAGACCTTTCGCGATCTCCGCAATAATCGGAGCTGCTCCAGTACCAGTACCACCTCCAAGACCACATGTAACAAAAACCATATCAGCACCATTGAGAACTTGCTTGATTTCTTCACTTGATTCTTCTGCTGCCTTTTTACCGATTTCTGGATTAGAACCAGCACCGAGTCCTCGAGTAGTCGCTCGACCGATATTAATTCGGACATGAGCTTTTGATGAAAAAAGTGCTTGAGAATCAGTATTAACCGCGATAAATTCTACGCCTTCAAGACCAGAATGAATCATTCGATTTACTGCATTTTGACCAGCTCATCCAACTCCGACAACTTTAATATTTGCCACTGGAGAAATGTGTTCGAGCATGTTTACTTCTTCGATTGGAGCTTTTAGGAAAGAGTCTCCTCGGAGAAGTCCTTTGAGCTTATCATCAGTTTTTCGCATTGCCATAGATTGAAAGAAAATTATGAGAATAAAAATAGAACGTCATTCCAGCGCGTGCTGGGATTTTCCATATTTTCTTCGGAAACTATGCATTTAAGCGGAAGATCCCGGATATTTTCTGGAAAAGGTATAAATTCTTCGTTGTCATATGGTATCCAGAAAATTCTGGGATGACAGGTATATTATTACGGAATTAACTTACTAAACACATTTTTTATCGAACTCCAGAAACCCGAAGCTGAAAAATTGAGTTTCATTTTTGAGCGACCAGATCCATATTTTTGAGAGAGAATCAGTGTACCGATTACTCCAGCAAATATCGGATCAGCTACAGATGTACCACTGATAAAATCAGAATCCTCCGGAGCTCCAACTGAAGCAGGAAGTCTCATAATTTCTTTCGCAAGTTCGAGAATACCTTTCATTTTTGCTCATCCACCAGTGATAACAACACCTTCTGGAAGCATTCCATCTCGACCAACTTTCTTGAGTTCAGCATTTACGAAGTGGAGAATCTCGGAATATCGAGCCCGGAGAATCTCAGAAAGATATTTCATAGAAATAGAACCTGCATCGTTTTTTGAAATCTTAGAAAGATCAATCTCTTCATCTCTTGCTTTTTCTTCTTTACAGAGAAGTAGATCACCATATTCGACTTTTAGTTTTTCAGCAAGATCGATAGAAACTCGAGCACCAAGTGCTACGTCCGAAGTAACGTGTTCTCCACCAAGTGGAATAGATGCTGCGTGAATAAGAGCACCTTCTTCAAAAACCGTAACATTGGTCGTAGAAGATCCGATATCGAGACAGACGACTCCAAGTTCTTTTTGTCGTTTAGAGAGAACTGCTTCAGGAGAAGATATGAGATTCGGATAAATATCAGCGATCTCAACTCCTACATCGTATATTCCTTTTTTTACATTATTAAGAGTGTTTGATCCAGCAGAAAAAATATGAGCTTTTACTTCAAGTTTTTTTGCTGCCATTCCAACTGGGTTCTTAATACCAGCTTCGAGGTCAATCGTAAAAGTCTCAGGAATGACCTTCAGAACCGTTCGATTCATAAGATCAACTCCATTCTGAGCCATATCGAGTGATCGGTTCACATCATCTTCGCTTACTTCACTATCAGGAACCGCAACAATACCTCGATTCGAGGTAACATCAATACCAGAACCAGAAAGAGAAAGATAGACCTGTGCGACTTGTTCTCAGGTCATTCGTTCAGCCTCAGAAAGCGATGTATCAATATTGTTTTTGAATTCATCCATATCAAGGATATTTCCCTTTCGGATACCATTTGATATCGATAAACCGACTCCGAGTACTCTGAGTTTTTTATCTTCGTTAAATACTCAAATGATCGTTTTAATCTTCGAGCTTCCCACGTCTATCGCTGCAAAAATTTCTCAAGATACCATATTCTGTGTTATATATAAGGAAGTAGGATTATAGCGGACAACGTCTTATCCCGCAAGAGACAAGATAGTGTCGATGAATACATTTTTTATTCAAAAATTTCGCCTTACTAGAGGCAAAGTCACTCTGGTTTTTCTTATTATACACCCCGAGAAGACGGCGGCATTATACGGTAAACGCTGTTTTTTTCAACTACAAAAAGAAGATTTTTTGCGCTCAGATATCAGAAAAAGAATAAGCGTGATTTTGTCATTCTGAATGAAGCTTTTGCGAAATGAAGAATCCCTTATAGATGACTTGTGTACAAGAGATCCTTCGCTGCACTCAGGATGACATATTGCGGTTTTTATTTCCTTACCATTGGATAAAAAAATGTTTGGAGTTTTTAACTTTTTCCATATAATTCTCGCGCTCTGAAAAACAGAAAGTGTGACTACTGTCACTTTTAACTTGTAACTTTTCACTTTTTTATGCAAATTATTACCAAAAAAATCTCTGAAATCCTCCTCGAAGTTACTATCAAGGAAACAGGAAAAACCTATGACAAATACTACGCGAAAGTTCTCGAGGAACTCAAAAGTCGAGTATCTATCAAAGGTTTCCGAAAAGGAAATGTACCTGATGAAGCAGTACTCAAAGAATATAATCCACAGATGATCGAAGCTGAAGCGATTCAAGCTTTTATGGATGATAATTATCAGAAAGTTCTCCAAAAAGAGAAAATTATCCCAACTGGTCCAGCTGCCATCAAAGAAATCAAATCAACCAATCCTATCGAGCTTACTCTCGAAGTAGAAATTCTTCCGGAAGTAACAATCGATGAGAAAAAACTCGCGAAAATCAAACTAAAGAAAACTGAAGCGACTGTAACTGATGAAGAGGTTGCTGCTGAGATCGAACGAATCGAGACAAAATTTACAAAATTCGAAGATGCTGCAGAAGGATCTACGATCGAGAAAGGAGATAAAGTAACGATCGATACAGAAGGTCTCGATAAAAAAGGTGGACAAGTAATCGAGGAAACTCGAGTAAAGACTTTCCCACTCGTTATCGGATCAAACACTTTCATTCCGGGTTTTGAAGAAAAACTCATCGGATCAAAAGTCGGAGAAGTAGCGGAATTCGATATTACCTTCCCTTCTGATTATCATGCGGATGCTTTTAAAAATCGAAAAGTCTATTTTATTACTACTATTTTCAAACTAGAAAAAGCAGTAAAACCTGAATGGACAGAAGATTTTATCGAAAAACTTCGAGGAAAAAAGACTGATTTTGCTGGATTTAAAGTACTTATAAAAGAAGAGATTCAACACCACAAAGAACATGAAGTCCGAGCAAAAGATGAAGACGCTCTTCTCGAAGAACTCAAAAAAGTAACAACCGTCGAGATCGGAGGACATCTTCTCGCTCATGAGACTGATCGAGTTTTTGCTGAAGTGAAGCAAGATTACGAGCAAGCAGGAATGAAAATGACCGACTTCCTCATGCACCTCAAAAAATCTGAAGAAGAATATAAAGAAGCCCTCAAGCCTCAAGCAGAAAAACGACTCTTCGCAGAACTCACTCTCGAAAAACTCAAATCAATCATCAAAGTAGAAGTCACAGAAGCTGAGATCGAAAAAGAAATCGTTCATGTTATGTCTCATTACTCAAATCCTCAGGCTATCGAACGACTCAAAGAAATGCTTAAACCAGGAACGAAGCACTATGAAGATATTCAGAATCGACTTCAGTATAAGAATATCGTTGATTCATTTTTTGCTTAATTTCTAAATATCAAAAAAATAGTCAGGGAAAATAAATAATCCTTGACTATTTTTTATTTGTATATATAGTAAATAAAGAGGATCAAAAAATAATCCTCATCGAAAACTGTACCGGCCAAATAAGCTGGGAATATTTCAGGAGGCTTTCATGCCCCTAGTTACTGATCAAGTCACCATCGACCTCACCAAGGTCGAACGCCTCGTAGCAAGTTCCTTGTACGAGAACCCCTCAAAAGGAATTGAGGGACAGATCGCATCATCCATGTCCGATGCGATGCTCCAGAAGAATCCTGGGGGTGAGCCCCCCACCCTCTGGCCCGAGGTGAACTGCCTCGATGCCAACATCATAGTCTCAGGTTGGCGCACTGCCAAACCCGAAACTATGAATGCTCTCGCTAGTCTCATCCACGAAAAGCACATCACTGTGCAATTCGAAGGCTGAGTCAGCACCAAAAACAAAGCCCTGCCACATTTCTGTGGCAGGGCTTTGATCTTCTTAAAATAAACAAATTATATTTTTCTCATTATTGTTTATTCCATTTTTCCCACCATTTCTTTTGCACTTTCCTCCTTTTTTCATATAATACGGGAGCCAAAAACGGTAAAGTCCACATGATGGGCTTGTTTTGCGCGTATTGATAAGAAAAATACATTCAAAAAACTATTCGTATACACGGGATTCTTTGTTTCACTCAGAATGACAAATCCTACTCCTCTATCCAGCTACTCTACTATTCCACTAACCTACTAACTCATGTCTCTCTACACAGCCATCTTCGGCGATGCAAATGAAAAACGAGTCAAATGATACCAAAAAGAAGTAGAAAAAATAAAACTTATAGAAGCAGAATACGCGACTTCTATCACAGATCTTGATGCTGTCAAAGCAAAAACTCAAGAATTTCAAGCTCGATTCTCAGGACTCAATCATAAAATCGATGCTGATTACAAACGAATAAAAGAAATTCTTAATGAGACAAAATACGAAGCGCTCGCTCTCCATAGAACAGCTTGTCGTATTATTTTCGGTCAAGAATTCGATCTTGGAAACGAACACAAAGTCACTTGGAATATGATTCCTTTCGATGTTCAGCTCATGGGCGCTCTTGCACTTCACGAAGGAAATATTTCCGAGATGAAAACCTGAGAAGGTAAAACACTCGTAGCAACTATTGCTGCTTATTTGAATGCTCTTCCTGGTCTTCCGGTTCACATCGTAACCGTTAATGATTACCTTGCTCAGCGTGATTCGAAAGAGATGGGAATTATCTATAATGCACTTGGTCTTTCGGTCGGAGTGATTATACATAATCAGAATAGCTCCATCAAACAAGAAATGTACGCTCAAAATATCGTATACGCAACTAATAACGAACTCGGTTTTGATTATCTTCGTGATAATATGGCAGTTCGAGCAGATAGACGCTCTATGGGACCTCTTTTTTATGCGATCGTCGATGAGGTTGATTCTATCCTCGTAGATGAAGCACGTACTCCACTCATCATCTCTGCTGCTGATAGTGAACCGACGAGTAAATATATGAAATTCGCTCAGATGGCGAAACTTCTTAAAAACGGTGAACATTTTAAGATCGACGAAAAATATAAAACCGCAACGCTTACAGAAGCTGGTATCGAAGAGATCGAACGAATGCTCGGAATCGAAAATATCTATGTTTCGACAAACTATAATGACATCCATCATATAGAAAACGCCCTCAAAGCTGAAACGGTCTATCTCAATGACGTCGATTATCTCGTACGAAACGACGAGGTTCTTATTATCGATGAACACACCGGTCGAGTATTAGCTGGTCGACGATACAGCGATGGTCTTCACCAAGCGATCGAAGCAAAAGAAAAAGTTACGATCCAACAAGAAAGTAAAACACTTGCATCCGTTACGTTTCAGAATTTTTTCCGACTCTATAAGAAGCTTTCTGGAATGACTGGAACGGCAAAAACAGAAGAGGAAGAATTCTACAAAATCTACCGTCTCGATGTTATCGTTATTCCGACAAATATGCCGATGATCCGAGATGACAAATCTGACCTTCTCTTCAAAAATGAAATCGGAAAATTCCAATATCTCGTAAAACTGATCTCTGAGTTCAGTAAGGTCGGTCAGCCGATTCTCGTCGGTACGGTCTCAGTCGCAAAATCTGAATACCTTTCTGATCTCCTCAAACAAGCAGGAGTTCCACATGAGGTTCTCAATGCAAAACAAGATACACGTGAAGCTGAGATTGTCAGCCAAGCTGGTCGATACGGAGCGGTTACGATCGCCACAAATATGGCTGGTCGAGGTACAGATATCAAGCTCGATGCTCGTGTTCGTGAACTTACCGGCTCAGTAAAAATCGGATACCAAGAATATAATCTTGGTGGTCTTATTGTTATCGGTACGGAAAAACATGAAACTCGACGAATCGATAATCAGCTTCGAGGTCGATCTGGTCGTCAAGGAGATCCTGGTTTGAGTCAATTTCTCGTTTCTCCACAGGATGATATCATGCGAATTTTCGGAGGTGACAAACTCTTCTCGCTCTTCAATTCTCAGATGTTCGCTTCTATCCCAAATGATGAACCTCTCGCAGAAAGTGGAATGCTTACAAAACGAATTAATACCGTCCAAAAACAAGTAGAAGGTCGGAATTTTGATACTCGAAAACATGTCCTCGAATACGACGATGTTCTCCATAATCACCGTCTTGCGATCTATTCTCGACGAAATAAAATTCTCGAACAAGAAACGGTTCACGAAGAGATTCTCGATATCATCCGAGAGCAATCAGCAAGTATTGTTGATGGTATTATTACTGCAGATGCTCCAAATGATTGGGATCTTGCTCATATAACTACAGAATTAAATTCTTTTGCAGAATTCGATATTATTACCGAAGAAAAACTCGCAGAATTCGTTAAAAAAGAAGAAGTAATAGAACACATCATTACTTCCCTTCTTGTAAAAATCGAATCACTTAAATCTCAAGTGGCAGAAACTGATTTTTATGATTTTGAACGTAAACTCTATCTTCAATCTATCGATGAACTCTGGATGCGACATATCGACGATATGAGTCATCTCCGAGAAGAAGTGGCTTTCGAAGGGTACGCCCAAAAACAACCTCTCGTCGTCTATAAAGAACGAGCTTATGATAAATTCATATCTCTTCTGAGTGAGATTGGATTCAAGGTTATTAAAGGTCTCATAACCGCATCTCCTACTCAACAAATCGAGCAAGTAGAAATCAATGAAAAAGATATTGAAATGCTTCTCCAGAATACTGATCCTCAAAATATAAAAGATCTCGGAAATCTCGAAAATCTCCTTTCCGATGCAGCTGCACAGTATCGACTCAAACCGGAGGAAAACGAATGAATCCGAGTCTATCAGGCAAATTCTTCACAAGCTCAATCGCTCGGTGAAGAATATAAAGATATCGGTCGAAACGATCCATGTCCATGTGGAAGCGGAAAAAAATTCAAACAATGTCATGGGAAATAGCAGAATAGCTGGGTAGGTACGTAGCTGGATAGAAGAATAGAAAATAGTTTTCTCGTCATTGCGAGACACAAAGCAATCTAGAATGACATATACATCCAAGACTCTTGCTTTCGCAGAAATAATAAAAAATCTTTGTAACTTTGTAACTAATTTATACATGACAGACGAAAATCTCATCCAAGCCGAAGAAAACAATGAAACAACAAAAAAAAGTAAACTCACGGAACTTCTTGAATTTGTTCGAGACGTTGGAATTATTCTCCTGGTCGTTATTTTTATTCGTACTTATTTTGTCTCACCTTTTCAGATTTATGGTCATTCGATGGAGACAAGTTACCATCACCAAGAATTTATTCTTGTGAATAAATTTTCTTATGCGATGGTCGGAAGCTGGAGCGTCTGAGATCCATCTCGATGAGACGTGGTAGTTCTGGAACCTCATGCAGGAAACGGAAAAGAATACTATATCAAACGAGTCATTTGACTTTCTGGTGACGAGGTGAAAATTCAAGATGGTGAAGTTTATCTCAAGCGAAAAATTGATTTAGATTTTATAAAACTCAATGAAGATTATCTTTCTTCTGTAAACCGCGGAAAGACTACTGTCGGTGGTGCTCCAAGTGGAAACGCGACATTTATAGTTCCAGAATGACACTATTTCCTTATGGGTGATAATCGTAATGGTTCTGCTGATTCTCGAACATGTTTTACTGCAAGTTGTAATGGATGAAGCCTTTCTCCATATCTCAAGCGAGCAGATGTTTCTGGAAAAGTTCTGTTTGATTTTGGTTATTTTAGCCTATTTCAAGAAGGACGAATGGATTTTCATCTCTGAGAACTTCGATGGATTTATACTCCACGATGGCTCAGCACTCCTCGAGAATGGGCTTATCCAGAACTTCAAAAATAAACACTTAATCAAAGGATTATTATGGATTCTCTTTCTTCTCCAGATCTTCAGGATCAAGAGAAAAATATACCATCTGTCCCTTTAAAAAAACACTCAATATTTGAAAAAATAGTCCTGTTTGTATTGATTATTATTTTGTGTCAACTATTCATTGTTAGTCCATTTATTCTCTCTCCTTTCCAGATCAGCGGTCGATCTATGGAAAAAAACTATTTTGATCGAGAATATATATTGGTCGATAAGATATCGTATCTCCATATTTGAAGTTGGGAATTTTCAAGTCCAGCTCGCGGAGATGTCGTCATAATCAAGCCACATACAGTCAATGAAAAAGAATATTATATAAAACGAGTCATTGGTCTCCCTGGTGAAATTATCAGCTTTCGTTATGGAAAGATCTATATCAAAACAACTACCACATCTCCAGAGATTGAACTCCAAGAATGATATCTTGATCTTGCTGATCGAAACAAGACCTTTCCTCCGCTCGATGTATCCGAAGATTCTTTCCAGATTCCCGAGTGAGAATATTTTCTCATCTGAGACAATCGCTCGAATTCCATCGATTCTCGACACTGCTTTATCTCCTGTTCTATGCCAAACACAAGTCATTTTCTAAAACGAGAGAATATTGTCGGAAAAGTATTCGTAAGCTTCTGATATACCCCTCTTTTTCAAGATAAAGATGCTGTAGAAAATAACAAAGCAATACCTGCACGATGGTTTAATACAGTATGAGATTGGGAATATCCAGAATTTAATAAAAATACTTTGCAAAATGTACAATAATATCCTACCATATATCCGTCTATCATTTATATATTGCCCATGGTAAACAAAAAACGCGCTCAAAAACGACTCAAAAAAGCCCAAGACATTCTCGAGATCATCAGCCCCATCATTCAAGATGAGGATTTCTTGAAGATGAAAAAAATCCGTCACCATATATTTTTCAATCGCTATGAACATTCTCTCAATGTCGCAAAAATGTGTCACTCTATGGCAAAATTTTTCGGTGCTGACATAGAAACGTGTACGCTCGCAGGGCTTCTTCATGACTATCACCACACATTCATAAAAGATTCCCGACACGCAATACTTGCAGCAAAAAATTCTGAACGATTCGAGGTACCTCGTTCGGTTCTTGAAATCGTAAAATGTCATATGTATCCACTCGGAAGAAAAATGATTAAACGAGTTTCCGGAAGAAACTTCTGGATTGTAAAATTTGCTGACAGTGTCGCTCCACTTCTTGAGATCGGATATTCCCTTCTCTCACTCAAACTCAGATATGACGATATTATCAAATTCAAAACAAATCAATTATTAATTGAACTTTTAAGCACTCCAGAACCAGATGTTCTATCTCATTGACAAGCCTAAGGGGATCACAAGTTTTTTCGCTTTGAAAAAACTCAGATCTCGCCTCGGCATCAAAAAAATCTGACACACCGGAACACTTGACCCGCTCGCTTCGGGTCTTTTACTTGTAGCGACCGAGCAATCTACTAAACTCATATCCTATCTGGAAAAGGCTCAAAAAACGTATATCTTCACTATGCGAATGGATGGATGGACAGAATCGGGAGATCTCGAACAGGAAGTGATTTTGCTCGATTCCGAAACCATAAATCAAGTGGGGTCGTCAATTACAAAAGAATGATTCGAACAACATATCGGGAAAATATTTTTCTGAAAAATCTCTCAGATTCCTTCAAAATTCTCTGCTATAAAAATCGATGGAAAGGCTGCATATCACTCAGCCAGAAAAGGAAAAGAAGTAGAAATTCCTTCTCGTGAGATCGAGATATTCTCGATAAAACTTCTTGATTTTTCTTTTCCGGAAGCCACAATCGAGGTTACCGTCTCAGCTGGTACGTACATCAGAACACTCGCGGACGATATCGCAAAAACCCTCTGACTTCGAGCCTACCTCACGGCACTTAGGCGAATCAAAATCAATCATCTCGACGAATCTCTAGTTCAAGACCTAGAAACCCTCTCTCCTGAACAGATTTGTCCAATTACTACAATTTTTCCAAACTATCAAATAATAGAAACATCTGAAGAACAAAAAGAGAACTCACTCACTATTCCACTTCTCGTCGCCACCAGAATCCTTAACTGACTCACACAGGAAAATAAAAATTGTATTAAAAATGGCATCTATTTTCTCAAGATAGATTCTATATTCCGCGCCTTAGTAGAAGCAAAAGATGATATATTAAAAATCGAACGAAATAATATCTCTGACTAAAAACGAGCAAAGGTGCTCGTTTTTTTGATTTATTTTGCATTATATGGTAATGTAAAAGTAGTTATGATCTAATTACTGCCATGTCTGAAAAATCAAACACATCTGAAAGTCCTTCAATACAAACAAAAACCCTTGCACCAAGTGATGTTGCAATTTCTTTGCCTGCGAGAAAAGAATCAGATGAGGATACGGTTGTTACCTTAGCACCAATACCACAAACCCCATGAGAAGATCTCTTGTCGCTTCCTGTTGGAACAAGAGATTTTTTTCCAGATCTTGGGCTTCTTGTTCCAGCGAAAGTAGCAGGAATAAAAACCTCTAATTTACAATGAGTACTCGATAATCTAAAGATGTATTTCCAATCTCGAATAGTCGATGAGGCAACTAGAACAATGCCAAAAGGCCATCTCAGTCTTGTTCGAGAAAAAAACATAAAACTCCTAGATGAATTATTAACCATCATCCAAACACCTGGAATCGACGAAACAGAAAATGAAATAAAATTATCAAGTATCTGCAGCAAATGTCCTTCAATACTCGATGGAATCGAAACATGGCCGAATTCAGAAAAAATTGCAGCAAGCATAGTATGAAACATTCCCGAACTATTCCCAAAACTTCCAAGCAAGTTAAGGAAAAGTGAACACTATGGAAAACTCTTATTGGAAAATAATAAAAATCTTTGAGATATTTCATCATTTATACCAGAAGAACTTATCGATATATTCGCAAAAAAATGCGTCAAAAATTCTGCCATAAGTATGCTTATAGCTGAAGGAAAACTCAGTAAAAATGACAACTTTACTGACAAAGTTTTTTCAATCGCACTCAAAGACAATAATATTGTTATATTGACAGCACTTTCAAAGCATAAAAAATATCTTCAAAAACTCGAATCAGATGCTAATTATCAAAACTTTGCACTCTCCTTTCTTGATTCTAACCCAAAAGAATTATTGGATGTCATCCGAAAGGATTTGAAAAAAAATCCAGCCTTCCTTCTTCTGGTGCTTGAAAGAAACAATCAACTTATTCAGGAATTCGAGGACGATCAAATAAAAATAATAGCCCCTGCTATTTCGATTAAATCACTAGAAAATCTTGTTTGGGATAAAAAAAGTTGACGAGAATTTATTAAAACATGTATAAAAAATTGGTGAAAAGACAATCGTGCTGTAGAAAAAATTGCCATTATTGCAAAAAATAATCCTGAATACTTTGATGATATTGTATTTCCTGATAAAATATACGATTCCCTCATGGAAAATATCGACAACTGGGGAATAATGAAATATGCTAAAAAAAGAAGTGGATTCAGTGCTGATACAAAAAAAGCTGATTTAGATACTGCGAAGAAACTCGTCGAAAATCCTTTTGCTATAGAAAATGTTAGTACCTATGGAGTACTAATGGAATATATATCTCTTATGAATAGTGAAAATAAAAAAATCTCCGTGGCTCAGATAGTAAAAGCTGAATCAAGTCAAAAAGATAATAGAATTAAGATAGAATCACCTGAATGGGCTGAAATATATCAATTATGTGTCGAAAATCATCCAGATAACTTTCAATTCTTAGATTCAAAATATACCAGTGATCCTATATTTATCGAGAAGTGCCTTGATAGCTGCTACAAAAAAGCAGAATCTACTGGTGCTCAATACAAAAAAGATGACATACATATTCTTCGTTATATACACACAGATTTAAAAAAGAATAATCATAGAAATAATGGTGAATGAACCGATAATGATTCTTTTTTAGTGAACCTTGCTAAGAAAAAACTCATTAAATCAAAAGATCTCTTCGAAATATGAGCTGATAACAAGACGCTTCGTAATATGATTAAAATACTTCAAAAAAATGGCGAAAATATTCAAAGTATTGATGAGAAATGAGAAGTTGACATGAGTAAGATAGAGTATTATAGGCAAAATCCCCATCTCCTTGCAGGAATAGATCTTGATCCCACTGATCAAGCTCATCGAGCATTTGCAGAAGCCATACTTAAGCTCAGGTGATCGGCAATAACTTTTATGGGAGATATTAAGTGAACTTTTTGGACAGGAAGAAAACCTTGAATGATTCATGATAAAGACATGGCCATGCTGGCAGTTGAACAAAATGGAGTCGCTCTTCGTTTTCTTCCGTCAGAATTCAGAAAAGATGAAAATTTTAATCTTAAGGCAATATCAGAAACAACCGATAAAGTAAAAGATAAAGACTTGGAAGCTTATCAATTTATTGATGAATCTTTCAAAAATAATGCTGATTTTCTCGGGAAATTAGTAAAAAGAAATCCGGACACTCTTCAACATGTTTGATATCAATTATTTTTGAATCAAAATAAAAAATGATTTGATAAAGCTAAAATTTCTTCTATTTTAAATTCCGCTTATGGTAAAATTCGAGATGGAATGAATGGTATCATTTTTTCACATTTTCAAAATAGTGAATTTGTAAAATTTGTTGGTGATCATTGCCCGGATATCGAAAAGACTTCTTGATATATTTATGAGAAATGAAAAAGTGAAATAACTGCTGCAATAGATGAGGGGGTTAAGTGAACTAAATTCAATGTAAAAGAACAAAAAAATGATAGTTCAACCATTGGTTTATTTGTATCAGAATTGAGTGGAAAAATTGATTCTGCAAATGATATTAAATCAAAAGATACACTGAAAGACATTTTTAAAAATGAAACTTTTAAAAAGGCACTTGGAGATCTTCTTAATAATCCAAAAGATGTTCCTGTACTTCTGGGTCAAATTTTTAGAGATGCAATACAGCCACTTCAACCCGAAAAACAAGCGAATCTTAACAAAGATACATTAAAAAGTTGGACGGAATTCATTTTCAATAATTATGTAGAATTCGGAAAAAAACTCGTCATACAAACTCAAGAAAAATCTGAAATAAATTTTGGACTTAAAAAACCACCACTCTATAAAAATTGAGTTCTTGATATTAAATTGTTTCTTGAAATTCAATCTCAAAGATGACTCAGTTTGCCTTTAGATAATAACTGACAATTATTCAATACCAAACTTGATACTAAGTTTAATTTTTCGATTAATCAGTCCAATAATAATTCACAACCGTTTGCTCCAAATCTTTATAATGCGGCAAGTGCTGAGATGCGAAAAAAAATCTGAATTAGCGAGGAGACTTATAATTTAGCTCTCCAAGAGCATCTTGGTACGACAATTGGTGGAATGTCATCAATATTTGGAAGTAAAAAAGTAGTGGAAGCTACGGCTGCTGTAGCACTCGGAACAGCAAAAACATCTGATGTAACCAAGATTATAACGCAAGTCGCGAAAGAAAAATGACTGACTCATCTCGTCAAAGAATATGAGGCTCAGACAATCTACTACGTAAAAATCGAAGTAGAACAAGCAAAAAAGCAAGAGCAAAAAACTCAAGAAAAAACTGAGAAACCTATAGAGAAAAAAGTAGAAGAACCAAAAACAAATCAAGTCGAAGCTCCGATCGGTCAGGTCTCGACATTTTTCTTTCTCATGAAAGCGGATACTCCGATAGCAATCAAAGGAGAGAGTAACGTATCAGTAACGCGAACTTCGGAAGGAACCGCTATCGTGCGAGATGAAAAGAGTAAAATGGAAATCAAAACAGATCCAAAGAATATCGAAACCACTCTTAATTCTCTTAATTTCTTACGAGAGATCGGAGTTGATTTTCTCGGGAAAGAAGCTGGAGAATCTTTTATAGCTGGAATCAATATCCAACGAGGCAGGCATTTTCTTCCTCCTCTCGATCTCTCTGCAGGACCAACCCTTGAAAATAAACGCTTTATTCTGGGATTTCTCACATCATTATCGAATCCTGAACTTTTCTCGAGAGAACAAATAAAAATCTCTGCACTGGAAGAATACTTTCGAGGAATAAACAAAAATCAGAAAAATATATCTTCGGTTTTTGAAAATAAAGTTATTCAAACAGTTCATATCGGACCAATCCCACTCTTGGGTTCCGGCCAAGCTCGACCAGATGCTTTCAGGCAAGCTGTCGTCGAGACTTCTGACAAAAAATACGACAAAATACTCCGTCTCGCAGCATAAAATAAACCCCGGGGTCTTTAGAACCCCGGGGTTTATTTTATTATTTTTTTCTCAGGAAACCAACCAAACTCTATTTTTCTACCATCTGGAAGAATTCCTTTTATTTTTACACTATATCCGTCTCCAGTAATAAGTCCTATCTGACACCGATCGGTAATCGGTTGAGTCTCAATACTAATTACATGAAGATCAGCGAGAGCACTTTTACGTATATTTCAATCCGCATCTTGTACCATCTTTCCTGCCTGATTTTTGATATTAGAAAGAACATCGTTCGATTCTGAACGGCTTATTATTAATCGTAATTCATGGACATATTTATTATAGATCGTGCCTCCAGGATCAAGGACATTACGAACAGTCTCATGAACTTGTTTAATCAGTGGGGCAGAAGTTTTATTTCTAGGAGGGTGAACAAGCTCATCAAGAGCCTTACGGAGATTCATAATTTGATTGTAATTTTTTCGGATAGACTGAATTGTATCCTTTTTCCTTTAAAGTCAACAAAAAGAGTTGATGACCGTAAAAAACCCCGGGATTCCTAGAATCCCGGGGTTTAACTAATACACTTTTTATCGTTTAATCGCGATATTTACCTTTGTCTCTTCGAGATCTACTTCTTTAGTCATCTCAGCACCATCAAGTACATCAACAATCATAGAAAGCGTCTCAGACTCGATATACGACTTATGCGCCGAGAGAATCTCGAGTGCTTTTTCTCCAGAAACTGATAACTTGATACGATCAGTTACTTCGAATCCGGCTTCTTTTCGAGCATCTTGGATCGCTCGGATGAGATCTCGTGCAAATCCTTCAACTTTCAATTCTTCCGTAATCGCTGTATCCATCATAATAACCATTCAGAAATCTGCCTGGATGTCATAGTGAGTATCGAGCGCTTCATAGGCTATCTCGAATTCGTGAGGAGCAAGAACGAAGCCGCCAGCCATAATACTTCTATCGGAATTTTCAGTAAAATTTCCAGATTTTGCTGCGATGATAACCGGCTGCATATCTTTTCCGAGACGGGCTCCGAGTAGCTTCGCATTTGGCTTACAGATCTTTCGTGCGACATTTGACATATCAGCGACGCGAACTTCTTTTACATTCACTTCTTCTTTGATGATATCCATAAAATATTCATCGAGTTTTTCTCAGATCGTAAGCAATGCAAGTGGCTGGCGAACACGAATCTTCTTACTTCCACGAAGTGAAAGTGCGAGATTTACTATCTTCTGAGTGCGATCCATATCAGCTACGAGTTCTTCGGTCGTAGTATCGTGAGTCACTTCTGGGAAAAGTTCAAGATGAACTGATTCTTTTCCAGTGAGTCCTCGGAAGACTTCTTCCGCGACGAATGGCGTCATAGGAGCCATTACCTTCGTAACTGCTACGAGAACATAATAGAGTGTCTCATAGGCTGAGCTCTTGTCCGAATCATCTCCGGATTTCCAGAATCTTCGGCGAGATCGTCGGATGTACCAGTTCGTAAGATTATCGAGGAAACCAAGAATCTCGCGAGTTACTTCATCGAGCTTGTATGCCGCGAATGAAGCATCGACCGAAGCAACGAGTTGTTCGAGTTTTGCGAGCACCCAGATATCGAGTTGGTTTTCACTCTTTGAGAGAGTTCCGCTTGGCGTGAAATTATCTATATTCGCATACGTCGTGAAGAACGTATAAGCATTCCAGAGAGGTAAAACAGCTTTCTTAACAGCTTCTTCGACTCCTGCATCTGAGAATTTCAAATCTTCTGCTTTTACTGCACCGGATGAGAGCAGATAAAAACGCATCGCATCAGCACCATGAAGATCCATGATAATCGTCGGATCCGTGTAATTTCGTTCTGATTTACTCATCTTTCGTCCGTCTTCCGCAAGGAGTGTTCCATTTACGATAACATTCAGAAATGGAGTGTTATCGAAGAGTGCAGTACCAAGAATAAGAAGTGTATAGAACCAACCACGCGTCTGATCAAGACCCTCCGCGATGAAGTCAGCTGGGAATTTGTGGTATTCGTTATTCTCGAACGGATAGTGTACGCTCGCATACGGCATCGAACCGGATTCGAACCAGCAGTCGAGAACTTCAGGAATTCGCTTGAGCGTTTTTCCAGTTTTCGGATCTTTTATGAGAATTCCATCGACGAAATGCTTGTGGAGATCGACTGGATTTTTTGTGTCAGTGTAGAAATATTTATTATTTTCTTCATACATCTGACCGAAGTCTTTGTTCAGCTCATAAAGTTCTTTGATAGAACCAATGCAATGTTCTGTCTCACCATCTTCCGATTTCCAGACTGGGATCGCACTTCCCCAGTAACGATTTCGGGAAAGATTCCAGTCACGCGCTCCTTCGAGCCATTTTCCGAATCGTCCGTCTTTGATATTTTCCGGCACCCAAAGCGTCTTCTGATTATTTATAACCATTCGATCTTTGATCGCTTCGACATCGAGATACCAAGAAGAGATCGCTCGATAAATGAGTGGATTCTTACATCGGTAACAGTGTGGATACGAGTGAGTCATCGATGCAAGATGCACGAGGATTTTCTGATCTTTCAGTCGTTTAATAACTGTTTCATTAAAATCAAATACATATTGGCCATTATATTCTCCGAGGTGTTCGACGAGTCCACTTCCATCTATCGAGCTTACGAATCCAAGCTTTTCTTTTTTTCCGATCTGGAAATCGTCTTCACCGTACGCTGGCGCGATATGAACCACTCCAGTACCACTCTCAGTCGTGACATGGTGACCAAGAATCACGTGATATGCATTTTCACCGATTTCATATCCTTTCGGAAGTATTCCCTCTTCATTCATCTTCACAAAATCATCAAACAATGGTTCATACTCGATTCCGACAAGACATTTTCCTGGATAGGTATTCATAACCTTGTATCCTTGTTCGTTTTTATAGTACGAAGAAAGTCGTTCTTTCGCGAGAATGTACGTCTCACCACCATCATCAAGAACCTCGACATATTCGATATCAGCACCGACCGCGAGACCAATATTCGCAGGAAGCGTCCAAGGAGTCGTCGTCCATGCAAGAACATATTTGCTCGCCGTATTTTTTACTTTAAATTTAACAGTTACTGTTTTATCTTGTCGATCTTCATATCCCTGATTCACCTCGAAGTTCGAGAGTGGAGTCGTACATCGGACACAGTATGGGACGACTCGATAATCCTCATAGATTAGTCCTTTGTCATAGACAGATTTAAACACCCACCAAACGGATTCCATAAAACTCGCGTCCATGGTTTTGTAATCGTTTTCCATATCGACCCATCGACCGGTTCGTTCGACGACTTTCTTCCATTCATCGACGTACGTCATTACATTCGCTCGACAAGCTTCATTAAATTCGTAGACACCGATCTTATCCTCGATATCTTTCTTTCCAGAGATTCCGAGTTTTTTCTCGACGATGTTCTCGATCGGAAGTCCGTGACAATCCCATCAGAAATTACGATGAACAAGCTTTCCTTTCATCGTCTGATAGCGCGGGATAACATCCTTCAGGATTCCTGCGAGGATATGACCATAATGCGGCGTACCGGTCGCGAAAGGAGGACCATCATAGAATCTGAATTCCTCGGCTTCTTTTCGGATTTCAAGAGATTTCTTGAAGGTATCATTTTCTCGCCAGTAAGCAGATATTTCTTTTTCCATCTGAGGGAAGGACTGGCGTGGATTTGGGGTTTTGAATGGCATAAGTTGTTATGTTATTTGATAAAATCTAGTATTTAATAAGTGCTATTTTTATTGCCTCAAACCAATCTTTTTTCTCATTGTCGAATCATTTTTTTGCAATATGTAAAATAATTATTCATGTTAAAAATTTTAAAAATTTTCCTCCTACACTCTTTATTAAAAATTTTTCTTCTCTTTCTTTAGTAAAAAAACCAATACAAGATATAAACCCCATTCATCGAACAATTGACTCTATAGTTTCTTCTCCTTTATTATGTTCTATATATTTTAAATATTGTTCATATGATTTATTCATAAGAAAGTCGATGTCCTGTTTAATCCAATATTCCCATTCATTCCATAAATTATCAGAAATATATCAACCATCATGTAGGTAAAATTCTTCATACCATAAATTAATAAGTGGTTTATAATTTACAAATCAAATCTTTATTTCGTTATCCTCATCTATTAATTGATCATAAATAGTGGAAATTATGTTATCATATTTTAAGGTATATTTATCAATAATAGACATCTCTTTATCTCGTTCATATTTTTTATATCCATACCAAAAAACAATAATAGCTCACAATGCTGTTGTTAAATATTCAATATTTAACTTTCAGATTCAAAGAAAGCCTTCAGCTAGTAAAATTAGTAAATAAATTATCAAAGTTACACAAATTATAGAAAGGTTACTTAAAAAAAATCTTTCTATAATCAATAAAACTTCTTTTTGTTCATTCCACTTAATAAATTTTGGCATTACAGAATATTTAGAAAATTAAAAAAGCCCATAGAAATACTATGCGCTTCGGTCCCTGTAAAGGAAGGTACCACCTAAGGCTGTTACTTGATTTGATTTTAATGACGAAGTGAGTTCTCCGAGAGATTCTACTTACCAGAATTTGTCATTCCCGCGCAGGCGGGAATCCAGGATAAAAGGATATTCCTTTTAATATGGATCCCGGATATCCGCTTCGCTTCTTCCGGGATGACGTATTTTAGTTTTCTTTCTCTAGCTTATCTCGTGATAGCGAGACTCAAGCGCTTTTACTCGATGTGAGCGCATTATACGAAAGTTTTTATATTCGGCAAATTATTCTTTATCCTATCTCGGTTCTGCCTTGTAAAATATCCAGATTTTGTTCTATTTTTTGAGGAAAAACATCACCAGGAATTGTTAACTTATTTGAAGCTACGGTATTGAGAAACTTTTTTAAATTCTCATATTTTTCATCATCGTTAGCTCATTCGATATTGTCGAGTAAACCACTGTCATCGATCAAAAATCGTTGCAGTTTTTTATTCTTTTTCATCTTTTCGATATGTTCATCGGTCAGTTCCCCATCTTTTGCTTCATAGATTTCTTCTTTATGAAGAAGAAAACGAAGCTGTTGGAGTCGAGCGATCCATTCTGTCGGTAGATTGACGGTATAGAATGGAAGTTTTGTCTGAGCATCAGTTTCTACTTCTCCATCGTCCTCGTTCCACGGCTCTATTTTTGTATTTTTAAATATTTGTAACGCTGTATATGGAGGAATAAATTCTCCAGAATTATCGATAAAATGACTTCATTCATGAATAATAGTCGTCGTTTTTCTCTCTCTGGTAACAGATTCCGCGAAAGCAATCTCACCAGCGTAGATTTTACCATCATTATTAAGCGGTTCTGCTGTGATTCCTGACGGATGATTTCGTGGCATATACCTTCCCATTTGTCGGTCTAATATCCAAGGAACGTATCGAATATTTTTTCATTTTAACAAAATTTGCATTTCATTTTTTCTTCGATCCCATTCATCTTGTGCTTTGTCTTTGTTTCCTTCGAATTCTTTTACGAGCAACTCAAAATACCGATCGCTCCCCATCCATTCATCAAACCACATAAATTGTTCTCTCGTGTTTTGTTTGAGAATTTTTAGACTTTTCGGAGAAATTCCTTCATTATTTTTTCGTTGTGAATCTAGGGTCATAATTTATAGATATGAATTCACTAGATATATTATCATATTGCGCGATATAAAGCAATTTATTAGCATTTTTAGCTTACCACGAAAACAACTCTTTTTCTTGACAATTACGCTTTTGGAAATATAAATACAACAAACCTATATAAAAAACATTTTTTACCGAGAAGCAATTTTTAAAAATTCTATGCCCAATCTAAAACTATCACCCGAATCACTCAAGAAAATGAGTGCCATTGAGGCAAGGAGATATTCTTCCTTAGAGTATTTTTGATGTATCATAAAAGAGGACTCTATAGAATCTTTACGTTCTTGGCTACGAAATGAGAAAATCAGTTATAATTGAGAAACTTTCTGACCCATCACTCTCGTAGAAGTAGAAAAAAACGAAAACAACCCGAATAAAAACTCTCTGCGTATCACAAAAAAATGAGGAAATTCCATTCTTATTCCATTCTCAGAAATCCGTCCGGAAAGCAAAAATATCCGAAATCTTCCCGAAGCTCCGAAAAACTGGATAAAAAATAATCCAGCAAGTTCTTTCTGCGAATTGCCTGCAACATCGACCACAAACAATCAAGAAAGTAAGGCGGTTCAAACTTCGATTCTTTCTCGTTTTTCTTCGTGGATGAAAGATGCTCTGAAGGATGATCCAAAACCCGCAAAAAATCCTCAAATCAAACAAGATTCATCCGATGATCTTCCGCCTGAATATAGTATTTTCAATAAAGAATTCTGGCGTAGAACCAAGAAACAACCAGAAACTATTCCCGCTGAACCAGTGATACGGCCGATAACAGAGCCTATTATCGAGGAGATACTTCAACCTGAGCAAGAACCAGCTTTAGTACTCGATGAAAAAGATATTCCTGATTTTTCCTTAGAGGAAGCGGATACGAAAGAGATGGAGATTGTTTCTCTTGAAGATATTCCGTCAGTTCAGGAATCCTATATTCCCGGAGCGGATGTTCAGGTATGACAGGCGGAGATAATAGAATATCCTTCTTTCCGAAGAAATCCTCGTTCCTTCTGACAATCACTCTCAAATGGGGTAAAGCATGCAGTCGCCTCCACACTTCTCCTCTCGTCCGTACAAAACGTAAAAAAACAGGAAAAAATCCAACCAATCGTATCAATTACTACCTCATCGCCAACACCGAAAGAAAAACAAACACCATCCGAGGTTACTCTTGAAGTGCCCATCGTGCCTCGAACGACGATTTTCGGTATTTGTAAAAGATTAAATCTTCCGAAAGAAGCACATTCCAACTATCAAAAATATTGGCTCGTAAATACGACTGACGGGGAAATATTTTCACCAGAAGCCACAAAACTCCCGATCAATGCCACTCTCGTGTACTATACTCATGGTGTTCCTGAGGAATACCAACATGCGAAAAAAATTCAATCCTGAGATACTGTCTGGAATTATCTCATCTCCATAGGACAGAAAGGGCTTCTCAAAGATAATAAATGGATTAAAAACTGAAGCGTTTCAGTTATCGTTAAGTGAAAAAAACAAGTCATCAATTCCGAAAAACTTGCGGAAAATCTCCCGGTTGGCGGAATATTTCATTTTTCGTCACCTACTCAGATGGAAAAAGATTCTCAAAACGCCACTTTTTGATCGGATGAATCTTCAAAAAAAGAAGTAATCTACGACGATTCTCCCATCAGTCAGCTGATCGATAAAGGATTACCAAACAAGGATGAAAGCTTGATACAAAAAGTAAATCCAAAAGAAACTCTGGCACAATTATGAGAAATTATTTATCCGGAATCAGGAATTCCTTTCCCGACACTCGCTGGTGATTTTATTTCACACAGTCAAGTATTTTACAAAAATGAAACAGGTGCTCATGAATGTACTGTCATGGGCCGATCAGCAAATGGATGACTTATTCTTAGGCTCGATAATCATAATAACGTTCTTTTTGCACTGAAACCGGAATCGGTGAAAAATAACATCATTCTTTCAGATTCTTAAATTATCAAATCCTATACTTATTCCTCGGTCTCCCCTCACCTAGCTTCACTTTCAGATATTTCGAGATTTCACACAGACAGTTTTCCACGGCCATTAAGTTCAGTCGTGGATTTTTTCTGTCTGAAAAAAGTACATCAGGATCGACTCAAATATCCGAAAATCCCCGTTCTTGTTTTTCTACGAGCCATAGAATCGCCTGTTCGTAAGAAAGCCCTCATCGATCGATAAATAACCTATCAATTCCGCGTTTACAGCCAGGTCCAGCGACCACATGAATCGATTCATCGTACAAATCTGGTCGCGCATATCAGAGATCGACTGCGATCTGGTACGCGAGGAATTCTCAGAGTCCAGGAAGTGAACGAATGGATTCGTAAGTGTTTTTGGAGATTAAATACAATGACTGTCATTCTGAATGGAGCGGAGCGCAGTGAAGAATCCCTTGTAGACCACTTTTTTGCAAGGGATCCTTCGTTTCACTCAGGATAACAAAAGACTGAATATTTTTTACGACTCCTGGAATCAATCCTGCAATATCTTCCAGTAATTTGCTCGTTCTCGCAATCTTATCTCACTCAATCTCATACTGCTCATATCCGGAAACCATGTAAGCGTTCGTGAAAACCTTTTCGCCACTCATTTTCAGCATTCGAAGTTTTTTCTCGAATGTTTTTCTGTCAAAATTAGTAACTTCTTGCCATCAAACCGCATCACTCGTTATGGGCTTATTATAAAGACGATAGATGATGAGATTGAAAAGGAGATCCTCTAATTGTCATCCTGAATCCGCCGCGGCGGATGAACGAAGTATAAGGGATTCTTCGTTTCACTCAGAATGACAATCGATCGTATTGCTTCTATATTTTGGAATTAATTTTTCAATCACATACTTCGTCCCTGGATCGAGATCACGAAATACATTTGTGAATTTATATTCTCACAAAATCGCATCATCAGTCCAAGGCGGCGGTAATGTATCGATGTTTTTCTTTCGATAGATAGAGTGTCGTTCAGCGATATATTGCCAAAATATCTTCAGATTTTGTCCGTGAATTTTCATTGGGAAATTGATTATTTTAAATATAGATTACTTTCGGGGGATCCTGAAACGAGTTCAAGATCACAGCGATAAAAAACCGTCAGACTTTTTTTATTCATTTCCTGACGGTTTTCAACTCTATTATCACAAAATACCTTTCCAAATATGAGAAAGTGTGTCTCAGAAAAAATACCAGAATACGGAGATAATCATCATGCCGGCAATAACTATCAAAAACAGTCGAAGTTGCGAATGCGTCTGAGTAAGTTTTCTGTGATACAAGCGTAATAATGTATGATCATCTTTCGCATGACGAAGAGAAGACTCTCCTTGAGATGAAAGAACTGTACGAACGATAACAAAAAGTACGAGTGAGAGAAGGAGAATAAAAAAAGCTCTCAGAGAAAATGCTCGATCATCACTGATGACTTTAATAAAAAAACCAAGGCTCAGTGCTTCAAATCAATATAATATATATTTCATCGCCCGGGAATTTATACCGCTCGCACTAATTTTCTGAGAGATTTCAGTACGAATAGCCTGCATAAACTGATCTCTTCCATGTTCTGGAAGCGAAGACCAATCACTCATGACACTTTCCACTGTTTTCATTTTTTCACGTCGTTTTTTCAAGAAAACTATCAAAAAATTACAAGCTATCGCAACTAAAAAAATTCCATGATACACGAATGGAATTTTCAAAAATCAAAATGCAATATCCCCGATCAACAAGCAAAAAATTGCCAATAATCCCAAATACATCTTCGTAAATGATTTTCAAGAATTATCCGCCGATTGAATCGTTTCAACTTTTTCATAAGCTCAAACAAGAAGTATCTTCAGATCTTTATCATACTCCGATAATTCTTCCGTTCCGAAAATATTTCTCAGATCTCTATCGAGTTTATTATTATGCATTTACGATGTAATAATATAATAATTCTTTGGGGACAAGATTATTCTACCCCATTTTTTAGAAAAATTTCTTTCACTTCCTCAAAAACCTGCTCGGGAGTTTTATTCGTATCAATAATGTGATCGCAGAGAATTTTTGCTTTTTCTCGTTCTTTTTTTGCCGTCTGAAGTCGTCTTTGGATCTCTTCTTCGGATACTGATGAATCTCGTCTGATAATTCGAGCCCGTAGAATCTCATCTGATGCATCGAGAAAAATTATCAACAAACTGTCTTTTAAATGGGGGGATTTTTCATATATCATCTCAAGACCTTGGACATCTAATTCTTTCAGTGTATTTTTTCCAGATAAAATTCCATTCTCAATCACGTCGCTTTTTAGAGTTCCATAGTAGGCTACCTGATGAATTATTGCCCACTCCAGAAGCTTATCATCAGATATCATTTGTTCAAACTCTTGTCTGGAAATAAACCAAGAATGAACTCCATTCACCTCCCCAACACGAAGATCTCGTGTCCTATATGGAAGTGGAAATAAAATATTCTTCCAGGTGTAATTTTTGATATTATCTAGGAGTATTCATTTCCCAGAACCACTCACTCACATGATAAAAATAAGTTTTCACTGTTGCATTATTTAAAAGAAAAAAATTAAATTTTTCCGAGTTTTTTGGCAAGAATTTCAGTCTCATCTAATAATTCTTCGATGGATTGAATTCCATCCTCCCAAAATGCTCTGCTCGTAATATCAATTCCGAGTTTTGCAAAAGCATTTTTCGGCGAATCAGAGAGTCAAACCGAGAGAAAATCTTTTACTTTCGTGATATATGATCTATCCTTTCTTATGTTTGTCTGAAGTGCTTTTGCTATTAACGCTCCGCTCGAATATGAGTATACGTAGAAGAAGTATCGAATATGCTGCCAGGTCATCCAGCCATTTTCTGATCCTGGAGTCCAGATTACATTTTCGCCGAGATAAGCTCTCATATGTTTTGAGAAAAGCACTCCGATTTCTTCTTTTGAAAGATATCATTTTACACGAAAATCCGCATGTAGCTCTTGTTCGAACCGATATAGCGCTATCTGTCGCATGATGCTCTGAACATAATTACCAATACGTACGATATTAATTGCAAGGTGTCATTCATCATCGAGATTTTTCGCGATATCTTCGACTACAAAATCCTCCATAAAAATACTAGCAACTTCCGCAACAGACATTCCTACACCGCAATTCAGGGCGTTTTGAGAGCGAAAAAAGAGCGTCGAGTTAATTCCGTGACCGCACTCGTGAGCGATCGTAAGTACTTCTCGAAATTTGTCAGTGTGATTTAAGAAAATATAAATCGGTTCGTGTGGAAGACCTTCCGCCTGAAAAGCTCCACATCGCTTTGTAATAGCAGGATATACATCCATTTGTCCATTTTCGATGAATTTTTTTGCGATGGTTCCGAATTCTTCATCGAGTTCAGTGAGAACACGAATAACTCGATCTGCAGAATCTTCGTATGGATATATGCCGTCAAGGGATCCATATTGTCTTTGTCGTTCATAATATTGGATTTTTTCTTGTCCGAGTAATTGAGCTTTGAGACGATAAAAACGAGACGAAAGCGCATTCGCATCCGAAACTACCGATACGAGAGCATCTACTCCGGTCGTATCAATATCGTCACCGATATGTCGAGATATATCTGGACGATCAAATCCTCGAAGTTCATCTTCGACTTTTTTGTATCATAGAACCGCATTCATCTCAGCTTCGGCAATATCCGCATGGCGCGAGTAAATACTGTCGAGCGCTGCCCAAGCCGCCACCCGAACACTCTCATCTTCATGAGAACAATATTGAATAAGTTGTGATTCGTTTCCAGTTATCTTTTTTCCATCAGGAAGCGTGATCTCTCGCGTTTCTTTTCCGATAATACCCGAGAGCATCTGCGTCCAGCTATCAAATGCCGTTTGCTGTTTAAGATTGACGATCTTTTCTTCCGCTTCTGAAAGCATGTATTTTGCCATTTGAAAAAGTCGTTCGAGAAAATGTCGATACTGAGCAAGTTCTGGATGAGTTAGAAATTTTGGCTGAAGTTCCACGGATATCTTCCCTATTCTCTGTTCAAAAAACTGAATCTCATTACGAATCTGGTTTGCGATTTCCTGAGCTTGGTTCATTTTCGCTTTCAGAACAGGACTATTTTGGTCTTGGCTAGTACGAAGAAAGAAATAATACCATTCCGTCATATTCAATCCATAATATCGCTTCCAGTGTTCATAATCAGCAAGTGCTAAGGCAAGAATCCTTGGATCTAACAAAAAATCCTCTCGAGATTTCCATTTTTCACAAAATTCTTTTGTTACTCATATCGCCTTCTCTCGAACTTCAAAAATTCTCGGATCATTATCCGATGAAAAAAGTGGTGTAAGATCCCATGTTGTGGGAAATTTATTATTCATTCTTATCTAAAATAAATCTATTAAAAACAGCCCAAAGTATATAAGAAAAATCTGGACTGTAAAGAAGTTTTAAGTACATATATATTTTCGAGCAAGTTCCAGTGCTGGAGGGTTTATAAAATTCTCTGGAATCTCATCAATATCACACCATTTCCACTCACTGAATTTTTCTGGTTCCATAAGTCGCGGCTCTTCATTTGTTTCACAGATAAATATGGAGAGGAGATTATCACCTGTAGCCCCAGTTACATTTCCGAGATATTCTACTATTCAAAGATCTGTAATTCCCACTTCTTCCAAAACTTCTCTACGTACACTTTCTTCGAATGTTTCATAGATCTCACATTTTCCACCTGGCGTCGTCCAGAGAGATCATGACGAATAATGTCGATGTCAGATAAGAATATTGTTTCATCGAACAATAAAAGGTGCCACACAGCGAAATTTGCCGCTCACCGTCGCAAGAATCTCAGAAAGATTAATACTTTTCATCAATAAAAATTGTTTCAAGATTAAACTTCTCCTCTAAATACTTTCCAACCGCTTTAACTCAAAAAGTCTCTGTCTCATAATGTCATCCGAAAATTACCGATTGTCCAAGCTCTTTTCCTATAATCCTCGAATAATGTGGTCATTCTCCGGTCAAAAATACATCATAGCCAAATTCTTTCGCATCGGTAATATTATCACCAGCTCCACCACTGATCGCACAGAAACTCGAAATAATTTCTTTGTTTCAAAAATTATAGATTTCAGGAATGATTTTTATCGCTTGGCAAAAATCTCTTAATCGATCAAATGATATTTTTTCTTCAAAACGAATCCCAAAACCAATTGTTTCCCCATGGTACAATCCGAATTTTTCAAGTGAATAATCTTTGATATTAAAATAGCTTGCGAATGCGCGAACGAGCTCGATATTGTTTCCTACCTCTGGGTGTGCATCAAGCGGCAAATGAACGCCGTAAAAAGCTATATCCGATCGAATAAGTCGAGATACCCTCTCATACAAAAGTCCTGTCATCACTCGTTCATTTCCCCAGTACAGTCCATGATGGGTAATCAGTAAATCCACTTTTTCTTCGATCGCACGATCAAAAATATAAGTGGTCGCATCCACCGCAAAACCAACTTTCTTGATTTCGGTTTTCTCACTATCCACCTGCAAGCCATTCTTGCTTCCATCTGTATAAGCTGATACATTCAAATACATATCAAGATGTGCGATGAGATCTTTCTTGAGCATAAATCTTGGACTTAGAAATATTGTGGAGGATTATAATGAGTTTTTAGGTTTTTCAAAATTCAAGAAAAGTTTGTGAAATAGACATATTATTATCGCAAATATCACAAAAAAGAATTAGCATAAAAACTAATTCTTTTTTTATTATAAATATCTATTTATTCTTCACTACCAGAATATTTTTTAGCGATAAGCAACAATAGAGCTCAAAATACAAACAACGCTGCAATAAAATCAATTCCACTTAAAATTCCGATTATTACCGAAAGACCGATAATAACTCCAAGTTTTTTCCATGCATTTCCCTGTGGTAAATATTTTCCGATAATAAGAGAGGAAAATACAGTAACTACGAGAAGCTTCGCAAAAACAAAACTAAATATATACATTGCTAACGTGAAAAATCAGAGAGGAATTCCTATGACAGTAACAAAACATAAAATCATCACAAATGGCACAAGAATACAATACAGAATACCAAAAAGAAAACTTTTTCCTGGTTTATTACGAAGTATCTCTGCAGCTTGTCAGATAAAATTCGGAAACAACCAAAGAGCCAGAAGACTTCCTATGATTGCCAAAAATAGAATTCTAAAAACAACAAAAGTAGTGATAATTCCTAAAAAATTATTTTTCATTTCCTTGTTTTTATTCCATTCTGGAAGTGTTATTTTTGTATATTCCACTTTTCCACTTGCGAGTTTATCGAGGGCGGGAATTCGGCTTTGTGCTGAATAGGTAAGTTTTCCGAGGATTTTTGCATTTGGCCCGACCGTTACGACTCATTTATCACCTCCGAGCAAAAGATTTACATCTTTTTCAAAAACACCATTAAGTGATATTTTTTCACCTTCTATATTTGCTTTTCCTTTTACTACTCCATCAATCACAATATCACCACCTGCTACTGCTAAATCTTTACCAATAATTACTATATCCTTAATACGAATCGATCATCCGGCCATCATAACATCTCCTGACGCTGTATTCTCGAGAGAAAGGCTTCCTCCAGCGATTTTCGCATCTCCGATGATTTTCCCGAGGACTCGGATAGTTCCACCTGCGAGAAATGCATCGTTCCCGAGCGTTCCGTTCGTCTCTATATTTCCACCAGCTATAAATGCATTATCAGATACATCTCCTTTGACACGAAGTTCTCCACCTGCAAGATACAGGTCACCCTTCACGTCTCCAGACAGCTCGACATTTCCACCTCAGATATATGCGTTATCTTCGATAGGTTTTTCTATACGAAGCTGGTCTTCACCAGATATCGTTACATATGCAAAAGATACGCTCGGAATGAGCGAAAACAATGCGAAAAACAAAATAAAATATTTTTTCATATATAAAAAGAAATAAAAATAAACTACAAATACTTTGACGATCTTTTAGAAAAATAGTTTCAAAAAATGTGAAAATGAAACTTTTTTCATATAATCACATCTAAGAGTATAAGAAATATATTATCACTATTTTCCAGTGACCGAAGATATCATATTAGTAAATCAAGCGCAAAATTGAGACAAACGAGCGCTTGAAGAATTAATTCGCAAACACTTGCAGGATATTTTTTCTGTATGCTATCGGGTCTGCCAGGATGAATCAAATGCATATGATATTACTCAAAATGTCTGTATAAAAATAATTACCGGACTTTCAAAATTTAAAAAAGAAGCTTCATTTAAAACTTGGATATATAGAATCGCTTACAATGAAGCGCTCGACCACCTAAGAAAACAAAAATATCATGAAGATATCACGAACATCGAAAACATCATCGGGACAATCGACTCAGTGGATATAGACGAAGAATATCGAAGCAAAGCCATTTGATGAGCCCTGAAAGAATTACCAGAACTCGATCGTAGCCTCATACTTTTCTTCTACTTTGATGAGCTAAAAATAAGTCAGATATCAGAAATTACCCATCTAAATGAAAATACTATCAAAACTCGTCTCTCTCGTGCCAAAAAACTTTTATCCGTAAAACTCGCACCCTTATGAATACACTACTAAAAAAACACTATTCCGATCCACAAGTACATGCTGATAAGATTATGAAACATATTCTTCCTTTTATTTCTGAATATAAGCAGGTAAAAGACTGGAAACATCTTTTCATACTTATCCCCCTAGTTGTTCTTGCTATTGTTTTTGTACAATATTTTATCGATTTTAATCTGCATTTTTCAGAGCTTGCAATATCAAATCTATTTTTACTCAATCCTATTATCCTAATACTCTGAAGTATCGTAATGGCTATTCTAACATTTATTATAAAATTCTATCCGCTTCTTCTTCTGTCATCCATGTTTGTTTCTATTATTCATATTCCATTGATGCGAACAAAAACGTAATGTAGCGATATAAGAATCAAAAAATCCGAGAAATCTCGGATTTTTTTTACTATTTATTTGGTGCTCCCGGATGGGACTCGAATGCTCTCCGCCGCATTCGGCTCTCTCACTGAAAATGCCAAATCATTGGCATTTTCCGGGCGTTCGATTCTCATCCCATTAAAACAAAAAACCTCCACTTTCGTGAAGGCTTCTTGATTTATCTTTATTTGGTGCTGAGGATGGGACTCGAACCCACACATCTTGCGACATACGCACCTCAAGCGTACGTGTATACCAATTCCACCACCCCAGCACGGAATGAATGACTCTGATTCTATGAGGTATTCCTTAATTCTTAATTCTTAATTCTTAATTCTAAGAACCAAGTGGTGCCCCCTGCAGGAGTCGAACCTACAACCAGCGGCTTCGAAGACCGTTACTCTATCCAGTTGAGCTAAGGAGGCATATCAAGGTCGCACTTTTTACGGTGCGACCCCTATTGTATCGAAATTTTTTCTATCGCAAATTTTTTTTATATTTTTTCTTCTATCAGTCTATATAAGCCAAAGTTCTTCTTTTAAAATTATTTTTTTACATTAGTTGTAACTCCGAACCACTGCTGTACGTCATAGAGGAATGGTGCCGCTAGGAAGATTGATGAATACGTACCGAATATAGTACCGTAGATAAGTGCAAGAACGAATCATTTAATGCTCTGTGGCCCAAAGAAGAACATCGCAAGAAGAACGAGGGCTACAGTCAATGACGTATAGAGCGATCGATGAATAGTTTCTTTAAGGGAAGTATTTACGAGTGCACCGAAGTCATATTTTTTATTCTGATTGATTCGAAGATTGAGTCGGATTCGATCCATGATAACGATCGTGTCAGAGACAGAATAACCAAGAACCGTAAGCATCGCGGTAATAAAAAACGTGTCGATTTTAAATTCTGGAAAGAAAAATGAAGTCATAAGATAAAAACCAAATGCTACGAGCACGTCGTGTAAAAGACAGAAAGCCACAACTGATGCAAAAGACATACCACTTACACCACCGATAGATCCTCGGAAAGCCCATGCAATATAAAGTGAAATACAGATGACTACGAGTGCGAGAGTAACATATGCTGTTTGTTTGATATAATCACCGAAAGCTTCACCAATATTTACATATCGAAGATTCACTATTTTAGAAGTAGTGAGTTTTGCAAACTGAGCTTCAAGTCCACTTCGGAACTCTACTTTCAGTTTTTCGAGTTTTTTCTCATCTTCCGCTTTTACTCGATTAAAACCAGCCTCGACGATAAGCTTATCTTCACCAGCGATTTTATACACATTCGTATTGTTAATCATTTCTCGTCCATCAAGCTTGATCTGGGTTTTTACTTTTTCGACGATTGGAGAAATAACTTGTTTGACATCGATCTTATTTGTAAAGCTATATTCAGCCTGAACTCATCCGGTCATATCAATACCAAGATTGAGCTGAAATGTAAATGCTGCGATCACCGCAAATACCATAAGTGCAACACCAATAACATAGAAAATGGCTCGCTGTTTGATATAATCGAAATTCATAATATAAAAGTAATGATTTAAATCCTGCATATTTATAGGAAAAAAGTCTCGAAAGTCAAAACAAATACACGAAATCAGTTGCGAAATTTCATAAAATGCTGTATAATGACCGAAATAAACAGAATAAAATCGATTTTTT
>CAZZNY010000001.1:588986-920485 GCA_964655935.1 uncultured Candidatus Peribacteria bacterium
CGCGACAATGTCATGCTCATGAAAGATGGTTCTTCTCGCATGGTTTTAAAAGTGCACGCAGTGAATTTTAATCTGAAAAGTACCGAAGAACAAGATGCACTCATTTACGCATATCAGCGATTTTTGAATTCGCTTCGCTTCCCTATCCAGATCGTCGCTCGATCTCTCAAGGTCGACATCGAGTCTTACGTAAACAAGCTCAAAAATCTCGCAATTAAGCAGACAAATACGCTTCTTCAAGAGCAAACCTATCGTTATATCGATTTTCTTGTGAATCTTATCGATATGGCTCAAATTATGCG
The DNA here is from genome assembly GCA_964655935.1 of uncultured Candidatus Peribacteria bacterium. Classification (GTDB taxonomy): domain Bacteria; phylum Patescibacteriota; class Gracilibacteria; order BD1-5; family UBA2023; genus CAZZNY01. Next base: position 589,289 of record CAZZNY010000001.1, read on the forward strand.
AAAGGAATTCTATATCATCGTTCCCTATGATGGTGGGCTCGAAGCAACGGTTCGAAAAGTTGGTATTGTGGGTCTCTTTCAAAATTTTTGGTCAGCAATTACCCAAGAAGAGAGTATCCTTACTATCCGAGAAAAACGATCTCGTGCCGAAAATCTCAAAAAATGAAACCTCGAACGAGTAAATATGCTCAAGTCTTCTCTCGAAGGTATCGGTCTGAAAAGCGAAGAAGTAAAAAAAGACGATCTCGTCAAACTTCTCATCAGTTACTACAACCCAAAAGTAAACACCGATATCGCCATCCGTGGAGATGTCGGAAAATTCAATATGGAATAAAACATATGTCATCCCAGAATTTTTCGAAAGAATAACGTTTTGAAACATCAAAACACCCAGAGAAAAATATCCGGGATCTTCCGCTGCATAGCAAAGCTTTCGAAGAAGCAATAGAAGATTTTTCGCTGCTCTCAGAATGACTTACTTATCTTCTGTCTTCTTCTATAATCATATAGTCTAAATAATCCTCAATATTTTTCCGTTTTTTTCTATGGAGTCTTAAATAGAGTGAGTCAAATATTACTCACTCTATTTTTTATGGAAAACAATCGTCGCATCTGAGATGCTGGTGAAATCGTCGCAATCGAATATCTTCAAAAACACGACTACGAAATCGTGGAAACTAATTACACTATTCAAGGTGGTGAGATCGATATTATCGCAAAGAAAGGCGGAAAATATACTTTTATAGAAGTAAAATTCCGATCAAATACCTTCTTTTGAACACCGGAAGAGGCGCTCACGAGAACGAAGCGAAAATCCCTTCTTTTTACCATCAAACACTACTGCACGAGAAAACTTATCGCACTCGAAGAAGTTCAGTTTGATTTTATCGCAGTGGAAAAGTGAGAAACCTGACATCGGGTGACACACTATCGGAACATAACTTTACAATAAAAAAATCTTCAATCTCGGCTAAAAACCGAGATTTTTTTACATTATTTTTATGAGTTTTTCTGGCTTTGTATATAATATTTTCGATTTTACTTTTTTATTCATATCTTATGACTGGAGAACTTACAAATACAGCAACAGAAGTTGCTACTACTGGAACTGGAATGGGAACCTATATCGGGATTGGTCTCGTCGTCGTTTTCGTACTTTATGTGATCGCGAAATACAATGGAATCGTAACAATGCGAAATAACCGAGAGCAAGCATTTGCTGATATCGATGTCCAGCTCAAACTCCGATTCGACCTAGTACCAAATCTTGTCGAGACCGTAAAAGGATATGCAACTCACGAAAAAGAAACCTTTACCATGGTAACAGAAGCACGAACCAAATTTATGAGTGCTGGAAATGCTGATGCAAAAATGGAAGCAAATAACCAGCTTGCTAATGGTCTTAAATCTATCTTTGCACTCGCTGAAAGCTATCCAGAACTAAAGGCAAATACGAACTTTCTCCAACTTCAAAGCGAACTTTCTGATATAGAAAACAAGCTCGCAGCCGCTCGAAGATTCTTTAATTCCGCTACAAAAGAATTCAATACCTACATCGAATTATTCCCTACAAATATTGTCGCAAAAATGTTTAGTTTTTCTCGAGCTGCTTCATTCGGGGTAGAGAATCGAGAAGAAGTCGAGAAGGCACCGAGTGTAAAGTTTTAATGGAATGTCATTCCGGAATTTTTCGAAAGACTGACTTGTTTGAAAAGCTAAAACTACCAGAGAAAAATATCCGGAATCTTCCATGAAACTTCGAACTTCAAGAAAATATCTTCGTTGTTCGCTTTAATAAAGGAAGATTCTGGATATTTTCTGGAAATATTTCTGTTATTTCAAAATACTTATTGCTCCAGAAAATTCCAGAATGACAAAACATTTTTCTGGTCCACTAATCTACTAATCTACTAATCTATGGCTATCTGACTCCAATCCTCTATTTGGGCAAATCGTACTAAAAGTCTCATTCTTATTGTCTCTTTTCCAGTACTTCTCTTTGGGATTCTTTTTCTCGTCTTCTTGTTACTTTCTATGAAGTGAGCTGTCGAGCCACAGACATTTGAAGTATATGCACAGGAAAGTCTCGCTTTGAATCTCATGGCTTTTACTTATCTTGGACCGATTCTTCTTGTCTGGTGTCTCATATCTTTTGCTTTTCATCGTCAGATTATTTTTGCTTTTTCCGGAGCGAAGCCACTTGAGAGAAGAATCTGTCCTGATGTCTATAATATAGTCGAAAATCTCTGTATCTCTCGTGGGCTTCCAATGCCACAGATCGGAATCCTCGAAGACGACAGCATGAACGCTTTCGCGGTCGGATGGAGACCAAAAAACGCCTGGATTGTTTTTTCTCGTGGACTTTTAAATACCTTAAATAAAAAAGAGGTAGAGGCAGTCGCGGCACATGAACTCACTCATATTATCAATCGCGATTCACTTCTCATGGTGGTAGTTATCTGTTTTATTGGTGCTATCGCGACCATCTGAGAGATTATTGTTCGCTGGGGATGGAGATTTGGATGAAGTCGAGACAGTAAAGATAGCGGGCAAATTAAAATGGCTATTATGGTTATTGGGTTTGTTTTCTTGATTCTTGGATATGTCGTCTTTCCTCTTGTGCAGCTCGCACTCAGTAGAAAACGAGAATATCTCGCAGATGCCGGCTCAGTCGAGCTTACTCACGACTCTGAATCGATGATTGCAGCACTCGAAAAAATTAGTGCCGATAGTGTCATCGAAAGTATCAATAAATGAACCGTCGCAGCCATGTGTATCGCGACTCCTTTCGAGAAAAAAAGTGGTTTTTGAAGCTGGGTAAAAAATCTTTTTTCGACTCATCCAAGAATCGAAGATCGAATTTCTGCACTCAGAACCTATTAATTTTCAATATTTTTTGTAAATTATTTTCTTTTAGTATACAATACAACTCGTTATTTCATTCTTAACCCCTTTCTTCTATGTGAATTTTCGATTTCGTAAAAACTCAACTCCGTTCCGTTATCCAGTGGGAAAATCCAGATCCAAACACTCTCTATCATAGTTGGACTCAAGATGGAAATGAAATTAAAAATGCTTCAAAACTTATCGTAAATCCTGGTCAAGGTGTTATTTTCGTCTATCAAGGGAAAGTAAGTGCTGTTCATACAGAACCTGGAACTTATGATCTTACGACTGACAATATTCCTTTTTGGACTACGATTAGTCGATTTATGCAAAAATTCGAGTCTGAATTCAAAGTAGGAATCTACTTCGTACGACTCACTGACCTTGTCGATCAAAAATGGGGAACAAAAGCTCCAGTAAAATATCTAGACCCAATATATAAATTCCCAGTTGGACTTCGTGCATTTGGTAATTTTTCTTTTCGTATTACTGAGCCTGAAAGCTTCTTTGTAAATGTCGTCGGAACTCAAAATGACGTCCTCGTAAGTGATGTGGCTCGGATGATCGCAGATCGTGTTCTTCAGCCACTCACTGATGTTCTCGCTGAAGCTAATTTCGGATATACAGAAGTCGATAAACAGCGAAATGAACTCTCTGCAAAAGTAAAAGAAAATGTAGCAGATACTTTTGTAAAGCTTGGTTTTTCACTCACTGACTTCCGTATCGAAAATACAGACTTCGACGATGAGACGCAGAAACGAATCTGAGATATATCTGATGTTATCGCTCAAGGTCAAGCTGCTAGTGCAGTCGGACTCGATTATTCTGAACTCCAGAAACTTCATGCACTCAGAGATGCCGCAAAAAATGAATGAGGTGCAGCGGGTGCTGGTATTGGCATTGGTGCAGGACTCGGACTCGGACAGATGATGGCTGGAAATATGATGCAGAACCAATCTCAAGCTCCTGCTACACAAACAGTTGATCATATGGGAAAACTCGCACAACTCAAGCAAATGCTCGATGGAGGACTAATTACCCAAGGGGAGTATGATGCAAAAAAAGTAGAAATTCTTAATAAAATGTAAAAACAAATATGCAGAAAAATACAAACAACCAAAAAACAATATCTTACATCCAAGCAGCCGGCGGACTCAAAAAAAATATAGATGGCCAAGTTATTCTTCTTGGTTCTCTCGGAAATGCTCTGGTACCTTTTGGATTATGACTTATTTTCATATTCTGATCTATAACCATACTTTTATTTGTGACTTCTTTTCTTTTGGCAGCCATAGTGTTTTCGGCTATAGGAGTTGCCTTGTGCTACCTAGGAAAATATCATTGGATTCACTACAAAAAACAAAAGGAAATCCAGAGTAGCTGTCCAGCGTTTTCATGAATAATCACGGATGTGTACCATGAATCCGGACTTAATCAGGTCGATCAATATTGGCAATTTTCCGTGAAAGTATTTATAGAAAACACTGAGCAAATTTTCATTAGTGATGTGTATTGGGAAAATATTTTCCCTTATATTAAAATCGGTGATCCTATAAATATTTTTATAGATACTACTGATATTTCTCTCTATCAAATAGATCATTCTTTTCTCCCGGAACAAGCTAGGAAAAAAATATGGCCAAAAGAAAATTGAGCTCTCTATAGATAATATTTTTCATTTTTTCAATGCTTTCTTTTATGAATAAAAAACTTCTCTGATTCATTTGAATCAATCTTCTGTTTTGAAGTATTCTATTACAAATAGATTCTGTCGAGGCACGTGCTGGTGGAAGTTCTTCGAGTCGTAGTAGTGGTGGAAGTTCTTCTTCGAGCAGATCATCGTCCAGCTCATCCTCTTCTAGAAGTTCCTCCGGTACTTCATCAGGATCTTTTAATCCGATTGGTATTATTATTTTCATTATCATCGTGGTAGTTATTTTTAATAAACTCAAAAAATCCCCAGGTGGTATTCAGGGGGCACTCGAACAGATAAAACTTCAACAAGATGGAAGTGAAACTATCGATATTACTCCTGCTGAAGATATCTGAAAAAAGATTAGTACACTCAAAGAAAAAGATCCTGGGTTTAATGAACAACAATTTCTTGATCGAACTTCGACCGCTTTCTTCAAGATCCAGAACGCTTGGTGAAAACGTGATATGAATCTTGCTCGAGCTTATATTTCAGACAACGTTCTCCGTCGTTTTTCTCTTCAGCTCGAGGAGCATATGCAAAATGGAGTCGCAAATAAACTCGAATCCTTATCACTCGATAATACTAAAATCACAGATATTCGCTCTGATGAGAATTTCGATACGATTGACGTATGGCTGACTGCTACCGCTAAAGATTATATGGTAAACGCTACAAGCGGAGAATATGCTTCTGGAGATAAAGATGAATTCGTAACTTGGGATGAAAGATGGAGTTTTATCCGATCTTCGAAAGCAAAAACTCTCGTCGATAAATGAGTGAATGTCGATAAATGTCCAAGCTGCGGTGCTCCACTCTCAGTCAATGCGAGCGGAGAATGCGAATACTGTCATTCGAATGTCACAAAAGGAGATTTTGATTGGGTACTTGCCGAAATCGCACAACTGAATTAAAAATAATTGACATTTGATTTCATTTTGTTATGATAAAAATCACTTGTCGCGGAGGAAATCATGTCTACAAGTAAAACTACCTCGCAACCCGCGAGGAAAACAACACCGTTCGACCTCATCATGACAGGAATCATATTCCTCGTCATCGGTGGTGGTCTGTCTATTGGTATGGTTAAAAACATACCAATAGACGCTCCCTACTGGCTCACGATCCTGTTATGGATTGGTGCTCTCTGTCTTCCGGGACTCAGCATCTTCTGTACCATAATGGGCATCACGGGTTATCGGGAAAAACGCTCAGAAAAGGCGCCCTAGGCGCCTTTTCTTTTTTTTAAAACCGGTTAAATTCAAAGACTTTTTTTCAGATCATCAATCTTATCTTGTTCTTCACCAGCTTTTTCTTTCTGCTTCTGTTCTTGGATGTAGATATCATAGAGTTGTTTCCATCCTTCTCGCGCTTTTACGACGAGATCTTTGATGGTGTCACCTTCTTTTGGCATCAATTTTTTAAATTCCTCTCGCTCATCTTCAAATACTTTTGTGAGTTCATCGATCTGAAATTGAGAAAGATTTGGGATTGCATCAACTACACGCTTTTTTTCGTAGACAGAAAGAGAAAGTGAATGTTCGAGAAGATCAATAAAAAACTTTTCATCAAACTGAGTCAATGGATGAACCATCGCAAGATCAAGAAAAAGTTGATTATCAACGATAATATTTAATATTGCAGTTTGTGACCCGTCGCCAGTTGCCTGAGTTTGTGGATCGGTAGTTACTATTGGATCTGACATGGAAAAACAAATTAGTAAATATTATAATTGTTTCAATACTTTCTGAAATTCTTCTTCTGTTGCTCTTTCTCCATCAAGAATAGGATCGTGGTGAGTTTTCCAATACGGAAGATCGTTCATGTTTTTTCTGACTATTCGCTCTGCAAATTCTCGAGTAGTGCCCGGAATAGCTCCAAGGAAAAACTGAACTCATCACTCGAAAATCTCGGAAACAGTTTTAAGTTTTTTATTTTTATCTATGCAATATATACAAACTCTACCTTCAGTCATTCTTGTGCCAAACATATCTTTGACATCAAGTGGCATACCGCAAGCAAAACAGAATTCAGAGTGCGTCATATAGGAAAATATTACGTTCTAAATTTTGATTTTTCGATCATTTCTTCGACTTGTTTTTCTATCTCTGGTGCTACATCTGCATTATACCAAACATCCTCGACATCATCATCTGTTTCAAGATCACCTATAAGTGTAAGAATTTTTAATGCCTTGTCAAAATCAGTTGTAGAAACGAGTGTATTCGGAAGATATTCGAGATTATATTCTTCGATTTCCAATTTTTTTTCTCGGAAATATTTTACCACTGCTGCGAGCTCCGTCCGATTAGTTACCACTTTCACGAATTCTTCTCATTCAGCTGTATAATCTTCAGCTCCAGATTCGATAATCTGTTCCTCGAGATCTTCTATAGTTTTTCCATTCAGCTTCAAGTAAATAACTCCGGCGAATTTGAAATTATAACCGGAAACCGCACCAGTCTCAGCAAGAGTTCCTCCGGATTTTGCGAAATGATGGCGGATATTACTTGCGGTTCGATTTTTATTATCAGTCAATGTTTTTACGATAACTCCGACTCATCCTGGAGCATATCCTTCATAGATTACTTCGACAATCTGAGCAGCATCTTTGTCTTGTCCTCCTCCACGCTTCACAGCACGATCGATTACATCGACTGGGACATTTGCTTTTTTTGCTTTTGTGATAGCTTCTGCTAAGACAATATTCTGGCTTGGCTCAGCTCATCGTTGAGCCGCAAGTTCTATAAGTTTTGCATGGATAGCATACACTTTACCTTTTGCAGCATTTGCTTGATTCTTGCGTGCTTCTACGGTAGGTCCTCGTCACATGGGAAAAGAATATTAGAAATTAGATTTTATGAACTGAGAAAAAACGATTCAAAAATTATTTTTTCAACTTCGGCAGTATAAGGCAATTTATTGATTTTTCAAGTTTTCCTTAGAATCCTGCTGCTCTGGCATGTTGACTAATTTGTTCATTGGAAAGAGCAATATTATACAACTTTGTATCATCTATGGTTCCAATGAACGAATAACTCAAATTATCGATATATCTTCCGAAAACGATTGGATCATTATTTGTTATCCAATTGTTATTAAATCAATTTTTTATCCATCCCTGTTTTATTAATTTTCAATTTAAATAAATATCAGAACGTCAATCATTGAAATCAAAGACATATACATATTGATACCAACCTCATTTTACTACTTTATATCATGCAATATAGTCTTCGGGATAAAACCCTGCTTTATAATTATAATTAGGATAAACTCATTTACTAAAATAAATTGGTGATTCACCAGGTATATATACTCATGAATAATAAAACGTTACTTCTACAGAATAACTTCAAGATGAATCTAAAATACTTCCAGTAATTAGATCTGGAATTTCTATTGAATATGATTTGTTTGTAAAATTCATACCATTTCCGATCATACCTCAAATCAAAGCACTGCCATAATTCATTCCACCATTAAACGTTCCATCATTCCCATTCCCAGAGAGATCAGCAAGTTTTGTTCCAGTGAGTGTTTCCATATCCCAGTATCAGACGAGTCAGGAATCATAATCTTTAAGACTGAGTGATTTCTTTGGAGTACATCCTACAGGATTCGAGAGTGTATTAGTTCCTTTATCAAGAACAAAACAATTATTCGGATCAAAGAGTGTGCTTCCTGATGAAACAAAGAGAGAAGGAAGAGAAGGATCAAAAGTATAGTTTCATCGAAGAGATGGAGTGACGGTAGAGGCAGCATATGCAGTATCTATTCCGATGGGAGAGATATTTCTAGAAAGAGGATTTTCTAGTTCTGCGAGTACTTGGTAGTATTGTCCATTCCCAAGGATAGAATATCTATATTCTTTTCCTGTAAGAACATCTTTTACATTACTCGAGAGTCTTGGAAGAATAGAATTATTAATAGTTCCTTGAGTAACTGTAGTAGCTCATGAGGTAAGAGCTACTCCATTCACTGGAATTGGAAGAGTTCATCTTTCGATACTGAGAAGTTCTAATCCTTTTGATATATTTACTATATCTTCTGTTCGTACACTATCTCTTGCAGAAGAAGAATATCATTGAAATGACAAAAAGGCTATCGTACCAAGTATGGCAAGAATCGTGATTACTACGATGAGTTCGACGAGAGTGAAGGCTTGGTTATTCCTCATTTTTTAATTATTTTATTAATTAATCTTGCTCTCAATAAATTTTACCAATTTTTCTTTAAAAACCCTTACATCAAAGTTATACGCATGTTCTCGGATTCTTTTGTAATCAAACTCCATCGTCTCAAATCGCTCGATAGCATCGTTTAAGGACTCAACTGTTTGTTCACCAAAGAACACTCCTGTAGGTCCAAGAAATGGTCGGTTCTCGACAACTGTCTCAAGTGCTCCGCCTTTTCCATAAGCGATCACAGGAGTTCCTGCTGCCATCGCCTCGATCGGTACAATCCCGAAATCTTCATCTGGTGGAAATAGCATCGCTTTCGCTCGTGCCATAACGCGTTTTTTATCAGCATTTGAGATACCAAATCTCCACTCGATATTCGGTCCGGATTTCGCCACAAGTTCGCGGTAGAGCTTATTATCTGTGCTCGTCGCAAGAATGAGCTTTTTTCCATTTGCATTAAAAGCATCAACGAGTAAATCGAATTTCTTGTATGGAATCACTCGTCCGACATAAAAATAATAATCTTCCTTGTCTTCTCGAAAAAGAAAATCATCCACTTCGACACCCGGATGGATTACTTCACTTTCTCTGCGATAGTACTTTGCAATACGGTTCGCGGTATTATAGGAATTTGCGATGAAAAAATCCACTCGTTGCGCCGCACAATAATCCCACATTCTCATCTTGTGGATAATTTTTGGCATCATCCACTTGGCAATGGGATTCAAAATTCCAAATTCAAGACGATTGAAATACTCAAAATAATGACTCCAGTAATAACGAGTCGGTGTATGACAATAACAGATATGAAGCGTTTCTGGTTTTGTAATAATTCCTTTTGATTCCGCACTTGATGATGAAATGACAATGTCATATTCACTCAAATCCATTTGCTCAAATGCAAGCGGACGAAGCATGGGAATAAATTTATGGAGTTTATTCAGAAGTGGAATTCTCTGCAAAAAAGAAGTAACGATTTTTCTTCCGGCAAAAATCGGTCGATCCGCTTGAAAAAAAATCGAACTGTAGACATCAGCCTGAGGAAAAACCTCAAGAATATGTTCGAGAACAACCTCTGCCCCACCCCAATCCTTGATCCAATCGCATACAACAGCGATTTTTTTGTCTCGTAATTTTCCTGTCATAAAAAATAGTTATGAATGTCGAAATTATAGAGAAAAGTATGGTTTTTGCAAGAAAGATGGATTTTTTGATTTTTTTGCAGAAATGAGATAATATCTTATTAATACAAATAATTTATCGTAATGACTCAAAATAGTCCAGAAAACACACAACAACCCAATTCTTCTCTTGAGACAAAAGTGGAAGCAAACAACCCTGACTCATTTGGGCGTTTTGTCTGGCTAAAGCTGAATGTCGCTCGAAAAACTTTACCAGAAGCACAGTACAAACAGCTCGAAGCTGAAGCCATCAGAATATCAACAAAATACTATCAAGAACGACAAAAAGCTAGTCAAGATACAAAAAAAGATGTACAAAAATTACAACAGGAACTTAGTAAATTCAATGAAACTGAAATATCTTTCTGAAATGCGAGACGAATGTTTGGTATGGTATGAGATAAGGAAAAAGATGCTAAAATCCAAAATATGATCCGTCAACACATCGAGTGGAAAACAAAATGTTGAGAAGATTGGATTGCTGGTTATTCTAACGACAAATGAAACTATGCCATAAAGATTGAAAACTTTGAGACTGAACTACTCACAAAGTGATTTGAAAACATCCACTCAGTCACCTTAGCAAATTATTTTATTCGTATTAAAACAATTACTAAGAGTAAGGAGGAATTTATCGAAAGAATTGCTCTCCATGTTCGATCTGATGTACTTCAAAAATTACTGCAAACATGGTGACTCGGTGGAAATGAAAAACTCTGAAAAAATACACTGGAAAAGTCCGAGTATTCAGAGGTGATAAAATTATATCTCCGACAAGCTGGTGAATTGCATAAGAGACTTGATTCCTTGAATCTTAATATAGACACTGGAAGTAAACTAAATTTCATCAAAGAAGTTTTGCCTGCTGCTATAAAATGAAGGGATTATATGTTAAAAACATTAAATAATCCAAAATGGAAGGATGTTCTCAAGAATGAAAATATCGAAAATATTCTCACTACTCTCTATGAGCAGGCTCATACTGCAAGAGAACAACAACAAATATCCCGATGACTTCGTCTGTGGACCAAGCTCATGAAAAATAAGTCTATTGCTAATATTGCAAAGCGGCTTCATATAAAACCTGAAGATATTATTAATGGAAAAAAGGGGGCTCAAAATGTATTGTCTCAAGCATTGCGCGGACGAAAAGATATACAATTAACAGAAGAAGAAAACACTCATATCCAGATAGTATCTGCAGAGTGTAGAATATGAAGCGATCTACAATGTGTTAAAGAACAACCTGAGATAAAAAAAGCATATGAAGCTGCACGACAAAAATCCTGAAAATTACCTCGAAAAATCTCTATACTATTGGATGCGAAAAACGATCAAGCAATAATTGTTAGCTTCGCTCAAGAAAAAGGAATCGATCTAAATTCAAAAACATGACAAGAAGTATTTAAGAAAGACTATTCTGTTCTCCATGGGGAATATATATCCTCTCTTGAGACAACTTTAAGAATTGAAAAATCTATTAATAATTCTTCAGATACATCAGAAAAAAAATCAGAAATAAGTATTGAGAAAAAATCAAGTGCTACATCAGCTAAAAAATCTGAAGAAAAACCTGTTGAAAATAATAAAACTCCCAAAGATAAAGAAATTAGTGATTCTATTGATAAGCTTTCAGATGATAAACTTTCAGAAAAAGTGGAAAGTATCATTATTGAATGAAATACTATTAAGAAAAATGATCCAAAATTCAAACAAGGGTATGTTATAACAGCAGGAGTAGATGATGGACGCGAGTTTAAAAATAAAGATACGCTCATGGCAGCCATGAGAATGAGATGTTTCTTCAATAAGATATGACTCAATATAGCACCTCTGAGTACACTTGAAAAAGTATTAGAAAAAATGAATCATGAATCTGGTTCAAAAAATAAAATAGATTTTTCAAAGAGTATTCCGGAAAATAGTGAAGATTATTTAAGACTATTAAATTATTTCTGAAAACATCTCATTCCTGATTACAAAGAGGAAGGACGAGCAGAGATTGCAATACAATTTTTTCAAGAAAGCACTTATCTTCAGGCTCATCTCAAAAACAACAGCAAATGAAATGAAAAAATCACAAGTATAAGTAATCTTTTGTTTAAGCTCTGAATACAAAAAGAAAGCTGAGCTTTCGATGCTACAGCTTTCAAAAAAATCTTTAATATTACTAATTAGTTAACAAATAATAACCACTCCCTATTCCCTGCTTCTCAAGGTAAAGTAGATTCTTGCACTATCTGAATCTTCAGTCCTACTCTTCGTAAAAATCCACAAAAATCATCAAGTGTTTTCTTGATAATTTTTTCATCTTTCGGTACTCCAGTTTTTCGGATAAATTCTTTCCCGACTTCGAATTGCGGCTTGAACAAGAGAATGAGTTGAGTGTTTTCGCTCATTATTTTTTGCAAACTTGGAACGATCTTCCGAAGGCTAATAAAAGAAACATCGACAACGATAAGATTAAATACTTCATCGAGTTTTACTTCGCGAATATCGGTATTCTCCAGAGAAACAACCCGAGAATCGGATCGTAGACTCTCATGAAGCTGTGAAGTTCCGACATCAAGCGCTATCACTTTCTTCGCACCACGCCCGAGAAGAACCTGTGTAAATCATCCGGTCGAGGCTCCAACATCGAGACAAGTGAAATCTTTTACGACGATAGCATTATTCACAAGAAAATCGTCAAGTTTCACTGCTGAACGAGCCACAAAAGATGATCGCTTATCTTCCTGTAAGGTTACGAGATCTTTTTCTTTCACATCATATGAAACCTTATTAACCACTACTCCATTCACTAAAACAAGGTCAGAATCAATACAAAACTTCGCTCGATTTCGAGTCATGGAGAATTTTTCTGAAAAATAAGTATCAAGTCGTACCATGAGAGTTCAAGGTTTAAAGTTAAAAGTTTAAGGCAGTCAATAACGTCATCCCGGAATTTTCTGGATATCTAAAATTTCGAAGTAATAATAGATCTTCCAGAAAATATCCGGGATCCATTTAAAGAACTATTCGAAGAAATAATAAAGAGAACCATTTAATATGGATCCCGGATCTACGCTAGCGCTTCGTCCGGGATGACGTGGAAGGATTCCAAGATGGCGTGTTCAATTCTTAATTCTTAATTCTTAATTCTTAATTTCTCTTCAAGATATGCTCGAAGCTCGTCGCCAAGATCTTCTCTCGCAAGAGCAAAATCAATCGTCGCACGAAGAAATCAAAATTTATCTCCTGTATCATATCGCTCTCCTTCAATCTCGAGTCCATAAATATCTTTATCCAAAAGCATACGAACAAAAGCATCAGCCAACCGAACTTCCCCATCTTTATTTTTTACGAGCTCAAGATAATCAAAAACTTCATTGGTTAGAACAGATTTTCCGATAAATCAGAGACGCGAAATCGTCTCCTCTTTCTTTGGTTTTTCCAAAAAACGTGCAATTTCATGAACGCGATTATTTGAACTTTTTGATTCTACAATACCATAACTGGAGACCTTTTCGTCCGGTACTGAATACAATGCTATCACCGGAGCATTTTTTCTATAAAATTCTTCGATAAGCTGCATTGCAGCCGGTTTTTTATTTACAACGAGATCATCTCAAAAAAGTACGAGAAAAGGATCATTTCCGATGAATGGACGAGCCCTAAGAATCGCATCTCCATCACCTTTTGGAACTGGCTGACGAACATAAGAAATATTTGCTAGTTTTGAAATATTTTCGACAAGTGCGAGTTCTTCATATTTATTTTTCTCTACAAGTGTCTGTTCGAGCTCGAATGAGACATCAAAATGATCTTCGATCGTTCGTTTTCCTCGACCGGTAATAATAATAATATCTTCGATTCCCGAAGCCACTGCTTCTTCGACAAGATATTGGATAACTGGTTTATCGACGATCGGGAGCATTTCCTTCGGTTGAGCTTTGGTGGCAGGAAGAAAACGAGTCCCGAAACCAGCTGCTGGGATAATACATTTTGTGATTTTTTGCATAGTATAAAAGGAGGTTAAGAAGAGTTTTGTCATTCTGAGTGTAGCGTAGGAATCCCTTATAGATGAATTTTGTACAAACTTGAGTCTAAGGGATTCTTCATTGCATTCAGAATAACAGAACACTTAGGAATGACCTAATTGTACGATTATTTACTAAAAATCAACCAAAACACTCCATAGAGAATCGGAACGTGGAGCAAATAAATAACAAGAGTGTTTTTTCCGAGCCATCGAATGAGAAGGCTTCCATAAAAATCCGGTGAAAAAACTTTTTCCATTTTTCATGATTCTATCAAGCTTTTTCCAGAAAAAAATCATAAAAGCAGTACTCAGAAATATGGAAAAATCGGATAGTAATCGGCCGAGAAAAACTGTGAATTTCTGAGTCAAAACATCCAAAAATATTCAATAGAAAAGGTCTTAGTGAAAAAGAAAATTCCAAGAATGATTAATATCAAAGAAAAAATAAAACCTCATTTTTTAAGCCGAGAAAAAAATGGTAATAGTAAAAAACCTATAGTGAAAAAATGAAGAATTCAAAAAAGTATAATTTGATCTGGTTGGAATTTTTGTGTTAAAAGAGTAATTACTGCCGCGAGAATCGCGAGAATCGCCGTTCGCCTAAGACAATATCGAACAAAAGTATTTTTTCAAGATGTCTCAAATTCTCTTTTTTTCCAAGAAAGAGCGGCAGAAATACCAGCAATGAATACAAAAATTCCTCATCCGGTCGCAGTAAAAATCCTCCAAAAAATACCATCGGAAAAAACATTCACTGCAGAGAAAACATACTGAAGCAAATACAAGGCATGATATGTAATCATAATAATCACCATAATTCCACGAGCAATATCAAGCAGTGGAAGTCTAGAATTTTTTGAAGCCATAGAGAGAAAAGTGGAAAATATTTTCTCTCATTGTATGGCTTTTTTCGAGAAACAAAAACTTTTAATATCACCCCAAGTTCCCTGTACGTCATCCTCGGGCTTGACCCGGGGATCCATCATGACCAATTCGTCATTGCGAGGCACGAAGCAATCTAGAAAAGCTGAATAAACCATAGTTTATACTTTATGTTCTCTGGATTGCTTCGTCGTACCTCCTCGCAATGACGATATTTTTGTTTTTGTAAAAACCAAAAACTTTATCCTAATAAAAATCTTTTTTTGATAAGAATCCCAGCTCCAGTAGAAAAAGTGAGTCCGCCAACAATTCAAAACATTGCCAATGAAGTAGTATCAAATTCACTTTTTGCAAGTGTTGGTTCGATATTATTTTTTACGACGACACTTCATTTTTTCACGATCGCTTTCTTCGGTTTTTTTGTTTTTTTCTTGGAAACAATTTTCTTTACGATAATATCCACTTTCTTGTGAATTTGCTCACCCGTCTCAGTATTAAGAGCAAAAAGCGATACAGAATATTTTCATGAAGCGAGTTTTATAGATTTTGGATTATATCCAAGAATCTTTATACCATTACTAAAATTCCATTCGTAAACAAATTCTTTACTGTGCGAATCAACCGAAAGATTAATGGTGCATTCTTTTTTTGTCGAGCAAACAATGGTGCTTCCAGAAAAAACAAGATTTTTCCCGATTTTTCATTGCAAGACAATCTGTGGTTCTTTGAATGTTTTTTCTATGCTTTTTGTTGAATGTACGGATAATTTTACTTTCTTTTCGAGCAAAAACCACTTTTGCTGCGAAGGAATTTTTATCGCGATACGAACGATATAATCACCAGAATCGAGTCAGAAAATCCTGTATTCGTATTCGCCATTCGTTCAAGCACGAGCAATGTTTTTGCTTCCAGAAAAACTTGTTTCAAAATCAATCATATCTTCCTTTTGACTCAATCAAAACAATATAATCGCGCCAGAAAGAGTTTTTCACGAGATGATAACCGATCCATCTTTCATGTCTTTCATATGAATAGCCGTATTTGTTTCTAGAAGTTTTTGGAAGATAAAAACTTCTGATCCTGAAGAGGAATTTTCAAGATATTCTTCTGCTTCATTATTATTTCTCTCTTTTTGAAAATCTCGATTTTTTGCTTTTTCTTCACTGATTTGTTTTGTAAAAATTTTTGCAATTGTTTCATTTTCCCAGATACCAAGTTTTTTCTTTTTTGCTTCATACGAAGCAGAGTCGTAGATTTTTGCACGGGAAAACGGGAATACAAAATATGGACGAACTTCTCAAAGTCGAATCAATTCTTCTCCGGTATCTTTTCCGTCGAATGATATATAGGCAAGCATTCAACCATGTGTATCATATTTTTCTCACTCAAATGTGAGTTCAATTTCTTTTTGATATAATATTCAATCCAAAAATTCTCTCGCTTTTTTCGCGAGCGCTGCAATCTCAATGTTTTTATCGTCAAGTTCTGGAGCATCTATTCCAAGGAAGCGAACTCGCTGCATTTTTCCATCAATCTCAACATCGATCGTATCACCATCGAATATAGCAACTACCTTTGCTTTTTGTTTTTCCGCACCGATCGGACGATCTTGATCGATGATAAATCCATCTGGAACAGGAAAATCCCAAGAAATTCGAGAAATCTCAGTATTTTGACAGAAGAAGGTAATTGTATCTTTTGTGTTTGTAAGGGAAATCTTTGTGGCCGTGGAATAGAATTTTTGTCTTCCGGAGGATAATAGATAAGAGCTCGGGAAAATATATTTCTTATGCGAAGTATCACTCAAAATACAGTCGGAAATATCCACTGCCCCACTTGAAGTATTCTCGAGTTCTACCCATTCAAGTGTATCTCCACCATAAGGATTCGGATCCGCTCGAGAAATACGCACAGGAAAAGAAAAATTGATTTGTTTTTCTGTATTTTCTGTTTTTTGGTCTTGTGGAATATTGGTTCATTTTTTAAAGATTTGTGCTTGTATTTCAGTCTCGGAAATAACTCAGAATTCATCGATAATCATAAGACGAATTGTGCGTACACCAAGCGGCAAATATATTGAGGTGGGATTTGATTCCGTTCGTGTTTTCCCATCACTATAATCCCAGGAATACTTGATTCGATTTTTTGTTTCTGCGATACTTTCTTCGCCGGTGAGATTGATCGCACAAGTATCGGTAGGGGTAAAACAAGTAAGAATGTTATTCGTGAAAGTTTTCTCAGAAGAAAGACTTTGTGGAGTAATTTTCGCAACTGGACGGATCGGTGTACGCACGATATTTGAGGGAGTTCCACCTCATCCAGAGCTCATCACTGGAACAGGATTCGAAAAAGAAAAGGTTGTTTGTTTGAATACAGAACTATCTGTTTTAGCAAAAATCTTCAAGGAAATTGAGAAATTTCCATATCCATATTTCGCGTAGCTTGGATTACAAGAGTCTGTGTTGGAAAGCTCTGTCGCTCCAGAAAAACTCCACTGACACACATAATCAGATATACGAAGGCCGGAGAAACTTTCCTCGCCCGTTACATTCACGCTGCAGGCTGATTGTGTACATTTTCCTGACACATCGATGCCGCTTTGGATCGTGATTTTTGGTTCTGGAATGATTATTCCAGTATTTGTACCTCCAGAATTCACTATTGATCAGGTTTCGATCAAGGATCAAGAATTAGAAAGACTTCCAGTATTTGAAGATCCGGAAGAAGTTTGTCACGAGCTAATAATTTCTCCCGAACCCGAAATAATTCAAGATCCTGTTTGATTTATTCACCGCACAAGAATCTGTCGAGAGCGGAAATTTGTTGGATTATTTTTTTCCGAGATGGAAAAAATCACCGTATGATTTCCACTTCCGAAAACAACTTGATTCGGGTTGCATTTTCCGGATTCCGTCTCAGTAATCCCGTCGATATGACACATATAATCTGACTCACGAAAACCTCCAGTAAAACTTTCCTCCAAACTGAAATTCGCTTTACATTCACTCTTCGTGGGATCACAGTCAAATTCACTCAGTTCCGGATTTTTATCGGTAAAATAGGTTGTTTGTTGAAGCGTAAATCGAATCTCGGGAATTGTCAGACCTGATTGGGTCAAGCCGGAATCAGTGAGATCTCCAGTGTTCGAGAGAGATCAGGAATCTACCAGAATCGAACCGGTCGAAGTGCTTCCGGAATCCGTTTCACCAGAATCAATTGGTGTGATTTCATTCACAATGATAATGGTTCGAGTTTTATACACGGATAAATTTCATTTCTTCTTAATCGCAAAAATCACTTCCGTTGTACCAGATCAAAAAGTAACTGTATTCGGATTGCATTTTACAGATTCCAGTGGATCAATACCGACAATCTCACACGCAAAATCACCTATCTTGTACGGCGCCACGAAACTCGGAGTAAGATCAAAATTAATCTTACATTCAGTCTTTGTTGGATCGCAGACAAAAGAATCCAGAGCAATATTTTTATCAGTTACATAACTCGGTTGCTGAAAAGAAAACTGAATATCCGGAACTTCATCCGATGCTCAAAAAGCGCCAGCTCAGAAAAGAAAAGCTAATATAAATGATGCCAAGCATATAATGCAATACAAAAGAATTCTTTTTTTCATAGAGACAAAAACTACCAACTATTTGCGAAAATAGTATAGGTTCGGACAGAGAAAAAAACTGAAAAAATAGAATTGATAATTTCTCAATTGACAAAATAAATTTTGGGGTATCATTAAATTTGCAGAAAAAAATTTTACCACAAATTATATATTTTAGTTAGCAATTATCTAAAATGAACACCACAGAAATAACACAAGAACAACAAGAACAACCCCTTCAGCCTCTCACTATCGGAAAACATACCTCACGTTATCCTATTATTCAAGGTGGAATGGGTGTACGAGTCTCGACACCAGGGATGGCATCTGAGGTTATTTTGAGTGGAGGAATCGGAACTCTTTCTTCAGTAGGACTTCCATTATCACCTGAATATAAAGATTATTTTCATGAGATGATGAATCGAGCTCCACAATGAGAATTGGAAGATATTCAACGAAATCTTATTGAACTCAAAGAACTTCTTGAGACAAATAAACGATCAAATATACCAGCCACTCAGCAACAGAATCTTATTACTGCGATTCGAGAACTGGAATTCGAAGTAAGTAAATATGAACTTCGAGAACTGAAAGAAAAATTAAAAAATTTGATCCAACTTCGGAAAGAAACTCAAGTCCCCAATATACCTCTAAAAGAAAACAAATATACTCCCGACATCGAACAAACACAAAAAGATATCCAAGCAAAGGGCGGACAAATGTTCCTACAAATCAATGCATTTTGTCTCAAAAAAGATATAGAGAAAACCCGAGAACTCGCCGGAGGGAAATGACCGCTTTTTGTAAATATTATGTCCGCAGCAAGTGGCTACAACGAGATGGTACAAGCTGCTTGTGAAGCAGGAATTGATGGAATCGTCTCTGGAGCATGACTCCCTATGAGCCTCCCTGAGCTCACAAAAGAATATCCATCCGTTGCTCTTATTCCTATTGTCTCAAACGTACGAACCCTCGGTCTCATCTACAAAAAGTGGGAAAAACTCGGAAGATTACCTGATGCTGTGGTATTCGAAGAGCCAAAGACTGCCTGAGGTCATCTTGGAGCAAACGGAGGAAAAATAGCAAATATTAATGACCCCGATACGACTCTCGAAATTGCCATACCGGCAGCGGTAGATTTTTTCAAAGAAAAGGGGGTAAATATACCTATTATAGGAGCTTGAGGCATAGCTTCCGCCAAAGATGTTCGTCGAGTACTTGCTCTCTGAGCTAGTTGAGTACAACCTGGAATACTCTTTGCTTCAAGTCAAGAAAGTGGATTTAAACAAGAAGTTATCAATGCGATCATTGCAGCAAAAGAAGGTGATATAATGACTTACATATCTTCTGCTGGACTTCCTGCTCGCGCACTCCGAAACAGTCCGATCTTCAAAAAAATACAGAAATACGAAGCAAGAATAATAGCACTTATAGAAGAAGAGAAAGATACAGATAAAAAAGAAGCTCTAAAAAAATGACGACCTTGTAATAAACTCTGTCTCAAGAGTTGTAAAAAATGTGACGGAATAAAAAAAGAGGAGTGAAAAGCAGAAGATCTTCGCGCGAACATGTGTATATTAGAAGCTCTTGTTGCCGCACTCAAATGATCCAAAGATCCTGATTGGCTTTGTTTCGTCGGAACTTCTGCAGTCAAAATCAAAGTCTCAAAAAAAGTAAAAGAAATTATGGATGATTTGACTCAGGAACCGAAAGCTGCTTAGAAGACAAAAAATAATTTGTAATTTCATTGCGTTACTATTATACTATTCCTGTAAGATTATTATTTATTTACTATTTTCTTATGAAAAAGATTTTTGCTCTCGGGCTTATCGCAGCTTCTGCAGCTACATTTCTTGCTTCTTGTTCTTCTACTAGTACTACTTCTGATACAGCATCCGGAGTAACTTCCAGCATAACAGAGAATTTAAGTTCTAAACCGAGTAATGGTGGCTGTCCAAAAGGAAAAAAACTAGTAAAGAAGGCATTTGAATATCCAGGAAGAGATTGAATGGAGGGGACAAAGGGATGGACTACAACTTGCGAATAATTGAATTTTCTTGTACATAAATTAATTAAAAAAACACCTTCTTAAAAGAAGGTGTTTTTTTGCTTTTTAAAGCCTTATTTTTGAGTTGGTAGACCAAGACTGGCTGATGCCGAACAATTTTTTTTGAAGAATTACGATTTTTTTATTGAAAATTTGAGTTTAATTTCTTAATCTTTCAAAACATCCAATGTCTCAGTTATCTGTCTCTGAAATTCAGCCAATTTACCTATTATCAATATTTTTAATTGAGGATCTTTTTCGATATCTTCAATATTCTCTCAACTAAGAACAAAATCTATTTTTCCCCAAGTTTCCCGCACTTTGCGCTCTGTAGGTGATTCTGATTCAAAAACTCGTCCGCGTTCGTCAATCGCTGGTTTATATAAGTAATGTTCTTTTCTTTCTCCTGAAGAATTTAAAATAACTATATTTGTTCAATAAGATCAATTATCTTCAATCCACCAAATCTTTTTGTCTCCAAAATAGAGAACTCGTCTCTTCTGATCTAACATAACGCTTTCGCTGCAGTTATCGCCATCTCTTATATCATAACGATCTATCAGACCAAGAACTGGATGAGGTTTTTGTGGATACTGAGGTATTTCCGCTATATTTGACCCCTCAGTGGTTGTGAGAATATCACATATCTTCGGATCTATTTCGGATTGTTTTATATAAAAACGCCATCATAGTGGCTGTTTAGCTGTTACATGAGCCCGAGTCCAAACGTATCAAAAAGCATTAATCTTTTGATTATCTAAAAGAGTAATTTCATCTCTTGAAATAGTTTTTTGCCATAATTGAGATGTCTGTTTTTCAGAAAAATCAGGAACGAATTCACTCATAAAATTGACTATTAAAAAATAAAATTTTAAATTTATTATGTACGATATAATATGTATTAGCCATTAATAGTCAATCTTTTTAGACAAAAGCTATTTTTTCTTGATACATAATAAAAACACTAGTTTTGATAACTAGTGTTTTTTATTAAATTTTAGCTTGGTAGCGCCACGGAGAATCGAACTCCGGTTACAGGAATGAGAATCCTATGTCCTAACCCCTAGACGATGGCGCCAAGGAAGAGACTGAGATTACAGTTTTTTAGAGACTGAGTTTTTTATTTCTCAGTCTCTAAGTTTCTCAGTCTCTAAGTTTCTTATTTTGTAAGATCAGTAGTGATTCCCATTGCTCGTGCAGAACCTGCTACGATTTTCATCGCTGCGTCCATGTCGTTTGCATTAAGATCTGCCATTTTGAGATCAGCAATCTTTCGAAGTTGATCTTTTGTAAGATGACCTACTTTATCTTTATGAGGAACTTTTGATCCGCTTTTAAGATCAAGCTCCTGCTTGATAAGAAAAGTCATTGGTGGTTGTTTTGTGAAGAAATCGAATGATCGATCCTCGTAGATATTGATAACAGTTGGAAGAACTGTCCCCATTCGATCTCGAGTCGCGTCATTGAATTGTTTACAAAATTCTGCAATCTGGATTCCCGTAGGTCCGAGTGCCGTACCTACTGGAGGTGCCGGAGTGATCTGACCCGCCTTCAATTGTAATTTTACAATTTTTGATGGTTTTTTTGCCATAAAATAAATTATTGTTTAATAATAGGAAGTCGAATACGAAAACGGGAAAAAATCCCGCAATGCATTATTCCTTTTTTGGCTTCCCTCTGTAATAGTAGGTAAGCGCCTTGTTTTAGAAGCAGGGGTATTATATAAAAAATTGTAAAAAAGCAAATCGAAATCTACTTTTTCTCAAGGGAAAAAACCTTTTCTAGATACTCCTTACCATAATCAAATAATTCTCATTTTTCATGAATTTCTTTCAACTGTTTTATGCTTATCCATTCACATTTTTGGACCTCTTCTGATTGATATATGAGTTCCCTCAGTTCGATATCTTTTTTCAGATACCACACATCTCGAAAAGCTCGCCATAATACACCAAAATAAGAGTGTTCAATTTTTTGTGCAAAAAAATATGAAATTTCATCTGAAAGAATATTAATTCAAAGCTCTTCTTGTATCTCACGAATGATTGTATCTTTAGAATTGTCTCAAAATTGCACATGTCCTCAAGTGGTTGCCCATAATCAAATAACATCACCACCACGAGGTGTTCGTTTTTGTAAAAGCAATTCTCACTTCGAGTTCTGTATCCAGACACTTGAAAGTCGATGCCAATCTCCATCTTGTTTGATTTGTTTTCGAGATTTTGCGATGCCAGTTCCAGTTCCATCAGAATTTAGGATTTCGAGGAGTTCATCCATATTTTTAAAGGAGAGAAATATATTTTGTCATCCTGAATGTAATGAAGGATCCCTTATACTCAAGTAAGTGGCAAAATCTCATCTGTAAGGGATTCTTCGCTACGCTCAGAATGACAATTTGTAGAGTATAGAAAAAGCGACAATAATCAAATCTTTCTATTGCCTTTCGAGTAAAATTCAATATGATTCGAGTAATTAATTATTTTAAGAATTATGAAAACCGCTATCGTATTTTACTCTCTCGAAGGAAGTACAAAATTCGTCGCAGAAACCCTTGCTTCCGAGCTTTCTGTTGATCTTATTGAACTTCATCCGATCAGAGAAATTCCGAAAACCGGGTTTATGAAATATTTCTGGGGAGGAAAACAGGTTATGATGAAAGAATCAGTAAAGCTTGAGCCATATAGTTTCGATGCAAAAAACTATGATCTCATAATCGTCGGAACTCCCGTCTGGGCTTTTACCTACAGTCCACCAATTCGAACATTCTTCGACACTCATTCACTAGAAAATAGAAAAGTAGCCTTCTTCTGCTGTCACGAAGGTGGTCCAAAAAATACGATTCAAGATATGATGAACATTTGCGAACAGAGTGAAATAATCGGAGGAAAGGATTTTTTAAAGGTTTTTGCGAGGAAAGAAGAAGTGGTGAAAGAAGTGAAAGAATGGACAAAGGAATTAAGGAAATAAAATAGGTTTGTCATTCCAAAATTTTTCGAAAGAAAAACTTGTAGAAAAATTAAACTATGCAGAGAAAAATATTTGGAATCTTCCGCTGGAATTTAATAAACATGTAGAAAAATCTCTTCGTATTTTTGTTTTTGCAAAGGAAGATCCCAGATATTTTCTGGAACATCATCTGTAACTTCAAAATCTTATTACTTCCAGAAAATTCTGGGATGACATATTTATCCTGGATTCCCGCCTCCGCGGGAATGACAAATTTTCCACTAATCCACTAACTCATGGCCATAAAATCCTCTAAAAAGAATCCAAACGAAGAAGAAATTCTTCGCACTATCACACCGCTCGAAACTGAACTCGATATTGGAAACGAGGTAACACTCCGACCGAAGACGATGGACGAATATGTCGGGCAGAGCGCAATAAAAAAACATCTTCGCATTAGTATCGATTCAGCTCGTATCCGAAAATCTCCGCTCGATCATATTCTTTTTTATGGTCCTCCAGGACTCGGAAAAACCACTCTCTCGGTCATCATCGCAAATGAGATGAGTGCAACGATCAAACATACTTCTGGTCCAGCCATCGAAAAACAATCAGATCTCGTCTCTATCCTCACTTCCCTTCAAGAATGAGATGTGCTTTTTATTGATGAGATTCATCGTCTAAAATCGCAGATCGAAGAGATTTTGTATGGCGCGATGGAAGACTATTCGATCGATATCATGCTCGGATCTGGTACAGGTGCTACATCGATAAAGATGGATATTCCTAAGTTCACTTTGGTTGGCGCTACTACAAAACTTTCAAGTCTTTCGAGTCCACTTCGTGACCGATTTTGAAATGTGCTCAAACTTGATTTCTATGATACTGACGATCTTGCTCGAATTATATCACGATCTTTTAAGATTCTCGGACACGAAACTCCAAGTAAAGAAGTCGCAAAGTGTATAGCAGAGCGAAGCCGTGGAACTCCGCGAATCGCGAATAGATTCGTAAAAATGATCCGTGATTATGCGATCGTCGGACATGATATCAGCACAGAGAAAGCAATCAACGAGATTTTTTCTTCTTTCGGTATTGATGAAAAATGACTCGATATGCTCGATAAAAAAATCCTCGAAGCAATGACTTTTTCTTTCTGAGGTCGTCCTGTCGGACTTCATACGATCGCCTCGATCATAGGTGAAGAAGAAGACACGATCGAAGATGTCGTCGAACCTTATCTTCTCAAACTCTGATTCATCGAACGAACTCCTCGCGGAAGACAGATTACACTCGCTGGGGAAACTTATATCAACAACTGTATGCTTAAAAAAGATTAATCGAATTTTTAGACGCAAAAAACGGATCATCCTAGAGACTGATCCGTTTTTTTTGAGATGGAGGGTATTCAAGCTACTACCCCCTGACGGCGATGAAACGACGTGCGCGCACATTCCCATATCCCGAACAGGAAGAGAAGTGCATAGAAGATAGTATTTTGTGCCTTGCGGATCGCTCTGCTCTTCGGGTAACCGAAAAGCATCAATACTCTTGCGACAGGAGTCACAATTATGGGGACACTAGTCCACACGATCGGACGACCTTTGTCGAAAAAGAGTCTTTGATTCGGGGCGATTGGGTAGATACCGCTTACGCGACACCCAAGATAATGTGGCTTATAAAACATATCCTGCCTCCTAGTAGAGGCTTATACTCAGAATATGTTTTTTGTCAAATTGTTTTGTATTACTGTGTAATTATACGAGGATCAGTAGGTAGCCATATTACATCTGACAATGCTACGCGACAGTCATTGCTTCCTGCTCACATTTGATCTCAAACTCAAAAAAATGGATTTTTTTCAGCATTCTTTACTTGTGTCTGACATTGAGTATCGATAAAAACTCAAGCATCAATACCAATCTGGGTGTAGTATGTTATCGAATCTGTGATTGTCGCTTCACCCCTCATTGACCATGGTAAAATATCTGGAGTATATGCATTTGGATCAATTTGAATCTCATATATTCCATCATTATTTGGATCAGTCAGTGTCTCGATAGGAAGAGTCTTCTTTGCTGTATATCCGAAAGAAGTATTAGTCAGATATGGTTTTATGGTGTAATAAGGCCGCATCTGAACTACTGGATTAGCATCAAGAAGATCTTTCGAAATAGTAACTATAAGTTTAAACGGCTTATTTGGAAGCATTTCAAGCGTTTTGAATGCCGGTTCTGCGGAAACAGTTACGTTTGCTCTTCTTATATCACAATCTTTCAAAGTTTTTACACAATGAATAACCACTCCTGTTCATGATCATCAGCACGACCAGCTATGTCGCCCACAAGTAGAATTATGGCTTCCTAAAATAATAGGTTTAGGATCAGAAACACATGTATCAATTATCGCTCAACAAACATCATTTTTTGGAATAATATTAGTCATTCCGGTTCATACAACTACTCCTGTGCTTGTATGTGCACCAGATCCTGTTCCAATAATAGTTCCAGTATTAACTACCACTCAAGTATTCGCAATAATTCCAGTATTTATATTAGCTTCAATTACACTTCCGCTATTATTCCCCACCTCATCAATCTCTTTCATAGTATCTCACTCTTCGTCTACTGGTTTATTCTTAAGATCAATAGCAAGTTGTATACCATCTTTCATATAAGCAAACATGGCCGATGATACTTTCATTCCTTCTCGAAATTTCTTTGCTTCTCTTTTTTCAAAAGTTCATTCTATTAATGAGAGCCAAGGTTTTTCTGCTGTATCTGTTGCATACTTTGCTTTGAGTTTATCACACAGAGAATCTGCTACAGAACTTTTAAGATTTTGATAGTTACTTGCCGAAGGACAAGTATATCATTGGAGTGGCTGAGAGAGAAGACTATTACCTTTTATAATCACAAAAACTCAACCAAGAACAAGAATGCTCGCAAGCATAAAAACGAAAAAACGTTTTCACTTAAAAACGTTTGAATTCATAAACAAGAAGATGAAAGGGTAATCGTTTTTTGTTCTCTCGTTTGTTTTATTACATTCAAGATAACTTTTTTTGTCTTAAACACTATTAATAGTATCGTAATTACTGGGAATAGCAAAAAAGAATATATTATTTTAATTATCCGAAAAACTGATAATAATAACTTCCGTTAATACAATCGCCAAAAGAAGCAATCCCCCAGTAAGAGGTGTCAGTACTCAGAAATGATAGAAAGATACCATGCCCATAGCACCGAGTGTCAAGAAAAAACCCTGACGAAGAGAAGAATTAATAGTATGAATATATACCTCCCCTCGAAAATATATTTTTTTAAAGAAATAGATGATAAGTGCGAGAAAAGCTCCGGAACACAGAAAAACGGCGAGTCACATCGTGATATATCCTACAAGTCGATTTGTCTCGACATCCATATAGAAAAATAGAAGAAGCGTCGAGATAAAGCTCGTGATAAATATGAGAAACAGAGTAAGGAGATAGGCTTTGATTTTCATAAGTTAGAAGCTGAGAGGTTAGATTGTTTAGAAAGAGGAACGTCATCCCAGAATTTTCTGGAAGTAATGAAATTTTGAAGGTACAGAAGATATTCCAGAAAATATCCGGGATCTTCCTCTAAATGCTTAAGTTTTCGAAGACTTCATAGGAAGATTCTGGATCAAGTCCAGAATGACAAACTATTTAATTCTTAATTCTTAATTTCTCAAGTATTGCAGGAATTTTTTGTAAGTCTTCGATAATAATAGATTTTTTATTTGGATTATAGAGAGCAACTGCGGGATGATAAATCGAGAGAACCGTCGGTGCACAATCAAGCTTCATTCAAGAAATTTCATCAATTTGGAAGCTATTTCCATGTCATTCACCGATCGTCACATTTGGTACCAGGAAATTAAAACTGAATCGGCCCAGCGTGATGATAAGCTCTGGTTTCATAAGATTAATCTGTTCCACTAGGTAAGGCGAACAAGTAGAAATCTCTCCGGGAAGTGGATCGCGATTCTCTGGTGGGCGACATTTTACGATATTCGTAATATAATAGTCACGCTCTCGAAGTAAGTCCAAACTTTCCAAAATATTTGTAAGGAGCTTTCCCGATCGACCGACAAATGGCGCTCACTGAATATCTTCTTCTTTTCCAGGTGCCTCCCCGATAATCATGATTTTCGCTCCAAAATTCCCAGCTCCAGGAACTGGTCGTCGACAAGTCGCTCGAAGCACGCAATTTTCGCAGGTAAGTACTCGTTCATTCAGAAGATTATTGCTCATAATTCGAATTCGATAAAATAACAATTGGAGTATATGAGCCAAATATAAAAAATCAAAGGATATTTATTTAAAACAGTTTTTCTTTTTCTTGTTTTAATTATAATCCAAACAGTTTATTTTTTAGTTTTCCATTATGCGTGTCAAAGTACAAACACCTTACGAATTAGCCTATCAAACACATGGATCGTGTGCTTTTGATTTTCAAGCGAATGAAACTGTTACTTTTGCACCGTGAGAATACAGACTTATCGACACCGGAACGGTCATAGAAGTTCCTGAAGGTTATGTGCTCCAGATCAGTCCTCGCAGCAGTACATTCAAGAATTTCTGACTCATACAAGTAAACGGAGTAGGAATTATCGACCAAGATTATTGCGGTGACAACGACATTATAAAATTTCCTTATCTCAATATGCGTTCCGAACCGGTGATAATAGAAAAAGGAACACGAATCTGACAAGGAATGTTTTTAAAAATCGAACAGGCTCAATTTATGAACAAAGCAGATCGTGGAGGATTCGGAAGTACTGGACAGAAATAAAGTCTTTTATTTTTTATTCTTAATATTCTTATTATGAAAAAAATTATATTTTATCTCGTTAGCTGTCTCTCATTTTTTGTATTTATCAATATTTCTTTCGCTGAATATACACTTTCAGAAAAAGATACTAGCATAATATATAATGCGACAATAAAAATCGAATCCCTGATACAAAAGAAGTGAGAAAATTATAGAGCAAAATACATTCAAACTCTCAAAAAAATAAAAACAAAAAATTGGAGAAATGAAAGAATTACCGCCATGGTAGATGCTCTGATTCTCTCTTTAGATCAAGGGAAAACTATAAACACCTCTTCTACACAAATAACTGAAGCTGAATTAGTCTCAGTCGTTAAACAAGGTAACGATAAATTACCAATTGTCATATGAGCCTATATTCGATTCGATAAGGTATCTCTTTCTGATAGAGAAATTACCTATCATTATACCATAATAAACATTCCTGAAGAAAAACGATCGAGTCTTAAAGCAAAAGCTTTCCATCAACAACTCGAATCCACAATTCAGAAAATTACTCAATGAACTTCTGCTTTTGATTTTTTACGAACAAATAATATTGCTGCTCGTGCAATTTTTCAAGATGAATATGGAAACGAGATTTTCAATGAATCAATAGATCTCAATTCAATTCCGAAACAAACGAATTCAAAACCAAGTCCTTTCTCACAAATTACCGAAAATACCAGTACTACAACGCCACTATCTACAGAATCACAATCCCTTCAAGAAATAGAAAAGGAATTAAATAGATCATTACCAAAAATGATAGACGAGATTACTCGTCTCGATAAAATTTCTGTCATTTCAAAAACTGAAATCACTTTCAATTATACGATTATTTCTGGAGAAATTCAAAAATCTTCCGAGATTGAAAATTCTTTTCGTCTCAGTATTATCTATTCACTCCAAACAACCAGTAGTCCGCTGTTATTGTCAATGGAAAAAGATTGAGTCATATTTAATCACAACTACCGTAATATAAGTGGAACATCGATTGCTAATATTACCATAAAACCAGAGGATTATCGTGGAACAAAAATTACTGCTCAAGAAGTGTCCAATGCTGCTACAAAAGTAAAACAATCACAATTGCAAGAAATAGAAAAAACATGGAATTCGAATCTTCCAATGAAATTATGAGAAGATTTCCAAATAGACAAAATCAAATTTCAATCAGAAAAAGAACTAACTATTTTTATGTCAATACTCTCTCTATCAAAATCTGACCTTACAGCTGAAGAAATTATTCAATTAAAAAATAGTTTTCTTGAGGGTATTAAAGAAGACATTAAAACCTCGAAAGATTCAGATATAGTATATATAAAAGAACATCAAACAACCGTCAATTATGAGCTGAACGATAAAAATTGAACATTGCTATTTAAATTAACTATTATCCCTGGTGACTATAGATAATTTTATACCAATCAATTACTTCGAATAATAATCATTTACTGATGGTATCTAGAAAACCACGTCAGTTGCCGCTTCGCATAATGTCGACTATTTTTTGCGACGAGTTCTTCTGCCTCCTGAAGAGATATTTTCCCATCAAGATACATAATAACTTCTTTATAACCGATGGAATTTAATCCGAAACAATCTGGAGAAAAACCTTTTTCGAGAATCAATTTTACTTCACCTAACAGTCCCGAGGCAAACATTCCAGCGACTCGAGAATTAATCCGAGCATAGAGCCCTGCTCGATCTCAGGAATATGGCGTCAAAAATAATGTATCATATACGAGAGTTCGATCGTCTTTCGTCTCCATTTTTGATTTTCCAGTTTTTTCCATCACTTCGATTCCACGCATTACGTAGCGATAATTGTTTGGATGAAGTATCGCAGCATATTCTGGATCAAGTTGTTGTAGTTTTTCCCAAAGGAATTCATTTCCTTTTTCGAGCCTGATTTTCTCCATCTCTTCACGATATTCCCAATCCGGTGAATCTCCAGAGATGGAAAGATTATAGATTATCGAATCGATGTAAAGTCCGGTTCCTCCACAAAGAATCGGTATTTTTCATTTCGCGTGTAATCATTCGATAATCGGAACGACTGCTTTCTTATATTCTCAGACACTGTAATCCTCATTAGGTTCAAGAATATCGAGCATATGATGCGGAACTCATTGCTTTTCTTCTTCTGTAATTTTTCCAGTTCCGATATCAAGATATCGATAGATCTGACGTGAATCTGCTGAGATAATCTCCGTCTCAAGTTTATGTGCGAGCTCGATCGAAAAAGCCGTCTTTCCAGAAGCAGTCGGCCCGTAAATGACGATAAGTTTTGGTTTTTTGGATGATGTAGAGAGGAATTGTTCAGGGTTCATAGGATAATCTTATGTTTCTGGGTTTTAGCCAGAATCTTTCTAGTAAGTGATAAGATATTACTCAATTCCCAAAAATTCAAAACCCTTTTTGGATTTTTCCAGAATATAGGTAGAATCTTAATAAGAAAAACTATATCACTCCATAAAACTATGCGTCTCTGGTCGCTCCATCCCTGCTATCTCGATACAAAGTGACTCCTCGCAGTCTGGCGAGAAGGACTCCTTGCGAAGCATGTACTTGAATGAAAAACAAAGTGATATAAAAATCATCCACAGCTCGAACGTTTTAAAAAAACAACAAATCCAATCGCTACAATCAATGCTTATCTCAAGGAAATATTGGAAGAATCTAAAAGACGCAATTATCTGTTCGACGATAAAAAAATCGATATTTCTCCATTTACAGAAAAAATTCCTGTAACGGATAAGCAAATTTCCTACGAATACGAACACCTCAAAAAAAAGCTCTTCATTCGTGATCCAGAAAAATTGAAAAATCTTCCTGAAAGAGTGAAAATTCATCCAATGTTTCGAGAGATTCCTGGTGAAATTGAGAGTTGGGAGAAAATTTAATATTTAAGTATTATTTATAAAGGAAAAATAAGGAGATTTATTTATCCTGGATTCCCGCCTACACGGGAATGACAAAAATCACCTACCCAGCTATCCCCCTACGCCCCTACTCCCTTAATCCACTATTCCCATGTCAAAATCCAACTTTGCCTACATCGATAACTCGAATGTAAATTATTCCGTCAGTGCTCAACACTGGAAACTGAACTGGTGAGAATTCCGAAAATATCTTGCTGACACTCATAATGTCACTGTCGCTTACATGTTTCTCGGATATGTAAAAGAACAAGAAGAAATGTATACATTCTTTGAGAGTCTCGGATATTCTCTTGTGTTCAAACCGGTCACGGAAGTAAAGGATGAACTCAAAGGAAACATCGATGCCGAACTCGTGCTTCAGGCAATGATCGACTATCCACACTATGAAAAAGCTGTGATTATTACGGGAGATGGAGATATTGCTTGTCTCGTAGAACATCTCAATAAACACAACAAACTCGAAGTACTCATCGTCCCAAACGAACGAAGATTCTCAGAATTTCTCAAAATCGTCGCCGGAGATAAAATATCTTTTCTCGCAAAACTCTGACCGAAAATGCGTTACAGGAATTATGCAAAAAAGAAATAAAACTCACAATATCATTCTCAATTCTTAATTCTTAATTCTTCTTAACTGTGTCGCCAAAAACACTTTTCTACATTTTTATTGCGTTCGCGGTTATTCTTGAAATTATCGCTGATGTACTATTTAAAAAATGGGCTCTACAGAATCAAACTTGGATGTTTGTTATTTGACTCGCTATTTATACAATCGGTACGGGTTTTTGGGCATATTCCCTCAAACATGAAAATCTCTCGAAAGCTATTATTATTTTTACTATAGTAAACCTAGTCGCTATAACGATTCTTTGAGTTGTAATGTTTTGAGAAAAACTTACTCTCATGCAAATAATCTGAATATTTCTTGGTACACTATCGGTTATTTTAATGGAAATATAAACAAAGTAGTGTAATTTATTTGACATATCACTGTAATTAACTATAAAGAAACCACAAATATTTCAAACAAATATTTTCTGGAGGTATACCATGTCCTGCAATCTTTTCGGTCTCGAGCGGTTTCCTGGGCTTCATTTTGAAGTTCCACCCTTCCAACCACCAACTACCGAGCACATCTGTGTGCTCAAGGAGAAGCAAATGTGTTTTGCTGGTGTCCTGATTGTCTGTATTCCTTCCGCGTCTCCCCAGACAAAGTCGGAACTGGTCACACCGCCCGTTTCTAATAGAAATGTTCGGGCGCAGAGGGCGAAAAAAGATCCAACCTCACGAAGTCTTTGTGAGGCACCTCGAAAAGTTCCTCCGCGAGATGGATGGCATCTGAGGTTTGCTGGAAAATAAGTATTACCCCTTCAATCACACCGATCATCCAACTAATGATTCCGTGTAATATTAGCCCGCTGGAGCGAATTTTCTCCAGTACTGAAAAGGTCCCGCTTCACGCGGGACCTTGTCGTTTTTTAAATCTATCGTATCTCAATCTTACCAATATTAGCGGTAGGAAAAGGAAATTCACCCGGAATGATCACAGAATCAATCATAGCATTGTACGCCCCGGTAACACGAGAATCTGAATCTCCTGTCATATCAAACATAACGCCAGTCATGTTATTTCACTTCATAAACAAGAAAACCGATTTTCTATATATTCTCCCAGTTTCCTTGCTTCGAAATGCTA
The DNA here is from genome assembly GCA_964655935.1 of uncultured Candidatus Peribacteria bacterium. Classification (GTDB taxonomy): domain Bacteria; phylum Patescibacteriota; class Gracilibacteria; order BD1-5; family UBA2023; genus CAZZNY01. Next base: position 622,221 of record CAZZNY010000001.1, read on the forward strand.
ACATGATATATTTGTGACCTTGTTTATTCTGGCGAATTTCTCGTGAAATATCATAATCTTTTTCTTCTTTTTCCATATCACCCAGCATTCCTTTGTATACTCCGATAAAAAACTGTTGAGCTATATCATTATTCGTTAAATCTTTCATCTCATCCTCTCAAAGTGGAAATTTTCTAATTCTTACTATACCTTCATTTCTTTCAGCTTTTCCAAAGCTCGATATAGTGAGATAATTCTGTATTCCAGAACCTTCATCATCGATTACTCGGTAGAGATTCATATTCTCTGGGGTTTGAAATTTTATCCCCATATGTTCAAAAATTCATACACTCGGGTTTCTAAGTTTCAGGTTTGGATAATTTTTAATTAGCAATGAAATTCCTTTTACGACATTCTTTTTTTCTTTAGTAAAATCATCTGTCGCGACTTTATAGACTACTCATGGTAAAGAAAACTGAATGGAAAGATAATTCTCATTTTTCGTTCCGTCATCCTCTATATACCCCCTTCTAAGAATCATACGCGGGATTTTCATACCTTTTAACACTACGTTTCTTCGAATAATAATCGAAAGATTTCGTTCTTTTGATTCTTGCATCAACACTTCATCAGAAAGAACATCAAAAAAACTACTTCCGTATTCTTCGATTGAATCGAGTGTGATCCATGTTTTATCATCTTTCGTAGAATATGTATACGATGCTATTTTTCCATCACGATTTTCCAGAACGCTCTCTATATGAAAACCCATTGATGAAAATCCTGAAAGTTTTACAAAAGCATTATTTACGTCTCCTGTCTGCTCTATCTTATTTCCACGCATTACGTCTCGTAAAAATGCTTCGTCTGTTTTTTCATATGATTCAGTCTGAGTTTTTCCAAGAAGAAAATCCTTTATAGTACTGACGGGGATGATATATCCGAGCGTAGAAAGTCCTACACTAGCGACATATGGGATTCCGATAAAATTTCCAGAAGCATCAAATGCACCACCTCCGGAATTTCCAGAATCAATATTTGCATCGATCTTATAATGTTCTTTTTCCATTCCGCTTATTTTTCCTTCCGTCATAGTAATGGTTTTTCCACCGTTTTCTGGATATCCATAGACTCTTACTCATTCTCCGAGATTTAGCTCTCGATCATCCATCACGACGGGAGCACCAAGATCTATATTCTCGACTGGTTTTAGAAGCGCGAGATCATTCTCGGTATCATATCGGATAAGTTTTAAGGCTGAAAGGCATTTTGGCGGAGTTCGAAAGCTCTCCGAAACACAAAGATTGTAATTTCCGACTGGTTTTTTATCAGAATCGAGAACCACATGTGCGTTCGTGATTATCGTATTTTTATCGATCAAAACGGCGCTTCCATAAGAATTATGGATATATGCATCATTTATCTCATCAAATGAGTAGGAAATAATTTTAAATACCCGTCGAACTGGATCTGGCTTTTCAATTTCTACAGCACCTACTGGAATACTTTGACATAAAAAACTTATTCCTAAGAAAATCGCTACTATTTTATTTTTATACATGGTTATTAATGATGAATAAAATCTTCTCAATGGTAGCTATTTTATAGGAAAATCAAATTGAATATATAAAAAACTCTAGACGATGTGTCTAGAGTTTTTATTGTGTATCTTATAATTATTCTCCGAAGATCTTCATAAGCTCAGCCGTATCAGCATCATCAGATGCAGAAGTATCTTCTTCTGGAACTACGACAGTAACTTCTGGTGCAGCTTGGTACTCTGAAACAGATTCTTCAGTAGTGTAAGAAACTTCCTCGACTGCTGGAGCTACATATTCATATCCTTCACTCGCTACTACGAGTTTTTTATGAATATATCCTACTCGACCTGCATATCGTTTGTTCTCTTCGAGAACTCGTACACGGATCCAATTTTTGTTATAGATTCGATCGCTTACTACTTCGAGAGTCTCACCTTTCTTTACGATTGCGATAGATCGCTTAAGATTGTCACCTCGAACGAACGCTCGACCGACACTTACTGTATACTGACCAGCAGTAACTGTCTCATATTGTGGTTCTTCAGAAGTAAGAAATTTAGTTTTCGTATATCCTTCAGTTCCATTTTCGAGAAGAACTTTTGTCCATCCGTTGTCGAGAGATTCAAGAACGGTAGTCTTATACCCAGCATCCACTACAGCTACAATGTTGTGTCGAGTAACTTTTGGAGCAGATCGAACATTCAGATGTGCTGGTTTTACATACATATAATCATCTGCGAGAGACTGATTAACTGTAAATGCTGCGCTCACTGCAGCAAGTGCCACGAGACTCATAAGCATGAGCGCTTTTTTTGTTTTCCACATATATAAAAAGAAATTATGGTAAATAAACTGTACCATCAGTATGACACACATTTTTCATTCTGTCAAAAAAACGAATATCTTTTTGACAAAGTTATTTTTTTTCTTATAACTTCTCTATTCCCTTTATCGATAAGCAGCCTGCTTATGTGATAATTTTTTCATCTGTTCGCCTGGGGAAAGTGCGACGGAAAAATCCAATAGAAAGGAGGGCTTTATGCCCAGCATTAATAATCTCCTCACGGATATTTCCCTGCTCCTCATGATGGGCAAGCTCGACTGGCATCCGGCCCTGAATCTTGGGCAGAATCCTCTCGATCAAGCCATCTACATCACCAAGCACGGAGAAATCACGGTGATTTTCCTCGAAGAATTCCAATACTTCGATGGAAATACTTACACCGTCGGTATAAATATCGAGGATTTTCTGAAGGACGAAGTGCAACACTATTTCTTCTATCGGGTATACTCTGCCGGTGGCATCCGACCAGCTGGAAAAGAACTAGTTCAAGAGCTTGAGAGTCACTTCCAAGAGATTATTCTCGAGGAGCTTGACTCAAAAAGGTGCCATTGCCCGTTTTGCCAGGCTTCCAGGATCACTATCGAAATCACTTTCATGGAGATCCCGAACGAATGCCCGAAGTGTGGTGATGTACTCGAACCAGGCGAGGAGTTTTGCAAGGAACACCTCGCCAACATCCCTGTGATGCTCTGGGGAGATGAAGGTATCTTCCAAGGGTGGGACCTTGGTCTCGTCATGAACGGCGACGATTCCTACAGGATCATCGCATTGTCTCTAGAGGCAGATGACGGAGAATACCTTATTCTCGGAGAAGATGGATTCATCGATCCGGAAAGTCGTCTCGGGTTGCAAATCCTCGAGATGGCCGAATTCATGGACATCACTCCCCGAGTCGGTGTCTAGTTTTACCTTTCTATTGGCTAAGCCCTGCTCACGCGGGGCTTGCCTTTTTTATAGAACCAAACAAAAGACCGCCATTTGGCGGTCTTTTGAATTATGCTATTTTCTAGATTGCTTTATGCCTCGCGAGTGACGAGCTGGTCGGGGGATCCTGAAACAAGTTCAAGATAACATACACCTCGACTTTATGGACTTTATAGACTTTCGACTAATCTACTACTTTTACTTCCCTACCAGCCGTCCTTCCGAATACTTCTTCATTATAGAATTCGAAGATTCGAGATGGCTTCACGAGATAGGTACCATCGTGAGTGAGTCGGAGAATATAGTCAAATGAGTAGACTCCGGAATCAAGAGAGGTGGTATATCCGAAGTATCGATCATCCCGGAATTCTTCCCTGTCAAAGATGGAATTCATTCTGAGTGATTGGTCTTCTGTCGCAAGATTCACATTCACGAGTTCTGATCCAGATGGAATAAATCCTTCGAATGCAACCTTATCTCGTGCTTCACTGGTAATAACTCGATTATGTACGAAGAGTAATTGACCAACTTTTCCAGTTATTACCGGTGTAAGATATTCTACGACGTCTTTTGGATATTTGAGTGCCGTATAATCAAGATCTCCGCTCATATAACTCGCATATTCTTCATTCTTCAAAGCTTCAATCTTCTTATATTCGTTATAATCAAAGTAATCCTGTGTAATGAGGAATCCTTCATCACGAGCGAGAAGATTCTTTGTCGGAACGTAATATCGAAGCGCAATATCGTAATAGAGCGTTCCAGCACCCTGTTTTTCCGTGTGGAAAATATTTTCGGACTGAAGATCAGTAAGTGCTGTTACTTTATTAAATGAATCCAGAGAATTTGTATTATCGATTTTCTTCTCATCGAGTAATGTGGAATTCAAGAAAAGTTTTGACTGCATGTTTACATTTTTGAGTTCTCCTGATGCTTCGAGATATGTCGTAAGACCACGAATAACCATGGCAGTATCACGAGTCGAACCAAAGTATCCATTTTTCTTTTCTCCTACGATCCATCGGTTCATATTATCGACGATCGGTGCCACATCTTCACGCGCTTGGTATCCAAGAAGTGCGGTTGCTGCGACGAATCTGCTCGTTGCTTCGACTCGAGAGAGATTTCCGGTTTTTCCGAGGAAACTTCCACGAGGATTTACGACGACTTCATCAGAAAGAATCTTATTCATAAGCTCATCCGCACGAGCTTTTAGAGTTTGTTTATCAGTTGCTGAGATTGCTTTCGAAGTGGAAAGTTTCGCGAGAAGAGAAAATTCAGCGACACGATCCGTCGAAGTTGGCTGCAGTTTTAAGAGCTTCCACATTTTAAATGCTTCGTAATCATTGGAGTCAAACGCGACTATTGCTTCGATTGCTCACATTCGATCTGATTCTTCATAATGACAATCATAATTTTTTGATGGCATGCAACCTTCGATCTTATTTATGTAGAACCTATTTTTCAGATAAGATACTGTGTTTCCGAAGGCTGTTTTGTCAATCGGATAACCAAGATCTCGCGCCTGAGAAACGGAATTAAGAACATAAGCGGAGAGCCAGAAATCAGAATAAGTCTTGAAGGTGATATCAGACCAGTAATCAAATCCTCCATCATATTTCTGGAATTTCTTGATATCTACGAGATATTCTCTGATAATCTCATCGACTGATTTTTCGCGATATGCAGCATCTTCGTCCGACCAGTATTTCACCATTTTTTTCGTAAGATCAAATGGCTTATTTGCACTCTCATAAAGCTTCTTCATAAGAAGATTCGGCAGAATCGTCGAAGTTTTTTGTTCGGCACATCCGTATGGAAATTGATTTAGGTAGTCCATTCCCGAGAGCAGATTCGAGAGAGTTGTTGTTCCATATCGGATCGTGAGTTCTCCATTTTTTGAATCGATATTTCCGAGAAGAATCTTTTCATCCACGCTCACATCTTTCGTTTTTCCGACCATCGCTACCATCTCTGGTGTCGAAGTTTCCTTGATTGGTAATACTTTTACGACTTCATCTTTCTTGGCTCCTCCACGAAGCGTAGCAGATATGGTAATATCGACAAAAGTATTATTTGGATTTGTCAGTTTATCTGTAACTATCATCTCAAATGAAACAACTGCTTGTTCGCCATTTTTGATAAATACCTCTTTGCTGTTTTTGGCGATAGTACCGTTTTTCGCAGTAGCTACCACAGTAAAATATCCATCGGTTTCCGTTTTGTTAAAGATGGTCGGCGCAAGAACCACACTATCTCCCGCTCCGAAGAATCGAGGAAGATTATCATTTACGATCACTTGTTTTGTCGTAAGAACGGTTGTCTCACCAACTCCGATACGATTATCAGTCGTCGAGACTACAGATTCTATATCCCAAGTGGTCAGATTATCTGGAAGTGTGTCGGTCGTGATAACCGCATTTCCATTCGCATCAGTCGTAAAGTTTGCAAGCCAGTAAGCAGTATCTTTAAAGGTTCCACGTTTTTTCTTCGCGAGTCCTCATTTTCCACCTTCACCCGCTCATCATTTCTCACCATTTCCCGTATCTTTTACTTCGAGTTTTTCGATCAGATTCGTGAGTGAAACATAGGTATCAACTCCGAGATATCGTTTCATCTCATAGAAAAACGCAAATGGATTTTTCTTCGGATTTCACTTTAAAGCCAAGAGACTCTCGTCAACCACGGCAATACTTCCATTTGCTCATTTTATTGCTTTTCCTTCGTTATCTTTGACACTTACAGTCATGGCGATTTTTTCTCCAGGAAGATATGTTTTCTTTTTTGGAGTAATCGTGACTGAGAGTTTTTTATCATCGGTGATAACCTTGATAACTCCGAGTGCTCGCTTATAGATCGGAAGTGGATTGCCTCCTTCTTTTCCGATAATAAATGCTTTTACATAAATATTTGGGTAGTAGTTTGCTTTGATTGGAAGTTCGATTTTCTGTCCATAACTCGTGATATCTTGGACCATATAATCGAGGATTCCATCATCTTTTTCTACAGCGATAAATACTTTTCCTTCCTTTACTGGAGATTTTAAAGTGAAACTTGCAGTTTCTCCGACTTTGAGCATGTTTTTCTCGCTCGTAAGATCAGTCGTCGTATTATTTCCATTATTCCAGCTGATATAGCTTTCACTCGCGACATAGACATTTCGAGAAGAACTGAAAGATTGACCATTTTTACCAGTGTATGTTGCGACAATCTTATATTCACCCTGTGCTTTTGTCTTGATAGATTTTGACCATTCACCATTCCCATCAGAACTTACCGAGAAAGAATCTTCTTTTGTCTCTTCAAGACCATATTCATTATAGAAAACACCGTCGACTCCTTGTTTTTTGATATCTTTCCATTCTTGTTTTATGAGATCGATTGTAACGCTTTTTCCAGAAAGTGGTTTCGCATCGTAATCGAGTACGACTCCACGAACGTCGATTTCATCGTCCTTCCCGATCCAATACGGAGTCTTAAGGCCGACGTAACCATCCGTAGTGTGAAGCACAGTGCTCACCGTTTTTGAAACAGTTTTCTGCGTATCTGGATCGGTAACTATTACACTATAATTATAGATTTTTTCTGCAAGAGTATTATTTGATTCATCTTTTGCTTTTGTCGGAAAAACATAATCTCGAGTATCGGTTCCTGTTGCTCCGATCTTACCTTCTCCAGAATCCTTCAGTTGATCGGAAAAATTACAATATCCCCAGTAAAGACATTCAAAATATTCGTATCATTCGCCGAATTGGTAATCAGTATAACTTTTCGCATCGAAGAAATAATTCTGAACGAGTACTGACCAAGCATACGAAGTATTAATTACCTTTCCACCAAAATAGTATTCTGGACTCACAATATACTGAGCCCCATCACCAATAACCGCATCCTTTTTCGTAGTTTCAAGATTTACTTTGAAGGTTGGTTTTTTGTACTCTTCGATAAAGAAGTGTCCATCATTATAGACCGGAGTATCTCCGCTCGCATAGTATTCAAAATGAAATCGACCGAGACTTACACCAGCTGGAAGAGTGAATTTTCCATTGAAATTCGAGTTTTTATCGAGAGTTACAGTAAGCTCTTGGATAGCAGTTCCATTCTCATCAGTTACTTTGATTTTTCCTGTTTTATCTGCAGATTTTTCATATCCCTTATAATCGAAATATCGAAGAAGCCCCTTGAAAAATACAGTATCTCCTGGTCGATAAAGTGGTCGATCTGGGTAAATATAGAGATAATCTTTTGTGCTCGTATCTTGTCCCGAAATATAGTGGAAATCATAATTCGAAGTGAGATCAGAATTCGTTGTGAGAACTCAGAAATACGAAGCATTTTTTGCGACGAGCATACCATCAATCTTGCTTATCTCATAGGTATTCGATTTTGCAATCCATTTTGCTTTGATAGCTCCAAGTGAATTAAATTCTTGTTTTCCAGATGAATTACTAAGAGAATACGCTTCAAATGTGAGATTTGAAGGTAGTGTTTTCCCATCGAAACTCGAAGCGAAAACGATCGTTTTATTCGCTGCATTCTCTACCATAAGGGAAAGGTTCTGTCTCGCAAATACATTGCGGAATTCACGTTCTTCATCCATTCGTCCACCGTATCACTTCTGAAATCGTCCATCAGTACTTCCACGAACGAGTATAAACGGCTGAGTAAAGCTCGCACCAAGAACATCTTTTTCAACATCAAATTTATTTGGAGTGAGATTCCAGGCATTATTTTTGAGCGGAAGAACTTTTGAAACCATATTTACACAGCTTGGCTGAAAAGATGGATCGTAGGAACGAGTCAGGTAATTTTGATAACCTTGCAGATCCATTTCACATACTTCGACCGTCGCAGAATCAATATTAATAGACTGAAGATTCATAACAATCGGCAAATCCGAAGGAATGACATTGTTTTCTTTTGCGAGCGAAGAGTAGATATATTTATCTTTTTCTGAAAGTTCTCCAGAAGTAATCGTACGAGAAAATGCTTTTTCAAGTCCATTTCCATACATATCTGGCAAATCAGTACTGATTGAGACAGTATATTTTGTCTTTGCATTCAGACGAACATTCATAAGATAGGCAATTCCTGATTTTGCAGGACATACTCCTGTATTTGAAGGGTATTGTGGTCGATCTTTTGAGAAGCTTCGAACGATAGCTTTTGGTTCTATCTTAAGGGCATCAAGCACCTTTTTCTCTACTTCCGTAGACTCGGGATATCCCCATTGATAGAGTTCATTTTCAAGGTAGACACAGACTTCAGTATTACTCACATAAGCAAAATCTTTTATAGCTGGTTTTGCTGCAGTTTTGTATTGAATAAGAACATCTTCACGAAGATTTTTATTCATCGATTTTGAGATCACAAGCTTATATTCAGTGTTATAAGCAAGTTCTTTTTTAAGTAAAAGCTGAACTCGACGTTTATTATCAACCATCTTTTCTCATTGTTGTCCATTTGGAAGTATTTCTTGTTCTTTTATATAAGAAATCTCGAATGGAATTTTTCCTCATTTTTCTGACTGAAAAGAGAAAAAATTATTTTTTAAAGTAACATCTTCCTCAAATGTAAGATTGAAAAACATATTTTTCGTAGCAATATCTTGGCTCGGATTGTATATTCGAGTGTTAGTTACTTCACCAGTAGACGAAATAATTTGTTGATTTGATTCAGCAGAATCATAGAATTTATTGCTATCAAGCGAAATAGCTCTTGCATCTTTTGATTCAATATTTCCATATTTTGGCTTGATACCAGCTTTTAATTCGAGAGAATAATTCGTATCATATAAAAATGCTCGTCATTTAGGAGAAAGAGTAAATCGAGATTCACTTTCTTTTTGAGCTACATCTTCAGTTTTTACTGGACTAATATCGAAATTCAATACTTTTCCATCGGAATCTTTCAGAATAAGATGAGCAGCGAGATCTGCTTTATCGACTGGAAAGTTTGCTCGGATTCTGAGTCACTCAGTTGGACTAAAAGAAGAATTTATAGATGATAGGGTCGAAGTTGCTGGCTGAGATTGAGTCGCTTCAGGAGTCATGGAATTATTATAGACTGGCGCTGCCACTTCTTTCGGTGAAGCAATAGTGAATTCAAGTTCTGGAGTCGTAAAGCTGGATTCGAGAGATTCAGCGAGTGGATACAACAATCCTGGAATATCTGCGACTTTTACCTTGTATTCGGTCGCACCAGAAAGTCCTTCATTTGGTAAAAATTCGAGTACGCTTGGACTCGTCCATTTACATTTTCCTGCAATCTTTGGAAGAATCGTTACAGGACATGGAAGCTTGTCTCGTTCTGTGAGAGAAGCAAGAGGAACAACTGGAATATTGAAAAGTACGATGATATTCTGAGAAAGATTATCAAGTTTTCAGACTGGAAGAATCTTCGTAGCTTTCGCTCCAGAAACGGCTTCAAAATTATAGAAATAATCATCAGCGAGTGATTTTCCATATGAAGAAGTGACTGTTTTGAGAACGCTTAATGTATATTTTTCGCCGATTTTCAATGGTTCTGCGAGCTTATACTTTATGACATTTCCATTTTCAAGAGACACTTCTCATTTTACAAATGGCACGATCGTAACGGTTTTCGATGAAACAGTATCCGTATCAAGCTTAGTAGAAAGAGTGAGATCAAGTGATGGCACATTATATGGAATCTTGTGATATTCGATAGAAAAATTCGCACCGATAACCTGTGGAACTGCAGAATAATCTGCGACAAACCACCAGCTACCAAGTCCGAGAACAAGAACTGCGAGTGCAGCAAATGTGTATTTTGTATATAGTCTAGAAAACTGGATATACGACATAACTCCCGAGACATGATCACGGAAAGATTTTTTTGATACTTTTTCTTCCTTCGGTCATTCTGAATCCATAGTCTGTCATTCTGAGCGCAGCGAAGAATCCCTTATAGATGACTCTTTTACAGATGAGGAGGCTAGTGCATGAGCTTTTATCTCCGACTGAATTCTCTTTTCGAGTTCAGATCGAAAACTCTCATCAAACTTTGTATCAGGTTTGATTTCGGTCATTTTTTTAATGATTCCCATAATTTCAATTTCATGAGATTTTAAAGCTGGTTCGAGTTCGAAGATATCTTCGAGAATGGCTTGGATGAGTGGATCCATAAGGAGGAATTAAGAATAAATATTAAATTAAAATTCAAACGATCGCGGATTAAACGGGTAAGGATCTTGTGTTGTGGTAAAAAGTAAAAACTTAGAATAATCATTTTTATTAAAAACAAACTTATATCCTGGCGATGATGGAAATACTCAAAAACACGACTGACTTTCAAAAGCTTCATTTTGTTTAGTTTCTGATAATTGTGATGAAACTCAAATAGAGTACACTTCCCAATTATTCTGATCATAAAATATATTGGTTCTTCAATTAGTATCCAATTCTTTCGTGGTATCAATAGGATTTACATCACACAAAGTCTTGTTTTTTGCACTAATAAAATATTTCTCAATAATTTCTTTTGCGTTTTTGTAGTTATCAACATTTTTAACTATAAAAAGATTTATGGTCTCAATATCTTTTGAAACATCCACATCAGTATCAATAGTTACCTTTTTTACTTTTTCGACTAATCGAGTCTCCTTAGCGACTCGAAATTTCACTCATTCACTTTCTGTCCAGGAATAATCAGAATAAATTCCCTGAATTTCTCCTCATTCGAGTTTTTTAGAAAAATTATCTTTTTCCAAAAAAGCATCTATTTTAGGTTTCTCATCTTTATAATATTCAAAATATGCATCTTCAAGATTGGGAGCTTTGAGTTCAAGTTTCTTACGATTCGAATCTCATTTTGGAAGATCATAGAATTCTTTTGTGATTGTTTTTTTCCAGTCACAAGCTTTTTCACACTCTATTTTATCAAAATATTTATCTTTTACGCTTCCATCAGCACTAAATTGTCCCGCATATTCTTTTTTTGGATTACAAGAATCTGTCTCGGTATAATCTTGATAGATTTTTTTCAAAGAATCAAAATTACTATAAACAAAATCATATTTCTTTCCTCCGGAACATGGAACACCATCTCATTTCTGGTTCATAAATACTACGCCATTCGTATACATTTTATAGAGTCCTCAAATATCCTCAGAGATGTCCTGACTTCCGGTTTTTAAATTGGAATAAATAATCTTGTCATCTTTCGTGATAAAATTAATACAAGTAGACGCTCCCCCCATAAGACAAGATGAATCTACACCATTATCAAGTTTTCCATTTGAAGTTTTTGGATCAACAGTATAGACGGTATATCAACCATTACTTAATTTTTTTACGACAGAATATGTTCCTTTTGGAAGATAATCATCTATATTGAAAGTTTTTGCAGAATCTATAGTCGAGACAGATCAAGTAGTATTTACTTGAGTTTCCGGAACAGCACCCTGCTGAGTTCCAGAAATAGATCATGTCTCTGGGCTTTTCTGGCAAGCCACAAAAATCATCGGGATAACGAGAGTGAGAAGAAAAAGTTTTTTCATATAAAAAATGTAAAATGTAATATAGAAGAAAAATCTAGTTAAAACCTGAAGCGTTATGTTCTTATCGTATAAAAAACACCAAAAACAACAAAAATGCGATATTGTCTTGAATTTTTTTGAGTGATCGTGAGACGATCTGTTTGCAGTTTCCGACACTTTCTCCAGTAAGCTCTGAGATCTCCGCGAAAGAAAGTTCATCCCAGATTCGCATGACGAGAATATCCTTATCGCGAATCGGAAGTGTATCGAGAAATCCGAGTACTTCTGAAAGTTTCGTCTTCGCATCGATAGAAGCAGCGATATCCTGAGATTCACCATGAGTTTCAGCAATTATTTCTACATCAATCTTCTCTTGATGCTTTCGAGAATGATCGACCACGTGAGTATAGGCAATCTTATACAACCACGAAGCGAATTCTCCGAAACTATTTCCACGAAACGTCGAAAAACTTTTCAAAGCTTTCATAAAAACTTCGCTCGTGATATCTTCCGCTAACTCTTTTTCGAAGACTTTATAAAATACGAAATCATAGATCTTTTTTACTTGTGCATTGTATAAAATCGAGAATGATCACATGTCTCCTGATCGACACGCGATAATAGCTTGCTCCAAATCTGGCATAGTCTAGAAATGGTTATGAGAAAGTAAAAACGTTTTACAAAGAGTAAGACGTAAAGAGAGAAAAAAAGTTACAAAAATGGAGAAATACGTATCAAAAATAATAGGATTTTCTTTTTGTATAGAATGATGTGTATTAAATTTAATTATTAAACCATCTTTAAATCCGCGTAATTATACTGTTTTTTAACCGTTTGCAAACGAAAAAACCACACCATTACTGATGTGGTTCCTCTAAAAAATATCTTCTGCTTATTTTACTATCCAGCTATTCCATCTATCCCACTATTTTCATGATTCCATTCCTTTCCTACGATTATGTGAGCTTCTTTTGCGATCATATATTCTTCGTCCGTCGGAATTACTATAAGCTTCACTCTAGAATCTGCTGTCGAAATTTCTTGGAATTTTCCTCGAAAATTATTTACTTCGGGATTAAATTTTACTCCAAGACAAGCGAGTCGAGTAGCAATCATTTCTCGGATATATGCGCTATTTTCGAGAACGCCAGCTGTGAGGATGACAGCATCACATCCACCAAGAACTGCGAAGTAAGAACCAATATATTTTACGATCCGTCGGACATAGATATCGAGTGCGAGTGCTTCGCCTTCATTACCGGCAATGTGGCCATCTTCGATTTCTCGCATATCACCTGATACCTCAGAGATTCCGAGAACTCCACTTTCTTTATTAAGCATTTTATCAAGCGCATCGAGAGAAAGATTCTCAGTTCGAGCGAGGAAAGTAAGAATCGCAGGATCAAGATCTCCACTTCGCGTCCCCATAACGAGTCCTTCGAGTGGAGTAAATCCCATAGAAGTATCGACTACCTTTCCATTGTCAATTGCCGTAATGCTCGCTCCATTCCCTACGTGACATGTTATCAATTTAAGATTTTCAAGTGGTTTTCAGAGAAATTCAGCAGCCTTATTTGCGACATATTTATGAGAAGTTCCATGAAATCCATAACGTCGAACTCCATGTAATCGATAATATTTCTTAGGGATAGCATAAAGAAAAGCTTCCGGCTTCATAGTCTGATGAAATGCCGTGTCGAACACTGCTACATTTGGAACTCCTGGAAGCACTGTCATACAAGCTTCGATTCCCATAATATTTGCAGGATTATGAAGCGGAGCAAGAGGAATAAACGATTTAAGCGTATCAAGAACCATCTCATTAATAAGAACCGAGGCGCTGTATGCTTCACCACCATGTACGACACGATGTCCGATCGCTTCGATCTCAGAAAGATTTTTGAGAGAACCGATTTTTACATCAGTGAGAATCGCCATAATTCGATCAAAAGCTGCTTTATGATCTCCTAAAACTTCTTCAAAAAGATGTTTTGTTCCGGTTTTATCGACATGCTTGATATTTGAGCCTTCGATTCCTATACGATCAGCAAGACCTTTTGCGAGTACTTCGTTTGTCTCCATATCAAAAAGCTGATATTTAAGAGAAGAACTTCCACAGTTAATGACGAGAGTTTTCATGAGAGAAAATAAAAAAATGATAAAAAGGAGTCTTATTTCACAATTTCGAGTAAATCACCATTCTTGAGTCCAGCAGCATTTGCTTCTTCGGTATCGATGTGAAGATCGAGTGAATGTGCATTTCCAGAGCGAATAATTACATTTTCAAAAACAACTGCCCGTTTTCCTTTTGATCTGAGAGAAATAACATCACCATCTTTCAGTCCAGCTTCGAGAGCCTCGGAAGGAGACATATGAAGATGTCGAAGAGCTACAATAACACCGTAGGTAAGATCTACTGTCCCGGCAGGTCCGACGAGCTTAGCTCCTGGAGTGCCCGCAAGATCCCCTGAAAGTCGAAGATCAGCCGGAATTCCGAGTTTGAAAGTATCAGAAATAAACACTTCAAGCTGAGTCTCTGGGCGAGTCGGTCCGAGAACGCGAACTCCAGCAATCTCACCTTTTGGTCCGACGACTGTTACCATCTCAGCAGCAGCAAAAACTCCAGGCTGAGAAAGCATCTTGATGTTCGTAAGTTCGTGTCCGAAAAGAATCTGAACGTGTTCATCAGTAAGATGAATGTGTCGATTTGATACACCAACAGGAATTTGCATAGAATTAAGAATTAAGAATTAAGAATTTATTATCTAGATTACTTCGTACCTCGCGAGTGACGAGACTTTCGACCTTATAGACTTGATAAACTTTCGACTTTTTCTACTTCTTCCACATCGCTCGATTCGCGAGTCCGACAAAAACTGCTCCACCGACGAGATTTCCGAGAGTTGAGAAAACCATATTAATCATAATTCCATTTAATGGAATATTTTTTCCAAGATTTAAAAGATTATTTGAGAGAATTCCAGCTGGGAAATAGAACATATTCGCGACCGAATGCTCAAATCCTGCCGCAACGAATGCTGCGACTGGGAGCATACAACCGATGATTTTTCCGGTCGGAGTCTTGCTTGCCCATGCGAGCCACACACCCATGCAGACGAAAATATTAGCAAAGATTCCCGCACAAAATGCGCCAATCATAGTAAGATGAGATTTTTTCTCAGCAATTCCAGCGAGTACTTTCGCGACATTACCATCGGCTGCATGATCGATCCATCCAGAACCCCAAAGCATCCCAACGATAAGCAATGCTCCGACAAGATTTCCGATATAAACAAGAGAAATATTGCCAAAATATTTTCCCCAAGTGATCTTGCAATCAGCCGCCGCATTCGCGAGCATCGTACTTCCAGTAAAAAGATCCGATCCGGTAAACATTACCATCACAAGTCCGATAGAAAAAGTGAAACCGGAAAGAAGTTTTACGATACCATAGGGAACATCAGCCATTCCAGCAGAAGTGTTAACTGAGAAAATCGCACCGAGAGCGATAAGTGCTCCCGCAACTATAGAACTTATAAGAACTTTCGAAGGAATTTTCGAAGCTTTAGCAAAACCAGCCTCCGTCGCATACGCGACCGTCTCTACAGGAGAAAGAAGAAGAGAATCCGACATAAAATAAACTAAAAAAATGTAAAAAAGTGATTATTACGTCATCCCGGACGCAGCGCTAGCGAAGATCCGGGATCCATATTATTTGTCCTCGTTATAATATTTAAATTGAACCAAAACTTAATCCTTGTGATGGATCCCGGATATTTTCTTAGGAAAATTCCGGGATGACGTATGTAGCAGAAAAATTCTAGGATGACGAGTTATATTTTCTAATCCACTAAACCGCTAATCAACTAACCCACTACTACCTCACTACCACTTTCGTAAAATATTTTTCGAAAATATGTTTTGCGGTCAGTATTTCTTCATTGGTCGGAGGGGAAATATGGTGAAGTTTATATGGCATATCCATTTTTTCGTATTTATGGATCCCGAGGGTATGATATGGCAAAATTTCGACTCGTTCAATATTCGTAAATTGTGAGAGAACTCGACCGAATTCTTCAAGATGTTCTATCGCGTCATTGTGCTCTGGAACAAGAACATATCGAATCCATGTCGGTTTTTTGATATCGTGTAAGAATTTTGCAAAAGCCAGAACGTTTTTGTTATCGAATCCTGTTACCATCTCATGACCGATCGAATCGATATGTTTTACATCGAGCAAAACAAGATCGACGTGATTCTGAATCAATTCTCGTACTTCGTGTGTCCAGACGTGACCGTTCGTATCGATAGCAGTATGGATTCCGCGTTTTCGAAGCTCGTCGTAGAGCGGAACGAGAGCTTTTGCTTGGATAAGAGGTTCTCATCCAGAAGCCGTAAAACCACCTTTCGTACCAAAGTATGGTCGTGATCGTTCTATAGTTTTTACTAATTCATCGATCGTATATTCTTTTCCTCCATCCAAAGTCTGAGTATCAGGGTTATGACAATACATACATCGAAAATGACATCCCTGAAGGAATGCCACAAAACGTATCCCCGGTCACTCGTGAGTTCCAAAGGTTTCGAAAGAATGTATTTTTATAGTTTTTAGCATAAAAGTCATGATAATAATGAGACTCGATTCATCCAGAAAGCCGCAAACGCGGCTTTCTTTTGTTTTTTACATTGTTTCATGGAATGTTCGAGCAAGGACTTCTTGCTGTTGATCTCGAGTAAGTTTTACGAAGTTAACTGCGTAACCTGAGACTCGAATCGTAAGCTGTGGGTAATTTTCAGGATGTTCCATCGCATCGAGAAGGGTTTCTCGATTTAAAACATTTACATTTAAGTGATGTGCTCTTTGAGCAAAATATCCATTCAGAAGCGTGACGAGATTTTCTACTTGTTCGTCAAGATCAGCTCCGAGAGCTCGTGGAAGAATCGAGAATGTATTTGAGACTCCGTCTCGAGATTCTTCATATCCGAGTTTTGCGACAGAATTCAGTGAAGCGATCGCTCCGTTCTCGTCTCGTCCGTGCATAGGATTTGCTCCTGGCGCGAACGGCACTCCTGATTCACGACCATCTGGAGTAGCTCCGGTTTTGTGACCGTAGACTACATTTGAAGTGATTGTAAGAATAGAAAGAGTTGCTTTTGCGTTTCGGTAGATGGTATGCTTAAGAAGCTCTGAATTAAAGTAACTCTGAACTTCGATCGCGAGATCATCAGCTTTATCATTGTCGTTTCCATATTTTGGGAATTCACCTTCGATCTGGAAGTCGATAGTCAAACCTTCTTCATTTCGAACTGGAGTAACTTTTGCGTATTTAATAGCCGCAAGTGAATCAGCAATGATCGAAAGACCAGCCGCACCAAATGCCATAACTCGCTCAGTTTTCGTATCAAGAAGTGCCATCTGTGCTCGCTCGTAGTAGTATTTGTCATGCATATAATGGATGACGTTCATTGTTTTTACGTAAGCCCCAGCAATATATTCCATAGCTTTCATGAATCGTGTATAGACTTCTTCGTATTGGAGTGGACCGTCAGTAAGTGGTTCGATTCCTTCGATAACTCGAACTCCAGAAAGCTCATCTCGACCTTCGTTGAGGGCCATAAGAAGTGCTTTTGCGAGGTTACATCGAGCTCCGAAGAACTGCATCTGTTTTCCGGTTTTCAAAAGAGAAACACAGCAAGAAATACCATAATCATCGTATTTCGCTACATCTCGCATAAGATCATCATTCTCATATTGGATCGAAGAAGTATCGATAGAGACTTTCGCGACGTATTTTTTGAAATTTTCAGGAAGCTTATCTGACCACAGAATCGTCATGTTTGGTTCTGGAGAAGCACCGAGATTATAGAGTGTATGAAGAAATCGGTAGCTTGTTTTGGTTACTTTATGTTTTCCATCGTTAAATGCACCACCTACAGCTTCAGTAAGCCAAGTAGGATCACCAGCAAAGAGTTTGTTATATTCACTCATTCGAAGGTGTCGAACCATTCGAAGCTTCATAATAAAATGATCTACGAGTTCCTGTGCACCAGCTTCCGTAAGAGTTCCAGCTGCCATGTCTCGTTCGATATAGATATCGAGAAAAGAAGAGACATTTCCGAGACTCATCGCAGCACCATCATGCTCTTTCAGGGCTGCAAGGTATGCGAAGTAGAGCCACTGAAAAGCTTCTTGTGCATTAGTCGCTGGTCGAGAAATATCAAATCCGTATCCAGCTGCCATCTCAGTCATAAGTTTCAAAGCTCGGATTTGCTCGCTCACCTCTTCACGAAGTCGGATAAGATCGTCGGTCATTTCTCCATCAAGTGTTTTTTTATCAGCTTCTTTTACTTCGATAAGTATAGTAGTACCGTAAAGTGGAACTCGTCGATAATCACCGATGATTCGTCCTCGAGCATAATTATCAGGAAGTCCTGTAAGAACTCCGACGCTTCGAAGTCGTTTCATCTCGTCAGTATACGCATCGAAAACTCCGTCATTATGACTTTTTACGTATGTTGCAAATGCTGCAGAAATCTCTGGATTCAAAGTATAACCATTTTCTTGGCAGGCTTTTTCTACGACTTTTACTCATCCGAGTGGTTTTACTGAACGTTTTAGTGGAGCATCAGTCTGAAAACCCACGATAGTCTCAAGTGCCTGATCAATATATCCAGGCTTGTGGCTATTGATTCGTGAAACAGTATCTGTATCGATATCAAGAACTCATCCTTTTTCGAATTCTTTCATCATAAGTACTTTAGCTTTGTCCCAAAGAGCCGTAGTCTTCTCGGTTGGTCCGACAAGAAAGCTCTCATCACCATCATATGGTGTGATATTATCGTAAGTATAATCTCGTACATTAACACAGACATTGTTTTTGTTTTCCATGAGCAAAAAAGAAATAATTAATAAATTTTGTGTAAAAAATACTGCCTCAAATTGGGTAGTAATTCTCCCAACAAGAATTGTTTTTGGGAGGGAGGCAGTATATAGAATATTTATGAAAAGTAAAAATTTTTTTTGGATGTTTTTTGTAGACGAAAAATAATATGATTTTGTAACCAAAACTTGCTTTTTCCGTCCTAAAGTTGATACTATCAAACAATAACGAACAACGACACAGTGAGAGACTCCGGGAGAGCACGAGAGGGGAAACTGTTTGAGCAGGCCGACAGTCGTGCAACTGACGAGCAATAGCTACATCTGCGAGTTTTTCTCCTCTCGGGACTTTTGGTACTTTTGGTCACAAAAGTATATAATGGAATTCCTTTTTCCCTAAGAATTTTCATACTGAATAAAATATCCTGAAAATGTTATAAAAAACTATTGACAAGTATTTTATTAAAAGTATAAATAACCGCGCCTAAAAATGGCAAAATAAACCATGCTACGATCGTGCAATGGGCACGCCTCGTAAAATTATGGAAAAATTTATAGCTTCTTTTGTTCTAGGGGGAACTTGTGTCACCGGATATTGCTTTACTCACCCTACTCATCATCAAGAGTGAGGGTTGCAAGTCGTTTATCAAAGCTGCTTCGAACCGGAAACTCACGATCAGTCTGATAATCTTCGGAGACACAGACTATCGCGATGCATTCCTGAGTGTTACCAAAGACCTCAAGATGCCATTCGGGTGTATTGCTGATCTCACCAAGATCCGTAATTTCTCGGATATCACATCTATCGGAGGGGATTGGCAGACACTAGTTCGTATCGGTGCAGTTCAAGAAGGAACCGTCTTTATCTGCCTCATGGCAGAACAGGAAGAATCTTATCGGAAGTGTGTCGCCGGAATGATCGATCAGTTCGGACTCCGACTGACATTCCCCGAAGATCTTCCAGAACCGGAGCTATAAAAAATAAAGATAAAAATAAAACATCTAACATGACACGGTTATACAATGGGTGTAACTCGTGATATCATGAAGAAAATTTACAGTTTCTTTTTTAGGAGAAGTACCGTGGCTAATTCCACGCTTGGATATACCTGGGGGTTTACTGTTCCGGATGGACTCGAAGAACATGTCAATGAACTGCTCGAACACATCATCAAATTTATATTACCGAGGAAACAATCTTTCCGTCAATTTGATGAAGAGGTGTGGGAAGTTTTCTTCTATCTCCCAGATGAAAATGATACCATCTGTATCATTCTGGGAGAAGAACCGAAAACTATCAATATTGGAATGACTCTCACTGGAGAAAATATTTCCTTTAAAGAACCCACCATTCTGACATACGAAGATGTAGAGCGTTTTGATCTATATCAAACTGGCCAATATTCTGTACTGAAAACCGGTATAGTTAAACAACTTTTTCACGCAGCAAATGCTTGCTACGCCCAAGTTATCGAATGGGAGTATAAAGAGTGGCTTGAAACGGTATATTGGCCAAGAATTAAGCAAGAATTTCTATCTGGCATCAAGCCTTTTCCTACAAAACAACTGTAATGTCCAGAGCCCCGTCATCCGACGGGGCTCGCATTGTTTTTGAACATTTTTGTAACCAAAATTTGCTTTTTCCGTCCTAAAGTTGATACTATTAACCAATAACCAAATAATGACACAGCGGGAGAAAACGAGAGAGCTTGAGAGAGGAAAACTGTTTGAGCAGGCTGATAATCGTCCAACTGATGAGCAAAAGCTACGTCTGCGAGTTTTTCTCCTCTCGGGACTTTTGGTACTTTTGGTTACAAAAGTATATAAAGAAATTCCTCTATATTAAGTATTCAAAAAGTATCTTTTAATAATTCTCGCATCTATAAGGGATTCTTCGACTACGCTCCGCTTCGCTCAGAATGACAATCGCCCACATAATTATCCATTCGCCCATTATTCTTTTTTTCAATGCAAAAACTTTTAAAGTATTTACCAAAACTCGGGGGATCCTGAAACAAGTTCAGGATGACGGCGCGTCGTTTCAGGATGACGTTTTTTATCATCCTCTGACTCTGGCTTTTGTCCCATCTTTTCATCTCATTCCTTCTTCCACTTCATCTCAATATCCTCCCTTCTTCGACTATCATCTACGATCAAAATAATATCGAAATCTGAGAAATCATCCGTGATGAAAAAATCCGACATCGTGAAGTGAAACTTGTTGAAATTCCACTTTTTTATCGCGATGCTTTGATCTCGCTCGAAGATAAGGATTTTTATGAGAATGGCGGAATCAGTTACCGATGACTCGCTCGAAGTATGTGGAATAATATCAAGGCTGGAAGGGTAATCGAATGAGGTTCGACGATATCTTCTCAGTTCATTAGAAATAATCTCTGGCTCAATGAAAGTCGTTCGCTCGGTCGAAAAATGCTTGAATTCATCTATGCATTGCGACTCAATCACCTGTATTCAAAAGATGAAATTCTTGAAAAATATATTGGTCAGGTCTACTACTGATATTTGAATTACGGACTAGCTTCCGCTTCGCGATATTATTTTTCTAAGACTCCAGAAAATCTCACCAAAGCTGAACAAATAACTTTGCTTGCAATTCCGAAAGATGCAAGAAAATTCGATCCATATAAAAATCCAAAATCCTTCCGTACTCGATTTGAAAATATCGTCGCATATCTTAAATTAAATAATATTCTTACAGAAAAAGAAGTGAAAGACATTTTGAATGAGAATCTCACGTTAAATTACGAACACGACAATAAACTTCCCTATATCGCAGATTTTATGCAGTACGGATATGAAAAGTGGAGACTACCAAACATATTGTCATCCTGAGCGACAGCGAAGGATTCCTTATACTCAAGCAAATCACAAAACTTATCTATAAGGGATTCTTCGATTCCGCTCCGCTCCGCTCAGAATGACATGCCCGAAACTATGACAACTACCATCGACTACAATCTCACAAAAAAAATCGATACTCTCGCCCATAACACTATTCTCGATCTTGCCTGGAAAGACGTCTCAGATTATGGAATCATCATTCTCGATCGCGAGACAAATGAACTCCGCACGATGATCGGATGAATCAATTATCACGCAAGTGAATGACAAGTAAGTTCAGCGCTCGCACTCCGACAACCCGGATCAGCCATGAAACCTTTCACTTATGCGCTTGCTTTCGAAAAATTCTGACTCACACCATCTGATACTATTCTCGATCTCCCCGTCGCTTATAAAACCGCCGAGTGATACGAATATAATCCAAAAAATTATTCGCTCGATTATAAGGGAGAAGTTACTCTTGCAGAAGCACTTTCTCAGAGTATTAATGTTCCAGCTATTAAACTCGCCGACAAAATTTGAGTAGAAAATCTTCTCAGATTCTATCACCAAGCTGGAATTATCTCCCTCAAAAAAGATGCTGATCATTATGGTCTCGGAATTACTCTCGGAAATGGTGAGGTCTCGCTCTATGAACTTACGCGAGCCTATAGTATTTTCGCGAACGAAGGAAGGTTATGTGATATAAAAGTGATAAGCAGCAAGCAGCAAGCAGCAAGAGGCAAGTTGTCATCCTGAGCGACAGCGAAGGATCCCTTACACTCCAATAAAGTGCAAAACTCATATTTAAGGGATTCTTCGACTTCGCTCCGCTCCGCTCAGAATGACAATCAAGAAGTTTGAAGCTGTGCTCAAATCGCAAGCACGTGATCAATCTCCGACATCAATCTCATTCTCACAAACCGTTATTTTAAACTCGCTGGTTTTCCTGTTCATTCGAGTCTCGATTTCCCTGACAGAAATGTCTTCGTAAAGACAGGAACTTCTCGAAATTTCCGAGATAACTGGGCAGTCGGATTTACCGATCACTATATCATCGGGATCTGGACTGGAAATAAAAGTGGAGCATTTATGAAATGAGTTTCCGGAGCCACCGGTGCCTGAGAGATTTTTTCTCGCATCGTCTATGCTCTCGAATCAGATACTATCAATCAGCTCCCCACAAAACTCGAAAATAAAGAAAAACAATACCTCGAAATTACGGCCCCACTCCCAAAAAGTATCTTCGCTTATGATGCTTCAAAATCTCTAGATTCTCAAAAAATCAAACTTTCTTACTCAACCAACATAGAATACGATTCTCTTTCCTGGCTTCTCGATGGAAAAAATATTCCTACGAATTTCATAGCTCCGATTCCAGGAAAACACACTATCGAACTTGTACTCATAAAAGATGGCGATATTATCAAAAGACAGAAGCAAGATTTTGAGGTACTGGAAAAATAATTTTGACAAAACCACTAGAATCAATATAACTACCTGTGAATTACTGATTGCAAGCACAAGCTCGTGTTTGTCGATCAGCCCTTCAACTTCGATCAGCCTAAAAACTGATCCTCACCTGCAAAGGAGAAATCACCATGAAGTTCGCTGCCATCTGGCCCCCCGGTCGCACTTCCTCCCAGAAGAACGCCGAGAGAGACGCCAAGAAGCAAAGCCGCTAGGCCGACGGCCTGGTCGTGTAGCCATGACAAAACGCGCTACTCGACCCAAGCCAGCAGTACCAATGGTGATATTTCCTCCACCAACCACACAATGGTTGAGAGGTCTCACCCGCGCCCCAGTTCCGACAGGGGCGCGATTTTTTTTATAGAGAATCATTTGACTCTATCATATTTTTCGTTATAAATTAACAAATAGCATTAAAAAATATTTATGCTAGAACCTCAATCCCTAAGCTCTCTTTCTGGTTATCTACCAGCTATGGGAAAGATTCAACTTTCTGATTTCTTTTTAGATACCGTTCAAGAACACCTAAAGCCATTTAAATTAATTTTAGGTGAACATTATGAGAGTTCTCTGTTTAGTTACTTTCTCGCTCGTAGTGGATTACAAAGAGGAAATGTGGTAAGTGTCTCATGAAAAAAAGGCAAGGTTCAGAATATAAATAAACATGAAGGGATTCTCACAATTGAATATAATAATACAATTATTTACATTCACACAATCGACGAATTCATCGCAAATAGTATAAATATTCTCGATCGTCAAAGTCAAAACTATAATGTACGAACTATTTATAAAGATTCTGTACGTACTATCCTTGAAGCATCAAAATCTCACCCGGCACCATTAAAGAAATCTGTAGTTCCACTTCAAAAATGACGTTGAATTTTTTCCCAGTCACTCAAAGAGATTATGGGAGATCTATTTGTATAGAACGATTTTTTCAAGAATATGACAGCTTTTTATTGACTTTCAAAAAATAAAAGTATACTTAGTTATACAAGTTATACTTTTCTTACTAAATAAACTATGACTACTGAAAATAACCAACTCGTGTGTGATCCAAATAACCCTATGACTTGTTGAGTACAGATGTTTGGGACAGTTAAGGTTGGTGAAAAATGACAAATTGTTATTCCAAAAGAAGTAAGAGATATCGCAGGAATCAAATCTGGCGATGTCATGATCGTAATTATGAAACATGAAAAAGCGATTGGAATAGTCAAACAAGATGACTTACCAGCCCTTATTGCCTACCTCCAAGAAGAGATGGCTTCGAAAGGAAAATTTTAATTATATTTATTCTTCCCTATGAAAACTAACTATTTCTGAACGGTTATTCTTTTGGTCACCACGATCGCACTAAGTTCTTGTGGGGCTGCAGATATCGTAGTAACGCCTGATATGAGCACTATTAAAAACGTTTCTCTTTCCACTGCGAAAAAGGATTTTTTTATCGAGAATTCGATTCTCCCGGGAAAAGTATCTCCTATTATTGAGACCTCTCTTTCCCCTCAGGTATCAGGAATTATCAAGACAATCAATGTCGATGCAGGTCAAACCATCAAGGCTGGGCAAGTTCTTGCGACACTCGATCTCTCTTCCTCTACCATAAGTACGAGTGCAAAGACTGCGACCACTGGCTATGACAATGCTCTTTCTGCTCTTTCTTTAACCACGGAATCCGTCAAAAAAGACCTGGAAAGTGCTAAAATTCAGCTTGAAAATGCAAAAATTTCTCGCGAAAACATCTACACCACTACAGAAAAACAACTTGCGATGGCGAATACTCAGCTCGATAATATTCAGACAACAAAATCAAATACACAAAATACTACTGGCGAAGCAATTAAGGCAGCGAAAATCTGAGTCGATCTCGCTGAAAAATCACTCAATAACACAAAAACAAGTTTTGAAAATTTTAAAAAGAACTCGGATGAAAGCCTAGGTAGTCTCTATGAAAATATCCGAGTAACTCTTGGCAGTGCTATAGTAACCGCTGATGCTGGGGTCAATCAAGCGGACATTATTCTCGGAGTAACCGACAAGAATCGCTCTGCGAATGATGCTTATGAGATCTATCTCTGAGCGAAAGATGTGAATATAAAAATTCAAAGCGAGAAGGATTTTGCTACCGCGAGAAGTCTCCTTCTTTCTATCGGATCAACCAACACGACTGATCGAACTGAACTCGAGAAACAGCTTGCGGCCGTACTTAACCTTATACAACAAGAGACAAGTCTCTACGATGATCTCGTAAGAATGGCAAACAATAGTATCGTCTCAAGTGTATTTCCTCAAACTCAACTCGATGGACTCTCACTAACGATAGCGAAAAATCAAGCCAGCCTTCTCCAGACTCAAGCAGGACTGACGACTCTTAAAAACTCGCTTTCAACGACAAAAACATCTATCGATACGAATACAGTAACTCTCTCAAATGCGGTCGATATCGCCGAATCTCAGCTCGCGAACGCTCGCCAGAGCCTCACGAATCTTACAGCTAACAACCAATCGGCTCTCGATACCATCTCTGGAAATGAGACACTCACACGTACTCAGCTCGAAAATACCGTAGCAGTCGTAAATGCAAGCCGAGAAAGTGCTGATAATGCACTCAAAATCGCTCAGGCTCAATATGCGAGCGCAAAAGCAAAACTCGATGCACAGCTCGTCGGTACAAAATCACAGGCTGATGCCGCGAAATGATCGAAAGATATGGCAAATATCCAGCTTTCAAACACTCAGATTATCGCGCCATTCGATGGAGTCGTTCTCAGTAAAAACATTGAGGTTGGTCAATCTGTTTCTCCTGGAACCCCCCTCTTTTCCGTGGGAAATACATCTTCTCTCAAAGTAAAAATGGACGTGAATGCCAATCAGATAAATTCATTTACTGTCTGAAAAAATATCATCGTAAAAAAAGACAATCTCACTCTCACAGGAATTATCTCTACCGTATCTCCAGGTTCCGATCCCGTAACGAAACTCTTTCGAATAGAACTGTTACTTGATAAGACTTCAACTGGGGTGCTTTCTGGAGATTTTGTCGATGTCATTATTGAAAAAAAGGTTGGTGAAGAAAAAATAATCGCCATTCCATTCGCTGCTCTCGTCGCTTTCGAACAAGGAAAATATGGGATCTACACCGTCGGATCGGGCTCGACTGCTGTTCTTCGAACCGTCACAATCGGCGCACAAAATGCTACTCAAGTAGAGATTCTCTCTGGTCTAAATGAAGGCGAAAGCTACATCAGCAACGGCGTACTTACGGTTACTGATGGAGATAAGATAAATGTGGTGAAATAGTCGAAAGCCCATAAAGTCTATAAAGTCGAAAGTCTCGTCATTGTCCGCCGCGGCGGAAAGCAATCTAGAAGAATATTTATCATAGTGAGAATCCTAAAAACAATAACCGCTTCCAAGAAACGGGAGAAAATGAGAGAGCTTGAGAGAGGAAATTGTTTGAGCAGGCTGTGAGTCGTGCAAATGAAGAGCAAAGCTACGTCTGCGAGTTTTTCCTCTCTCAAAACTTTTGGTACTTTTGGTTACAAAAGTAAATAAATATATTTACCTTGATTTTAACTATATGCTCTTCACAAAATCTTTTGCGAAACCAATATCTCCTGACGATGGTCAGCGAATAGCCATCTCTCTTCGAGAGCCAAATCAACCAAACTATATCGACTGGTATCCTGAGTTATGACAAAAAGATGGAATAACTGAAGAGCAATATCGTGCCTATCTTTTACAGCAAAAAAAGGTTCAAGAAATTGCACGGGCCTCAATCATAGAAAATATCACTATTCTTTCTAGTAATGCGGTTTGCAGACAAGTTTTTGCTCAAGTATGCATTTTACTTGCACCAAAACTTACCATCAAACACAGATAAACAATTGCTATTTTCTAGAATTCATCACAATGTAAGACACATATTCCTTTATTGGAATCTACAAAGTATTTATTTTTATACCTATCTTACATATCATGGAGGGACAAAAACGCTGAACGAAACTCAATCACTATCTTGCTGGTCCATTTATATGGTTACCTCTCGTATCCATCGTTTTTCTCGATATTTGTATCGAGCTCTATCATCACACGAGCTTCCCTCTCTATCAGATTCCGCTCGTCTCACGAAAATCCTACGTAAAACTCGACCGTTACAAACTCCCATATCTGAGCGGAGCAGACAAAGTTTTTTGCTTATACTGTGAATATGCAAATGGCGTATTACGCTACTGTGCAGCCATCGCTGGAGAAACTGAAAAATACTGGTGCGGAATCCGACATGAAGAGTGAGATTGATATATAGAACCAGCTTATCAGAGAAGTTTTATATCATATAATGATTCCGTGGCGTATGAAGCAGTCTGCAAACTCGAAAACACTCCTCGGAACCCTAAAAATTATAAATCCCCAGAAGATTCTCGATTTTTAAGCTAGTTTTAGATTTTCCTTAACGAAACAAACATTTTAATCTCTCCATTCCTATGAAACAACACAAAGCTCTCGAGGGAAAATACCTCCAAGATCTCAAATTCGATCCAGAACTCAATAAATCTGGATTCACTTTTTGGACCGATCGAACACGTGCTGTCAGTCTTTTTATTCTGCTTGCGATTGTCGGTGGAATCATGGCCCTTAATGCTCTTCCGCTCGAATCCCAGCCGGAAGTAAAACTCGGTATCGGTGTCACTTCGACCGTATTACCAGGAGCAAGTCCTGAGACAGTCGAAGATCTTGTTACCAAGAGACTCGAGAAAGAAATAGGAAAAATCAAAGGGATCGACAAAATGACTTCTTCTTCAAAAAATGGAATATCGTCTATCATTGTTCAATTTAAACCAGAAGAAAACGTGACAGAGGCAATAAGAAATCTTAAAGATCAGGTAGATTCCGCAAAGAAAAACTTACCAACAGATGCCAAAGAACCCATTGTTCAAGAAATCAATATGTCTGATATGCCTTTTTGGACATTTACTATCGGTGGAAATTATGATGGATTTACTCTCAGAAAATATGCACAAATCGTCAAAGATGAACTCGAAAAAATGGACCAAGTTTCCGAAGTACGAATCTCGGGTGGAGATGAGGAGGAATTTCATGTAAATTATAAACCAACGAAGCTCGAAGCATATGGAGTGACTGCTGATCAAGCGGACGCTGCGATTAAATCAGCAAATCTCACTTTCCCAATCGGAAAAGTGAAAATCGATAAATATCAACATATCATTACAATCGATAATCGTTTCTATACATTGAACGATCTCGGAAATATTGTTGTCGCTAAAAATGGAGATACTGGAATAATTCGACTGAAAGATATCGCAAAAATAGAGCTCGGTGCGAAAACGCGAGTCACTTTTGCTCGAGTTGCACCGAAATGATTAGCTCCACAAGATGCTATTAGTCTCTCGGTTATAAAAAAATCCGGCGGATCTATCGTAAATCTCTATGATGAAGGTGCAAAATTACTTGAAGAAATAAGAACAAATGGGACTATCCCTGCTGATCTTACTATCAAGACGACCTATAGCATGGCAGAGCGAATTCGACTCGATATTGATGGGCTGATAACTGATTGTCTTGTCACTATTTCACTTGTTCTTGCTGTACTTTTTCTTTTTCTTGGTTTTCGACTCTCTATCGTACCAACACTTACGATCCCTATCGTTTTCTTGATTACGTTTATTTTCATGCAGTTTTTTGGGCTTACCCTCAATTTTCTCTCTCTTTTTGCACTCGTACTCTCACTTGGTCTCCTCGTTGATGACGCAATTCTCATCGTCGAAGCCTTTCATAAGTATTCATCCACGGGGAAGTTTTCCTATCGTGAAGCGATGCTCCTAGTTCTTCGTGATTATAAATGGGTCGACACTTCGACTACTCTCGTTATCGCATGCTTCTTCGCTTCGATGATGTTTATGACTGGTATGATTGGAAAATTTTTATTTTCATTCCCTTTTGTTATTACCATCACTCTTCTTGCTTCTCTTATTGTTTCTCTGACAATTGTTCCTGCACTCACGATCGCTTTCCAACGAGGGAAACATCCAAATGATGAAGTTGCTCTCAAGAAAAAACAATGATGGTTTTCTCGCCTCCTTGATTCTAAACCACTTCTTTCACTCAATCCAACTATTGCTCTCTATGAAAAAGCTCTCGTCTGGGTACTTGAGACAAAAAAACGACGCAATATTGTGCTTATAAGTATTATTCTTGCTTTTTTTGTCTCTGCTCTTCTTCCTGCAACCGGACTTCTAAAATCAGAGTTTTTTCCGGCTACCGATGAAGATATTTTTGCTATCGATATCGAGGGACAACCCGGACAGAAAATAGAAGTAACTTCTGAAATAGCAAAACAAGTTGAATGAACTCTTAAGTGAGAAAAAGATGTCGATAGTTTCACAACTACTGTTGGAGGCCTCAGTGCTCTCGGAAACAAATCAATCGGCGGGTCGTCAAGTGGAGACCATTACGCAAGCATTACTGTTAATCTCGTCAAAAAAGAATATGGACGAGAAAAAAATCAAATAATCTCAGAAAGGGTCAGAAAACGTGCAAGTGCGATTATTATCCCTGGTGTTACCATAACCGTACAGTCTCAAAAAAGTGGACCACCAGCCGGTGCTGATCTTGAAGTCCGTATCGCTGGTAAAGATTTTAATGTGCTTGATAAGCTCATAAAAGATATCAAACCCATCGTCCAAAATATTCCTGGGGCCATAAATGTGTCCACTTCGAAAAAACCAGTTCCTCTTGAATTTAATATCACTTTTGATACCGCTAAACTCTCACTCTATAATCTTTCTCTTCCTCAAGTCGGAGCATTCATGAAAACCGCTCTTGATGGAAATGAAACTACAAAAATCTACAAAGGTACGGATGAAATAGTTGTAAAAACACGGTATATTGAAGATTCAGTATCTACACTCGATAAAATCAAAAATCTCAAAATTAAAAATACAAAAGGACAATTTGTATTTCTCGGAGATATTATAAAAAATGAGCTCAAACCTTCAGTAGATAGCATTACTCGAATCGATCAGAAACGAATCGTTGCCATCACAGCATCAGCTAGTCCTACGACAAATAGTACTCAACTTTTGGCCGACTTTAATGCTGCTATAACCGCAAAGAATTTCAAGCTTCCACCGGGGTATGAATTCATTATCGGATGAGAAAACCAAGAAAGTGCAAAATCAATCCAAAGCCTTATGGTAGCAATGGTTTTTGGATTGCTCGGTGTAGTAGTTATCATGATTCTTCAATTTGATTCTTATAAAGAAGCTCTGATCTCACTTATACCAATTCCTCTCGCGCTCATCTGAGTATTCTGTGGTCTCACGCTCACTGGACAGACACTTTCATTTCCATCACTCATCTGATTCGTCGCACTATTCTGAATGGTCTCGAATCACTCGATTTATCTCATCGATAAAATAAATCTCAATATCAAAGCTTGAGTCGATTTTGACGCTGCTATCAAAGATTCTTGTATTACTCGATTTGAGCCAGTAATGCTTACTTCCTTGACGACAATTATGGGTTTTATCCCACTTGCTTTCTCAGATTCATTCTGGGCTTCGCTGGCTCAGTCACTCGTATTCGGTCTTATGACTGCTGGTATTCTCAAGATGTTCGTCGTACCAATTCTCTATAAGGGATGGATTAGTCCAGAAAGAAGTCATGTATAAAATAGTGAATTAAGAAAAACTATGTCATCGAGGGAATTTTCTGGACATTTAAAAAATCCGAAAGTTACAGAAGATTTTCCAGAAAATATCCGGGATATTCCGCTGTTAAAGCAAACAACGTAGAGAAAGACAAAATAACATATTTACTCTGGATTGCTTCGTGCCTCGCAATGACGACATTTTTTCTTTCTCTTAATTCTTAACTCTTAGTTCTCCAAATGTCCTTCAAAGAAAACAAAACCAAATATCTTGTCATTTTCACGGTCGCGCTCGATGTCATCGGAATGGGTATTATTATGCCGATTCTGCCAGAATTTGTTCGTGAATTCGGTGCAAGTTACCTCCAGACAACTCTACTCGTATCAATCTACGCACTCTGCAGCTTTCTTTCCGCACCGCTTCTTGGAGCTATTTCCGATAGATACGGCCGAAAACTCGTGCTTGTTATTAGTATTTTCGGTACGGCTCTTTGATGGTTTGTGGTAGGTTTTGCTCCTGTTCTTTGGCTCGTTTTTGTCGGACGAATCATCGACGGAATCACTGCTGGTAACATGGTTATTGCACAGACTATTCTCTGAGATATCGCAAAAGATGAAAAAGAGCGAATCGCAAATTATGGAATTTTCTGAGCGGTTTTTGGTATCGCTTTTATTATCGCACCAGCACTCGGATCTTCACTCATGCACTTCGGGATGCGAGTTCCTATATTTTTTACTGGTTTTCTCGCTCTCGCAAATGCTATCTCAGCATACTTCATTCTACCAGAGACAAATATAAACAAAAGGACTGAAGGAAAACTTCAGTGGCATCCATTTACACCGGTCATTAAAGCCTTCAAACATGCCGGGCTTCGTACTTGGTATCTCGTCTGGACGATCGTCATGTTTTGACTTGCTGCATATCAGTCGGCTTTTGCACTTATTCTCGATAAATATTTTCATGTCGGAAGTAAATATTCTGGATATATTTTTACGATCGTCGGACTTGCAATCGCATTTAATCAAGCTGTTTTACTTCGAAAATTCTGGCTCAAACGATTTCATAATCGAGCTCTTATCGCTATTACTACCGTCTGACTTGCGATATGATTTGCTATTGCTGGATGGACGAGCTCACTCATCGTACTTATCATAGCTCTTATTTTCACCGCATTTTTTCAATCAACGCTTCGACCAGTGTTTCAGAGTGAGATTATCAAACATTCAGATGTACGAGAACGCGGTGAAACAAACGGAATACTTACAGCACTTATGAATCTCGGTATGGGAATCTGACCGATCATCGCAGGATATTTTATGGAATGGAATATTACTCCATTCTATCTTTCAGCCGGAGTAATAGGAATCTGAGCGATTATTGCATTGACCGTTCTCGAGCCGACCGTAGATCCAGAAGCTGTCATAGAACCAGATAATACTTTAGAAAAGGCACTATAATCAAGATTATTAGACACAAAAAGAGGCTTTTGTCCTCTTTTTTATTGCAAAATCTTCCAAAAGAATATACTAAAACAGTTAAAAGTCATCAAGTCCATAAAGTCAAAAGACTTTACAGACTTTACGACTTTACAGACTTTACGACTTTACAGACTTTTTCATGTGAAACCTCGCCTATCTTCTCTCCTATCTCGTACTTGCTGTTATTATTACTTTTATCGCGATTCCACCCTATATTCGACTTCTGAAATATTTTCGAATGGGGAAAGAAATTCGTGAAGAAGCGCTCATGGGACAAGCAACTGAATTTCATAAACTTCATGAACATAAAACCTGAACTCCAAATATGTGAGCCGGGGTTCTTTTGCTCGTTATTTTCTTTCTCGTGAGTGCCTCACTTGTCGTCTGGTATCTCGCACCAAAATACGGCTGGAAAGTAAACTATTCTCTCTTGAATCGAAAAGAAACCTGGCTCGTGCTTTTTACGTTCCTTACGATGGGAATTATCGGTGGAGTGGATGATTTTTTAAACGTTAGAAAAATTGGTCGAACCAAATGACTTCCAGCAAAACTCAAAATGTGATTACTAATTTTGTTTTCAGCACTCGGTGCTTGGTGGTTTTATGGAAAGCTCTGATACGACAGCGTGAATCTTCCTTGGATTGGCTCCGTATTCATCGGATGGCTCTATATTCCACTTTTCATTTTTACGATGATCTCGATGGCAAATGCTGTTAATATCACTGATGGGCTTGATGGACTTGCCGGAGGATTATTGCTTTTTAATTATGCGGTCTACGCTTATATCTGTTACAGCAAGTGACTTCTGCTTCTTGCAGCCATCTGTCTTCTCGTTGTCGGTACACTCATTGCATTTCTCTGGTATAATATCAAACCTGCTCAATTTTATATGTGAGATATCGGATCGCTCGCTTTTGGTGCTGGGCTGGCTGTTATGGCAATGATGACTGATACACTCATTGTCCTCCTAATTATTTCTGCGATTTATATTCTCGAAGTTGTTTCTTCTGGATTACAGGTTCTCAGTAAAAAATTCCGTAATGGTAAGAAAATCTTTAAAATCGCCCCATTTCATCATCATCTCGAAGCACTCGGATGGAAAGAAGAAAGTATCGTAATGCGTTTTTGGCTCATCGGAATGGTACTCTCGACTATCGGACTTATCGTAAATATGTTTTTGAAGTAATTTTTGCAATATAAAACAAAATAAGGTATCCTATCAGTGTTACCTTATTTTTTATTGTATGTCGCCAGCCGAACAACAAATGTATATCAAAAAACGTGAAATTATTTTAAAGATTCTTTCGAATCTTTTTACTGAGTGGGATCTCGCACAATGACTCCATGCTCTTGTCTCAAGTGTCTATATCACTCCAGAGGCTATCGATGGGATCGAACAAGTCCTTCATAGTGCTATCTCGCAAGCAAAAAATGCAGAAGAAAAAAGAAAGATAGAACAAGGACTTCAAGTGATCAAAGACATGAAATCCATAGAACTTTCCGAGCGAGACGAAGACCGAAAAAACGCCGAACTTGAGACTTTGAGTCTTGGGTTGTTTATATAATATTTACTAATTATTTTTGTATATGGCAGAAAATGAAAGTCTTGTTTCGAAATTTGAATGAGAAAAAAAAGATGGAAAAATTGACCAAAAAGAACTTCAAGCTGCTGCTGATAAAATAGTAACAGATCCTAAGTTTAAAGATGAGGTAGTTAAAGGGCTAGAAATCCCTACAAATAAAGACGCTCTGAAAAAAGCAATATCCCCTCTTCTTAATCAACCTTTAATGAAAGAGGACTTATGAAAAGATCAAAGTACTTTCACTCCTCAACAAAAAGAGTGAATTCGCATATTAGATAATCTCCTGAACTGACAAGAAACTATAGAGAAAAAATTAGCAGCTTGATGAGAAAAAAGTCCTATGAAACTCATAAAATTATGAGGTAATTTTTGAAAAATAAAAGAAGTTATCAATAAAACAACAAGTGAACATAATCCAAATAAAATTCCCGAGGCTATAAAAGAAATGGAGGGGCTTTTAAATGAACCGCTTACAAAAACAGAGTTTAAATTAATTATTGCTGAAATAGAAAAATCTAAAGATCTTAAAGATAATACTCTTGTGGTGTATTTTATAGAATCTACAATCAACCAAGCTGTAAAAAAAGGTTTCACAATAGAAGATAATGCGGATATTGAACTATTAAAAAAATCTCCAAAAGTAGCAGAGCTATTAAAAGACAAAACGCCTGAAACATTATTGAAAAAGGGTGAAAAAATGATCGTTATTGAACAAGATGGAAAAATTATCATCGAACCCGTGCTCGCAAAAGATGGCAAGTGACTCTATAAATTTGCAAATACTAATTTTGATCAATTCAATCTAAAAGATGGGGTGGCACCTGCAGTAGAAAAAATTAAACAAGGTATCGCAAGTTGAACAATAGACCTAAAAAACCTATGAAAATGAGTTGATTATCTTCTTAAATCAGATAGTGCTTTTCTAAAATGACTTGGAGAATTCTTTAAGTTTCTTGGAACCATGTTCGGATTTTATCAAGAATGAGAAAAACCTACAGAAATAAAAAAATTGAGTAATTCAGATAAAATTAGCTTACTCTGAAAAATGTTCGATAAAAATGGGCAAGGTTATGAAAAGTGAGATATCGAATTCAACGATAAAAAAGAATTACAGAAACAAGAAGATTCTAAAACTCAAAAATATATAGCTGACGTTCAGCAATTATTGGAAATTCGTGAAGTAGGAAAAGATACCAAAGGAAAAGAGATGTTGGTTTATTGAACCGAAACACAAAAGAAAGTAATCGAGCTTCAACAGAAATTATATCCATGAGATACAGAAGAAATTAAAGCAAAACACACTGGAAAGTTTGATGCACAAACGGTGATAGATTATAAAACTTCTCTGGAACCAAAAAAGCAAGAACCAGCACCTCAGGCACCTGCAGCAAAAGTAGAAGCAAAAGCTGAAGCTCCAAAAACACTTACAATCAAC
The DNA here is from genome assembly GCA_964655935.1 of uncultured Candidatus Peribacteria bacterium. Classification (GTDB taxonomy): domain Bacteria; phylum Patescibacteriota; class Gracilibacteria; order BD1-5; family UBA2023; genus CAZZNY01. Next base: position 657,372 of record CAZZNY010000001.1, read on the forward strand.
TGAAAAACATTAAGCAATGGAGATTCTCTAAAACTTTCTAAAAACATAAAGAAATCTGCTATTCTCAGAAAAGAGAATTGAGATAAGGACTGATTTGCTAAAAAAGATGACAATATTACTCTCGATCTTTCAAACTCTCAAGTAGCAAAAACCATAAATATTGGTGGAAAAGACCATCAGTGCTTACCAGTAAAAATCTGAGACAAAACTAGTTATCTCTCAATACAAGTTCTCGAGCTTTGAGCCACAGAGAAAAAACCTACGCCAAAGGCAATAACAAAAAAGACCGGTAAAGCAAAATAATTAATCCTCAAGTAACTTCAATAATTCCTCCAGTCCGATTATCTCTACTCCGAGTGATCGGGCTTTTTCGAGCTTTGATCCTGCTTCAGATCCTACAATAAGATAAGAAAGATTTTTTGTGACACTGGTTCGTACTTCCCCGCTGGCAGCTTCGATTTTTTCATGGATTTCATCTCGAGAGATTCATTCGAAGCTTCCCGTCACGCAAAATGATTTTCCTGCAAGTTTTCCGAGATTTTCCTCGCCTCTGAGGGTGATAACTTTCGGTAGTTCGATTTCTAATTCATCGATAATTCCACGAATTAATACTTCATTTTCCTCAAAATAATAGACGATACTTCCGGCAGCAACCGGACCGATATCTTTAATCTGCTGGAGTTCTTCGAGCTGAAGATGTGTGAGTATGTGAAAAAGACAATTTTTATTCACCTGTCATTCTGAGAGCAGCGAAGAATCGCTTATAGTCGACTCTGACGAGATATTTGAGTGTAAGGGATTCTTCGTTTCGTTATCACTTCACTCAGAATGACAATTCTCACCTTGTATCGTTGTAACTTTGTAACTATGTAACTTTGTAACTATGTGTCCTGCAAGTAGCTTCGCCGTTTTTCTTCCGACCTGCGGAATTCCTAGTCCGACGAGCAGATTCGCGAGTGAGATATTTCTATTTTTTTCGATTTCTCCGAGAATATTATCGATTTTTTTGTCTTTAAAACCTTCAAGCTTGAGAATCTCCGAACGACGTTCTCCCAGATGAAAAATTGACGTAAAATCCGTGATAAATTCATGATCGAGAAAAATTGCGATAATCTCTTTCCCAAGTCATTCGATATTCATCGCGTGTTTGCTAACAAAAGTCTCCATTTTTCCCTGAATCTGAGCTGGACATCCTGCCCGATTTGGACAATAGATAGCCACCTTCCCATCATCTTGCGTAAGTGGAGTCTGGCAACTCGGGCAGAGAGTCGGAATTTCGATAACGCGTTGACTTCCATCTCTCGCTTCCGAGATAACACTGATAACCTCAGGGATTACCTCTCCGGCTCGGACGATAAATACGCTGTCGCCGATCATAATATCTTTCGCGCGAAGTTCATCATAATTATGGAGGGTTGCTCGAGAGACGGTTACTCAGGTCACATTTACTGGTTCGAGAATCGCCACTGGAGTAATAGCACCGGTTCGTCCGGTCGAATGTTCGATATCAAGAAGCTTGGTTCGGACATATTGTGCTGGGAACTTATATGCGATCGCATAGCGTGGATGATGTTCGGTCATACCAAGTTCCTGCCATTGAGAGAGATCGTTCATTTTCAATACCAATCCATCAATCTCATAAGGAAAAACTGGTCGATTTTCGGTCATGCGATGGATTTCTGAAGCAAGTTCTTTCTCGTTTTTCGCAAGATGAAAATAGGAAGAAGTTTGAAATCAGAGTTTTTTAAGTAGATTCGTGTATTCAATATAAGTATTTGATTCGAGAAAAAGTTCGTTCTCACTATTTCCTTGTAACTTTGTAACTTTGTAACTTTGTAACTTCTCCTCAATATCTGGAAAACTATACGCAAAAAAGGCAAGATTTCTTGATTTTGTTATTTCCCAATCAAGCTGCCGAAGGCTTCCAGAAGCAGCATTTCGTGGATTCGCAAAGAGTTTTTCTCCAGCGTTCTGTCGTCTTATATTAAGTTCATGAAAAGCGGCGATCGGCATAATGACTTCACCACGAATTTCGATATTATCCTTGGGGGAAATATTTTTCGGAATATTTGCGATTTGCATCGCATTAATTGTCACATCTTCTCATTCGATTCCATTTCCGCGAGTCAGCGCGCGAACGAGTTTTCCATTTTCATACGTCAACGCAATTCCGAGTCCGTCGAATTTTACTTCGATACAATATTCGATATCCGTATCGGTTTTTAGAATATTTTTTATTCGCTTATCAAAATCGAGAATATCAGCTTCATCATACGTATTATCGAGCGAAAGCATACGATGCTTATGAATTCCTTTCTGAAACTGATTTCCGACGAGAACCGCGATACTCTGAGTCGGAGAATTGATATCCACAACGTCATATTTTTCTTCTAATTCTTTCAGTTTTGCAAACAAAATATCATATTCTCGATCAGAAATAATCGGCGCTTCGGAGTTATAATAGAGTGCATTGTGCTCACGAACACATTCCTGAAGTGAAGCTATATCAGCCAGTCCAAGAATACTAAGATTTTGAAGAAAATAATTTGATTGTTCGATGAGAGTTTTTGGCATATTTTGGAAATATTTAATAATCTCGCTAATTTTATAAATTTTCTTAGGAATTCAAAATAGAAAATTTTTTGACTCCTTCAAAAAAAGCCTTAGACTACACACTGTTTTTTATTCTTCATTTCTCTTTCATGAAAAGATTACTCTCAGCAATCTTAGCTTCTGTGATATTGTTTTCTTCTTTCACTCAAGCAGTACTTGCTTATAACCTCACCCAACAAGATGTAACTCTTGCGGAAAGAGCTGCTAGTAAAATAGAGAAACTTATTTCTCTAAAGGGTGAAACTTATCGAGCTCGTTATCTTCGTGCTCTTCGACAGCTTAAGACAAAATATACAAATAATGAAAGGATTAGCGCACTTCTCGAAGCAACTATTGCTATCATTGATGGTGATGAGACAACAACTGTTTCTGCTATTATGTCACCAATTACTAATTCTACTACAACGACAACTTCTCCTTCTGTAAAATCTTGTGATACAAATGAGAAAAATCCATGTCTTTATGGACGAACTTGTGTAAATAATGATTGGAAATGTAATCCAAATCCAACTCCAATCACAACCACAACTACCACAACAACTGTAGTTGATATGAATGCACGATATGACACTCACGATGCCACCTATTTATATTTCCGAGGGAAACCCGAAGGAATGTATTTTGGTACCATTACTCCGGAACTTACAGAAGATGGATATAAAAATAACTTTGTTCAACAATTTATCTGATCAAACAGTTCAAAATTCTCTACGTCATTTCGAGAATGAACAAGTCATATTGACAGCATAGGAAATACTCCAGGAAATTGGCAAGATGCAACAAATGATTATAAGAAAGCTTATGTGCTCAAAGATAAAAATCTTATCTCTTCTTTCGTTTCAGGATTCAAACAACTTGCTTCATGTCAATCACAAAAAAACCAAATCTGTTACTTAACAAATGGTTCAATTGGTACATTTTCTACAGATTATATCACTCGATTTTCTGGTGGATTTAACATGGATTGGAGAGTAGGTACGAGCCTCCAAAAATCATTATTTCAGGATGTTCCAGTAAATCAACAATACAGTAGTACTTACAATCTACGATCATGGAATAACAAATTCTCCCTCGCTCAACTCTATAATCGTGCGAAGACTTACAATGTATATGTGAATCAAGATTCTTCTGAGCTTATAATCAACGAAATAGATATTGCGATCGCTGGTTCCATTACTCCTGTTTCAACTGCAGTAAAATTTGATCACGCTGATACTACTAAGCTCTACTTTACTGATAAAGTTTCTTCTCTCTACGGTGTAACCATTACCCCTGAATACACTCAAAATGGACTCAATAATCCAATTCAAGAATGGATTAATAGTTGTACAAACTGATCAAGTTGCTGAGGTAATTATCTCACTCAAGTCGTAAAACAAGACACTGGATGAACTTCAAAAATCCATGTTCTACGGGATCCAGCAGCAATATCTTCGTTCAATGCACATCTTGATAACGTCATTAATATTTCAAATTTATGACAAAGTAATATTCTATACAGAATTGCGGGTTGGTTTTATTTATCACAAGAAACTCAAAATTCTATCTATCTTGGTGGGCATTTCTGACCTTGAGCAAGTAGCTTAAAATCACTACCAGCAAATACTCCAGATACTTTTAAAACATATCGTATCTATAGAAATTCTGATAACTCTGAAGTGGTAATAGTAGAATCTACTATTAATGGTAAACAATATATTGGACATTTCAATGGAGGTTCTGCCTCTGTAGAAACAGGAAAATTATCAATCAATATGATGAACGATAGTTATGATAAATCTACCATGTATTCTGGATTTATGACAGCTGAATATACTACGCAATGAGCAACGAACGATACTATTGAATCTCAGTTTCTTAAACCTTATTCAAATGCTCGAATAGCAAATTGAAAGGTGGATAATTACAATTCTTACGGATCTGTGTATCTTTTCAAAGATCCTGTGTTGATCAGAAATTTTACGAATCAATTTGTTTCTGGAGGAACTGAGTTTCTCCCTATGTGATCTGATTATTCTCAAGTAACATCAAGCGTACAAAATATATTATATCGTTGAGCTTGGACGACTTGGTCTATAGAAGATCCAATTAATAAACTTTCATTTAGATACTTTTGGTCTCCAAATAGATCATCGTTTTCTATGATGCAACAAAACTGGGGATTGCCTGTAGACAACACCGTAAATGGAGCAGTAACCTACAAAGTTCTCATAAATCAAGATTTAAGTGAAATGGTTATTATGAAATTATATTTGAGTGTTCACGAATAATATTCATGATTCCCCTTAAAAAAATCATAACTAATACCCTCAAGGGAACACTCCTCGTGTTCCCTTTTGTCATGTGGACCGGAACATACAATCCTTTTACACTTCCAAAAATACTCATCATCTGATTCCTTTCAATCCTTCTCTGTTTTTTCTGATTTTTCTCGATCACAAAAAAGAATCTTGAAATAAACAAGACACTCTATTTCCTTTTTGGATTATTATTTGTTTTTACGATTATTATCTGAATATCTTGTCTCTTTTCTCCAGATATCTGGCGAGCTCTCGTCGGAAGCGGAGAACGAGCCATGGGGCTCGCTTGGTATGTATTTTTTATCATCATTTTTTCCACTCTTTTACTCGAGAAAAAAACCACCTATAAACTCATTGAATTTTTACCGATTATAGGATGAATCCTTGCAATTATAGGAATTATTCAAGTACTCTGAAATTTCGGAAATATTGATGGACGACCATTTGGCACGATCTGACAATACAATATTTTTTGAGTTTTTCTCCTCATTCCTTTTTTTCTTTCGATCGAAAAAATACAGTCTTCTTCGCGAAAAACATGGTTTTCAATTCTTTTGGTTTTGATTTTTGTCGCCATTATCTTAAGTTGAAGTCGTGCTGCTTTTCTCGGACTTGTTTGAGGTGGTTTTCTTCTGTTTTTACTTTCTTCAATACAAAAAAAGTGGAAATTTTTTGGCATTATAGCAAGTCTCTCAATAATCTCCCTTCTTCCATTTTTTCAAAGATATACGCTCAGTGAAGTAAATCTTGCCTCACTCTATTCTCGTAAAGAAATTATTTGATACTGATTACAGGCCATCCAAGAAAACTCTTTTGGGAAAAATCTGTTCTGAGGTGGACCTGAAAGTCAGAAATTCGATCTTACCAAACAATATTCCAACAAGATTCTTGCTTATGAAAAACCTGGGGAACTTCCCGATCGTGTCCACAATCCTCTTCTTGATATTTGGCTCGAATTCTGATTCCTCTGACTTCTCTGTTTTGTAGGAATTTTCTATATCACACCGATTATTCTCTGGAAAAATATTACCGAGAAAAAATCACTCGATACTACGATTTTTGTAGGAATTCTAGCGATTCATATCGCCTCATTTTTCGGATTCTACGGACCAACTGTTTTTATATTGCTTGCAATTGCGATGAGTTATCTGTATCAAAGACAAGAGATAAGTCAATCTTTTTTCATACCAAAATTCTTCTCAGTCGGAATATTACTGGTCTGATTTTTAAGTTCTTCCCTTCTGACGATTTGTATTCTGAAAGAATCTTCCGATCAACAAAAACTCATAGAAAATGAGAACATAAAACTTCCAGTGAGTATCGAGGAGATTCAGTCATATGCTCGAGAGGAATTCCAGGCGCGTCGTGCCATCACAGCATTATCAAATAACTCTCTCGATACAGAATCTTACAATATTCTTCAGAAAAACTGGTCTCATTCACCATATCAGCTTTCTCGACACATTCTCCTACTTCTCGCACAACAGAAACAAGAAGGCCAAACTCAACTTCTCTCAAAAATCGATGCAATACTAAAAATTTTTCCAAAAAATATGCCGATTCTTCTCCTAAAGTGAGATATTCTTGAAAAACAACGAAACAGTAACGAAGCAAAAATAACGCGTCAAATCCTCCTTGATGATCTCCCAGATTTTATGTCTCGTCGAGCTCCAGAAAATGACTATGAGCAAAGAAAAAAAGATGGAATTTTTAAATTTATTCCTAGTTTGTCGGGTAAATTTACAAAGTAAAAAATAAAAACAAGACCTCATACTCGAGAGATTTCTCGAGTATTTTTTTGTTTCCCTTGACAAAGTAACTTTAATATCCTACTCTATACTCGCAAAAAACTATATTTCAAACAAAAATGCTTATGGAAACACAAAATAACAATACCTCGCAACTCACATTCGACTTTAGCGCAAAGACAAAAAATATCTTGCGTAAAAGTCCGATCATCTCTCCGAGACCGACGAATTCTTTCGTCTATCGCGCTGATGCTAGTACGATTATGGCAGATCGGTTCGCGATCAAGGGAAGCTATCTTGGTAGAAGTTATCTCGTAAAATGAAGTTATGGGATTAAAGAGGTTCGATCTTTCTGGAATCTCTGAGAAGTTACTCGAGATATCTGATTCATCCGATATGACAGCATAGAATATTTCTTAAATGGAAAATATATCCGCACATTTCTTCTCGCGAAAGATGAGGCTCGCATCAAAAAAGAGGTAGAACACGTTCTCAAAGATGCAAATTATAATCAAAATCTTGCCATTCATCTCCATGAAGATTCATATTCATAAAACCATTCTTGCATTTTCACAAAATTTCATATCATCGAAGAGGCTTCTAACAAGAAGTCTCTTTTCTATAGGCTGTCATTCTGAACGGAGTGAAGAATCTCTTATAGATAAGTTTTGTAATATGCTTGAGTGTAAGGGATCCTTCGTTTCACTCAGGATGACAAAAATTTCTCAGTTTCTCAGTTTCTCAGTCTCTAATTCTCTCATTTTTAATTCCTTTGTCCCCGTAGTTCAGTGGATAGAACAAGGCACTCCTAAGGCTTAGACGCACGTTCGATTCGTGTCGGGGACACCACAAAACCATTAAAAAAACACTTTTTTCAAAAGTGTTTTTTTATCGCTCATTATTAAGACTTCTTCGTTTTCTTTACTTTTTCTGAGGTGGGCACAAGATTATCTGATGATCGAATTTTATTTATTTCCTCGTCTCTTGCTATTCTTGCGACATTAAGATTCGTAGAGTGTTCCTGTGATACCGATCCAATTTTTGCAGCTTCTTCATATTGTTCTATTGCCTCTGTGAACTTCCGTAAATTTTGATAACATTTTCCAAGTGCCTCACTTACTTTTGCCTCTTTTCAAAACATTTTTTCATATTGTAAAAAAATCTTAATAGAATCTTCATATCGATCATTCGCCAAAAGAGTTTCCGCAAGAATTAACTCTATTTTTTTATCTCTTGTTTTTCCGATAAGTGATTTTGCTTTAAATATGCATTCCAAGGCTCATTTATTATCCCCCAATCTCAGACGAGTCTCTGCACACAACGTAAAACTCGTAACACTTGGATACTTTTCTATCATCTCATTTGCGAGACCGAGCACATGTCATGATACCTGATATTGTTCGAGCTCATATTGAATCGTAGCAGCATATCGCCTGATTTCATTGTCAGCATGTGTATTATTTCCGAGAAGAGCTGTAGTTCAGATAAAAGTAGCCAAAACAACACTCTGTATTTCTTTTTTTGCCGATGTTAATGATGAAAAATTACTACGAAAAGATTCCAGCATATTTCTGTATTAAAAATATTTCGATCATTGTATGAACATTTACTAAAAATCAAATTTATCAATTATACCAAAAACAAAGTGCTCGCCCCTCGCCTATCGGCGAGGCAGGTCTGTTTTATGAGAAAAAAATGAGTGAAAAACCCGAAAACCAAATTATATTTGGTATAGTCAAGTATACATTTTACTTAAGAAATCTTTTTGGTAAATTACAAAAAATCAATATACTCTGGAAGCGAAAAACAGATTATCCAATTTGTTCTCCTTCCAGTCTGCGTTTTGCAGGCTTTTCCGGTCACATTTTTACGACTATGTAATTATGTAACCATGTAACTTTGTAACTATCCCACCCATGCTCTGAAGAGTCACTATCATCTGACGTCCAAATGTCGGAAAATCAAGTATTTTTAATATGCTTTCTGGTCACCGGATTGCTATCGTTTCTGATGTCGAAAACACCACTCGTGATGTCATCGAATATCAGATGAACGATGTCGAACGAGGAATCACTTATGTTATTGCTGATTCTGGAGGATTGAACTCTGGATCAAGTGATGAAGTACTTCAAGATGTCCGAAAACGCGCAGAAGAATCAGTAAAACGATCTGAACTTATCGTATTTGTCGTCGAATATGACAAAATGACTTCTCTCGATGAAGAAATAGCAAAAATGCTTCGAAGAGCAGGAAAACCTGTTATTCTCGTCGGAAATAAAGTCGACAATGCAAAACGAGCTCATGAAGCTTATGAACTTCTTTCTTTTGGTTTTGGTGAACCATATCTTACTAGTGCTGCTCAGAATTCCGGATTTACAAAACTCGCTGATGCGATCGTCGCAGAACTCAGACGTCTCGGCTGTGATTACCTAGAAGAAAAATACGATAAAGAATTTACAAAACTCGCGATTATCGGTCGACCAAATGTCGGAAAATCAAGCCTCGTCAATGCAATAACTGGAGAAAATCGTTCTATGGTACGAGATATGCCTGGAACCACTCGTGATGCGATCGATACTGTTTTTACTTATGAATGACAGCCTTTCGTACTCATCGATACTGCTGGTATTCGCAGGTCAGGTAAAATCGAGCAAGGAATCGAAGACTGGAGTGTACTTAGAGCTGAACGAGCGATTACTCGATGTGATATTGCCGTAATCGTAATCGATGCATTCGAAGGAATTACTGCTGGTGATCAGCATATCGTCGAACGAGCACTCGAAGAGAAAAAAGGTATCATTATCGTCATGAATAAATGGGATAAGGTTCTTGCAAAACCAGGAATCGACAAAGATACTATTATGAATCGATTTTTTACTTACCTCAAAGAAAAATTTGATTTTCTCTCGTTTGTTACTCCACTCTTCACATCAGCTGTCGATGGAAAACGAGTCGAGGAAGTCCTAAAAACTGCTCTTGCCGTCAAACTGGAACGAGTAAAACGAGTCAAAACTTCAGTATTTAATACATTTCTCGAACAGGTTACTTATCAGCACGTTCCGACTGGTAACAGAAAATCTCACAAACCAAAAATCTACTACTGATCTCAGGTCGATATCAATCCTCCTCGATTCGTACTTTCCGTTAATAATTCAGATCACTTTCACTTTTCATACAATCGATATCTCGAGAATCGAATTCGTGAACATTTTGGCTTCTGGGGTACGCCAATCGAGATCGAACTTCGATCACGAGAAAGTATTTTCAAGAATAAAAAGGTAATCAAATCTGACGATCGAGTTCTCGAAGAAATCACGACCGAAGATTCTAAAATCCGAGAAAAAAAGGCAAAAGGGAAAAAAGTATTTGTAACAAAAGACAGAAAGAAAAAATAGCCTTGAGTCATTCTGGAAAGTTGCCAAAAACGGGAGAGAACAGGAGAGCTTGAGAGGAGAAACCGTTTGAGCAGGCTGATAGTCGTGCAAATATCTAGCATTTGCTACGTCTGCGAGTTTTTCTCCTTTCAAAACTTTTGGTACTTTTGGTTACAAAAGTATATAAAAGATCTCATTCTTAAAAATCACCATAGCTTACACTACACATATTCTCCTAAAATCCGCCAGAGAAATTCTCGCGGATTTTTTGTGCTTTGAAATAAATATGCTATTATGATTTTGATCTATCACTCTCGCGAGGAAACATCCGACGCGGAAGAGTCTCGGAAAACACCACCTTTGTTTTTTGTTTTATAATAGGAAGATCCCAGATATTTTCTAGAACATCTTCTGAGACTTCGAAATATTTTGATATCCAGAAAATTCCGGGATGACGTATCATTTTTCTAGATTGCTTCGTACCTCGCAATGACGATACTTTGTAACCATGTAACTTTGTAACTTTTCTCCCTTGCCTCCTTCCTTTATCATAGAAGCTCCTGATGCGAGCTGGGATACCTCTGAACGATCCCAGTTCTTTCTTCAGGCTATCACAGATATTGGACATCTCAAATGAAGTGAACTGATAAAAAAAGCTTATAAAATGGCTTCTGGAAGAATTCGACTTATTATCACTCAAAAACAGGAAATTCCACCGGATGTCTCTGAAGATGAGAAGGATTATTTTATCGACGAACGTACGAGATATGCGATGAGTAATGATTGAGATTTCGTAGTATCTCCTAAAAACTTTATCATCTTGCGATTCACCTGGGATGCGATCCGATGGCTCGTCGAAGATGAGACAGATGATGCGGTCGATGAGGTCAGAAAACAGATTCAGATAAAATAAAAATCCTTCGATTTGCTCACTATCGAAGGATTTTTAAATGTTCCGTTATTGAAAGTAGATAATCTATCTGTTTCTTAAAACTATCTTCTTTTAAAAGTAACAAGTGTTTGTGTTTTCCATATCTCTTCGGGTCAAACATAAAATCATGAAATAAAATAGGTCACGAGGTCGATCCGGGTGGATACATATCCAAAACCATCCTATCTCTCTCGACTCAAAGCCAGGAATGACTAATTGGCGCTTTCCATGAATTAAATATGTGTCCATGATGATGAACTACGTCCTCAAATCTTTGTTTCATTATGGCACACAAATGATGACAACTTACTTTAACATCCTCTCAATCGAGAGAGATGTTTGCTGGTACTGCTTCATATAAATCAATTCAATAATTAAGAAGCTGTATTGCCCGAGGATTGTCTTCTGAGAATATTCGCAAGAATGTCGGCTTCATATTTTAATATTGGATTAATTTCTCCATTTTAATGTTCCTTTCAATTGTTCATACTGTTGCTTCACATCATCAAGCTTCTCCATCGCAAGTTCATCATAGAGATCATTTCCAGTGGTTTCATATTTCTTCGAGAATGCGAAGTAGTCGTTCAACGAACCAATCATATCACCGAGATCTCGGATAATATCCGCCATCTGATAATTCCTAATCACTCCGTCCGTATATCGCTGCCAAGTCGCATCTTTTATGGCCGTAAGAAATCTTTTTGAGTCTTCTAGTTTATTCGCGATTTCTTCATTTCTTAGTGAGACTTGTTTAATTTTGATGGCAGCGAGCCGTTTTCGATTATTATCTTTTCCGATAACATTTGCCTCGAAAAAATCCGGTTGTTTTGCAGAATTTATCGAGTCAAAATTCATAGACTTTATCATGAGAGCCAGATCTTCATCTGACCAAAACCAAGTACTTCGTGGATACCAAGAAGGATAGTTCTGATTATCACATCGATAATAACTATTTCTATCGTAGTAACAATTATTTGAATTATAATAATTTGTTTGATAGTAATTGTAGTCATACGAAGAATAGTTTCGATAATCCGTATAGCTTGGATAGTAATAATTTGTGGTATCTAGATAATTATTTTTTGTCCATCCATTACAATTTCTTTGACAATACTCATAATTATAACTATTCCCCACACAGTATATATCACATCGATACACTGTTCCTCCACAATAATTATTTGCTGGCGAACAATCCGCATACACAGAAAGAGTGGACAAAAATACTAAACTTCATATGATAGCAAGCGAGATTTTTTTCATATTCACATAATTTTATGGACTAATCTTTGACTTTATACATATTAGTTGACACTTGTCAAATTTATTTTTCATTCTATGGCTAAAAAGAATATATTTTCTCTTGTTTTCTGGTCAATCATCTCGATTCTTACGGTGTATCTTTCTGGAATTCCCGGACTCATCGGATCAGCTCTTGCCTTCTTTTTCTACTTTTTCCTCTATTTCATCGCGATACTTCTTTGGCGACTCATCCTTCGAAAACCTCGAATTTCTTTTCGTGATTCCCTATTTACTTTTTCGTATCGAATCGGTATGTTTTTGTTCGTTATTACGACCCTTATGGGAAGTTTTACTGCCTACCAAAATGAGATAAATCCTGCTTTCTTGCCACGATATACAATTACCGATGGAAAAAAGACAGTGGTTTTTCAGACGATGGCACATATTGCCAGCGATCGTTTCTATGAATCTATCAAAAATCAGATAACCGAAGCAAAAAAGAAAAATTTCGTTCTCTTTTTTGAAGGTGTTCGACCTGGAACTCCAGAAAATATAAAAAAATTCAATGAGGCTATGGGAGTCGTGTTTGATAAGTCGCTCTACACAAACATCTCGAAACTCTATGGTCTGCGAGAGCAACGAAACGATGAATTTCTTAAGCTCGTGAATGATCGCGATACGAATGTCGATATTTCGATCGATGATATTATCACAAAATATGAAAAACGATTAAAGGAGAATGGAAACCAGAAAAAAACCATTCCTCCCATCGATCTGAGTCCACTCGTAAATGAATCACTGAAAAATATCTGACCGCGTGAACTCGTGGTTTTCAGTTATTTGAATCGTGGAATTATGAATTTTATCATGAAAAACAGTACTGCGCAGGACGCGATCATCTCCGCTTCTGGACAACAAGACATCTTCGCGACCATTCTCCAAGATCGTAATGAACACCTCGCAAATACCATCCTCGAATCGAAAGAAAATAATATCTTCGTCATCTACGGAATGCTTCATTTCGAATGAGTCTACGAACTTCTGCAGACAAAAAATCCAGCTTGGCATATAGCGAAGCTGGAAGTGGAATATCCGGTGAGATAACTAGTGTTTATTGAAATTTTAGTTATTTTATACCAATACTGGTTTCATCCAAATTGGTTCAACCCCATTCGACGAGTGTATATCATTTTCTTTTTGCTTTCTGGAGTTTTGGATTCCCAGTAGAAATTTTTTTAATAGAAGTCTTAAATACCATAAATACACGGATGATTGTTTCTGGGGCTGGGCTCACAACGAGTTTTGCCATATCTGTATATTCTTTTGTTTTGAATTCTACTACCGAGAATGGATTTTTCTCGAGAATCGGAAGCCAATACACGATAAAATCATTCTGTTCTTTTGTATTGAGTCCAAGTGTTTTAAGAGATTTTTCAAGAAATTCTCTTGCCTCAGAAGAAGCAATACAAAAAGCATTTTTCTCATTAATCGTGAAAGGAATCTGTTTTTCCGCTTCCCAAAAAAGATAAGAATATTTCTTCTTGGTAATAATATCTACGAGATTTCCTCGTGGAGAAGCTTCCACATTCCATTCGCCATTTTTTGTCGCTGGATATTCGGTCGTCATAGATGCGCCCGAAAGTTTTACAGCAACCTTAATATTTTGTTTTGTTTTTGGATAAAGATAGATGACAGGCTTCTTAGCAAGTCCGCCCCAGGCTGCAAATTGTTGAGGAGTTGTATCCTTTGGGATAAAAGTAAGTTTTTTTGACTGTTTACAAAATGAAAAAATTCATTTTTCCGAAAAAATCAATCTACCTTGTTCTCATTTTTGTGATAACCAATCGAGCGTGTTAACAATATTCCCTCCTTCCAACATCTCAAAACTATTACTTCAAAGCACTTGAGCTCTCACTCATCATTTCTTTAAATCAATAGTGTCCCATTCAATTTTTGTAAACCTATCTCACTGATCAAGTGTAAAATCATGACCACCCTCAGTATTTGCTGTTGCAGTTAAACTTTTTGCACTTGATGTATAATTTGGATTTATCGCAAGAGTTCGGATATTTTTTAGCAAAACATCATAACTAAGGCGTACTTCTCAGGGAATATCATTTACAATTTTCTTCAATTGATTCAATTGTGAATTTGTATTCTCCTGATATACATTTGATTGATTAACAGGTTTCTCGCTAGAGATAATAAATTGAGATTTTTCTCCTGATGAATAAGTAACATTTAGTTGAAACATACCACTTACCATAGAACGTGATTGGAGTCATACAATCTTATCCTTTCCATCTCCAATATTATCAAATGGCAAATACTGTCAACCACCATCTTTTTTCCAAGCACGAATTGTTGAACCTCGAAAAACCAAAACTGTTTCATCTGACGTAAAAACGACTCAAAGTTGTTGAAGCCGAGAAAGTGCTTCTAGTGGATTTCGTGATCCTGTTTCAATTGGCGACATATTACTTTAAGGTTATAAATTATTTTATAGATTTAGCTGTGGTTCCTCCTGCTGCGAGAGCCTGTGCACCGGTTAGGTTACTATCCGTTTGTGATAACTTAGGGATTGGCTTAATAAGAAACACATCAGGAGAACCTTTTGTACAAGTTACCGTCAATTTGAATCCACCCTCAACACTTTCAACATGAACTTGTGTTGCGGACGAATCAATTATGTTTTCTGGAACTAATGTTTGGCTTTGATTTGTTTCGGCACATACTTGAAGATTTTTATTCCTGATACTAAGTTGCAATTGCTCTGGTTTATTTTTTACTGAAACCAAAAAAATTTCATTCACTAGCATATTCGCCAACACACTTGCTTCTCAAATAATTTTAGGAATTGTTTTTGGTTTTTCTGCTCCTTCTACTTTTGTAGCTGGTTTTGCTGGAGATGCAACTGGAGCTGGAGTTTCTACTTTTGGAGTTGGTTTTACTTGAAGCGTGGCAACTGGAGCTGGAGTTTCTGGATTCGCTTGTCTCCACTTTTTCATCGTATTCACACCAAAAGCACCATCTCATTCGTCTCATTGAAATTCTTTTGTTGCTTCTTTAATTGCTTTTATATCAGAACCTTCTTTAAGACCAAGCATTATACAAAGAGCTGCCATTGCATCAGAATCCGCCTTGAGAGTTGCTGTAAATTTTGTTTTAAGATCACTTGCTTTATCTTTCAAAAATGTTTCATAGGTTTTGACTGCTGTCCGAAGATCTTCTGCTTTATCTGTTGGTTTTGGTTCTGGTTTTGGTTCTGGTTTTGGTTCTGGTTTTGGTTCTGGTTTTGGTTCTGGTTTTGCCTTAGTCTCTGCTTCTGCTTTAACCTTTGCTTCTGCTTTTTCTAAGATTACCTTAGTATCTTCGTATTCTTTCTTCATGCCATCTGTTCGAGTAGGATCACCAAGCTTACCTGCACACTCTTGAGCATATTCTAAATAACACTTCATCCCTGCTCAATCACGCCTTCCTTCTTTCTCTTTTCACTCAAGATTATCCCTTGCTTTTGCAAAGTTATTTTCCTCAAGATTCTCTTTAAGCCATTTCTTATGAAGACTAAAATTTTTACTCCATTGGTTATATATATATTCATTTTGAGCTTGATCCAGTTTTGGATTCAACTCTAGCATTCTATCCTGAGCATTAATGCTAGCAATATGAACCCACAGGAGAAAATGGGTGGCATCAAATTTTCCATCTTTCAATTCTATCTCATGACCAGTATTATATGGCTTGTTACCACGACTATTATCAAATGAAAAAGTTACCACCCATTTATCATCTTTTTTTGAGATTTTTACATCATCAAGACTTACTTTGTGACCGCTTGGCATTTCCTTAAGCCATGCGGCATTTTTTGGCTCCAGATTGTCAATATCGATATTCAGATCTTCAAGCGTAAAAAATTTCTTTTTTGAAAGATAATCATCTACTGCACGTTGAAGTTGTCATTGTGTGATTTGTTCCTGTCCGAGTTTGATTCGTGCAACTTCAGCTTCTTTTTCTCGTTCACTGTAATCTTGTTTCTCTGCGGTTTTATTTACACGACCCTCCTTTCGTTTTTCAAGCGCTTTGATAATTTTACCTTCAAGTTTCAATGCCTTGATATCATCAAAGTTTTCTACCTCAACATCAAGATCCTCACAAAGTTTTTTCAGGACTTCATCGGAGCTTGCGGTATTATCACAAGTATTTCTTAATGCACTAACCAAAATAGCTCGATCACCTTTTGATCTTTCGGTGATAGCTGCTTTTTCAGCATTATATCTCTCAAGAATATCCTGAGCTTCTTTTTTATCAATCTTCTGACCTTTATGTTCTGTGTCTTCATTTGAAAGCATTCATGTAATTTGTTCCTTAAAAGAAGGTTTTGGTGTTGCTATTTTTCCTTCCCCTTGAGGTGCTTCTTGAGTATCTACTACCATATAACTTAAAATTATAAATAAAATGAATTTTTGTTTTACCCTTTGAGTTTAGCATACATTTTTTTACCTGTCAAAAATCTGAAACTCAATTTTTCAAATCCTTATGACTCCTCCTTGCATTTTTCGCTTTTTTGAATACTATTCTTGCGGCTTTTACTACTTTTATACATCGACATGAAAAAACCAAAGAAAACCGAAAAAAAGAATGAACTTCTCGAAAACCTCAAACGACTCCAATCAAGTAATAAAAAAGGTCCGAAAAAACACGTAAATCCCTTTGTTTTTTTGCTTCTTATCGCGATTATTATCGTAATTACGATCAGTCTTTTTTCGAGTGGAAAAAAAGAAAAAATAGATGATACTCTCAGTCTCAACAAAGTAATCGAAAACTACAATTCCGGTACGTATAGTGAGATAATAATCGAAGATACCGAGCTCGTCGCTACGAAAAAAGCAAAATGAACGGAGACGATAAAAATACCCTTTATGGCGCCGACTTTCGTCGAAGTAATCCAGAAAGATGTTGTCGTTCTTCCTCCTCACGATAGTCTCAAAGATCTCGGACTCAATGATATCAAGAATCCGACCAAAGTGACCGTCAAAGATAACACTGTGGCGAAGGCATTGAATGAATACCTTCCAACCGTTATTCTTGTGGTTTTTGCTGGAGTTGTATTCTTATTTTTATTCGGTCGTATGGGCGGCGGAGCAAATGGTCCTATGGCTTTTATCAAGTCCCGCGCAAAACTCTATGATCCAAATAAAGATCCAGTAAGTTTTAAAGATGTTGCTTGAGCCGAAGAAGAAAAAGATGAACTCGTCGAAGTGGTAGATTTCCTCAAAAATCCACAGAAATATCGTGATCTCTGAGCGAAGATTCCACGTGGAATCCTCCTTATGGGTCCTCCAGGAACCGGAAAAACACTTCTTGCTCGAGCTGTCGCTGGAGAATCAAACGTACCGTTTTTCTCGATCTCCGGATCGGAATTCGTCGAGATGTTCGTCGGAGTCGGTGCAGCTCGTGTACGTGACCTCTTTAAGGAAGCTAAAGAAAAATCGCCATCTATCATCTTCATCGATGAGATCGATGCAATCGGTAAAAAACGATCTCCTGGAATCTGAGGTGGACACGACGAACGAGAACAAACCTTGAATCAGATTTTGACGGAAATGGACGGATTCGATAATCAGACGGCTGTCATTATTATCGCCGCTACGAACCGAGCAGATACCCTCGATAAAGCACTTCTTCGACCGGGACGATTCGATCGAAAAGTCGTCATAAACTTGCCAAATATCGAAGATCGTATCAAAATTCTCGAAGTCCACGCGAAAAACAAGCCACTCGATGAAAATATTAAATGGCGAAAAATCGCTTCTGCGACGGTAGGTTTTTCTGGTGCCGACCTCGCAAATCTTCTCAATGAATCTGCGATTCTCGCAGGTAAACTGAACTCGAAAACTGTTACTCAAGACATGGTCCAAAAATCTATCGAGAAAGTGCTTCTCGGTACCGCAAAAAAATCTCGAAAAATGAACGAACAAGAAAAGTGGCTGACGGCAATCCATGAAGTCGGACATGCAATCGTCGCGAAGATGCTCGCAAATACCGATCCGGTTCACAAAATTTCCATTATTCCTCGCGGAAGCACTGGATGAGTGACTTGGTATCTTCCGGATCGCGATTCGAGCTACACTTCGAAGCAACAATTCCTTGATAGGCTCGCGGCCACTTATGGATGACGCGTCGCTGAAGAGATTTTCTTCTGAAAAGACTCTGTCACAACCGGTGCGACGAGTGATATCCAACATGCAACGAGTGTCGCTCGAGCGATGATCACTGAATTCGGATTCGATGACGAACTCGGACCCGAGAACTTCGCGAACGAACGAGCCGAAGGAAATTATCTCGGTCTCGAAACCAGTCAAAAAATGGTAAGTGATCGAACCCAAGAATTAATCGATAAAAAAGTTTCAGAGATTCTCAAAAATGCATTAGCAAAAGCACGAGAAATTATCAGTAACTACAAAGATCTTCACGAAACTATCGCGAAAGCACTTCTCGAAAAAGAAGAGATGACGGAAGAAGAATTCGATGCATTTTTTGAGGGTGTCGTATGAGTGCCTGCAAAAGATAAATCTATGGCGTAAAAACTAAAAACCCGAGCCTGAAACTCGGGTTTTTTCCTTTGTCATTCTGAGCGAAGCGTGAGAATCCCTTATACTCAAATTTCAGTACACACAATGAAAAATCACCAATACTACACATATATTCTATCAAGTTCCACTGGAACTCTCTATGTATGAGTGACAAATAATCTTGAAAGAAGAATATTAGAACACAAGCAATAATTGGTTGAATGATTTTCAAAAAAATATTGATGTACAAAACTTGTATATTTTGAAGATTGATCAGATATTAATTCTGCTATCACAAGAGAAAAACAAATCAAAGGAATTACGAGAAAGAAAAAAAGAACTTATTAAAATTACAAATCCTCACTGGAAAGATTTAAGTGAAGATTGGTTCAGATAAAATTAGCCTTGAGCAATCCTCGTGTATAAGGGATTCTTCGCTACTCTCAGAATGACAAATATTCTTCCACGGCCCCCTATTCCTCTACCCAGCTACGCTCCTATCCCGCTATCTTATGCTTTGAAACATTGTCCAACTCTTTATGCTCCGAGGTATTACCACGAAACGATGGAATAATTTTCCTCGAATCGAGGAATTTAGTGTGCTCGATAATGTAGGTATTCGAATGCATATCGCCATGTTACTCTGTGCGATAGAACGAAAGAAAAATAATTCGATCGACGAACTTTTGATTCTGAAAAAAATCCTTTTCTCAATTTTTCCGATCGTCATTCTCTCCGATATTTCGCGTGAACTCAAAGAATATCTGAATGAAAAAAATCCAGAGATTCTCACAGAAGTAAACAAAAAAGCTCTCGATTTTCTTTTTTCTTTCGAATTCACTTCTGAGATAAAAGAAGATATGCGAGAAACCCTGACTCAAAAACCAAATAAAATAGAAGAGCAAATTATCGAGGAAGCTCGACTCTATTCCGCTTTCATAGAGATTACTCACAATGCTCAGGTTTTTTCGTATGATTATGAACACGCGATAAAAGGTTTTTCTACGGCGATCGAACAGCAACGAAAAATATCTCCAGGATTCGACGAACTTCTCAGTGAAAAAGATCATCAAAAATATCTTCTCTCGGTTCGTCGACTTGTCCATACGAAACGCTGGAATCGCATGAAACGATTTTATCCGATTTCTGTCATGGAACACCAAGCGATGGTTGGATTTATCGGATACATTCTTGCGATGCTCGAGAAAAAATCTGGAAATGATTACAATATGGAACACATACTCAAACGAGCACTGTTTCACGATATCGCAGAAAGTATCACGGGTGATGTCATTACTCCGACGAAGCGAATTATCCCAGAATTCAGACCTGCACTTATAGAGGCAGAGCAGCGCATGCTCGAAGATCGACTCTTCCCTATTATTCCAGAAGTTGCCAGAGCGGATTTTCGATACTTTCTCACCGATGAGACTTCACGCGAAAGCAAACTCGTAAAGCACGCGGATAATCTCTGTATGCTTCTCGAGACACTCATCGAAGTGAACGTCGGGAATATACCGTTTCGAGATATTCATCTGAACTTCAAAAAACGACTGATCGAAGCAAATATTCCGAGCATTGATTTTTTTATCAAGCATGTGCCTGATAAATTTTCTGATAATCTCGATATGATTTTTGCGATGGATAAATAAAATTCTTTGTCTGTCATTCTGAGCGAAGCGTGAGAATCCCTTATACTCAAATTCAGTACATACACGATGAAAAATCATCAATACTACACCTATATTCTTTCGAGTTCTACAGGAACTCTCTATGTATGAGTGACAAATAATCTTGAAAAAAGAGCATTAGAACATAAACAATGATTGGTTGAATGATTTTCAAAAAAATATTGATGTACAAAACTTGTATATTTTGAAGACTGATCAGATATTAGTTCCGCTATCGCAAGAGAAAAACAAATCAAAGGAATTACAAGAAAGAAAAAAGAAGAACTTATTAAAACTACAAATCCTCACTGGAAAGATTTAAGTGAAGACTAGTTTAAACAATATCGTTCGAACTAATCCTGATGTATAAGGGATTCTTCGCTACTCTCAGAATGACAAATTTTTATAGACCTTATAGACTTTCGACTTTATGACTTCTCCAAAAATCATCATCCTCCACGACACCTTCATCTACCGCTGAGGTGCTGAACGTCTTGTTTTATTGATGGCAAAAGCTCTTGATGCTGATATTGCAACCGCTTATCTCGATCCAGCAAGCTTCAATCTCAAAGATATTGGTTTTACTGGAAAAATGAACGTCGTTATGCCACTTTTTTTCTGGAAAGGCTTTTCTTGACTCCCAAAAAAAATCGGTTTCATCGTCAATAATATGCTTCGGCACTTCGGAATGAAATTTTTCTTCACCTATAATACGAAGCTCCTCCGAGAATATGATATCATCATTTTTAGTGGAGATTGCCTCGCAGGAACTCACAATATCCGAAAAGATGCAAAATCTTATTATTATTGTCATACGCCACCTCGATATTTGTTTGATCAGCACGACGCATATCTCACAAAAGTACCAAAAATTGCTCGATGAGCCTATGATATGTTTGTTTGATGGTATAAGAAACTCTACCTCAGAGATATCGCTCGAATTAACACAATTTTTACGAATTCCACGAACACAAAAAATCGTCTAAAAAGTTTTACTGGATATGATTCGGATATTATCTATCCACCAGTGGATCTTTCCCAATTTCTTCCATCAGAAACTCATGGCGATTATTACTACAGCTGGGCGCGTCTCGCCTCGATCAAACGCGTCGATCGCATCGTAGAAGCTTTTGCTCAGATGCCCGATAAAAAACTTATCTTTTCGTATGGAAATAATGATCCAGAAAAAGAAGAAATCCTAGAAATAGCAAAACAATATTCAAACATCACTGCAATCAAATCTCCTGATGATCCAGAACTTATAAAGCTCATCAGTGAAGCAATCGCTACAATCTATATACCTATTGACGAAGATTTCGGTATGAGCCCGGTCGAGTCTATGGCCTGTGGAGTTCCAGTAATATGAGTCAATGATGGTGGACTCAAGGAAAGTGTCATCGATGGAAAAACTGGTGTCCTAATCTGAAAAGAAGCAAACGTCGATGAACTTCGTGCAGCAGTTCAAAACCTCACACTAGAAAAAAGTCTCACGATGAAGTGAGACTGTATGGAACAAGCTAAGAAATTTGGATTAGAGGAATTTGCGAGACAGGTGAGAGGGAAAATGAGGTAATTATTATTATTTATCTCACTTCAATATTCTAAGTTTTCCCCTTCCTTCTTGCACTGCCTTTATGTTTCAAAGCTTCTCTTCACACCGAATCAATTGTTCTAAATAAAACGCTTGGGATGGTGTTGATTGATGTCAACGCAAAGCCCACTCTCTTGCCTGCTCATAATTATTAAGTCGTTCAAAAGCTGTAGCGATATTCGCATAAATATCAGCATTTACAACTCCGAAACGTAAAGCAAATTGATATTTTTCCAAAGCCTCCTCTTGGTGTCATGTATTTGATAATTTTGACCCCCACACATTAAGAAAATCAGCCATTATACCATCCTCTACTTCTGATTTGGTATATATTGGAGGAAATCATTTATGTTTTTCAACAGCCTTTTCAATATTTTGATCCTGTGTATATGCACCGGTTTGTATAGTTTTTTGATTACTTAATGATACCAATTTGGTATTATAGGATGGATCACAATACCATTCTGAACCATCTGCAAGAATCACTCATAATGCAATATGTGTTGGGAAATGCATTGCAAAATGCTTTATGGAAATTTCTTGAAGCAAACCATGCATAGTCATAGTTTTTCAAATACATTTCATATGTTTGGAATATAAAAACAAGGCTGGTTCACTTCACGCTAAATTTCACTCTGGCACATCACCACTATATAATCGAACTGCCGTCAGCATTTTTTCTATTGCTTCTTTTTGTTGTTTGGTCTTTTTTTCTTTATTTGTATGAGAGGAATCAAAAAGAGTTTTTTTAACTCCATCCATATCTAACGATGTATATAAGTCCTTTTCTTGATCTCCAACTGTTTTTTTAAATTGTTGAATAATTGATTTATCTCATCATGAACGTGCCACAAATTCCGCTTTATCAAAAAATGGAAGTTTTTTCGGAATAGATTTAATACTTAATTCAAGAAACGATTCAAGCATAGATTTTGTCATTTTTTTTGAAACACCTCTTTCTATCTTGTCCAAATCTTGATCAATAGATGTATCTATCTCGTTTTCATTAACACAAAAATTTCCTATTCATAAAGATTCATAAAGAACAACATATTTTTTTATAGCTCGTTCAAAATTTTTTGATTCATTTTTATTTTGACATCATTTTAATCTAGAAAGTAGGGTATTGATTATCTTACGAAGGTCCGATCAAAGACGATGACTTGCAGCATCCTCTGGTGGTACATCACCAAAAGTGGTTTTATTTATATGGCGAATAATACCCGCTAATTCACCGATATGAAGATCCTCTGGTAGATAAAGTATATCGCCGTCTATCATTGCTCTGCCCTGGCCTCTCGTGCGTTTTTCATTTTCATTTCTTTTAGTCCATTCCTCTCGAGAAATAAGTGGTATATGCAACCTTAAACGTGGATGTAACTTATTTACCCAATCGAACAATAATTTAATTTCATCTTGTTCCGCAAAATACTTTTTATCTAGACCTTTTGGGGCAAATAAATCCCTAAGCTTATCAATAAAAGAATGACGTTTCTGTCGCTCAAATTTTATTTCCAGATTATGTGGTTCAATTTTTTCTACCATTCTAATATTTTACCAATCAAATATATATTGATGGTATCATACTTAACAAAATCTGTCAAAAATTGACTTTTTATTAACAATATGAGACAATGGTAGTGAAATAAAAAATAATTCATTTACCCTATGTTATATAATATTGACTCTGAAGGTATAAATTCTATGGATATCCTCAGTATTTTTCGAACAATTTTTCGAGAATATCCGAAACTCATATCTACCTTCGAAGACTATCTCAACAAATTATCAAATACATCTGCGGGGAAAGAATATATTTCATATTTATTAGAAAGTTTTATCACAATCAACAAGGATCTCAACAATCCTGAAAATATTACACCTGAAAACGAACAAGATCTAGTAAATAAAATTAATTCCTCTCTTGAAGAATTCAATAAAGATGTCTCTCAAAGAGCTAATCGAATAGCTGTTCAGGAGAAAGAAAAATTTTATAAATCCGTAGATTCTACAAACGCAATTCTAGAAATAACTAACTTATAATATATATTTATCTTTTAATTTTTTTAATATATGGAAGCTGGTGGAAAAAATTGGACTGAAGTATGAAGCACAATAAAAAATATGGGGCAAATAGACAATGCGAAAAATGATATCAATACAGAGTCCGCAAGAGAAGCTGAAAAAAAGCATAGCGGTTTTACTTTAAGTCTACCAGAAATAGGTAGACGATTGGTTGCAACTGATTTACATAAAAAGAATACCGCGAATGAAATCGCATCAGAAAAACTTATTAGCTTTTATACTGGAATATTAAACCAACATGAAGCATTAAATG
Source organism: uncultured Candidatus Peribacteria bacterium (assembly GCA_964655935.1). Taxonomy (GTDB): domain Bacteria; phylum Patescibacteriota; class Gracilibacteria; order BD1-5; family UBA2023; genus CAZZNY01. The sequence goes on from CAZZNY010000001.1 coordinate 681,751, forward strand.
ATATCCAAACACCTGAACAAAAAAGCTTATACAAACAAGCCGCAAAACAACTATCATTTCTTGTTACACCAGAAACAAGAAATAGTATTGCTAGAAATTTAATTCATCCAGAAAAACTTATAGCTAACTATGGTGATTTCCTTGTAGACCAAACCAGTACGCGTGAAACGGCAAGTACTCCAATAGACCCGAGCGACGCGGAAGCTGCAGCAGAAGCTAGAGCCGTAAGTGATGTTGGATATGGAAGAGTTGTCAATAATTTAAACGATGCGAAAAAGAATAATAAAAAATAGCCCTTGGCTATTTTTTATTATTTGTAATATTTATCTTTATCCTCTCACTTTCATCACCTCACGACCAACCACCTGATGTTCTCGCTTATATAAGAGACTTCAGGTTTTTGTTTGCTTATATTCAATGTTTTCTGGGAGAAGCACTTGTGATCGGAAACCATATTTTTCGAGAATCGCGTAGACTTCTTCACAGTAGTAATACTTTTTCTGGATTTCCCAGAATGGTAAGCTGATGACGATATTTCATTTAAAACCAAGTTTTTTGAGTCATCCAAAAAATCCATCATAGAGTTTTTCGAGTTTGAGTCGTTCCATTTCTACTCGTTCTGGAGTGATAGTCTTTGCCATCATGATCTCACCAAGATATCCTTCTGTGACGATTGCCATATCAGTCAGCCAATCTCCGAGTTCAAGATTTGAACCAATTTTCGATGCATCTTGTTCAAATACTTCAAATGCCTCGACTCGAGTACGACTCGTGCCAAGATACGCTTGAAGATTTTCTCGTGACGCTTCGACCATCTCAGGAGCGAGATCGCTTCCAAGAAGTGCCCAGTAACCTCCATGAGCTGCCTCGATAAGCACTGTCCCAAGACCAACGAACGGATCATAGATTCCACGCGCTTCTCCGGAGATATTTAACATCATTTGTGCGAGTTTTGGTGGAAGCATCCCCACATCCATATCTCTGACAGATTTTCCATAATCGCGCGCAGAATATGCATCGACATCCTGAAAGAGCATCGTAATTCCCATATATGATCCTTGCGGAGTATAGAGGTAATTATATTCTGAGAGAGTTTCTCCGAGTTTTTCTTTCTTAAAAACCGCTGCGTTAATGTTCGTATCATCTTTGTTTACGAGACGGAGACTTCGCTTTCCTTTGGCTTCAAAATCAGGAGAATGAACAAGATCATTTTTTATCTTGAGTCCAGTGCGAAATTGACTGATTCGTTCACCGTAACTTGCGAGTGCGAATGGATGTTTTCCAGTAAAATCACCTTCGAAAATATCTTTTTTTACATCACGAAGAAAATCACTGAGCCCAACGACTGGATGAAGAATTTTTATTACTTTAATAACTCCTCCCATTTTCGGAAAAGTTTCTCTGAGATATTCTTCATCAATATTTTTTGCGATATAGAGTTCATGATTTGCAAGCACGAGCTCACTATCACGAAACAGATGCCAAATCTCAGCGATTGCGAGTTTGAATTCTCGACCAAGGATAAATGCGTAGTACATATATGGAAATTACAAGTTTAAAGTTCAAAGTTTAAAGTCAATATTGTCATCCTGGACCTGATCCAGGATCTTCCTTATAATTCTTCGAAAGTTTTAGAATCAAATGGAAGATTCCAGATATTTTCTGGAAAATCTTTTGTTATTTCTATATTTTCTGCCATCCAGAAAATTCTGGAATGACAAGCCTATTTTACTCATTATCGCCCGAAAACAAAGAGATTATTTGATTCCTTGTCTGGGCGCTATGAACGCGATACTTTATTCATTTTTTTTGAAAAATAAAATGAAATTTAAATTTTTCGTTGACATTCTTTTTGAAAAGCTATAATGACGTGTAACCATATCTTCGAAAGAAAGGAGGTTGTCAAGGTTGATTCCTTGGCCTAAGCAGTCCGCAAGGACGAACATAGCGATAGCTTTTACCCTACCTCAAGTAGGTGTGATCTAGACCTATTCTGGTCTTCTGCACAAACCATGAGTATCCGCAAGGAGAACCGTGGTCCATGTAGCGCAAAGCTCCGATACTCGCCAGTAGTTCACTACCGGCTTCCGTCTCTCAGCTGACACCCTACACCAAAGAGAAAATCCTCGCAAGAGATTTCTCAAGGATTTGTCGCGGAATCCAAACCCCGGGGAGGTGCTCAAGAGCCCTCCCCAAACCGAAACCAACACACCACTCGTTCATTAGAATGGGTGGTGTTTTTTAAAAAAATTAGATTTTAATGCTCATTCTACAAATGATGAATTAAGCGGGAGAAATAGGAGAGTTTGAGAGGAGAAACTATCTCCCGCAGGCTGAAAGTCGTGCATATTATGAGCGAAGCTATGTCTGCGAGTTTTTCTCCTTTCAAAATTTTTGGTACTTTTGGTTACAAAAGTATATAAAAATTCTCCTCTTCTTTAATGGTTCTTCAAATGGATCCCGGATATTTTCTGGAAGATGTTCTGAAACTCCGAAAACTCGCAATGTCCAGAAAATTCTGGGATGACATACTATTTTTCTGGAATACCTATCACTACTTCGAAAAAATACGTCATCCAGAAAATTCCGGGATGACGTATTTAATGCTTTGTAACTTTGTAACTATGTAACCTTTTTCGACTACATTCCAATATCCGTTAGCATATCTGAAGCTGGAGCAGTTGGAGTAGCTGAAATTTCACTTAAATCTTTTGTGATTCTTTCAAGACCAATTCGATTGTTTTCTTTATCGACCGTGAGAACTTTTATATCAACCATATCACCAATATTAATATAATCTTCGATTCGATTTACTCGTTCTTTTGCGATTTTTGAGATGTGAATCATTCCTGATTTTCCATTTCCAAGGTCGACCAACGCACCAGTACCATCGATAATTCGAAATGCTTTACCGGTGATAAGATCACCTGGTTCGATATCTTTTACGAGCGCTTTAATGAAAGCGACCGCATTATGACCTTGTTCCTGATTTTTCGCAGTAACACTAATAAATCCATTATCATCGATAACGATTTCTACACCAAATTCTTTAGATATTTTTTGAATCATTTCTCATCCTTTTCCGATAACTTCACGAATCTTGTCAGATGGAATCGTAAGAGAAAGAATACTTGGAGCATACTGAGAAAGAGTTGGTCGTGGCATCTCGAGGACTTTTCTCATTTCATTTGAAATAAACTCGAGTGATCCTTTTGCCTGAGCAAGAACAGCTCGTACTACTTCCATTTCGAGACCTTTGATTTTACAATCCATTTGAAGAGCAGTAATTCCCTTCTCTGTTCCGGCTACTTTGAAGTCCATATCTCCGAGGAAATCCTCCTGAGCCTGGATATCTGAAAGAACTTTGTATTTTCGAGTCGTGTCATCGTAGATAAGACCCATAGCAACTCCGGAAACCATTGCCTTGATAGGTACTCCAGCATCCATAAGAGAAAGTGAAGAACCACAGACTGAAGCCATAGAGCTTGATCCATTACAAGTGGTTGTCTCAGAAACTACACGGATGAAATATGGGAATTTGTCGTAATCTGGAAGTACTGGTTCGATTGCTTTTTCAGCGAGTCGACCATGGCCAATCTCTCGTCGTCCTGGACCACGCATATTCTTAACTTCTCCAGTAGAAAACGGAGGGAAATTATAGTGATGAATGTATCGTTTTGTCTCTTGTTCGTACATGTCATCAATCAACATAATATCGCCTGGACCACCAAGAGTCGCGATAGAAAGAGCTTGAGTAATACCTCTCTGAAAGAGGGCACTACCATGAACTCGTGGGAGAATTCCTGCTTCTACCATGATCGGTCGAACTTGATCAAGTGCACGACCATCGAGTCGCTTAGAAGATCCAAGAATTCCTACTCGCATCGTCTCACGAACTGCTTTGTAGACATATTCTTCGATCTCTACTGCTGATAATTCTTCGGTATCTTCTGTGTATCCGAGAGCCGCTTTTACTTCTTCTTCGAGGTGGTGGAGAACATCATGGAATTCGAGCTTACTTACACCATAGAGTGCTTGCATTTTCTCGACCGGAAGAATCTCTTTAATCCGAACAAGAAGTTCTGGATGAGAGTGTTTCATAATAATTTTTGAAGCTGGAAGTGGATATTTTTCAGAGTATACTTTTATGAAATCGAGCTGTGCAGTACAAAGTTCTTTGATAATACTGTGTGCATATTCAAATGCTTTGAGCATAGTCTCGTCATCCATCTGTTGAGCTTGGGACTCAACCATAGTGATCGCATCAAGTGTACCAGCAACAGTAAGATCAAGTTTTGCTGTTTTCAGTTCGCTAAATTTTGGATCAAATCCCATCTTTCCTTCTGCATCAACAAAAACCCGAACTCCAGCAACTGGACCTTCGAATGCAGTCGTACCAGAAAGCATAAGTGCGAGTGAAGCTCCGGTAACTCCATAAAAACCATAATCAGAAAGACCTGAAGAAGACATAATCGTAGAGATTACCTGAACTTCGTTCAAAACTCCTTTCGGGAACATTGGTCGGATCGGTCGGTCGATCAATCGTGAGTTCAAGATAGCGTTTTCGCTTGCTCGTCCTTCTCGTTTCATGAATCGATTTCCACCGATTTTACCAGCTGCGTAATATTTTTCTTGGAAATCTACTGTCATCGCGAAAAAATCTGAACCTGGTTTTGCTTTGTCACTTACTCCAGCAGTCGTGAGTAAGTAATTTCCTTCTTCGTCTCGGATTACGACACTTCCGTCAGCGAGGAGTGCAAGTTTTCCAGATTCGAAAGTAATATTTTTCCCGCCGATGCAGTACGTGCGAGCGATAACCTGAGCTTTAAAAGCTTCGGTATCTTTGAGTCATACTATCATGATAAAAAAGATAGAAAATAAGAGTACTGTCTAGCTGTACTCTTTCTGCGACTAATGACCATACACTGACAATCAGTCGTAGGAAGAGTAATTCCAACTAAACAAGCGAGGCATATTATATGGAGAAAATGTGAATTTCAAAAAGAAATAACTCCCCGTGCTCGAGGAGTTATTTTTATCCTATTTTATCTTCTATAAATCTCATAAAATGTTCTATATCCATCAAGCGCTCGTTCTTTCGCGAGTGGATTACCGGTACTTCGGAAAACACTCAGATAGAGAACGAATTTATTGTATCCTGAAATCGCCTGAGCGTATTGTTCGGAAGTAATGATTCCATATCCGAGAAGATAATTCAGTCGAGTGAGTACTCGCGCTTCTATTATTTCCATTCGTGCTGCAATGGATGTATCGTTCGTTCGCAGGATTGCGATTCACCTGACAGGATCAGTATATCGAGTAACAAACTGAGCCATAAGAGGTGAAAGCGTCGCAGGAACCCAGGTAATCGGAGTGGTTGATCCAGTCGAATTGGTTCAAGTGGAAGTAGTAGATCCAGTCGACGTCGGAGTTACTCCGCAAGAATTGTCATACATACTTACTGTATAATCTCCATTTGGACAAACATCCTTCAGTGGCTGAGTATATCATCCACCACCTCCACCTCCACCAGATGGAGCGTTTGCTGCAGTAATCGTATATGTTTTCGTAGTTACACCATCTTGAGCAGTAACCACAAGCGTATTACCAGAAACGACTATCGAAGCAATTCCGGAATCATTCCAAGTTTGGTTCGGCTCATCTTTTGTTACAGCTGCCAAGAAAGTTGTTTTGCTGGTATTGTATGGAACGGTAGCAATGGTCGAGCCGGTATTGTCCACCGTATACGTAGTGGAGGAGACGGTCGCGATACTACTCGCAAGTGAATCTATAAGTAGTGCCCCTGTAGTCGTATTTCCTGCAAAATCCCTAAGAGTCACCGTGACATCATTCGCGAATGTAGTCGCACCAGTTGCATAAATTCTCAAGCGATTCGTACTCCACATATAGGTTCGCGGAGCTACATCAGCACCGGCAGTAATAGCAGCTTCCACTGCTGATTTACTTGCTGGAGATAATTCTTCACTGAAAGTAAGAACTGTTCCGTAAGTATCACCTCGATCACAGGCTACCGAAGGACAGAGAGACAAGAAAGAATAATCCGTCGAACCATCTCCAATCTTGGTAACGGTTGGTGCGGCATTGTCTACCGTCACAGAAACACTATTGGATGTATAAATATTTCCAGCATTATCATGCACTCGTATAAGTAAATTATGGGCTCCGTCTCCACCGACGATTCAAACAGTATTCCAGTTAATGGAATATGGCGCAGTCGTATCTTCTCAGATTTTCGTTCCGATGCTATAGTAATAGAATTCGACTTTCGCGATTCCAGAACCTCAGATATCAGTCACTCCGGTCGCCGTGATAGCAACTGTTCCACTCAAATAAGCTGAAGCGACAGGTGTCTCAATCGAACCGGTCGGATCCGTCGTATCTACTATGAAAGAAGAGAAATGCAATGGCGTGCTTGCATTCCCGGCTGCGTCCGTCAGAGTAAGGTAACAATCGCTGTATGTTCCATCAGCAAGAGTATCAAGAATTACAGAATTATTCCCTGCTCAAAACTGTCCAAAACCTGTACTCGTACAAGAACCAGAAAATGTAGGATCTGCAAGTTCTGAAGATGAAATGATAATTGTTGGAGTAGAACTACCAGTAAAACTACCTATAGGTGTCACTTCAGCCACAATTGGCAATATTTTGTCGATATTTGAGACGGTCGCAAGTGTGGATCCTGTGTTACCGGCAAGATCTTGGAAAACAAACGTGTAACTCGTATTTCCAGTAAAAGTATGAGAGAGTGTACCCGTAATAGTCTCATTTGCTCATGTCAAAGTCGCGATCACGTCCTGATTCGTGATTCCCGTGTTTGAATATTCGACGGTTGCGGTAGGATTCCCCGTATCTACGGTAAATGTCGAGAAAAGCAACGGTGTGCTCGCATTTCCGGCTGCGTCAGTCAAAGTAAGGTAACAATCGCTGTATGTTCCATCAGCAAGAGTATCAAGAGTTACAGAATTATTCCCTGCTCAAAATTGTCCGAAACTACTCGTACAAGAACCCGAAAATGTAGGATCTGCAAGTTCTGATGAAGAGATAACGATCGTCGGAGTAGAACTATTTGTAAAGGTTGCAATCAGTGTCACTTCAGTTACAACCGGTAAAGTTTTATCAATATTTGAAACAGTCGCAAGTGTGGATCCAGTATTACCAGCATCATCTACAAATTGGAAAGTAAAACTTCCATTTGCAGTAAACGTGTAATCGAGAGCTCCGCTATTGTTTGTGATAGTAATCGGTTTACTGGCTCCAGTAAGTGTCACGATCACATCCTGATTTGTAGCTCCGGTAGTAGTGTATATAACACTTGCTGTAGGAGTCACACTGTCAATAGCCACCTGAGAACTATCGGTTGTCGCAGATACGACATCTCCCGCATTTCCGTCAAGATCATAGAAATTAATCGCAAATGTCGGAGTAATCGATCCGGTAGAACTTACGGTTCCGTAAGCCGACCAAACATCTCCATTTCCTGTTACGGTCAACGGTGTATTATTGTTCACTCCGCTCATCGTAGCCATCACACCCGTGAGAGATTCACTTCCCGTAAAGGTCAACGTGATAGTATCTCCGGTTTTTGCGAGCGATCCGCTGGCATTATTTGACTCGATATGAACTGCTGGCAAGAATGGCTTCAAATCAAATGAAGTAAAGTGACTCGTATCGAAGAATAATGTACAATATGGTTCACCCACTCCACAAGCTCATAAAATATTCGAGAGAACCGAAGTACTATCTAGCACTAGACCAGTACTTGATTTTACGACGAAATAAGCAGGATCATTAATACCTAGTACAAATGTGCTTCCAGTATCGAAATACATCTGAAGTTGTGCTCCATAATTCGCGAAATCAGAACCAGTCGGATCAAAATTCACGTGCCCATTCGACATATCGAGCTTACTTGGAAGATTTTGCAAAAAGAGAATCGTTCCAGAATCAGTAAGATTGAGACCCGAACCAAACACTATTTTCCCAAATCCCGTTTTTTCGAAATACAAACCGGTATAATTATTTACATTTCCATTTGTAACACCCGTAAGATTATTGATGATTCCAGAAGAGGTCAGTATGCCGCCTATAGTTGTATATTGGGCCTGCCAATCATATACCGTTTGGAAAGTTCCAGCAAGTTGATTCACAGTATTTCCGATACTATCCGTAGCGGTTATTGTATAAGTATAGGCTTTATTTGAACCGAGACTTGAGAGACTTCCTTCATAAGTTCATCCAGAAAGTGCAAGTGTCGTCGTACCAGTCAGAGAATCAGTCACACCAGAATAACTGAGTGAAACACTCGCAACTCAGACTCCAGATCCATCAGTGATATCAATTCCAGCAAAATCAGCACTGCTTACACCGGGAGTGACACTTCCTGTATTCGTAATTTGTGGCGATATAGTATCTTTAGTAATGGTCACACTTCCAGATCCTGTGTAGGTTCCATCAGAAACAAGGACTGTAACTGTATTATCTCATTCAATGGAGAAATCTTCAGAATACAAAGTAACATCTATATTTGAGTCACTCACATATCCTGTTCCTGATGCCACAGCAGACCCTCCAGTTCCATTAATGTAGACTTCATAGGTATCGTAAGTATGGCCTTTCAATGTTGGTTTTGTTCCAGAAAAACTGAGAACCAAAGAACTTCCAGATCCTATAACAGTGGCTCCAGTAAGGCTCACTACAGGAATACTGGTATCGACTACATAGGTTCATGACGCAGTATTTCCTGGTCAACCAGCAAGATTTCTTGATTGATAAGTAAGTTCTCCGGTTACTCCCGTAAGAGTAACACTCGTACCGCCAGTAAATGGCCCACCTCATCCATAGTAGTATTCGATCGTACTATCTGGAACAGCAGTCAAAGTTACATCTGGCGCAAATGCAAATGGTCATTCGCTCGCATCTGGTGATGCTGTAGGCGCATCCGGTACTGATTGATCTACGGTAGTAGTAGCGGAATAGACATCTGAAACTTTAGAAGATCCATTCGCTTTTCCACTGAATTTTACATATACAGTATGTGTTCCTGTATTCGTGAGATCATAATTCAATACCTGAGTTACATACGGCGTCCAGCCTGTCGCACATCCAGTACCAGCACCCACATCGCTCGTATCGTAACACATACTGAGTGCATAATCAGCATCGAAATCAAGCTGAACAAGTGTGTTTGATGTATATGTAACACCATTATTTATGAGAATACCTGTATTTGTTACCGCTCCAGTTCCATTCATAAGATTTCCGACGGTTACATTCGGATTCGTACCGGAAGCAGTAAGGACTATATCCCTCGGGTCAAGCACGAGAGCATTATAATCGGTTGCAGATGACCCAGAAGAAAAATACGCATGATATTCTCCCCCTTGTGTAAGTGGTGCGGTAGGAGAAAAGAAGAGACTTTTGTCGGAATTCCCCACACTTACATCTCCGCCTACCGTAACGCCAATACTATCCGTAAAGAAAAAACTTCAAGTAAGTGTCGCCGCATCCATAGACTCAGAAAGTTGGAATTCGAGATCATCATCGATGTACATCGAAGCAGTACTTATGCTCGTGATATCTTTTGTCTCGACACCTGTCATGATTGTTTTCAGAATTGGCTTCGCCCCATCACTCGCTGCAAAAGCACTTTTTGCTACAAATCATGTAAATGCAAGCATCGAAACCATAGGAGTTAAATTCGTACCCACTCCAAGGGCTCATTCAGCGAAATTCACCTGTAAAACTCCTGCGGTCGTATCTCCTGAAGCAGTCAATCCAGAACCGCTTGTCAGTGATCCGACAGAAAGTTTTGAAGTATCAAAATCCGCATTTACAAAATCATTACTGAAAGTTAGATCAATTCAATCTACTGAACCATTACTATTTCTATCTTTTGTGACAGCATTATTGAGAGTTTTATCAGTAGTGAATGTAAAATTTACTTTTTGTTGATAATTAGATCAATTATCAGCTTGAATTCATCATTGACTGTCGGATATTGTATAGATGATATCCGATGTTCCCGATCAGTTTCCGTCAGTTAAATAATTTGCATCCATAATCACACTACAAGTTTCACCTCATCAAATATCCGCACCAGAAAATGTAAACTCAAACTTTGTGGCTGTACTTTCTGTCACGACCGTATTTGGACAATCTGAGAAAGTGGTAGATGAACCACTGTAAGACAATCCAGCTGGCAAATTTAGTGTTACGGTAAAACTTTCTGAAGATGCTCCTGTTAATGTAAAAATTCCAAGTTGAAAATCAACCGTCTGTCAGGAATTTGCCGCCACTGATCAGGTATTAGAAGATCAGTTAATCGTAAAATTCGAAGAAGCAAGCAATGCAGGTGGCGTCAACGCTGCAAAAGCTGATCAAACAGTATTTCATAACAACAAAAGTGTTATGAAAATACTTAAACTTTTTCTAATAGTTCTCATAAATAAAAAAGATAAGGAAATATTAGTATATTGTAAAAGTTTGATCGCTTATCTCATAGATATTTGTCAGGTCCATAATACTGAGATGATATATGCCTGGCTCAAGTTTTTCTGGAATCTTTACTCACATTACAGAGTCATTTATCGGGACAAAATCCGTTCGCGTTAAAATCACATTATTACTCAGCTGAACCGAAACGACATTTTTGAGACCGTTTCACTGAATGACGATAAAACGAGCTGAATCATTTTTTATTCTATCTGGAGTAATATTGACGATATTTATTTTGTTTATTGGCAATTGGAAGATGATATCATCTTTTGCTGTTATTATTTCTCCATTCTTCAGAACGAGAGCGAGAAAATACTTCCCTGCTGAAAATGTTTTTTTCTCAATATTCACATAGATCTTATTTTCTGTTATGACTGGCACGAATGATTTTTCTCCTATGAGCACCGATTCCACATTTTTTCCATAGGAAACATTGATTTGCAAAGCATTATCTATGTTCGAGTAAAAGATGTTCTGCGAGATAGTACTAATAGTTACTTTCTGATTTTCCTCCTGTATCGGTAGAGAGGCTCAAGTTTGCTCTTTTTCTTGTGTATTTCAAGAGATTAATCCTGTACTGGATTCCAGAACTTCAAATTGAGGATTAACTATTTTTTGAGTCGCTTCGAGTGTGGACGATTGTTTTGAAATTCATTGAACTGTGATCACTACTGCACCCTCAGGTTGGACAATTATGGAATTTATCACCCCTGTGCTATCGTTTACGATTATGGTAGAATTCTCTATATCATAATCAAACATTTCTCTTTTAATACTGATATTTACTGGTTTTCATCACTGATTTTTTAAAACATATACTTTTTCAATCTGTTCTCCTTTATTGTAAGGCGTATCTGTGCGATAATCCGTATCCCAAGTAATATTTCGAGTGTATGTCTCACGCTGAATATCCGAAGTTTTCAATGGAGAAAAATATTCTTGATCCTTCATAAAAAAGACTATCGATAATACCGCGACGACAAATATTCCTCAGAGGTAGATATATTGTTTCCTCATGAAGATTAAAATACGAATATTGGAATATTCTTTGTGGTGAGATTTGGTCCGTCATTTAATGTGACGACTACATTAAAAATTCCGCTTGGTGGAGTCGCTGGCGCAAGATAGGTAAATGTAAGATATGCCGTTCCAGCGATAAGATTCGTCGGATCATTAATTGTTCCACTGATTGGAGTGACTGATCCATATGGTGGATTGATGGTGTAATTAATAATATCTCCCTCTATATCACGAAGCTGTAAAGAAATAACCTTACTTTTACCTCGTTGCACTGATATCGTCGAGTTACTTGGTGATACATTCAGAACGACCGGTGGATTATTTACACTGAGTACGATAGCGGAAACCGTGACTGTCTGAGAGGCTCGGAGGTATATCATAAAACCTCACGAAACAAAGACTATCAAAGAAATAACAAGTATAAATATGTGAGTTTTTTTCATATTTCCCAAAAAATTATTGGGTAAAACCTTAGGTTTGTCATCCTGAGTGAAACGAAGAATCCCTTACACACAAATCATCTACAAGGGATTCTTCATTGCGCTCCGCTCCATTCGGAATGACAAATATTTTATTTCTTTCACATCTCATCAAGAAGTTGTTTTTTAAGTTTCTCTCGAGATTTTGGAACGAGAACTATCTGGTAATAGAAGAGTCATCCGACAATAAGCAGAACGATGATGACCATCCAATAATTTACTCCGACATATTGTTCATCGTATTGTACACTGAATACTTTCGTATCTTTGAAATCCTTTTTTTCTTTATCTTTTCCTTCGTATGAGAGTGAGAGATTTGCGGTGATTTTCTTGTCTACACTTCGCATATGGACTGATTGCCAGAATTGAAGATAGGTTTGTTTTGTTTTGTCTGCGTAATATTGAGTCAGATCTTTGAACTTTACGAGTTTCGTACCGTCTGCCTGGAGTTCTTGATATCCGAAACCTTGCCAAAGAGAATCGAATGTTCGCTTACTTTTTGGGAGAACATTACCAAATGTGTCATTTATCGGAAGATAATCTACCATCTTTTCTCCCATAAACGCTCATTTTTCGTTGATGATTGATTCTTTTCCTACATTTTTAAGAATTTCACCATTTTCATCTACGAGTTCGATTTTTCCAAGTGGCTTCAAATGAATATTTCCCGCATTCTCGAACTGAGTCTGAAGAATGATCGGAAAACTATCAAAACTTGATGCTTCTGAAAAAACTTCTTTTTCTTTCGTACCGACTGAGAACTTCGTCATCTCGCCTCGCACTTCGATATTCCCGGGAACATTCACGAGGAGAAGGACTCCGAGTCGCTGAACGATCGCTACTTGAGACTGACCTGCCACACCTGGTGAGAAGAAAACTGCACCGTAGTGACCTCCTGGTTCAGCACCAGTAGGAGCCGAAACAGTGAAACGAACTTCTCGTGTCTCACCCTTTGCGAGTGTCACATTTTCATTTTCGATTTTGATCCAGTTTGCGAGACTGTAGGTCTCACTGGTTTGATCTTTGCTTGCGACGAATTTTGGTCGACCGGTCTCATCACCCGCGACAAAATCTTCCTTCGAAGAATAGAGAGTGATTGGTCCGTCGGTATTATTAGTGACTTTTATGACATCCGACTGAGAAGATCCTGGAGTAGCTGTCATCTCGAACTTCAGAGGAGAGATAGTGAGTCCTCCGGCAGCGAAGATGCTCGTAACGGAGAGGAAAAAAAGAGAAACTCAAAGAAGAGCGTGTGATATCGACTTCATGGATGAAGTGGTGAAAAAATAGTATAGGAGAATAACAGAGACTCTAGAAACTGAGAGATTGAGAAACGAGAAGATAAACTTCTCACCTCTCTCCTCCCAAATTCTCTTCCTCTTCCTGAAAATAGAAAGGGGAAGGGTTTGGAAAGGGAAAAACTAATTAGAAGTTACCGGTAGCTGTATATGAAACAGTAGCACCGTAAGCACCAGCTTGGTGACCTGCAGCAGTTTGAGCTGTATAAGTAATCTGTGCAGCTGTAGGAGTTGCTTTAAATGAAGTGATATCAATTACTTTTGCTCATGCAGCACCTGCTCCATTAGAGGCAAGAGAGAAACCAATCTGAGCAGCAGAAGCATTTCCTGGGTTTCCAGTAATAGCTAACACATCGCTTGTAAGAGCTGCATTAATACCATTAATAGTATAAGAAACGGCATAATCTGTTCCATTACTATCAGCTGTTACTGTAGTGGCATTTGTTGCGACAGTTGTTCCAGCAGTACTAAGAACACCCATATCAACACCTGTAGAACTTAAACTAAGTGTCAAATATGGAGCAACGGAAGCAGTTACAGTGACATCAGCAGGAGAACCTGTCGGAGTGATAGCAGTAGCAGCGTATGCCACTGATCCAGCAGTGATAGCGAGAAGACTTGCGACCGCTACGACTTTATGAAGAGTTTTCATAAAAATAAAAATTAATATATAAAGGTAATTCTGATACAAAACGCGCGCATTGTGTATTCTAGTATCACGATTTTCGTGATGGTGAAGAATAAACGCTTTTATATTTGTTTTCGCTGAGTAAGTTCGATGGTCTCGAAAACCGAATTATCAGTAGAACATATCTTATTATCACCTTTCCCGAGAAAAGTCAACTTCGCTTCTCTTGACTTTCCTTGTCTTGATGACCAAAAACCAGTATTTTCGTTTTTCTACGATAGCAAGATTAGTAGTTTGCCGTCACTCCGAAGAGTGTATTCGCTGCATAGTTTCCTGCAGCCTGTGGTCCTACTATTTTTGCTCCATATCGAACCGTATAAGTAAAGGTTTTCTGGAGACCGTTTGCATCGATACTTCCAGTCGCGTACGTGGCGAGAGTGGTAGGATTGATCGGTTGAGGTGTTCCCGCGAAAGGAATACTTCAGCCCGAGCCGGATTCGCTATAGTCGAATCCGAATCAACCTCCAGTCACACCACTCCAGCTAGGGAGTGTATTGATGCCTGCATTCATGACGCCACTACCTCAGAGAGTCAGGTCAAAACCTGCTCCGAGTGTCTTTACGGTAACAATCACATCTGGCGCGTATGTGACCGTCGTTGGATTTATAGTTCAAATATTCACTGATCCTGTGCTGACCGAGAATTCGAGCTGGTCGACAAAGAAAATGGTTGTTTTTGTAGTTGGATTTCCAGAAGTATCAGCGATCTGAAGTACGGATTGATATTTTCCGAATGGGAGCGCATTGAATGCATAATTTGCTCCCGTTCCTGTCGTTCCAGAAGAGCTTACACTTGAATTTGTTACATCCGTATAAGAAGTTCCATTCCATTTACTGATTGTAAATGAAGCGCTTAGAGGATTCACTGCGACATTATCGGTATAGGTATAATCGAGTGTGATTCCGGTTCCAGATGGGAAAAGCGTATTATCGAGGATGTTCGCGTTCGTAATAGTCGGTGCGATTCCATCGAGGATATTCGCAGATCCTGGCGTACCAAGAGCAGTCAATCCATTATCAAAACCAATAGCAGCACTTGCAATATGCCAATTCAAAGCATTTTGACCGTCTCCTGGAGCGATATTTCGTTCCATGGAAGCTGGAAGAATATTATCTCCTACTGGCCAAGGATTCGCAACTACATCATCGATCGTCTGATTTCCATTCATCAAGACAACTGCATTCTGACCAGTCGGACTAAGATTGAGTGAAGAATTCACGTAGTCCGGTGTAACACTTAATGGTCCAGTAATCGCTGAACTGTTAGCGATTAGATAGTATCCGTTTGCACCGATAGTCGATGATGGAATAATAAGTGTTGTTCCATTTCCACCCGCATTTTTCAGTTTCCATCCAGTAAGATTTACTGGTGAAGTTCCTGGATTACGAAGTTCGATGTATTGGTATGAATTCGATCCAGTTCCTGACCACATCACCTCATTGATAATAATAGTTGGCGAAGTTACGATCATATTCGCTGATCCGGGAGTCGGAGCGATATTTCCGAGCATATCAGTAATAAATCCTGCGATGATTCCAATCTCGGAGGTACCTGGAGTCAGTGCTGTCGCATCAGATCCAAGAGTAATAGTTACCGTTGTCGGAGAAGTAATAACGAGAGTGGAATTCGAACCAAATGAACCTCCATTTGCGAGAACAAAATCTAGGCTCGGATTCACATCAATCGTCGCTCCACTGAGAGATTCAGAAAATGTCAGATAGAGTTTGTCATCGGTAATTCCCGCTGCTCCGGCATCATATCGAGCAGAGGTAATAACCGGTCCGACTGCATCGGTCGCGGCTACTCCAGTCGCATCGATCGGTAAGAGATTACCCGCTACATCTCAGAGAGAAGTATTCGTAAGAATCTGAACTGCTGGCGTGCTGGCAGAATCCGGAAGCATTCCTTCATCTACGAGAACACAGAGTCGATTATCGTTTGCGGTACTTCCATTACAAGTCGTATTATAACCGGAGACGGTATATCCAGAGACTGAGAGATTCAGTCCAGTCATGTTATCATTTATATTTTCAGCAAATGAAAGTGTGATCGCATCGATTTTTCCATTTCCATCAAGATCGCGAGTCGTACGAGAAGTAACTTGCGGTGCGATTCCATCGGTAACATTTTTTGTAGTAATTACTGCAACTGTATTTCCTGCGATATCTCCAAGAGTTCCTGGAGTGTATGCAATCGTAGGAATCTGTCCACTATCAGTCGGAAGAGTTGTCTCATTCACCGTAAAGATTATCTGATTTCCTGAAAGAGTGGTCGATCCGAGAATGCTTCCAGTCGCGAGATTCGCGATCGTCCAGCCAGTGGTCGAACCAGTAAGACTCTCTGAAAAAGTTCCCATGATATGATCGATCTTATTATTTGCATTAATATCTTGAGTGACACTAGAGACAGGAATCGGTGCCGCTTTATCGACTAATATTTGATTTGAGAATCATCCTGCAAGATTACTATTTGAATCAGTATAAATGGTATTTATAAGAGAAAGGAGACTTCCGACAGAATCAGTATCGATGGTCGTTCCTTCATTTAATACAAGATTAATAGTATTTCCAGAGACATTCGCAGAGGCGAGACTGATTCCTGGAAGACCAGAAGAAAAAGTCCATCCAGTGAGCGTAGAAGAAGCAGCAAGATTTTCTGAGAAGTGTACCTGAATTTGATCAAATTTACCATTCTGATTTTGATCATATATTTCTAGACCAGTGAAGCGTGAACCAGCTCCATCAGTCGCCGCAAGTGATCCTACGATGAGATTATTTCCAGCGATATCAGATGCTCCGGAAGCGGTATAGTTCAAGGTCGGCGTAGAAGCTGTAGTGCCGGTAGCCGCGAAACTCAGAACGATCGTATCTTGATTTGCGACGACTCATCCCCATGACCAACCGGTAATGACAGAACCAGCTATACTAAATGCTGTGGAATTGATGTTTTGAACTTTTTCTGAAAAATGTACGAGAAGTCCATCGATCTTTCCAGAGGCTGCCTGATCGAGCGTCTGAACGGCCTGTACGCTCGGTGGAATACTATCAATCGTGAAATTCGAAGAAACGACGGAAGAAGAACTGTTTCCTAGTGTATCGACGGCCGAGATGATCATTTTTGCAGTGGTCGTATCGACGATCGGAAGAGAGAAAGAATACGAACCGGAATTTGGAAGATCAGTAGCAAGAGTTACGACGGATCCGGTAAAATTATATGCCAGTGTAATCGGATTGGCAGCAAGTGCGGCACCGGTCGTGGTAATCGCATTCGTATCCCAGGTAACAATAAATGTCGTATTTCCTTTATAGATACCTACCGTCGAGAATGTGAATACTGGCGAAGTGATTGTTGGTCCGACAACATCTTTTGTTACGGTTCGAACAAGACTTGCGGTATTGTTTATTTTATAAGCATTATCATATGCTGTAAAAGTCGCTGTATAACTCTGACCATCTACATCAGCGAGCGGTGGAGTGAATACATAGTTCCAATTCGCGTAACTATCTGAGGTCGCAACCATAAGTGACTGAGCAGTCGCCACCCAAGCGACTCCATCCCAAAACTCCGAACCTTTTTGGATTTGAACTTTTACAGAACTCACGAGTGATCCTGTATCACTGGCACTTCCCGTAAAGACGATACTACCAGAAAGATAAGTCGCACCACTTGGATTCACACTCAGTACTGGAGCCATTGTATCACCAATGTAGTTGTGAGTGATTGAAGTTGTTATATTTCCAGCTTCGTCTGTCGATCGAATCACGAGCGTATAGTTTTTTCCATCAACAATCGTCGGAGCTATGATAGTGCTGATATTCGAGCAAGCTCCGTTCGTACCAAGAATTTGTCCATCACTACAAAGTGTATTCCAAGTATTCGAACTCGTCCATCCGATGGAAGTTGTATTCCAGAAAAGATTGTCTGAAGTATTCGTAAACTGATAGACTACAGTCGCTAAGTGAGCGTCAATCGAAGAAAGTGAAAGATCAAGTCCGCTTGAATTAATTTTTCTGGCACTTGGAACCGTATTTCATCCAGACCCTGCATAGGAAATAGCCTGAGCTGGAGCGAGCGAATCGATAATGCTCGCTGCAGAAGATGTGATCGTAGCAATATTTCCAGGAATATCTCGAGCAGTCAATCGAACGAGAACTGACTCAACATTCAGGGTTGGGACGGTCCAATTATAAGAACCAGAATTTGGAAGATTTGAAGCTATAGAAACCCAAGTCGCACCAGTATCAGTAGAATATTCGAGTGCGATAGGATTAGCAACAAGACTGACAGAATCATTAATTCCAGAAGTATTCCAAGAAATCGCGAGAACCTGACCTCCAGCATAAATATTTCGAGTGTTTGGAACTGTAAGAGTTCCTGCGGTAATAGCCGGAACGGTTTTGTCTATGAGAAAATTCGAAGCGCTCGCAAGAGAAGTCTGATGTCCGACAAAATCTTCAGCTGTAATTCGTACTTTGTAATCATTTCTATCAGCAAGTGCAGCAATATTCCAAGTATATGATCCGTTATTTGGCACGGTCGCGAGAGTATTCCAGCTTCCACCTCCGACAGAGTATTCGAGAACTATATCTTTGATTCCGATAGCATCAGTAATTCCTGCCGTATTCCAAGTAATAGACTTAGTAGTTCCACTCCATGTTTCTCCACCATTTGGACTTTGGAGTGAACCTCCTGCGATTGCTGGTGCGGTATTATCAGTAGTAATCGAAGCAATAGCACTTTGATCATTTCCTCCTGAGATATTTTGAGCAGAAAAAACTACCTGACGAACTCCGTTTCCGGTCGAAGCGGCAAAACCAGCTAAAAACGTATAAGTAACAGTATTTGCACTGTAGGTACAAAATATTCATCCAGTCGGAGCTGCACAAGAAACGTGATTATACACAGCATCTCCGGTAAGAGCAGTAGCATCAAGCCAGATATGGCTTGCATCAGTATTCGCGATGGTAGCAGTTACCTGAAGCGCGTCGGAATCACGAGCGTAAATTGCTGAACTTAACGTCTGATTATAGACTCTTTGGCTCGAAATAACCGGAACAGTGGTATCTACCCGAAAAGCTCCACACGTAGCAGTAGAACCGGTATTCCCCATATTATCGATCGCGGTCAAATCCCAAGAATAATTCGCTTGATTCGTCGGAAGTGTTGTGAGTATCTGAGAAACAGATGCTGGAGAAATCGCACTGTAGGTTTGGATATTTCCAGCACTGCAGACATTTCCAGAATAGATATGAAGAATGTATTTCCCTATTCCTGATCCATTTCCTCCATCATCCGTACATGCGAGCCAAGAAAGTGTCGGAGTAAGCGTAGAAAAGAGACCATTAGTAACCAAAGTTGGTGTGGTCGGACCATTATTATCATATCCGATCCCTGAGATCGTGGAAGAATTCACTCCGTTTCCAGCAATATCTTTTCCGAGAATTTGAATCTGATATTGAGTTCCTGAGACGAGTCCGAGAGTATTTAGATCGATTACTTTCGTATGTGCTCCAGCTACGAGATCGCTTGCAGCCGTCAGATTCGATAGATGCACGGTCATGTCGGCAGTTCCGCTGGTTCGAGTAAACGCTACGCGAGTATCTCCTCCTCCAGACATTGCTTCCGAAAAAGAAAAATTCAAAGAAATATTTCCTTTGTAAAAAGAGCCGTATTGGGCAGCTGTTGTTTTTGAAAAAGCGGAAATAACCGGAGCCTGAGCATCCGAGATATTCACACCTGAAATCATATTATTAAATCCTCATCCGTTCGCACGAATCGCACCAGTAGCAACAACAAGACTCGTGCCGGTAGCTGATGTAGAACCAAGCGATGAAATGTTGATATTGAGTTTTTTGCCATTAACGGAAGTCACAGAAGCTCCAGTATAGGTAGTCACACCAATATGGTATGTTACGAGTGATCCACTATGATTTAGGACATTCGTATCGAGCGTCGCGTCGGTCGTAAGTTCAAGATTCGCATCTGAAGTGAATCGTGCAGAGAGAACATTCGGGTGGCTTACGGTATCTGCAGTAAGGACCGCTGGACTCGAACAAGCTTCGGTTCCAAGAAGTCAGCTCGTTCCCATAATCGCGATACATGCTTTGTAAGAACCTCCGGAAGTAAGAAGCGCACCAGCTGAATCTCTCATGATCGCTGTAGTTCAGGTCCAAGAATTCGTATTTTTATTTGTTACGATCGCTGCATATGTTTGAGCTGCCGAATTAAAAGCAGTTGCTGCTGGAAGTACGTAGATTCGGTAGGATTCAAAGTAATCAAAACCCGCTACCGCTCCCGTATTCCAGGTAAGTGAGAGGTCTCTTCCATCGAGTCCATCATAATCTATATCTCCATCGATAAATGTTCCGATCTGACCAGCCATACTTGGCGTTGGTGGAGTTTTATTGATAGAACCTGTAGAGCTTACTACATTTGAAGCCTTGTCGATACAATACACAGAGAGAGGATTGGTTCCATTCACAAGTGAAGTATTGAGGATTGATTGAGAAACAGTAGAATTCGCAGTCGCAGAACCAGAACCGACGAAGGTACCAGCACCGAGAGTTCCACTTCCTCACAGTTCTACTTGATATATACCATCTTCACTACATTTATAAGAAACGTTCGAATCGTTCGTGATGACACTTGCCGGAGAGATGGTAAAACTCGACAAAACTGGTGCAAGATTATCTTTTGTAATATTTGTAGTCGCAGAACCGATACTTCCTCCGGAATTACGAGAACATATCGTGAGAACATTTACTCCATCGAGAAGCGTAGAAGCAAGCACTGTAACGCTGGTCGCTGAGTATGCGACGTAACTTCCACTTCCTGTCCAATCACGCAAAATCGTTCCGCTCGCACAGTTTCCATCGCCATTTGCCACTACTTTCATCTCTCCATTTTGCGATCCAGAAAAAGCAATAGTCGTGGAAGTTTTTGAAGGTCATCCGATAAAAGCTTCAGAAATCGAACCAACCGTAACGGTCGGAGCTGCCGGAGGTACTACCGTAAGGATGATCTGTATTTTTTTATCTTCACCTCAGAAGTAAGAATTGTTTGGGTCGTTTGAATTATTATCCTCATCTTTCACGGAAAAATAACCGGACGAGAAAGCTTTGTCACCGAGAGGAGCAAGAGTCGTGATTCCCGTTTTTTTAAATGTCGCTGTTTTTCCATCGGCATCACAGCTCACATAGGTGAGCGGCTCGGAAGAAGCAAGTCAGAGTGGCGAAAGATCCGCCGTAACCACACCTCCGTCAATGTTTGTACAACCATTATAGTCCTTTACTTTTACGACGAGATTGATTGCTTCTGCTTGAGCTCATTGAATTTGATTCGTAGTAGTCGAGCTATCCGCTTTTTCGAAATAGTAATCCAAAACGTGCGGCTTAACATTCACATAAATGCTTTGTTGTGCACTGGGAGAAGTCACGGAAGCGGCTGTAGCATCGAGACCAGTGATCGCTCCATTGACTGTATATTGATAAGTACTTCCTGTACTTGAGACGGTAAAATTCTGGGCAGCGGTTCCGGCGATTTTTGGCTTTTCGCCAGCGTTCACGCTCGTGCGTGTCGCATTCGTAATCTGAGTCGAGAGTCCGGTGGAAACTGAATAATCAGAAACTGCTACTGGACTATTGGTTTGAGAAAAACCGATATAGGTATTGAGATTTCCGAGATACGTAAAAGCGGAATTATCACTGAAACTGATAGTCCCAAATACTGAGGTTACCGCATCGGGTCCATTATTTTTTCCATTCACGGATATTTTGAAACCGTCTCATGGATTAATCGCAAGAGTCGAAGCCACTCAGTTCAGAAGTAAAGAGTCTATGGTAATATCCGAAGAGGCAAATACGGTATTTGGTACTGTATATTCTGAAAAAAAACATAAAATAAGCACCCAAACCATCATACGTTTTATTCGTATTAGGAAGTGTTTTGGTGATTTTATATATTTTTTATTCATCATAAAAACGATAGACAATAAGGCTCTATTCGTTTTTATTTTTATTTTTAATAATCTTTTTTATTATTGTCAATCTTTTGTGACTAATACCGAGATTTATATTCGAAAATACATAAAAGTCAACTTTGCCAATGCAAAGAACTATAAACGCACCATACTATTTCCCTTAGAATACAAAAAATCGTGTCGGACATTTATTTATTTTATAATGTCAAGACACGATTTGTATAAATCAGTTGTTCGCTTATATTAAGCGAGCGTCTTTTTTTCTTTCCAACCAATGAGCGCAAGAATGAATATAGTTAGAATAATTGCTGTGCAAAACAGACACAGTGGACAAAATGCTCAGATATTCACCGCTTCCTGATAAATATAGTAACCGTTCATACTTGCCCCCATTAAAGCGAGAACCGCAAGTGTCGGATAAGCTCGAGAGAACACT
Organism: uncultured Candidatus Peribacteria bacterium; assembly: GCA_964655935.1. Lineage (GTDB taxonomy): Bacteria > Patescibacteriota > Gracilibacteria > BD1-5 > UBA2023 > CAZZNY01. The sequence continues at coordinate 704,165 of CAZZNY010000001.1, forward strand.
CAAGTAAGCCCAAGAATCGCAATAAGTGCGAGAATCGGATACACTACCATCGCTACTGCTGGGAATGGAAAACCAAAGAATTGCGCATATGGACTCAAAAGCACAGGAGAGCAAGCGAAAGATTTATTGATATCACAAAATGAGTCGAATTTCACTCCTTGTTCTTGTTGCTGATTTTTTAATTCATATGCCTTACTCGTGAGATAGAATGCATTCGCAAATGCTACCACACAGAGAATAAGAATTACCCAAAGTTTTTTCATAAAAATGATGATTAAAGATATAAATGACTGTCATCCTGGAATTTTTCGAAGCAAATATCTATCGAAGAGGTATATAATTCAGAGAAAAATATTCAGGATCTTCCGACTAGTCCAGATGTCTTAGAAATATTTTTTCTATAAATTGAAAAATAATCTGAAGATTCCAGATATTTTCTGGAAAAAGTTTTATAACTTCGGAAGTCTATTATATCCAGAAAATTCCGGAATGACAGATTTCCTACTACTTCAACGTTGCTTCTATCATTCCAAAAAATTGTTCTTCTGTTTCAAAACTCATCCTTTTTCCATTCAAAAATACAGTCGGAGTTCATTCTACGCCTCTATTTTGAGCTTCAAGAGCATCGGAAGCGACCTTATTGATGTAATGCCCTTCTGTCATACAGGTAGTAAATTTTGCTGTATCTAAACTAAGATTTTTCGCGATATTAATTCGCTCAGAATCATCTACATTTAGACCATTCTTTTCTTTTTCGAGAGCATACATCTTATCAGCAAATTCTAGGAATTTTCCTTGAGCATGAGCACACATTCCTGCAAGTGCATCATCTGGTGCATTTTTATGAAAAGGAAGTGGAAAGTTTTTAAAGGTATAGCCGATTTTTCCAGTTTTCACATAATCCGATTCGAGTTTTTTCCCGAGTTTTTCGTGGAAAACAATACAAGCGGGACACTGAAAATCACTAAAAATTTCTATCTGCGCTTTGGAATTTTTGCTTCCATAAAACGGACTTTCGATATCTTTTGTCACCACAGATTCTCGAGCACAAGATGCGAGGAGCGAAACAGTAAGTAATATCGTCGCGACGGCAACCTTAGAAAATTTAAACATTTCGTTCATATATCACAGAATAATGTAGGGAAATTGTAAGCAAAAAGCCCGTTTTTACAAATCAATTTTTGTCCCCTTTCATTTCTCGGTATAATGCCACTACCACTTTTTGTGGTATCTCTCTTTTTTTCGTTTATTTCCTCTCACCAAAATCCAATCCCTTCTTCATTCTTAATTCCTAATCCTTAATTCTTATGTTTACTCTCCCGAATCTTCCCTTCGGATATACCGACCTCGAGCCGATCATCGAAGCTCGAACGGTCGAAATCCACTATGATAAACACCACAGAACCTACGTAAATAATCTCAATAATCTCATTCCCGGTACGGAATATGAAAATCTTTCACTCGAAGAAATTATAAAAAAAGCTTCGGGTCCGATCTTTAATAACGCCGCTCAAATCTGGAATCATTCATTTTATTGGGAGAATCTAATCACACCTGAATCAAGCAATCCTTCAAAAAAACTCACAGAGCTCCTTTCTGCTACTTTTGGCTCTCTTGAAGCATTTAAAAAACAATTTTCTGAAACTGCGATAAAAACTTTCTGATCTGGCTGGGCTTGGCTTATCAAGACTCCGACTGGTGAACTAAAAATTGTCTCAACTTCAAACGCTGGCTGTCCAATTACTGACGAGAATATTCCGCTTCTCACTTGTGATGTCTGGGAACATGCGTATTATCTCGATTATCAGAACAGACGAGCAGAATACGTCGAGAAATTCTGGGAAATCGTGAATTGGCAGAAAGTGGAAGAACGACTTGGATAAAAATGTCATTCTGAATCTCCAGTACGCCATCCCGGACGCAGCGATAGCGTAGATCCGGGATCCATATAAAATTAGTCCTCCTTTAACAATATAACAAAGAACAATCGTGGTATCCCGATGATGGATCCCCGGGTCAAGCCCGAGGATGACGTATTCCACGCTCCAGGATGACTTGAGCACAAACTGAAAAGCACTCTGATTACTCAGAGTGCTTTTTTTGATTTCCTGTGGGAAATTATGCTGCCATATCGTCAGCGAAGAGAGGTCGTACAAACTTAGCTTGTGGACCTTTGTTTCCTTGCTCAGTCTCGAATTCAACTTCTTGACCGATTTCAAGAGCCTTGAAAGCTGGATCTCCACCCTCTACTTTAGAGAAATGAAAGAATACATCTGTTGCTTTTTGACCTTCAGCAACTAAAGGAGTGACGAATCCAAAGCCGCTCTCGACTTTCTTCATCTTAACTACACCCTTCATAAAAAAGAAAATGAAAAAATAGAAAATGTAAGAATCTTACGAAAAAATCTTTCGACTCATACAAACGAGAGATTAACAGAAAAAGCTGGAAATGCAAATGATTTTAAGAAAAAGACCATCAACTTACCTACTGGCCTCTTTTTATTTCTAGAAAGATTCTCCTTCATGAATAATTTCATCAATTTGAGCCCGAGTCACGCTAAAACTTAAATCCTTGTATACAAGAATAATTTCCTCACCCGTGATTTGTATGCTATATCCCTCATTAAAAGAAAAATCATTTCCATTCGTATGACTCTTTATAAAATCCATGACAAATTTTTTTCAGTATTTTTTCTCTATCACTTTAAGTAAAAAACATTCTACATATCCACCATGAGAACCAAATAATCGTTGTAGTTCTTCTTCTGGATATTTATCAGACTTCTCATTCCGTAGGCGTTGCCAACGTGGAAGTATCTTTATATATTTCTTGATAATCATAGCAATATTTGCCGCAGCTCGAGAATAGGAAGTATCCTTTTCTTGAGTTTCAGTGATAATATCATCACTTTCTTCAAGAAGAAACGAAAGAAAATCTTTTGAATTAGTATATCGTGGTAATCATCTTTCCAATATCTGTCATTCTAGAAAGAAATCGAGTTTTTTATCTACTCCTACGCGACTTCAATATTTCAAAATACTATCTACTGTTTCCCGAATATCATCAAGTGTAAGATTCGTTAGATCATACTCGGAAGAGTATAGTTGTTGCCATACCGTCTCCTCGGCCCGATCTCTTCCGGACGAAAATCCGAGAGCCTGGTGTCGATTAATTTTCCGTTTTTTCCCCGATTCTCGAGCCATAACACGCCCCTCTTCCGTAAGTCGTACATCACGATAATCATCCTGTCATTCTTGAGAAGGTGTCTTCTTGCTATGTCGAAAAAATTCCAATCTGATCGAAGCTGGATTTTTGTCTTGTATATTCAATCCTCACTCTAAGCTTGTTGGCAAAACACTAGGATGCATAAATTTTTATAATCAAATAATAAATCACTACCATAAAATACCATTTTTCTCTTATTTTGTCAAAATCCTCACTACCCCATTATCTGCATCCACTTCGACAAGATCTCCGTCTTTCAGAAGCTTTGTACAGTTTCAGGTACCAACAATACATGGTTTTTTTAATTCTCTTGCAATAATAGCCGCATGCGAGGTGAGTCCACCAAAATCTGTCACGATAGCGGCTGATTTTTGCATCGCGAAAATGACATCAGGCGTCGTCTCATGAGCCACAAGAATCATCCCATCTTCGAATCCTTCCATCTGACTCTTATGGGTAACAATTTTTACTTTGCCTTGCACTTTACCTTTATGTGCCACTAATCCTCGTATCTCATCATTCTCGACTTCTTCTATTTTTATGAGTTCTTTCAAACAGGCATTAATCTGTTCTGGAGTTAATTGATATTCTCTATCACCATAATAAAATCCTGTATTTTTCTTTCTCTCTTCTGTGATTTCTTTTGATAGAGATCAGGAAGCGATTTCTGAAATGGTATGTTCAACAATATCATCATATCAGAGATCCTTTTCTTCAGCGATTTGTTGAAGATGATCTCGAAGATGGTATGTTGCATGCCCACTTGTCTCCGCTGCTTTGAATCTCACATATCACATAAGATCGAGAAGCCATAAAAGGTACTGAGTTTTTGCATCTGTTATATGACTTTGATCGACAGAATCTTTTTTAGGGGTTTGTTGCATTCGATCGACAAGATTCTCGATCGTGAGCTGACCGATCGTAAAATGATGCGTACCAATCCATTCATATTTTCTGACATGTTCCTGTGTCTCGAATAGAAATTCCTGTGGAATTTCGCTTGATTTTTCGAGTTTTTTCCCGATATTTTTTTCTATTTTTTCCTGTAGATTCTGCATTTCTTCGATCTGTTGGAGTGTCCATGGTTTTGAGTCAACATACCCTTTCGAGAGTGCAAAAGCATCTGGATTTGTTTCTTGTACGTATTTTTCTACACCTACTGCGATATTATTAAGTGACATCCACACTCCCGTGAGTTGTTTATATATTTCAAGGTATTCTACCACTGAAGATATATGTTTTACTTGATCAGAGACAGTGTTCGAAACGTTCTCCACAGTAGAGTAGATTTTTTGGAAAAAGTCTTTGTTTAAATTCTTGGCCGCTTCATATCCTTCTGATTTATAGATTTCAGAATCATGTTCGGACAAGAAGAAGTCTCCGTTCAAATAAAGGATCTTATTATCAAGTTTTTCGACAAAAAATTGCTGGGCCACTTTTCCATATTCTAGCCATACTTCGGCTGCAAGTGCTGGCTCAATCCATTTCCCAAGATGAGACCATTTTGTTTCGAGAATTTCTTTTGTAATATCCTTCTTTTCAGCTTTTTCCAGTATCCTCACCACCCCATTATCCGCATCCACTTCGACAAGATCTCCGTCTTTGAGAATGATAGTAGCATTACCTGTTCCTACGATACATGGAATACCTAATTCTCGCGCGACAATCGCCGCATGTGACATGAGTCATCCTTGATTCGTGACGATAGCACTCGCTTTATGACAAGCAACGATAAGTTCGGGAGAAGTGGTATCGGCCACCAAAATATCTCATTGTTCCATCGAATCGATCATTTCTGGAATCTTATCAAACTCCTGAAAACTTGCCTCAAGTATCTTCACTTTTCATCGCACACACCCTTTATTCGCAGTTGTTCATCGAATCATAGTTATATGAGAATCTAACGATTCATCCAAGAAATTCTTTACCATATTCTCAGCGACGATACCTTCCGAAAAAAGAAGATCATCATCGGTTGGTTGGATTATGTAAGCTTGTTTTCTTTCTAGAGTTTTCTCTTTTAGGACAATATCTTTCTTATTTTCGACAAGTCTTAAAATCTCTCGGATACTATAATATCGCAGATCATCGATATCCACTGAAGATACGACTGATATTCTTCTCAATATTTCTTCCAGATAGCTTTCCTGTCATAAAAAGCATTTATTCAAAAAAAGTCTTCATCAATTTTTTATTTCATCAAATCGACCTAGATTTTCACTTATGACCGTATTATGAAAAGAGTGTTCGTATGCTCTGTCTGTATAGAAAAACTCGGTTTGAGAATAAAAATAAAAGAATCTCTGAAGGTATATAAACATATTTTCAATATCTCATTTTTTTATACCATCTTGTGCGACGAGATTTTCGAAAAATCATAAACATTCTTTTTTATATTCATCAAAATCCCGTCGATAATTATCGAATTTCGTCACATCTCAAATCATAGCCAAGCCTTCGCTTAAAGTAGTTTCAATCACTGTTTTCGGAAGAAAATTAATCCAAGTGCCTTCAGAACAAACAATCAAACATTTTAGGGTCTTATAATGTCCCATGAAAATATCAGAAATCAGGAAAGGTAACCCTCCTCATTTCCACTGGAAACACTTTTGGTATTGTCAGTAATGTCAGAGGTATATCTCTTGTTTCTCTAAAATCCTCACCACGCCATTATCCGCATCTACCTCGACAAAATCTCAGTCTTTCAGAACTTGTGTTGCTATTTTAGTACCAATGATACATGGCTTTTTGAGTTCTCGTGAGACGATCGCTGCATGGCAGCTGATTCAACCCTCGTTCGTGACGATCGCTCAGGCTTTTCGCATAAGCGGAACAAACTCTGGACGAGTCATGCTCGTCACGAGAATATCTCCATCTTCCATATATTTTGCTGATTCAGAAGCATAATGATGAATAATCCTTACTCTTCCCCTTGCCACTCCGGAAGAGGCAATATTTCAAACGAGTTCACGTGTTTCTGCTTTTGGAAGACATTCAAGTAATTCCTTGAATTTTTCTTTTGCGATCGATCATTCAATAAAACTATATTTTCCATCTTCACTTACTTCGAGTAATACATCACTTCCGAAACGAGACATAAGAATCTCTGACGCTATATTTCAAACAAAAACAGATTCTTCTTCTCCAACGAAGAGATTATTAATAAGTCTTGGATCGATATTCTTTCGTCTGAGTCACTCCGAAAGCAATCGACAACATCCGTAGAGACCGACATAATTTGCTTTTTTTCGCTCATCTCGCCACTGTGCAAGAATCTGAAAGGCTTCGAGCGGGTTTGTCTCAAGACGGTATTTCTGCAAAATCATCTTTTCTTTTTCAGACACATCTTCGAAATCTTCGTAATGAGCCGTTTCAAATCTTTGTCGTACGAAATTCTCATCTACTTCATTAAATACAGAATAATCGGTTCCGTACCAAAAATATTCTTCCCTAAAATCGGAAATAGTCTTCTTTCCAGTTTTGACAAGATAGCGATTATTCTCAATCTCGGTAATATATGACTGAATTTTTGGGGTGAGAAGAATCTGCGTCTCCTCTGGAGTAAATCGATATCGATCTGAAATACGATCAATCTCAGTGTGATCATCACCAATATCGAGAGCATCTATAAAAATCGAAATATCCCACATTTTCATATCGATCTCGAAAATTCTCTGATACCACTGCCACAATTCTATATTACTTAAATCCGAAAGAATCAAATTGTTTATTTCCTTAGAAATCTGGAGCATCTCAGCATCAATTCCATTCCATTGTTTCCAGATCTGAAAAAAAGAACCATCTTCTGCACGATCAAATATTTCTTGAGAAATATTTTTCATGGAATCCTGTTCGAAAAAACCGGTAATAAATCCTTCTTTTGTGTGAACCCAAATATGTTCGTAGGAATTACCAAGATATTTTTTCATCCTGCTTGTTCCTGTGATATATGGGAGAGAAACCTGATAAAAACCCACCTTACCTTCTTGTTTATATAAAGCTTTTTTGTTTATAGACTGTTTATCTTGATTATCTACAGTCTTCAATGTCGTAATCGGTCGACTCTGTACAATATAAAACTTCCCCTCTTCGAAAGCCCATTCGATGTCGCACGGAAATCTATAATGTCGTTCAATTCGAAGAATTATCTCTGAAAGTTCGAGAATTTGAGTCTGTGTAAGAACTTGAGTCGAAGCTTTTGAGCCGGAAATTTCCCTCCATTCGCTTCCTCCATTTTCGATTCGATAGATTCCGCGAGTCTGGGTCGAGATGCTTGTTTCGATAATCTTTCGTTGTTCTTTCTGTACGACATAACTATCCGGCGTAACTGATCCTGAGACGATCGCTTCACCGAGTCAGAAACCCGCTTCGATAATGAGTTCATTTCGATTCTCAGTGACTGGATGGACAGAAAAAGCAACTCCAGAAAATTCAGAGTTTACCATTTTTTGGATAACTACAGCGACAGAAATATGTGTCGTTTCTAGTCATTTTTCGAATCGATAGAAGATGGCCCTCGGCGTAAAAAGTGATGCCCAACAGTGCTGAACTTTTTCTAAAAGCGTGGTTTTCGTAACATTCAAATACGAGTCAAGTTGTCCTGCCCAAGCGTTTTCTGCACCATCTTCTGCAGTCGCAGAGGATCGGACTGCTACATATTCCGCACCAAGCTCAGCAAACCCTTGTTCGATCTCTCGCGCAATATCAGTCGGCATTTGTGCATTTTTGATAAGATTCTGGATTGTTTCAGAAGCTTTTTCTCCATCAATCACTTCTTTATGATTCAATTTTGCGAGAATATCATCGATCTCTTGTCCGATACCAGAGAGCGTGATAAAATGATCAAAAGTCGAAGAAAGAACTACAAATCCTGGAGGAACCGGGATTCCAGCTTTAGTCATTTCTCAGAGAGAAGCTCATTTACCACCAGCAATCATCGTATCTGTCATGGCAAGATCTCGAAAATTCTTTTGATACATTTTCAATTAATTAAAAAGTATTTCAAAAATTAGTCCAAAGTATATGCGATTTACAGGTGAAATCAATAAAAAAACCATAGTCCTTGTAAATTTAGTTTAAATAAAATTGACATTCAAATGATATTATATATAACTAACAAAATTATCACTAAATTTTTCATATGAGACATCATGTCATCAAGGATGAACACCTAGGAAACCCTGTCATAGCAAGCAGTGATGTAGAGAACCCTTTCGATAATCTAGAAGCACCAAGTGGTGATGGATTACCACAAACCCAGCAACTCAGCGATGCAATAATGCACGAATATGATAGACTTATGGCTGTATCTGGGGTCGTTTCAAGTCTTTCGAGAAATACCACAAATCTCAATGAGGTAAAATCTATCGTAAATAGAGTAGGTGAAAGAGTTTGAGATGATCTACTCACTCCATTCTACGTTCATCTGAGTACCGGAATCAACTCTTATTGGGGATGTAAACATATTTGGAATCAAGCTGGAATGCTCGCGAATCTCGGAGGATTTATTCCTAATATTCACGAGTATCTGGAAGGGCGAAGAAATTTGTTTTGAGAAGCTGATATAGCACATGGAAAATGTTTTCTCGACATATTGCAAATACCAGAAAATACTTCTTGTCTCGAAATTGGTGCCGGAGCTCACAGTGAAAGAATTCTCGATCTTCAATCGTCACTACAAGGTAATAGTCAGCTTCTTTGTCTAGACCCGACACTCGCCGCACCAAAAGATATGTTTCCGAAAACATGAGTACCCTATACTGCTCTTCCGAGTCACCCTGATTTTCTTGGATCAGTACTCCCTATATTACCATGAGAAAAAATAATCACCTGTAGAGACACGGTTTCATCTATGGGATTTCCTGAGATTGACGCAGTCTCCGAATTAGTAAGAAACGGGTCCGCAAAACAATTGTTTATAACGCAGTCATTATGAGTAGCGGATACTTCCACTATGTATCCATACCCCGAATGATTCTCAGTAACAAGCCCTGATTTCATTCAATACGTTACCATGAACTATCCTCGAGAGGTTCTAAATGCTGGACCCGTAAGACAGGGTGTCTTTTTGGCTCAAGTCATAGTAACCCTCAAGCGACTCATGTTAGAATGTGTTCGAGAGAGAATTAAAACAAATGGCGGACTTCAGGAAAACTGAGCGTATCTAGTAGAACAAGAACAACTTCTTTCGGGAGAATCTGTCGGTAATGCCTTTAAATATATGCTTGAGTCCAAACTTTGAGATTTTGAAGGATCGTTCTTGAGCGGAAATCTAAATTCCATCTACCTTTCTCCATTTGGTCTACATTGTGAAAACGATAAAAAAATTCCGGCGTGAGTATTGAAACTCTGAAGAACTCATCTCCATATGGTATTCGGAAGAGAAAAAGAAAAGCATCAACTTCCAAGTCAGTCCGAAAATTTACAAAAAGCGAAAAAGGTTACTTCATTAAAAAACTCGGACTCACTCATGCCACAAGAATGGAAATGGGTAGATCCTATCGCAGCATACAATACAGCAGGATTTTCAACCGGTATACCGGAATCCGATTTCATACAAGCTTGTCTCAAAGATCGTGCCAAATATCTACAAACAGCAAGAGCTGGAGCTCAGGTAGCTTGGGGATTAATATTTAAACACTGGGGTGCAGAATGGTGATATTCTGGAGTAAAAGCATATTACAAACAGTTGGCTGCAAAGACAAGCTCTACGTACGCATAATATTTACCAAATTCACAACTAAAAAGATCATCCCCTCAGATGATCTTTTTTTCTACCAAATTTTTTATGCAGTTACTCTTTCTCTCACCCAATTCACAAGCTCAGAAATCTTTACAACATCCTGAAGACCAGTGTCTCGATGTCGGACAGTCACTTGACCCTGTGCGAAATTCTCACCATCAATTGCAATAGCAAATGGCGTACCAATCTCGTCTTGTCGGAAATATCGTTTACCGATTGCACCCGCTTCATCATAATCACAGACGAAATGTTTTGCGAGGAGATTAAATATTTCCATCGCTTCAACATTCAATTTTTTAACGATTGGAAGAACTGCCACCTTTACTGGTGCAACAGATGGCTGAAATCGCATAATAACTCTCTTTCCTTCTTCTGTCTCTACTTCATCATATGAGTCACAAAGTGTCGCTAGAAATAGTCGTGTAAGACCGACTGATGGCTCGATAACATGTGGAATAAATTTTGTATTGTCATACGGATCAAAGTACGAAAGATCCGCCTTCGATTCTTTCATGTGGGCTTTTAGATCATAATCAGTACGATCTGCGATACCCCAGAGCTCTCACCAACCATTTGGAAATAGATATTCTACATCGGTTGTAGCATTTGAATAAAATGAAAGCTCATCTTTTCCATGATCTCGGAACTTAAGATTTTCTTCATTGATACCAAGTGTCTCGATCAAGAATTTTTTACATTCTGCTTTCCATTTTTCATGCCACTCAAGATTTGTTCCTGGTTTGATAAAATACTCGATCTCCATCTGTTCGAATTCACGAGTTCGGAAAATAAAGTTACCTGGAGTGATCTCATTTCGGAACGCTTTACCAACCTGTGCGACTCCGAATGGAACTTTCTTTCGAGAAGATCGGACAATGTTTGGGAAATTAACGAAAATACCAGGAGCCGTTTCTCCACGAAGATATGCTTTTGCCTTGTCATCGGAAAGTACTCCGACAGAAGTCTCGAATAAAAGATTAAATCTTCGAGCTTCCGTCCAATCAAGTTCACCACAATTTGGACATTTTATATTCAGCTCTCGAAGCTTTGGACTCATTTGTTCGAGTGAAAGCTTGGCAACTTCATTTGGACCGATAACTGGCTCAAGAAGATGGTCTGCCCGACTTCGAGTTTTACATTTTTTACAGTCAATCAGTGGATCGGCAAAATTCGATACGTGTCCAGAAGCGATCCAGACCTGTGGATTCATAATGATAGCTGCATCAATCTGAACCATATCTGGTCGTTCTTGGACGAATTTTTGGAGCCAAATATCTCGGATATTATTTTTCAACACTGAACCTCGTGGACCATAATCCCAAGTGTTTGCATATCCACCATAAATCTCTGATCCAGAATAGACGAATCCGTTTAATTTACAGAAATCTACGATCTGCTTCATGTCTTTAACTTTAGTAACCATAAGAGAAAAATTAGTGAGTAAGAATTATTTTTAACGAAGCCAGATCCCTAGCTATGAGCCAATGCTCAAAAAAATATCATCGGGCGTACGCCCTCCTGTTTTCCCAGCAACAAATATAAGATGTAATCGACTCGTATTCATAAAGGAAAAATAAACAAAAAACCCGAGAAGCTTATTGCTTCCCAGGTCCCAAAGTTAACATAAGGGAGGTTCCACCTGAGTTTCCTGCCAGAGCAGGACACTTTCTCGAGCATTCTATGAGATATCGGTTTCCAACCCGAATCTATATTCATAAAGCGCTTGATTTACACAAGAGAGTATATATAAAAATATCTTTGAGTCAATGAAAAAATTTACATCGTCGCTTCAACTCGATTTCTTATATGAGTTCATACTTTACTATATTCACTTGGCTGCAAAAATGGACGCATCGTTTCAACGCGCTCATGAAATTCAGGAAAAAGTTCCATAATTTTATCAAAGTTTCACTGATAAATCACACCTCTTTCAAGTAAGTAATCAAAACAACCTCTCTTATCTTTAAGTTCCATAGGACAAAAAGCAAGAAAAATTCGAAGAGATTCAATAAGATCTTTTCATTCTTTATCACCAACCTCCATTTTAAATTTATTTAATATCTCCTCATTTACTTTTTCAGTAACATCAACCATATCAGCAATTCATCGGATAATCTTCGTACCTAATCATTTAAACATGCTATAATAATCATTAAAATATACTGGATCTCTATTATAAATGAAATATTAGTTTGTCAATTTATGATTGGAGAGTTTTTCTTACTGTGAGATATTATTTTACCAAAATTCGTGCAATAGCGGCATTATTTTTTGTATCTGATGTCTCTATAAAACCAAATGTTCATTTTTTACTGAGCATCAACAATGTCGGCCATCTAGAACCACTATCTACCTGTAAAATAATGTAGCGACCTGAACCGAGAACTTTCCATTTTGTCCGATCAAAACAACCAGAATATGACATTCCGAGGATTCTCATAAAATTCTCTACTTGCGTATTATCGATTTTTCCAGGAATTACTTCAAGAATTTTTTTCCACTCCTCCAGTGTCGGTATTCCTGTAACTTTGTCCGAAAAATAAGTATTTCCGTCTATATTAATATCTTTTTTATTGAAAAAAACTTCATTCTCTCTTTGTAGATCAATACCAGCCAATCGAATACTTTCAGGGCATACAATGATATGTCGAATATTTCAAAGTTCTTCTTTAAGTTCTTTTGTTTTTTCCGGATTATTTTTATATTTTTCTTGTAGCTTCAAATATCGTTCCTCAAGTTCTCTAAGAAATTGACGAACCGGATCATCTTCTGGTGCGAGTGGTATCTCCTTTGGTTTTCCCTCATCAAAAATTCCCAAAAGCTCTCCATTTATTGTGATTTGTGTTCCGAATGCTTTTCCATTTTTTCATTCTATATGTATTCCCTCATCCACCATAGCAATTTCATCACAAAATTGAAATGAAGAAGTTCCTCCTCAGTTTATAGTCATATATATAATTCAGTATTAAAAAGATTGTATATCTGCGATTTATTTTAGCATATTTATTCCAGAACACAAAAAAGCAAGATTTCTCAACGGTTTTCTAATGATAAAAGGAGAAAATAGAGATCATCATTTTATTGATAATCTCTATTTGATAAGAATTTAGAATATTAATGTAATACTACCATTACGACTGGTTCTTTTCCAATTTCTTCATGAACCGCATCAGATACTTTTCGAGCAAGGTGTGCTTTGAAAGCTTCTACATCTTTAAATCGAGAAAGATCTCCGCGAAGCGTTTGTTCTAAGAAATCATTAATCTTTGGTTCAAGTTTTGGAAAGTTTTCAAAATCTGGTAAACCAGCCTTTTCCATACGAATCAAGTATTGAGTTCCTTTTTTCGCGATAGAAACTGTCATGGCTCCAGAGATTTGCATCTGGTAGCGATCATGCATATGTTCTTCTTTTGACATTCCCACTGTATAGCCATCGATAGACATAAGTCGGTGTGGTACGAAGTATGGAGTAACTGAGAAAGAATCTTTCGTAAATTCGATAACTTGACCGTTTTTCCCGATAATAATCTTACTTGGTCCATAGCCACAAGAAGCTGCATTTTTTGCATTTCCCATGATCATGTGAGGATATCCGTAGATCGGCATATAGACTTCGGGTCGAATAAGTGAGATCATTTTCTTTGTATCTTCCTGTCTAGCATGTCATCCAGCATGGATTTCTGATTCTTTATATTGGTAGATTCGTGGTCCTTGTGTCGATATAATATCGAACAATCCTTGAACATTTCGCTCATTTCCAGGAATAACAGACGATGAGAAAACGACGATATCATCTTTTTTAAGATTTGTATCTTTTGATTCACCGGTTGCGATTCGCATAAGTGCTGCATATCGCTCACCCTGAGCTCCAGTACAACAAATAGTTACTTCACTATCAGGAAGCTCATTTGCTTCTTTCATCGTGATAAGCGTTCCTGGTTTTGGTCGAGCATATCCGAGTTTGATCGCGATATCCATATAATTATTCATTCCTCGTCCGAGAAGTACTACTTTTCGATTAAATTTTTCTGCAGCGGAAATAATTACCATAACTCGATCGATAATCGATGAAAATGTCGCAGTAATAATACGTCCTGTGGCTTGTTCAAAGATTTCTTCGATCGAGCCAATAACTTCAGATTCTGAGATGGAAGATCCTGGAAGATGAGCGTTCGTCGAATCAGAAAGAAGACATCGAACTCCAGCATCACCAATACTTTTTAGAATATCATAATTGACACTTGGTCGATTCGGAAGCGGATTTTTATCGAATTTCCAGTCACCAGTATGCACGAATCGTCCAACTGGAGTATAGATAAGAAGACCGACGGAATCTGGAATCGAGTGATCTACTGTAAATGGCATAACACGGAAGTGTTTTCCCATCTCGACGATTTTATCTCGGTGATAGAGATGAAGGTTTGTGAGTTGAATATCAGATTCAGCCTGACGCATTTTGATAAGATCATGAGCCATGGGAGTTGCATACATTGGAGTTCCTTTTCCGAGTGTTCGCATCGTATATGGGATTGCTCCGATATGATCGATATGACCGTGAGTAATAGCAATTCCGACTATTTTTTTGTGTTTTACATACGAAAGATCTGGAACACTTCCGTTAATACCATGCTGGTACTGATCCGCAAACTGGATTCCCATGTCGACGATGAGAACTTCATCCTCATATTCAAATCCGATACAGTTCAACCCGACTTGTTCGAGTCCTCCAAAAGGAATGATTCGAAGTACACCTGGAGCTATTGGACCTGGTCGGTGTTCAAGCTGATGAAATGATTTTTTCATTGCTTGTTGTGGTGTCAAAAATGGAAACATCTTTTTTGCTTTCCATTTTGGAATATCAGAAAAACTATCCCCTGGTGAAAGTGGACGAATACGAAGTTCATTACTCATATTCGGATCTTTTTTCCGAATTTTGAGATTATTATTATAGTTATTGTTGTGTTGTTGAGAAGAAAAATTCTTCGCATTCTGTACTTCTGGAGCAAGAAGTGGTCTTTTTTGCTGTGGTACTTGTTGTACTGGAGCAGCAGCTGGTCTTGGCATCTGTGGACGCGCAGAAGTAATCGGAGCTGATGATTTTGCTGCCATCTGAGGACGAGCTGGAGCTGACTGAACTGGATCTTTTTGAGGAACTCTTTGTGGTTGCACTGGAGCTTGTGGTCTTAAGACTGGTTTGCTTTGTTGATTTGGATGATGTGGTTTTTGTGGATTTTGGTGATGTGGATGTGAAGCTTGAGATTTTTGAGCCCCAGATTCATAATTATTTTCTTCGCCTCATTTCACGAAAAATTTTCGCTGCCGAATTTGTAGATTCGGATCAGTATTTTTTTCATGTTGTTGTGGATTGGTATTTGTAGCGACAACTGGTTTAGTGTGCATTGCTGGTTTTTGTGATGCTTTTGTCTGAAGATCGGCGAGATCTGCAAATTCATCTTGTGGTGTTGGGTTCATAAAAATTAGTTAATAGTTAGTAGTTAATAGTTTTAAAAATAAAGTAAAATTTTGTCCTAGATTGCTTCGTGCCTCGTGAGTGACGAGACCTTCAACTTTATAGACTTTATGGACTTTCGACTAGACGCTTATTATCACTGGCAGCACGATCGGTTCACGGTCTATCTTGTAAGCGAGAAATGACTCGACATCTTTTTTGATAATTTTTAATAAATCTTTTTCTTCGATATCCGGGACGTCTTTTACTGTTTCTGAATACGAGACTTTTGCTTTTTGTATAATAAGTCGGTGAATCTCACGAGCCTCATCAAGATATGCGACTCATCGAGTCTCGATCTTAAGTGGACCATCGATCTCACGTGTCTGTCCGTTCACCCGGAATACGACGATGACGACTCCAGACTTCCCCATCTGACGACGAGCGTCGATGACGTGACTTTTCGCTACTCCAATTCCGTGTCCGTCTACGATGATATCTTCGAGTTTGATTTTCTGTCCTCCGGATGAGATATTTCCTTTTTCATCGATATCGATGATATCTCAGTCATCCGTAAGAAAAATATTTGATTCTGGGATTCCGAGTCTCATGGCTGTTTTTTTATGTTCCTGTCGCATAAAGAGTTCTCCATGGACGGGAATGAAATTTTCTGGACGAAGCAGATTGATCATCAGTTTTTGTTCTTCTTTTGCGGCGTGTCCTGCAGCATGAAGATCGAGTCCTGCCGTCTGATAGATAGTCGCACCTTGGCGGATCAGTAAATTCATCGTCTCGACCAACATTGGACTATTACTCTGGACTGATGCAGTCGAAAGAACCACTCCATCCCCGAGAAAAATCCGTACGATCGGATGTTCTCCATGAATCATACGATGGATTCCGGAAAACATTTCTCACTCAACTCCTGTCGTTAAAATAATCTGACGTTCGGTCGGAACTTCATCCATCTTGATGGTAAAACCTCTTAAAGTCTCAACTCCTTCTGTAATAAAACCAAGCTCCTTTCCGACGGTAAGTCCATCCATAACATAACGACTCGATGGATAGATAATTTTATTATATTTTTTTGCGAGCTTCGCGATCTGAGCGATTCGACCGATCATACTCGGAAAAGTCGCTATGATAATTCTTCCAGGATGAGATCCGATGATACGATCGAGCTCATCCTCGATACTTGCTTCCGTAAGAGAAAAACCTTCTTGAAGTGAATTTGCACTGTCAGAAAGAAGCAAATTAATTCCTTTGTCTCCGATACGAGCGATCGCTCAGATATCAGCAGGACGATCGATTGATGGAGTAAAATCAAATTTAAAATCTCACGTGTGAACAATCCGAGCATGTGGTGTCTCAATACAGATTCCACAAGCATCAGGAATGGTATAGTTTTCTCGGAAATATGTTACCGAGAAATTTTTTCCGACTGAAAAAGTGGGATGATTATCCGGATCGATAATCTCAAGCTGTGCTCGATCGACCAGTCCAGCTTCCTCAAGCTGTCGACGAATAAACCCCATCGCAAGTTTCGTACCATAAATCTTCGGAAAACCAAGCGCTGGTAAAATATAACGAAGTCCTCCGATGTGGTCAAGATGACCATTCGTCAGAAGAATTCAGCATATTTTTTCTTTCAGAGGAAGAAGGAAGGAAATATCTGGAAGACAGAACTTCGCTCACATCTTCGTATCATCAGGAATCTGAAGACCTACATCTACGAGCAAATATTCCTCACCGTATTGAAAAACACTCATATTCTTTCCCATTTCATCGTGTCATCCGACGACAATAATTCGGGTATGATTCGGAGTTAAAAGTGGAAGTTTTGGTGGAATAACTGACGGAAAAATCGAAGGAAAAGTCGCTCCATCACGAAAATTACTTGGCTCGGGAGCAATAGAAGATGGCGTTAAACGAGGCTCTTGTGGATAAGAAACTTCAGGGGTTTTTATTTTTTCCTCATTCGACGAGGATAGATCTGTAAAAAAATGAGTCATGATTTTGGAAAAGATAATAAAACGGAAGTATCTCTTTGTATCAAGAGATAAGAAAGACGAAAAGATGAATACCAAAAACATTATTTTTTCACCCATACCCCCATCATATGATACAGAAGAGAAGTCTATATCGTACACGATGATCTTAGAATAGGAAGAAAAGTATTTCTGGAAAAAAAGGAAACAAATTCGCGATTTTACGAATCGGTTGTAGAAAAAAGGAAAGAACAGACAACTTCAAACCCACCATACCAAGTATGTCGGACTCCAGAGCTATCGGTCTATGTGCTGTAGCCTCATTGTATCTATTATCTGATATAAAACAAATATTTTTTTACATTTATATCTATTTTCGTAGTGTCCCAATTATAACTTTTCAAGGTCTTATTCTGGAATCCCGTGCCAACGAATGTATCATTCGCAAAAACGTAGGTATGAAAAAAATTATATTTCTGTCAGAGAATATCATTATTCTTGGCTCGACGAGCAAATTCCTCATTATGAAACACGTAGAAGGCAAATGATTCTGCAAAATCTTCATATTTGTTTGAAAGTGCATATCCTGAGACAAAATCGGCAATTTTTGCATTGCTTTTTTTGATGTTGTACGAGTCCCAGGAAAGTGTATAAAATTCGTCCGAAATATCGCTGCCGTTTTCTTTTTGTTTGAGATAGAAAATATCGATTACGTGACCGAGTTCATGAACAAAAACCTTAAGATTTTCTGACTCCGACGGAATTCTTCCGGAGAGAATGAGATTATTCCCAGAAACTTGTCCTCGCGGCTCCTTTCTCTCACTATCAAAAATAAGATGAAGTGGTGAAATCTTTGATTCAAAATAACGAGAATTAGCGTTCGCTCGAACGAGATCAATAATCTTCGAATCTATTGATATGAAATCAGGACGAAACGAGATAATTACCGCGTTTTCTGATTTCTCTTCTTCCACCGGTAGAGATTCTTGTGGTATTTCTTTTATAGACCCTTTCGGAGCAAAAAGACGAAGAGCTTTCTGTTCTTGATTTTCGACAGAAGCACTATCGAAAGTCGTCTGTACATACGGAGAATAAGCACTCTCATACGAAAACAGTAGGATCGAAAAAATCGCAAAAAGTATAAAAAATTTGCAATAATCAAAGGTAGTAAAAGTAAAACGTTTCAAGGGGAAAATTATTACTCAATATTTAATTCGGAGAAGCTACGCTGTAGATAAAGTTGATGACGAGATTGACGAGCGGAAAAGCTATTATCACACACACGAATCCTATAATGGAAAACTTGAGCGCATTTTTCGCTTCTCAGAGCTTCTTTTCTTCACCGAGAGCAAGAATCATAAGAATTGACGAAAGTACGATCATACCGACCGCAACCACTCCAGCACCAATCATAATCTGCATAGTAAGTGCTCGTACTCTATCTTTTACTCCAGTTCCGATTTCGTATCATCCACCGCCCATCACTACCTTAAAAAAGGCACCTCATTGTCCTGGTGGCGTGTAATCTGAAGTAATTGCTCCTTTTGGTGTACAATTTCAAAGTGCTTCACTCACAGAATCTCCACTTACCGAAAAATCTACACCCTCACCACAAGTAGCCGCATAGGAAATAGATCCTCAAAAAAGAAGAATACCAGAGAGGAAAGTTAATATAATTTTTTTCATGTCTCAATATTAAATATTAAACCCGAGAACAATTTTTACTACGACGTACGAGAGTGGAATAATAGCGAGACCAACTGCAGCATACGTAAGAGCTTTCCAGGCCTTTCCATATTCTTTGTCATCACCTTTTGCCATAAAGAGATTGAATCCTGCATAGATAAACATCGCTACCGCTACGAGCCAAACAAGACGAATCAAATATTTTTGAACAGTAGTTAATGCTTTACCAAGAGTCACTTGATCAGCATCCTGACCAAGACCAAGTTGTTTTTCAAGATTATTCCCAGACACAACATCTTCAAGATGAGAACTCTGTCAAACCAAGATATCATCTTTTGTCTGTGCACTCTGACCTTTAAGCCAGGTATCTGCATACACTGGAGAATAAAAAATACCAAAATACGCCACTATTATAACAAAGCTGACAATAATTTTTTCCATTTTCATATTATCCGATATTAAAACTATTAATAAGATCTACGATGGCATATGCACTGATCGAGAGAATAAGCGCAAGCATTGAATAGAGAAGAATTCTTTTTGCAGTTGCAACTTTTTTCTCCTCTCCATAAGAAGTAACATACACGACACCTGCCCAAGTAATAGCGATCATCGCAAGAATTCCGACATATTTTATCGCTTCAGTAATAATACGAGACATAGTAGTGATACCATCTTGAGAATATACTCCAATAAATGCTCCTTCTGCGTTTGCTCTCTTTTTTATCACCGGCATACCGACATTCGCTCAGAATTCTTCCATATTACGAAGCGATGCGGACGTATCGGAAGTCGCATACGAGACAGGAATCACTACGACAAAAGAAGTACAAATAAAGACAAGTACGAGAATTTTTTTGATTATTTCATTCAGAGCACCCATGCGACCAATTGTATTATCGAATAAGAAAGAAGCGAAATAGCTATTGCCACAATATTAGCCATAATAATTCATTTTCATCTTCAAAATTGAGCTTCTTTTCCTGCTGCCCCCGCTGTGATCATCATAATACCACCGACGACGATAAAAAGAACCGCAAACATCGGGATAACAATCAATAAAGTTCTTGCGATCTTTTCCATGATTGCTTTGACGTTATTTTTTGTTCCTTCGGTGTATTTATCTCCGCCTGGCGTAAGCTTAGTGACATCCAGTGTAAAGTCTGGCTTGGTCATATCATCACTTGCATATGCGACGTTCTGAATCGATACAAAAGCAAAAATGCTAATCATCGATATAAAAATGAGGGAAAAGATTTTTGTAAGCATGGCATTTCAAAAATAATACAATTTTCTACTAGGTATTGTACCACGGAAATAGATAAAAATCAAAAAAATTGATAATTTTACCCAAAAACATATAATGAGGAGCGAAAAATAACATTTTTTAAAGAACACTTACTATCAGGGGATCCTGAAACAAGTTCAGGATGACAATGCTTTTAACATTTAATATTTAACTCAACTATGCGTCTCTTTTTTTCTATCCTGGCAAATGCACTTATGCTTTTTGGGATCGCTTATTTCCTCCCCTATAACGACATTACTCAAACATGAGTGAAAGTGGTGGGTGGTTTAGAACTCTTTTTTATCTGAGGAATTATTTTATGACTCTTAAATGCTGTAGTTCGTCCATTTCTCAAACTTATTTGACTTCCTTTTGTACTTCTTACGTTTGGTCTTTTTATATTGGTAATTAATGGAATTATTCTTTTTCTTCTCGAAAAGATTATTGGTTTTTTGAATATTTCCGGTATGTCATTCCAAATTTCTGGCGGCGTAAATTTTGTAATTGCGGTTGCAATTTTTACTCTTTTTAATATACTCTATAACACTTTTTTCAAGAAAAGCTAAAATACTCCATCATATTATTTCTACTCTTTATTTTCATTCTCATTATGCTCGTCACTGTACTAAAAATTACTCAGATTGTTCTGAGTATTCTCCTCGCTCTATTTATTCTCATTCAACACAAACAAGCATCTCTCTCTATCACGAACTTCGGTGGAGAAGCAGCAAAATTCGAAAAACGCGGACCAGAAAAAGTGCTTCATATAGCTACTGTGGTTCTCGGAATCCTTTGGACTGTCAATGCAATTGTTTATTTTGTGGTTGCTTAATAAAATTTATCAAAAACACAAACAAAAATTCCTCAGCCAATATAATGTGCGAGAGGTTTTTTGTGAATATTTTTGACTTTAAACTTTTAACTTGAAACCTAAAACTTCTCATATGACTGCCTACGAAAAAATCAAAAAATATCTTCTTATCCTCAGTTTTCTATTTGTTGTCTTGATAATTGTCCATGCGGGATTTCTCTATCTTTACAATGATTCTACTACCACTTCTCAAGAATGAGGAAGTATCACGGTTGGAATGATATGAGATGTTCCCACTATGAAGCCGACTGATTATCTCGTGAACACGTCGAATGATTTTATCCTTCAGTTCTTGTTTCGAGGTCTTATTCGTTATAATTCTACCACAAAACAATTCGAATGAGATATTGCGGGTTGTGATCTATCTAGAAACTTTGCCAGCATTTCTTGTACCATTCGACTCAATAATGTCTGGTCAGATGGATCTAAGATCACAAAGGAGGATGTCATGAACACTTATGACTATCTCAAAAAAACTGATGCCAATCCAGTTCTCAAACAACTCCTTACAAATATCGATATTATCGATAAGGGTGATACTATAGTATTTGTAGCCAAAACTGCTGATGCCCTTATCCTCGAGGCCCTGATGATTCCTATCGTAAAAATGAGTAATATCGAGAACATGAAAAAAGATATTTTTGATATTTCAAAAATCGCCACCTCTTGACCCTATAGTTTTGCACGTATCGAAAATGATGATTCCACTCAGTCAAAAAAAATAATACTCCAGAAAAGCACTACCATAAATTATGACAAGATTTTTATCACAAAATATAATTTTAAGTTTTTTCCAGATTCAAAAACACTCACAAATAATGAAGATTCTCTCGGAATTATCTATACTCCAAATCAAAAAGACTCTCCAAAATCTCCACGATTCAATACTCACCAATATATACTTCCTCAATATTTTAGCCTTTTCTTGAATTCCGAACGAGTTCCGCTCGAACCACGAAAAATCCTACTCTCCGCCATTAACACTATTTCTTTCTCTTCTCTCATTCAACCAGAATGAAAGGAGGTATTAAATCCTTTTTTCGGAACAGGAAAACTTCTCCCCTCACTTGAAAATCAAACTTTTTCAAGCGTTTTGAAATGAATGGGCTACTATAAAAAAGATGAGCTTCTTACTATTGTAAAAAACAAGCTCGACGCAGCTATAAAAACTCAAACCGCTTCTGATTTTTGATATAATACCTATATTAAAACACCTTCAATAAAGAAAGTGTATTTTACTGATAAAAAAGAGGTTCTTATCTCAGGGAACGTTCCTACTGGAGTATCTGCAGTTTCCATTAATGATTATAAACTCAAAACATTCCTTCCAGGGAATACTAAGTTTTATTATAAAGCAAATCTTGACTTAAAGACTCTTAAAAACGGTGTAAATTCCTATATTCTCTATTTTGAGATGGATGGAAAAAAGACAAAAAGAGATGTCTTTACCATCTATCAGTCAGATGATCTTGCTTGGCTGAAACAAAAAGAAGCAGAGCTAAAAGCTACTCTTGCAAAACAAACCACAAAAACTCAAGTAACATCTTCTTCTCTCCAATCAGAAAGAGAAAAGACTCTCAAAAAAATTACCGAACTTGATGCTGCATTCTACTATGATGTTAATCTTGCGCCATACACTGTCAATCTAAGTTATTCAAGCCAACCGACTGTCATCGAAATCACTTCCCTCATCACAAAAGAGCTAAAAAACAATGGTATTCAGGTGATAGAGAAACAAATCGGAACATCCGATGTACAAGCCATGTTATCAAAATGAGAGAAAAATTACGACATGATTATTACGGGTATTAATCTTGGCTTGTTTGATTACAACATCTTCCCCTATTTTCATTCCGGACAAGCAAAAGTTGGATTTAACTTCTCTAAACTGAAAAATATCTCGCTCGATGTACTCCTCGAAGAACTTAGATCTCGTCAACTCGACCCAGAAAGACTTACTGCACTCAAAACACAAATTCTAGATATCCTCAAAAAAGAATCAGTCGTAAAACCACTCTATAGTCCGTTCTATCCCATCTCCATCGATAAAAATCTCAAAGGCATTGGCGATACTGAACACTTGCCATATGTATCACATCTATTCGATGTGATAAAAAATGGATACATTAAGGAATCGCGAACAATCAACAGTAAAAACAAATCTATATTCGGTTTTATTCAATGGGTTTTTCAGTTCGTCCTATAAATACTTGCGTGATTCAATGTTTTATTTATAATAAAAAGGTTCTATTTCAGTTCTACAATAATTAGCCTCATGCGAGAAAGTGTCGTTATACCATCTTGGGAACTTGTTAATAAGGCTTCACTTATTAAGAAGTTTAATGCTGTTCCAGCAATGCTCGACACGCTTTATTTTATTTTTATTGTCGTATATCAGGTTGCTTATACATCGCTCTATGTCGTCCCTGGGGCAAAAGATACACTGCTCGGTTTTGCCACTAATCTCGCTCAACACCAAGACTATGCTCTTGAGATTGGTATTTTTCTTGGCATTGGCTTTCTTTCCTATCTTATATTAAATCCAATCGCAGAAGGTGGAGTTCTCTGTCTTATAGATGGTTATTATAACAAAGATGTAACGAAATATGATTATGGCTACGGAGTCAGTAAATGACTCTACAATTTCTGGTCTCTTTCAGAACAACACTCAGCTCTTATGTTGTTTAAACCAGTATCTATTCTGACTTTTACTTTTCTTCTCATGCGTATTCTTGGACAAGATTATGCTGTCAATATTTCAGTGGGAATGGGAATATATTTTCTTCTTGCCATCCTTATCAATACACTCTTCGCTTACTCCAGAATTCTCATAGTTTTCAATTGAGTAAGTTTTATGGAATCTATAGCACTCTCCACGCGACTCGCACTCTCGAATTTTCGCCTCACACTCAAGCTCTATCTCACAGTATTTTTTGTCTATATTCGAACCATTTTCGCAGCGGCGCTTTTTATCGTTTTCCCTGCACTCATTTCCGGAATTTTTGCTTGGTTTACCTCGACCATACTTATTGCGATTTTTGTGATAATCACTATCATCCTTTTTCTTATCGCACTCATATTTTTAACTCAGCTAAATTCCGTGCTTACCATCTTCGTAGATTCACTCTGGTATCACGCTTTCCAGCAAGTAAAATGAGATCTTCCACCACCGAAGAAATAAAAAAGATTTTTGCGAAAAACAAAAATCTTTTTTAAAATTAATAGAAGATACTGTTTACAACAGTACATCCGAAAAATCATCCACCACCCCATCGCCTCGATATTTATGGATCGCGTTTCGCGTCGCGAGAAGCCCGAGAACCGAGGCTTTTTTTCTTCGTGGAGTGACCGCAAGTCAGAGCTCTTCTTTGATATAGTTTTCACGCAGAATGAGGATATCAGTGAGAGATAATCCGATGATACTCTCACCAAACATGGCGGCAGCTGCGGTTGTAATAATCGCTGTATCACCCATAAAACCAAAGTCTTCGATTTTATTATCTTCTGAAATTTTTAAGTATACATCTAAAGAATCACCGCAGGTTCGATTTTCCTCATGATGCATTATAGAAGCATTTTCGAGAATATTTTTGTTCGGTGGATTTTTTGCATAAGCGAGAATCGTGTCATTATAGAGATCGAGAGACATGAAAAATAGCACATAACAAGATAGATGTGCTTATTTTATATAAAAATGAAAAAATGAAAGACTTTTTAAGCAGCTTAACAAAAAAATAATATTTTTGACAAAATATATGTTTTCTTTATTATAAAATTTATGTTGCAATTTTTATTGATAATAAAAGCTTATGTAACAGGCTATTTTTTTCTTTATTAATGCAAATATATATTAACACCCTCTTTTTTGACAAAAATAAAATAATATAATAAGATTGAGATCAATACTATTAATATGTTTTATGTCAAACCTAACTTTCTCGGAGCAACTCAAGAAAAAAATCTCAGTTGCCCTTAAAACAGAATATTTATCGCCTGAACATGTATTGTTATTGACTTATATACTCTGACACACTGACAATGAAGAAGAACTTTCAATATTCATTCAGCTCTTTTATCCATTATTGCCAGACTCGATTCGAAGTGATTTTTCTCCGCTCCACTTGGATTCTCAAAACCCAAACGAAGAACAAATTCAAGAAATTATCCAAACAATTAAATAAATTATTTATTTTTATTTTTTACAATTATCCATATGGGCCCAGTTATTGCAGAAACTGCTATTGAAAAAGAGATTCAAACAAATGTTCGAACACATTTAAAACAAGATGATTTTCTACAAACAGCCATTCAACATCTTGATAATCCAAATATGAATTTCTGGGATATTTTTGATTCTATTATCGACACTATATCTCCTGAAAAACAAGATGGTGCCAGACAATTTCTTTGTGCTTATATTAAAGCTAATAAAAGTGTCTTTAAAAAATATATCGACTCTCTTGAACTAGCGCCTGAGAAAAAGAGTAAACTTCATTTCACTCTTCACTCTATTCTAAAGGATTCTGAGCTTTCGGCTCGATATGAAAAAACCGGAAAAACATTAAACACTGAAGACGCTTCAAACATCGAAGAATTATATACATCACATGCTCAAGATATTGAGAATATTTTTAATTACTTTTCTACATTAGTAAGTGGAGCTGACGATAGTCATGTTGTTAGTATGATTACCGATACTATTCGTTGATATGACATGAAGGCTTCATATAATATAGAGTCTGGTCTTAACACTTTTCGAAGCAATTTCCCTCTAGGAGATAATTCCATTATCTATCTGTTTGAGTTTCACATAAAAAATAAGAAACACCATGATTGGGAAATAAAAAAAGCCAAATCTGAGGAAATTAATGCAAAAAAAGATGAAATCGATACCGCTATCAATGAATTAAATATTGAAAAAGATAAACTCAGTGCCTTGATTGAAGAAATATCTCATACAAACTCTCCTGCAGATTTTCAAATAAAAAATAATGAATTAATTGGTCAAATTTCCTTATTTCAAAGCCATTTTGTTTCTCTGTCAATACAAGTGAACCAATATGTTCAACTTCTTCAAAACGCTTGAATAAACAATAATCTCTCTACGGAAGTAAATACCTACGAGCATATCATTGATATATATTCTCAAAATATTAGCGAATATATTTGAAAGTATCAGCAATATCTAACAGATTTAGAAGCTTATACCCAACTAACTGGTAGTCTTGATGAGGTTAAAAGAATGAACGCGAGCCTTGTGTGAAATATTACCTCTTTTCGTGAAGAAAATTTTTGACTACAACATGCTTCTGATGATCTTGCCAGAAACATGAATCCTGATGTTCAGCAATATAAATCTCAGATCCAATGGGATGAAAACAAAATAGAACCTACAATACTTGATTCAAGATTGGCAGGCGCACGAGCAATTTTATCTCGACTGGAATATATGCAGACGAATCCGGCCTCAACAAAAGATTTCATTAATAAGCTTCAAACATATAGATTACACCTCACAAACCTAAAAGATCAAAGAGATCAATTGGATACCTTATTTGCACTATCTTCCCACTCATCATTATTCGATAGTACCCAAAAACAACACTATCAGGATGCTCTTTCTATCCTAAAAACTGATATCGAGAAACATGAGCAATTATTAAATAACTATTCTTCAGCTATTCTCAGCAATCAAACTGCAGAATATGATATTTTTATGGGTGATTTACCAGAAAAAATCGAAGAAATAAAACAATTCATTACGAATCTTGAAGAATTCAAAGCAATAGAACACCTAGATCCGGAAACTGAACGAAAAAACACTAATGTTTCTCTTCGACGACGCCACTTATATGAACTAGATTCAGACACAAAGAAAGATTCACTTCTCCTCAGAATCAAAAAAGAGAATGGACCAATTAATATAGTAAAAAATTGGGAAACTTCATGAGAAATAGATCTCTATTTTTATCAACAAGCTAGAAAATTGTGTCATACAGACGAACAATGGAATAGATTCTCTCGTCAAAATAAAATTGATTTCAATCGTGAACTTTATGACATTTTCATAGAACGAGTTGATTTAGCTAGTGGTAAGGTAATTCTTAAAGACCCAGCTACACTTAACGAAACTCAACGTGAGATTTTTGAAATTATTTCTCGTGGAACATTAGCAAGCTATTCATCAAAAAAATGATTATCTTTCTATATCAAAACTCTTTATAAACAAGGTGCTTTAAATAAAAATGACGTTGACGCTCTTACTATTACAACAAATAAAAATGATAGAACTACCCAATTGGATACTCTTATTTCTCAATTAAAAATAATTCGTGAAACAAAAGATGACATACAAAAAGATCAGATAGACGAAATGTTGTCTCAGATTGAATCCATCGTTCCAATTGATCATTCACCACATGCAAACAATATTTTTCTTATCAAAGCCCTCATCCTTTTGGTTGAACGACAAAAATATGATACCCCAGAACTCCCTAAAGATGTCTTGGGTGTACAAGTTCCTCAGGCCTTAAATTATAATAACCGCGTACCAGAGGCAATAACTCCTGTTTGTCCAAATGCACCAGCAGAATTGCCAGATTTAGGATTATCTGAAATCTCTACACCAGAAGTTCCCTTGGAACCAAACATGGATATTTCCGAGGTCGTGCTTTCAGAAAGACTCCCAGCAGAACCACTACGAGAGAGTGATATTCCTCTTCCAATTATTGATCCAGATCCAGAACCAACCCCTATTCCAGAGGAAGACGATGAAGAACCAGAAATCCCCGAGATACCTCAGGAACCAATCACACGCAGAATAATCATCTCAAATATCGAAGCGCAAATGCGTCGACAGGCTGAAAAAATTGGTAAAGAAAAATTTGAAGCCTATATGTCAAGTATCGGTTTTTTCAAAAGCATGAAAGAAGTATTTACTGACACAAAAACTAAAAATCGTCTTATACAAGAGTCTTTCGATGAACTAAAGCAACAATATCAAGATCGAACAGAAACTATTCTTGATATGGGTAATGCTGCAGCTACACGAATCAATAATGATGAAGCTGAATCACTAGAAATACTGTCTAATCAACATAGTATTGATGGTCTTTCTCAAATTGCTCGAGAATTCGTATTGGGAAATATAGATAAACAACAAGTAAGAATTGCTCTTGAAACTGAATGGTGAGCTATTGTGGCTGCTCATCCAGATCTTACCATTGAATTCTTCGGAGATGATCTTATTCATCTTCTTACGATAGAACGAGCACGATTTACTACAGGACAAGAGCTTATTAATCTTCTTATTGATGGTTCTCTCTCTCCGGAAGATATTAACAAACAAAAAGATGAGATTTTAAGTAATTTTAAACAAACTTTCAAAGAAGATCTAGGGATTGAAAGTATAGATCTAACTAACCTCTCAGATATTCAAAGAAACACATATGCAGAAGCTATGGCAGGCGTCTTAAATGCTCGTTTTGCTAATCTTCAATTCGTCGTTCAGGCCTCAACAGAATGAGCCACTGCAAATAGATCCCTCGAGGATACAAAATTGGGTCGTTTCGGAAAAGTGGGTGAATGGTTTGGAAAACATCCAGCTATTCGATTTATATCTGCGGTAGTAGTACCAATGGCTACAACTTGTATTCTTCCTGGGGTATGAGCTGGTATTGTCGCTGCTTCTTCTGGATGAGTCTTGTCAGGTACGCTTGGATGAGCTCATCGATCATACGATATGTCAAAAGGTCGTGACTGAATCGAGGCACGATTAGCTGATGGGGATGACTACGATCCTTCTAGTCTTCTTGCTACACACCAATGAACAACTCGACCATCATTCTGGAGACATCCAATCGAAAATAGACGACACAAGGGAACTGAAACACATCTTGAAAGAGAACAAGCTCTTCTTGAGACTCTCCCAAAAATGAGAAGTATGACAGAGTTAAAAGATGGTATTATGCAAGATGCTATGAATAATGACATTGAATTAAGTGTAGATGCTGAAGATTATAATGAATTCACTCAGAATGTGGTCGAGCTACTTGTACGCTATAATCTCTGGAAAGAACTCAAGCATAATTTCCTTTCAGGAGATGATGAAAAAACGGCAGAACAGGAATTAACCGATGCTCTTCTCTCTCTTGATTTTGCACTTCGTGAAAAATGATTAAATCGAACTGATGTAGTAGCTCTCGACCTCTACAGCAAAAGATATGATGCTCTAAAAAATGAACATCTTGATGGGGTAAAAAGATTCGAGGAATTACGTCAAAAAGAATCTCTTGTCCATGGAATCAAGACTGGTGCCGCTTATGCTGCGACAAGTCTCACGCTACGATACTTGATTAATGGAACAGTAGCTCTTATAAAAGGAGACCTTGGACACCAGACTGCACAGGTTACTGTTAATAATGCAACCAGCTTGAAAACTCAGATGGTTCAAGATGGTCTTGATCCAAACAAAGTTGAAGATGTTAAAACTTTTGCAAGTCATCATCCAGACGCCTGGTCACTACAAGATGCTGGAAATGACACCACCAATATCGTTAATACAACTTCAGATATTGTTATAGATCCAAAAATCGATCCAGTATTACATGATGTTTTCTGATCTAAATATTCTGCCTTTGTTGCTGAAATTAAATCTGGAGGACATGCAAAATATCTCTATGATTCAATCCATAAAGTACTCGATACGAACGGAGTAACGGCTCAAGCAAAAAATGCAATTGTCGAAAAACTTCTTACCATCTATGAGGGGAATTCTCAAGAACTCGTAGACCTCTCAGTTCAGAATAATTTTTCTTTCAAGGCTGTCGCACTGGAACATGCAGTAAAACATCTTGATGGACTTCATTCCAATCTTTCACATTGGGCACTTCCAAGCGAACAAGCTCTTGACGCGACAAAACATTTCTGCAATGCCGTACATGCGGGTGCAAGTGAAGAAACAATCAAACCTCTTTTTGAAGCTCTCCCAGGAAGAATCCAGGCAGAAGTTCGTATGGATTTTGTACATGCAGGAGGAAAAGCGTTCTCAAAATGATTAGATGCAATACAGGATTTGTTTATGGATGTATCTAAAGCAGATGTTGTAGCTGGAACTATTAAAACATCTCTTAAAGAAGGTATATCTAATACTCTCAGTAAGTTCCCAGGTATCCCTACGCTCCGAAGATGGTTCCTATGAGCTAAAAAACCAGTAGAAAATCAATAATCTGAAACAAAAATAAATATATATCATTATCTCTCATTTTATGAATCCGTTTGATACTTTCATCGATAATCTTCTTATAGAATCAAAGGTTAATACGCTTCCAGAAAAACTCGCTTCTGGTATACGAAAAGAACTCGAAGAATCACTTCAAGAAAAACTTCTTCTCATTATTTATTCAAAACTCTCTTTGGAGGATAAGAATATTTATGATTCGTTTCTCTTATCTGAAAAAGCTACAGAAGCCAATGCTTTCGCACATGAAAAAATCTCGAATCTTGACGAACTTTTCGTAAAATGACTCGAGGAATTTGCAAATGATTATCTATTAAAGAAAGTAAAATAAACCTCCATGGTCGAAAAAAGTCTGCAGAAACAGACTTTTTTTCTTGTCAAAATTCTTTAATCCGTATACTAAAAATGCACTAAGGAGGTGCACATTGAAAAAACCTATATCAAATCCTTTTTTTGTAGCCATTACTTTCCTGGCTACCTTCCTAATGTGGCTCGCACTGAGTGGCACTAGGATATACCACCACAAGATGACCTTTCCTGAGGCCATCTTCACACTCGGCGGAATGCTCGCTGCCATCAATACACTTCATGTGGTCTTCTGGCTGACGAGTCGTTCCTTCATATCGTCCCGCCCCCTTCACTAGGGGGCTTCACTTTTTTCTTGATAAATCCTGATAATCCGTATAATTCAGAACACAAATCTGTTATCCTGTTATCCTATTATTCTTCTATTCTTATGATATTAAGTTCCGATCTCCGCAAAAAATTCCTCGATTTCTTTCGTTCTAAACAACACGCCATCCTCGAATCTGCACCACTCGTTCCAGAGAATGATCCTTCGGTTCTTTTTAATACTGCTGGAATGCAACCACTCGTTCCGTATCTTCTTGGAGAGAAACATCCGATGGGAAAACGGCTCGCAAATCTTCAAAAATGTATTCGTACAACTGATATCGACGAAGTATGAGACAATAGTCACTGTACTTTTTTCGAAATGCTTGGAAACTGGTCACTCGGTGATTATTTCAAAGAGGACTCTATCAAATGGTCTTATGAATTTTTGACCTCCAAAGAGTGGCTTGGACTTGACCCAAACTGGCTCGCGGTAACTGTATTTGAAGGAAATACTGACGCACCAGCAGATGAATTTTCTGCTTCCATGTGGGAATCTCTCGGTATGCCAAAACATCGAATTAGTCGAATGCCCGCAAAAAATAACTGGTGGGCAGCTGGAGCTACAGGACCTTGTGGACCAGATACTGAGATTTTTTATTGGGTCGGAGAATGAGAACCGAATCCTGCTTCCAATGTAAAAGATGAGGAGGATAATTGGATGGAGATATGGAATAACGTTTTCATGGAATTTAATCGTCTCGAAGATGGTTCTCTCACGCCACTTCCGGCACAGAATGTCGATACTGGAATGGGACTTGAACGAATCACTACGGTATTAAATGGAAAAAAATCTGTCTATGAAACCGACTTATTTTCAGATGTTATCGGATATATCCGATCGATTATCGCTCCAGAAAAATATATCGAACGTTCTGCTCGAATCGCGACAGAACATATACGAGCCGGAACCTTACTTATAAGCGACGGAGTTATTCCGAAGAATGTTGATCAAGGATATGTCCTTCGTCGATTGCTTCGTCGAGCCATCCGAGAATTCTACAAGATGGGATATGAACAACCAGTTCTCGTAGAAATAGGAAAAATGTACATTAAAAAATTTGAAAATGTCTATAGTGCCGTAAAAATAAATGCTGATAAAATTCTCGAAGAACTCAGTAAAGAAGAAGAAAAATTCTCAAAAACTCTGAAAGATGGAATTCGTGAATTCGAACGACTCATCGGCGGTTATAAGATAGCTTTTGAGCGAAGTGGTCAAAAAATCACACAAATCGCTGGAGACAAAGCATTTCGGCTCTATGATACCTTCGGTTTCCCTATCGAAATGACGATCGAACTCGCTTGCGAACACGAACTTACTGTCGATATCGAAGGTTTCAAAGCAGCTTTCGAAAAACACCAAGAACTCTCACGAACTTCTTCCGAAGGAAAATTCAAAGGTTGACTCGCAGGTTCTGGTGAAATGGAGACAAAATACCATTCTGCAACTCATATCATGCTCGCAGGACTTCGAAAAGTTCTCGGTGATCATGTCTTTCAGGCTGGTTCGAATATCACAGCTGAACGACTTCGATTTGATTTTACTCATGGTGAGAAAATGACTCCAGAGCAGATAAAAGCTGTCGAAGATCATGTAAATATGGTTATAAAATCAGGAGCTGTGATGACTCTCACCGAAATGGCAAAAACTGCTGCTCGCGAATCCGGAGTAGTCGGAAGTTTCTGGGAAAAATATCCTGAAGTTGTCAAAGTCTACACCCTCGCAGGACCTGATGGAACCATCTATTCTCGAGAACTCTGCGGATGACCACATATCTCTGACACGACCGATATGGGAACTTTTAAGATTATCAAAGAAGAGGCTTCAAGCTCTGGAGTGCGAAGAATTAAAGCAATTTTAGAGAAATAAAAACAATCTAATATGGAACCTCAAGATTTTATCATCCATGCTTGCGAACAAGTGCTCCGCTTTTCTCAGGTAGAGAATTGGGATAATCTCAGCGAAGAACGAAAAGTACAGCTCGGATTTAATATGTGAGTAGTAGCTCTTGGACTCAATCTCAATAAGGACGACGGATTTATTGCACTAGCGAACGCACGCCAAAGCATTATATCAATGCAGGAATTTCACCAACATGTAACAAGATTAGTAACAAAACATGGAATTATAGTGGACAATCAAAAAATTGCACGACCATTCTAATCAGAATGACATGCATTTCTTAATTCTTAATTCTTAATTCTCATGTCTCTTCTCGATTTTTCTCACTATCTCGATGGAACCATTAATGTGGTTACTATTTCTGGGGAAGCTGATAACTCAAATACTGAGATTACTTTTGCTCGAATCTACGAAAAAATTCAGCCACTTCATGATAAAAAAGTTCTTCTTGATCTTCGTGATCTAACCTATTGTAATTCGACTTTTCTCGGTCATTGCGCTGCGCTTCATATAGATCTTGCAAATAAACAATGAAATCTCGCGATTGTCGTAAATCAAACCATTCTGGATCCTTTTTCGATTACGGGAATCGATCGACTTACGACTGTTTCATTGGATTTTGACAAGACTTTACAGTATCTCAATACTACGACTATATCTCCGAATATTTAATCCTCTCCACGCAATTTTCACACACTTCAGCTTTTTTTCGAGAAAAAATCAGATATACTGTCGCCGTAATCACTTTTTGGTTACGGTTTTGTTTTTTAGAAAACTCCAACTATGAAAAAAATATTCATTCTTCTTGCACTATTTTCGGCTTCAATTTCAGTCGCTCACGCTGGAAACTTCATCTATCCATTTGATAAAATCGCAGCTCCAAGCTGCCGTTTTCAAACATGGGAAAATCTAAGTGACGACTGTAAGATGATACTTCCTCGAATCCAAAATGCGGATTATGATAAATTCAAAGACGATAAAATGATGCGTCGAGTCTATTCCGTACTCTGGTGATCTACCTATGATTACGGTTGGGATGTAGGAATGTGATCACACGAGTGAGTCGATATCGCGACGAGTCAAGGAACTCCAGTCCGAGCCATCGGAGATGGAACTATCTACACTGCTGGAAATCTCTCCGGCTGGGGAAAAACCGTTACCATCAAGCATTCCCTTGGAAATGGTAAATATCTGTTTTCAAACTATTCGCATCTTTCGAAAATCCTCGTAAGCAAAGGCGATGTCATAACTTCCGGTACGAATATCGGTGAAGTCGGAAACACGGGAAATTCCTACGGAAATCATCTCCATTTTCAGATAGATGTCACCGATCAAAATCATCCATATTATTTTCTGAATTGTGGAAAAGGAGTCGATCCGGTCACACTCGTCAATCAGTGACTCTGTCGAGATTATCTGACGAGCAATACGATCGATCCGATTCTTTTCTTAGAAAAACAAGAGTTAAACTTTACCACTCCACAAAACATCCAAAAAATCCAAGAACTCCAAAAAGTAACGAAGAAAATCGAACAAAAATCTATAAAATCCCGTGAGCAAATCCTCGAGGAAGAAATCCAAGAATTCCTCTCTCGATATACTATCTCTCTTGCGACCACCATTCCCGGAGATAATATCGAGCTCGGTAAAACTTATGTGCTTCGACTCGCTGTCACAGATTACAGAGGACGCGGAATCTCCGGAACTATGCCGGCCGAAGGTCTCGAACTTGCCTTCGATCACAAAGCACTTCGTGTCTTTCCAGAGAAAATCATTGCAATCGAAAACGGATGAAGGGATTTTCAGATTACTGGACTCAAAAGCGGGACTTATAACGTGGAACTCAAGCTCGGAAAAACGAGTATCGCAACGGTATCGGTGAATGTTTTTAAAGCGAGTGAACTCTTAAGACCCGCCTGAGCTCAGATCGCTGTGAAACCTTCCGTCATTCTTGCGGATATGAAAACCGGGAAACTTATTATGAAGACAAAATTTGGCTCTAATCAGCTCGATATTCCCTATTCCGGAACGTACGTGATTAAATCTCTGAAAGGAAAAGTAAAATTCTGCAATGTTTCGCTCAAAAACACACAAACTTGTGGTCTAAACGAACTCTACGAGGAACTTTCTTTTACTTATGACGATACCTACCGATGAGTTCTCGTCTTCAATTACGTGGCGCTCGATTACATGCCGATATCAATCGCCCTCTATCGCTCCGAAGAGAAAAAAGTGTTTGCTCAAACCACGACCGATATTCGTGTCGATAATCCACTCGGGATCGATAAGACCTATACGTATTTTGACGAATCCATCAGCGGAATAAAAAAGTGAATTTTCCCGTTAAATCAAGGATATCTTACTCAAGATCGAGATCTCACTGGAGCTCAGGCACAGTTACTATTAAAAAATTATCTCGTCTATCTCTATCTCAAAGCGGATAAAGATATGGAAAAAAAAGCTTACATAAAAAAAATACTTAATAGTTTTGATTCAAAAACTGCCTGACTCAAATGAATCACTTCAATCTCACGAATCACTTTCACGAAAGCACTCTATGAGATTCTCGGACTTCCCGTCTCGACCGGATCGGAAAGTGTGTGGCTCGATGAAAAATGACCACAAAAATCCTATATTACCGCTCTGCGAACAAACTACTGATTCTCTTGGCGCGACCAATTTGGAAAAAATTATTTCCAACCGGATAAAAATATCTCGGTCTGAGAATCCCTCTATCTCATCGAAACGCTCGATAAAAAAAGAGAGCTCTATGCCCTGAATTCAAGATAAAATAAAATCACCATCCGATCGGATGGTGATTTTATTAATCGTAACTATTCGGAAACTATCAATCTTTTATCCATAAAAGCTCCTATGATTTGTCATCGCATTACTTCTTCTCCTTTTGAATTTTTCAAAATATATTGAAAACGAGCTGATACTTTTCCTATTGTTTCCATGGCTCCAACAACAGATATTTTTTCTCAAGAAAAAATCTTAATTCCACTCCACAGGCTTTTTGCATTCTTAAAAGCAAGAATCTTACCTTGTTCTTCATATTTTCCATCGAATGCCGCCGTTCCAATCTGAGCAGCCACTTCTTCATAAAGATATGGATCAAAATATTTTACCACTTCTTCATTTCCTGGTTTTCGCTCAGAAACTAAAAATAGTGAATCTTCAGGAACGGTATATTGTCACTCAAAAATACTTCATTTAGTGATTTCTTCCCGCTTAACACCAGGAAAGGTGGCATAATCTACAAAACGAAATGCTGATCTGTGTGGCATAAGCTCATCCAGATTCCTCTGACTTTCACATCCTTGTAATTCATGAGAAATAAGTGATTCTCATAATTCGATCACTCACTCATTTTCAATAGAAAAAGAGAGCACCTTACTTTTTACAGATAAATCTGCCGGATTTCAAATATACAAAGCTCAATCTTCAAGATCTTCTCTTCCCTCTACTCATTCTGCCACATTCTTTCTAGTGTAACAAATATCACCTGGACGAACCATGGAATCTGACTTAACAATAACGACTTTTCCTATCAAATCCAGTCTATTGAGAGTACAAAATAATTGTTTCGATCCTACCATGGGGGCAATTCAAAAGTGCCCTTGAAGAACTACGCTACTGTTTTTATCTTTTACACGAATTGTTCAAGAATCCCTACTAATCTCATAGAGATTAGAGAGTACTCCTTTCCCTCCCAATACTTCCGTCATACTTTCACAAGTCTCTTGAGACAAAACTTGAGTTTCAGCAGTTTTTTCTCAAGATCACAATACTGTCAGTCAATCAAGATTCTCTTCTCCATCACTCATATTTTTAGAATAAAAAGTAAATATGTTCATCATTATAAAATAATTATATATTTGTCAATATCCATATCTTGAAAAATATTCTTGCATTCATTTTTTATTTATATATACTACCTTGCGTTACAAGGTACTAAAAATATAAATTATGTCTGAGGAACTCTCAAAAATCACTGCCCAAATGAGAAAAGGTATACTCGAATATGCCATTCTTTCCGTGATAGCCAAGGGCGATGTCTATGCTTCCGATATTCTCTCGGCACTAAAAACTCATCATCTTATCGTCGTGGAAGGTACACTCTACCCACTTCTTTCTCGTCTAAAGACCGACTGAGTACTCTCCTATTCTTGGGTCGAATCCACTGCCTGACCACCGAGAAAATACTATCGTCTTACCGAAAATGGAAAAGAGTTTCTCAAGCTTATGGATTTTACTTGGCGCGAGCTCGTACAAGCTATCTCATGAATCACTCAATAATTTACCATTTTAACGCTTTAACCACTTAATATTCCTATGGCAATTTTCACTCTTCTTACACAAACTTTCAATGTACCAGAAACATCAAAAGTGTTTCTCGAAAACTATCTGGAACGAGTAAAGATATATCTTTCCAGAAAACATCTTGATCCAAGTCTCCTCGACGATCTTTCGGAGCGACTTTCCGAGAAGCTTTTTGAGGCTTCAGGTAAAGAAAATGGGATCGTAGAAAAAGATGTCGTCTCTATCATAAATGAACTCGGTGAACCGGAAGATATTTTTAGGGATGCGAATGAAAACAGGACCCCTGAATCAAATCCGAGAATCACCAAAGAAGCCGTAAAAGATTTTTTTCAACAAGAATTTCATAGAGATCAAAAAAATGGAATCGTACTTGGAGTTTGTGCTGGAATCTGAGAGACTTTCTGAGTCAACCCACTCTGGATTCGATTATTATTTATCATTCTCACGATCACTTATGGATCCGGAATAATAGTCTACATTCTGCTTGGAATTCTTTTACCAGATGCTTCGAGAAAAATAGAAAAAAACGAATCTCCAAAAGAAAAAATCAAGCGTCAAGCAACCGAATTTGCTGAGGATATCGAATCTCAGGCAAAATCATACACAGAGAATATTCCTGTTCGTCCAGTCGGAATTATCTGAGGGTTTATACGTACTGTGATCCAAATTATTGTAAGTATCATTCGTGCTTTTATTCTTCTCATTGTCTTTATCGTACTCTGAGCCCTTTCTCTTACTCTTTTCTGCGCATGACTCGGGATCATTATCTGAGGTGCCATAAGTTCCACATCCATTCCCGTCCGGTCATTGTTACTATTTGCTTATGTTCCCGGATGGTTTCCAGGGCTTGCTCTCGCCTGCGGTATCGCACTCGTGATACTTTCTATCATGATCGGTTCTCATACTATTAAGCGCCCCATAGGAAGCGGTTGGTTCGCGCTTGTCTGTGTTGCCGTATTGTGAGTTGGTCTTTTCGGTGGAGTTTATACCGGTACGAGCATTATTTCAAAATACGCGAACGTCTATGAAAAAACTCTGGGGCAAACAACTATCGAGACCTCTTCCGGTTCGACCATAATTCTCTCGGATGATACGACCGACTCTGAAGAAAATACTATTAATTTTGGGAATTTTTCTCTTCCGGAAACCGCTGAATTCGTTCCAAGCCCAGATAATAAGCTTACAGTGGAAACAATCGTATCAATACGAGGTCCAGATGAAGCAAGCGCCGAATCGGTATTCTCAAAAATCGTTCCGATAGATATTCTCTTCTCCAGTTGAACCCTTTCTCTCTCTAAGACAAATTCAAAGGACTTCATGAGTCCTGTTCCATTCTCGTTTCTTGCTCGAAAAATACGAATAAAAGTTCCTGGAAATATTACTATCATTCCTCGAATCGACGAAAGAAAGTATCAAATGCTCCATTTGCAAGCTTCTCAGGAAATGAGCTCTTATAACTTTGATTCTTGTTATAATATTCCAGCAAAGTTTAATCCCACCCTTAAGAGTTTTGTCTGCCAAGATTCGGAAAAAATCAGACAAATCGCGGAAGCGGAAAAACTAACCGAAAAACAGGATCAAGAGCAAGTAATTCAAGAACAGGATGATGATTTTTTCTGAGAATGAATGAGTTGAGTTTCGATCGATACTATCGAGCGTATAAATGAAAAAACTGTTGTCATTTCTTGGCACAATGAGGATGCTAAAAAAGGTAAAATGAAGGTTGAATTCGAATGAAGAGATGAACACAGAAATCCTCTTATATCCAAAAAAACCATCATTACCGAGTAAAATCATAAAATAAAAATCCTTCAAAAATTTGAAGGATTTTTTAAAAAGGCTCACTCAAGAGAAAAATCACCCATTCGCATCTACCCAAAATATAGACATTATTCACTTGCATTTAAATAAATTAATCTACACTTATCTGAAGAAATATTTAATATACCAATCATGGAAAATTTAGGTAATTTTATCGCACCAAAGAATGTTCATATCATTCAGAATTGGCGACCTTACTTTTGATTTGATCAATTTGAGAGAGAGATTACTCAGATAGAAATTGTTTCACCGAAATGATGAATCCTAGAAGTCCCGGTAGATTCGATTGATATGAAAAATCTTACAGCAATAGTAACACCAAATACATCGATTCGTTTTTCAAAGAATTTAGATTCATCCTCTCCGGACTTCGATGACATTCTCTGATTCTGAACAATAACTCCGAGTGAACCTATTGTCATCCATCTTGGAAAAATGGAACAGAATCATTATAATCATCTTACATGAGGGCTTTCGAATGATCTCAGAAAATCCATACCAAAAGAAATTCTTTCTATTCTTGATATTGGATGGACTCATCCTCAAGCGATAATTCCTCAAACAATTTCAACGAAAACCCCTCAAGAACCGATAACGATAACTCCGAGAAATCCAAACAAAGGAAAAAATCCACGAGCTGCTTAAAGCCCAAAAAAAATGCTCCGAAAATGGAGCATTTTTAAATGATTTTATTATTTTTTCTTTCCTTTATTTAAATCGATAATAGCATCTCGAAGTTCTGCGGCAAGCTCGAAATCCAGATTCGTTGCTGCAACATCCATCTCGAGTTCCAGACGACGAATCTTCGTCTCGAGATTTCCTCATTCTTCATGAAGCGTGTAATCACGCTTTTTTGGTATTCCCATATCCTTGATTGTAGAGTAAATCGTCTGAGGAGTAATGTCGTGCTCAATATTATAGGTGTGCTGAATGGCTCGACGGTCATCCGTAATCTGAATAGTTCGCGCCATCGCATCCGAGATTATCTTCTCTCGCGAATACATCACGACCGTTCCGTTCACGTTACGTGCCGCACGACCGACGATCTGGAGAAGTGCTTGAGTGGAACGTAGGAACCCCTGTTTTTCGGCGTCGAGAATCCCGATAAAAGAAACTTCCGGAAGATCGAGTCATTCTCGAAGCAAATTTACTCAGACAATTACTTCCGTTTTTCCCATTCGAAGATTTCTTAAGATTTCGAGTCGATCCAGTGTCTCGACTTCAGAATGCAGATAAGCAACCTTTATTCCATTTGATGCAAGAAACTCTGCTAATTCTTCGCTCGATTTTTTTGTAAGTGTCGTAAGCAAAGCTCGTTCTCCACGTTTTTTTGCCGCATTGATATGTTTCATAAGACTATCAACAACATATTTCATATCTTCGATTTCTATTTTTGGATCCAGAAGTCCAGTCGGACGAATTACTTGTCGCGCGATTGTTTTTGAATGATCAAGTTCATATGCCGATGGAGTCGCTGAGACACAGACAATTTTTTCTGTCTTTTTCTCGAACTCTTCGAAACGCAATGGTCGATTCTCGAAAGCCGTTGGAAGTCGAAAACCATTTTCTATAAGATTTGTCTTTCTTGCGCGATCTCCGGCGTACATTCCCCCGATCTGTGGGATCGTCATATGCGATTCGTCGATAAATGTCAGATATCATTCTGGAAAAAAATCCATCAAAGTCGACGGAGTATCACCAGGACTTCGTCCAGAAATATACATCGAATAATTTTCGATTCCATTTACATAGCCGACTTCTGCCATCATTTCAAGATCATATTCGACTTTTGTCTTGATTCGCTCGGCTTTTACGAGATCTCCGGTTTCAGCGAAATACTTCAGTCTCGTAGTAAGTTCTTCTTTTATTTTCGGTAAAATCTCTTCGATTTTTCCTGCCGCTGCGATCGTGTGTTTTGCAGGGAAAATATTAATTTTTTCTGCATTTTCATATACTTCTCCAGTAAAATGATTTCTTCGAGAAATCCTATCAAGATCATTTCAGAAAAATTCGAGTGACCAAATCGTCTCGGAACTCGATGGGAAAATATCGATCGTATCACCCATGATCTGAAACATTCCTGGACCGAAATCATACGTCGCACGCCTGAACTGCAAGCGAATAAGATTATCAATCAAATCCTCAAAAACATACGTTTTTCCCGTCTGAACTTCGAGCACTTGTCACATATATTCACTGACATCTCCGAGTGAATAAATACAGCTTACTGATGCGACAATAATAACATCTTTTCGAGTGAGTAAGCTCTCAGTGGCTGCATGGCGAAGTCGGTCAATCTCTTCATTGATCGTCGCTTCTTTTTCGATATATGTATCGGTTTTTACGATATAGGCTTCTGGCTGATAATAGTCATAATAACTCACGAAATAATGCACTGCATTATCTGGAAAATATTCCTTAAATTCCTGAGCAAGCTGTGCCGCAAGTGTTTTATTGTGTGCGATAATGAGCGCTGGGCGATCCATTTGAGAAATGATGTTCGCCATCGTAAAAGTTTTTCCAGAACCGGTTACTCAGAGAATCGTACGATATTTTTCTTCTTCAGTTTTCAAGCTTTCAACAATCTCGGTAATCGCTTGTGGTTGATCACCGGTAGGAACATATTTTGAGACGAGATTGAAAAGTGGCATAAGTTGAAGTTAAAAGTTCATAAAGTCTGTAAAGTCGAAGGTCTCGTCATTGTCCGCCGCGGCGGAAAGCAATCTAGCGTCTCTAGACAAAAGGCAAATACTTCCAAGAAACGAGAGAAAATGAGAGAGCTTGAGAGAGGAAACTGTTTGAGCAGGCTGATAGTCGTGCAGATGAAGAGCGCCAGCTATGTCTGCGAGTTTTTCCTCTTTCAAAACTTTTGGTACTTTTGGTTACAAAAGTATATAAAATATATTTCCATTACTTTGATAAATAATATAACCTGCCGATTATACCAAAAAAATTCTTGAAACCAAGAAAAAATCCGCAGAACTTGCGGATTTTTCGATTATGCGCTCAATTTTTTCGCGGCCATTCTATATTTCCATCAAATTCCTATCTCAAAACCTAAATCTCGAACTACTCTGAAATGAACTTCATGAGAATCACTAATCTTCGGAAGTACGTAAGCCTGGAACATAATCTGAGCTTCTTTAAGAGCTTTTTGTTCCTTCGTATACTGTCATGCTTCACACACAAAGGTCTGATCAGCATGAATCTGCATAGGATGAGTAAGAGCAAAATCCTCAATCCTTAACCCTGCAAGCAATGAGGATACTTGTTCTCTTGATATATTGTTTACTTTTAATATCTCTGGAAAGTGTGTAAACAGTAATCAAACCGATTCAATAGTCTTTTCTTTTCGCTGACTTGCTAATTGTAATTGTTCTGGAGTAAGTTTTATCTCTCCACTACTTGGTATTCAATATTTTTTAGTAAACATATATTTATGTATGGATATTAAATATTATTTGTCAATTTCTCTTATGGTGGGCTCAATATAAAGAATTATTCCGAAATTTCAAATTATTTTTTCAAAAATCACGAAATTTTTGTCCAAAATGAAAAATTAGATATAATAGTTACAGAAATAATTTCTTTTCCCATGATACAACTTTTTACATTTTCCATTCTAAACAATAAAAACTGGCGTTTGCCACTCTAAATTATGATTCGAGACAAAGATCCGTCTCAAACCTCTTTTATTTTGGTAAACTTATAAATTATGAAAAAAATAATTACCTGAGCCAAGCCAACTGGCGAACAGCTCCACATCGGGAACCTTCTTGGTGCAGTTCTTCCGTTCTGAGAACTCGCAAAAAATAATGATGCAGCTATCTTTGTGGCAGATCTTCATGCACTCAATCAAATAACCGACGCAAAAACTCTCCGACATAACACTGAGGAAATTCCCTACGAATATCTCGCTATTCTCGGATTCGATACACCTTTCACTATCTTCCGACAATCAGAAATCCATGGAATTCCGATGCTCAATTGGGTTCTAAATAACGTGACTCCTTTTTCACTTATGACAAGAGCCCATAGTTATAAGGATTTTCAACAAAAAAAAGATAATGACTTAGCTAAACTAAATCATTACAAATGATACAAGGAAGCTGTTGAAATAATGGCAAATGAAATAGGAGTAAACTCTTCTGTTATCAAAAACCACACCGAAAAGGCGGAGGAACATATTGCGAAATGGATAACCGAGCACAATCATACCGTGCAAAATTTTGAGCACAATCTTAACATGTGAACCTTCAACTACCCGATTCTCATGGCGGCGGATATCATCGGATATGACATCGACATCGTGCCAGTCGGAAAGGACCAGAAACAACATGTCGAGATGGCTCGTGACATTGCGAAAGCATTCAATGCCACCTATAAAACTGATTTCTTTGTCATTCCAAAAGAACAAGTCGGAAAAGATATCGGTACAATCCCTGGACTCGATGGTCGCAAAATGAGCAAATCATACGGAAATACCATCGGCGTATTCGATGACGAAAAAACTCTGAAGAAAAAAATCATGTCCATTCCAACAGACTCTACTCCACTCGAAGAGCCAAAAAACCCTGACACATGTAATATTTTCGATCTCATCAAGTTTTTTGGAAAACCAGGGCAAATCGCTGCTGTCCGGGGAAAATATCTTGCTGGAAATTATGGCTATGGTCACGCGAAAATGGAGCTTCTCGGTATCCTCGTAGAGTATCTTCGCCCTTATCAAGAGCG
Source organism: uncultured Candidatus Peribacteria bacterium (assembly GCA_964655935.1). Classification (GTDB taxonomy): domain Bacteria; phylum Patescibacteriota; class Gracilibacteria; order BD1-5; family UBA2023; genus CAZZNY01. The sequence goes on from CAZZNY010000001.1 coordinate 748,109, forward strand.
TTACACTTATCTTCGCCAACATCCAGAAATCGTAGAAAAACGACTCCAAGAAGGCGCAAAAATCATGAACGCTAGAATGGATAAAAAAGTAGAGGAACTCAAAAAAATAATCGGGATCAGATAACAAATAATCCGCTCGAATTCGAGCGGATTATTTTACAAGAGACACTGGTACAATTCTTTCCACTGATCCACACTGAGTTCCTCAGCTCGCACGTTTTCATCGATTCCGAGACTCTGAAATATCGTTCCGATTTCTTCTTTTGCTTTTTTTAAGCCCTTACTGAGATTTGAGATCAGTTTTTTTCGTCTTTCGCTATAACCGATTTTAATGATATCAAGCACTTTTTTCGCAAGTTCCACGTCATATTCTTTTTTTACTCGAAAACATAAAACGGCAGATTCGACTTTCGGAGCTGGCACAAAATTTAGCGCACTCACTCGACAAATTTCTTCCACTTTTTCACACGCAAGATCGACAAAAAGCGATAAAACAGATTGTTTGTTTCCTGCGGCTTTTCTAATCTTATCGCCCACGTCTCTCTGGAGCAGGATAATCATCTCTTCCGGCTTATTCGTGACTTTATAGAGAAAATGATAGAGAATCGGTGAAGTAATATAGTATGGAATATTCGCAATCACGGAATATTTTTCAAAGCTCGGATCGAATTCCAGCACATCTTTCTGTAAAATCTCAAAATCCACCGTATTAATTCTTAATTCTTTCTTCTTAATTCTTAGTTCTAATATCTTTACCATATCAGAATCAAGTTCGACCAGCGTCAGAGATTCGGGATTTTGTTCGAGAAGTCGCTCGGTCAGAGCTCCATATCCAGGTCCAACTTCGATAATATATTTTCACGATACACTCGTGGCAGTCGCGATTTTTTCAAGGATTCCATCATTCACTAAAAAATTCTGACCAAAAGATTTCTTGGCCCGAATTTGATATTTTTCGAGAATTTCTGAATGTTTTGACATTAGTTATTGTGGTTGAGTTTTTCCAGTTTTTACATTCCATTTATCTGTGATTCGTGATAATTGTCCAAGATAGATGGTAAATTTCATAAGCAAATCCGTATACTTATCTTTTACTACATCGAGAAATGCTTTTTTATCTGACTTGTAGTTTTGTATAATATTTCTTTCACTAATAAGCCACGCAGCATCCCGATACGCGAGAAGTTTTCTGAATGCTAATTTTCGGCATTCTTGATTTCCGGAAATGATTTTTATAGTATCTCAAAAAGTGTATAAAGGCAATACCATGGAAGCTTTTAAAAAGGAAATTCCATCACATACACTAGAATATCGGGCATAAAAATCCTCTGGTTTTCCAGTGATATCAAACCATTTGGAAATGGTTTCTCAAATTTCAACTGGATTTTTTCCTTTATATGTAGGAGTTGAGAGCTCAGCAAGTCGAATCTTTACATCTTTATCCACTTTTTGGAATTCGCGATCAAGAATAACTTGATATGCCACATCTTGTGGATTCATATCTCATCCTGGACAAATATATTTATCAATATTTGCTTCTGTGTGAGTACACCCAGTAGGCTCCCCTATACATTTTGCTTTTAAGCATTCTTTAACATCGGTTTCATACTCCACAGCATTCGCGACAGAAAAACTCGCCAGAATACTGAGCGTCAAAAAAACGGAAATCAATGATTTTATTTTCATTTATTCACTCAAAAAATAATGGAAACAATGCGCATAAATAATCCTTTTTTCTTTATTACTGGAGTTTTTGGTGCGTCATCTTTGTGTTTTTCTTGATATTTTTTGACGCCGTATACTGATGCGACGACACCTCACAAAATAAGACCCGTGACAATTTTATCGACCGTTCGAAATCCTTTCTTTGTAGTATCTTTTCAGAATCAAAACATAAAAAAGTTGCAAATTTAAATTTTAAAGTTCAAAGTAATTAATACTTATCCCTCAAGTTTATTAATCTTAATATTTTTTGATGGAAAATGAAGTTTTGGAACTTCTACGATGAGAAGATTATTTTCCATGGTCGCGTGAACTTTATTGAAAGCGAGATTTTCTGGTAATATAACAGAGCGAGAAAATGGACCAAAGAAACATTCTTCGACAAGAACTTTTTCTGCTTCTTCGTAGATTGATGGCTTGAGACGATTTCCAGAAATAGTCAGAACATTCTTCGAAATTCCGATATCGATATCGTCTACTTCCATACCGGCAAGTGGGGCAATAATAATTATCCCTTCCGGAAGATCTAAGATATCGACAGCCACTTGACCCATATCTTCTTCCGGAGACTCATTATCAGCGACTTCTACGGTAATTTCCTCTGTATCTTTTGATTCTTCTTTATCACCAAGACCAAAAAACTTGAACATAATTTGAAATTTTGAATTATAAATTTTGAATTATAAATGAGAATATCTAAATGACAGTCCAAAAGAGAACAACAACTTATCATTTAAAATTTAACATTTAGCATTTCCCTCGCATTCTACTTCATTCGCCATTTTTTGCAAATTTTATTAAAGTGTAGTACAATCATATTAAGTGGACTTTTTCTCATATATACCACAAAAAATACTTCGATGACGACTAATATTTCACTCGGCCGAAAAGATAAAATCTATTTTATCGAAAATTTCTCAACACTTCTAAACTCCGGAGTGCCGGTTATGAAGTCGCTTCAGATTATCTTGTTTCAAGCAAAAAAATGAAACATTCGTTCCCTCTCGGAATTCCTCGCCACTTCCATTAGTGCTGGCGAACCACTCTATGCTATAGCCTCTCGACTCCCGAAAGTTTTTAGCGTTTTTGATGTTGCTATCCTCGAGATGGGTGATGCGACGGGACAGATCGGAAAATCACTAGAAATCATCTACGAAAAAGAGGAAAAAGAAGCGGAGCTCGGAAGAAAAATCCGACAAGCTCTCATCTATCCAGCTGCTATCGTCTGTGTCGCAGTTGCGATGATTACGATTATCATGACTTTCGTCATCCCGAAGATCGAAGGAATGTATCGCGAAGCAAATGTAAGCCTTCCTGGAATTACTCAGGTTCTCATCAATACCAGTCGCTTTATGCGAGAAAATCTCCTCTATGGAATCATTCTTTTCGGAATTATCATGGCAGCTGGATTATTCGCACTTCGAGATCGTCGAGTAAAAAAACTATTTGATGAAAAAATCCTCTGAATTTATATTTTCGGAAATATTATGAGGAAAAAAATATTGATCGTATTCTGAGAATTTCTTTCCACACTTCTTGGCTCTGGAATACTCATAAACAAAGGACTTCTTATCGTACGAAATGCGGTCTGAAATGTCTACTATGAAGATGAAATCGATGCGGTGATAGAAGAGATTAAAGCTGGAAAAACACTCTCAAGCGCCATGTGAAGCGATCTTATCGAAAGAAAATCAAGTGATCTCTCGCTTCCAGAAAACAAAGAAGCTCTAAAATTGGCCGAAAGACGTAATAAATTCTTTCCGATCGAACTCTCTACAGCGGTAAAAATCTGAGAACAAACGGGAAATCTCGCGAAAATGCTCGAACGTGTCTCGAATCGCTATGATAAAGAAGTAGACAATATCATCAAAAATATCTCCGCCATGCTCGAACCCGCTATAATCATCGTACTCGGTGTCGTCGTCGGAACAATCGTAATGGCGATTATGCTGCCATTCTTCAATATGATGAATGTAGTGAAATAATAGGGGCGTAGCGGGATAGCTGGGTAGTGGATTAGAAAAGATATTCTACCCAGCTATACACCTATTCCACTATCCAGCTTTTTTCCAAAAACCCTCTCGATAATCATCTCAATTTCCTCTTTTTTCCCAAAAATATTAGAGGCAACATAGCTCGTAAAGAAATTTTCTTTCTGAAAAATTATTTCTGCTGCACGAAGAATTTCCTCTCTCGTGCAGTTTTTTATCTGAAGAAGTCTCTCTTCCGGCGTGATAAATGGAAGATTATGAAGAAAGGAAAAGGTATACCAATCACCTGTAGCTATAGCTGTCTGACGACCAAAGGGAAATCGACCAATAAGATATCCTCGTGCACGATCAAATTCTGCATCAGAAAAATCTCCAGAAGCAATACTAAGAAGCTCTTTTAAACCAAGTTCAAAAAGCTTAAGAGAATTTTCTGGGAGTGATTTTGCTTCGATGGAGAAACCAGTGCTGTCCATATTCGCACCGTAACCAGTCCCAACTCCATATGTATATCAGAGTTTTCGAGCCTTATGAAGACGAGAAGCTGCTCCTATGTTCAGCATCGTCTCTATGAACATAAACGGCACAACATACGATCGATCATACCCAGGAATTTCAAACATAGAATCAAAATGGGCTTGTCAGATATTTTCGAACTGGCGAACACTAATATGATCTTCCCTGAAAAACCTGTGTGGAACAATCTTTTGGCTTTCTCATAAAGAAACTCAGGAAAGTCCATTTTCGATCTGTGCGATAATATCCATTTTTTTCTCCCCAATATCACCAATAATTACAAAACTCATATTAGCGGTAACATAGTATTTCTGATAATAAGCCAAAATATCATCTCTTGTAATATTCTTCGTTCCAGCAATCCTTGCTTCAAAAAAAGGAAAAGCCTCGGGCATGGTCAACTGATTCAGATAGAGTCAAGCAAGTCGCCCTGGATCATCGAGATATCGAGAGAGCTCATTCTCTATCGTCTGTTTTTGATGAATAATATCTTCTTCAAGAAAAAGTGGTCATGTGGCTTGTAAGAGCAAAAAATCTAGGATTTTATCAGAGTGTTCTCGGGCTCCATTAAGAACATACCAATTATGCGTCTGATTCGTGAAAGCATTATTGTAGATTCCAAGTGATTCGAGCGCTTCGCCAAATCATTCCGATGATGAATGTTTTACATTCGCATCAAAAGCAAGATGTTCGAGAAGATGTGGAAGCTCATGTTTTTCTGCTGAAGCAAAGCGAAAACCACTCCGTAAATATATGTGTGCATGAAATGTCTCTGTGCCGGGAATATCGACAAAAAGAATTCTCGCTCCAGATAATAATTCTTGTTGGCTCAGTGAATGTTGCATGAAAATGTAACTAAAAAATATGGACTATTATGTGTTTTTTCCTGTTTTGTCAAAGTGTGTTTTTTGTATCTCTTTATTTTTTATTCAATTATAATCAATAAAAAAGGGCCGACGTGGCGGTCAGCCCTCCGTTATAGCCCGAGGCAAAAGGTTCTCCCCTCTTACCTTCTAAAGACCATAGCGTGTTGGAATCGAGCTCCCCATCACTGGGACGATCCATTAGCTCTAGGAAGGACCAAATATGTCATAGAGAGAAGGAGGTGTATTAGACCACAAATCTCATCACAGACGCCTTAGTGCAGCCCAGTAACAGATGGAGCGCAGGCAAATATTGATTGCCGAGCTCGACTTGGTTGGTGAGAAAGGATTTGAACCCTCGTCCCCTTCACTTTCTTGATCAGCCCTCTCGAGTGGTCCTAGTCCGCCAGTTTTCGACGGTAACCGTGATAAGAAAGAAAACAGAAGGCGCTCTGTGTGCCCGTATCTCACGAACACAACACCGCTAAGCTACTCACCATTCGGACGACAGGATTTTCACCTGCGAACATGTTTCTTTATATGTAATTATGCAAACTTGTCAAAACAATTTTTGCCAAAAAAAATAGCGCCAATACGACGCCATTTTTAAAAATTATTTTATTCTCAACCACGATTCAATTCTTCGAGCCGCGCAGTCTGATCCGCGATAGAGAGAGCTCCGACGATCGGGCCGAATTTCCCCATCATGATGGCTGGGATGTTCGAAAAGTTTTCTCCGATACGATGATCCGTGACACGATCTTGAGGAAAATTATAGGTTCGGATTTTCTCACTTCGATCTCCGGTTCCGACTTGCGCGAGTCGCGCGGCAGAGATGGCTTGATGCTGTTTTTCTTGTTCCATAGCGAATACTCGGGCTCGGAGAATACCGAGTGCCTTTTGTTTGTTTTTCAGCTGACTTCGTTCATCCTGACATTCGACGACGATTCCTGACGGTTTATGAATCATTCGGATCGCTGATTCAGTCTTATTGACATGTTGACCTCCAGCTCCACCGGCTCGACAAGTCTGAATCTCGAGATCCTCATCGCGAATCTGGACATCAACTTCATCCGCTTCGGGAAGCACTGCGACCGTCGAAGCGCTCGTATGAACCCGTCCTTTGTTTTCAGTAGAAGGAATTCGCTGGACACGATGTGTTCCGGCTTCGTATTTGAATCGAGAATAAGCTCCATATCCTGAAATCTTCATAACTACCTCTTTCGCTCATCCAGTCTCACTCTCAGTCGTATCGAGAACTTCTACCGCGAAACCTTCCTCTTCAGCAAAACGTCGATATGCCATCGACAATTCACCGGCAAAAAGTGCCGCTTCTTCACCTCCGGTACCAGCTCTAACTTCGACGATAACGTTTCGATCATCATTCGGATCTTTTGGAAGAAGTGCGAGACGAAGTTTTTCTTCGAGTTCCTGGATCTTGTTTTCCGTTATGATAAGTTCTTCTTTTGCCATTTCAAGCATCTCAGCATCTGATTCTGTAGCGAAAATATTTTTTGCGTCTGCAAGATTTGCATTCGCTTGCTTATATTCTTTATACAAAACAATTGTCGATTCCAGAGATTTCTTTTTCTGCATCAGCTCTTTGAGTTTTTTGGGATCACCATAAACACCTGGGTCAGTAAGTTCCTGCTCAAGACGTTCAAAATCAGCGACGAGTCAATCGAGTTCAAATTTCATATATCAATAAAAATGGATAATTTCGGCCCATATGATACCGAAAGGCGACCAAAAGTCTACTTTTTTTTGACTTTTGCTTGTTTTTCCATATCCTTTCGTGGCTATCCCAGATATATACTTGCCCGGGTGGTGGAATTGGTAGACACGCGAGACTCAAAATCTCGTTCTAGCAATAGAGTGCGGGTTCGATTCCCGCCCCGGGCACCAAACAGATTTTAAAAAACCTCGTTCATTTTCGAACGAGGTTTTTGTTTTTTATAATTCCTATTATTTTGTTAAATCATCGTAACTTTGTGATGGTAGAATCGTAATATGAGCTTTTAATCTCCAGATAATTTCTGCCATTTCTCCACGAGTAATATTTTGATCAATCTTTATGATTGAGTTAGGAATTGCTTGTTTTTCTGCAAGAGTGTCTACATATGGCTTATACCAGATAGGATCTGAATTTATTTGATAATCGAACGTTCCTAAAATAATCTTTGCAGCCTCTACGAAATTAATGAAGTTTTCTGGCTTATATTCTCCGTCTGGATATCCACCAACGATAGCTCTTTTTCCGGCAACACAAATATATTTTGCAGACCAAAGACTTCTCGCTACATCTGGAAAATAAACAAATGTTTGATTTGATGGAATGTTGAGAGAAATACAATTTTCGATCTCAGTTGTTTCAAATCTTGATTTGATTAAGATTTTCGTAAATTCGGAGCGATTAATGGAAGCATCTGGTCGATACGTATTATCGGAATATCCTTGTACGATACTTTGTTCATAGACATATTTGATGGCCTCATAATTTTTATGAGTCGGTGATACGTCAGTGAAAAAATCGCGCATCGGAGGAGTAAATACTTCTGTTTTTATCGCTGTTCCATCATTATATTCAGATATTTGCTTCGATTTATACATTCGTAATTTTCCATTTGAAAATCCTGTAACCGTATATTCAATTTGTTCTTTAATAAGCGGATTAGCTTGGTCTACATAACCACCATACGGAGATATATTTTCATCCGATACGAAAATATTTTTATCAGCAAGTTCGACTGCTACTGATCGTAAATTTGCGATTCCTATGGAATCTATATATGATTTTTTTGCTGTTAGAATTTGGAGCTTATTAAACTTATAACCCATCGTGAGACAAACATCTTTTTGGATAATATAAGTTTCATGATCCTGAACCATTGGCCCAGTAATATATCCGATCAAGTACATATCTGGAAATATTTCTCCATTCACTATTTTAATACAACGATCCAGTGGATGAGAATTCTCTGGAATCACATCTGCAAAAGTCGTCGATGCGAACATCATGATAAAAACAGAAGAAATGAGTGTAACAATATATGATTTTTTCATAGTTACGGTGATAAGAAAATAAAAATTTTTATTTTTTATTTATTACCTCTTGTCGATCTGTAAATACTACCAATCGATTTGGATAACTTTTTTTGACCACATTCCAAGCTCATTGACAGGTTATAAGATTGAGATAAGATTTTTCATCATTCATAGCAAAAATTTCTGGAACATCCTGATTCTGTTTATAGATTCGAATTTCTCGCACAACAAATGTAATAATCCTGTTCGACTCGTCTTCAATGTAAATTAAATCCCCTTTTTTTAATTTGCTTAAATCATTAAATACTCACGACATTCCTTTTTTCCAGTACCCATAATGTCCTGTAATAACCGCACTATTCTTGTCTCCTGGACGTGGTCCAAGATTAAACCACGCAGCGTTTATTGGGTTTTTTGGTACATCCACGGCTCACCCTGGAGTAAGACCAGCTTGTTCGATAATTGCATTCACTTTGATTTTTGGGATCCTCAAGCGAATCGGAAGTCATATGATTATTTGTTTTACAGGAGGTTTACTATCTGATTCGACTTTTGTCATATTGGGTGGAGAAATTTTCGTATCGAACCCTTTTCCCGACAAATCAAAAGTAAAAAAATAAACAATAAGCGCTATGACGGCTAGCCCACCAAGAACTACGACAAAATATGGATTTTTTAACGATATTTTCGATTGCATGGATTTTTATATGGTTCATAATAAACGCTAGCTTTTTCGCATATTTCTCAGTATCAACGAGGTATCGTGCCAAAAATCTACATAAAATTAATCTTTTATTTTCCTCTAATAATTCGCGTAAGAAGAACAATGACAGCTAAAACAAGCAAAACATGAATAAACCATGAAACAACATGAAAACCGATAAATCAAACCACCCATAAAGCTATGAGTACGATCCCTATAGTTAGTAACATTTAATAATTGAATTAATAATAAATTTATTTTCAATATTTTTTCATAATCAATACGGATGAAACCCCTACTAATACAAGAATTCCTGAAAATAGAGCAATTCCTTTTGAGGTAGTATTATTTTCTGGGGGAAGCCCAGTATTCGGAAGATGTGGCGGAGATACGAGAACATTCGCGAACGCATAACTATGAACAGTAAAACCGTTTGCTTTTCCTTCAGCCGTAGCAATATTTCTGGTAGAAACCGGAACAAACATGGTACAAGCATAGGTCCACGTCTCACTTGGATCGAGAAGATTGTTTCCATTTACATCATATGAAGTTCTTACGACTGGTGCACATTTATCGTCAGACACTACCACGTCATGCATCGTTGCTACACCGGGATTTGTTACGGTATACGTATATTTGACTTCTCCACCTCAAAATGAAAATGGAGTAAGTCGACTTGGAACTTTTACGATACTAATAAGTGGTGGTGGTAACGGAGAACCGACCACAACCGTAGCAACCGCTGTAGCCACGGCAGTCTGATGATAGATATCATCACTGTAACCAGTCGCTATTGCAGTATTGGTAGTTGTTTTCAAAAGTGTCGATATACAACTATATTTCCATTTTTCAGTCGGATCAAGTTTCTTGTTATTGTTGACATCGCCAGATAGAAAAACTACCGGACTACACTTATCATCAACTACCGTAACGCTCGTAAGTGCTCGTTTTCCTCCGACATTCCAAACAGTATAATTATAAGTGACTTTTCCTGATCCCGTAGAGAGAGCAAGTGGAGTCGGAACTTTGAGAATACCAATGAGTGGCACAATTATCGGTGTTGTTCCAGTGACAACCGGTGCTGTTCCACAGCTTCCATCATAATAACTTGCTGAGAAGTCGCCATTTGGACAAGAATCTATCGATAATTGTCATCCACCGCCACCGCTTGAAACTGGTACAATATAAGTATTTGTAATAGTACAAGTTTTGTCGTTACCAGAAGCAAGTGTAATACTTCCAGCTAAGCTACAATCACCACTTACACTTTGTGTGTAGTGAGTATCCACATCTTCGCTAATGGTATAAGTTCCTGCACTGAGAGTATAGGAAGTTCAAGGTGTTCCAGCTCCGGCAAGCGGACTTCCAGCGACATCCACACCTCCGTTTTTTACATGAAGCATAAAACTGGAGGGTACTGCCGTACCACCGCCCGTATTTACCACTTGTTTGATAATATGAAGGGTGGCTCCTGCTGTACAAATGGGAGCTGTAATCGTATCAGTATTCGTAGTGACAGTTCCACCATAGGAAAGAGCTCGTCAGGTCCATGTAGTATTTGCTCCCACAGTGATGAAAGAATCATCAATAACGGTTCCTACGAATGTCGTTGTCGCAGCGAGTGTGGTATTCGTGGCAATCCAGAATATATCACAAGCTGATGCTCCATTCGTAAGTGATATAACAGAACCAATCGTCGTATCAAGTGCCGCAGGAAATGATCTAAAAATATAAGTTCCAGCTCCACTGAAGGTGAGTGGACCACCGACCGTCATCGCACCGACACTACAATATACTCCAGGTCCGTATACTCCTATGAGTCCGTGTGTTATATCAGTAGAAAGATCTATTGCTCCCGGAGCAAATGAAAAAGTACATGGTTGTGCTGGAGCTGATAATGCCGTGAGAGCAGCTCCTTGATCTATACCTGCCTGAGGATAAGGCGCAGCAACTCCATAATTCGTGTGTACACCAAGTGGAGCAACCGCTGGAGCTCATGCCAGAGTAAATCCAACGTCTCCATTGATAGTGGTTACTGAGGTATTTACATAGGTACTCGAAAGAATTCCATATGTATTAGCCATTCCGAGCGATGGTGTCGTAGCGGCAAATACAGAATTAATTCCTGTAAGAAAAAAGGTAAAAAGTATGATTATAGTAGCATCCGCTACTCTCTTATCAAAAGATCTCATATGTTCGTATTTAAGAAATAATGTCCTGAGCAAATCCTTTATACATAATTCGTAGTTTCAGGCTGAGAATAGACTATATCGATACATAACAAAAAACCTCCAAGATGCCATCTTGGCTTGAAATAGGGTTCTGCATGTTATTAATCGTAGTCATATAAGTCACCTAAAATCGCTTAAAAATCGCCCAAAAACAAGCTTTCTTCTGGTTTACCGACAGAACCGGTAGTTCTTAATGGATAATGTTGGACATATATATTATAAGCTTATATGGTAATAAACCAAAAAGAAAAGAGTGACCTCAGTTAATATCAAAAAAATGAAAATATTATGATTTTAAAACGGCATCCACAGTATCTCACTGAAGTTTTTTTATTTCTATATCCCATTTTTCACAAGTATTTTCTCATAACTTATCGCCCAGTATTTTCTCACATCAAACAATTGGCTCAGATGAACCAAGATCATTTCCATATTCATAGAGAGCTCGGCGTTCCATCGGAGAACCATCTTTCGCGTAGGTATTTATGAGTTGTATCCAGAGACAAGCGTCCTTCACAGGACTATAGAAAACACCTCAATTACTGAACTTTCCAAGATCTGTGTATTTTTTTCCGAGAATATCTATTTTTTTATCGATATCTGATACGAGTGTTCCGCATTTTGTGCGCTTTTCAAACACGGTCATTCCGGTTCAGCTCGTTTTTTTAAGTTCTATAACTTGTTTTTCGAGTTCTTCTATTTTCTGATCTTTTTCCCCACTCCAATCTACAGAACAACCAGTGAGAAGAAAGATACTGAATCCAAGAGCAATAATTTTTTTCATAATTTTCATATTAAAAATAACAAACTTCATCATAACCGAAACTCGTCAAAACCCAAAGAGAAAACTCGTAACCAGACGAACACAATTTAAATTACATTTGTACAAACGAAAATTTAAAATACACTATATGAGTATTATTCTTAATTACTCTCCTATGACAAAACCAAAAAAACAAGAAGAAGACGATACACTCGAAACAACTGATTCTTCCGTGGAAAAACCAAAACCAACCACTCCACAAATCCCAACCCAAAAACCTAAGGCGCCGACATTTCAAAATGCTAATAATTTTGGGAAGTGAAGATTTCGAAATACGATAAGTAAACAACGCCCAGGAAGAGCTGCTGCAAGAGGTCGTTAATATTCTGTTTCGAACAAATAATCCCGCTTGTAAAAAGCGGGATTATTTTATTTTGATTTTTTAAAACTTACCAAATCTATCAATTTGTCTACAAAACTTCTCAGAGAACTAACAATATAATTCATTCAAGTAGGTTTCTGTAATGTGTCTCAATCCAACCAAGATTTAAGAATTTTCCATTCTTTTAAAATTTTCACTTTCTCTTCTTGGATAATCGATGAATCCTTTGCTATTTCTTGATCAAAATTAAATTGTTTCCAGTCAGATAATAATTGCAATACCTTTTGATGAAGTGAATTCAATTTATAGGCTTCCAAGAAGAAATCAAGAGCATCTTTATACTTTCTTTTTTCAAAACATCTGCGTGCTTTTTTGGTAAATTTGTCCATATACATATCCTGATCTGCTTCATTTTTAAGATCTTCTGGTGATTCATGAATCCGAGGATCAAATTCTGCAAATCCAATACTAACACTTATAGTATAATCATAATATGGTGGTACCTTTTCAGTCCAATTATCGCTCAAATATTTTTCCTCATATTCTTTGCGCCTAGTATTGTTTCTTGCATCAACTTTTTCCTGTATTCGAGGACCTATTACTGTTTTGGCGTTCTCTAGAGAACACTCTGGAAAAACATCAAAAAATTCATCTCCACTAATACGAAATGCTCAGTCAGAATTTGGACGTGCCACAGAGGAAAGAATCCTAGCTACTTCACAAATAAGCTCGCTTCCGGCGTCATGACCGAATTGATCATTTACCGCCTTCAGACCATCAACATCCGCAAATGCAACGGTCAATTTTTGGTGCGCGCCATTTTGATTTATACGGAGATATTTATAAAATTCTTGACTCAGTCGCTCCTTCAGGGCTCGAAAACTTCCAAGTCCAGTGAGTGGATCATGAAGAGCATCTTGGATTAATTGATCTTCTCGAGCTTTTTGGTCAGTCACATCTCGAATAATCGCTAGAATCTGAAATTCACCCCCTTGACCTTCTGGAGAAGCATTAATTTGGATAAAACGTAATTCACCGTCAGCTCTTGTAATACGAACTTCATAAGATGAGCTTTCTCATTTTTCTCGAGCCAGCGTATTATCTCGGATTAATTTTTTATCGTCTGGATGTACAAAATCTAAAAGATTTTTACCTAAAAGAGTGCCTTCTGGGGGAATTCAAAATATTTTTTTGAGCGCCGGATTTTCAAGAAGAAAGTTTTCTTTTGTATCCATTATTCCGACTCATTCACTGAGTCATTCCGTAAGTGTTCTATATCGAGTTTCTTTTCGTTCTATTATATCCATGCTTCTTTTTTTCTGGATAGCGAGTGCCACTTGTGAAGCGATATCACTGATAATATCCTCGTCATGCTTTGTATATCGCAATCCTTTTGGTTCATAAATCTGCACTACCATTGCTCAGATAACCTTACCATCGTCAGAATACAATGGTACTCAGAGCCAGTCCTCCGGCTCAGTTCCTGTACAGGTAATTCATAGATCTTTATAAAAAGCTTCGGTTTCTTCGAAAGGAATATGAATGAGTTTTCCTGTTTTAATAACACTTGAAGTCATGTTGTTTCCAAGCTTTTCAGACCCCATAGGAGGTTCATCGATTTTATCTGAATAGTATGGATAGATCACAATATCTTCCGAGATATCACTCTCACTTTCTTTCTCTATGAGACAGATATAAAAATTCGTGGCCTTTCCATCTGGTAATAACGTTTGAATATTTTCATGAATTTTTGCAAAAAGAGCTTCCTGATCTTTTGTTTTAAGAGTTTCTTCCGTAATATTCGCCGCAACTCGCCGAATCCGCTCAAGCTCTATTCGACGTTGGATTAATATTTTTTGAGCAACAACATCAGCAATTTTACTGGATATCGAAGACATGATTTCAACATCTACCTGTCCATATGCTTCTCTATCGGTGTAGCTTTGAAGTATTACCACCCCCATGACACCGTCTTTTGTTTTAAGAGGAAGAGCCATGAGAATCTCTGGTACTCCATCCTCGCTCTGATATTCCGGATAAAGCGCTTCGATTTCTGGTTTTCGTAATAAACGAGGTTCTCCACTACGAATAATATCAGCAAATAGTGAATTTGAAGTATCTATATTCTTGATAATTTCAGGATTATTCGAACACTGATCTACAAAATATCAAAACCTCAGCTCATTGGTTTCTTTATCCAAAATAGAAATATTTAAGCTCGTTGTATCAAATAAATCAGCATTTATAAGTATTTCATGAAGATTCGATAAAGCCTGTTCGAGATCTTCGTCTTCTTGAAGCGCTCGAATAAAAGCATCCGATATTTCTCTTTCAGCTTTTCCTGCCCGTTTTAATCTTTTTTCCTCAGTAACATCTTCAAATACTCACATTGTTCCCGTGATTTCTCCTGTTTTATCCTTATACGGAGTCGCCTTCACACGAATCAATCTCTTGTCGCCATCTGGTCGAATTATAGTAAGTTCATAATCACTTTCTTTCCCTGTTTTTCGTTGCCCTGTTTGTGATTCAAGATAGGAAAGATTCGTCGGATCAATAAATGTTTTTATATTCATCTTGAGAAGTTCTTCGACGGTCACTCAAAAAATCTCAGCAAATTTTTCATTTGCAAAGATAATATTTTCTTCAAAATCCACTACTCAAACTCACTCATCCATCATTCTGAGTACGTTTCTTTCATGGGTTCAAGGAAGAAGCACAGAAAATCTCGCCAAGGCATGACGCGCAAGCCTTTTTGTAATTGCCGAATGACGATCTACGCCTCAAGCATCTGGTGTGGATGTTTCGGAATTTTTATCCATCTAGAATACAAGTCACTGATAATTAATTCATGAAATCTCTATTTGTAGATTACTGATTCCACTTTAAAAGTCAATATTTTTACCATAGATGTACAATAACCAAAAATCCACTCGAGTGAGTGGACTTGTTTTAATCTTTTAATCTATCAAGTATTCCGGTCAAATCTTGTGTCTGCACAACAACTGGATAGCTCAATCATTCTATTCGATCCATAAGCATGATAGCAGCATGAATATCTACGAGTTTTTTCTCATATTCACCTGCGAGTACCTCATCACCTTTTTCTCGCCATTCTATCATATGTTCTTCTGCATTACTCTTTAGTTCTTCAAATCGTATTTTCATTTTTCATATATTTGGACGAATTTCATCCCAAAGAACTTCCATATCTTTATGTTCTGGTATTTTCATAAGTTTCATCCATCGAAGTGCTGTTCCATAATGAATCATGCAATCAACGTAGTGTCCTAATTCGAAACGTTCTCGAGCTTTTATTGCATGTTTTTGTGTATACATGGCTGCATCTGCATGATTTACAAATCGCACCGCTTCTTCTTGGGCGTCTCACATATTACTTCCATATTCCTGATCATCATACTGAATAAATCCTATACTAAACCCTACCTCAATATCAAGAAAGGGGTACAGTTTTCTTAATTCTTGATTCATAACAACAAAAGCTTCTTGTAATTTTTGTTCAATAATTCTCTGGTCTTCTTGTGAAAGATGAGAAAACATGACTATATATTCGTCTCATCCTCGACGAAACACTACATCTGAAGATCGTACTACTTTTTTAATAGTGTCTGCTACCGCTTTCAAAACCACATCACCCATATCATGACCAAACTTATCATTGATTTGTTTGAATTTATTCAAATCAATAAATCAAAGCGCTAATGGCTTTGGTAGTTCTTCGTGTTTTTCAATAGCAGCCCGGAAAGCCCTGCGACAAGCAAGAAATTGAATAATAAGTATCTCTTTCAATAAGCTGTTATTTCGTAAGCCTGTTAATTTATCAATATATGCATAGGTAATATCACTCATTCGTACACAAACTCTACCCTCTACCAATCAAAATTGGACCCTATATACACAATCATTCATCGAACACATATCTATAATCACATTCTTTTCATGAAAAACTCGATGAAAAGCATCTTTCAGTATACCATCTCGAATAAACATATCTTTTGTTTTGTATTTTACACCAGAATCATCTACTAGCTCATCTCAAAACCATCTCTTAAACGCTGGATTATCTTCCAATATTTGACCATCAAAACCTAAAAAAACCTCACTCATATCCATAATATTTCCCGCCTGTACTAAGGCAGTTACTTTATCATTTACAAAAGTTTGTGTGGGTATTGTCCCGTCTTTCGGAGTGGTACATAGTTGACCAAAGAATTGTGGCGGAATTGTGTGTGGTTGTAAATTTTTTCTATCCATTCTATTAAACTAAATATATACTAATGGGCCATTATAATATCTATTCTGAGGATAAGTCAAGCAAAGAATTATCTCAAAAAGGACTATGTAATTTTTTTATGTGTTTCTTCTTCGCATCTGGAAAAAATATCTTGTTGTATTTGTATAAATTCTTCTTTTGAGAACTTCGAAAGCACCCAATCTGCGAGATCAAATGTTTCATTATTCCCCACTCATATCTTAAGTCTGGGGAAGATCTCGCTTCCCGTACACGAAATAATCGATTTGATTCCATTATGTCCACCGGCGCTTCCCTCCGATCGAAATCGAATTTTTCCGAATTCCATACTCACATCGTCAAGAACCACTATGATATCTTTTTTCGGATCAAGCTTATAGAAATTACAAACTGCTACCACGCTTTCTCCGGAAAGATTCATAAAAGTGAGCGGCTTCAGAAGAAGTATTTTTTCTCCGTTGTGATTTCATTCCGCGACAAGACCTTTGAATTTCGTGTCTTTAAATTCACCACATTTCCAAACTTCAGCCAAATAATCAAGAAATAAGAACCCGATATTGTGTCGAGTATGTGCATATTGTGGTCCAGGATTTCAGAGTCAGACGATGAGTTTCATGGGGAATGAGAGATTAGATTTTGAGAGACTGAGAGACTGAGAAAAATAAGGCGTCATTGCGAGGCACGAAGCAATCTAGATCACTCCTGTTGTTACAAGTATAAACCCATTTTCAAAATCTCAAAAAGAAATCCGCCAAATGGCGGAAATCCTTTATAAAATACATTCTAGAATTTTTTCTGGAATCCCGAAAGAGTCATAATTATCCTCGATCACGATATCGTATTTTTCTCGAAAGTGCTCACGAGAGGCTTGTTTTTTCTCTCAGAGAAAGCCTATTTTTAAAGCGTTTTGACGCGAAATTTCGTTTACCATTTTTACGTCTCAAAGACCATCTCCAAGAAGAACAATATCCGTTCGACCACGTACCAGTTCTTGTGTTTTTTTCGGCATATCATGTTCGTCTTTATTTTCGGTATGAATGACGGTCTCTCGATCGATTCCCGAGCAGGTTCCTGTTTCATTAAAAACAAGACGATTTCCAATAATGTGCACGTTTTCAAAAAGTGCTCAATACCTGACAAGAAATATCTCGATAGTATTCGCTACTCCGGCTGATAAAACAATGCAAGGTATCTGTTTTTCATAAGATGCCTTCATAAATCCGTCCATACCACTTCGAAAAGCAATCATACTAGAATCCTCCGTAATGGCAGTAAGTACAATTTTTTGAAGTTTGTACGTTTCAAATAATTCCAGATGTTTGAGCCACCATTCTCGCATAAGTCCCGCTTTTACAGAAGCATCGAGCGTAGCATCGATCTCATGTGGATGATACTGCGCAAAATACATGTCTCGCTGCCGAATATATTCAGCTGGCATAAGTCCTGATTTCGAAAAAAGCGACCATGATGTATGTCAATTATCCGCAGTAATCGTACCATCAAAATCTGAAACGATCTGAAGGCGTTCAGAAGAAAAAGAGGCAATTTTTTGTTGTACAGAATCGATATCACGAACGAAAACTTGTGGATGCGAAAGAAAAGAAAGATTCATGAAATACTTATTTTATGAGATAATTTCTTGTGCTTTTTTTGTTATAATATATGCATTCGGTGCGACGAATGGGATATCTAATAAATCATCGATAGAGTACCAATCTGCAGCAATAACATCTTCTGTTCATACATTTGCTCACAGTTGTCATTCATATGTTTTGACGACAAAGTGCATTAAGCAAACCAGACTCCAATATATCTTTCCAGTTTCGTCTTCTTTTTCCATAAGTGCCCAATCAACCAATGGAAGAGTATTATAGGTATCTGTCACTATTACTCCTGTTCGTTTGTTTGTACGAATCAGCGCATTATCTTCGACTTTTTCCAGGTGAATTCTTACAACTCATAACTCATCTCTGAAAAATACTTCTTTATTGATATCTTCTCTTGGTCATCCACCAGTAAATTGTTTTTGAGTTTTTCATTTTTTACTCGTAGTTACGAGGAAAACTTTGTCATTTTCGATAAATACGTGTCCCGAAGAATAATTCCTTGCGATCTTTTTTCCTTCAAATTCATCAGCATTCGCTACAGCGATAAGAGGAATTTCTTCTATCGTTCCATCTAGTCGTTTCACTGCTACTAAGTATTCCTCTTCTCGTTTTCGTACACTACAAAGTGCTAAGGCTTCACAGAGTTCATTCGGATTCACTTTTGGAAGATAGTTTTGTGACATAAAATTTAAAATTTTAGTAATTACTAAGAAATTGTATTCTTAAATCCACAGCTAGGACAATTAAATTCTTTAATTTGAGCTTTTTTATTAATACCAATAGTTTTTTGGCAAGATCCACATTCCACCTTAATCATTTGTTTCATTTGTTCATTCAGGAGGTATTGTTTTTTTGCCATATATCAGGTTATAGGAAAACCAATGACAGGAATGATTGTTGATAAAATAGAAATACCCACTTTCCCAGAAGATCTCATACTAAAATTGAAATTCACAAAAGCAAGTAAGATGAGACATAAAATAGAAAAAACATAATGTATACTAGAGAGTCCTGACAATAGAATTAAGCCAAAAAATCATTTCATTCACACACCAGCAAGATCTGTAAGCAGGTAAAGACTATAGATGGGAATAAAAGCTCCAAAAGGAAAAGTTTTTCCTTCACCATATTTTGCTACGAGATATATTCACCAACTCACTAAAAAATATCAAATCAGAAAACCGATCACATATGGTGTCATATATTTCCCTATTTATAAAAGTAAACCGCGAGGATTATATGAGAATTTTTTATGAAGTACAGATTATTTTTATGAAATCAAAATGCTTGACGAATAACGTGATTGTATTCAAGTATTTAAAGTGATTGCCAATTTGTATAGACTTTGTCAAGTCATTTTTCACTAAAGAATTTGTTATTACAAGCCATCCGTATAATATCCACAGTCCCAAAACAGGATATACAAGACATGGTACATCGCCAAAATCAATGAAACTGCGATGTTAACATCTTGTATTTAGACAAACTTCCCTCTCGCCAAAACTAGCGAGAATTTGTGGTATATGTTCACTTTCTTTGGCATCGTGCCATTTTCCTTTTCATTTCACCTTTCCGCGCTGCGGACTACCCCATAGGGAGCAATTATGTCATTCTTGAAGGTGATCTCAGATCATCTCCCCTTCCTGCCGAAGACTATCGTGAGACGTACAAATCTCATGATCCTCGGTGCAATCGCAGTAATTTGTGCTCTTATCGCTGGCTACTGGATGACAAATTCTCGTCATCTTAAGGCTGAAAAAACAGCACAAGGAATTTTTCTGAAACTGAAAGGGAAAATTCCTCCGGGTGACACCGAGGAAATCCAAAAGGCTCTCGATCTCAGTGAAAAAGCTGACAGTTATGGGACGCGTGATACGCGAAACATGACTATCTGTGGATTCATTGCCATCTTGGGACTCGTAGGATTTGGTTTCGATAACCGTCGGATTATCAAAGATGGGATTACTGGACTCAAGCGGATCGCACATCTTATGCATCTGCAAGATTTCGAGACACTCCTCTCTGATTTTCCGAAGGGAGAACTAGAATTCAGTGGATGTTTTGAAGAACTCAAGACGGCCGCGGAAGAGACGAATCGTTTTTGTGCTGAGGCTATCGAGTATAGCATAAAGACTGCTTCGGCAGCAGCTGAGCTCTCCACTGCCACGAACGAGTTCCAATCAACCGCTAGAGAAATTGCCACTGCCACAGAAAAAAGACAGGAAAGTCTGGGTGATCTCGAGAAATTCGCAACAGAAACTCGCGAAACATCAGAACAGCTCGACATGGCCGCAAATCACTTGATTCGCGCTCAAAGAGAGGCCCTCGATAGTGCAAAGAAAAGTGAGGCACAGTCTGCTCATGTGAATGCTGCATTGGGTGATATCGAACAGACATCTAGTGCGATCGGAAAAACAACCATCGTCATTACCGCAATCGCCAGCCAAACAAATCTGTTATCTCTCAATGCTGCTATCGAAGCTGCCAAAGCCGGTCAACTCGGTAAAGGATTTGCTGTAGTAGCCGAGGAGGTTCGAAAGCTCGCGGAACGAAGCGGACTATCTTCCAAGGAGATTAAACAATCCCTAGAAGACGGAAATGAATCGATTGTCCGCGGAAAACAAGCCGCAGCCGAACAAAGTCAAGTAGCTGTAGAACTTACAGCCCAAGTAGCCAGTATCGTCTCCACTGCTGAACAAGTTGCTGCTTCCGCAGAACAACAACGCGGCGTAAGCGAAAAAATTTCCAAAATTTTGCTTAGTGGAAGAGATGGGGTTGCAAGAACCGCAAGCGCCAGCGTCGAGCTTTCCGCTTGTGCGGAAGAAGTTGGTCGCACCGCAAGCGACCTCAGTAAGATCGCTGAAGAATTAAAGAGCCATACGGAACGGGTACGAATTTTTACTCCGAACCGAGCCTATCGCAAATAAATACAAATCCCCCCTGATCTCTCTCACGCGCCAATATGCGGTGTGAAAAAGACGGAAACGCAAGACCGACCAAATCAGTCCGTAATTGCAATACGAAGAAGGCCACCCTCACAGGTGGCCTTCAATCGTTTCTATCTATAATTCATGTCTCATTCGATCTTTTTTCGTTTGGAGATATTTTTTATTATGCTCATTATCTGGAATTACGATGGAAACTCTTTCGGTTACCATGATTCCATATGCTTCAAGTGATTCTATTTTGAGCGGATTATTAGTAATGAGACGAAGCGATTGTATTTTGAGTTCTTCGAGGATTTCTTTTACGATTTTGTACTGTCGATTATCAGCCGGAAGTCCGAGTTGTTCATTCGCATCGACTGTATCGAATCCTTCATCTTGGAGGCTGTATGCACGAATCTTATTCAGAAGACCGATATCTCGTCATTCCTGAGCCAGGTAGATAAGAATTCATCATTCATCCGCTATCATCTGAAGCGCAGCATCCAGCTGCTCACCACAATCACACTTCAGAGAATGGAATGTGTCACCAGTAAGACACGAGGAATGAATTCGACAGAGAATATTTTCTCACCCAGAAATATCACCGAAAACAAGAGCACAATGTTCTTTTACTCACTCTGAAAAACCATAAATGGTCGCTGATCAATATTGGGTTGGAAGATTTGCTTGAGGAATAAGATTCATTACAGATTGTTAATAACTAGAAGATTTTGTTTACTCAATAGGTAATCCTGTTTTTTCATCTTTAATAAGTCATTTTACATCCCCTGGAATAATTATAGCCGTTCCTGCTTTTGTGATCGATGTCTCAAACGTTACGGTGGTCCAATCACGAGAAATATTTTTTACTATATTTTCCTTTGGTGTAGCTCCTTCTATTGTAATATGATATCCTTTTTTTATTTTAGTAATATCCTGATAATTAAGCTCTATTGTATTTCCTACAGGGATAGTCATTTCAATTTTTGTTTCTTCTCTCGGAGTATACCATCAAACAACTTTTGCTTTTGGATCATTATTATTTTCCAGTGTTGCAAGAACTTGATATTGATATTCTCCATTAGGAAGTTTTGCAATTGCAATGATATATTCTCCGCCGGTCGGATCCTGAAAATTATCCTTTATAATTCCCATTATTTCATAATTCGGAGTTCCAACGACATAGTTTTGTCATGGAGTCAGTGGAATCCCTCCTATTTTTGCGTCCTGTAATTCCCGAGAACTCATTCGGTTAACTATTTTTAGAAGATCATCTCCATTAACACTCATCATTGTAATTTTTGAATTCAGTGCAATGATATCAGAAATTCTTTTAGAATCTCTTGCCGCATTGGCATATCACTGAAAGGAAGCAAATGTATATTCTGAACCTGGTGAATTAAATTCATCAAGCGTCTCTGTTGCACTTTGTTTCGATGCTTCTGCCTCTTCTTTTACATAAGAAAACATTTCTTTTTGTGATTTCGACAATTTTTTAGTATCGAGAACTCCTTGAACTTTTGTGGAAAGATTCTGACATTTTGCTATTCATTTTGAGAGTTGTTCTTTAATATTTTTCATCATAGCCTGAAATTCTTCTTCGGTTTTTGGATTAAACGGAGACATTTTTTCCATTTCTCAAAAACAATATTTTTCAACCAATACTGTAATCTTTCCTTTCATGCCACTGCTAAGAGCAAAAGCTTGTGTAGAAAATAACGAGATACTTACACAGAAAACAAGAAAAAGACTGATGATTTTTTTCATATGATGAATTTAAAAAATAGTTGAAGCGAATTATAGTGTGTTCTTGACAAAAAGCAAAAAACAAAAGATATAAATTTTATTTGACATATATCATAATTTGCTTATATATAATTTATAATTAATCTTTTCGATGGAGAAAAAACCTCAAATATTTTTTCAAAGACTCGACCAAGTTCAAGATAGCTTCCGGGAAGCTTTTTTGTGACATGAAAAAGATATGGGAATTGAATTTTTTCCAAAAAATATATCCGAAAGAATTCAAAGTATGAGCCTTGCGGAACTCGAACAAAAATTTCAGACCCGGTTCCTCTATATAATGGAACGTCCAGAACTCCTCTCTACTCCAATCGACCGACAAGTAGCGATGAATGTCGCACAATGCCTGCGAATAATGAATAGTTTTTCTCCAGAATTACAAGACAAAATTAACAGTTCAAGCCACCTTTTCGATACATTTACCCGAATATTAGAAATACAGAAAAAACTCGGGATAGTGGAAATATGAGGAAAAAATTATTATTGGATCCCCGAGGAAGAGCTTCAAAATAGCATCCCCCGATCCGATATTCTCATAAAATCCATCGAAAAAGATTGAAACCATTTTATTTATACTGATAAATCTACGGGGATACGTTTTTTCCACCCAAGCGTACTTGGGGAAAACTTTTGATGGCTCCCTTTTAATATTATTCGTTCAGAATTTCATGTCGGAAAAATAACTATCGAGAAATTAAAACAAGAACTTTGATGAGGTGATACCGTAAGCAAGAAAGTTATTATTAATAGAAGAGAAAGTGAGATTTTCTCACCACTCTTTATCTGACATCTCAAAAAATATCTCGATTCCATGCCGATCGGACCAGAAGATTCAATAGGAATTGCTACTATATATATTAATCACCGATCTCTTCCTCCTAGAAAAATAGAGAAACTCTTGCCGGAATATCAAGCTCGTTTTCCTGACGAGATATGACTCGGTCGTTCACGCAACTGAAAAACGACTATTCGCATCAGTAAGCGCGTGGTAGCTATCATGATCAAAGAACAACACACTGATAAGCTTCCACCAGCTGGATGGAAAACTCCAGGAAATATAGCGAAACTCCTAGGATGTTCAAGAAATCAGGTAGAAATGAAACTAAAAAAACTCATCATTCAATACCCGGAGCATCGAAAAATGGCTCTCGGAAGAAATGGAGCGGAAACGCCGCACTATTCCCCGACCCTCATCTCAATACTGAGATCAATATTTCGACAAGCGAATGGTACATATGGAGAGTAATTCATAGCAAAAGCTATATACTCTTTGTATGGATCTTGGTTCTGAGCGATAAGACAGTAAGAGGAACTCAGAGAAAAAGAAACAAAATCGTATCGAAAATTTCCGTGTGAATATTGTTTTTGTGCAATTTTATTTGACTTTGATGCGAAAATTGCTATAAATCGAACGGAGACTAATCTTTAGTACTTCCGGCGTACGACGCCGTTTTTTTGAGGAGACTCACATCATGTCCACTGGCATCATTGCCATCCCGGAATTATCCCCCGACGAACTCATCTTCCTCGCGGACAATCCGGCGTACAAGATCTTCCTGCAAATCTGGGTCGTGATGTTCAATCACGCTGAAAAAGATCCAGACTTCGAGAGGCCTCTCCGTTATGCAGTAGATCCCGACGTCAAAGACGCTCACAGGATCGCTGTATTCACCAGGTCTCACCTGAACAAGCTTGGATGGAATGTGGAGCTTGAAGAAAAGACTACCACCCTCATCATCTCGCGCTATCCACCGGCAAAAGAACAACCACCGGATTAGCCGAGAGACCAACCATTATCGCCCGAGACTACTCGGGCGGTTTTGTTTTTTCATTACTATTAGTCACAAAAAGACCCCAGGGTTTTCGAAAACCCTGGGGTCAAAACGCAAAAACCGACACAGCGAGAGAAAATGGGAGAGCTTGAGAGGGGAAACTGTTTGAGCAGTATGCAAGTCGTGCAGATATAGAGCGTTAGCTATGTCTGCGAGTTTTTCTCCTCTCAAAACTTTTGGTACTTTTGGTTACAAAAGTATATAACAGGATAAATAACTGAAGATATGTAAGCGCACGAAACTAAAATATAAAATCCGCGACGGTTGCCAATAACTATCGCGGATACTTTTAATGCTACTTTTTCGACATCGTTGGCTTCCCTAGAACCTCCGCATCCAATGTGGTAGTTGCAAGAAATTTTTTGTCGCTATCAAGAGCGGTTATTGATATCTCGACTTTTGTTATTTCCGTATATTTTGAGATATCTTCTTTCGCTGATTTTGCGAGTGAAAGATAATCGTACATCAAAGTGCCTTCTTCATCTTTTATCTTATCGGCATAAGCTTTTTCTAGCTTCTTCGCATCGAAAGTCAGAAGTCGATCCCCATCATCGCCCGCTGTAACCATGCGATAATAGACAGCTTGTGGATATTTATCCCATTTCACATATCGATTATTCTCCACTCTCAAGCGAGTAATTTGTGGAGTTTTTTGTCACTCATCTTTTGTCTTGGTAGTATCTACTTTCTCTTCCTTTACTACGTTTTGTGTCGGTGCGGTAGTCTGATCTGGAAGCTGCGAGCAGGACGCGAGGATACATCCGATCGAAGCAAGTGCGATGATTTTTTTCATTTTGTTCGAGTGTAAAGTGATAAAAATCAGGATAAAAATAGAACTAATTATTATACATCTTCTCCTTCTTCAATATCTTTAGCAAAGATATTGAATCATACGCAAGGAATGTGATTATTCGTAGCTAGAAATAAGCACACGGAACGTAGCTGTCACATTCAAAACAAAGTGTCTCGAGAATTAATTCTATGTATGCTTTTTCAGTTACCTCAGAGAAATTTGAGATCAAAATATCTCTTCACGGTAACTCTTTGGGGGATGTATTCTACGCGCCTTACACCAATAATATTCTTCTTTTCAGCCGTTATGCTGTGAATATTTTTCAGCGGAAGCGTTTGAGAAAGAATCGAATATCTCCTTTCAAACCACTTGCCAATAAATTCATCTTCTTTATAGCCGATAAATGTAATCTCATTTTCTCAAATACAAATCTTTGATTGAAACATTTTATATGCTTTTCTTCATTGTATGATTAAAAACATGGAAGATAATCAAGAAATGATTAACATAATAGCTCACAATGAAGCCAATATGATTGAACTTTCCCCAAAAGGAACCTCAAATATACCTTTAATTATTAATCAAGAGAATACAGCAAATACCAATACTACCCCTCCCAACGGCAATAATAAAACTAATTTTTTAGTATAATCTAACAGTGAAGGTCTAATAATTTTTATCATAGATGTCATTGAAAATAAGTTGCCCTCTGAGAATATATTTTATGCCGTACCTTTCCTTTTATCCATCTCCACTCGTGCTTCTGGAAGCAAATCAATGTGAAGTTCGTTAAGCTGAGCATCATCGACGTAACTTGGAGCTGACATCATCGTGTCTTCGGCTCGTCCTGACTTCGGAAATGCGTAGACTTCTCGGATATTTGGTTCGTCTTTCAGAATCATAAGGAGTCGGTCGAATCCGAATGCGAATCCTCCGTGTGGAGGTGCTCCGTATTGGAATGCGTTATACATCGCTCCGAATTTTTCTATTACTTCCGCTTCACCTTTTCCGACCATTCCGAATGCTTTGAGCATAACGCGTGGATCGTGATTTCGGATTCCTCCAGAGAGAATTTCGAATCCATTGAGTGCAAGATCGTATTGAGCTGCGAAGATTTCTTCGGGTTTTTTATTCTCGAGTGCTTCCATTCCGCCTTGTGGCCAAGAGAAAGGATTATGACCGAAGTCGATCTTTCCAGTCGCTTCGTCTACTTCAAACATCGGAAAGTCAGTAACCCACGTGAATGCGAGTTCATTCTGATCAGCAAGTGTGTATTTGTCTCGAAGAGCGATTCGGACCGTTCCGAGTATCTTGCAAGATCGCTCGTATTCTCCCGCTGCAAAGAAGATCATATCTCCGACTTGTGGATTCAATTTTTCATTGATTGCTTTGATCTCGACATCTTCCTTGAAGAATTTCAAAATCGGACTTCGTGCTCATTCTGCTTCGTAGATAATATATGCAAGTCCTTTCGCTCCAGCTGATTTTGCGACTTCGGTGAGCTCATCGATCTCGCTTCGGCTCATAGTTTTTCCAGAGAGTTTCATCGCTTTTACGACTCATCCAGATGCGACCGCATCGCGGAAAACTGAGAATTCGGAAGCAGCAAAGTCTTTCGTTAGGTCTACGAATTTCATGTCGAATCGAATATCTGGCTTATCAGAACCATAGGTATCCATCGCTTCATGATGCGTCAATCGGTAGACAGTGTCTCATTTGATGTGTTTGTGTGGAGAAAGTGCTGGGATGAGATCTTTTACATATCCTTCTGCGATCTGGAAAACATCTTCCTGCTCGACGAAGCTCATCTCGACATCGATCTGGTAGAACTCACAAGAATGTCGGTCAGCTCGTGGATCTTCATCTCGAAAACAAGGTGCGATCTGGAAGTATTTGTCGATTCCTCCGACCATAAGAAGCTGTTTGTATTGCTGTGGAGCTTGTGGAAGCGCGTAGAATTTTCCTGGCTGGATTCGTGAAGGAATGAGAAAATCTCGTGCTCATTCTGGAGAACTGACGGTAAAAATCGGAGTCTGAACTTCGAGAAAACCATTATCAGAAAACCATTTTCGTGTAAACATCGTCATCGCAGAGCGGAACTCGACATTCTCAAGAACCTTTCGTCGTCGAAGATCGAGATATCGGTATTTGAGACGAATATCCTCGTTCGCTTCACATTGTTCGACGATCTCGAACGGAGTCGTTTTTGATTCCGTAAGAATCTCAGCTTTCGTAATAATAACTTCGATATCTCAGGTCGTGAGTTTCGCATTTTGAAGACCTTCTGGACGTGCTCGGACAGTTCCAGTTACTTTGATGACATATTCTCCGCGAGCCTTGTCAGCCACGGTCCACGCGTCATTATTCACGGCTGGATCGAAGACGGTCTGTGTAAAGCCATATCGATCACGAAGATCGATGAAGATAATTCCTCCATGGTCACGGCGATTTGCCACCCAACCAGAAAGAGTAATAGTTTGTCAGATATGAGCAGCTCGTAATTCGCCGCAGGTATGAGTTCGGTGCATAAAAATAGAAAGGTTAGGTTTTAGAGGTTTAGTAGATTAGAAAAAAATGAAGATCCTAGTGAAGACTAGGATCTTCATTTTTTTAATTTTTTGTTATTATATCAATTATGATCTTTAAGTGAATAGCTAAAAAGTGACATACAAATAGGGGCTATTATGGCTCAAACAAATATTAATAAAACACCTCACATTCCCATATATAAATCTCAAAATCCTCCCCCGCCAGAAAATATCCCAGTTTTCATCAATACTAAAAAAATAACACTCAGAACTGGAGCTACAAGAAAAATAGAGACTACATATTTAAACATATTTAAGGTATTGGTTATTATTTTAAGAGTCTAAAAGTTGCTACAGTGGGAGAAAATGTGAGAGCTTGAGAGAGGAAACTGTTTGAGCAGGCTGAGAGTCGTGCAGATGTTAAGCGATAGCTATGTCTGCGAGTTTTTCCTCTTTCAAAACTTTTGGTACTTTTGGTTACAAAAGTATATAAATATCCTCTTTTCTCTATCGTTCCAGAGATGGCACTAGTGACAATTTATTTCAGAACTCGTAAGTGCATACGCATAAAAAGGTGAGGAATTACTTCCTCCGACACAAGATATGACAACGCATTTTTTCATAATACAATGGAATGAAAATCAAAGGAAAACGTAAAATTAATCCTCTTTTTGACCAAGTAATTATATAGTTCCTGCCAAAAAATCAACATCCGTTTGCAAAAAAGCCAAAAATCGGTACATTCTGCATCGAATTCTATCACTTGAGTAAAAGATTTTATGAACGCAACAAGAACATGGATACCAGCCGATCAGATTCGAGCACGAGACGCTGCTTTTCGAGTACGACAGGTTTACTGCTGGATTACTACGAGTGACGATAAGATTATTACTGCCTCAAAAGATGGTTCGCATTGGCAGTTTCCTGGTGGAAAACCAGCTGACGACGAGACACTTCTCGAGACACTCATCCGAGAAGTCTATGAACAAACCGGCCTTGATATAGATGAATACGCCAGCGACATAAAACTCTTCGGATATTATAAAATCGCAGAATGAGATGAGGCATATCTTCAGCTCCGATATACACTCCAAATACCACAATCATCAAATAATCTTTCTCTTTTTGAGCGAGAAGGCGAAGCAGATGAAAATAAGGTCGAGCATATTTTACCTTGTTCTATCGAAGAACTTCAGGAGAAAATGGCTTGGTTAAATGAAAGTGACGAGCTAAACACTTTTATAAATTGACATGAAAAAAATAATAATACAATTACTGTGTAATTTGACCAAAAATTCTTAAATATGTCTACAATCTCCTCACAATCAACTTGTTGTACAACTTTCCCCCTGGAGAGTTGTTTTGTGGCGTAGATATCAATCTAATCTAGAAAATAGTCCTCCAGATTTGGTGGGCTATTTTATTTTTTATTTTTTGTCTATGGAACTGAATATCGAGAAGCTTCTTCGAGAAGTCCCGATTACGCAGGTACGCGGAATCGAAGAGAATGAAGTGTTTGTCCTTTTGGAAAAATTTAATATCTGTGGAAGTATCAAAGTAAAACCGGTATATTGGATGCTAAAAAAGGCCATAGAATGAGGCGAACTGACAACAGATAAAATCATTCTCGAAGCTTCCAGTGGAAATACTGCGATTTCTCTTGCCTATCTTTCAAACTTGTTTAATTATTCTGTTACACTTCTTGTACCAAGTTCTACGGCTCATTGCAAGAAAAAACCCATTACTTCATACGGTGCAAAAATTATAGAGATTGACGGAACCACTGATGATTGTATTGATGAAAGAAATAGAATGGCGGCCAAAAATCCATCACTTTATTATCTTCCTGATCAATTTAATAATATCAATAATCTTGAAGCTCATTATAATCTCACTTGACCACATATTCGAGAAAAACTTGGTAAAATCGACTTCTTCGTTGCTGGTCTTGGAACAGCAGGAACCTTGCTCTGAACTGCAAAATATCTGAAAGAATTCTATCCAGATATAAAAATCATCGGTATTAATCCGCTCAATAAAGTTGAGGGAATTAAAAATTATAAACTCACGAGAAACATCGGGAAATTCTATTATGATTATCAGCATCTTATCGACGAAATAATCAATGTAACTTTTGAAGATGATGCTATTTCAGGAATAAATGATTATATTCACGAAGGTTATTTCACTGGAATATCTTCATGAGCGATTCTCTCGGGAACCAAAAAATATCTTGCAGGGAAAACATGACTTCGTGGTGCGATTATCGCTCCAGATTGAGGAGACTATTATTTTTGAGAGTTATTTCACTACATCGATCCAAAAAATGTGGTCTGATGCAAATAAAAGGTCTCAAATAATTCTTGTTTTTCGCTTGCAAAAAGGATAAAAACTCATAGTATTCGTGAGAAAAAATAACGAGAATCATTTTCTTGGATTGCTTCGTGCCTCGCGAGTGATAAATCGGTCGGGGGATCCTGAACCAAGTTCAGGATGACGTGCCTTGTAACTTTGTAACCTTGTAACTATTTATGGCTTCCTCCCCGATCGATACTCGCATTCGTGCCGTCATACTCCATGAGGGGAAAATTCTTCTTATGCGTCTTGCTGGGTCTACTTATTTTTGTCTTCCTGGCGGAGGATGGGATGCACCAGAGAGCTCGAGAGAATGCCTAGAACGTGAAGTGGTCGAAGAACTTGGGATACCGTGACACGTCGGAGGAATCGCAGGAATTAACGAGCACCGATATAAAAACGAGCCATGTAATGAACTCTGGTACTTCATTACGAATGCGGAAGATTTCCTCGATATCGAAAAACTCGGCGGAACCCATACGCATGAATTCGAAGAAGTTCACTGGTTTGATCTTGAGAAAGACACCGTAAATATACGACCAGAGAATCTTCGAGATGCTTGCATATTTTGGAAACAAAACTGACCACAATTCTTTCCTACCTTAATTTCTTAAAAACTGTACTATGGATTATTTTCTCGCTCTCTTCTCGATTGCTATCGTTCCTCTGATAATCTACTATTTCTACCAGTATTGTCAGTTCGTCATCGCGAAAAAAATGCGACACTCACGTCCGTGGCTCGCATTTGTTCCATTCGTAAATAATTATCAATTTGTCGAGCTCGCGAAAAAACCACTCTGGTGGGCTCATATTATCATCAGTCCGATAATTGCTTTTCTCTTAAGTCTGATTCCCTATCTTGAGATAGTTGGAACGATTCTTTTTATGATTTCTCTTGTAGTGAGTATGGTTTTTTTCTTCATTACCCTCTTTTCACTCACGAAACTTCGAGGAAAATCTTCACTTTTCGCCTGGGGAAATGTCTGCGCATACTACGTGTTTTTCCCGATTCTTGCCTTCAGTGACATTGTTCATGAACAAAAAATAGAAACTCATCTAAAAAAATCTCTTACAAATTATCTTCAAATCGCACAAAATATTAGCCTTCCGTATAAGAACTTCTTTCATTGGAGTGGAGCAAAAATCATACTTTCTCTCTATTCTGCCATCACCGCCATCGTCTTGTGTGTTCCATTTTACATATTTACCATATATACAAAAACAAAGCTCAATGATTTTCAAAACATAAATATCACCGAGTTTGATCGAATGTTATCGTTTTTTGTCGGAAATATCTTTTGGGTTTCTCTCTATCTCATCTCACTCTCAATACTTATCGGGATCTATGTTTTCTTCATGAGTTATTTTCTACTTTTTCTTCAAAAGCTTTACCATTCCTATATCGATAAAAAATCTTTTTCGATATTTAAAAATGGATATTGGAATTTCACGATGATGAAAAAGTTCATTGGCGTACTCTCTTGGCAGTCCGTCTATATTCTGGCGAGTCTAACTCTTTGTCTTCTGATTTCTTTCATTCTCTCTCCGATTATATCTTCGATAGCTCAGGGCTATATGGAAAATCTCGACTCAATTATTTTTAGATGAATCATAGCAGTGATGTTTATTATCATAATTCTTCCTTTGATTTATATTTCTCTACGAACAAATTTTGCCTATAATCTCCTGCTCGACAGTGAAGATCTCGGACAAAAAACAGAGAATTATATCAATCAAAGTTTTGATCTTACGAAAGGAAATATCTGGAATATGGTTTTACTTTCCCTTCCATTTCTCATCGTAATTGGAATCATTAATGAATTCTTTTCCTACTTACAAATTTTTATTATAAATGATTGATTTATTTTTCTTTTTTGGATCATTACTATGCTTATAATCTGAGGAATTTCTCTTATGGTAAATGTTTCTGTCTATCGAATACTGAGAAATACTCGCTAAAAACAAAATCCAGGAAAATTCCTGGATTTTTTCTTAAACCTTTTTTACTCTATAAACTCGCGCTACCGGTCGAGCTCCGTCATAGTCTCGAGAATGAAGATGTATACATTTTTTTGAAGAGGAATTTGAGATCGACAGACCATCCGTCCAACAAAAACCAATGTGTTTGTGATGTCCCGATTGAGCTGAAGTATTCCAGATCAAAACGTCTCAAATAGACGCCTTTTTGATGTCTATCTCTTCAAAGAAGTCAGAAAATTCTCACATCTGAAAAATAACCCCATCAACCGTAAAAGATATTCGTGGGAGATATCCTGCGAACAAGAGTATAGATGAGACATAAAACGCACAAGCGTTTTCGCCGTTACCGATAATATCCTTTTCTTCCACAAAATAATTCCGAAACAATGTCGATCACACACTGTTTTCTATGAGCGCAAGATAGTTTTTATGAGAAAATATTCGAGAAGATGTAGTCATAAGAGGAAAAAATTATATTTCCGATATGGTAATCTTTTTCACTGAGAACTCAAGTTGTTTTTACTTACCGAAAACACTGAGAAAAATGGGAGAAAATGAGAGAGCTTGAGAAAGAAAAACATTGCTGTTTGGAGAAATTCTCGGGGTCTCGGGACAAATACATAAGAACAAATGCTACCAAGAAACGAGAGAAATTGAGAGAGTTTGAGAGGGGAAACTGTTTGAGCAGCATGAGAGTCGTACAGATACTGAGCGCCAGCTATGTCTGCGAGTTTTTCCTCTTTCAAAACTTTTGGTACTTTTGGTTACAAAAGTATGTAAAAATCCTCTTTGTCATTCTGAGCGTAGCGTGAGAATCCATAAAAATTATTCTCCTCTTTCCTAAAGATTTTCGAAACAGCGGAAGATCCCAGATATTTTCTGGAAGATTTTCTGTTACTTCGGAAATTCTTGATATCCAGAAAATTCTCTCGATGACATACTATTTTTCTGGAATATCTTTCACTACTTCGAAAAATACGTCATCCAGAAAATTCCATCGATGACGTATTTATTTTTCTATATTGCTTCGTGCCTCGCAATGACGAGACATTCGACTTTATGGACTTTACAGACTTTCGACTATTTCCCTATTTCCATGAAACATTAGCTATAGTCGCATAAGTTGATGATAACCCCCAAGGAATCGGACCTACGACAGATGGAGAGGCTACTATATCAAGTGAGCTGGCTCGAATATATGTATTTGAGAGCGTATAGAGCGTATCACCGACATAGAGATTTCGTATGATGAAATTATCATTCCAACCCCATATCTGATTCGCAAAATATTCATTAATAGAACTATCAGCATAACAATATTCTGGAACCCAAGTATTTACGGGTGGACAATATTCTTCACCAGTAAGGAGTTTTTTACAAACTGGTTTTTCTGTAACTTTATACTGAGCACAATCTTTTTGTCTTTTTACTTCAAGATCACCACGGTCGATATGAGTTACCCGTGCATCCTCTTGAATTCCGGTTTTTACATCGATTTTGATACCGATCGTTCCCTGCCACGCATTTATATGTCTCCAGTAATTTTGTGGATCATTTGCACTCTGGAAAAGAGTAGCGGGAATAAGAAGAAGTTTTTTACCTGGATACCAAGTAAACATTCGTGGATTTGTAAGCGCTTCTGAAGAACTTCCATTGTCTCCGAGCGTGAGTGAATACTGTTGTTTTGGATTTTTTAGGTCGCTAATATCATAGAGATCTACTTTGAGTCCGGCATTTATCGTACCACCGTGACCATTATCTTTCGTATCGTATCCGATACCGATAAGATGGGTTGCATCATATGGATGAAGATACGTCGAATATCCCGGAATTTTTAATTCTCAGAGAATTTTCGGATTTTTTGTGTCTGATAAGTCGATTACGAAGAGCGGATCAATCTGCTCAAATGTCACGAGATAAAGCTTATCTCAGAGGAATCGTGCAGCCTGAAAATTTTCCTTTGGCGCGATTCCTTCGATTTTTCCAGACACTTTGAGGTTTTTATCGAGAATGTAGAGATTCGTCGTAGAGACATCTTCCCAGTTTCGTGTAACGACTCGGAAGTTTCCATTTACGTCTTCATCCATCGCATATTGATTGATCGGAGTTCCTGGGATGATCGCAGAATCCGCATACTTCGCAGTTAGACCAGAGATCGTCATTTTATGGATAAGGGTATTCTGGGTAGATCGGAAGTACGGCATTGCACAGTACGCTCCAACTGGACAAGAAAATGGCGCGCTTGAATAGAGTGAAGAGGTGATAAATAGATCGCTTGTGTTCGTAACTTTATCGAGCCCCATATGGATCTCAGACACATCACCGAAGAGAACTTTTGTGACGGTTGGTTTGCTAGAATCTTCGAGATCGATCATCGAGAGTACGACGAAGCTCGGAGAAAAATTGAATTTATCCATCGTAGCCTCATCCGGAAGAATATATTCGACCGCGTCACAAGAAGTAGTATCAGAATTCACTAAATTATACGGAAGTTTTTTACTTTTGCTGATAAAGTTTTGTTCAGCGACATTGCTCGTCTTTCTGATCTCGAGTTTCTTTGGAAGAGAAGAATCAGCACTAAATTTTTTTATCATGGCATCGTTTGGGACGCTTTGAGTTTCCATTCCACCGACTCATTTTACCATCGGACCATAATAAGCATACGGAAAATGGAAATTATTCACTGAAAGAGTATAGAGATATTGTCCTACCTTTCGAGATTGGAGAATACTTCCATCCACCTGAAAGTAACGATCGATCTTAAGGTTTTTTATATCGGTAGTATCATACACGGCCACGACCGTCTTCTGTGACCAGTCAAACCAAGCATAATCATACATTCCATATTGATGATATTTTGTCGCGATAATGACGAGTTTTTTTCATTGAATATAGAGTTCGGGGCTACTCCAATTTTGTGGAATAACGATCGAACGAAGGATTTTCATATCTTTCGCTGGAGTAACTTGAGCGATATAGACCCGATTATCTTTTTGGTTAAAATAATATACTCTTTTTCCGTCAGTCTTTACGATCTCTGATTCGTCGACTCCCGCCACTTGGATGTTTGTCTCCGAAAAAGCACCGATAGCATCTGTGGCTGAGCTAGTAGGTGATGCTCCGAGAGCCTCAGAAGTAGCAGGAACGGCCTCTTTTGATATAGCCATATCGTCTATCATGATTCCACCACCTCGACCGTAATATCTGTTATACGGATTTTTCTCCATATATTTTCAGATAAAATCGCTCATAACAGTATCCATCGCATCACAGCTCGAAAAAGTCTGGAGTTTGAATCCATTATTTAAGTCTGTCGTCTGAGAAGTTCCCGTGGTAGAAACGGTAGTTCCGCTATTGTCGAGATTCGTGAGCTGAGTGTCGTCAGAGCCAGAGGCACTGTCGAGACACTTCGGAATACCTGCCCAGACACACTGCATCATAGTACAAGCAGCGACACCGTCTTCTCCGACAGAACAAGTATTACAGCCATCGGTATAGCTCTTACATTGTCCGAGATTTACATCACGAACGATCACATCGCCCGCCGCAGCAAACAGAGTAGTGACACTCAGTACACTCACGAGGAATACGGTCGATAACGCTATTTTTGTTTTCATACAAGAAAAATAAGAAAATAAATTTGTCTTACAGAATCTCAAACGAACCGAAAGAAAAAAGGTGACAAAATAAACTTGGATATTGTATGCTTTATTTCCTCCGAGTCAAAAAATCCACCACCCAATAAAGCGGGCAATGGATTTTTATTTTTTATAAACCTTCGACCTTATAGACTTTATGAACTTTACAGACTTTCGACTATTTTCCTATTCCCCAAACACCTGTACATAATACACTTGCCCATTTTTTTCTACATATCAGAAGCCGACCCCCGTCCAAGTATCGAGCATATTCGCTCGGTGTCATGCACTCATCTGGAGTTCAGCGAATAATTTTTCCATATTTATTTCCCCTCCCGCTACATTTTCGCCGATTGCTCCCATAATTTCTATTTTATTTCTCTTTGCTATACCGAGTATGCGCGTTCCGGAAGAATCCACATGACCGATATAGTTATTATCCGCCATATCTTGCGCTTTGATCATCGCTAATTTTGTCAGTGTAGTACTAACTTCCAATTTTGACATTCCGAGACTGGTCCGAAAATCATTCATCAGTGTTAGACTTCTTTTCTGTGCTTCCTGGCTCGTCATAGAGACAATATTGCTTTTTTCGATAACATCTGACGGATTCGATAGAAGTGGGAGAACCGCGCCTCGTAATATTGGAGTATTGAGTGCCGCGAATCACGTCTCGTAATTCACCTCTACGATATATTGTCATTCCTCAGAGACTGGAATTCGAGTTTCCAGTAAAGTGTTTGTCTTAAGAATTTGTGTGCCCGCCTGAAGATCCTCTGTGTCGAATTTGTACGTTCGGACTTTTCCATCTGGAAGAATCAGATAAATATTCGAAGCTACTCGTGATCACTCTTTGATAATTCATCGGATCACGAGCTCGGATCCCTCAAAAATCGCCGAGAGATTTTCATTTTGTTGAGTTTTGTGTGATTCTGTGAGAAATACGTTCTTTTGATAGATAATCCCCGGAGAAGTGTAGGTATCGTGAGAAAAAGCTGTACTTGTTTTTGATGCGTTAATAACGACTTCCACGGGTTTCGTGCGATCAAAATCAGCAAAAGCTTTCGATGGAATAGCTATATTTCCAACTCAGACAAATCGTATCTCTTTTCCATTTTGTCGAAAAATCGCTTCATGAAATTCTCATTTTGGGAGAGTTATGACATTTGTAGGAGCTCCGTCTTCGTGTGATACCGTAAGAGCATCTAGATTTCCATAGGTAGTGGCAATATATTTTTTTCCAGAAAAAACGCTTGAGTCGAGTACTATAAATTCTGTGGCAGCGGCATTTTCAAAAGAATTTCCTGAAGCCACTACGAGCTTATATCGACCCGCTGCCTCGAGAGGAATACTGTGATCAAATTCTCCTCACGAAACAGGCGCAAGATATCCGACCTGTTTTCATCCTGGCATTTCAAGTGATATTATTGCTAATTCTTTTCCATCAGTAACTTTTCCAGAAATATGTAATGTCTCATTTACGATATATATATTCGGAATGTTTTCATCGAGTATAACATGAAGCGATTCGAAGAATTTTGTATCAAGATACTTTTTTGAAAAATTCGCCGGAACGCTTCCGAGTGTGTAATAATCACCTTTAAGTCGACCCCGAGATAATGGAGCAAGTGTCTTAAAAGCAATAGTCGAGAGATCGACTATATCCGGATGAAGACGACAATTTGGCCGATCGTTATTTTTGACGATCACGGATTTTTCTCCAGAAACGAGTTGAATAAGCGTATGAAATGGTACATCGCAATTCGCAGAAGAAAAGACTACTTGTGAAAATTTGTTTCCTCCAGATGTCCCAGCTCATTCGAAGTTATCAGCATAATAAAGAATATCTGCTGGTTTTGAAACACCAGACGGAGAAATAGTCGTACTAGAAGTTACGTTCGTCGAGAGAGTGGCATTGGTTTTCGCGAGACGAATAATGGCAGTAGCCTTAGCTGTAAGCTGTTTGATTTCACCTACAGTTATCATTCCATTGGTTCGATCTTGTCGTTTCACTTGATCAGTAAGAAGTACGAATTTTTGTTCGATTTGCCGAGAGAGATTCGCAAGTTCGGCACGAGAAGCGTCGTTAAGGTATTTATCAGCTTCAGATAGGCGATAATTAAGAGTATTGGAGAAGGTCGAATATATTTTTGTCACTCGAATATTATCGAGAGTAATGGCTTTGAGCAGATACGAATCAGCAGCAAAGACACTCGTATTGAACAAAATTAGTGTTCATAAAATTGCGATTTTGGCGTATTTATGCATAAAAGTAGTTGATAGTTAGTAGTTAATAGTTAATAGTTGCTGGTTTAACTAGTCATTCCTATTATATTTGTCATTCCCGCGAAGGCGGGAATCCAGCATAATCAGTCCTCATTTTATTGTTAGATAATTTCAGATATGAAACTTTCTGTTCTGAATTTGTAATTTTTATGAGATTAACTTTCCACTTTCAATTCCATTTAAGGAGAATCTTTTTACCTAGATTCCCGCCTGCGCGGGAATGACAAAAGTGAAGTACTAGAATAATAAATTTCCAATATTATATTCGCATCACTCCTTTTTCAAAGTCAGATTTTTGACAATAAAAAAGACCCACGCTGTGGGTACAGAACGCGGGATCTCATAGTGACCTCTTCGCGTACGATCTGAGGGAACACACAGGTTCCATATATAGACGTAGGAAGTAGGGGATGACTACTCAAGTCGAAGCTCAGCCCCCCTTCCGAAAATTATTTGAAAAGGCATCTTCTCGCGGCCTTTTTATATTGTTATTTTTGCGAGAAGATGATGTTAAACCAAGATCGAATTATTCAATCTCGCTTTACCACCATCTTCCCATATTTTGGTAATCCATTT
This sequence comes from uncultured Candidatus Peribacteria bacterium, assembly GCA_964655935.1. Lineage (GTDB taxonomy): Bacteria > Patescibacteriota > Gracilibacteria > BD1-5 > UBA2023 > CAZZNY01. The sequence goes on from CAZZNY010000001.1 coordinate 786,917, forward strand.
TGTATTTATATACTTTTTTTGGATATTTTTATATGTATTTGATTTTGTTGCAGGTCATGGAAGTGAGTATTTTCCGGACCTATTATGAGGGAGCAGATTGTTAATGAGCTTTTGTCGCTTGGACACATTTATAATATCCGACTTCATAACTTATTGCAAAAACCTTTCCTTGCCAAATATAATATCTGTTTTATTAAGACCTATATTTGTAAAATAATTTGGCTTTCCAATGAGTAAATATTAGAAAATGGAAAATGTAGACAAATCGTGTCCATAATGAGGTATTATTTTACCGTAAAAACACCTCTCCGTATAAAAAAATATATCAAAAATAACTTGATTAATAAGCGAAAAAGAGTAGTATTTCATCAACCAAAAATATGACTTAATTTTTCTTGTTTCTATGAAAGCTGTACAAAAAATTGTATCGTGAACACTAAATGTACTCTACGGTTTATCTCTTACAGAAGCGGATATTAACCTTGAGAATCCACCGAAATCCGAATTTGGTGACTTCGCATACTCTTGTTTTCGGTTCGCGAAGACCCTCGGGAAATCACCCGCAATTATCGCTGAAGAAGTAAGATCGGCACTATCGAGCCAAAAATGAATCATAAATCCAAGCACGATCGGTGGATATGTGAATTTTTTCGTGGATAAAAAACTCTTCCTTGAAGACCTAGAAATCCTCTCTCTCGAGCCAAAAGAGAAGAAGAATGAGACGATTATCGTGGACTATGTCGGAGCAAACGCCGGAAAGCCTCTTCATATCGGACATCTCTGCACTCCATCTTCTGGTCAAGCATTCATCAATATGTTCCGACATCTCGGATATACTGTCATCGGAGACACGCATTTTGGTGATTGGGGTGGGATTTTTGGTAAGTTGATTTATGCATGGAAAAATACAGGCATAGTTAGAGATTGTTATTCACAAGAAATTAGTTTAATTGAACATCAATCATGAACACATTTTAATCAATGGAAAAAAGAAGAACAGGAAGCATTTAAACAATGAAAACTTAAAAAGGATGGAATTATTTTTTTCTTTAATCTTTATACAAAATTTCATGTTGGTCCATGTGCTTTAGATATGAATGATAAAAATACTGAGCTGTTAACGAAAATTTTAGAAGATCGAATGATTGCTGCATGAAAAGAATTTCAATATCTATCTGGAGTTGGAGTTGATCTCGGTAATTCTGAAGAAAAGAACCATCACGAAGAAAATATCGAACTTTGGAAGCAATTCACAGAAATTTCCATCTGAAGCGTAAAAGAAAGTATGAAACTTCTCAATGTAGAAGCTACTTATGATATTGGTGAAAGCTTCTATGAAGGTCTTGATCTTCCGAAGATCGGGAATCAACCAGATCTCAATAAGGAAACAGAGAGTATGAAAGCAGTGGCGAAAGAGATGCTCGAAAAATGAATCGCGAGCAAAAATGAAGACGGAAGCACTGGTGTGTTTTTCCCGGAAGAGACAAAAATACCTTCGTGTGTCCTCACTAAAAAAGACGGAACCGGACTCTATCTCACCTCTGATCTCGCCTGTATCAAATATCGAATCAGAAACTGGAAACCTGCACGAATCATCTACTGTGTCGATATCAGACAACAACTCCACCTCAAACAAGCCTTCTGGATCGCTAAAAAAGCTTGGCCAGAACTCGCAGATACCGATCTCTATCACGCTGCAAACGGATTTATCAAGCTTCCAGACGGAGCTATGTCGACGAGAGAAGGGAATGTGATTTTCTTAGAAAAACTCATTGATGAAGCTTTTGATAGAACTAAGAAGATTCTTGAGGAAAAATGACAAAACCTTTTGCCCGATGATGTTCGTGCAATTAGTATTGGAGCAATTAAATACTCATATATCTCTCAGGATCTTGGAAAAGACGTCGTCTTTGACTGGGCAAAAGCTCTTGCTTTCGAAGGAAATTCCGGACCATATATCCAATACACTTTCGTTCGAGGAAAAAATATCATCACAAAAGCAAAAGACGGATGAATGACTCCAAAAATCGATCCTTCGGCTTCGGAAAAACTCTCTTCGTATGATATAGATCTCATCAAGCTCCTGTTCCAATTTGACGGAATGGTACTCGATGCTGCGACAAAATATAAACCACATATTCTCGCTCAGTATTGCTTCTCTCTCGCAAACGCCTTTAATAGTTTCTACGTCCACACACCAAAAATCCTCGAAGAAACCGATGAGTCACTCAAATCCACAAGACTCGCTCTCGTAGAAAGAACTAAAGAAACCCTCGAAAAAGGTTTTGAATTACTCGCCATAAAAATGCCAAGTAAGATGTAATTTTTTATATCGCCCTATGGAAAGTACTCTCTATGGAAGAAAAAAGAAAGGAGAATCTCATTTCATCATAGTATCACCACATACTCCGGATGATTTTATGAATGATTCCACTATTGTCGAGAAACTGGCAAAATCTCTCAATGCCAGTATTATAATAAACGACATTTATGTTAAGCCTACCAATCATTTAACGGGTACAAATCCAGAAAACGTAGCTGATTTTAATAAGCTCCCTTGGGGTTCTTATGGGGAAAATTCTATACGCGATATTACTTGTGCTGGGCTGAGACAGTTTATAGATGATTTATTCGAATATACAAGATTTGTATCGATTCAACTCAATAAAACACCAGTAATTATACATCTACATAGCATGAAAGATCGGGAAAATCACATAGCTATAGATATGGGAATTTGAGTACGAATTAGAAATGAACTTATTACTGCAAAAGATTATATTCAAACATTCCTATCTCAAGACAATATTACCGAAGGATGATCTGTTATTGCTGATGTACGCAAAGCCTTACAAGTTAAGGCCTATTGGAATTTACGACTAAAAAATGAAAAAAACTATACTGCGGGAATATGAGAAATATTTTTTGCAGGTGATCCAAGAAGACTAGCTCAGATACATCGACATCTCGGTTATCATGCCAATTCTCTCCAATTAGAAATTAATTATTCTCTCCAAAATAATATTGAGTATATTGTCTCTCTTTTATCAGAATGACTAAGTCTCCACTACTAATCAATATATTTAGGATTCAAACTTCTCACTATAAAGATGCCGAGTAAGATATAAAAGCAAGAAACACGACCGTTACCAAGAAACGGGAGAAAAAGAGAGAGCTTGAGAGAGGAAACTGTTTGAGCAGCATGCGAGTCGTGCAGATATCGAGCACTAGCCATGTCTGCGAGTTTTTCCTCTCTCAAAACTTTTGGTACTTTTGGTTACAAAAGTATATAAAAAATCCTCTTTTCTAAAATTTTAAGAAAACAGCGGAAGATCCCGGATATTTTCTGGAAAATCTTTTATAGCTTCGAAAACTCTTGATATCCAGAAAATTCTGGGATGACAGACTAATTCACTAGATTGCTTCGTACCTCGCAATGACGAAACTTTCGACTTTATAGACTTTATGGACTTTTGACTATTCCCCTTGCCTTTTCTCCATTTTTTCTATAATCAAATCCCGATATTCCATTTCGGAATTTTTCTTTTTACATGAAAAAGCTTCTTGCTCTCATTACCTGACTTCTTCTCGCTTCTCCAGTAGCTAATGGCTTTCTGGATTTTTCAGATAGTTCTGAGAACACACCTCAAGTTATAGCAAATCTTAACAAAAATGTTCTTCCTGGAGATTCCGATCTCTGATCAACTATGTTTATCATCCGTGCACCGAAAGTAATTACCAATCTTAGTCTCTCGTCAAGCTGCGAACACACCGAAAAACTCATCTATAAAAATACTGATCTCGAAGCATACAATCTCTATGTTTTAAAAATCAGCCTCTATTCCTCTGATTGTACAAATAACACTGTTTTTATAAAAAACGAATGAGAAGACGTTTGACTCTATCATCTTAATATTATTTCCCGATCGGAAGAACTAGAAAAAACACTCGATAGTTCCTCTGAAAATCTCACTGCCGAAATAAAAAGTCTTACTATTTTTCTTCAAGACACCACAGAAAAAATTATCCAAAAAAAAGATACATCAACACTTTCGGCAAAAATCTCACAAATAGAACTTTGATATAATAAGAAATGGATCGAACATCAAAAAAATATCAGAGAAACTATTTTACAAAAACGAAATAATCTTACTTTCATTTCACCGATACAAGGAAAAATATTACCGACAAGAAATACAAAAATGCCGAATTCTCCTCGACCGTTTCGAGCCGATGTCACTGATGGCATTCATCATGGATGGGATGTAGATGCACCTATCGGCACTCCGATTCGCGCAGTTGGAGATGGAATAATCATTCGGGTCGTTAATAATTTTGTTTGGAAAGATTTCGATACGATTACTCGAAAAAAATATCTTACGGACTACGAAAAAGCAAAAAATCTCGACATTCTCAGATGAAATCAAGTATGGCTCAAAACAATGGATGGAAATGTCGTATTCCTTGCTCATCTCTCAGAAGTTACCCCTTGACTTCAAGTCGGACAACAAGTAAACAAATGAGATAATCTCGGGAAGGTATGAATTTCTGGAGTTCCTGATAAATGATACACTGATTCCCATGTACATTTTGAGGTAGTTCTTAATCCTCATACTACACAAGATATTCCAGCTCCTATAGAAACAATGATTATGTGGACCTATCTTGGAAAATGACTCTCAAAATCTCAAGTTTTTGCTCTTCAGGATTCACTCTTTTCTGGAGAAAGATTAGCAAGAAAGTAATGTTTCTTGCTTTTTTATTTTTCTAAATATACTTTTGAGTCATCCAATCTGGATTGACCCGTTGTTTCGCGATCGGCATTTTGCGAATCATATTTTTCAGAAAGGAATCTTTATGAAGATCGGCTTAAAAGCTAAACTTCTTCAGCTTTGGTATGGCACATCGCCAGATCGGCCATCACCCTACGAACATTTCGTTACATGGAGCAGAATTCTCAGTGTAATGAACCCTAAGCCCTTTAGGACTGACAAAAGTCGGGAGCTCGAAATCTTCGAGCGACGTGCTCGCTGGAGGCGACTCATGGGTGGACGGACCCACCTTTCTGGACAATATTCTTCTTCACGAAAACCGCTTACTCCGCCATGAGCTGGAGTATCATTGGAACTCGTGAACAAAAGCGCCCTTTCGGGCGCTTTTGCGTTTTTCACATCATCTACAAATATATATATTACAAGAAATATTTGACACTTTTGCAAAAAGTCTATTATATACATTTGTTGTCTATTATTTCTCTGGTATATTTTATTTTTAGCAAAATCAGCCATGAATCCCACCACAAAACAGATTACCTACGAACAAACTTCATATAAAAGCATCTCCTCCCATGAGGCAATAAATAATCTTCTTCGTACTAATCCTGAGCTTACAAAATTTGTAGAATCAGCCATTGCGGATTGAGTGGATATAGTATCGATTCGATCTGCCCTTGAAGCTTTTAATAAAAAAAATAATTCCGTCCAACTGATCGTGGTTTCTGGTGCTTATTTTTGAGATGAAGCAAAAGGAAAAACGGTTATGGCACTCGTTTGACATAAAGATGTAATGGGATGTGTACGAGCAAACTCTGGAGCAAATGCTGGCCATACGGTCGTTTTTGATGGTAAGGAATATAAATTCCACATCATGCCAAGCTCTATCTTGTCAGGAAAAATTAGTATTATCGGCGATGCCGTCGTAATGGATCCTGTTTCTTTCTGTGAGGAAGAAGTGAACCAGATTCTTAAAGATGGTTTTTCTTTGGACAATCTCAGAATCGGAAATTGTGATATCGTATGTCCATGGCATAAGGTGGCTGATCTTGCTGGAAATCCAAACGCCTCGACCGGACAAGGAATGCGACAAGTTCACTCGGCGAAAGCACTCAAGCTTCACGTTCGACTCGATGATATTATCAACAACTACAAGAACGTCCACGATGGAACTTACAAGAAACTTATCAAAAGTTACGATGAATTCATGTACCCGCTTCTACGAGAATTCGGTACACTCGCTGGGATCGAGGCTCACATCAAGGCTTCTCCAAAATATGAAAAACTTCCAGATCATATCAAAAAATTTCTCAGTCTTTCAACTAGAGAAGATCAGCTTAAATCTGTTTGAGAAACATTGCTTGCTTCTACTTGAAAACTGAAGAATTATCGAGCCAATACAAGTAAATTATTGAATAAACACCTAAAAAATGGTGATATTTTCGTGGTAGAATGACCACAATCATTTTTTCTCTCAAACGGAAATCCGATTCATCCAGACAGCACTACTTCTGCCCAGGTTCATGCAAGCGGAATTCTTGCTACTCTTTGAATTTCGGATGAATTTACTCGAAAATCTCTCTCTATAAATGTTACTAAAGTGCCTTCTTCTCGAGTAGGAAGCGGGGCTAATCCAGCTGGATATGTTCCTCAAGATTGGTTTTCGGATCGAAAACTCGTAAAAGAAAATATGCCAAATGTAGACTTTGATCATGCTTATAAGCAATTTATTGCCTTGATTAATCCTGAGACCGGTTTTTTCATCGGCAAGTACGAGAAATATGTCGCACCGAATGGGGATTTTCTCACTCTTACGACAGAAAAATTCTGAACTGAGACGCTTACTGTTCTGGAAGCTCTCGGTTGTGCTTGTGGACCAAGATTTGATGAATTCTGAGCTACTACGAAGAAGCCACGAGTCTGTGGATCGCTCGATCTCATGCACATGAAACACGTAGCGGAACACCAATGAAATCTTTTTAGTCTCTCTCGAGTCGATGGTCTCGATGGGCTTACACAGGTTCCTGTTGTCGTCGGATATAGCTATGATGGCAGCAGAGTAATCACAGATAGAAATAAAGAATATGTTCCTGGTGACATTGTCACTCTCGCTGATGAACTCCCAAACGAGAAAGTTCTCGAACACTGTGAGCCGATCTATAAGATTCTTCCCGGATGGAAAACTTCGAAATGAATTCAAGAAGGAGAAACTCTTCCTTCGGATTTAGCACTCTTTACGAGAACAATAGAAGAGCTCGCCTGAGTCGACTTTTTCTCTCTCGGAAATGGAAAAGAAACAGACGCACTTATTCATCTTACCAAGAAAAAAATCTTAAAAACTCTCAATTTTAGCGCATTTGCAGAAACTTTCCAGGTTATCGAGCCCTGATATCTTCCATCCATAAATGCGGCTGGTAGAATCCCTGGAAATAAGAATAAAGCAACTGAAATCTCTAACCACATTCTCTCGATCATCGAGAAACATAAAGAAAAAATACTTTCTCTTACTAGTGAAGAAAATACCATTAGAATAGAGGCCATCAATACCCTTATGTTGAAAACTCAAGATTATGTCAGGGCCAATATTGACACTATCGATTCAAACTTTTGGAAATGACGAGCGCAATCATGGATTGATTCACTTGAAGAACGTAAAGCGGCTTAGTAAAAACAATCTCTCCGGAATTTTCCGGAGAGATTGTTTATTATGCATTTGGATTTGTGGTAATTACTTTTTCTTCGAAGTATGATGCGAGTACCTGGATTCCGACATGTTCAGTACCAGCAAAGAAGAGTCCTTGTCAGACCGCACTGTTCAGTAAGATATACTTTTCCTGTTCCGTCAGTTTAAAGATTCATTGAAGCACATCGATCGATGCGGTTGATTGTTTGAGAAGAAGCTGAATTGAAGAGTTTGTAACGATTGCTTTTCCATGCTGAGATTGCATAAAATCTTCGACATCCTGAGTGATCGTCGTGACTCCGAGATTATATTTACGAGCACGCTTTACGAGACCAAAGAGGAACTTCGCACTATCTTCATGCTGCATAATATTCCATGCTTCATCAATAACGAGCACTCGTTTTTTGTTCGAACTTCGAACAATGTTCCAAATATAATTCAGGAGAACGTACATCGCGACCGGACGAAGAACATCATCGAGATCTCGCACTGAGAAGACCTGAAGCCCTTCAGAAAGATCGATGTTTGTCGGTTCTGAGAAAATTCCTTTGAAAATACCATGAACATATTTTTCGAGTCGTTCAGTGATCCCCTTTCATCCATCCATCGTTTCAAGAACTGAATAGAGATCTTTCATAATCGGAATTTCTTTTCCGACCACATGATCATCATCCATCGTGATTCCCTTGAGAGAATAGGTAGTAATAATCGCTTTTTCGAGGATTGCTTCTTCGCTTGGAGTAAGTTTTCCGAGCATGAGTCGCATCAGACCGATAAGATTCACGACTGCACCACGGAGAAGATCTCCTGGTTTTGCTTCGTAATCCTTCATTGCAAGTGGTAGATCAAACGGATTTAAGCGTTGATTTGAGTTCAGATTGATATTCAAGTAGCTTCCGCCGACCGTATCGACGAGCGCTTTGTATTCATTTTCAGGATCGATGACGATCACATCAGTTCCGAGCATGAGACTTCGAAGGATTTCAAGCTTGACTGCAAACGATTTACCTCAACCTGATTTCGCGAAGACGACCATATTCGCATTTTCAGTGCGGAATCGATCAAAGATAATAAGCGAATTATTATGTGTGTTGATTCCATAGAGAATTCCATCATCCTGAGAAAGACTCGAAGAAGTGAATGGAAAGGTCGTAGAAAGACCCTTTGTTGAGATATTTCGGAATACTCCGACCTCATCTTTCGCGAATGGTCCAGTCGCTATAAGTCCTTGTTCGCTTCGTAAGAAAGCCTGTTTTGTAAGGATGTTTCGTCCTGAAAGCATACTCTCAAGATTGTTCGCGAGTTTTTTGAGTGCATCTTCATTCTCGGCGTAGATCGTGATATAGATAGCGAAATGAAAATATCGTTCCTGACCACGAGTAAGCGCTGCCCGAAGTTCTTCGACATCCTGAATCTGAGCATCAAGGCCTGGATCGGAAATAAGCCCCTTATCTGCATTGATGGATCGAGAAGAATACAACTCTGTGAGTCGTTTTCGAAGGTATTTCATGACATGTGCCGACTCTACCGGGTAGATATACATCGACATATCGAACTTGATATCCCAGTTAATGAGGGGAGAAAGCCAGTTTCACTCAAGAAAATCTGGATATGCATACGTAAAAAATGTACGCGCATAAACATCTCCGATTTGAACCTTGGTCGCATCCACCTTCATCATAGAAGGCGCGATTGCATCCTTGATAAAAGCGATGGCTTCACGATAATCTTTTTCTCCTTGTCGAAGAGCATCCGCTTCTTCTTTAGTAAGTTTTTTATTTTCATCCACTACATCTACTTTTGAATCTTCCAGTTTTTCTACTTCTGACTCTTTCTTTGATTTTGTTTTCTTTTCTTCCACTTTTATTTCCTCTGGAATCACTTCTGGAACTTTTTCAGCGAGTATTTCCTCTTTTAGAATCGATGAAATAGACACAATTTCTTTTTCGTATCCTTCTGCATCTCCGGTATAATTTTTTGAGATAAGTTCGAGTAAAGCGTTATCTGCCATAAAAAAAGTTACAAATTATGGATTGAAAAATGTATAGATAGTGTTTTCCATCTCTTAAATTCAGCGTATTTTATCTGAAGAACACTACTTTCCAAAGTATTTTTTGTTGACAAGATAAAAAATGCTTTGTTGGTACATTTAAAACAATTAATCTTATACACCTTGTCTATAATTCCAATTCCATTCAGTGATAAATTCTGCTGAAATCTCCGATGATACATTCTGTTCGATAATTTCGTCTCATTTATAATGCATAACGATGAGTGTAATGTCATCAAATTGACGATGATTATATCCCATAAACTTCGAAAGCTCGATCGTGATATGATTAAAAACACCTTGTGCTGTTTTTAATGGAGTCGCTTCCACTGTTTCGACGAGTCGATCTATCCCAAACATGGTAGAATTCTGAGCGGCGGAGTGACGTGCTTCAGTAATACCATCAGTATAGAGAACAATAACATCTCCTGGTTCGATATCGATCTGCATTTCTTTTACGACTTTTGAGATATTTTTTGTCATACCGAGAGCGATTCCTCCAGATTTTACTTTAAACGCTTTTTTCTGATTCTTTTTGTAGACAATAAGATATTCATGTCCCGCACCCGTCATATACATTTTTCGTTCTTTTTCATTCCATCGAACCAAAAGTAACGTCATCAGCATATTTGAGACTACTCGTGGCTTTAGAATCTCATTCGTATCGGCAAGAATCTCGGCACCACTTACGAGTACTTTTGAAAAGGCAGAAATAAGCGCGTTTACGATCATCATAACGAATCCTGAAGCTACCCCATGACCAGTAACATCTCCAAGATACACGAAGTGATTATCTCCTCGCTGGATAATATCATAACTATCTCCTCCAACCTCTGACGCGCTTTTTGAATTTGCGACGATATCCATCGATGAAAGGCTCACGTGAGTTTTTGAAAGAATATGTTTTTGGATTTCAGCCGCGAGCTCTACCTCACTTCGAAGTACTTTTCCACTCTGAAGCTCTTCTTTAAAGTTTTTTAGAATTTCTAAGCTTTTATTAAAAAATCCAATAATAAAGCGCATTTCAGGATTTCGTGAGATCAATGCGAGTTGAGAACCTTTTTTTCCTCCAGTCAGAAAGAGTGCAATCTCTTTCTTGAGGCGATTGATCGGAGAAATAAGTGTCGTATAAGCTACGATAAATATCGCGAGAAGCTGGAGCGAGAGAACGGTCATTACGATCCAAAAGTGTTCTACGATAAATAATTTAAAATAGATACTTCCGGCAATATCTCATCCGATAAATATCAAAACTAACCAAAGTAATATATAACGATAAATAAACATTTTTAGTATAAATAATAATACAATAATCCAAATATCGTGAGTAGGATATCATATTGTTTTTTATTTTGCAAAAAAGTACCATCCAACGTCTAAAGAAAAAACCTGAAAAAGAAGAAATAAATTTGCAATAGGTATTTTTGATGTATAATGCTTATGTCCATTTGTATATATTTAGTATATATTTATGGATTTGTATTTTACATTATTATTTTAGTCGTACTATGAATAGTCTGAATAAAGTCCAGCTCATCGGTAATCTCACCGCTGAACCAGAGGTAAAACAAACCCCGAATGGACAATTTGTCGCTAACTTTACTATCGCTACGAACCGTCAATGGAGAGATAGTGCAGGAATGGAGCAGAAACAAACTGAATTTCACCCGATCGTCGTATGGGGAAAACTCGCTGAGATCTGCCAATCCTATGTAAAAAAAGGTCATAAAATCTATATCGAAGGCCGTCTCCAGACTCGAAGTTGGGATGATCCATCAGGACAAAAACGATACAAGACAGAGGTTGTAGCTGACAATATCATTATGCTCACACCAAAAGGAGGAGAAAATGATTTCGGTGGAGAAATGTCCACAGAAGATGCACCAGCAAACTTCTCACCATCAAAAAGCAAGAAATCTACTCCGAAAGCAGAAGAAGAGATTTCTATCGAAGATATTCCGTTTTAGTCTGAAACATCAAAAAAATATCTCCACAATGTGGAGATATTTTTTTGATTTATTTTTTTATAATGGCGTAAGTAACGCAATTAACTGGTATATTATCATCTATAACTCGTGTTTCCCAGCGTTCCAATATTATTCTATACATCTCATCTAGCCATCAACGTATCAATCCTATATCAAGTCGAGAATTATTTTTTGCTTTTGCCAACATTCTTTTGTAAAGATTAACATCCATTGCAAATCCTGTTTTTTCAAATGTTCTTACTAATGAATTATCTCTAAGAAGCAAATTCATTTTTTCGGTTGTAGGAAAGTATGGAAAATCATTTCTACCTTCGATCTGACCAATGGTCTGTTCAATATAATTTCCAAGTTCACAAAACCTTTCTCCAGAAAGAAAATGATCCTGAATCAATAATAATCCTCAACTCTTTAATACGCGAAGGGATTCTGAAAGCGCCGCATTCCAATCATCTTTTTCTAGATTATTAAATCCATACCTCGCTGTAATGAGATTGAATGTTTCATCCATGAAAGGTATTTTCCTCACATCAGCATTCACTACATTTCTTGTAATTTGCGAAAGAGTTACATGTGTACGTATATTTACTTTTGTATTTAATTCTTGTACCATTTTGGCAGCAAAATCAGAATAGATTACTTCTCATTCCAGATTATATAGACGAAAATAGTCAGCCACCATATCACCAACTGTTCCAGTTCAAGAAAATAAATCCAAAGCTTTCACTGAAGAAAGAGAAGAAACAAGATATTCTCTTAGATAGAAAAAAATATGTTCCGCTGATTTAGGATGACCAAAAACTTCAGTCCATTCCTTGAGATATTCGACGGTGCGAATATCTCCTTGGTTTGATTGCTTATTAGCCATTCTAAAAAATTACAAATAGAATTATATGAATTCTCAAATAAATATTATTTCTTCTCCTTCATTTCATCTTTATAATCCTCAGGCTTATAATTTTTATCCTGAAGCGTCGGAGATTCGATAGAATCCGGAAGCAAGAGACGAAGTCACCACTTAATAACCCGAACGAAAATATTGTTGCTCATTTTTATTAGTAATTAGTAATTATTAATTCGTAATTAGTATTTTAGTCTCTCACATCGATCCTAAAAATATAATAGATCCATTTCTGAGGATTATTCATTCATTGTGTCGCACTTACAGTCTTTTCCGTACCAAGCATCTGTCGCTCGATATCGATTTTTTTATATGCTTCGACATCTTCTTTACTTACGAGAAACACTACCTCTTCGCCGGGATTTTTCCGATTTTGGGATGTTTTAGAGGTTTTATCAAGAAACGCATTCGTATTGATGTGCGCAAGATAATCTCGCTTTTCTGATATGATACTTTCAAGCTTTTTATTATCATCCGTAAGTCAAAGCATATACGAATTTACTTGAAAATCTCGATATTTATACAGAACAATCAAATAAATAAGGTACACCACGACAAGCACGAGACCAAACAGTATATATTGTGATTTTGAACGCACAGGAAAATTACGAATTACGAATTACAATTACGAATCTATTAAAATTTACGAAAGGTTAAAAAAACAAAACAAAAACCATAAACTACAAACCACTTGCTACTTCTTTCTTTTTTGATACAATATCCAAAATTTGATTTTTTGCCACTTTTTTCTTTTCTTTTCTATGAAAAAATTATTTTCTTGGGTAAAAAAACACTTTGTTACCCTTCTCATCATTCTCCTTGCCATTATTATTGCAGGAACTCTTTTTTTCGAAACTTCAGATACTCCACCTGAACTCTATGCAACTCAAGACACGATACTAAAAGTAACCGAGGGGCAGGCTACCCTCATTCATGATGATAAAAAAATATTAGAATCTTGAGAAAGTGCCCCTATTGTCATGAATGACAAAATCACCACTTTCCCCTCTTCACGAGCCACGATATTTTGGGCGGACGGATCTGTTACACGGCTTGGAGAAAATACCACCCTTACGATTACTACCCTTTCCGTCTCGAAAGATCTTTCTTCTATTCAGATCAAATTCGATACTGAATCTGGAAAAACTTGGTCAAATGTCATTCGTTCACTCCTTCCAGATTCGTTTTTCGAACAAACCTATGATAAAGGAAACTATGTTGCGACGGTTCGCGGTACGGTATTCGAAGTAAATATCGATAAAAATTATGTCAAATCCATTCATCATGGAGTAGGAATCAAAAATCTGAGTACACAAGACACCACGGAAGTTTTACAGGGAATGAGTGTGAATGCAAAAAACTGGGATCAAATGGCTCAAGAATTACTTGATACTGCCTGGGAAAACTTTAATGAGTCCGAGGATAAGAAATATCTCGATGAACAACTGAAAAAAGTTGGAGACACACTCGCTGGTTATATAAAAGAACAAGAATGATGGCCGAGCTGGAAAAAAAGAATCAGCTCACTTATCACACAAAAACAAGATGTAGATGCTGTTCTTTCTGATATAGTGGTCGATAGTAATGCTGATAAAACTAAGGAACTTACTGAACTCGTGGAAAAAGCAAACACTCCAGAAAAACGACTCGCGGTAAATACTCGACTTCTCGCATATTATCAAGTTACGAGTCTCCTCCCGAACTCAGAGACCACCATAGCGCTCCGAGAGACTCTTCGAACTCTTATCATAAAAACATCTGCAGAATCACAGAAAGCAAAATTTGAAGACACCTTCACACAAGTTACTTTCAATGACTATGTCGATGCGGTACAATGAGGATTTGGAGAAAAGGCTGAAGAACTGAAGAAATCTTTCGAGCAAAAAGCAGAAGAAAAAGGTATAAAAATACCAGCATGGGAAGAACTCAAAAAGCGGTCCAGTAACCTCACTCCGGAAGACGCCCTCAAACGAATCGAACAAGACGCGAAAAACCTTCTCAACAACATTCCAAGTGCTTCAGAACTCGCTCCAGAAGTACAGAAGAATCTTGATGAAGTTGCTGAAAAAGCGGGAAATTTTATAGAAAACCTCTGAAATACTTCGATGCAAGATCTTATCAAATAAATAAGGTATTTTTTCTATAATCTTCCTATTATGATGCACAAAAGACTCTCGACCAATATCCTCAAAAACAAATTTCTTATCGCATCGATTATCACTTTCGCGGTTCTCATTCTTTTGTTTTTTCTTGAGCTTACTTTCGGGAATTTCTTCGCACAGATTGATCTTTACCTTCAAAATATTTTCTATAGAAGCGGTTATTCGAGAAATGTTCCCGTATCGAATAATATTCTCGTGGTTACTCTTGATGATGCTACTCTACAAGATAAAGAAAAAGGGGGGCTTTGACGCTGGCAAGATTTTTCTCGTGCCTACTATGCACAAGTTATAACAAATCTCAAAAGAGATGGAGCTGCTGTCATCGGACTAGATGTGCTTTTCTCAGAAAAATCAAACCCAAAAAATGATGAAATTCTTGCAGAATCTTTTAAACAAGCCTGAAATCTCGTCTCTGGGTTTTCAAAAAAATCTGGAAAGACTGATTCTCTTTTTCCTCTCGAACCACTCAAAAATAATGCGAATCGAATCGGCTTCTTTAATCCGAACATCAGTGGAATCAACTATAATGTATATAGTATTGCCCCTTTCACGATAGTAAATAATATGTATTATGAACCTTTCTGACTCAGTGTTCTCCGAGCTTATTATGACAATCTAACAAGCACAAAAACAATTCCTCAAAAACAAGATTTTCAATCATCTTTTTATGCTTTTTATCCAAAAAAAGGAATTACCATTCCTTATACGAAAAATGATCGTGGACAAAACGTAGTCGGAAGTAACGACCGCGAGATTTTGATCCGCTATACTCCAGAGCAAGGACGATTTAAAACGCTTTCGTTTGTCGACATCTATCACGATCGCTATGACAAATCCCAGATTCAGGATTCGATCGTACTTATCGGTGCTACTGCTACCGCTCTAAAAGATGAATTCCTTACTCCGGTAGGAAACATCTCCGGAGTCTACGTCCATGCAAATCTCATCAACACAGTTCTTACCAAAAATTATCTTCAGTATCTTACCATCGATAAAGAAATTCTCGTTCTTATTTGCTTTACGTTTCTCATCACCCTTCTCGGGGTCTATACAAAAAATAAATTCTACATCATTTTTTCTGCGATTATTATCTCTATCTGATATTTTTTACTGTATCGTATTTTATTTTATTCTGGAAGAATTTTCGCTTATCCAACGTTGTTTTTCGCTACTATTTTCGCCTCTTTTACACTCATCAATATCTACAGATACATCTATGAAGACAAAGGAAAACGGCTTTTAAAAAACGCACTTTCTCAGTATCTCGCGGAAGATCTCGTCGTCAATGTACTCAATAATTATGAAGAGGTAAAACTCGGAGGAACAAAGAAAGAAATTACAACATTCTTTTCTGATATCGAGGGCTTTACGACACTTTCTGAAAATATGGATCCGGAAGAGCTTGTACGATTCTTGAGTTTGTATCTTAAAGATACTTCAGACATTATCATGCACCATCATGGATTTATCAATAAATATGAGGGAGATGCGATCATGGCACTCTGGTGAGCTCTCACGGATGATATCGAACAGTCGCTCTATGCTTGTCGAGCTGCCCTCGAGCAACAGGAAAAGATTATCTATCTCAATACCATCTATAAAGAAAAATTCTGAATTACTATCAATGTACGAATGGGGATCAGTCGGGGTCAGGCGGTCGTCGGAAATATCGGAAGTCTCGGAAAGAAGATTGAATTCACAGCGCTCGGCGATACAGTCAATACTGCTGCTCGACTTGAAACCATCAATAAGGCATATAAGACGAACATTTGTGTAAGTGAACTCGTCTACGAATATACAAAAAATGATTATGTATACCGTCAGCTCGATAATATCCGTGTCAAAGGAAAGGATAATGCACTCAAAATCTATGAGCTCGTCGGAGCAAATGGATCAGTTCCGAGAGAACGGATTGATTTGATTCATACATTTGAGAAAAACCTTAAACTCTATTTTGAAGGAAAATTCGAACAAGCACGCGATGGATTCTATTCGCTTCTCGTAGACACAGGAGATAAAACTTCTCAGATCTTCGCAGCACGATGCGAATCTCTCATAGCAGAACCGCCTAAAGACTGGAATGGAACCTGGACGGCAACGGAGAAATAAGAGAATAGTCGAAGGTCTGTAAAGTTCATAAAGTCTATAAAGTCGACAGTGGCACGTCATCCTGAACTTGTTTCAGGATCCCCCGAGAGCAGAATCTCACCTGAAAACCATTTACAACCTACCACCAACTATATACCAAACTTGGCTTAAATAAGGGATTATGAAAAATCTCTTATTTTTTTATGCCAAATTTTTGACAAATAATGATTTATAGTGTTTAATATCTTTGTCACTGCTTAAGAAGGTCTGCCATCAGACCGTACAAAAAACAAAATCATCCAAAACAAAAATAAATGTTTTGAACCAAATGATAATTGTATGAGGTCTTATACGCTCGACGTACTAAGCCTCTCACAAACGTGCCGGTAATTCACGCTAAAAATACCGAAATGCAGTGATTAAACCGCCGGAGATGGCTTCTCGGTCGGAAAACTAAAAATGGGTCTCTCCATAGGCAGTATTTGATATACATTTATGCCTCGTTATGGAGAGATCCTTTTGTTATTATACTGAGTGAAAAATTGGAAAGGACCCGTCTGACAGACGGGTCCTTTTCGACTTGCGCTCCCCATCTTGTAATGGGGTGGGATGTTAAGCGGCCGCCAACTCAATGACGCGGCGCTTGCCGTAGGAGGGACGATATGCCACCTCTACCTTCTCCACCTGCTTGTCGCGGGGAAAGAACTTGACCTCGCCTTCCCGCCAGGGATCGGAGAGATCAACGCTCATGAAGGCGATTCCAGCCACAGTCTGGGGCTCGATGCGCTTATAGTGCACCCCTTTGATGAGCGCGAGCTCACCAAAAGAAAGCTTACCAGCCTGGGTCTTGCTACTACGATGACTCATAGAAACTCCTATTTGGCGCAAAACCTTTTCTATCGACCTGCGACAGAAAAAAGCTGCGCAGGTTATTGGAATGGTTACATCGTTTTATATTGATTTTCATCACTTTGTCAAAAGTATTTTACAAAAGCCAATTGACGGGCAAAAAATTCTATTTTTACATTAAATATAATGTAATATTCTTTTTAAATGACTGATCTGTAAATATTTTTTTGACAAACCAAATTAATTCTTTATTATAAAAAGTACACCGGTATATCCGGACGGAGATGCAATGCCTAGTACTGCAACAATGCCCACTCAGGTCAAAAAAGCCGGTGAAGCAATTCGCCGCATCGGGGATGAATCCTGTCATCGCCCCATCGCCCTTGGTGATGGAACGAATCTCAATCGCGAACAGATCGCCACGCTTCGTGCGTGTCTGGTCGCCGACAAGAAACATTTTCCTGACGATGTCTTCCAGAAAGAAATCGTCGGCTTCCAGGTCGATCTTATCAAGGGAGAATACTTCCTCCGCCTCCTCTCGGATGGTGGAAAAGGTGTGTATCAGACACTCTCCTTCCTCGACATCGACGACCTGCTCGCTCTGGACCCCTTTACTCGCGAGCACTAGACCTCTTTTCTCCACAACCGTTTTTCTAAGGAGAACTAATTTTTTCTCTCTTGCCTAACGAACCAATCGATAACCCCCGTCTAAGGACCGGGGGTTGTTGTTTTTTTAGGTGTTTTAAAACACTTTATTGACTTTCTGTCACCTTTTCCTATCATCCTTTCAATATTCGTAAAAAATATGTATGACTAGCTGGATTATCTTTTCCATTATCGTTGCTATTATGCTCGGTATTGATCTTTTTTCTTCTGCGAGCAAATCACGAGATTTTCGGGCAAATCTCATCTGGAGTGGAATCTGGATCTGAGTAGCTATCCTGTTTTGAATATCTCTTTTTTTCTGGAAAGATTCTACTGCAGCGGTCGAGTTCTTCACTGCTTACCTTATAGAAAAGTCTCTCTCTATCGACAATCTCTTTGTTTTTCTCATGATTTTTTCCGGGATGGCCATTACGAGTCATCAACAACCGAAAATTCTCAAATGGTGAATTTTGACCGCGATCGTTATGCGCGTTATCTTTATCTTCGCTGGCGTAGAGCTTCTCGAACGATTTCATTTTATGCTCTATGTCTTCGGTGCTATACTTCTCTGGGCCGCTTATCGAATGATTAGCGAAAAAGAAGAAGAGAAAAAGGATATCTGAGCACATCCGATTATTCGCTTCATGAAAAAATATCTTCCTTTTGTTGCTAACTATACTGGTACATCTTTCATTACTCGGATCGATAAAAAAATGGTATTTACTCCACTATTTCTTACTCTTGTTTTCATAGAATTTTCTGATCTTGTCTTCGCTGTAGACTCCATTCCCGCGGTTCTCGCCATCTCAAAAGATTCTTTTATCATTATCACTTCTAACATTTTTGCTATTCTTGGTTTACGAGCGCTCTATTTCGTCGTCGTCGATCTTATTAGTAAATTTATCTATCTCAAACAATGAGTCGGAGCAATTCTTTTCTATGTCTGAATCAAGATGATGATCCCCCCTGAAATCTATAAAATACCGACTCCTATATCACTTGGTGTAATAGCTGCCTGTCTTTTTATTTCTGGATATCTTTCTTGGAAACAAGCAAAAAAACTTACCCTAGAGAAAGAAGTTTAGAAATTTTTGACAAAATCACTATTTTCTATAGACTCTAGATTATCTTACCCAAACAAAACAACCAACCAATGGTCGCACAACTTGTAACAACAACTACTACCACAACTCCTGCAAGCTAGGCGGACTTTTTTCGAATTCAAGAAAAACTCCTGCCGAAAATCAGGAGTTTTTTAATACGATTTATTGGCAATAATCTGAAACTTCAGTTAATTTTTTCCTTCTATGAAACAAGTCTACTTCATCCGACACTGAGAAAGCACGGCGAATATCTGACTCAGAACCTCAGATCATGCCACAGTCATATTGACAGAAAAATGAATACAACAAGCCAAACAAATAGCGGATTTTATAACGAAACAACCCGATCTCATCATTCATTCGATATTCACGAGAACCCGAGAAACTGCGGAACCACTCATACAGAAATTCCCCGAAGCTCCGATCGAAGAATGGAAAAACAAAGAATTCTGTTATCTGGATCCGATCCACTACCACGGCACGACAGTGAGTGATCGGCAAATCCCCGCTCGTGCGTACTGGAATCGATGCGATCCATACTATGTCGACTGAGAAGGCGCAGAATCATTTGCTGACTGGGTGGAACGTGTATGAAACACAATACAAGATCTCGAAAAGGCTCCTGGAACATTCATCGTGATGTTCTCACACGAACGAACGATCTGACTCATCAGATTACTGCTAAGTAAAAACTTTCCGAAAGACATCCATCATCTTATGCTCTACTTCCGAGATTTCTGCCTTCCGAATCCAGCAAAAAACGGTGAAATCCTCGAGGCCACCTACGACGAAACCACCTGATGGGAAAATATAAAAAGCGTGTTTGTGCCAGTAGAATAATCCCATTATTCGCATACATAACAATCCAGAATCTTTATTTTTATATATTTTCCATAATTATCATGCTTCGACTCAATGTTTTCTTTCCAAAAAAATGAGGAAAATTTTCATATCTTATACTAATACTACTTATAATAGCTATATATAATGGATCCTCAAAAATCTATACTGCCATTTTATTAAAAACCATAAAATCCTGTACAAAATTTGGTAACTATTGTCACACCTACACTTCACCAGAATTGAATTATTATCTTTATACCTGAATATATTCCCTTTTTCTACTTTTCCTGATCTGAGCAACGATATACTGGATATATGAATATAAACAATTAAAACAGACTAAAAATACAGAGATATGAGGCGCTACAACGATTATTTCTGAAAAGACAAATAATTCCGAAGTTCCTGGCGATAAAATTATGACTGAACTCGCAAGTGTAAGCTTATTTAATATATTAATGGGAATTCTAGGTTTCTTTGTAGTACTAATTCTATTCTTCGTTGCTAAGTTTTATTTTAATTCTTAACTTCTCAAGCATGAAAAAACTCACTACCATTCTCCTTCTAATTCCACTATTTCTCACTTCCTGTTCGATAGATTGGAATGGAGAGAAAGATATGAAGATTGCAGAGTTGGAGAAAAAATTACAAGATGATACTTTTAAGAAAAATCAAGACTGTTTTAACTATCAACCAACCATTGTCAAAGAGAGAGAAAAATTTTGACAAACACTTAAACAAATTTTTTACAGTCCAATTAAAAAAAGTTGCTTATATGAAATAGAGTACCTTTTAAACAAAAAGACTTCGCGACGGGTTGTAAATTTATTTACAGGAGAACAAATAATAGATTGTAATGATTGTGATGATGCTGGGAATATATTAAACAAGTGGTATAAAGATAGCTTATGAAAATTAAAGTAGCAATGTTCAATAATCATTTTACATTATGAATAAACTTTTAATAAAAAATTTGATTGATGCGCTTAATAACATGATAAACTCTGATGATATATATCTACTTAAGCATTCAATAAATGAAAGATCAATTACTCATAGATATGCTTTCCATTTACAGAAATTCTTTCCAGGCCTCGTGATTGATTGTGAATACAATAAAATGTATAAGGAAGGTGATTCCGAAAGCTTAATACCTAAAAAGATTTTTGCTGATCAATACTACAAACAGAACAAGCTTGGTAGATCAGTATTCCCTGATGTCATCATACATGAAAGATGAACTGATAATAACTATGTAGTAATTGAGGCAAAGAAATCGGACACAGAAAAAGATGAATGAAAAGAAAAAGATATTATTAAATTAAAGGCCTACAAAAAAGAACATAAATATAAATATGCATTTTACATCTGTTTTCCAGTAAAAGAATCCCTTGATAACAATACAAGTTTTAATGATTGTATTCAAGAAATATATGATTAAACTATACTTTTTTACCTTTCTAACCCCTATTACTATGTCATACGAACTCTCTACTAAGCGACATTCTCTCGCTCATGTCCTCGCTCAGGCGATCCAAGAACTCTACCCTGATGCGAAGAAAACTATCGGACCTGATATCGATAATGGTTTTTATTTTGATTTTGATTTCGGAGATAAGATTCCTCTCGAATCAGACCTCAAAGAAATCGAAAAAAAGATGAAAAATATTCTCAAACAAAACCAGAAATTCGAACGATACGAGATGACTATCGCGGAAGCGAAAGAAAAAGCAAAAAATATCGAGAAGAATCCTTATAAGCTCGAGATTCTTGAAGACCTCGAAAAAGCTGGAACAGAGACTGTTTCCTATTATCGAAATGTGACTCAGCAAGGAAAAGAAACATACGAAGATCTCTGTCGTGGGCCTCACGTAGAGAAAATGTCAGAACTCGATGAAAACAGCTTCAAGCTCGAGAAACTAGCAGGAGCTTACTGGCGTGGAGACGCGAAAAACAAAATGCTTACTCGAATCTATGCAGTCGCTTTCGATACTCGAGAAGAGCTTGATTCTTACCTAAAAATGATGGAAGAAGCGAAAAAACGAGATCACCGAATCCTCGGGCAAAAACTCAAACTTTTTACACTTTCTCCACTCGTCGGTTCTGGTTTCCCACTTCTTCAGCCAAATGGTGCCATCATCCGAAGTGAAATCGAAAATTATCTCTGGGAACTTCATCGAGAACGCGGATACCTCCGGGTCTGGACTCCACACGTCGCAAAAGCAGAACTCTACCATACTTCCGGTCACTCTCAGCACTATCTCGACGATATGTTCTCTGTTAAGGGTGGAAGTTCATGAGAAGAATTCTATTTGAAACCAATGAATTGTCCTCACCACATGCAGATTTTTGCTGATAATCAGTTCAGCTACCGAGATATGCCAATTCGTTATTTCGAGCCAGCAACCGTCTATCGAGATGAGAAGTCTGGTCAACTCTCAGGACTTACTCGTGTCCGAGCGATTACTCAAGATGACGGACATCTTTTCTGCCGAATCGGTCAACTCAAAGAAGAAATCACAACTATCGTAGATATCATCAAGGAATTCTACACGACTATGGGAATGATGGATGGTTACTGGGTACGACTCTCCCTCCGTGGAGAAGATAAATCCGTCTACCTCGGAAGCGATGAGGTCTGGGATACTGCCGAATGAGCGCTCCGTGATATCTGCGCTTCACAAGAATTGAATTATAAAGAAGCCGCAAATGAAGCCGCATTCTACGGACCGAAACTTGATTTTATGTTCAAAGATGCGATTGGTCGAGAATGGCAATGTGCAACCGTACAAGTAGACTTTAATCTTCCAAATCGATTCGAACTTTCATTCGTGAATGAACAAGGTGAGATGGAACGACCCGTCGTTATCCACCGAGCTATTTCCGGTTCTCTTGAACGATTTATGGGAGTTATGATCGAGAACTTCGGTGGAGCTTTTCCACTCTGGATCTCACCACGACAGATGGTCGTCGTTCCTGTTGCTGAAGTATTTAATGACTACGGACGAGAAGTTCTCACTATTCTCCGAAAAGCCGGACTCCGAGCTGAGCTCGATGCCAGTACTGATTCTCTCGGAAAGAAAGTCCGAAATGCTGAGCAAGACAAACTTAACTACGCACTCGTTATCGGAGAAGCTGAGATGCAATCTCGTTCAGTTGCGGTTCGTAATATCCGAGCAAAAACTCAAGAAGTTATGTCGCTTGAGCAATTCGTGAAGATGGCGAGCGAAGAAGTAAAAGAAAGAAAGTTATAATCCCAAGTCAATCAAAAAAGAGTGTCGTTCATTTGTTTCGACACTCTTTTTGATATTCCTATGACAATGACTATAATTTGCTTAATTTTGTCACCTTTCTGTTTGAGGTTCGTTTTGAATATTTGAAGATTTTAATTTTTCTTATTACTTTACTTTTTTATTATGAAACACTCTTTTCGATTTCTTTTATCACTTTCGACATTTCTTGGAATTAGTTTTCTGATGATTCAGCCAACTTTTGCTGACATTATCAATGAAGGAGAACATTGGGTAGACATATGTGTTCGCATTAATAATAATTTTCCTAATTCCCAACTCATTGGTTATATCAAGTGAGTGAGTGGACCAACTTCATCATACATTATCCAGTCAGACACTTGTCTCACCAAAGGCTACAAATTCAACTACTTTTCAATTATTGGACATCGTTGATCTGATGCTGTTAATTTAGAAACTGTATCACCAGAATCTGTTTTTTCTGATCCGAAAAATTTCTCTCAGATATATACGTCCGGCATAGAATATGATCTTGCTCTCAATGAAAAAACCGTACCAGATATAAATCCACTCTCAAAACAGACAATCGAGTATAGTGTCATGGGAATGAATGGAAAAACAGTACTCTACAAATCGAAAGTTACTTCGGAATACAATGACAATACTCCCACCAAAGTAGAAACTTTTCCTGCTCCAAGCGTAAAAGATATATTTGGTTTTACTGATTCAGATGCTGGGAATTATACAAATGCACTCCAATATATTGCTCAGAATCATATTGCACAAGGATTTAGCGATGGAACTTTCCGACCAAATCAAACCATCACCCGAGCGGAACTCCTTAAAATCATCCTTAATAGTAAAAGTATTGCGACTGATTCTACCGCCAAAAACTGCTTTACCGACGTATCAGAACAATGGCAAGTAAACTATGTATGCACCGCTAAAAAACTCGGAATTGTCGGTGGATATGATGATGGTACTTTTAAGCCAAATCAAAATATCAGCTTTATTGAGGCACTCAAGATTATCGAGCGAGCTTATGGAACTACTATTGCTAATTCAAACCCTTGGTACAAGGCATATGTGGAAGATGCGAGCAAAAAGAATATTATACCTCTCGATATCGTTTATTTCAATCAAACGCTGAATCGAGGTCAAATGGCAGATATCATCACTCGATATATGAAATTAAACGATAGTGAATATTCACGAGATGATTATATTAAATACAGTTTTGGCTCTGCTGGACTAACTCCCGTTACCTACGATATGCTTACTCTTCACAAATAATCCATGCTTCCTTACGAACCAAAATTTCTCATCATTCTCAGTCTTACTATTTTTATCGAGACCCTTATTCTCTTTGGAATAGTGAGACTCTTCTGGAAAATCTGAAAAACCAATCTTTCCAATGCGCTTTTGCTCTTTTCTGGATTTTTTGCGACTTTCTCGACACTTCCATATCTTTGGTTTATTTTCCCATACTTCATACGAAATTCAGATATCTACACGATCGCGAGCGAATCATTCGCGGTTATTGTGGAAACAATAATATACTATTTCATTCTCAAAATTGGTTTCAAAAGAGCTTTTTTGCTTTCTTTTATCTGTAATATGATTTCCTTTCTTATTGGAATTGTCTTATTTAAATTGGGAATACTAGCATTTTAATTGTTACTAATATATTAAATCGTTAAAATCTGAAATTTGCATTCCTATAAAATTCGATAGAATGTACGGTATTATCCATTTACCGGAAAATACAAATGATTCCCATTCCTCAGTACGGACAAGGTTTTGCCGCTTCTTGTGAAAGATCTTCAAGTATAATTGATTATTCCCAAATCGCTAAGACTATAAATGCTATTGTCAAAGATCCTATTGGTTCTCTTCGAAAAAAAGTTAAGTTCCTATTCTGAGATATCATCCAATCCCCTCAAGATCAAAAAACTCCACCCAATTAATATACTATTACAAAACTATTGTCCTATGAAAAAATCGATTGCACTTCTCGCTCTTGCGAGCGTCGTGTTAGTTTCTTGTTCTACTACTTCTGTTACGCCGACTGAAACTACACCAGTCTCAACTACTCAAACAGAATCTGAAACCATCACACCTACCGTGGCTGCGCTATCATTAGTGGATCTCGCAAAACACTCAACTCAAACTGACTGTTGGACAGCGGTTCGTGGAGATGTCTATAATATCACTGGAGCATTCGGAAAGCATAAAGGTGGCGACGAGGCACTTATGAAAATCTGCGGAAAAGACGGAACTGAAATATTTACGAAAAAACATGGCGGACAAGAAAATCCAGAAAAAGTTCTTGCGAGCATGCCAAAAATGGGGAAATTACAGTAAAAATATTTGTCATTCTGGACTCCGATCCAGAATCTTCCTTCAAAAACAAAAACCGGTCTTTACCCAAAAGATCGGTTTTTTAAAAATATAATGAAGAAATCATTATCCTGGATTCCCGTCTGCACGGGAACGACAAAACAAAGACTATTTACTAATTTTGTTTCTTCCAGATAACTACTCATCTATTTGCGAGAATCCAAAGAACCAACCAGAAACTCATAACACTTGCGATAATAATTCTTTTTTCTGGGTCATACATAAAAAAATGAATTGCTCAGGTAATGAGTAACATATATGACAATCTTTGAAGTGTTTTCCATTTTTTCCCGAGCAACTTCATACTGTAGATGTTCGAAGTAAGCAAAAGTGGAACACAGACGATAAAACCAAGAATTCCCCAAGAAATGAAACTCGTAAAATTCCAAAGCTTCGAATCAGTGAAAATAGTAAGAATCGAAGTACCTGTTCCTAAAAAATATCCAACTCAATGTGCCAACAACATACTCGCACAAATAATTCCAAGTTCTTTTCGAAGCATTACAATATACCGAAACCAGGTAAATCTAGGAAACACTTGAAAGAGTGGGCGTGAAATCATAATCACAAGAAGAACTCGCCATCCATTTTCTGCGAAAAATCCTGAAAAACTCGGATCGAAAAAAATCCAAAATGATCCAAGTGAAAACCATGGAAGAATTTTTTTAAAAATTTGGAAGTATTTCATAGAAAACAAAAAGGAGAATAATTTTTATAGATTCTCGTTCGTGGCAGACTCAGAATGACGAGCGCCTTTCGACCTTATGGACTTTATAGACCTTAAAGACTTTATAAACTTTCAGTTCCATTTCCGACGATCACTTTTGCATGGCGGATTACTCGATCTTGGATCTTATATCCTCGTTCGAATTCTGCGATAATAATCCCTTCTTTTCCTGGAGCTTGACTCATAACATCATGAAGATCCGCGTCTACTTCAGATCCTACCGAATCAAAAGATTTTACCCCGACGAGTTCGAGTTGTTTTACTGCAAGTGTGTGAATAGATTTCATTCCGGATACCCAAGTATTCTCAGCGATATCTTCAGGAATGTTTGCGATAGCACGTTCAAGATTATCAACGATCGGAAGCATTTTTATGATGACATTTCCAGTGATATACCCGCCCATCTCATCCCGTTCTCGATCCACTCGAGTGAGAAGATTCCGGTAATCAGCCTGAGATCGCGCAAGTGATTCTTTGAGTTCAGCCAATTCTTTTTGAGCAGCAGAAAAACCAGCATTTACTGCTTGTTCCGCTTCTTCTACGGCGTTCATTTCTTGTGCCATAGAAGCTTCAATATCTTCAAGATTTGGTGTTGTTGGTTTTTTATCATCCTGATCATCTTGTGGTGGTGTCATAGATTGTATGCTAATTAATTAAAAATGTCGTTCCTGAAAATTTTTCTTCCAGGAACGACATTGTATAGATTATTTCAAAAAATTCAAGTAGGCAGTGTATTACTTCTGTTTTTTAAGACTATTTTTAAGTTCTTCAAAAGCCTCTTGTAATCTCTCTTTTGCTTCCTCAAGATAACCTTTCCCTTGTGCAAGAGCATTATCGATAAGATCTGAGCTTTTTTCTTTTACTTGTTCTACGAGCTCGATTCGTCGATCGTAGAGTTTTTGAATTTCTTGTTCGATTTCTTCTTTTTTCATTAACCCTTTTTTCTTCAATTCTTCTATCTTTTCTGTGGCATCGTCCTTAAATTCATCTACGTGAGCAAGAAGTTTTTCTTTATATTTTTCGAGCTTTTTCATATTTTCAGGAGATACGATGACTTCTTTTGCTTCGAAAAATAGATCACGATGAATCTGAATGATATGTTTCCAAAATACTTCGCATTTTTTATCAGTCTTGGAAAGTTCTTCCTTAAGACTAGTGGCTGTTTTCTTGTGGAACTTAAGAGCGATGGCAATACCACCGATATAACCAAGAGCCAAAAGAAAAAGAGATTTTTTCTTGAACATAAAAAGGAGAGATTAAAAGTTAATCGTACACAAAAGTTATTCAAGCTTCAGCCTGTTAATTTTATCCTATTTTCCCGTTTTTGCAAGGCGAGAATTTTGCAATAATAAAAATAGTGTGCTAGCATTAGAAAGATAACCATAATATAATTTCTATATGACGGAAAACAGTTTTGATATTACCAAATTTAAGATGCTTTTGTCTGATATGATTCAGACAAAAATCCCAGATCTGCATTTTTCGAGCAAACACGCTCCATATCTTCGCGATCTCAATGGTGATATTGCCTACCTGGAGAATTTTTGAGAACTCTCAAAGAGTAATATCCAAGAGATAATCACCGAGATGATCTGACCGGAAGGCTGGAAAATTTTCTTACAAAAACTGGAACTCGATTTTTCCTATTCTCACGATGGATTCCGTTTTCGTGTCAATATCTATAATGATTCTCGCGGTTACAGCATAGCGATCCGATATATCCCGAATGATCTTCCGACACTCGAGATGCTCGGTCTCGGTGCCCCGATCAAGAATCTTCTTAAAAAACAAAAAGGTCTTATCCTTGTCACTGGGCCGACCGGATCAGGAAAATCCACCACTCTTGCCGCAATGGTCAATTATATGAATCAGAATTTCAAGAGACACATTATCACGATCGAAGATCCGATCGAATTCAATTTTCAAAACGATAAATGTCTCGTAAATCAACGAGAACTCGGTTCTCATACGACATCTTTCGCAAAAGCGATGAAATCGGCGCTTCGTGAAGATCCAGACATCATCATGGTCTGAGAAATGCGTGATCCAGAAACCATCTCTGCCGCTCTTACGCTCGCAGAAACGGGTCATCTCGTTCTTTCAACCCTCCATACGAACGATACGGTTCAGTCAGTTGATCGTATTATCGACAGTTTTCATCCGTCTCAACAAAATCAGATTCGAGCCCAGCTTTCCATGACACTTTCTGCCGTCGTAAGTCAGATTCTTCTTCCGAAAAAAGACGGGAAAGGTCGTGTCGCGGCACGAGAAGTTCTTATCAATACCGACGCGGTACGAAGCCTCATCCAACAAGGACTTACTCACCAACTCTACTCGATCATCGAGCTCTCCGGTCAAGACAATATGGTCCTTATGGATAAATGTCTCGAAGATTACTATCACAAAAAAATGATTGATAAAGATGTGTTTGCAAGCCATGTTCGTGACAAAGATCTTGTGAATGGATTATAATATAAGCGGAAACAGAGTAGGGATATAGTAGAATAGGAGCATAGGGGCATGGAAATTCGAGAATTATTTTCCTCTATTCCACTATCCAGCTACTCCACTATCCAGCTACTCAATTACTCCACTATCCAGCTAACTATAAAATTATGTCGAAAGAAAAAGTACATCCGGGCGAGAAAAGAGAACCTACTCAAAAAATTCCTGAAAAAAAGCAGGAACATACTTTGTCGCTTACGGAACTCAGGAACACGCTTCCTCAAAGAAAGGAAAATCCGATTATCGGCTATCTCGATATGTTCGATAAAACATGGAAAAAACGCAAACGAATCATTCAAAGCGGAGAAGCACTCTTCGAACCAGGAGATGATCCGCATATGTACCTCGTAACCAAGTGAGTTCTCATCATCCTTCGCGAGACAAGCTCTGGGGAAAAACGAGAAATCGGTACGGTATATCCGGGAAGTTTTATGGGTGAATGAATCCTCTTCGGAAGAAACAGAAAAGACGTCTCAGCAATCGCAAAAACTTACGGAGTTGAAGCTTTCGCTGTAACAAAAAAAGATATCGATGCACTCAAAGATAAAGAACCCCAAGCGATGATCGATCTCTATGAATATGTTATCGAAGTCACCAATAAGCGACTTCTCGATACGGGTGAAGAACTTGCTACCATCTACGAAGCCACGAACAGCCTCTCGAATCTTGCCGAACTCACAGAAAAATGAGAAGCAGATTTTTCCGATCTTCTTCAGGAGCTCAAAGGTCTTATGGGAGTCGACTATATCATCTTTGTTGAGCAACATCCGGCAATTCCTGGTCTTTTCGCTTACAAGTACGACACAAAAAATACCGATAAAAAACCGATAAATCAAAAAGCTGGAGCTGAGATTAATCTCAATCTTTCTGGTATGATCCAATGATCCACTATTCGCGGAATGTGAAAACAAGATGCTGCTTACGTACTTCCTCTCAAACAATGAGAACAACTCAAGGGTTTTTTCATTCTTGGAAAAGAAAAGGGATTATTTACCGACAATCAGATCCGTATCTACAAGAATCTTTCCCTCTCTCTCGCATCTCTTGTCGATGCGAATCAAAAACGAGCCGAAAATCGTCTACTTCAAGCAAAAAAATTGGCTTGCTAAAAAGAAGTGCGTCTATATAATGCGATGTAAGTTTGTCGAATCTTCAATTTAGAATCTATTTCTATTTGCTATGATAAATCCTGATTCGCTGTGGCGGACAGGGTGACAACCTTAGCTGCACCAACTATCTACCAATGAATCGTGTCGTTTTAGAAATCAGTGTCGATCGCCTCAATGAAAAAGGGGTTTTTATTGCCGAACAGATTTTGAACGTCCTACATAATACAATCGAGGAAAAAAGAGTCCTTCATTTCTGGAAATATGTAAAACATCGACCGAGTTTTTCTTTTGAGATTGCAAATATTGCTGGAGTTATAAGATTTTTTTTCATTATCGATGCGGAATACCGAGATCTTCTTGAAGGTCAGATTTATGCTCATTTTCCGAATGTAGAAATACGGGAAAGGGCTGATTATATCGGTGAAACATTGCCCGCCTATATTTGACATATCGAGACTTTAAAAGATTTTTATAATCCTATCCGAATCTACACGAGCTTCAAAGATCGAACTGAAAAAGAATGAGTCGATCCTTTTTCGTCCCTTACGAGTACACTTTCTCTACAAAACACCAAAGACGTTCGTCTTATTCAGATCAATTTTTCTCCGCTCGCAGATCGCGAATGGAAAAGCAATAAAATTCTAAAAATCGTACATTCCGGGTATCCAACCTTTATAAAAAAAATATTACTTTCTCGACACATCTGGATTGTTAAAATGCTTTGGGCTCCAATATCATTAGTCCTTCGTGGAATACTTCTAGTCGTTTCAAATCCAGTGGCTCCACCGAAAAAATGAAAACCAACCGAAACCGAAGCACGTCCAAATAAAAAAACTACCGAAGCGCTCGAACAAAAATTTGAGTGATTTGGCTATCGTACAAGTATCTCAGTGGGTTATATAGGCGAAAATGAAGTAAGTGCACGAGTAGCAATCAAAGAAATTGCCTCTTCGCTTAATATTTTTTCAGTTCCTGGACAAAATGGATTCAAGCTTAAATCAGTCGAACTCGACAAAAAGCAACAACTCTATTCTCGTGCAGGAAAACAATCTATATTTTTCAATGCCGCAGAACTTGCTGGTTTTGTCCATCTTCCGACCATCTATGTAAAAACCCCCGGTATTAACTGGGTTACCACAAAGACTCTTGAACCACCACCAGATCTTCCACTCCTCAGAGATAATGCTGATGCCACTCCGATCGGAACTACGAATTTTCGTGGAACCAAAAGTGAATTCGGAATTCTTCCAGATGATAAGCGTCGCCATACGTACATTATCGGAAAAACCGGTATGGGAAAATCAGTTCTTCTCGAGAATATGATCTATTCCGATATCTGCGCTGGACGTGGTGTCGGACTCATCGATCCACATGGTGATCTCGCTGATACTATCATCGCAAATATTCCAAAAAATCGAACCAACGATGTTATTTTGTTTGATCCTTCTGATTACAAACATCCAATTGCTTTTAACATGTTCGACAATGTCAGTCGAGAATTTAAGCCGATTGTCGCATCTGGAGTTATAGGAATCTTCAAAAAAATGTTTGCCGAAAGCTGGGGTCCACGACTCGAACATATCCTCAGAAATACCATCATGACGCTTCTCGAAGTGCCTGATTCGACGCTTATGTCGATTCCACTTATGCTCACACATAAGTCGTATCGAATGAAGATGCTCTCAAAAGTCCAAGATCCCGTTCTTCAGAAATTTTGGTCTTGAGAATTCGAAGTGCTCGAACAAAAGCAAATGACTGAAGCGGTTAGTCCAATCCTCAATAAAGTCGGTCAATTCCTCTCTAGTCCACTCCTACGAAATATCCTCGGCCAACCAAAAAATCCATTCACGCTCCGATGGGCAATGGATAACCAAAAAATTCTGATCGTAAATCTCTCGAAAGGAAAAATCTGAGAAGATTCGAGTGCACTGCTCGGTGCGATGATGGTCACAAAATTCCAGATCGAAGCCATGACTCGTGCTGATACTCCGGAAGATCTTCGTAAAGATTTTTATCTCTACGTCGACGAATTCCAGAATTTTGCCACTGACTCTTTCGCGACTATCCTCTCTGAAGCTCGAAAATATAAGCTCAATCTAACCGTAGCAAACCAATATATCGAACAAATGAGCGATACCGTTCGTGGAGCTGTCTTCGGAAACGTTGGTTCGATTATGAGTTTTCAAGTCGGATACGAAGATGCTACCAAGCTCGCCGAAACCATGTGAGAAGAGGATGTCATCTCTCCTGCTGATTTTACGAATCTCAAAAAATATACGATCTACTCGAAGCTTCTTATCTGAGGTATGCCATCACGCGTATTTTCTGCTGGTACCTTTCCACCGATCCGATTCAAAAATGAGGGTCAAGAACAAAAGAGAGACACAGTTCTCCGAATCAGTCGAGAAAAATATGCAAAACCCGTCGAGTTTGTCGAGAATAAAATCAGAGAAGTATCTGATAAAGCTGGAGACGACGAAAAGAAATTCAGAGAACGAGAAGTGGCCTTCAAAGAGCGAATGAAAGAAGAAAAACTCGCGAAAAAAGCTGGAGAACGAGTAGAAAAACTACTAAGCCCTATCACTGATACGGTTCAGGTACAATCACCAGATTGAACTGTTTTCGAAGCAAAACCAGAAAAAATACCCGCTCAGATTCCTTCGCCATGACATGGTAACAATAATCAACAAAACAGACAACCGAACAATAATCAAAAACAATGAAGCGGATGACAAAAGTCAGGAAGCAACCAAAACAACAATAACAAAAACCGAAATAGAAGACCTGATAATCGACCGAAACAACCAAATCAAAACGGAAGCAAATAAGCTTCCGTTTTTTTCTTATTTGAAACTTTTCTTCTGAGGAAAAATACATACAATACAGCTATTATACAAATCTCTAAAAATTTTATGAAAATCGCTGTCATCGGCGCATCGCGCGACGAATCGAAATACGGAAATAAAATCATCAAAGATCTCATAAAAAAAGGTCATACTCTCTATCTGGTCAATCCAAAAGAAACAATGATTGAAGATCTTCCCTGTTTTGCAGATCTCAAAGATCTTCCGAAAGACGTCGAAATGATTACATTCGTCACACCACCCACTGTCACCCTAACTATTCTTCAGGAAGCCTCCGAATTCAAACACACAAAAATCTGGTGCCAGCCGGGAGCAAGCGACGAAAAAGTTATCACATTTCTGGAAGCTAACGATTTTGATTTTATCGCGAATGCATGTGTGATGATAGAAAATATTGGGAAATAGTGATAAAGAAATGATTATTACCAAGAAACGGGAGAAAATGAGAGAGCTTGAGAGAGGAAACTGTTTGAGCAGGCTGAGAGTCGTGCAAACATTGAGCACAAGCTATGTCTGCGAGTTTTTCCTCTTTCAAAACTTTTGGTACTTTTGGTTACAAAAGTATATAAATAACCTCCTCTCCTCTAGGAGTTTTTAGACTGGATCCCGGATATTTTCTGGAATATATTCCGAAACTTCGAACACTTGTGATATCCAGAAAATTCTGGGATGACGTGCCAAACTCGGGATGACGTGCTAACTTTCGACTTTATAGACTTTACAACTTTATAGACTTTAAATGCTTTTATCAATCATTCCCCTAGATTCTTCAATCGACGACGAAGGCTTGACCTATTTTGCTCAGGACTCTTTTCGAAAAGATATTTTTATCGGATCACTCGTAAATATTCCTATACGAGACAATATTTGTTACGGTATCGTAGCCGATATTTTACCAAAAGAAACGGAAACCACTATACCGGAAAATCTCAAATCGATCGTAAATATTGTCTGCACGACGCCCTTGCTTGCGCCATACCAATTCTCTCTTGTCCAAGCGCTCGCTTCGAAAAACTTCGTCCATGCCCA
Source organism: uncultured Candidatus Peribacteria bacterium (assembly GCA_964655935.1). Lineage (GTDB taxonomy): Bacteria > Patescibacteriota > Gracilibacteria > BD1-5 > UBA2023 > CAZZNY01. The sequence continues at coordinate 820,883 of CAZZNY010000001.1, forward strand.
TAAGGTCCTTTCGCTTTTTCTGCCAAAATTCGTTTTCAATGCCCTCGAAAAAAAGACGTTTGAACCGATGTTGGAAGTTACAAGGTTACAAAGTTACAAGGTTACAAAGAATTCTCGAAACCCGAAACCCGAAACTCGAAACTTAATCTCCTTTTTTCATAATACCAAAAATATTCCACTGGTCGAAATCATACAATTCTTTCTGAAAAAATATGAAAATCTCGTAATTATTTTTCCAGATGATCTTCTCTTGTCTCAAACACTCAAAAACCTTCCAGAACTCCAGAAAAAAAGCACCATAGTCAAAAATTCCGCTACCTATACAAAACGCTATAAAACCTGGCTCGAAGCCAGCAAAAAAACAAATCCAATTCTCGCTTGAACTCGAAAGCTTCTTCAATATAATCTCGGCGCTTATGAGAAAATAATCTATATCGAAGAATCCCTTTCACGGTACACTCATAGCTACGAACATATATACAAAAACACTGACATTCTCGCGGAAATGTCACACTGCGGCTTCGATGTAACAATTTATTCCACTGTACCGACGACCGAAAGTATGTATGCAATAAAACAAAGGAAATATTCAATCTTTTCTCTCTAATCACTCCTCTGCCCAGCTACTCCACTATTCCTCTATTCTTCTCTTTTCATGTCTCCAGAACTTCAAAAAATCACCAAAAAAATCAAACTTTTTTCCATAAAACACGGAAGAGAAATTTTACGATATCTTGAGGGTTTTGAGCGAACTCATGTGATACTGGGGCTTTTTGCTGCGTATGCATTTTTTATTATTTTTACCGCTTTCCGATATACTGTCGTCGATCATGACTATTATCAATGACTTGCCGATCGTCAACAAACGATCGAAGTAAAAAATTCCGTCAGCCGCTGAACCATCTATTCAAACAATAAACCTGCGTGAGTATTTTCTACTTCCACAGATCTCTCTGATCTTGCCATCGACCCACAGGAAATCTGATCGAAAGATAAGCTTCAGGCTTATTTGATCGATGTTGTTTTTGAGGAACTCTGTATTCGTCAAACTCCAGAAACCTGTTATGAAAACCTTCTTTCGTTTGTAAAAAAGACAGAACTGGTCGATTATATTTATTCAGATGCTTATATCCGGGGAAAAATCTCCGAGGAATTAAAGGTTCGCATCAATAAACAGTGGATCGATTCCATTATTCTCCGAGAAAATGCTCCTCAAGATATTCTCGATACTACGACAGCACTCTCGCTTTCTGGGATCTATGTCACTGTGAATAATATCTACGCAGACCCCACCGTAATAGAAAGTGCCACTGGATATGCCCAAAGACTCGCTCCTGTGCTCGGACTCAAAGAAGCTGAACTGATAAAAAAACTCGAGAAACGACCGGCAAAATATGTAAAAATTCTTCGAAGACTCTCTCTCAATATCAAAGAAAAAATCGATATTCGACTCAAAAACGAAAATACCCAAATCAGCAAATGACTCCTCAAAAATGAGGAAAGTATTGTAAATTTTTTCATTCTCGAGCCAGTTCCAAGTCGATTCTACCCAGAAAAAAGTCTCGCAAGCCAAATCATCTGATTCGTCGATAATCTCTGAGAGGGGCGCTATGGTATCGAATGATATTTTAACGAGGAACTCAAAGGTCAGCAAAGTATCATTACTTCGCGAAAAGATAACTATGGTCGAGTCATTGGAGGATACGATCTCTCGAAACAGAAAACAATTAATGGCTACGATATTACCCTCACGGTTGATCGAAACATCCAAAAAGAAGTCGAACGACTACTTGCAGAGTGAGTCAAAGAATACCGAGCTAATAAAGGATCTGTCGTAATTATGGATCCGAAAACCGGCGCAGTTATTGCTATGGCAAATTACCCAACGTACGATCCAAATGACTTCGGAAATGTCTATGAGCTCGAAAAAGTAAGTCGGGGTCGCTATCCAAATCCCGGATTCGATCTTCTCGGTATGCCGGTTTTCGTCGAAGATTCTGAAAACGGAGAGAATTTTGTCTATGAAAATAAAAAAATCAAGCTCCGCGATGCTACTGATAGTGAACGAGAAAATGGCGTGATCCCCAAATATAAATTCAAAAATAATTTCTGACCGAATGTCTATGTTAACGATAGTCTCGGAGGGCTCTATGAACCAGGATCTGTATTCAAAGCAGTTACTACTGCCATAGCCATCGATACTGGTGATATCAAGCCAACCGATAGATATCACGATAAAGGAAAAGTGGAAATTGATAATTTTACCATCTCAAATGTCGCGAATGAGTGTACGGGATACCATACCTATTCTCACGCACTCGACTGGTCTTGTAATGTCGGTATGATCGATATCGTACAGAAAATCTGAAAATCATTATTTGCAAAATATATTTCCGATTTCGGCTTCGGTCAAAAAACGAATATTACCCTCGAAGGTGAAGTCTTCGGAAAAATAGAACCATATGAAAAATGGTCTCGAGCAAAACTTTTTACCATGTCGTTCGGTCAAGGTATCACAGCAAATCTCCTACAAATGGCGGCAGCATATTCGGTCATCGCAAATGGTGGAGTCTATATGCAGCCCTATATCGTCGATTCTGTCATTCTCCCTTCTGGGAATGTTATTACTAACGCTCCACAGCCACTTCGTCGCGTCATAAAAGAAGAAACTTCGAAAAAACTTATCGCCATGCTCACTGAGGGTGCGACTATCGGTTTCGCGAAAAAAGGTGCGGTCGAAGGTTATAATGTGGCGGGTAAAACTGGTACTTCTCAGATCGCAAGCAAAGGAAAATATGAGGTCGGTACCGCAGGACATACCATCACTTCCTACGGATGATTCGCTCCGAGTTCGAATCCAAAATTCGTCATGATCGTCCGAATCGATCGACCGAGAAGTGCCGTCTACGCCGAGACCACATCTTCTGCCCTCTTCTCACGCATCGCAAAATATGTTTTGAATTATTACGGAATTCCGAAGAGTAAATAGAAGAAAATAGTCGAAGGTCTATAAAGTTCATAAAGTCTATAAAGTTGAAGTGGTATCCCGGAAGCTCTTAAAAAAGAAGACTAAAATCGTATCTTTTTCCTTCTGCATAACCTATAAAACATGGATTTCTCAATAATCAAAACACTCGATCTTCCTATTGGTGAATATGTCATTTATGGCAGTGGTCCGCTTGATATTCGTGGGATTCGACCATCTCAAGATATTGATATTCTCGTAAGTCCAAAACTTTGGACACAGTTGTGTGAACAATATCCAGAAAAAATTTCCAAAAATCCTACAAAAATTACCATTGAAGAGATGTCTATAGAATTTTTTGTAAATTGGATTAATATCAAAACTCCTAAGGAAGAGATTATAAAAAATTATGAGTTATTCAATTGACTCCCATTCGCAAAACTTCAATATGTTTTGGAGTGGAAACAAAATTGAAGTCGTGAAAAAGATATCCATGATGTTTCGCTTATTCTTGAATATTTGAGAGATTACAAAGTCTCTATGAAATAATTTGACTTTTCTTGTAAACTTCATATAACTCATTCGTTCGAGAAACGATTTTTTCGAATTCTTACAAAAACAAATTCTCTTTTTCTCATCCCTCCGGTACGCCGGACTTCCAAAAAGGAGCTCATTATGAGCGAACTCGTCGGCACTCGCGAAAAAATCTCCAGCCTGAGTACTGGACTGCAACAGAAAATCATCTTCGGGGAACGCAAATATGTTCCCACCCCCGAAACACCCGTCTCGAACTTCCTCGTGAACACCAAGCGTCACTGCAACGGCGGTCGGACCGTCGATGCTGGCCTTTGGCTCAAGGACTTCTGTACGGATGGTGGAAAACTCTTCCTGAGTATGGCTGGTGCGGGTTCGACGTTTCAGATGGGCATTGTGCTCAGTGACCTCATCCGTGCCGGCTTCGTCGCAGGCATCTCCGTCACGGGCGCTAACCTGGAAGAAAGCCTGTACCGCCTCGTGGCAAATGAACATTACGCGTACATCCCGGATTATCAGAGTCTGACTCGGACCGAGGAAAAAGAACTCGATTACGCCGGTCTCCGGCGGATCACCGATACCTTCCTCCCCGAGGATGAATCGGTCCGCGTGCTTCTTTCCGCGTTTGAGAAACTTTGGAGGGAAGCTGAAGAAAAGGGTGAAAAGCACTTCTGGCATGAGTACTTCTTCATGCTCTTCGAGCGGAACCTGATTCCGATCGAAGGAAATCCAGAACTTGAGCAATGCTGGCTCTACCAAGCGTGGAAACACGGAGTGGAAATTTGCGTTCCCGGACCCGAGGACTCCACCATGGGGAATATCTTTGCATATTACAGCAATGCTCATTCCCATGAAAGCCTCGAAGAGTTCCAGGATCCGCATCCGATAAACCCCGACATTATCAAGCACTCCTTCCGATACATGCAGCGCTTGACCGCATGGTATATGGAGACGACGAAGCATTGCAATCTCGCATTCGTCCAACTGGGCGGAGGCATCGCTGCTGACTTCCCGATCTGCGTCGTGCCGCACATCAAAAAGGATTATCTCGCACCACTCACGCCAAAACAGCAAGAGGAACGGGTTCGTCCCTGGGCGGCCTTCGTGGAAATTCACTCTTCTCCCATGAGCTTCGGTTCGTATTCGGGAGCTGGTGGACTCGAGAAAATCACCTGGAGCAAGCTCGAGATCAACGCCTATATCAACCAAATCTTCGGCGACTATACTGAACACTTCCCCGACATCGCCGCCATTATCCTCGGTTGGTAGAAAATAACAAATATCGTTAGGATCACGGCTTAGCAATGAGCTCCTGACTCCTCAAACAAAAGCAAGGCCGCCCTCTCGGGCGGCCGCTTTTTATTTTAAAATGAAAAATTTGTATGAATCCGAATATTTTCTCAGTCTCTCCGTTTCTCTCCTCGCTGTCTCTAATTCCTATCGATCTAGATCCAACACATCATCGATTCGAATCTGCCAAACGAATTCATCGACGTGAGAGACAAGGACCATCGCACCTTCATATGCATCAAGTGCTTCAGCGATAATCGGAAGATGTCGGAAATTGATATGATTCGTTGGTTCATCAAGAATGAGAAGTCCTGGCTGAAGGAGAACGAGTCGAGCGAATGAGACGAGACCTTTCTGACCTTCTGAGAGATATCGAATCTGCATTTTCATTACTTCACCGGTGATGAGAAAACCTGCAGCTGACGAACGAAGAAAGTGTTCTTCCACTTCCCGTCCCGATTCTAAGAGCGCTTTCGAAAGACACTGGTAAACGGTTTCATCGAAGTTCAGTGTCGAAAAATCCTGACGGTAGTATCCGACGCGAATTCCTGGAGCGATCGTAGCACCTTCTGCTTTTCCAGAAGCTAGTGCTTCAAGAAGCGTACTTTTTCCGATTCCATTAGGTCCCGAAAGAAGAAGATGAGTTTTTTTACCAAGTTTGATATCGGCAGTTTTTTCTGTGACTTCATGATTTTCGAAAACTTTGAATTTTTCGATCGTAAGAATAGTTCCACCAATGTCTTCCTGAAGCGGAATCTCGAATGGTCGAATTGCCTTATCTTCTCGACGAGTATCGACCATTGCTTCTTCAAGTTCATCTGCTTTATCTCGCATTTTTTTCGCGACAAGACGAAGTTTTCCTCATTTATGCGCAAAGACATTCGCTTGTTCTTTATTTGCTTGCGCCTGTTTTTCGAGCTGTGCGTTTTTCATGTTTTCTCGTTCGATCTGTGCCTTGATTCGGTCAACTACATCATAATAATCGCCGACAAATTGTTCCACTTTTTTCGTGAAAACATCAAGATAGAGCACTCAATCAGTAAACGCATTCAAGAATTCCGCGTCATGCGAAATAACAATGCAAGTTTTTTTATACGCTCGGAGGAAATCAGTGAGATGATCGATTCCAGCTCGATCAAGATTATTCGTCGGTTCATCAAGAAGGAGAATGTCTGGCTTCTGGATAAGCGCCGCCGCAAGCAAAAGTCGAGCTTGTTGTCAGCCAGAAAACTCGCTTACGAGTCGATCAAGTGGCGCTACAAGATTCACGACCGCAAGCACTTCTGCGATACGCGCATCGATATTATATATTGTGTCATCCGCAAAATATTTTCGGAAAAATTTCTGCACTGAAAGTCCTTTATCGTCTTCACGCATAACCTGATGAGAAACAGCAATTCGAAGATTTTTATCGATGTTGATTTTTCCATGTTTCGGTCGAATTTCACCCATGATCATTTTAAACATCGTCGTTTTTCCAGAACCATTCTGTCCCATGATTGTCATTTTTTGTCCTTCACGCACATTAAAAGTCGCTTCATCAAGAATCACTTTGAGATCATAGAGAAAGGTCACGTCATCAAATCGTATTATTGTATCACCTGAAGCCATATTGTGTATTTTGAAAATATATAAAAGCCTGGGGATTATAGAGAAAAAAAGTGAAAAAGCAAAAAGAGTACAACTATTTGTAAAAAAGAGAGAAATAAAGTATACTAACAATGATATTACATTAATTTCATATTATATGCCAGCAATTAATCTTCCTAAAATTCCACACACAGATTTCTACATTGGTTCGAATAAGCTTGAGATTGTTACAACAAATACAGATGCAAAAACTCTAGAATTTACAAAGACCACTACAGCAAAAGTACAAAATCTTGTAACTCCAGAAATTGGAGGCTTTCCTAAAGAGATTCATCCAGGAATCATCGAACACGATGATCATTTCGAAATTAATGGCTACATGGTATCAAAAGAAAACTACAAAAAACCCCTCTGTCCAAAAATTGAAATAAATTATTCCCAGGCTTCACCTACAATTCCACAAGCATGGTCAGAGTTTTTTAATGGTGAAATATTATGGTTTTATAATTGGGAAGGTGCAAAAGTTGAGGCTGCTTATCGATGAGAATGGCTTCCAGAAATGAATGAACTATCAGAAATGTTGTATTCTATTCCTGGTGATAAATATAAAAAATTAAGTATTTTAAATATCCCCTGGTCTTGAATTCGAGGTGTGGATGATAAATTTCTTGGCGTCGGTGATTTTTGAGGACTTTGGTCTGCATCTCCAGAAATTAATGACATTTGTGCTCAATGCATATTTCTTTCTACAGAAAATTTTTATGGTTTCGGCCCTTATTGGGAAGGTAGAAAATGTGGTTTTCCTGTCCGTTCATTTTTGAAAAAACCAGAACCAGCAAAATAAGTCATAAAAATCCTCCAAGTTCATCCCTGAACTTGGAGGATTTTTATGACTTATTTATTATCTTAGGTTCCCGTTTTCACAGGAGTGACAACGTATTATTTGTAATAGATCCAGAATATTTTGTACAAAAATTTCAGGATGACATTAGCATATTTTCTCAGTCTCTAAAATTAGTACATCCCCCCCATACCACCCATTCCTGGATTCTGCATAGCTGGAGCTTCTTTTTTCTCTGGAATATCTGAGATAACTGCTTCGGTCGTAAGGAACATTCCTGCGATTGAGATCGCATTTTCCATCGCACTTCGAGTTACTTTTTTCGGATCGATAATACCAGCTTTGAACATATCTTTATAGTCATCAGTCGCTGCATCATAACCAAAACTTACATCAGAATTCGTACGAATTGCTTCGACGACGATAGCTCATTCTCGACCTGCATTTTCTGCGATCTGTCGAACTGGATATGATAGAGCTCGAGCGACGATCTGTGCTCCGATTTCTTGATCTTTATTAACAAAGGTTATTCATTCGAGTGCCCGAGAAGCTTTGAGTAAAGCGACTCATCCACCTGCGACAATCCCTTCTTCGACTGCCGCTTTCGTAGCATTGAGTGCGTCTTCGATTCGGAGTTTTTTCTCTTTCATTTCGACTTCTGAGGCCGCACCAACTTTGATGACAGCGACACCTCCCGCAAGTTTTGCGAGTCGTTCGATGATTTTTTCTTTGTCATAGTCAGATTTTGTATTCTCGATCTGATTACGAAGTTCGTTAATACGTCGGTCGATCGCTGATTTATCACCCATTCCGCTGATAATCATCGTAGAATCTTTTTTCGAAGTAACCGCTTTTGCAGATCCGAGATGTTCAACAGAAGCATGTTCGAGTTTGTAACCGAGTTCGTCTGTGATAACCGTCGCACCAGTCAAAACTGCAATATCTTTGAGCATTTCCTTTTTTCGATCTCCGAATCCTGGAGCCTTGATCGCGAGAACTGTAAGAACGCCTTTAAGTTTATTGAGGATAAGAGCTGCGAGCGCTTCTCCATCGACATCATCCGCGATAATAACGAGTTCTCGTTTCCCTGTTCCAGCAAGTGCTTCAAGAAGTGGAAGAATATCTTTAAGTGAGGTAATTTTCTTATCAGTTACGAGAATTTTCGCATCTGCGATTCTAGCTTCCATTTTTTCTCCGTCTGTGATCATATAAGGAGAAATATATCCATTTTCGAATTTCATACCTTCCGTAAGTTCGACTTCGAGTCCTTGAGTTTTTCCCTCTTCGACCGTAATAACTCCGTCATTTCCGACTTTTCACATCGCTTCAGAAATAATCTTTCCGACTTCACTATCTTGTGCAGCAATAGTCGCTACTTGTTCTATTTCTTCACTAGTACTAATCTGTTTTGCGATGTTTGTAAGTTCGATTTCGACGAGTTGACCTGCTTTTTTCATTCCATTTTTGAGTTCGATTGCATTAATTCCAGACCTGATTTCACGAAGCCCTTCTTTTATCATCGCATACGTGAGAAGTGCTGCAGTTGTCGTACCGTCACCAGCTGCATCATTGGTTTTTGAAGCCGCCTCTTTGATAAGTTCAGCCCCCATATTCTCGATCTTGTCTTCGAGTTCGATTTCTTTCGCGATTGTTACTCCGTCATTCGTGACTTGTGGAGCTCCGTAACCCTTTGAAAAAATGACATTTCGTCCTTTCGGACCGATAGTTGCCATAACGGTTTTCGCGATTTTCTCGACACCAGCGAACATCTTAAGTCGTGCATCGTCTCCGAACGTGATATTTTTAGACATAGAAAGAAATGTTAAATTATAAATTTTGAATTACAAATGAATATGTCCTTCTGGAATTTTTAGATCAGGTCCAGAATGACAAATTACTGGTTTTAAACTCTTAAATGATTTTCGCCAAAATATACTCAAACGCCACAATCTTAAATTTCTGACCTTCGACATCGACCTCATCTCCTGAATATTGTCCAGAAAGAACTCGATCTCACGGAACAAGATCGATTGTTATCATATTTCCGTCTTTATCTTTTTTTCCTGGACCGACAGCGACGACTTCATACATATTCGGTCGTTCTTTATTTGCTGACTCAGGGATGTAGATCCCGCTTTTGGTTACTTTTTCAGCTTCTACTCCCCGAAGGAGCACACGATCTGACATTGGTTGGATTTGCATAGTGCAACAATGATAAATTATAAACAAACGCCATTGTATGTATTTTTCGAAAAATGCAAAATAGCACGCAAATTATATACGTGCTAATTTTAAAGTCAAGAAAAATTTCTAAAATTACAAAAAAGCGATTATTGCGCTTACATAACGATAATCGCCTGCGTTCTTAATTTTTACTTTCCTATTTCTCAGCTTCTATCGCTTCCCTGATTTTCACGTGCATCTCAATACGAGAATGCATTTTTTCCGCATTTATTTCCTTGATTTCGGTTCGTTCTTCACGCGAAGTCATCGTTCGGTATTCGAAGGCACGAAGAAGATTGTGGGTATTTACGAACCATTGTTCTTTCGGAATGTTTTGTCCACCAATTTCTCTCATTTCCTTGCGATATAAAAGTGTTTTTATAAAGCAATCTTTTCGTCCAAGATTATCGAGATCTGCATCCTGCATAATTTGTTCGAGCTTATTTTTTGGTTCTGAGAAAAGCACGGTCGCCATAATAAGACCCTCTATTTTCTTGATTCTTTCCTCCGGCCAAGCGATTTTCGTAAGATATTCTCGAGCGATTTTCGCACCGATTTGTTCATTTTGATAATATTGTTCTACGAAACCAGTATCATGAAAAAGCGCTGCCATAAGAATATCGTTCCGGTCTTCTTCGCTCACAAATTCTTTATCGCACAAATAACCGGCTCGAGAATACACGTCGAGCGTATGGTTGAGATTGTGATATTGATAATGATTGATAGGATCAAGCAAATCTATCACAAAATGAAGCGCGGAATTTATGATTGATTGTTCTGGCATTACTTTTTATAGTTAAACTTATAACTTTGTCAATTATAACCTAGACAAATGAAAAAAGCAAGAAAACACAAAAAATTGACTTTTTTGGCTTTTGCAATAGACTTTGCGAAGGAAATAATTCTAAAAATATCGTTCCTACCTTCGCAGGAATGGCTTATCAATTCTTAATTCTTAATTTTTAATTCTTCATGTCTTCCTACTCTGACGAATCCATCGTCCGTCTCGAAAAAATTAATAAAATGCGTGCACTCGGTATCATCCCATATGCTGATAAATACGATAAAAAAGATAACATCGATACACTTCTTTCTCATGGAACTGAGACTTTTCGAACCGTCGAAGAAGTAATACTAGGTCCGACAAAAACTTTTTCCACTGCGGGTCGAATCATTTTGTTTCGAAGTTTTGGAAAAATCGCTTTTGCCCATCTACAAGATGCGACTGGAGTCATTCAAGTGATGTTTTCTCGCGATATGCTCAATATCGATACGGGTACAGAAATAAAAAATACAGTGAGCGAAGAAATGAGTGCCTATAAATTCGTCGAAAAACTTGTTGACCTCGGTGATTTCATCGGAGTAAAATGAGAGCTGTTTCATACGCACAAAGGGGAGTTAACGCTTTTTGTCAGTGAATTCAAATTCCTCTCAAAAGCCGTCCGACCACTTCCAGAAAAATTCCACGGTCTCGAGGATCAAGAGATCAAATATCGTCAGCGATATCTCGATCTTATCTCAAGTGATGAAACCTATAATCGAATGTTATTTCGGTCAAATTTTGTCCGTCATCTTCGGGAATTCTATCACCAAAATGGTTTTATCGAGATCGAAACTCCTGTGCTCGGAAGTGCCGCTTCTGGAGCTGCCGCAAAACCTTTTATCACCCATCATAATGACTTTGATGAAGACTATTTTCTTCGTATCTCACCCGAGACAAACCTAAAAAAAGCAACAGTTGGTCGATTCGAACGAGTATTCGAGATCGCTCGAGACTTCCGAAACGAAGGATCGGATCCTTCTCATCTTCAGGAATTTACTATGGTCGAGCATTATGCTGTCTACTGGAATTATGAAGATAATATGCGATTTACTGAGGCAACTTTTGACTATCTTTTCGAAAAACTTGGTATCTCAAAAATCCGAAAAGTAAAAGATAAAGAGTGAGTAGAAAAAGAGGTCGATTTTACGACTCCTTGGCAACGCGTAGACTATATCAAGTGAGTAGGAGAAGCCTCAGGAATCGATATTACTGCATATGGAATGGACGATGCTGACAAACTTCGAGCTGATATCCGCGCGAAAGGCATCGAATTCGAAGGAATGAATGTCATGGGAACGAATACTCTTATCGATTATCTTTTCAAAAAAGTTCTTCGACCAAAAATTCTCGGACCAGCTTTCATCACGAATTATCCGAGAGCTATGCAGCCGCTTGCTCGAGCCTCAGATGAACATCCAGGAATTGTCGAACAATTTCAGCTTATCGTAAATGGTTGGGAAATGCTCAAAGCGTATAGTGAGCTCGTCGATCCAGTCGAACAACAAAGTAATTTCGATGATCAAGCGAAAGCAGCAGCAAAATGAGATGAAGAAGCAACCGCTAGTGATAACGACTTCGTTCTCGCGATGGAATACGGAATGCCACCACAATCATGACTCTGAATGGGAATCGAGCGAATCGTCGCTATTCTCATGGAACAAGACAATCTTCGAGATTGTGTCCTCTTTCCTCTTATGAAGTCTAAGAAATAATTTTTATAGGTGGACCCACTCGTCCACCTTCTTTTATTTAGCATTATTTATAATATGACAACTCAAATACTTGCCCTTACTGCTATTTTTCTTTCTGGAACCGCAGGATACATTCTTCGACTCAAGAAATTTGCTACTCTTTCTATTTTTAAAGATCTCGTTGTCGTCTGAGCGGCTGCAATGATCGGTGTAAGTATCATCCATATCTTTCCAGAAGTGACCGAAACTCTCAAGATTGCCCCATTTATTTTCATGGGAGGTTTTCTATTGATATATCTTCTTGAAAATGCTTTCATGGTCCACGCTTGTGTCGAGCATGATTGTCATTTTCATCAGACATCTATTCTTTCGTGGGTAGCTATACTGGTTCATACTATCTTTGACGGAGTGGCAATTTCAGCCGCCTTTTCGACGAACAATACTCTCGGTTGGACTGTGCTCGCTGGAGTCGTTATCCATCAGGTTCCTGTATCAATCTCGCTCGTCTCACTTCTTACTCATTCAAATTTTTCTCGAAAAGTACAAAATATTCTCATGATGCTTTTTGTGATTGCAGCACCGATCGGTTTTGTCGGAAGTAATCTCTTGTTTTCACACATTCCAGAAGCGATCGTCGCAGGAATTCTTGCTTTCTCAGGAGGAAGTCTTCTCTATCTCGGAGCATCTGACATCCTTCCAAATGTCCATAAAAAAACCGCGAACCATCAGCTGGTCGCAGCACTGTTTCTCCTCACCCTCATTCTTGTCGCGGGAGCGAAGTTTTTTGAATAGTTTTTATATAGAAAAAGGGGCTTAAGTAGCCCCTTCTTGGCGGTTCGCCGCCTGTCGTCTGAGATCTCTGATGGCCAGGTATCCAATCCACCAAAGGATCAGAAGTCCCGGAATTACTGTGACTAGAATCCTCCAGTCCCATCTCGTAAAAAATCCGAGAAGGAGCGATCCGAGAGTGAATATCCCCGGAATGAGCAAGGCCTCATGTAACTTCATGAAAAACTCCGAAAAAAGGATGGGCGAACACTAAAGTTGCCCAGAGTTGTTTAGAAAAACTACCTGAACGACTATATGGGAGTATATGAGAGAATTGAATTTTGCAAAAAAATATTTTTTCTCTATAATTCAAGAGAAATCGTTGATAAATCTTTTCCATGCAAATGTATTTTGTTCCATCTTTTTGTCCCGCGGGGTATTCACAATACTGCCTGTAGGTCTTTTTGGACTACAAATACTATTCTTCTTAAAACACCCCTTATTCCCGTCTACATGGGAATAACATAGTTTGTATCTCATGTTCTTTCTATTGCCCCATAGAACAAGATACTAACTTTGTAACTTTGTAACTTTGTAACTTTGTAACTATTATGCTATTCCTCTCAAAATTTCCTTTCAAAACCCTCAAAACGGTTCCAAATGGATCCGATAATAAATCTACATGACTTCTTCTTCAGGCAGGATACATCCGGCAAGAGCTTGCTGGAGCTTATAATTTCCTTCATTATGGAATGCGAGTGCTCCATAAAATAGAACAGATTATCCGTGAAGAACTCGACGCACTCGGTGCGACAGAGATCCAGATGACAGCTCTCGGAAGCCGAGAACACTGGCTTGCAACTGGTCGATGGGACACGGTTCCTATTCTTTTCAAGATTCAAGCGGGAGAAGGAAGAGAATATGCCCTGAATGCTACTCATGAAGAGATCGTAACGCCACTTATGCGAGAATTCATCCAGTCATATAAAGACCTTGGAAATATGAGTATTTATCAATTCCAAACGAAATTTCGAAACGAGGCTCGTGCAAAATCAGGGATTCTTCGAGGTCGAGAATTTCGAATGAAAGATATGTATTCTTTCCATACTGACACGGCATCTCTCGATGCTTATTATGAACAAGCAACACAAACATATAACAAGATCTATGAACGACTCGGTATTGGATCTGATACTTTTGTGGTAAACGCTTCCGGATGAGTTTTTACCAGCCGTAATTCTCATGAATTCCAGACAAAAGTCGAGATCGGTGAAGATCTCATCTTCCAAAATCCAAAAACTGGAATCTGTTATAATGTCGAGCTCGCACCAAGTAAGTCTCCTTATATAAATGAAAAAGAGGAGATGAAAGATCTAAGCGAGGTCGAAGGAGCAAATATAGTAGGTGTGGAGGATCTTGTGAAATTCCTCTGAGTACCCGCTCACCATACCACAAAAACTCTTTTCTTCGAGACAGAAACTGGCGAACCAATTGTAGCAGTTGTCCGAGGTGTCTATGATGTCAACGAACTTAAGCTTCTCCGAGTCATCGGATGTGAAGAAATCAAGCTTGCAAGTGCCGAGACAATTATGAAACTTACTGGAGCTGTTGTTTGATATGCTGGGCTTTATAATTTACCAGAAAACATCCGAGTTTTCTGTGATGAATCAATCGAGTGAATGATCAATTTTGAGTGTGGATGTAATAAGACGAACTTCCATGCAGTAAATGTAAATTTCTGACGAGACGTAAAACTCCCAGAACAATTCTATGATATCAAACTCGCGCGAATCGGTGATATCGACCCAACCACTGGTGATATCTATGAGACATTCAAAGCTTCTGAAGTCGGAAATATTTTCCCACTTGAGACAAAATATACCGATGCTTTCGATGTTAATTATGCTGATGCGGAAGGAAAAAAACAAAAGGTTATCATGGGCTGTTACGGTCTCGGGGTTTCCCGTGTTATGGGCGTTATCGCTGAGAAATTCATGGATGAGAAAGGCCTCATTTGGCCAGAAGCTATCGCTCCATATAGCCATTATATAATCGTCCATGGTGAACATATGGATGAAGCAAAAAAACTCGCGACAGATCTCGAAAAATCCGGAGCGGAAGTCATTATCGATGATAGAAATACTGGTTTCGGACAAAAAGCCTGAGATGCAGACCTTCTCGGAATTCCGAATCGAGTCATTCTCTCAGATAAGACGCTCGCTGCTGGAGGATATGAACTCAAGAGACGAACTGAGAGTGAAGGAAAGATTGTAGCATTATAAATACGTCATCCTGAACTTGTTTCGCCATCCCCCAAAAGCAAGAAAAAGAAGAGCTTATCGCTCTTCTTTTTGTAATTTTCTTATTTCTTCAAACTCAGGAGAATATCGAAAATTTAGAACTTCTACAAGTTCACTTGCTGGCGTACGTCCCAATCCACGAGCACATTGATAGAAAAGACTTTTAATCATATCTCCTATTTCGTGCGGATAAATCACCATTGCCACTTTTTCTGATTCGAGAGATTCATCAGCGACGGGCAGTGGTTTTTTGTTACTCTGGCAAAATACAAGTTCATTATTTGGACCAATAAGAATAGGATACGCGGCCTCATTATATGGACGAGACACATGATGCTTGGCAAATTGTTGTCACCAACGACTCATTTTTTGTGGAAATTCCATTGAACACACAAAGTGCGCATCTCGCGCAAATGCAGAAGCCCCCATAAGATGTTCTGTACAGCTACCTCAAAAATATGGTTGTACTCATAATGTTTTTAAAAAATTCTCACGTTTCTTTGGTGTACTTAAAAAATCTACTTTTGCACCAATTTCATCCACATACTTGAGTAGAATAGCTAAGAAGTCGGCCTCTACGGAATGGTATGAAACAACCCATTGTACACTTTCACGCATCGGACGATAGAGTACGTTTTTACCAAGAGGATCTATTGTAGGATAAGAAGTAACATCTTCTCGTATGATTTGCATATCTGAATGAACACATCATCCAATGATAGACTGAAATTTCTGTGTATTTGGCAAAATAGTCTTCCAGGAATATCCCTTGCGCCAAGTTTTATCTAACGAACTAAGTATGTGTTCCACTATATAGGCACTTACTGTACTCACGAAAGTAGTACGATCAGGAAAACCAAACGTTTCCGGATTCCATGTTTCTTCAGGAGAAAGAATGGCGGCCGCAATATCACCCACCATAAGGCGAATATCTTCTATTTCTACTTTAACTTTTTGAGCACCCTGTAATTTGTCCACTTGCCAATTAAAAGAATGTATGTCTTTAAATAAACCATCTATCTGACGAAGAGCGGTTTTATCTGGAGTATTAAAATATCCACGTTCACGAAGAAAAATAACTTGATCTCGCAAATCTCTATCGGAAAAAAATCCCGTCACATCAGGTACTCCATCTTCAAATTTCTCATGTTGTCGCTTGAGTCGCTTGAATCGTGGTGCCAAATCACCTTTTTCAAGTTTTTCCACAGCTTCAGGGTAAGTCAAATACCGAGACTGCATAATTACCAATTTTATGTATATATAATCCTATTATTTATACAAAAATAATCTCCCTTGTCAAACTCCACTACACCAAAAATTTCCACTTCCGCAAGCATTAGCCACATAAGTTTTTTGTATTTTTCATTTTTTATGCTATACTTCCCATAAGAACTTTTACACATCCTTATGCCCAAAGACTCAACCATTATCATATACATTCTCTCAGTAGTAGCTTTGCTGCTAGTTTTTTTGTTAGCATATCTCAAAAGAAAAGCCGCTTTTCAACGATCGGTCAATATGACTTTTTTGCGTGTCCTACTGCCAAAAAAAGAGAGCGATTTTGATACAAAAAAAGAAACTCAGAATGGATTCAAAGAATACATCGGACTCATGGAACAGCTTCTTTCTTCTCTGAAGTCGATCTATTCTGGTAAGTGGAAAGCGAAACTTCTTGGACAGGAATATATCTCTCTCGAATACGTTGCGTACGATCACCAGATTTATTTTTATCTTGTCATTCCCCGAAAGACCAAGACACTCGTAGAAAAACAACTCACAAGTCTCTATCCTGACGCACTTATCGATGAGATCGACGAAGTGAATATTTTCAAAAATAAACAGATCGTAAAAACTGCGACTCTTAAACTCAAAAAAGCTTTCTATCTTCCACTCCGAACCTATCAGAAACTCGAGAGTGATCCGATGAATAATATCACGAACACGCTTTCAAAACTCGGCCCAAACGAGGCTTCTGTAATACAGATTCTCCTACGACCCACTAAAGATAGCTGGCAAGAAAAAGCGATAAAACTCTATAAAAAATCCAAGAAATCCTTCACGATCGAAAAAATTCTTAATCCAATCAAATGGATTGCAAATGTGGTAGAATTTTTTACAGAAGATCCAAAAGCAAAAAAGGATGAAAAAGAAGAACAGGATGAGCAAGAAAGTCAGGTAAAAGAAAAAGCGAAAAAAGCTGGTTATGATGTAGTTATTCGAGTTATTGTCACAGGAAATGATGACTATCTTGCTGATGCTCAACTCAAAAATATCGCTTCAGCTTTTACTCAGTTTTCAGCTCCAGGATTCAATTCTCTCGAACTCTACAGAAAACAAAATATTTCTATTCTCATTCGAAATTATATTTTTCGGTATTTTCTTTCCGGTTCTTTTTTTCATAAAAAACAAATTCTTAATACCGAAGAGATCGCTTCTATTTTCCATTTTCCCCATTCAAAATTTAATAAAACTCCTGAGATCAAGTGGCAAGAATATCGTATTCTAAAGGCACCAAGCAACATCCCAAAAGAAGGAATGCTCATCGGATATAATAATTATCGAGGAGAGAAAACTGAAATTCGCGTCAGACACGAAGATCGATTCCGACACTTTTATATTATCGGACAGACAGGTACTGGTAAGACAACTTTGATGATCGTCATGGCAAAACAGGATCTTAGTGAAAACCGATGACTCGCTTGTATCGATCCACATGGAGATTTTGCGAATTTTCTCATACCTTGTATTCCGAGAGAACGAGCAGATGATCTTATCTACTTTAATCCTGCAGATACTTCCCGACCAATGGGAATCAATATCCTCGAAGCGAATACCGACGACGAAAAACAAATGGTCGCTCAAGATGCGCTTAATATTATGATCAAGCTCTTCGGTAACGAGATCTTCGGACCTCGAATCCAGGACTATTTCCGAAACGGAGTTCTCACTCTTATGGATTATCCAGGAGGATCAGCACTTACCGATATTGTCCGACTCTTTACGGATGAAGACTTCCAACAAGAACGCCGACGAAACTGTAAAAATCCGATCGTAAAAGCTTGGTGGGATTATACCTATGCGAAGATGGGAGAACGCGAAAAAGGTGAGATTATCCCCTATTTTTCAGCGAAATTCTGAGGATTCATCACGAACACTCTGATGCGTAATATCATCGGTCAGACGAAAAGTTCGTTCGATGTCTATGACGTCATGCAAAATCAAAAAATCCTCCTCATGAACATGTCGAAAGGTATCCTCGGAGATGTAAATTCGAATCTTCTTGGTCTCATCCTCGTCAGTAAAATTCAGATGGCAGCGATGAAACGACAACAAATCGATCCAAAAGAACGAAAGGATTTTTTCCTCTATATCGATGAATTCCAGAACTATGTCACTGACAGTATCGAATCAATTCTTTCCGAAGCTCGAAAATATCGTCTCGGTCTTGCGATGGCCCATCAGTATCTTGGTCAGCTCGAAAAATCTGATGCACTTACGAAATCAAACGTAAACTTGAAAAACGCTATTTTTGGTAACGTTGGTTCGGTTTTGTCTTACAAACTCGGTCCCGATGATGCGGAATTCATGGCAAAACAATTTGCTCCGAATTATTCCGAACAAGATCTCGTCAATATGG
Organism: uncultured Candidatus Peribacteria bacterium; assembly: GCA_964655935.1. Lineage (GTDB taxonomy): Bacteria > Patescibacteriota > Gracilibacteria > BD1-5 > UBA2023 > CAZZNY01. The sequence continues at coordinate 839,545 of CAZZNY010000001.1, forward strand.
AGACATTTAAAGCGGTCGGGAAATTCAGTGTTAATAATGCACCAACTCCGGCTTTTAATATCGATGTCGTAAATCCTTATACCGACTATAAACCAGACGAAAAACTCGCGAAAGCCTACAAAGAACTTTCTCGTCTCAAATATGGTCGAGATCGTGAATTTATCGAAAAAGAAATCATCTACCGTATCGGGGCGATGTAAAAAAGATACGTCATCCTCGGGCTTGACCCGGGGATCCACCACAATCAACTCGCCACCCACGAGGCACGAAGCAATCTACTCCATTGGCATCATCCAACCCTAATTTTCATTTATGAAAAAACTTCATCTTTTATCTGTTTTGATTCTTGGAATTCTCGCCAGTTTCCTTTTTTCTTCTGTCTATGCAGAAACTCCAAAATGTACCGAGAAAGACCTCACAAATACTGGAAGCTACGAACAATATACTTGTTTAGTAGAGAAAGTGTGTCGAAAGCCTGATGCTTGGTATACAAAAAGTAGTAATCTTATCAAACCGGTCGAAATTCCTTATCCAAAAATCGAACAATTCTTTAAAAAAGATGGATTAAAACAATTAAAAACCACCTTCAAAACTCTCGGATCTGAATTCATTATTGATTTTTGATCAGCTGATGGAGGCGATGTGGTAGACATCACTCCAGATATGGTCTTTCGAGTATCTTCGGAGGCATATAAAGAAACGATGAATTCCATCTATCGCTGCGCAATCCTAAATGCTAAACTTAATATCTGAAATAGTATCATCAAAATAGTAAAAAATCCTGACGCTTCTGCGGTCACAAAAAAAATAACCTCAGATGCTAAAAAAATCAAACAACAACTTACTAAGTATGGATGTCGAAATGTCGGTATTCAAGGAAAAAATTCTGAAAATGTAAATTCCTCAACTGGAACCTTAAATATGTGACCAGAACCATCTATTAAAAAAGAGCTTTTAGACAATACTATCTATCAATATTGTACCTATAGATATTATCTCAGTTATCTCCGAGATCAATACGAAAATAACTTGCCTGTTTTTGTAAAATGAGCAACATTAAAAAACAAAACGGAAGTTCAGGCCGAACTTGATAAAGGAAAAGGGGGGGTCGATAAGTTTTTCAACAATATGAGTACGGCCGAAAAAATGGCCATATATATCGCGACAAATACTTCACAGGTAGATCAAGAAATCGTAAAAATACGACAAACTTATAAGACTGCTCTCATAGCCTATGGAGAATTCGAACGGACTTACGGAATACACATTCTGCTCACTTTTATCTACGAAGATTATCGCATGCTCCGAGACAATCTCCGATCTATGTTGAATCCAATAGGACAGGTTATCTACAAGATACAAAACGCTCAATCTCCAGGAAGTTAGTAATAAAAATCTCATTCGTTCGAATGAGATTTTTATTACAGTGGAAATGTTTGCTTTATGAGTGAAATCGATATAATTAATCCCGATTTCTACCACTCTAATCCTGTAAAATATGTTTGGCCTTTTTAGCAAAATGACACAATGGGCTTTTTCTTCATTTAATATTTCTGAAGATACGAAACTCGCAAAAACATTACAAGAATCCTGAATCGAAAAAGCTATTATTATCAAACGATCTGTTATTTTTTGATATTTTATTTCCTGGCATCTCCTTGTGGCGCTTTTATTAACGGTGGGAAATGTGTATCTTTTGTCTCTTTTTCTTGGCTATAATAATCTCGGATATATTGTGATGAGTATTTATGGTTTTTGTTTTGTATATTGGACATTTGCCGCTCTTCGATACCTTATCGTATTTCGTGGAATCTATGGAAAGGAGAATAAAATCAAAGAGATTTCAACTTTGATTGATCAACTCGATCATGAAGATCATGTTTTTGAATCCTTTTTTGATCAGACAATTCTCAATTATATTTGTCTCTTTGGTTTAATGATTTTTTCCATTGGTATACTGTTTTTTCAGAAAACTCAGCTTGATAATTGGATGTATCTTCTCTGAATCATTCCGATCATCTTCGTACAATTTGTGCTTTCTAAAAAATACACAAAACGAATGATTGATATGGAAATGGATTTTAATGTGATCGTTCATGGAAAAATATATTTTTATAATCAAAAAACTCTCTGGGGAACCAGTCAGATGATGGAAGCTGACAAAATTAAAACCATTAATAGTAGCGTAAGTGGGGTATTACAATCATTTTTCTGATATGGTGATATTCTCGTGCTCACCGAAGGCGATGAGGCTCAAAATGGCGAGATGAATATGTATTTTGTTACTGATCCAAAAGAAACAGTTCTCGAAATCTATAGACTTCTTGATGGACCAATGGAAGTAACGATTGTGACGGTGGATGAGCTTTTAGAACGAATCCACAAAGAAGAGTTAGACACTGGAACTATATCACCAGAAACAAAAAAAGAAATTCATACTTTTCTGAGTGAAAACGATGCTTCCATAAAAGAGCTATTTGAAACCTGAGATGAAAAAACAAAGAAAAGTGTTAAGGCACTTTATATGCATGTAGAGTAATAAGTTGGTCTCGATATTTTACTTTTTCCACCAAATAGAGTAAAATAGCCATGTACGATTCTTTTTTACTCTCAGTATGGAACCACTAAGAATTGATCCTTATTCAGATCTCGGTAGAATTATAGCAAGAATGCCGGAAAACGAGGCTCAAAAAATAACTCCAAAAACATTTGAAATCACCAGTCAAATCCTCGAAAGATTAACTGGTCTTTTGCCAACTGATTATGATATTCATCCTGCTTCACTCACATACAAAGATCCTCGATACAGAAAAATCCTCGATATCGCTCGCAATGACTATGACTCACTTTTTTCAAAAAACTACTACGGAGGTTATCTTTCTGATCTCCACAAAAATACAGACCCTATACTAGCATCCATACCTGATATTTTCCCATGGGAAGAAAATCCTCAATACGGAATACCTCCTCAAATTGAGAATGGTGAATATGTGGATATTTGACCATGGAAAAATGAGCACGACAAAAGAATAAATTCTCTCATGGAAAAGTCAGTAAACAACGAACGAGTTATTCTTATAGAAGACGGATGAATAAAAAAGCCAGAACGAACCTTGAGAAAATTACGAAACAGAAATCCGGAGTGACTTCTTGTTGGCAGAATATTCGATTTTAGTCGAGCAAGAATAGTAGTGTATTCCCTGGCAGATATTCTCGATATATTCTCTATTCTTTCGCAAGAATGTGAAATCTGAAAATGTGTATGAATCAGAAACAAACTTCTTCGTGATCATAATACAAATTATAATTTAAGACATCAGGGGTTAACTCTTTATTTTGTTTGAAATTGATCTAAAGATACCGACAACATGGTAACGGAAATTCAGATAGTCACAGAACGAATGCAGGCAATCAGTACCATAAATCATCCATTCGATGTAGCAAAAACGTCTACATATCCACGATGACAACAAGATTGGAATCTTATTACTCATCTTATGGGACAGGCCCATATTATGGACTTGGAAGATCTGTCCGAAACGATACAAAATCAATAAAAAACTCCAATTTTCATTGGAGTTTTTTCTTTACTTTAGACTACAGATTCCACCACTCATATTAACAAATCTGAATTGTGGAAATTGCGGTGCCAATTTTTTCTGGACATGTCCACTCGTCGCGCCACTATGACAGTATAGTACAAAGATGGTTCCGTCTGGATATTTTCCAGCAAAAAGTTCATCTGAAAGAGGAATGCTTTTGTCTACCGGATGATCGATCATATCGACAAGAACAATCTTATCTCACAGAATTTCCTTCTGTTTATAATATTTCTTCCAAGTCCAAGATTCGAGTCCATTATTTATTCCACCGATACTACAGGCATTTTTATCGAAAAGATCAAATACTCACATAATTTTATAATTTTTAAGAATTATTTTTATAAAAAATGTCACAACTTTCGGTGCGACATTTTTTTGAATTTCATGGTTGCGGAGGTTCGAATCGAACGAACGACCTCAAGGTTATGAGCCTTGCGAGCTACCACTGCTCTACTCCGCGATATAATTTGGTGCCAATGAGTGGAGTTGAACCACCGACCGCAGGGGTATGAATCCTGTGCTCTACCGCTGAGCTACATTGGCAAGATGAAGATTTTGAGCCATAAGCTGCGGATTGTACCAATAATTCTGCTTATTGCTAATACGTTTTGCTCTAACGCTCGTGTATTATATAGAAAAAAAAATTGAGTCAAATTAAATTTGACTAAAAGGGAGAATCTCTTAAAATCTTCGCGCGATTTATTCGCCTTTTTCTTTTCGATTTCGGTTTTTGGATGATAGTTTTTCATCCGTATTGCTTTGGAATATTAATATCCAGAGACAGAAGCCGAAAAGACTCTACTACTTTTAATTTTTTATACTTTTTTCTTATGGCTATTGAGCCCATGAAAGACCTGCTAAAGGTTAGAAATATCGGTATTATCGCGCACATCGATGCGGGAAAAACTACCGTTTCTGAACGAATTTTGTTTTACACTGGTAAAACTCATAAAATCGGAGAAGTACATGAAGGTGCTGCTACTATGGACTGGATGGCACAAGAACAGGAGCGAGGTATTACTATTACCGCTGCTGCGACTACTTGTTACTGGAAGGACCGACAGATCAACATCATCGATACTCCGGGTCACGTTGACTTTACTATCGAGGTAGAACGATCTATGCGTGTTCTCGACGGAGGTGTCGTTGTATTCGATGCGTCTCAAGGAGTAGAACCACAATCAGAGACCGTTTGGAAACAAGCTGATAAGTACGGTGTTCCACGAATTGCATTTGCAAATAAAATGGATAAAACCGGTGCTGATTTTGAGATGACTTTCAATTCAATCAAAAAACGTCTCGCTGGTAATAAGGTAGTTCGAATCGTTCTTCCTATTGGTGCTGAAGGTGATTTTGAAGGAGTGGTTGATCTCGTAAGCATGAAAGCTGTTCGATTTAGCGGATCTCATGGAGAAAACGTTCTCGTTACAGATGATATTCCTGCAAATCTTGTCGAAAAAGCTAAAATCGCTCGAATCGAACTCGTAGAAAAAGCGGCAGAATCAACAGAAGAGCTTATGAACGCTTATCTCGAAAATGGTGATCTTACGAACGAACAAATCAAGGCAGGTCTCCGAGCCGGAGTACTTTCTGGAAGCATCTACCTTCTTATGTGTGGATCAGCTCTCGCAAATAAAGGTGTACAACTCGTTCTCGATGCGGTTATCGATTATCTTCCTTCTCCTCTCGATGTTAAAGAAGGTACTATCACTGGTACCGATCCTGATGATGAAGAGAAACATATTACTTATAAACAAGCAGCTTCTGAACCACTCGCTGCTCTTGCATTCAAGATCGCGACTGATCCATTCGTAGGACGAATCACTTTCGTTCGAGTCTACTCAGGTACACTTAAGTCTGGTTCTTACGTCTATAATACTATCTCTGGTGAAAAAGAACGAATTGGTCGACTTCTCCAGATGCACGCGAATTCACGTGAAGAAATAACTGAAATCCCAGCTGGTAATATCGGTGCAGTCATCGGTCTGAAAGCTACAAAAACAGGAGACACTCTTTGTGAAGATTCACATCCTATCATTCTTGAACGAATGATCTTCCCTGAACCAGTAATCTCCGTATCGGTAGAACCAAAAACTAAAGCTGATCAGGAAAAAATGGGTATGGCTCTCGCGAAACTCGCAGAAGAAGATCCATCATTCCGAGTAAGTACTGATAATGAGGCAGGTCAAACTATCATCGCTGGTATGGGTGAACTCCACCTCGATATCATCGTAGATCGAATGCGACGTGAATTTAAAGTTGATTGTAATGTTGGTGCTCCACAGGTTTCTTACCGTGAGACTCTCCAGCTCGGTGTAAAAGACCAAGAATTCAAACACCAGAAGCAGACCGGAGGTCGTGGACAATTCGGACATGTTATCATCACTTTCGAACCAATTACTGAAGAAATGCGAGCGGCAGAAGCAATAGTTACTGAAAACTTCTTCGTGAACAAAGTTGTCGGAGGAGCAATCCCACGAGAATATATTCCAGGTGTTGAAAAAGGATTGAATGGTGCATACTCACGAGGTGTCATCGCTGGATATCCAATCGTTAATGTTAAAGCAACTCTTACTTTCGGTTCCTACCATGATGTCGACTCGAATGAACTCTCATTCCGACTCGCTGCATCTAAGTGTTTCCGAGAAGCTGCAAAAAAAGCTAAACCAGTTCTTCTTGAACCAGTTATGCTCGTAGAAGTAAATACTCCAGAAGAATACATGGGTGACGTTCTCGGTAACTTGAACTCTAAGCGAGGTCAAATCATCGAAATGGGTGAACGAGGTATGGCAAAAATCCTTCGAGCTCACGTTCCTCTGTCAGAAATGTTCGGATATGCTACTGATCTCCGATCATCTTCACAAGGTCGAGCAACTTACACGATGGAATTCCACCACTACGCACAGGTTCCAAATGCGATCACTGAAAAGATCCGAGCTGAGCGAGGAGTGAAATTCGAAGAAGACGATGATTAGTCCACATCGACCCCGGGGTTTGAAAACCCCGGGGTCTTTTTTTAAAAATCCTTTACTTTACCAATTTTTTCATATAATACGACCCCCATCAAAAGATATATGCTTTATGGTACTAAACATTTTTTCTAACACTGAACATATTTATGCAAAAACGAACCAAAATCATTGCGACCGTCTGACCTGCGAGCGAACAGATTGATCAACTTGCTGCCCTCTATGACGCCGGGGTAAATATTATCCGCTTCAATTTTTCTCACGCTTACTACGATGAGGCGGAATTTCGCATCAAAAACATTCGAGAACTGAATGCGCAGTGACGAACACAATTTTCTATGTTGCTCGATACGAAAGGACCAGAAATCCGAACCGGCGACAAAACAGAGAAGTACACATACGCGACCGGTGAACGATTTAAGTTAGTCGTACGAAAAGAAGATATTGATTCGAATCAGACACTTTTTTGTGATTATCCGAATATCGTGCACGATATCAAAATACACGACACAGTCGTGATCGATTCCGGAGTTTTTAATGTGCGAGTCATCGAAAAACACGAACATCATCTTATAGTCGAGGCTCTCAACAGCGCGAAGATCGGTTCACGACGACATATCAATCTTCCAGGTCTTCGTCTGAATCTTCCTGGTCTCATGGAGCAAGATAAGCAAGATGTTCTTTTTGGGATCAAGCACGGTTTTGACTTCATAGCGATGAGCTTCGTGCGAAACGCAGAAAATGTCCGAGAACTTCGAGCCTTTCTTGATGCGAACGGCGGAGAAAAAATTAAAATCATGTCAAAAATAGAAACCCAGGAAGCGATCGACAATATCGATGAGATTATAGAGGTTTCTGATGGTATTATGATCGCGCGAGGTGATCTCGGGATCGAAGTACCGATCGAACGTTTGCCGACCTATCAGAGAATAATTAGTGAGAAATGTCAGAAAAAATGAAAATTTCATACCGTTGCAACTCATTTACTCGAAAGTATGATCGAAAATCCTTTTCCGACTCGAGCTGAAGTATCTGATGTGTTTAATTCCGTGCGTCAAAGGCCAGATACACTTATGCTTTCTGGAGAAACGGCCATGGGAAAATTCCCGATAGAATCTGCCGAGATGATGAATCGAATTATCCTAGAAGCGGAGAAAACGGTAAATAATAAGCATCATGATTTTGACGATGTCATGAAAACAGAAGAAGGATCTATCAAAAAAGCACTTATTCGCAATGGTCTATTCTTGAGTGAACAGCTCTCAGCGAAAGCAGTAATAGTCTTCACAAAAACCGGAGCGCTCGCACGATTTGCGGCCGCTCTTCGTCCAAATCTTCCAGTTTTTGCTTTTACAATGCATCCAGAGACTTCTCTCTATGCAAATATTCTGTATGGTATAACTTCATTCTTTCTTCCGACCTGGACAGGAAATACAAAAGATGATCTTGCTGATGCTATAAAAATTCTTAAAACCCAAGGAAGAGTATCGACTGGCGATAAACTCATAATCGTGACCGATCTCCAGAAAGATCAGACTGAAACACCTATATTAGAAGTACTCTGTGTAAATTAATAGTTAAAAACTCAAAGAGTCTCTCCTTGAGTTTTTTTATTTGGCTTGCAATCAGGAATTATTTTCTTATAGTTCAATAGTTTAATTTTAATCTTATCAGTCTATGCGAGATTTTTTTACTGGTCAGGAACTTACTTCTGTATGACGCCTAAGTAGAAGGTCATATATAATCGCAAATTTGAGAATTATTGGATGGAGTTTTGTGATTTTTTTAGCTCTTGGAATGATCTCATTTTTCATTGGATCGGTTGAAAATTTTTCTAGTTTTACTATAATTTTAAATATTCTTTCACCAATAGCGAGCCTGTATTTCGCAGTGTTAGGTATTTTTCTTTCGATTCGACGGCTTCATGATCTTAATAAGAGTGGTTGGTGGTATTTAGTCATGTTGGTTCCATTGGTGAATTTATTTTTTGGACTATATATGATATTTGCAAGAGGAGATGATGGTGATAATATATTCGGTGGAGACCCAAGGATAGTTATTTTGCCCAATGGCACTATAGCACCAATAAAAAGTGACACTGGATTGATTATCGGAGTTATTGTTATGTTTTGCCTCTTAAGTATCATTCCTATTCTTGCCACGATAGCTTTTCTCTCTTTTCAGGGATATTCTGAAAATGCTCGTGATTCAAAACGAACTTCAGATATATATAATATTCAAACTAAACTTATGGCAGACTACGCAAATACCTGAAAACTACCTGATACTCTTGATTCTTTCGATATGACAAACCTTCAAGATCCAAAAGCTGGTGAAACAAAGAGCGATGGATGTAAATTCTGATACACCTACGAACCAATAAAAAATTCAAAAAACGAGAACTGCGGATATAAAATTAGTGCTTGTATGGAAACAGAAGATAAACGTACAGTCGATTATCCATGTAGTCCAAATCAATTATAATCCCAAATCCCCACGAGAAAAAGTGGGGATTTATTTTTCCCATTATGATGAACTAATACTCATGACGGAATATATTTAATTGGCTTGCAATCAGGAATTATTTTCATATAGTTTAAATTACTTATTTTTAATTTTCTTTTTATGAATCCAGAGCTCGCTTCAGCTGCAGCCAATGGTGGCAGTGTTGGTCTCATTGGTCTTATTATCAATCTTGTTATCTATCTTTTCTACGGATACTGTGTGTTTCTTCTTGCAAAAAAGATGAATATAGCAAATGCTTGGATGTCTTTCATCCCACTTCTTAATCTCTATCTTCTTGTGAAAATGGGTGGAAAACCAGGTTGGTGGTTAATTTTATTCTTCATTCCATTGGTAAATATTATATTCATTATCATGGTGCTTCATGAAATATCAAAAGCTCGTGGGCATGGAGTTGGAATGACACTCGGTCTTATTTTCCTAGGATTTATCTTCTTCCCGGTTCTTGCTTTCACTGGTCCGGATTATTCAGCTCAACCAGTTGTATAATTATTACTCCAAAAAAACTTCCGAATAATCATCGGAAGTTTTTTCATATCATTAATACTATTCCATATATGAAAGAAAGATTTTGAGAAATTCTTGAATGAATTTTTACTAATATTTTTAAGCTCTATCGGAAATATTTCGTACACTGGACCATCACGAGATTATTGATTTTTCTTTTTACTTTCTGTTTCGTTCTCGTTTTCATACTCGTTCCTATGGCTATTTTTCTATTCAAATATATTTGAATAGAAAAAATACAAGAATATATTCAATATTTTCAGAAATACGCAGCAGATACTCAAACCGGTATTCAGACAACAAAAGCGGCTATGCCCATATTTCCTAGCTTATCTCTCGGAGTTATTGTTTCCAGTATTATTCTCGGAATATCTTCTTTTATATGTGCCGTATTATGAATCTGATACGCTAACTCTATCCTAGTTCCGAAAGCATATATGGGATATATAAAGAACGAACCCCTTGGTTATGGAAATAATCTCTATTTTTCTTGGAGTCATATAAAAAAATATTTAAGTCTTTCATTTTGCCAATTTGGAATATATATCTGACTATTTCTAGGATATTTTCTACTTGTTATGATGGTTACTCTTATATTAGGTCTTATATCTTGAAAAAGTGTCAGCATTTCTGGCGCTCAATCATTTGTTTGAATTATTTCGAGCGTTTCTGTTGTACTCATGTTTTTCCTTATGTTCGTCATGTTTTACATCAGTATTCGGCTCTCGTTTTCAAATTTTATTCTCGCGACTTCAGACAATGCCGATCTTTCTGCTTTTGAATATATAAAACAAAGCTGGAAAATGACGAAGAATAGAGCTGGTTGGATTTTTCTTATAGGACTTATTTCCGGTATTGCGATATCTATCGGAAGCGGAATGATCTCAGGGATATTAGAATATATTCCTTATATCGGATATATTCTCAGCTATCTCGCAACTGGGTATGTTACATCCATGGTGTATGTTTCCCTATTTTGTTCTGTAAAGGAATTAGACGTACCGATAGATCCTGTTTCTCAAACCGTACAATTAGATACTATTAGTTAAGTCTAAATTATAAAAAACAGCTAGAAATTATCTCGGCTGTTTTTTTATTTTCAAAATTTTGACAACCAATAAAAACACATACAATAAGCCTTGTTTTAATTTTAATGTTTCTCATATGAAAAAATTTCTTATAGTCATTCTTGTTCTCGTATTGCTTCTTGGTGGCTATACTTGGAGTCAATACAATACTATTATCGGTACACAGGAACTCGTTGTCTCACAGGAATCTCAGGTAAAAAATATGTTCGAACGACGTCTCGATCTCATCCCGAATATGGCAAAAACCGTAAAAGGTTATGCTGATCACGAAAAAGGTACTTTTACCGGAGTAGCAAAACTTCGATCAAGTTCACAAGAACTTGAAACACTTAATAAGCTGATCGAACAAGGAAAAGTTACTTCTGTCGAGGTATCAAATCAAGTTAGTAGTCTTATCTCTGGACTTAAAGTTACTATGGAAGCTTATCCACAACTCAAAGCAGATACACAGTTTTCCGCTCTCCTCGTAGAGCTCGAAGGATCTGAGAATCGTATTCGAGTAGAAATAAAAAATTATAATGATAAAGTGGCTGAATTTAACACTCTTTTACTTCGATTCCCTGGAAATATCATCGCTTCTTGGTTTCATTTTGCTCCAAAAGAGCGAATCAATCCACCCGCAGACAAAGAGATAAAAAAAGTTCCTGATGTTTCGGATGTATTTGGTAAATAATTCATTTCTATTATGAAAATAAGGCTCTGATTGCTATTGCTGAGTGTTTTTACTGTGTGTTCGTTTTTCCAGGCATCTGCGCAGTGAGTCGACCCGATGAATCTTCCAAAGATGACTCAATTTGTTGAGGATTTTTCAAATGTATTAAAACCAGAGGAGCTCGCAACTCTCAGAAAAATTTGAGAAGATTTTGAAAAATCAACCACGAATCAAGTTACTGTTGTGCTGTTTCCGAATAGAAATAGCCAAGAATTAATCGATATCTGAGTGAAATATTTTAACGAAAATGGAATCGGTCAAAAATGAAAAGATAATGGTGTTTTGTTGCTTATCGCGACGGAAGAAAAAAAGATCCGAATCATCACGGGTTATGGAATGGAATGAAAGATTCCTGATATTCTCGCGAGCGATATTATAGAGAAAGATATTCGACCTAAGGTGAATGCGGGAGACTTTTATAGTGCAGTAAACGCCTACTATGAGCGCGTTTGACAGTCGATAGATAATCCGATTATAGCCAAGACATTGACTCAAACGAATACTTCCAAAACAACTTTACCACAAGAAAACCCACCAATTGGCATTTTTATGCTTGGTTTTTTCCATCTTATCTTTCTTCTGATTATTTGGAAAAATATAATGGTTTTTCGAATGGCAAAATTACCAAACAATATATTTGTTAAAGCGGCGAGTATCGTATGAGTTATTATTCAAACAGGTTTTTTCATGATTTTCTATCTCGTAACGCTTGCTGGATTTGCGGGCATGACGACTGGTTTGGTGGCATGGATATCGTTTTTTCTTTTGACGTCGTCTTTCTGGTTACCAGCAAATAGTGTACATGGTTTTTTCTTAACTCACCCATGAGTACATAATTTTTTTAATGGGCTTTGACGTGGTTCTGGATGATGAGGCTGAGGTGGCTGAGGTGGTTTTTCTGGAGGTGGAGGGAGCTCTGGATGAGGTGGTGCTGGAGATTAATAATAAACTTTACTTTCCTATTTTTTCCATATAATACCCACGACTTATAAAGAAAATAACCGAGGACTTATCTCGGTTGTTTTTGACTTATTGCCTTCAGTTCGCCACAATTCTGCCCTTCTAGCTGGCCTAATTGGATGCCCAAATATCCTTTCTAAGTTTTCTAAATTTCTAAGTTCTAATTTCTTTTTTATGGGTTACAGGAATATCGCTATCATCGCTCACGTAGATCACGGAAAAACCACTCTCGTAGATGCACTTTTAAAACAATCTGGAACTTTTCGTGAAAACGAACAAGTCGGAACTTGTGTAATGGATAGTAACGACCAAGAAAAAGAACGAGGAATTACCATCTATGCAAAAAACACTGCCGTCAGTTATAAAGGTCACAAAATCAATATCGTTGACACCCCAGGACATGCTGACTTCGGTTCTGAAGTTGAACGAGTTCTCCGAATGGTTGATTCAGTTTGTCTCGTTGTCGATGCTTACGAAGGTCCGATGCCACAGACAAAATTCGTTACAAAAAAAGCGCTTGAACTCGGTCTCAAACCGATAATTGTTATTAATAAAATCGACAAACCAACTGCTCGACCTACTGAGGTAGTTGATATGATTTTTGATCTTTTTGTTCAGCTCGGAGCTTCTGATGAACAACTTGATTTTACTGTAGTTTATGCTATCGCACGAGAAGGAATCGCGATCAGAAATCTTGACGATCCACGTGAAGATATTCACCCGATGTTCGATGCGATTCTTGAGACAGTCGCTGAAGCTGAAAATGATATTACTCGACCTTTCCGAATGCAGATCGCAAATCTCGCCTATGATAATTATCTTGGACGAATGGGTATCGGACGAGTCTATGAAGGAACCGCAAAAGTCGGACAACAAGTTACCGTTATCGGAAACGATGGGGTACGACGAAATGGAAAAATCTCAAAAATTATGACGAGTCTCGGACTCAAGAAAATAGAAGTTCCTGAAGCAGAAGCTGGAGATATCGTAACGATCGCAGGTATCCCAGATATCTTCGTTGGTGAGACTATCTCTTCTATCGCTGCAGCAGAACCAATGCCACCGATTCATATCGATGAACCGACACTTCGAATGGAGTTTCTCGTTAATGATTCACCATTTGCTGGTAAAGAAGGTAAACTCGTTACTTCACGAAATATTCGAGAACGACTCGAGAAAGAACTCGAGATGAACGTAGGACTCAAAATTGATTTTGATGCTATCGATAATGGATATCTCGTCTCTGGACGTGGAGAACTCCATCTTTCCGTTCTTATCGAGACGATGCGACGAGAAGGATTCGAGCTCCAAGTCGGTGCTCCTCAGGTTATCCTCCACGAAGGTACAAACGGTGAAAAACTTGAACCAATCGAAGGTGTCGTAGTTCTTGCCCCAGAATCATGTTCTGGTGTAATTATCGAAATGCTCGGAAAACGAAAAGGAATCATGAAAGATATGAAAACTCAAAACGGTGTCACTTCTATGGAATTCGATGTTCCGACTCGTGGACTTCTTGGTTTCCGATCGATGTTCATTATCGAGACAAAAGGTGAAGGAATCATGTATTCATCATTCTCTCATTACGAAGAATACAAAGGTGCGATCGAAAAACGAGATGTCGGATCTATGATCTCAGGATTTGCCGGAACCACTATGGCTTACTCTCTCTGGAAACTCGAAGAACGAGGTCCTATGCTCGTAGAGCCTGCGACGAATGTCTATGAAGGAATGATCGTCGGAGAACACTTGAAAGGTGGTGATCTCGTCGTAAATCCAAACAAGAACAAACAGCTCACTAATATGCGAGCGAGCGGTGCGGATGAAGCGATTCGTCTTACTCCGATCCGAAAAATGACTCTCGAAGACGCTCTTGATTATATCAAGGATGATGAGTACGTGGAAGTTACTCCACAGTCCATCCGACTCCGAAAGAAATATCTTACTGAGAACGAACGAAAAAAATACGGAAATAAATAATCGAAAAACCCCAGGATTCTAAGAATCCTGGGGTTTTTCTTTGTCCCGTCATTGGGGGAGGTACGAAGCAATCTTTGTCATCCTGAGTGAAACGAAGGATCCCTTATACTCAAGGATTTTGCCAAACTCATCTATAAGGGATTCTCACGCTCCGCTCAGAATGACAGTACTCAATTTTAATCAACTTTTAGGTGTTCCAGAATAAAATGGAGTGAATGAGCAAGTTCTTCACTATCAAATTTGATTCCAAACGGAATATCTTTGAATATAATGAAATATACAACTTTCCCGACGATGAAAATCTGAATCGAGGAATTCGAAGCTGGGAGATTCTCGAGTTCTGCTATGTTACTGGTTTTTCCGATTGATTCCATAATCCATAATCCATTTCCGAGAAATGTCTCGATATGGATATTTTTTTGCTGCATTTTTTTAAAAAAATCTTCTGCATAGGTTTTTACGATACTCGTACCTCACGCTTGTGACATAATCGTATTTGACGCGAACATTTTTATCGAAATATATCACTGAGCAATAACAGCATCATAAATATCCGCATACAGATGAGCAATTCATTCCATTCCATCACGAATGTTTATTTTTGGTAATTTCGAAGAATATCGGGTATTATACTGAAGTAATTCAGCTTCGACCGCATGAAATTCATCTTCCATTTTCTTAAATCGTTGTCATTCTGATTGAAGGTATTTTTTTAAGACCGAGATGTCAGGGATGAAGAAGTTCTTTATCCCATTCTTCTCAGTTACAGAAACAAGATCTTTACTCGCAAACTCAAGCAAAGCCTTATAGACATAGGTTCGTTCAAATCCGACATACTTCGCGACGACGGAAGCTGGCTGAGCTCCAAGCTTATAAAGAGCCAGGTAGATATCACCTTCTCGTTTTGAATATCAGAGATCTGTTAGATAATCGTGTAATTTCATATTGTTGTGAAAAAATCATCACAGGTAATTTTGGCTATTATATCAAACAGATTTACTTTTGCAAATTTTGTTACTTGCAAAAGTGTGAAAAAAAGTATAAATACTCTATCTTATAAATAAGAAAAAATATTATGTCAACAATTCCATCTAGCGAGATGCTGACTGAAACAAAGATATGTTGTCAATGTCAGAAGAGTTTTCCAATCACCGACAAAGATCTCGAATTCTACGACAAAGTTTCTCCAGTTTTTAATTGACAGAAATTCCCAATTCCCACTCCGACGCTTTGTCCGGATTGTCGACAGCAAAGACGTCTTGCTTGGAGAAATGAACGAAAACTATACAAACGAAACTGTGATGCGACTGGGAAAGAGATTATTTCCATTTATTCTCCTGATAAGAATCTAAAAGTGTATCATCAAGATGAATGGTGGAGTGACAAATGGGACGCTCTGGGCTACGGAAAAGATTTTAATTTTTCAGAAAGTTTTTATTCTCAATTCCAAACCTTACTCTCTGTTGTGCCAAATTATTCACTCATAAGTAGGAATAGTGAAAATTCAGAATATACCAACATATCCGCCTTCAACAAGAATTCTTATCTTCTGATAGAAAGCTCAAACAATGAAAATTGTTTATTTTGATATTGGCTTCAAAATTCTAAAAACATAGTCGATAGTTCTTTCCTTACAAATTGTGATAATTGTTATAAATCCATAGATCTCGTGAATTGTTTTCAATGTGAAAACTGTATGAATTGTTCTTCCTGTTCAAATTCGATTTATTTGATCGATTGTGTCGGATGTCAAGATTGTATTGGCTGCGTAGGGATAAATAATAAGCAATTCTATTTTCTCAATAAAATGATCGGAAAAGATGCTTTTGAAAAACTTTCAAACGATCTTAAAACAAATCCTGCACTAAGAAAAGAAACTGAAAAAAACATAAAAGAACTCTTAGTAAATACGCCGAAAATGGTCTATCACGGTGGGAAAAATCAAAATTCTACTGGTGACTATCTTATAAATACAAAAAATTGTTCATCATGTTTTGAACTTAATGATGCCTGGGACTGTAAAAATTCCGTTCACGTACTTACTAACTCGCACTCTTGTGTTGATGTGGACACTGTAGGACTCAATGCTTCTTATGTCTATGAAAGCATAAACACTGCTATTGATGTATTCAAGAATAGCTTTTGTATTCGTTGTTGGACTGGTTCAGATCTACTATATTCTTTCAATCTTGATTTCTGTAAAAATTGTTTCGGCTGCATCGGTCTCAGAAATAAACAATACTGCATTCTGAACAAACAATACACAAAAGAGGAATACGAAACTCTCGTTCCAAAAATTATCGAAAAAATGATTGCTGATGGAGAATGGTGAGAATTCTTTCCTGCAAGTTTAAGTCCATTTGGTTACAATGAAACAGTGGCTTCAGAATATTTTCCTCTAGAGAAAGAAGAAGCATTGAAACTTAGCTTTAACTGGTCAGACTACGAAACTCCATTTCCAAAAGTAGAAAAGATTATTCCTGCTTCTAAACTTCCTGATGACATCTCGAAGATTCCAGATGATATTCTTAATTGGGCAATCGAATGCGAAGTCTCGAACAAGCCTTTTAGAATCATAAAACAAGAATTAGAATTCTACAGAAAACATAATCTTCCTATACCAAGAAGACATCCAGATCAACGGCACAAAGACAGAATGGAGCTCAGAAATCCAAGAAAACTCTTTGAAAGAACTTGTGACAAATGTCAGAAAGATATTCTTACCACATATGCTCCAGAAAGAACTGAGATTGTGTATTGTGAGAGTTGTTATAACAACACGGTTACATAGTTACAAGGTTACAAAGTTACAAAGCTGTCATTCTGAAGAGTGAGGCACGAACGACGTGAGAATCCCTTGTACTCAAGTATGTTATTAAACTCATCTATAAGGGATTCTTCGCTCCGCTCAGAATGACAAATTCTCTTAATTCTTCCTTCTTAATTCTTAATTCTCCAGAGATGTTCCAAATTCCACCCACAGAAATACTCGTAGAAACAAAAGTCTGTAAACGATGTCAGCTATCTTTTCCAATCACAGACAAAGATCTCGAATTCTATGACAAAATTTCTCCAATTTTCGCTGAAAAAAAATATCAAATTCCAGCTCCAACGCTTTGTCCTGATTGTAGAAGACAATGAATAATAGCATTTCGGAATGAGTGTAAGCTCTACAAGAGAACTTGTGGTGCCACAGGGAAAGAGATAATTTCAATATACTCTCCAGATAAACCACACAGAATATATAGTAGAACAGAATGGGAAAGTGATAGCTGGGACCCCATGAGTTATGGAAAAGATTTCGATTTTTCAAAAAAGTTCTTTGAGCAATTCGATGCCCTATATCGAGTCACTCCTCTTATGGCTCTTTTTAATCCATGATCTGAAAATTCTGAATACGCTCAAGTAGCAAATTCCAAGAGCTGTTATCTCACTCATGTAGGTGGATGGAATGTTGATGTATTATATTCTAATTGGATGGTTAAATGTGCGGACTGCATGGATTGTTCTCGATGTCAGGATACCGAACATTGCTATGATTGCTTGTATTGCAATAATCAATCTTCAAGATTAATTAGTTGTATATATTGTTCTGGTTGTCAGGAATGTATCGCTTGTGTAAACTGCAAATGATGCCATAATTGCTACTGTTCATCGAATCAAACAAATGCTTCTTATATTTGGAAAAACGAACAACTTACAAAAGAGGAGTACGATTTACGTCTTAAAAATCTGATACTCAATTTCGATACTCTACATTCAGAGCTAGATATACTATTAAAAACTAGCATACAACCATCCACTCATAATCAAAATGTAGAAAGTTGTAGCTGAGAACTTTTAAATAACTGTAAAAATTGTTTTTCTTGCTACGAATTATCAAATAGTGAGGGCTGTAAATACCAGTATGACAATGCTGGAGAAGGAAATCATGTATATGATTCCTCATTTGGATCTACCGCTGAATATGCGTATCAAAATCTTTCTGCAAGTGGAAGAAAAAATAGATTTTCTATACTTTCATATCCAAATATGAATGAAAGTTTTTATACCGCATGGTGTCAAAACTCTTCAGATTTATTTGGATGTGTAAGTCTCCGTAACAAACAATACTGTATCCTCAATAAACAATATACAAAAGAGGAATACGAAACTCTCGTTCCAAAGATAATTGAACACATGACAAAAATTTGAGAATGGTGAGAATTCTTTCCCGCTTCTCTTTCTCCATTCGGATACAATGAAACAGTAGCTTCTGAATACTTTCCTTTAGGAAAAGAGGAAGCTCTTAAGCTCTGATTCAACTGGTCAGACTACGAAGCTCCATTCCCAAAAGTAGAAAAGATTATTCCAGCAAGTAAATTACCAGATGATATTCTTAAGATTCCTGATGATATTCTTAATTGGGCAATCGAATGTGAAGTAACCGGTAAACCTTTCCGAATAATCAAACAAGAATTAGAATTCTATAGAAAACATAATCTTCCTATACCAAGAAGACATCCAGATCAAAGACACTTAGATCGAATGTCTCTCAGAAATCCAAGAAAACTCTTTGAAAGAACTTGTGATAAATGTCATAAAGATATTCTTACTACGTATGCTCCAGAAAGAACTGAGATTGTGTATTGTGAGAATTGTTATGAGAAGGAAGTTGTTTAGTTACATAGTTACAAAGAAAAACATGTAAGCATGTCATTCTGAGTGTAGTGATAACGAAATGAAGAATCCCTTATACTCAAAGTGTATTGCCAGACTCATCTGTAAGGGATTCTTCGCTTCGCTCAGAATGACAATTCCATTTAGAATTTATAATTTACCATTTATAATTTCTCTCCATGTTTCCTGTTCCATCTACAGAAAAACTCATAGAAACCAAAGTTTGCCGTCAGTGTCAGACTAGTTTTCCAATTACCGACAAAGATATGGAGTTTTATGACAAAGTTTCTCCGGTTTTTAACTGACAGAAATTCCCAATTCCTACTCCAACACTTTGTCCTGACTGTCGACGGCAACGAAGAATGGCGTTTCGTAATGAGAGAAAACTCTACAAGAGAAATTGTGATGCTACGGGGAAAGAAATAATTTCCATATATTCCCCAGATAAAAATTTGAAAGTTTATCATCAGGAAGAATGGTGATCTGATCGTTGGAATTCTTTGGTATATTGATTAAACTATAATCCTCTAGTGAGCTTTTTTGCTCAATACAATCTTTTACAAAGTGTATTCCCGAGACAAAATATCTGATGAACTGGAAATGTGAATTGTGAATATTCCAATTTTCTCATGAATTCGAAAGATTGCTATCTATCGATATCAGGAAGAGATAATATATGAAGTCACTATTCACGAAATGTGCGCGACTGCATGGATGTAGTGGACTGTCTTCAGGTTATGTGATGTACAAATACATATAACATTGTTGTGTGAGCGAATTGTTATGATGTCGTAGATTCGTTACATGTTTTTGATTCCAGAAATTCCAAATATTTATTCTATTGTCATAATTGTATAGATTGCACTGGCTGCATTAACATGCGATGAAAACAGTTTTGTTTTTTTAACAAACAATATTCAGAGACAGATTATCAAGATTTAATAAAACAGTTTAATGCTCTATCTCTAAAAGATCAACAAAAGAAGATTCACGATCATATTATAACTTTTCCCAGAAGACAATTAAACGCATTTGAAAATGAGATGTTCACTTGAATTGATTATGTAAGAAATTCGAAAAATATAAAAACTTCCCTGTTTTTAGCTGAATGTGAAAACTGTTTTTATTGTTTTGAACAAGAAAAATCATCAAATCTCTTTGATTGTACAATGTGAGGTAATGGTAATAATTATTGTTACGAGTGAATTGCTATAGGATTAAATTCATTTAATAACAGCTTTTTCACATATTCAAGTGCTAATAGTGATTGTTTTTATGTTGATTCTTGTTTTAATTCCTCTCACCTCTTCGGTTGCATCGGTCTCAGAAATAAGCAATACTGTATATTAAACAAACAGTATACCAAGGCAGAATACGAAACTCTCGTTCCAAAGATCATAGAACACATGCAAAAAACTTGAGAATGGTGAGAATTCTTTCCTGCAAGCTTAAGTCCATTTTGATACAATGAGACAGTAGCTTCAGAATATTTTCCTCTAGAAAAATCAGAAGCATTGAAACTTGGTTATAATTGGTCAGACTACGAAGCTCCATTTCCTAAAGTAGAAAAGATTATTCCTGCTTCTAAACTTCCAGATGATATTACTAAGATACCTGATGATATATTAAATTGGGCTATAGAATGCGAAGTAACATGAAAACCATTTAGAATCATAAAACAAGAATTAGAATTCTATAGAAAACATAATCTTCCGATTCCTCGACGACATCCAGACCAGAGACATAAAGATCGAATGGAACTTAGAAATCCAAGAAAACTCTTTGAAAGAAAATGTGATAAATGTCAGAAAGATATCCTTACTACTTATGCTCCGGAGAGATCTGAGATTGTGTATTGCGAAGAATGTTACAACAACACAGTTACATAGTTACAAGGTTACAAAGAAAAATACAATATGTCATCCTGGAATTTTTCGAATGAGTTAACTTTTCGAAGTCATTAAATAAGCAGAGAAAAATATCCAGGATCTTCCGCTGTATAACTCAGATTTCGAAGAAAACAACGGAAGATTCTTCGCTTCACTCAGAATGACAAGTATAATTCTCAGTCTCTCAATCCCTAAATTCTAAACTCTAATTCCTTTCTTTTGACTTTCCATAAAACTTCTATATAATCGCCACGCCTTTATTTTACTTATAATACAAGGAGACAATCATGATCGTTTTTACGACCAAGAATGCCGGTGAATCCAATGAGAAACTCATCCTCCGTTACAAGAAGATGTTTTTCCAGACTCGTACTGTTAACAAGCTCAAAACTGGGCGTTACGCTACGCGTTCTCTCTCTGAACGAAAGATCAGAGAAGCTGCAATCATTCGAGAAACATACCGCGCCCTCAATAAAAAAGGCAAGTAATCCCGTATTACTGAGAAAAATCCCTTTCTTTGAAAAAAGAAGGGGATTTTTTTGACTCCTGAAAAAATATGTGATAAGCTGGAAGCGAGAAACACGAAGGTGTCTCAAAAACTCATATAAAACTAACAAAAACAAAGACGAAAATGACTACTGAAATAGCTACATCCTCTTCTTTAGAAATCGATATTCTCGCAGCATTAGATAATACAGAATCCGAGATAATCATGTCTGCCGATATTCTTGCTACCGAGACAATAGCTACAGAAATTTCTTCCTATGAAGATATTCTCAATATTTGTGAAAAAATCAAAAATGCAACGGTAAGTCCTTGGAAAAAACTACGAGAAAAAGTGGAATTTCTTGGTTACTATATTACAGTTTCTTGTATGGTATTTATAGTTTTGCTTATAGCTACAAACTATAGTGCTTATTCTGCCCTTCTTTCAGATTATATTGATCCAAGCAAACTCAAGGCAGCAAGTCAAGACATCGCACAAACTCTTACTCAATCAAAAATCGAAGTTTACGCGGATGAACAAGAATCGAAAGTTACCGAAGAAGAAAATCAGGCAAAAGAAGAAAGACTCAAAAAACAACTCGAAGAAGAAAATATCACGGTTAAAGATGTATTTCTTTCTCCAAAAAAACTCATCCCGACCAGCTCGGATATGGTAGTAAATGTCGAAATCGTTCCTTATGAAAATCGCATCATCATACCAAAACTCGGAAAAAATATTCCTCTCGTCGACGTGCCAAACAAAAGCAATCTCTCTTTCGATAATCTTGAAGATGTCTTTATGAATGAACTCGAGAAAGGAGTCGTGCGATATCCCGGGACTTCCCATCCAGGCGAAGAAGGAAATGCTTTTATTTTCGGACATAGTTCAAACTATCCTTGGATGAAATGAGATTATAACGATGTTTTTGCTCTCCTCGATAAACTCGTATTCGGTGATGAGATTATCGTCTACTATAATCAACAAAAATATGTGTATGTAATTCGAGAAAAAAAGGTAGTAAAACCAGGAAATGTATCCGTTATGAAACGAGAAGATGGAAAAAAAGAACTCTCTCTTATGACTTGTTGGCCAGTAGGAACTACTCTGAATCGACTCCTTGTATTCGCAGAACTCAAAAAAGATTAATCTACTCATCACTCGCTTGGCACGAAGCAATCTACACAATCTTTAGTAGCTATTCATTTTCAATTATGCAACCATTTGAATTTCACTATAACCAAAGCAATCTAAGTGCATCCGTTCTTGATATCACCCATTTTTGAGATGATACCATGCTACTTATTTGAGGCTTAATTATCGGAATTACATTGATCACTTTTCTCTATAAACTCTGTCTCTATACTTACTGATATATATTAGTACTGAGAGACTCACGATCAAAACAATCAAAAAAAGACACCATTCAAGAGCTTATCCTCATGAAAACCATCCAAGATGAACTCGAACGAGAAATCGAAGAATCCCTCCTGAGTTCCGCTTTTACAAAAACTCCCCAAGCTGGATAATCCAATCTTCTGTTTCTATCTGAAAACCTATTTCTTCCAAATTAAAACATACCAATCTTCCCAATTTTAGAAGATTGGTTTTTTCTTCTATTAATAGCTGTTTTAGTATTTCTTTTTCTTTTTTTTGCCTTTCTGGATTCAAATGAATGGCTGAAATTATTCAGGAATTCAACCCTGAACGAATCGCTTTCTGATGGAGCGGTGCTCGTGGTGGTGGCACGAAAAAAGCAGATTCTCCGAGAATGTAATAATCTTTGAAACTGTAGACAAAATTGCGTAGATTTACCCCGATAGTAATCGGACAATTCTTAAAATCCGGAACAAAAGCATTTAATTCTGAGTTAAAATAACCAAGCTGTTCATAAAGATTTTTTATATATTCCACTTCTTCTGCGAGTGAAATATTTTTAATGTGTACCTTTTTTTTAGTTTCTATTGCTTCTTCCACTATTTTTTGAAAAATTTCCCATTCAGATTTTGGAGAATATACCTCACTCCAAAGCTTTGGATCAGCACCGTAGTCCAGGTTTTCATTTTTATACAGCAATAAAAGTTCTGCCATATCTATCATAAAATCTCACTGTATAGTTTTTGGGGTCGAAAACAAAAATTTTCCATCCGAAACATTGGAATCAATATTTTGAATTGAATGAGAGAGAATTTGTTTCATAGTTTTAAAATATATTATTAAGTTTTATGAGTCATTCTGAGTACAACGAAGAATCTTCCGTTGTTTTTCTTCGAGATCTAAGCAATACAGTGGAAGATCCCAGATGTTTTCTGGAATATCTTTTATGGCTTCGAGATCTTCGTTCTATCCAGAAAATTCTGGGATGACACATCTTTTTTTTCGAAACTCTTAACTCGACGAAACTAATTTACTATCCATGATGATACCCTGTTCATTTCTGAATGGAGCGAACTCGATATATCTGTTCTAAGAGTATGAGAAACGCAAGTCCATGTGGAAAAGTCATCGGAGAGAGAGAAAGAGTTTCTTGGATATATGGACGTAACTTAGTCATATCCACACCATAGGCTCCACCAACCAGAAAAGTTATTTTTTCTCATCGATCTTCCAATTTTGTCAAATGTTCACAAAGTGCCCCAGTGGAATATATTTTTGTTCAAATATCAAGATAAATCATGTAATTTTTTTGTTTCGAGAGTATTTCCAGAATTCTTCCTGTTTCTTTTTCGATAATTCGAACAGCTTCTCCAGTCTTTTCGGGCTTAATATATTTTATTTCAATATCAGGCAAACGCTTGATATATTCCCTAATGGATTCATCAAAATGATGAAATCAATCGGCAACAACGAATATTTTAATCATGCCTCATTTTTCAAGCAAGTAATAATGGCTTTTATTGTACAAAAAAAGGATATTTTCACAAGGAGAAAAAAATCGAAAAATTCTTTTGACAAAAGAGGGCTTTTTTATACAATGTCGGAGCTTTCTTCAAAAAGAAGCATTGTTTTTATGTAAGCCGCTTTAGCTCAGTTGGTAGAGCGCCCGCCTTGTAAGCGGATGGTCGTCGGTTCAATTCCGACAAGCGGCTCCATGTTTAAACACACAACCTACATCATACTAGAAACAACTATTATAGTATGGGTGGGTTAAAAATGTTCGGGTCGATTCCAGAGCGGTCAAATGGGGAGGACTGTAAATCCTTTGGCTTACGCCTTCGATAGTTCGAATCTATCTCGGCCCACCACTTTTTTCTAATTTGCATACACTAATATCCCTGCCGGGATGGTGGAATTGGTATACACGCCGGTCTTAGAAGCCGGTACCGCAAGGTTTGAGAGTTCGAGTCTCTCTTCCGGCACCATCCATACTTTCGTTTTTCGTCCTTGATGTCTAGATCCTAGAGATTAACAACGAATAACGAAAAATTTATTCTTCTTCTTTTTTCTTTTATGAAAGCTACTATTCATCCTAAATTCAAAATTACAAAAGTTATTTGCTCTTGTGGTAATGTATTTGAAACTGGTTCTACAATAGAAGGAGAAATCCGAGTTGAGACCTGTAATCAGTGTCATCCTTTTTACACTGGTAAAAAACAAATCCTCAAAACTACAACAGTTGATAAGTTTTACGCTCGACAACAAAAAACTGCTTCTCTCGGTAAATAGTTCGTTTATTGAATTTAAAAAAATCCTCCAGATATCTGGAGGATTTTTTCTTAGTTACTTGATACGGTACTTCATGAAGCTAATATGAATTTGAAGATTATGTAACTTGTGACAAGAAGTAAAAGTCAGATCACAATCCATTTGATAGTACTTTTCCCTTTTTTCATCCCCTCTTCTCCATTGAAGAGAATATTCCAACCGGTGTAAATAATCAGCAAAATAGTTATCACTCCGATAAAACCATTTGCCCAGTTAATTATAGTCGTGAAAAGTTTGATAGTGTCTGATATTTCTGGTTTTGTAAGAAGCGAAACACAATTTCCTTTAAAGTCTTTTGTCGTACAATCAATATTTCCATATATAGTAGTAACCAAAAGAGAGGAGATTTTTACCATGATGAATCAGATGATTGCACCAATAATTGTTTTGATTCCTGATTCTCGAGCCTTTGCCTCACCACCAGCTGTCACCATTATGAAGAAAGCGACAAATGCCATTGCAAGAAATACGAATGATGCCAACATTTGAATCATATTAATAATTGGCCAAAGTACCGCTTTTACGAATCCTATAGCTGCCACTGCTCAACCCGATCATACATTTTCTCCAAATAGAGAATTAATAATAACAAAAGATACTTGCATCAACATAATACCAAGCGAGGTGTAGATAATTGCATTTTTGAGATTCTTGACATCTTCTTCCGCTTTTTGAGAGAAAAAGTAGATCATTACCACAACAATAACGAATACTGCTGCTAAAACAGTAAAAACATTTTTAATATCTCGCGCAATACGAAGCAAAAACGAATATGCTCATTTTTCTCAGATCTCACCCGCACCTCCCGCTCATTTAAAAAGCATATCGTTAAATTGACCAGCAAAATCATTTAGCAGAGATGTACTCTCTGTTCGAACCACTCCTGATTTCGCATCTTTATCTTTTAATAATTTTAAATCTTTCGAGGTGTCCTCCAGTGCTCATCCGGCTGGATTGGCTGGAGGCGTACTGACTACAAAAAATGATGTTTTTTTCGGAAAACCAAGTCTATTGGCAAGTAGATTATATTCAGCCAGAAGACCTTCATATTCCTGTTTATCGGAAACATCTGGAATTAATGCTCAGAAAGCTACCTCTTTTTTTGATAATTGATTTCATAAACTTATTAATTTGAGAATGGAGTTTTTCTGATCCACGGAACATCATTTATATGTTCCACTCGAAAAAACACTCTCATCTATCAATGTCCTGAGACAACCCTTTCATTCGTCTTTATCAAGAATTTTATCATTATCCGCATCTATAGTATCATAAATCACCTGATTATATACCCCGTCGGCATCAACATATGCAATCTTATCAAGAGGTGTAAGGGGTTCTTTATCTTTTCAATCATTTACACCATCTCAATCAGTATCTTTTTTATTTGGATTAGTCCCATTTTGTTTTTCTTCCGAATCACTTACTCAATCTCCATCTGTATCCACCACATAAGGATTATCCTGAGCTATTTGATCCTCACTACAACCGAAGCGATCTACAACCACATCACTTGGAGTATCAGGACATTGATCAACCTTATCTACAATACCATCATTATCCGTATCCATGGTAACCTCTGGATCATTCGGATCAGCAGGCGCCGCAAAAACTAGAACAACAGGGCTTGTTCCTATGAAAATCATCGCAATGACAAGAATTTTTTTGAACATAAACAGTAATATTACAGATAAGATCTCTCTTAATTCTTAATTTAAGCTATATCTCCTGTATCAGTACGCATAATACCAAGACGTGCTTCAATCTCCATATCGACGTATTCTTTCTTTCGTCCATACATTTTTCGAGAATATTCTTTGATGATTTTTGCAACCTCAGCATTCTTATAGGTCTCATCCCAGATAGTCTTCATATCAAATGGACGAGTCGTCGCATTATCGATGTTCAGTTTACAGTATGTCGTATAGTTTGCAATACCGATAATATCTTGCTGAGAAAGTACTGGAGCATATTCTTTTTCAAGGTATTCCGCATCTTCTGCACCAACCTTGAAACTCATGATCGTACCGGCATTACCGAATACCGCATCTTTAATGGTTGGTTTTCCATCTTTTGATTTTGATCCTCCGATCTGCGCGATAAACTGGTGCGCCATAATAAGGGCGAGTCGATATTTACGAGCTTCTGACAATATTTCTCCGAAGGTATCTGTCGCGAAATTCTGGAACTCGTCGACGTAGAGGAAAAATTCTTTACGATCTGGCTCTGGCATATCTGCACGACTCATTGCGGCCATATTGATTTTCGAAACGAAGATCAAACCGAGAAGCTGAGCATTCAGATCTCCGATGAGACCTTTCGAGAGGTTTACCATAAGAACTTTCTGATCATCCATCACACGACGAAGATTGAATGCTGATTTTGGTTGACCGATGATATTACGAATGGTTGTATTCGTGATAAATGGACCAAATTTCGAACTGAAATACGGAATCATTTCTTGTTTTTCTCGATCACCCGTATTTGCATATTCATGATCCCAGAAGGCTTTTACGACGGGATTTCTGACTTTTGAGACTTTGTATTTCATAAATGCATCATCGACGAATAATCGTGGTACGTCGATAAGTGTTCCACCCTCATCTTCATCATCCATAAGCGTCAAACATCCATTTCGGAAGTAATGCTGGATTCGAGGTCCGAAGATTTCTTCATTAAAGATCTTGATAAAAATAGAAGTCGCATCAAGTGCGGCTCGATCTTTCTCGATCGCACGAAGCGCTGGATCGGTCGAGATAACTTCGAGCATGTTGAGTCCCATTGGTCGTTCGTAGTCAGATGGATCGAAGATGATCATATCTTTTACTCGTTCTTTCGGAGTAAAGGAAATAATATCTTCTACGAGATCGCCATGCGGATCAATAACACAGAGCCCATCGCCCGCCCAAAGATCCTGACGAGCCATATAACCGATGAAAACGGATTTACCTCAACCAGATTTTCAGATCACATAATGGTGTCGTCCTCGATCTTTTTTCGAGAAATAGATCGGAGTTTTCAGATTACGATATTCATTCCACCCCATAAGAGCCCCATCTCGAAAGAGTGGAAATCCTCAGAGATATCTCTGTTTGTCCTCTTGGACCGGTGCCTTTCCTTCATCCATTGGTTTGCCCTTCATATCACCATCTTTGTAGACAGGAACCACTTCTCCAGAAAGAAGGAAAAAATTCTTTTCCTCATCACGAACAAAGTTTTTATTTTTATCCACCTTCAGAAGTGAACCATCTTTTGTGAAGACATTCCCACTTTTATCCCGCTTGTAGTCAGAAAGAATAAGAGGTTGTGTCGGAGTTCGTAGATTCGAAGGAACCGCGAGCATCTTGTATTCAAGCCATTTAATAAATGGCGATTTGTTATAATTGATATCTGGGAAATGATACAATGTCGCGAGTTCATCTGTCGATAAGGTACTCTCTTGTTGTAAAAAAGCACAAAGCTTGAATCGAAATGCTAAGTATCGGATAGGTGTGAAAATAAACCCAAGCACGTCTTCCGTAATACGCGGATCATCGAGTTTATTATTATATTCATCTGTATAGATGCTTGTGGTTCCTAGGAGATTATAGAGTCCATTTTTTGCGCTTTCTTTCGTATCAGATGATACAAGAATACGAATAGCTGCGCGAAATGCTGGCTGACCAGCGCTTTCTCCAACCATTTTTTGTGCTTCTTGCTCCGCTTGATTAAAAATCTTATAAGCATCACCTCCACTTGCTCCCGGTGCATTGCTTTGAACTTCTTCATTATTGATAAATCGATTTACGATCCAATAAATAGGTGAGAGAATTTTTTGAATAAGACTGATAATGAGGGCACTCTCCGCCGATTTGTTATATTTTCCTTTGGAAAGAAGGCCTGCTGCTTTTTTTGCTTTCTTATTCCAGCTAGGACCAACTGGTTTCACAACAATTTGAAAGACGGCTTTATCTGTTTTTTTAAGCATTCCAAAGGCATTCGTAAGACTCGAAAGTGGGTCATCTTCAAAATATTTATAGGTTTTTATAGGAAAAACACTGTCGTGTGTTTTGGAACTTGAAGCTGCTTGAAGCGTGTGTCCCGCTGGCTTAATTTCTACATATTCTTTTGGAGTTACATATTTTACTTCTGCATCCGGATAATTCGAGGTTATTTGCTGAGTAATAAGCTTTGCAAATTCTGGATAGGTAACCAAATAAAAATGCACCATTCATTCGTTGTATACGAGTTCAAGTGATACTTTCGCATGCTGGAAAATCATGTTTTTAAAAGCATCGATAAAACTCAGATCATTGATCTTGTGCATCGCCTTGTAAAAAATCGACATAATACCAACCTTTTCCTTGAAATCCTTCTTAGTTTCCCGTTCTTTATCGAGCTTTGAATCCGCACGAGGAAGAGATATTTTTATATAAACAAGTCTTTTTGCAGTCGAAACTTCATAGACGAGCCGAAGGAGTTTTAAGAGAATGAAAAAAAGTAGAATGAGTAAGACAACATCCACCAATAAGGAACAATAATATATAACCGCATCCCAAAAACCACCCATCATATCAGGAGTTTTGGTGGCTGTGGTTTTTTGAACGGTTCGATTAATTCCTGCGATAGCCGCATGAGCCGTAGGAAGGAAAAAAGAAAAAATTTCAGGCATAAAAAAAGAATTTACGATATTTTTCAGTTTTATTCTACCATACTCTCGATATAAAGGCAAATAATTCAGGTGTATTCTTGCTTTACAATTTGAATTATTTTACTGTATTACATTTAATTTATTAATTGTCCTATTTTAAGGAAATATAGAATATTTATCTTTATTAAAAGGTTGCTAACTTCTATCCTGGATTCCTGCCTCCGCGGGAATGACAAAAATATTTTTTCTCAGTCTCTCAGCTTCTATTTTTTCATCTCTATTCTCCATGCTCTCAAAAATCAAATCCGTCTCCATCAATGGTCTCAATGGGACTATCATCGACGTCGAGGTGGACGTAGCGAACGGTATGCCAGCTTTCAATATCGTAGGACTTGCCGATACTGCCGTCCAAGAATCGAAAGAACGAGTCCGAACCGCGGTAAAAAACTCCGGATATCGTTTTCCTCCGACACGAATTACTGTCAATCTCGCTCCGGCAGATATCCGGAAAAAATGACCGAGCTTCGATCTGTCTATCGCGGTTGGGATTCTTTGTACCGATCTTGATTTTAACCAAACACTTCTTGATAATTCCCTTTTTGTCGGAGAGCTTGCGCTCGATGGGATTCTTCGTCCGGTCAGTTCGATTCTTCCGACCGTTATTTTCTGAAAGGAACAAGGATGCACTCGTATTTTTTTACCAGAGGAAAATGCTGCAGAGGCCTCTCTGATTCCTGGAATCGATATTATTCCGGTGAAAAATCTCATTGATCTCGTCGCGATGCTTTCAGAAGTAAAAAAGATCATTCCAGCTCCACATCTGAATATCCAAGATATGATCGAGAAAAATCCTGTCCACGGGGCTGTCGACTTTGTCCACATTCTCGGTCAAAATCATGCAAAGAGAGCTCTTCTGGTAGCAGCTTCCTGAGGACATAATATCCTTCTGGAAGGTCCACCGTGATCAGGAAAAACGATGCTCGCGAAAGCTTTTTCCACGATTCTCCCGAAGATGACAATCGACGAAGTGATCGAAGTATCGAAAATATATTCGATCGCTGGTCTTTTAAGTAAAGAACAGCCCCTTATTTTTAAGCGTCCTTTTCGAAAAATCCACCATACTGCATCAACCGTCAGTGTCGTCGGATGAGGACGTGATAGTAGGCCTGGTGAGATTTCCTTGGCCCATAAGTGAGTACTTTTTTTAGATGAATTTCTCGAGTTCGATCTGAAGCTTATCGAGACACTTCGTCAGCCGATCGAAGACGGCGAGATCACGATCAATCGAGTGAATGCAAGCTATTCTTATCCTGCAAAATTCACACTCGTCGGCGCTCTGAATCCGTGTCCTTGTGGTTTTATGACCGACAAAGAAAAACAGTGTACTTGTTCACCGGGAACGATCGAGCGATATCGAAGCAAGCTCTCTGGTCCAATACTTGACCGTATCGATATTTTTCTTGATGTTCCGAGAGTTCCAGTAAAGGATTTTGATCTCTCAAAGCAAAAAAATATCACATCAAAAGAACTTTTAGATAAAGTAGAAAATGCTCGACAGATTCAGCTCAATAGATTCAAATGAACGAAAAAAACGTACAATGCCGAGCTTTCGAACAAAGACATCGAAAAATTTTGTAAACTCGGAGACGATGAAGATGTATTTTTAAAAAATGCCATTACCAAACTGGATCTTTCCACTCGTGCTTATTTTCGCATCCTGAGGCTTGCACGGACGATCGCCGATATCGAGAATTCTTCGGATATCAGGCTTCCTCATATCGCGGAAGCTTTGAGTTACAGAAAAAAATAGAAAAAATTGATTTTGTCTTTTATAAAAGTAAAGTCGAGTCATTCAAAATAAACATCCTTAGATCATAAAATCCCATTAATGTCACAAAAGGACGAACTATTTTCGAAAATAATTACTGAGTTTCCTCAGTTTCAAAAAAGTCAGACACAATATATCGACACTGGTTGCGATAATGATATTGTTGTTATTGATCAGCTTATTGTGTTTCGTTTTCCAAAAAATAAATATGTACAAAGTATGATGAATCGTGAAATAAGACTTCTCGATATTTGCCAAAACTGGATTCAGTCCTGCACTATTCCAAAAGCTAAATACATAAGTCAGACAAATGATTTTTGGTGATACGAGATACTTCCTGGAATTTTGATGAACAAAAGAAACTGATTGAATGTGTTACCAAAAATTTCCACATTCCTCAATGAGCTTCATACTATTCCTGTTAACACATTAGTTTCATGTAATTTTGAAGCTGTTCATTATTCGATTACTTCTGGATATTTACACCATATAGCCATGGAAATTGAAAAAAGCTGTATTGGATTCTTATCAAACCAGGAAATAGAAAACGCCCAGAAGCTCATTCTCTGATATGATGGTTTTGTCCCTGATCAAACTTGTCTCATTCATCTCGATCTCACGGGAAATATGATTATAGATTCCACCGAAACAAAATTTACTTGAGTGATTGACTTTTCCGATGCAGCGATTTTTGATCCTGCCGCAGACTTTGCAAGATTTTTTGATTGGGGCGAAGATTTTGCCACATGAGTATTTTCTCATTATTTTGCAGACTCTGAGTCCTTTCGAGAAAGAGCTTATTTCTATTATAAAAGACTTCTCCTTACAAAACTCGTAAAGAGAGATAAAGACCCAAAAAAACTCGAAAAGACAAAACGAATTCTAGGTTTATAAAATATATTCTATTCCTCACTCCATGAAAACTCTCCTCAAAAATACCTTCTGATACACCGAATTTCGTCCTCTCCAGGAAGAGATTATTACAACTATTCTCGATAAAAAAGACGCTTTTGTTCTGATGCCAACTGGTGGTGGAAAATCTCTCTGTTTTCAGATTCCTGCACTTAAGCTCCCCGGTATGGCGATCGTTATATCGCCACTCATCTCACTCATGAAAGATCAAGTGGATGCACTCCGAAGCAATGGTGTAGCCGCAGCATATTGGAATTCGACACTCTCTCCGGAAGCAGTACGATCACTTGAATCTGAAGTTTCCACCGGAAAAATAAAAATTCTCTATCTCTCACCGGAACGCTTAGCATTACCCGACTTTCAAGAGTATCTGAAAAATCAAAACATTAGTCTCATAGCAGTTGATGAAGCACATTGTATCTCAGAATGGGGACACGATTTTCGTCCGGATTATCGAGTTCTGACACACCTGAAAACTTGGTTTCCTACTCTGCCAATCATCGCTCTTACGGCCACCGCCACAAAACGGGTCGGTGAAGACATTCTCAGACTTTTGAATATCCCAGAAGCAACCGCTTTCCAATCGGGTTTTGAGAGAAAAAATCTCGAACTTAGTGTCATTCCAAAACGACAAGCTTTCGACAAACTGCTCAATATTCTTTCATGATACAAAGGAGAATCTGTGATTATTTATTGTTTTTCGAGAAAAGAAACCGAAGATATTGCACTCGATCTTCGAGCAGCTGGTTTTCGCGCACTGCCATATCATGCTGGACTCACCAATGAAGTCAGAGCTAAAAATCAAGAACTTTTCATTACTGATGAGGTGGAGATTATTGTCGCGACGATCGCATTTGGGATGGGAATCGATAAATCAGATGTGCGACTCGTCGTGCATTATGGATATCCGAAAAGCCTCGAAAACTACTATCAAGAAATCTGACGTGCGGGACGTGATGGACTTCCGAGTCAATGTATTCTTTTTTTTACACATGCGGATACAAGAAAACATATGTTTTTTATTAATCAAATCAGCAATGACGACGAACGAAATCATGAAGAGAAAAAACTCCGAAGCTGTATTGATTATGCTGAAAGTCAAACCTGTCGCACACACATTCTTCTGAAGTATTTTGGTGAGGAAGGATCTGGGAATTGTGGACACTGTGATAATTGTCTAGAAGTCAAAGAAACAATTGATGCGACAGAAATCGCACAGAAAATACTCTCCGGCGTCATTCGCACCGGAAATCGCTTCGGGATCGCGCATGTCATCCAAGTACTTCGCGGAAGCGAAAATCAAGCGGTCATAAAAAATGGACACGACAAACTCTCCGTGTACGGAATCATCAAAGAATATTCGCGCGACGAACTCAAACATCTCATTCGATCTTTAATTGATTTTTGATTGCTTCGGCTCTCTGAGGGTGAATATCCGATTCTTCAAGTAACGGATGAAGGTACGGTTTTTTTACGAGAAAAACAGACTATCGAACTTCCAAAACCAAAAGCGGAAGAAATAAACAGTCGAAAGAAAGCTTCTCATGAATTGACACCAAATAAACCAGTTTTTGAAGCGCTACGAAAACTCAGAAAACATATTGCAGATGAGGCTCACGTACCACCTTTCGTTATCTTCAGTGATGTCGCTTTGATCGAGATGGCACATTTTCTCCCGCAGACCGACGAGGATTTTCTCGAGATTACCGGAGTCGGACGTCAGAAACTCACTTCATTCGGTACGTCGTTTCTAGATCTTATCCGAGAGCTCACACACGAATATGATCTCACACCGAAAGTACAGAAGCAAGAATCGCGTCCTAAAGCTACCACCGCTCGTCGCTCAAAACAAATCGGATGAAATAAAGGAAAAACCAAAGAAATGATCGAAAAAAAGACACCACTTACAAAGATGGCTCAAACACTCGGATTCACTGAAGGAACCATCATTAACCACATCGAACAACTTATCGCCGCAAATGAAGTGCTTGATATCGAGTATCTTCGACCAACTAATACTGTTTTTAAGTCCATTCAAGAAGCTTTCGAAAAACAAGAAACCGATCGACTTTCCCCGATTTTCGAATATTTTGAAGGAAAATATTCGTATGATCAAATTCGACTGGTAAAACTTTTTATAACCCTCGAAAAATAGGTTACCTTGTCATTCTGAGCGTAGCGTGAGGATCCCTTATAGACGACAAAATTGCCAAAATCTCACTTTTAGATTTTGGCAATATTTCAATATAAATTTTTTATGCTGGTTTCACTTCTACATCTTTCTTTTTCTTTTCCCGCGCTTCAATTGCTTCTTTAAGACTACTTTCTATTTCGAGAAAAAACTCTCGAAAATTCAGTAAATCTTTATGAAGATTGATATAGATAAGAAGTGAGGAAAGAATCACGGCAACACCGACAATATGCCACCAAGCAATATTCCATGAAACAAAATATGAAGCAATGGTGAGATATAAGGAAATAATCCCCACATAAATCGTCGCATATAGAATCATAAATCCCGAAAGAAGAATTTTTCCTGGACGAATTCCACGAGCCACGATAAAGTCAATTGATTGCAACATAAATCGAGTCGAGAGCTTATAAATCGCATAATTATAGACATAAAAAACCACTCGGAAAATCATCTTGCACGCAAGACCGATAAAATCAAAGAGCTTTGTCAGAAGATTGTTGACGAATACATTCGTAAGTCCGGTACGAAGAGACTGAACGATTACCGCTAGAAGTGCGATAATAAGAATATTCTGAATTCAGAATTGTGTTACAGAGGCAAGCGCTCCATCCGTAATACGACCGAGAAACAGTGAATCCATCGCTATTTTTCCCATCGCAAAAATATCTGATTTTCCACTTGCAGCAACATCTGCTTTCAGGAAAGTTTCTACTGGTACAAATTTCCAAGTAAGAAATCCTATGAGTCAGAAAAGAGAAAGTGTCGCAAATGTTTTTGTCTGATAAGAAAAAAGTATTACGTGTTTTCGCGTAAATCCATGCCACCAAGAAGAAATTCTCTCACCAATCGAGCGGAATCGCTTCGTATCAAGTTCAAGCATATGTGATCGCATCTCAACTGGAAGCCTATTTCGATACACAATAATAAGCATGTAGAGATGGATGACTTTGAAAATTGCTTTTCCTTTCAGTTTTGTGTTATTTTGAAGATAAAAATAGACTAGAAAAGCTGAAAGAAGATTATTTCGTTTTTTTGGAAGTTCATAAAATCGAAGCAGGGCAAAATTTGCTTGAATCGCATTTTTATTTTTAAAATCTGGCATCTCGTCAATATGTGCCTTAAAATCAGCCAAATATGTCATATATTTGAGCTGAGAATCTTCAAAAAGCTCATCATTTTCTTTCTTTAAAAATCGCTTAAATTGAACTATAAGTTCATCTAATACAACGCCACTCATCTCAGAATCATCAAGAAGTGCTTCCATAAGATGAACGAGTTTGTTCTCTCGAATGAGTCAGTGAATGTAGCGATTTATTTGGTAGGTGATCATTTTTTATTTATTAGTGTTTTGTAATTAATATTTCTCTACCTCTTTCTTTGTCTCAAGTGCACCAAGTACATTTGCCACCATTTCTTGTAGTGGAATAGTTTCGAGTTTTTTGGCGATAAGATCAACAGCCACATCCGTACGAACGACTCACAGTTGTTCAACTTTCTTCGTTACCACACCAATGTCTGTCTTTGTTTTTTCGAGATTCAAAAACCAGAAAAACGAAGAAATAGTCAAAAGTCCAATCGCAAAAGTCCGAAGACCAAAATTCCATTTTACTCATCCGTGATATGCGAAAAGATGTCGTTTTGCAAACAAACATCATAAAATGAAGATGCTCACCGTCACACCTATTGGTGCATAGACATAAAGTAATGCTAATCCCGCAAAAGAAAGAATTAAATTTGCTCCAAATATTTTGAGTTTTGAAAATACTGGAAAATGACCATCAGTACCAAAACAGAGAAATGCCTCAAGTTCATCGAAAAATGTCGCAATTCGTCTGTATTCATCATAACTTTCGCTCATCACGAGCGTAAGAAGGTAGCGAAGTTTGTAGAGATCTTTTTGAGTAATATTCAGTCGTTCTGATACGATAGAATAGACAATAGGTTTTAAAAATGGAGAGAAAATATTCGCATCAAGTTCGAGAATCAATTTCTTAAAAGCGAGAATTCCATCAGTTTCACGCTTAAATCGGGTATTCACTGATGGTTTAAAATCACCGCGAAGTCGGGCCCATTCATTTCGATTCTCACAGGAAGATGTATTCCAATAAAAGAGTCGAGTAACACTCGGATAATATATATTAATAAGCTCGGTACGAACATATGACCAAAAATATCCACGTTCGACGGAATTTTTTTCAGAAAGCACCGATTGAAGATCAATATAAAAATGACTTTTTTCATATTTATATCGAGCAATGAGCTTATCGATTCGAAGTTTTATGAGCGTATTTTCGAGTGCATTTATCGTCTCATACACCTGATTACTGTGTTCGCTTCCATTCAGGTATGATCGTGTAATGAAGGCAAAAACCGTATACATTTCATCAAAATATTCTTTAGTATCTTTAAATTGTACGCTAAAAAGTGAGAGAAGTTGTTCTGAATCCACCTCATCATGAAGAGAGATTTGATCAAGAAATTTCTCTATCTCATTTTCACTCAAGTATTTTGGATGAATTTTCTCGGTAATCTTATCGATTCTTAGGGCT
This sequence comes from uncultured Candidatus Peribacteria bacterium, assembly GCA_964655935.1. Classification (GTDB taxonomy): domain Bacteria; phylum Patescibacteriota; class Gracilibacteria; order BD1-5; family UBA2023; genus CAZZNY01. The sequence continues at coordinate 876,733 of CAZZNY010000001.1, forward strand.
TTATATGTCCCGAGAATCTCATCGTAAGTCAGTTTTTTTGGTTTTTTAATATCAGAGAAGCGTCGATTCTCATATGCTTTCAAAAGCTTTTCGATATCTGCTTTTGTTTCTTTTTTGTAGAGCTTCAAAAGTCCTTTCGCGAGAAGCTGACGATCCTTAGAAAACAGAGTTACAAAGAGAAAATAAGTCTGTCTGTCGAAGTACTTTGCATCAGCAAAATAATATCTGAAATGATCGAGCCAAATCTTCTGATATCCTGCGCTGTAGTAAAGCGATACGATAAAAGCGCTATTTCGAGAACTAAAACCCGATGCTACTTGAGTCGCAAGGCAATTCACAAAGTGTGAAAACTTTTCTTTAATGACATTCCCTTGTTTGTAGAGATTAAGTGGATTTGGGCTTTTCAAGAGGGCTCCAAGCTCATCCTTAAAAGCATCAAGATCACCAAAACATTCAGTAATAGGATCTGGTTCTACAGAGACATTTTGTCCCGAATTACTAGAAGCATCCACGATAGGATTAGATTCGGGAGAAACTGAAGGAACATCATTTGGCCCTCCAGAGTTTCGTCCTGTCACTCATGGTTGAATAGAAGCGTTTTCATCTATGGGAGACGAAGCGCCGACGACTGTTTTTTGTTTTTGTATGGTTGTCATATGAGGAGAATTAGGTATTTCTCCTATCGTATCATATTCGGAAAAAAAATGCAAAAAAGTGGCTATTTTCTACTGCAAATAATAATTAATTTTCTGCAAGTCAATTCTTTTGAAATTCTCGAAAGTATCTGATAGAATGGTAGGGAATATTTCAATTCCGCATTACTCTTACTATCAGGGGATGGCGAAACAAGCTCAGGATGACAACCATTAACTATCAACTACTAACTTTTCCTCCATGGATACTTTCGTTTCACAAAAAATCCGTACCAATGCTATGATTTCCTATTTTTTCCTTGGTTGGCTTTTTTTACTCGCAAAAAACAATCCTGATTTTCGAGATCCGTTTATCCGATCTCACGCGAAATCCGCGACAAAGATGCATATCGGTTTTCTTTGAGGCTTTTGGATTTATAGTCAATATCTTGCCTCGTACATCCGCTTTCCTATTCCTCTTATTCCCACACTCACTTTTGACAAAATAGTAAGCGTCTGTTTTTTTGTTATTCTTGCGGGACTTATTATTCGATGAGCCTATCTTGCACACGGAGGAATCACGAGCACTGAAGTCGGATCGAGTCGACTAAAAGAAGCTTTTTCAAAAGAAAACATCGCTCTGGAAAATACAACAGAGACGGAGAAAATGATCTATATTAGTTCTTACATTCCGTTTCTTGGTATTATTACTGCCAGTCGACATGCCAATCCTATTACTCGAACCGGAGCAAAAATAGGATCTCTCTGGATCTTCGTTACTATTCTCCTCACTATATTACTCAAAAGTAACAGTGATATTCTTTGGATTATTCTATTTGCTTATCTCTTTTTTGTAGCTTTTGTCTGAGCTTCTCTTTTTGTCAGCAATACCATTATCGGTTTTTCCATTCTCGAGTCTATTCCGAGTCTTAAAACAGTATATGGAAGCTTGCGAGTTGTACCGACCTATCTTTTTAAGCTTGTTCGAATAATTTTTGGAAAAGAAGAATCGCTCAGTTTCACCTCTCTTAGAGATGAGATTCTCAAGAAAGATCAAACCCACTCAGAACTCGCTTTAGCTCATTTTATCGATTCTTCCCTTCCTCTTCCAAAAAACCTTATTTTCATACCAATCATTAATCTCATCTTTATTCCTCAGCTTTTCTTACGAAAACAATGAATCTATACGCTCGCGATTCTTCAGGGAATTGTAATAACCATTGTGCTTGTTGCGATTTGGTTATTCCTAGATTTCACTTCTCTTTGGCAAATGATTCTCCTGTTTCCTATTTTCATCGGTATGGCAGAAATAAATCGTAATCCTTTTTATAAAATCCCTGCCATCTACGAACTCTATGTAATTCTTGATTTCCTTACATTTGGTCTTGGTTCACGAGTGAATAAACTTAAAGAAAGAAATAAAGAAAGTGGTGAGAAGGTGAGTTTTAAAGTATAAAAAATGAAGATGAAAAAATAAAAGCTTTCACTTACGAAAAGTGAAAGCTTTTATTTTCCACAAAAACTTGAAAAAGAAGCTTTTTTTCTTATACTCCCTGCGCTGCAAAACATACTAATATTAGTTGAGCGACGTAACAATGCTCAGAATGACCCTGTTTTTAGCTTTAAATCGCAATTTTTAACTTGTAACTTTTTTGTATGAATCTCCGTTGAAAAATCGTAGGAATTATCCTTCTTATCCTCATTTCTACTGCCTTTGTATTCCCATGGGGAACTATTGGTGTAACTTTACCAGATTCTCTAAAAAAATTCGATTATAAACTCGGTCTCGATCTCCATGGAGGTGTTGAGCTTGATTATAAAGTGGATTTTGATGCCATAAAAGATCGACAAGATGTCAACAAAAAAACAGTTATCGAGGGATTAAAATCTATCATCGAGAAACGAGTTAATTCTGTTGGTACTGCAGAACCAACTATTCAAGAGGCCACCTATGGAAATGAGGAACATATCATCGTTCAAATTCCTACTATGAATTTTGAAGGTCAGAATCTCAGCAAAGAAGAGCAGGAACGACAAAATGCTGAATTTATCGGACGAGCGAAAGATACGATCGGAAAAGTAGTAAGTCTCGAATTCAAAGAACTCAAAACAGGCGTATCTGATGCTGATAAAATGGAACGTCAAAAAATAGCAGAAGCAGCTCTCACAGACGTAAAAGCTGAAATCTACGATTTCCGAACTATCGGTAATAAATACAAAGATCAAGCTGAAAATGTAGAATATTTTGCTGGTACTGGAACACTCGAAAATATTCCAAGTGAAATAAAATTCGATGGGATCGACAAAATCAATGCTGCATATACCACTCAGACACTTCTTACCACAAAAAAATCAAGCAGCCAAACTCTCAGTGAAGATCAAAAAAGTCTCGTGGAAGTTCCTGGTCAAGCTGGTTATGCAATCGTAAAAATCAACTCTGTAAAATCAGAAGAAAAAGAACGTGACATCACTACCGGATCTGGAGCTAAGGCTAAAAAAGAAAAATACACCGAAAAAACCTATGACTATCAAGCAATTTTTATTAGCCAAAAACCAAGTGAGTGGACTACTGCAAAAACTGAAAAAGGTGCTACGCTCGATGATCGTTTTCTCTCGAAAGCTGGTGTTAATTTTACTACGATCGGTCAACCACAAGTAGAACTTACTTTCAATACTGAAGGTGGGAAAATCTTCGCTGAACTCACGAAGAAACTTCTCGGAAAACGACTTGCTATCTTCGTCGGAGGACAGCTTCTCACAGCTCCAAATGTACAAAGTATCATCCCAAACGGTAAAGCGGTTATTACTGGTGATTACACCATCGACAGCGCTACCAAACTCGCAAATGACATTAACACTGGTATCGTTCCCGCTCCGATCTATCTCACTTCTGAACGAGCGATCGATGCAAAAATTGGTGGTGATTCTCTTAATGTTATCATTATCGCTGGTGCTATTGGTTTTGCTCTTATCCTCGTCTTCCTTATCTCTCTCTATCGAGTATCTGGACTTCTCGCTGGCGTCGCACTCTTTGCTTATACTATTCTCACTATCGGGATCATAAAACTCTTTGGAATTGTCCTTACGCTCTCTTCTATCGCTGGTCTTATCCTCTCTATCGGTCTTGCGATCGATGCGAACATCCTCATCTTCGAACGAACAAAAGAAGAACTTCGAAAGAAAGAATCTCTCGCAAAAGCAATCCAAATCGGTTTCGAACGATCATGGTCTGCTATCTGGGATTCACACGTTACATCTTTCATCTCAGCTGTTATTCTCTATGTATTCGGTACGAACCTTATCAAGGGTTTCGGTCTTATGCTCGGAATAGGTATCATCGTTTCACTCTTTTCTGCGATGTATATCTCTCGAATATTCATTCTTGCTCTCGCTGATAAGTTCGCTAAAAATACTCACGTGTTTGCTGGAGAATCTGCTGATAAGAAATAAATAATTCAAGAAATGGTAAACCCCGGGTTTTTAAAAACCCGGGGTTATTTTTTATTTGTTCCACATCTCTATTATATTTCTATCAAACTCTTTTTGTTCATCAAACATCATGAAATGATCTCACTGTTCTGGATACAATGTTTTTATGGAAATAGCATTTTCTTTTGCTACTTTTTCGAGAAAATAAGCTCACTCGATCGAAACATTATCATCCTGTTTTCCATGAAAAATAAATACTTTGGTAAATTTAAGAGAATCCTTGAAAGCTTGTGTACCTATAATCTCAGGTTCAAGCACAGCAGAAATAGGAACCATATACTGAATAACTTTTGGATATTGCTCGATAAATCTTGTAATACCTAGTCATCCACGGGAAAGCGCCACGAGTGTTACTTCTGGATCATTCTGAGCTTCCGGATGTTTTGTTTTCCAGGTTGAAAGCTCATTGTCGATAATAGTTTTAATAGTTTCCGACGCTTGTTTTTTATCCCAATCACCATATCCATAGGATACATACACCATTGTCGAATTTGATTGTTCGCTTAAATTCCAAAACATCCACGGATACATCATAAAATTACCGGCTGCTCCATGAAGAAAAACAACCAAGCGATTACTGCCTCACTTACTTGGAGTATAGCGATAATAATGGATTCCCTCATGCTGTATTCCTATAATGTCATCAAACGATCGAGAATATTCACTCCAGATAGTTCAAAAATCTACATCTTGAGCCATGAGATCATATCTTTTTGCTATAGCCTCTTTAATCATTAGAGTCTTTCCGGTCGGGAAAAAACCAAGTATAACATCCGATCCCATTCGAATTAAATCTCTCTCCGAAAAGAAAAACCAAAGAGAATATCGAAGTGGCGAAGCTCATTGTAAAAAAACAGATTCTAATTTCTTTCATTGATTAACTGAAATTTCTGGAAGAGTAATAATCCTAACACCAAAACAAAGAATTGTTATTCATAACGCTATCAAAATGGCTCTATATTTCTTTTTCCATGGAGAAATGAGAAACAATGGAATAACTAAAACTCAAAGATAAGCCGTAAATCCAACAAATGACCACAGTTCTCGTGCGCTTACCATTCCGCCTAAAATTAAAACAAAAAATGGAAAAGTAAAAAATATACAAAGATAGAATCTCAACCATAAAACGAGATTTCAAACTTCTATATAGTTTAAATATTTCTTCATAGGAAGATTTTATATTATAACCCCTGTACTGTATCAGAAATAATTGTTTTTTCAACGAAAAATCTTATTGCTTTTTCGTTTGCCCTCACTTCCATTTTCTATATAATCTGCACAGCTCATTTTTGTTATTGCTCATATTCCTAGAATCACACGTTACTTATCTATAAGGGATTCTTCGCTACACTCAGAATGACAATATGGTTTTCTAAGCCCCTAATCCACTAATCTACTAAGCCCCTACCTATGATTTGAATGTTTGATTCTGGATTCTGATGACTCACGGTTCTTCGTGAATTCGTCCGACTTATGCCAGAATATGAATACCTCTATCTTGCTGATTCTGCACGAGCCCCTTACGGCACTCGTGATCCTGAGACAATACTCAGATTTTCTATCGAATGCACGAGATTTCTTTTCGAACAATGAGCAAAAATCGTGATTATCGCTTGTAATACCGCCACGGCAAATGCGATTCGACCACTCCAGCAAACCTATTTCCCAGATAAAAAAATCCTCTGAGTCACTATTCCCGGAGCTGAAAAAGTAATCGAAGCCTGATATAAAAAAATATGAGTTATCGCGACCAGTTCTACTGTAAAACAAAAAGCCTATCGTGAACGCGTCCATATTCTCGATAATGCGATCGAGATCCAAGAGCTCGATGCTCCACTTCTCGTACCATTGATCGAAGCCGGAGAACACGAATATCCTGAAGCAGACATGATTCTTGAACGTTATCTTGCACGATTCGACTCTGATATCGAAGCTCTCGTTCTCGGATGTACACACTACCCAATACTTATTGATAGAATCAGAAAAATTATCGGACCAAACATCAAGATTATCGATCCAGGAACAGAATCGGCAGAGAAATTCCAGAAGTATCTTGTTCGTCATCCAGAGCTCGAACAAAGCTTACAGAAAAGTTGAAAAAGAAAGTTCTTTTCTACCTGAGACGCCGAGAGATTCCGAGAACTCGGAAGTAAATTCGTAGGATTTCCTATCGAACAAATAGAACAGATTAGTTTATAAAAAATATTTTCATTGTTGTCATTCTGAGGCGATAGCCGAAGAATCCCTTGTAGACCACTTTTTTGTAAGGGATCCTTCGTTTCACTCAGGATGACAAACATCTCTTTTTCTTAATGAATTTCTTTTTTAAGAACCAATCAAAACTTGCGAAAATTGATTATTATCTATAATCAAACACACAGAAATTTAATCTCCAAAACAATAGTTTATGAAAAAAATGACGATCGATGGAAATATGGCTACTGCTCACGTGGCATACGCTTATTCTGATGTGACTGCTATCTATCCTATCACACCATCTTCCGGAATGGCAGAAAACTGCGATGAATTCGCGAGCCACGGAAGAAAAAATCTTTTCGGAAATGTATTACATATCGAAGAAATGGAATCAGAAGCAGGTGCAGCTGGTGCAGTACATGGTGCCTTAACGGCCGGTGCATTGACTACCACATTCACTGCTTCTCAAGGGCTACTTCTTATGATTCCGAACATGTATAAAATCGCCGGTGAATTATTGCCGTGCGTATTTCATGTCTCAGCTCGTGCTCTTGCGACGCACGCACTCAGCATCTTCGGTGATCAAGCCGACGTTATGGCGTGTCGTCAGACAGGATTTGCTATGCTCTGTTCGAACTCAGTTCAAGAAGCCATGGACCTAGCACTCGTCGCACACCTTTCGACCCTTAGATCAAGCGTTCCTTTTGTTCACTTTTTTGATGGTTTTCGAACTTCCCATGAAATCGCGAAAATCGATGTTATCGATTACGAAGAAATGCGATCTATTACAGATTTTGAAGATATCGAAAAATTTAAAGCACGAGCCTTGAATCCAGAACACCCGATGCAACACGGAACCGCTCAAAATCCTGATACGTATTTTCAAAACAAAGAGGCAGCAAATAAATTTTTCAATGCGGTTCCAAATATCGTAGAAGAAATGATGGGTCGCGTAGAAACGATTACTGGAAGAAAATACAAACTCTACGACTACTACGGTGCAGAAGATGCTGAAAAAGTCATCGTCGTAATGGGTTCGGGCGCTGAGACAATTACAGAAACTATCGATTATTTAATGGCAAAAGGAGAAAAGGTTGGTGTAGTTAAAATACATTTGTATCGTCCTTTTGTCACTTCAAAATTCGTCGAAGCTATCCCACAAACAACAAAATACATCACTGTACTCGACAGAACCAAAGAACCAGGCTCAGTCGGTGAACCGCTCTATCTCGATGTCATCGCGGCTCTCGCAGAGGAAGGAAGACAAGCACGGGTTCTCTGTGGTCGATATGGTCTCGGTTCGAAAGAATTCAATCCCTCGATGGTCAATACGGTCTATAAAAACATGGGAAGTGAAAACAAAAATCACTTCACAATCGGTATTACCGATGACATTACCTTCACTTCTCTTCCAGTAACAGAAAAAATCAATACGGCACCAGCGGGAACTATCTCGTGTATGTTCTATGGTTTCGGTTCGGATGGAACCGTCGGTGCGAACAAAGATGCTATAAAAATCATCGGTGACCACACAGAAAAATACGCTCAAGGATATTTTTCTTATGACTCAAAAAAATCGGGCGGATTAACCGTCTCTCACTTACGATTTGGAAACAATCCTATCAGATCAACTTATCTCATCGATCAGGCAGATTTTATCGCGTGTTCAAAAGAATCGTATGTATCGAGCTACAATATGATCAAGGATTTAAAAGAAGGTGGAACTTTTCTCTTGAATACCATTTGGACTGAGGCGGAATTAGAAGAAAAGCTCCCGGCATCTATGAAGAATATGATCGCCCGAAAACATATCAAATTCTACACGCTCAATAGTCTAAAAGTACTCAAAGAAATCGGCGCATTAAAAGGAGTCAACACGGCAATGCAAGCAGCATTTTTCTACTTATCAGAAGTAATTCCATTCAAAGAAGCTCGCGAATATATAAAGTCTTCCATCGAAAAAACCTATTTCAAGAAAGGTGAGGCGGTAATCCAGATGAACTGGAAATGTATCGATAAGGCTATCGAAAATCTGCAACAGATCAAGTATCCAGCATCTTGGGAAAATACTATAAAAGGTACCCTTCCCGCGAAGTTACTAAACAATAAATATCTTCAAGAGGTTATTCGTCCGATCATTGCTCAAGAAGGAAATAATCTCCCATCTTCAGCATTCTCACCAGATGGTTTTGTGCCAGTGGGAACCACGAAATACGAAAAACGTGGTATCGCGAATTTTGTTCCTACTTGGAATCCAGCAAATTGTATCGAATGTAATCAGTGTTCGCTCGTGTGTCCTCATGCAGCCATCAGACCAGTGCTCGCGACTCAAGAAGAACTCAGTTCCGCTCCCGGAGATTTTATCACCAAACCAGCTATCGGATTTCCTGGATATGAATACCGAATCCAAGTATCTCCTCTGGATTGTACTGGATGTCAAAACTGTGTCAGTATGTGTCCTGGTATGCGAGGTGAAAAAGCACTTGCTATGATCCCGGTCGCAGAAAGTATCCAAGCTGAAAAAGAAAAATGGGATTACGTCGAAGCTATGCCAGAGACAACAGCAGTATTTGATAGAACGAAAACTGCAAAAGGTTCACAATTCTCTAAACCATTATTCGAATTCTCTGGTGCTTGTGCCGGATGTGGAGAAACTCCTTACATAAAACTCATTACTCAGCTTTTTGGTGAAAGAATGATGATCGCAAATGCGACTGGTTGTTCTTCGATCTATGGTGGTTCATCACCTACTTGCCCTTATACCACAAACGATAAGTGATACGGTCCAGCTTGGGCAAACAGTCTATTCGAGGATAATGCCGAGTTCGGTCTTGGTATGAATTTTGCCATGTTAAGTAGGAAGAATTCTATCAAGAATAGTATGAATAAAGCTATTGAATGTGGTATTTCTGACGAATTGAAAAATGCTTTCGAAGAATGGATAGATCATGTGGAAGATGCACAAGGTTCAGAAATCGCAGCGAAAAAAATCAACACTCTCATCGATGAACAATATAATAAGGCAGAAGGTGAATTACGATCATCACTAAAATCCATCAAGGATAATAAAGATAATCTCGTGAAAAAATCAATGTGGATCGTCGGTGGTGACGGATGGGCGTATGATATCGGCTATAATGGACTCGATCATGCGATCGCTTCTGGTGCAGACATCAATATTCTAGTACTTGATACGGAAGTGTACTCAAACACTGGTGGTCAAGCGTCGAAATCAACTCCGGCCGGTGCCGTCGCTAAATTCGCAGCAACCGGTAAAAAACAAAAGAAAAAGGATCTTGGGGCTCTCGCTATGAATTACGGTCACGTGTATGTAGCTCAGGTTTCCATGGGAGCTAATATGCATCAGGTTGTAAAAGCATTTGCGGAAGCAGAAGCATACCATGGACCATCACTCATCCTTGCATATTCTCCATGTATCAATCATGGTATCAATATGGCTGAATCTTTGTTGGAGATGAAAAAAGCGGTTGATTGTGGGTACTGGCAATTGTTTCGATACCATCCAGATCTTGTTTGAACAGATCAGGCACCACTCGTGATCGATTCTCGAGAACCGACAGGAGATTATCAAGAATTTTTAAAAAGCGAGACACGTTATAGCTCGCTTCTCAAACAAAATCCAGAAGCAGCAGCTGAATTATTTGCAAAGAACGAGGCAGATGCAAAAGCAAAACGCGAATCTTACATTAAAAGAGCCGCGGAACTAGCGAATAAAGAGTAAATTTAAATCCTCACACAATAGTATTGTGTGAGGATTTTTGAGTCAAAAAATGTCGAGTATTTTTAATTTATAAAGCCCTGTAAATAGCTTCTGTTATATCTGATATTCTATCCTTCTGAGTAATTGGTCTATAAATAACGGCGCCCTGAGATTTTTTTTCATGTTTACTAATTTCTGAAGAGTCCTTCATGATATCCTTTGTAGTAAACAATGGTCAATGTCCATTTTCGCTATAAACACGGATGAGATATCCTTCCTCTTTATTACCCTCTGGTGTTAATAAGTGTCGTATAATCCACTTTGCCTGTTCTGGAATCTTGGTTTCTTCTACCCCCATTTCATTTACCACCCCCATAACAATTCGTCTTAATTGATCAGCTGTACAATATCCAATCTCTCTTGCAATAAATGTGATCATTTTTTTTGCATCTAAAATAAGATGATTTCTATATCATGTATCATTATTATGTCATCTTGGTACAAATTGTATTTCTACGGTCGGTGTTTTGCCACTTTTTAAAGATTGTTCTGTCTCTGCCTTTATATATAAGCACGCATTCATATAGCCATTTGCTGTTGAAGCTCGTTCAATAGTCGAATCTGGTTTTTCTTTTTTTCTTTGCGGTATTCAACTTCGTTTTGAGAAATCTTCCGAAACTGCTCATTTGTTTTCCATTTCACACCCCAGATGTACAAGATTATTTGAAAAATGCAACATCAAATCCTCAATATCCGTCTCGGATCACCCAGTCTCTACGCTCAAGCCAATAAGATCACTCATTTGATCGTGATGAGTGTACTTTCGGTTCGTAATAAGTTTCATAAGTATTTTAACTCGTTCTTTTATTCTAAATTTAATTTTAATTTTTTTAATTAATTTTGTACCTCCCTCTGGTGTTTTTATAAAACAATCGAAAATCATTTCATTATCATTGCGTGTTTTATTATGAACCCCCTCCATATCATAAATTGTTTCTATGAATTGTTTCGCGTGTTCTTCTAGTGCGACTAGTTCCGCATTATCAAAAATTTGATTATAAGCAGACATGGTTTTTAAAATAGCACATTTAGCAACATTGAGATATCATCAAGTTTTTTTAATTATTGAACTTGAAAACATAAAATCGATAAAACTATCGACCGTTTTCCATGGCCAGCCTTTAATCTTTTCTGGTATTTTTAATCCAATAACATTTTCCATTACATCTATTGCTCAAGCGTACGTTCTATTGATTTGTCTAAGCAAGTCTTCGTCTGTCGTAACTCAAGCCTCATTCATTAATAATTCTCGAATATCTTCTTTATTTACAGCTTTTACAGCAAATGAATCAAATCTTGTTAATCCTTCTATCTTTCTTTTTCCAGCCAAAAATTCTAAATACTCCAAGTATGCCGCGGCATCTTGTTTATTGAGTCAATGACCGGTAATAAGAGGTTTTGCATCTACCTCATTTAATCCAGTATATGAATATACACTATCCCCTTTACTCATAAAAAACTTTTAAAACAGTAATTTATCCTTATAATCCTACCATATATTTCCTATTTATACAAATTCCATGTATCTCATCTACGGAAAAGGAAAAGTCGGTAATGCACTCAAGGCGCTTTGTGATTATAAGAATATTCCAGCAGAAATCAAAGATGACGCGGATAAAATCACTGATTTTTCTCATTATGAAGCTATAATACCATCGCCTGGCGTACCTCCAACGAATGCTATCTATGCGACTGGGAAGATAATCTGAGAGCTTGATTTTGCTTACCAATTTCTCCCAAAAAACTTCAAAATAATCTCTATTACCGGAACGGATGGAAAATCCACGACCACTTGGATTATGTATAATATTCTCCGACAAGAATTTGGCGATGAAAAAGTGTTTATCAGTGGGAATTTTGATCTTCCGTTTTCTACGACCGTCTTAGAAATCCTTAAAAAATGATTGAAATCCGGTTACATTGTAGCGGAGATTTCATCTTTTATGGCCTATAATATCAAAAAATACACTTCTGACTATACAATTTTCACGAATTTCGAGACCGACCATCTGAATTGGCATTCTGATATGCACGACTATTTTCTCTCGAAGTGGAAAGTCTGTGAAAATACCAGGAAAACTTGTATTCTTCATGAAAGTATCTGAGAAAGATTGAGATCATTAAGCATTCCTGTCATCCTGAGTGAAACGAAGGATCCCTTACACACGAATCATCTACAAGGGATTCTTCGGCTATCGCCTCAGAATGACAAATACACTCCAAAAATCCGTTACTACGGCGGCGCACAAACACCTTTGAATGAGAAAGACTATGTCTCACTTCCAGATGTTATTATCTCAGGAAGAAAAAAGTATTCGATTAATAAGACAAAATTTTCTGGAATCTATAATGCACAAAATATTCTAGCTTGTACGCTCGTGGCGAATGAGATGAAAATCTGTTCGAAACGAACTACGAAATATCTTAAAACGATTGGTGGACTTCCTCACCGCATCGAACTTTACAAAGAAATTCGATGAGTACAATTTATTGATGATAGTAAATCTACTTCGGCGCAAAGTCTTCGTGCCGCTCTCGGAAGCTTCGATAAACCAGTAATTCTCATCGCAGGAGGAAGCGACAAGGGTGATCCATTTGTCGATATGGAAGATATTTTCGCAAAGCAAATCAAACATGCCGAACTCATCGGACAAACACGAGAACTTCTCGGAGCTATCTGCGAACGATCAGGAACTCCGTATCACCACTCGGAGACAATGCAAGAAGCGGTCGAAAAAGCTTTCGCAAAAGCAAAAAAATGAGATGTAATTCTTCTCTCTCCAGGATGCGCCAGCTTCGGACTGTTTAAAGATTATCTTGACCGAGCAAATAAATTCAAAGAAGCGGTGGATCTCTTAAAATAACATTATAATTTTCCAATCCATGAAAAAGGCTCACTTCATCGGCATCGGCGGTATCTGATTATCTGCTGTTGCTCGGTATTACAAGGCAATATGATATTCCATTACTGGATCCGATAGTTCAGATTCGACACTCATCCATACTCTTCAAAACGAATGAATGGATATTATTATCGGACAAAATCCTGACCATCTGCCAGATGATGCGGATATTGTTGCTTATTCTGAAGCGATTATTACGAAGCCAGATCTCAGCAAAGAAGAGAATCTTATGGCCAATTCCGAGCTCGCAAAAGCGCGTAATCTCGGACTCAAGAATCTCTCTTATCCCGAAGCACTTGCTGAGATTGTAAACGCGAAAAAATGTATTGCTGTAACTGGTTCTCACGGAAAATCGACTACGACCGCTATGCTCGGGATCGTTCTTGCTGGCTCGAAAGTAGGCGGTTCAACAATTGTTGGAACCCAGGTTCCAGGACTCGGAAATTCGAATTTCTATTATGAGGATTCCGATTATTTTGCGATCGAAGCCTGCGAATACAAACGATCTTTTCTGAAATATTTTCCGAAAATATCCATCATCACTAATATCGATCTCGATCATCTTGATTACTATCACGATCTTCCTGATTATATCAGCGCGTTTGAATCTTTTCAGGATCAAACAAGCGAGTATGTAATACTTAACGGACAGTGTGAAAACAGCAAGAAGCTCAAGAATTTTAGCAAAAAACAACTCTGGGTCTACGACACTTATTATATTGATGAGACCGGAAAACGTGTAGATTTTGACAATTTTCATCTCAAAGTTCCCGGGAAACACATCGAATTCGATGCGAAAATGGTCTATGTTGCCGGTCGACTTATCGGTCTTGATCATGAATACATCATGAGAAAACTCGAGTCATATACTGGATGCTGGAGACGAAGCGAAATAATTAAAACCACTAAAAATGGAAGCATGTTGATGAGTGATTATTGACACCATCCAAATGAAATTATGCCGACTCTGACTGCTATCAAAGAACGATATTCCAACAAGAAACTTATTGTCGTTTTCCAACCGCATCAGTATTCTCGAACTCGCGAGCTTCTTGATTCATTTGCGACTTGTTTCGATGCCGCCGATGAACTCATTATTCCCGATATCTATTTTTCTCGAGATAAAGAAGAGGATGTAAAATATATGACTACCGAACGACTCGTCGATACGCTCAGAAAAAAATATCCCCAAACGATCAATGGAGAAGGTCTCGAAAATACCCTTGAAATCATAAAAAAGTTAGATGCTTCTTGCCCAAACAATGCCATCATATTGCTCCTGTGAGCTGGAAATATCGACGAGCTACGGCATAAAATCGACTAATTTGTGTTTGACTCACCCAGAAATCTACGTTAGAATATCGCCGACAACCAATGTCGGCTTTTTTAACTTTTACCACTATCTACATACGTTCATTTTTTAAATAGAAAGATTATTATTCTTTATATTCATTTAATAATTTATAATATCATGACAAACCAAAATAAACTACGTGAACCAGATGGATGGATCAATTTACCTGAAACAAAAACATTATTAGTCAGAGAACGCCGCAATATTCTCCTAAAGAATGGGTTTGAGAAACTCCCAAATATGCCAAAAACCATACTTCTAAGAGAATTAAAAGAATGATGAGTATTTGATGGAGAGCCGATACGATGGTCACTCTCAGAAGAAAATCCGGTTTGAAATCTTTATGCTTTTCCGATCTGATCCACTGATATTTATGAGGTGTTTTGTAAGTCTCCTCCTCCTCATACAAATATAATAACTTCTAAGAAAGTCGTTACTGATAACATCTTAAATCAGGCCGCATAAAACAAAAATCCTCTGAAGAAAATTTTCTTCAGAGGATTTTTAAAAATATTTTATTCTTCAATCTCGCCTTCTTCGCTTTCTCAAACTGGAATATCAAGATCATCTTCCACTCAAGCTTTTAGAACCGTTGCACCGACAAGAACATCTGTTTTACCATGAATTTTTGTGAGGATCACTCATTGAGTAACTCGGCTTGTGACACGAATAGATGCGAGTGGGATCCGGATCGTCTGACCAGATTTTGAGATAAGAAGGGCTTCTCCTTCTTTTTTCATATCTTCTGTCATAAGACTTACCCCGATGATATCACCTGTTTTTGCGGTGATAGCACCGACTTTCACTCCACTTCCTCATCGTCCTTGCTCTCGGTACTCTGAGACATCAGAGAGCTTACCGAGACCATTTTCTGTAACCGAGAATACATATTTATCGTCAGCATTTACCACATCCGCTTCGACTACTTCATCATCTACACCGATTCGCATTCCACGAACTCCAGCAGCAGCACGACCCATAACACGAACATCTTCTTCGTTGAATTGGATAGCTTTTCCTTTTCGAGATACGATCAGGATATTATCTTTTCCATGAGTAATTCGTACCCATCAGAGCTCATCATTATCCTTTGGCTTCATGACGATGAGTCCTGAAGATCGAATATTCTGAATATCCGACATATCAAGTCGTTTTACGATTGCTTTTTTGGAAATGAGAATGAAATTACTTCCTTGAGAAACAGTAATATCAAGAATGGAAGTGATATATTCATCTGGCTGAAGAGAGAGGAGATTGATGATTGGTTGACCTTTCGCTGTTCGCTGAGTCTCAGGAATCTCGAATGCTGGAAGCGTAAATACACGACCGGTATTCGTGAAGAAGAGAAGATCATTATGATTACGCGTAGTGAGAATTACTTTAATCTCATCTTCATCTTTTACCGTCATTGTTACTCATCGACCTCATCTTCGTTGTGTACGGAAAGCATTTGCTTTTACACGTTTAATATAATGATTCTTCGAAAGTGTGATAACCACATCTTCATTCGGAATAGTATCTCGAGGATTAAATTCTCCGACACCACCTTGGTTTACCTCAGTTCTTCGTGCGTCACCAAATTTTTCTCGAACTTCAAGAAGTTCAGCTTTGATAATCTCATCAATTCTTTCAGGTCGTGCAAGAATATCTTTGAGATCTGTAATAGTAGCAATGAGTGCAGCGAGTTCATCTTCAATCTTTTTTCGTTCAAGACCAGAGAGTGTTTGAAGTCGCATCTCAAGAATCGCCTGTGCCTGTTTTTCAGAAAGTCAGAATCGAACCATAAGATTGGCATGTGCCGCATCTTTACTGTCTGATTGCTTGATGGTCGCGATTACTTCATCGATATTATCAAGAGCGATCTTGAGTCCATCTAAGATATGTGCTCGAGCTTCAGCTACTCCGAGTTCATAGCGAGTTCGTCGCTCTACTACTTCACGTCGATGTACGATGAATTCTTGAAGAATCTCTAGAAGATTGAAAAGTTTCGGTTGCATTCCGCGATCATGAAGTGCGATCATGTTGAATGCAAAGCTGGTCTGAAGTGGAGTGAGCTTATAGAGTTGATTCAAGATTTTCTTTGGGAAAGCATCTCTTTTGAGTTCAACCACTACACGAACAGAATCCTTGTTTGATTCATCACGAATATCTGATATTCCTATAATAATCTTATCTCGGACAAGATCAGCAATCTTCATGACAAATGTAGATTTATTCAGCTGAAATGGAATTTCTGAAATGATGATTGCCTTTTTTCCACTTTTGAGTTCATCGATATTTGCTCGTCCTCGGAGAATAATACTTCCTCTTCCCGTCGCATATGCATTAAGAATATCTTTTCGGTTATAGATAATACCTCCGGTTGGAAAATCTGGACCTTTGATGAATTCAAGAAGATCTTCAACAGTAATAAGTTCAGGATTTGGATGAGTAATAATGAAAGTTAGTGCATCTACCAGTTCCCGAAGATTATGTGGAGCAATGTTTGTAGCCATACCAACTGCAATACCGGAAACTCAGTTCAAGAGTAGGTTTGGAAGTCGAGCTGGAAGAACAGTTGGTTCTTGAGTAGATGCATCATAATTATCTCGGAAATCAACAGTATCTTTATCAATATCGGCAAGCATAAACTCTGTGATTTTCGCCATTTTTGCTTCAGTATAACGCATTGCAGCAGCATTATCTCAGTCCATAGAACCAAAATTACCCTGACCATCAACAAGTGGGTAACGCATAGAAAAATCTTGCGCCATACGAACCATGGCCTCATAAACAGAACTATCACCATGTGGGTGATACTTTCCGAGTACATCTCAGACGACACGAGCCGACTTACGATACTTCGAGCTCGCTCGAAGTCCTCCTTCGTGCATAGCATAGAGGATTCGTCGGTGAACTGGCTTCAGACCATCACGAATATCTGGAAGTGCTCGAGAAACAATTACCGACATGGCATATTCGATATAACACTTTTCCATCTCATCGGCGATCGATCGATCGGAATCTCCGACATAGAGAGAAGTTCTTGTGATATCTATAGGAGTTTCTGTTCCTTCAGGAATGTTTTCAGAAGGGCTTTCAGAAATATCTTCTAATTCCAAAGAGTCTGACATAGGTATAAAACAAAAAAAGATACTAAAAAGGCGTATTTAATGCGAAGTTTTTGACCTCACAAGTATACGCATTTTGCCATTTTTTACAAACTTTTTTTTAACCTTTTCTTGTCTTCTTTTCGGGGAAAACCCTCTCATTATCCCACTTGATATAATTCCATTCGTTTTGCATCTGCCGCATTTCTCGTCAGGGCATATGCTTCGAGCATCCTCATGCGCTCCGTTCCAGCGAATTCACTTCGGGTAGAAAAGATAGTATCACGCAAAAAGCTTAATTGTTGATAAGTAAGAATTGTGGTGGTGGCAGAAAAAATTTCACGATTTGTGATAGCCTCTTCAAAACTTGGTGCTTGAATATAAGCAATCAAACTCTCTCCTACTGGAATGAGCTCTTCTTGTTCAGCAACGATGGAATATATGGTTGGTGTCATACAAAACGATATTATTTTTATCATCACTACGATACCATATCAGCATTTATTTTGCAAATAGAAAAAAGTAAATACAATTCAAAATATAACCACAAACAATATGATTTTTTCTCATTCGAACCAAAAATTTCAGATACACGGTTTTACTCTTGTGGAGCTTCTTATTTCTGTGACCATCTCAGCAATCCTATTTATCGGGGTTCTTGTTTTTGTATCGAGCAACATGTGACAGAATATTAAACAAGAGAAGATTCTTACAGAATTAAGCATCTGGAATGAATTTCAAAAAAATATTATCGATTCGCTCGATACTACCGAAGAACTTATTTCTTCTGGAAGTAGTTTTTGATCTTATGAAAGTGGTATTATTCTGAAAAAAGAGAATGGTCTCCCTTTTGTATTTTTGGGACTCAAACACACAACGGGTATTTGTGATAATTTTTCTTGATCGCAAAATGCTAGTGGAACAGGATATAAATTGGCGATGCGTGAATATATTCCCACCACTTCTCATCAAATATCTGGATGATACGCTCTCAGCCATACGGGAAATGCACTTTATTCTGGTAGTACCATGATCGTAGGAACGAGTTATCCTGGAGGTAGACTAGGATCGATTGCCACGGAAACAGAGCTCAACCAACCAAGTGCTTTCGTAAAAGACTGAAACAACATCTACATAGCCGATACCTTGAATCATCGAATCCTTCTCTATAACACACTTTCTCATCAAATATCAGAACTTTTGAATGCGAAAAATGGCATATTACTACCAACCGACATTATCCTCTCTGGCGCGAGTCTTTTGATCGCCAATGCAGGGCGTGGAGAAATATTGGAATACAAAGATGGCGAGTGAACCAGCTCGTCTCTTACCACTACTCTTACACCAAACAAAACATTCAATACTGATTCTCTCTCTGTAACCTACGATGAAACGGGGGTTTTTTCTGCTGGAGATATCGATGTGGTTGGATTCACTCCTATTGGAACGACTCAACCATACAGCACTGGGCTCATTCAAGAATTTGATTCTCTTCAAAGTGTTATATCTGGAAATCCCTACACGATCAAACTCATCAATCTTGCCAATGTACCAACAAATACCGGTTCACATACACTCACATTACATTTTTATTCAGGAAGTACGATTCAGTATAGTCATATCATTCCTTATTTCACAAAAGGAGATAATCGTCTCGAGACGGCTTCTGGAAATGCATTAAAGGTTGTTCAGTCTGGAATCGATTTTCCTCATAATCTCACAAGCTCTTCTGTATACTCCGGTACGATAATCGATTGGTCTTCCGCTATCAATTCATCAGACACGAATGAAATCCTGTCACCAGGATTTGTCGATGGATTTACGTGGAATAAAACAGGAAATCTTCTTACACTTCAGTGGAATCAATATAATTACTATGATTGTATCAACGAAAAACACAAAGTTTCTGAACGAATCCTAAAATTCATACTAAAAAAATAACTCCCGATCGGGAGTTATTTTTTTAGAGATTATTGAAATCTTGATCGATTCCTGTACTTCATCCGGAAGTATCGGAATCAAAATTAATATCATCTTTTGCACCGAAGATCTTTGTCGAAAGATCTTTTATGGTTCTAAATATTACCTGAGGGGAAATATAGGAAGAAACATTGAGACCGAGAAGATCTCAGAGTTTTGGTGCGACGAAAAGAGAAACAATTATTACGATCAAACCGACAACGGAATATCGAATAGAATTGGTTGCGGGCTTAACCTTGTCTTCTTTTCATCCTGAAAGAATAAGCATCACTCCTCACCATACAATGAAAAACACTGATAGCATACCTGCTACGAGTACTACAATGGCAATAGAAACACGAATGACATCTTCTAGATTATATACTGTACCACCCATAATAGATCCTGAAGTGGTATAATCTGAAGCATGTACAGTGTTTACAAAATTTGAAAGTTCAATTAACATGAGTAGTATGACTAATAGTAAGCGTTTTTTAGTATGATTCTTTTATCTATAAGTTGCCACCACTATAATAAAAACCAGGAAAAAGTAAAATGAAAGTATTAAAAAAGTGCAGATACTTGCTAAAAAGTACCTGCACTCTCTGAAAAACAATTATTCAACAACCTTAAGATTCAATCGAATGTTCATCTTAGAACCAAATACTCGAAGAACCGTTCGAATAGCATTGATGGTTTTTCCATCTTTACCAATGATTGTTCCCATATCATCCTTATTTACCTTGAGAGTAAGAAGTGTTCCAAGTTCGTCTTCTTTTTGTTCTACCATTACTTCGTCTTTGTGTTCTACGAGAGAAGTAACGATATATGTAAGAAATTCAATACCTGAAGAAGCCATAATCAATAAAAATAAGATAAATAAAGTTTGTCTTGATCTCTATTACTTATTTAAATACGGTTGTATTTTTGATAAGTCAATCGAGAATATCTGAAAACAAATTAGATAAGATTATTTTTCTCTAAAATCTTTTTAAGACTTGCTGAATATTGAGCTCCAGTAGAAACGTATTTCTGAGCTACTTCTTTATCGAATTTAAGTTCTTTCGTGTGTGGGTTGTAAAAACCAAGAATTTGCTTGTAACCGTGTTTTGCGGCAGCAGTTTTCTCAGTAAGAACGATACGAAAAAATGCGAGATTTTCTCGTCCAGCTCGTGATAATCGAATCATTAACATATTCTGAAATAATTATAAATTATAAATCTAAAGGAAATTTTAAATTATAAATTTTAAATTATAAATCCAAAGGAACTATCATTTAATTTAGCATTTATAATTTAGCATTTATCATTTCATAGGTGGTGCCCAGGACGGGAATCGAACCCGTACTCCAGAGGAACAGGATTTTAAGTCCTGCGTGTCTACCAATTCCACCACCCGGGCAAAAGAAAAAGGAAGCAAGGCAAGCTTGCTACCTATTATTAAAGAACTCCTTGTTTTTTAAGAGTCTTAATTGCTTTTGCTGAAAGGCGAACCTGGTAAACAAGACCAGTTGCTGGATCTTTGATTTTCTTCATGAAAAGATTTGGAAGGAACTTTCGTTTTGTTCGACGAACTGAGTGAGAAACATTGTTTCCTGTAGCAGTTCTCTTTCCGGTAAGTTGGCAGACGCGAGACATAAATAAGTTTTTTAGTTAATAGTTGTTAGTTTTTAGCATTCAAGTGAAAAACATATGCTTGCTGCTTAGAGCTTAAAGCTTATAGCTTTTTCTTACATAACTTTAATATCAACACCTACTCATGCAGGAATATTGATGCCTTGAAGAAGTTCAAGAGTTTTTGGCGTAGAATCAGTGATATCGATAAGACGTTTGTGTCGTCGGATCTCAAACTGTTCTCGTGCATCACTGTTAACGAATGTAGATCGGTGAACAGTAACTTTCTCGATTTTAGTCGGAAGTGGGATCGGTCCGACAACAGTCGCTCCAGAATCCTTAATAGTCAAAACGATCTTTTTTACCGCTTCGTCAATGAGTTTGTGTTCAAACGCACGAACAGTAATTCGGATGTTTCCAGTCTTCTTCGTTCCAGGCATGGTAAAGAACATTAGTAATTAAATATATGGGGATTGCCCATTCATTCCCCAGTCCCACTTTCATGAGACTGGATGTATGAATGTACAATTAAGCGTTAACCTTAGCAACTACTCCAGATCCTACAGTTCGTCCTCCTTCACGGATAGCGAATCGTACTCCTGGTTCCATAGCGATAGGTTGACCGAGTTCAACTACCATCTTGATGTTATCACCTGGCATAACCATTTCAACACCTGCTGGAAGTTCTACTGCACCAGTAACGTCAGTAGTTCGGAAGTAGAATTGAGGTTTGTAACCTTTGAAGAATGGAGTATGTCGTCCACCTTCATCTTTTGTAAGTACGTATACCTCAGCTTCGAATTTAGTATGTGGTTTGATTGATCCTGGTTTTGCAAGAACTTGTCCTCGCTCAACCTGCTCTCGTTCGATACCTCGGATAAGAAGACCTGCGTTGTCTCCAGCCTGACCTTGGTCAAGTTGTTTGTGGAACATCTCAACTCCAGTAACTACTGTAGTTTGAGTATCTTTCACTCCAACGATTTCGATTGAGTCTCCAACCTTGATGATACCTTGTTCGATTTTACCAGTAACTACTGTACCTCGACCTTTGATTGAGAATACATCTTCAACTGGCATAAGGAATGGTTTGTCGAGTGGTCGGTCTGGAACTGGAACGAATTTTTCGATAGCATCGAAAAGTTCGATAATAGTTTTAGCTCCCCATTCTTTGTCCATATCAGTAGGATTTTCAAGAGCTACGAGAGCTGATCCACGGATAATTGGAGTATCGTCTCCTGGGAATTCATATTTAGAAAGAAGTTCTCGGATTTCCATCTCTACGAGGTCAAGCATTTCTGCATCACCTACCATATCACATTTGTTCATGTAAACAACGATGTATGGAACACCTACCTGACGAGCAAGAAGAATGTGTTCTCGAGTCTGAGCCATAGGACCGTCAGTAGCAGCAACTACGATGATAGCAGCGTCCATCTGAGCAGCACCAGTGATCATATTTTTGATATAATCAGCATGTCCTGGACAGTCAACGTGTGCATAGTGACGAGTACCTGTAGAATATTCGATATGAGCAGTGTTGATAGTTATACCTCGTGCTCGCTCTTCTGGAGCTGAGTCGATTTTACTAAACTCTGTTACATCTCCTCCGAATTTCTTTCAGATAACGATAGAAATAGCCGCAGTAAGAGTGGTCTTACCATGATCAACGTGACCAATGGTTCCGATGTTCATGTGTGCTTTAGAACGATCAAAAGTTGCCATATAAAGTAAAAATTAAAAAAAATAAATAATGTGTTTTACGCAAAAAGCGTACAAATAATAAGCAAAAAACTGAAATTACAAAAACTATTTTTGTAATTTTTTCATTTTCTTTGTAATTGTTCCGATTGCTCGGCGAATTTTCTTGTGCGCTTTGCTAGTAAGTCGTGGCATAATACTAAAGAGAGTTAGGATTAATGGAGTATTTTCGAAGCTTCACAAGAACTATCTCTCGTGCATTTTTGAGCCAAAGAGTTTCCCCTTCAGTCGTAACGCGAGCTCGTAGTTTCTGAAAATGCTTGATGGTGTTCTTTATCTTATCACCAGATTTCGGCCCCTTAACCTTTACAGAGTGGTTGAGCTGATGTGGCCTCTTACTTTTTGCCATAACAATTAAATTAGTATTCCGGCTTCTTCGTCTCTTAAAAGCCAATAAAGATAAAAAAATGGTGGAGACTAGGAGAGTCGAACTCCTGACCTCCTCGGTGCAAACGAGGCGTTCTAGCCAACTGAACTAAGTCCCCAAACCAAAATAGACGATAGCATTCTGCTTGTTGATCAACTTTTTTGTCCAAACCACACGAAGCGAGAAAGTTGCAATGGCGGAGCCAACGAGACTCGAACTCGCGACCTTCCGCGTGACAGGCGGACGCTCTAACCAACTGAGCTATGGCTCCAAAACCGAATGCGTGGCGTAGTATATGATTATTTGCTTTTTTTGCAAAACTTTTTTTAAGAAATTTTTAATATACGGAGTTTTTGGCTTGAAATTGTTGTTGATATACCATTTATGTGTGTGATACAAAACGAATTGAAGAAAGAAATCCACTGATTAATCCTATCAGAAACATTCCAATTATTTCAATAACAAAATATACCATCGTAAACGCAAGAAAATTTCAGACAAACCTCGGATCATCAAATAATGGAGTAGACAGAATCTGTATAAGGTATACGAAAATCAAAAGGCTAGTCATGGAAGCAATCGAGGTATAGAGAGCTCACTGAAGACTAAATGGACCATAAACGAACGCATTATTTCCTCATACTAACTTCGTTATCTTAATCTCATCACGATAATAGAATACAAAATTTCCGATAATACTATAGACCACAAGAAATACGGTAAATACGAAAAATACAATAATAGCGAATACTCAGACTCTAATATTTTCTAACACTTTCGTGAGCGACTGAATCTTATCAAACTGAGCCCTGTAATCGACTAGGCTTTTTTTCGATTTCTGTTCGTCATATACGATTGCCATCTTGTGCTCCCTTATAATCTTGTCGATCATTTCATACTGATCGAGATTGATATTTCGTATACTGATAGTTGCAGGAAGAGGATTTTCTGTATCGTTCTCGATTACTTTTACGAGTTCCGGATCACGTTTTTTTAGGATTTCCAGAGCGTCTTTCGATGAGACAAATTTTACTTCAAGGTCTTTACTGAGAGACTTAAGATCGCTCAAAAGCTCGATCACAGTCGAATTCGTGTCAGTAAAAGACGGCTTAAGACTCACGGAAAGAGAAATTCGCTTATTTACATTATCAATCATCGTATGAGTCGCAAAATTTACGAACAACAAGATATTGATAAAGAAAACAATAAGAGCGATGACTCCGATCGAAGAGAGCGAAAGAAAAGCATTACGAACAATGTTTTTTACGGCATATTTTAAAATTCTCATGTCAATCTAGAAAAGGATAATACGGGTGCATTGTATGAACAAACCGCTAAATGCAAAATGGAACTTGTGGGATTTTATTTTGTGGCATTATAGAGAGCGGAGATCTCTGAATCTGAAAGAGTGCGATTATAAACGCGAGTTTCGTCAATTCCACCCTTGAAAGTATTCCAAGTATTCTTTCCAATCCAAAAATTAGTCAAACTGGCCGTATTAACTGTATATCCCAAGAGGGCCGTCGTTTCTCTTTCTTTTACCCCATTAACATACATTATGAGTTTATTTCCGCTCTTTACACCAACAAGGTGATAAAAAATATTATCTGGAATGTCTGATAGTGTTTTTGTCGCACCCCAATAAGCCCATGATGAATCAGCTGGATAAACATTTTCTACCAGCTTTGTCATAATAAATACTTTTCTTCCGGCCGTACTACCACGATGGTATAAAATAAATAGTCCATTGTAAATCGGCGAGTCTTGTTCTCTTGTATTCCAATCAGAAGGAGATATCCAAGTAGAAATAGTGTAATCACCACTCCCCATAGAGATAACTCCTGCGTCCACAAAATCATTTACTCAGTCAAAAATCGTCGCCATTCCTGTTTTTCATGCTCCTCGAGCTATCTGTGGTCATTGTCAAACAATTCAACAATTTACTAAACTTCATCAGTTATAACAACTCCCATCATTATGATAATTACTCCAATCTTTCAAATTTGGTCCTGCTGTGGTCTCCATATCCCAATATCATACGAGACTTGGATCATACTGTGCAAGAGTTTTGTCTTGGAGAAGTTCTTTTCTTCTGTTGTAGATACTGGAGAAGAGAAGATTACCTGTGAGAGTAGGAGTAATATCTTTATTATCAAAGTATGAGATATATCCAGTTGCTGTGGTTGCTGTATCTATGTTTTGTTGTGCCACTTGAACCGGAAGAAGTTTTGTAGATTCGAGTAGTATTCCAAGTCCATTTCCTTTTGTTACTATCGTTCTTCCAGTATAACTTGCAGGTTCTGCATAGACTGGATCAATGAGAGGGGAAGTATTATATGCAATCGAATCTGCATTCTCGAGAAATCAGAGTACTTGATACTTGTTTTGATAGGCATTGGTTGAATAGGTATAATACACTCCATCTATTGGATCTTTTGCATCTGACATATTGATGGTTCAGAGTACTGATTTATCTGCGTATCATTGGTATCAGATAGGAGTTCCAGATGCGGTAAGAGTTATTGCACTACTGGGTCTTGGAAGAGTTATTGTTTTTGATACGGCTATCTCTAATGCTTTTGCAAGATTATCTAAGTCAGTAAGTCTCGCACTGTCTCTTGCAGAAGCAGCGTATCCATTGAATGACAAAAAAGCTATTGTACTGAGTATAGCAAGTATTGTTATTACTACGATGAGCTCGACGAGGGTGAAAGCAAATTTTTTGTGCATAAAAAAATGGACGAAATATTATTTCATCCATTCTATTTGATTTGAAGTTAAAATCAATTCAAACTATGCTACAACAGAAACATAGATATCTCGGTATACACTACCGTCAAATCGTACTCGTCGTTTTTCTTCGAATTGAACTTTTCCAGCTTGAAGAGCAAAAAGAGTAAAATCTTTTCCTTGAGAAACATTGTTTCCTGGCCAAAATTTATTACCTTTCTGTCGAACGATAATACCTCCAGCAAGAACTGGTTGTTCACCGAAAACTTTGATTCCTAATCGTTTTGAGACCGAATCGCGACCGTTACTGGTGGATCCTTGGGCTTTCTTATGTGCCATAAACTATGAAATTATAAATGTTAAATGAGAAATTATAAATTAAAACACTTATGCATTTATAATTTATAATTTATAATTTTCAATTCCGCAAAGCGGTTTATCGGTTCGCAAATCGAGCAAATGCTTTATTTGCTTCAGCCATCTTATAAACATCAAGTTTCTTTTTGATAGCATTTCCTTGTTCTTCAGATGCTTCGATAAGTTCTTGAGCGAGAGCTACTGAGAAAGTTGCTCCTTTTCGTGATCGAGCTGAGTCAAGAATCCATCGAGCAGCAAGAGCGAGCTGACGCTTGATAGTTACTTCTTGTGGAACTTGGTATATGGAACCTCCGACTCGTTTTGGACGAACTTCGATTTTTGGCATAGTATTTTCAAGAGCTTTTTCAAAAATCTCTTCTGGAGATTTATGACCTTTTGCTTTGATGATTTCAAAAGCATTACCAACTAGTTTGAGTGCAAGGTATTTTTTACCACACTTCATAACATAGTTCACGAATTTAGCGAGTCGTGGGCTTTTGATATTTGGCTGAAGAATTACTCCTTTCGTACTCATAGGAATAGTGAAAATTAATAGTAGACGGTAGAATTACCGGTAAATTACTGTAAAAATTGAATATTATTTCTTAACTTTTGGTCGTTTAGCTCCGTAGAGACTTCGGCTCTGTCGTCGTTTTTCTACACCTTGTGTATCGAGAACTCCTCGAACGATATGGTATCGTACACCCGGAAGATCTTTTACACGACCTCCACGAATCATAACCACGGAATGCTCTTGAAGATTATGTCCTTCACCCTGGATATAAGAGATAACCTCGTATCCATTCGTAAGACGAACCTTCGCAACTTTTCGGAGCGCTGAGTTAGGTTTTTTTGGAGTCATTGTATATACCTTAGTACATACACCTCGTTTCTGAGGACATGCAAGAGAAGATTGAATACCACCTTTGATGGTATTTTTAATCTTTTGAAGCGCTGGAGACTTACTCTTTCGAGTTTTGTCTTTTCGTGGAGCACGGATGAGCTGATTTATTGTAGGCATAATAGAAATGCAAAATTAGAAATGCTAAATGAGAAATGAAAACGATTAACGTTTTGACCATTGACTTGCTTTTCGAGCTTTGTGGAGACCTGGTTTCTTTCGTTCAACTTGACGGGAATCTCGAGTGAGAAGTCCAGCAGCACGAAGAGTAGCTTTAAGTTCTGGAGTGTGAGCCGTGATAGCACGAGCAATTCCATGACATATAGCTTGCGCTTGAGCACTTTCTCCTGATCCGACAACCTTTACCTCAAAATGAAATTTATCTTGAGTAGCAGTTGCTTTGAATGGACTTAAGAGAGCTTGAAACAAGTCACTTCGGTGAACAAATTCATCGAATGGAAGACCATTGATAATATTTGATCCTTCACCAGCAAAGAGTCGAACCTGAGCAACCGCAGTCTTTCGTCGTCCAACAGCATAGGTGTATAGTTTCTTCGTAGACATATAATGAAAGCGAAATAACGAGTAAAAATTATTTTAGAACTATGGGAGTCTGAGCTTCATATGGGTGAACTTCACCGAGTTGAAGCTTCAATCGTGCGATCATATCGCTTCGAAGTTTTGTTTTTGGGAGCATTCCTACTACCGCAAGCTCAAGAGCCTTACCTGGTTTTCGGATATTCAAGTCTTGAAGATTTGTTGTCTTAAGACCACCCATAAATCCAGAGTGAGTATGGTAGAGCTTATCTTCGAGTTTGTTACCAGAAACACGTACATTTGCAGCATTGAGAACGATGACATAGTCTCCGTTATCTACATGAGGTGCAAAATCTACTTTATTTTTTCCACGCAAGAGGGTAGCAATCTGAGTCGCGAGACGACCAAGAGTTTTATCTTTAGCGTCGATGAGGTACCATTTTCGTGTAGCACCTGTTATTTGCTTTGGCATTATCGTTTTCATACGAGAACTGTAAAAAATTAGAATCTAGAAAGTCTTTTGTGTCAATTTATGCGTCAACAAGCTCTAATTTAACAAGAGTTGCGCTGTCTCCAGCTCGGTATTTGATCGAAGTAATTCGAGTCATACCACTTTTTCGCTCTTTGAATCGAGGAGCAATGTTTGTAAAGAGCTCACGAGAAGCAGCCTCAGTATAAACGAGTTGCATAACAGCTCGAATAGCATTGAGTTCATCTTTTGTATTGACCACATTGATGAGTTTTTCAATCATTGGAGCAAGCATCTTTGCTTTTTTCTGAGTTGTTTGAAGAGACTTGTGAAGACAGAAAGATGTCAGCAAGTTTCGCATGATAGCATTTCGTTCGGTAAATGATTTACCGCTCAAAGTGATGAGTCTTTTTGCTCGGTGTCGCATACGGGAATACTAGTAAAAAATTAGAATAAAAGTCTGAATATTAGTCGTCTCCTAGAAGCTTAAATCCTCGCTCACGAAGTGAGTCTTTGACTTCAACCATTGCTTTTTTACCGAAACCTCGGATAGAGCAAAGTTTTGCTTCTGTACATTTTGTAAGTTGTTCGATAGAGAGGATAGCGCCATTCACGAGTGCATTGAGCGTTCGTGGTGAGAGTCCCATAATCTCGATTGGAGTGTACGTTTCTTTTTCAAGTTCTGTCTTAATCTCAGCTTTTTCTTTTTCAAGAAGAGCTTTGATGTCTCCGATAAACTCACCTTCTACTTGAAGACCTTCTTCGTTGAAGAGTCCAAAGTAACTTCTGAGCATATCAGCTGAAAACTTGAATGCATCCTGTGGAGTAATCGCTCCATTTGTTTTGATGACCATCTCGAGAGCATCGAGGTTAGTAATCTCTCCAAAACGAGAATCAACTACTTCATATTGAATGTTTACGACTGGTGAGAAGTTTGCATCGATCACGAGGACATTTACGTCTTCTTCTCGTTCTTTTGCTTTCTCTACTGAAAGGTAACCAACAGATTTTTCAACTCGAATTTCCATGTTGAGTTCGAATCCATCTCGGTCGATTTCAGTAATATACATTTCTGGATTAAGAATTTCTATACCACCTCCGACTTTTATGTCTGCAGCAGTTATAACTCCGGCTTTATTTTTTTTGAGTGAAATCCATTCGATACCTGCATCTGGCTTTTTTACTACGAGTCCTTTAAGATTCAAAATTACATCGAGAACACTATCTTTCAATCCTGGAATGGTCGTATATTCATGACTTACTCCTTTGATTTTTACTCCAGTAACGCGAGTTCCTGGGATAGAAGAGAGTCCTACACGGCGGAGAGAATTTCCGAGAGTTACACCGTAGCCACTTGGAAGAGGCTTAATAACGAATTTAGATTCCGTAGCACCGATTTTTTCGTGAGTGATTTTTGGCACTCAAATAATGTTGTGAATAATGTGCATGGGTAAAAAGTTTTAGGGATAACACAGTCTTGGATTACTTAGAGTAGAACGCGATGATCTTCTGGATGTCGATTGATTGATCGAAGTCAGAATTTTCAGGAAGTCGTGTAACTTTGATAGTAAGTTTTGAAGGGTTAACTTCGAGCCATTTGGCTCCAGCAAGAGTTCCCTGAGAATTTTTCTCCATAAACACTTTGAATTCTTCAATAAGAGTTTTGTAGAGGGGAGAATCTTTCATTTTTTCTCTGAGAGAAATCTCATCACCAACTTTGATTGAGTAAGAAGGAATGTTTACTTTCTTTCCATTTACATCGAAGTGAGCATGGTTAACGAATTGTCGACCTTGCATCGGAGTTCGAGCAAAATTTGATTTGAAGATAACATTGTCGAGTCGAAGTTCGAGAAGCTGGAGCATGTTGTCTCCGAGTACTCCTGACATCTTCGTAGCAGCTGTATAGTATTTTGAGAATTGTTTCTCAGTAAGACCGTACATTCGTTTTGCAGCTTGTTTCTTTCGAAGCTGAAGACCGAATTCGCTCATTTTCCCAAATTTTCCACCTCCAAGAAGTTTTCGGTGATTATTTGAAAGGTCATATTTTTCTGTACCGAAAAGATTTACACCTTCACGTCGGCAGAGTTTAAGTTTTGGTCCTGTATATTTCATAAACTGTAAAGTGAAAATTAATGGTAGTAAAGATTACATTCGTCGAGTTTTCTTCTTTCGGCATCCATTGTGAGGAACTGGAGTGACATCATAGATTGCTCCGATATCGAGTCCTACATTTGATATACCACGAATAGCTTGTTCTCGACCAGCACCAATACCTTTAATGTATACAGTAGCTTTCTGAGCACCGTGAAGAGTTTTTGCCTTGTTAACAGCATTTTCAGCAGTTACTTGAGCAGCATAAGGGGTTGCTTCTCGAGCACCCTTAAAACCAGAACTTCCACCACTTGCTGTTGTAAGAACATTTCCATCAACATCAGCAACAACCACATGAGTGTTGTTGAAAGTAGCGGTAATATGAACGATCACCTCAGGAACATTTCGTCGAGTTTTTTTAGATCGTTTTAAAACTTTTGTCATAATCTAAAGTAAGTGAAAATTTAAGAGGGAAGATTATTTAGCAACTTTTTTCTTTCCAGCAACAGCAACCGCTTTACCTTTTCGAGTTCGAGCGTTTGTCTTCGTTCGCTGTCCACGAACTGGAAGTCGTTTTTTGTGTCGTAGACCTCGGTAAGAACCGATTTCTTGAAGTCGTTTGATATTGTAGGAAATTTCTCGTCGAAGATCACCTTCGATAACAAATTTCTTGAGTTCTTCACGGATCATATCGAGCTCTTCTTCTGAAAGAGTGTCAATTTTTCGAGTTTTTTCAATACCTACTTTAGCAAGAAGTACTACAGCGAGTGGTCGTCCCACACCATAAATATATGCTAATGCAACATCTGAGTGTTTTCCATTTGGAAGGTTAACTCCAGCAATTCGAACCATATATGAGTAAAAAGTAGAAAGTATAAAGTGTAATAACGAGCGATCCAGATTAACCTTGTCGCTGCTTATGTTTTGGGTTCTTGCAAATAACGCGAACGACTCCTTTTCGTCGTATAACGCTGCAAAGATCACATATCTTCTTAACTGATGGTCGTACTTTCATAGGAAGAAAGAGGAAAAAAGTAAATTATTATTCGGGTAACTATTTTTTGCGGAATACGATGCGTCCTTTTGAGAGATCGTATGGAGTAAGTTCTACGAGAACTGTATCTCCTTCTATAAGGTTAATGAAGTTTTTTCTCATCTTTCCAGAGATATAAGCCCTGACGATGATACCTCCTCCTCAGAAATCCTGAGAGAGTCGTACTTCGAATATTCAACCTGGGAGGGTTTTTAAGACCACACCCTCTACTTCAATCTTATCATCTTTAGACATAGGTGAGCTTCTTTTATATGCGTAAGTAAAAATAGCTCGCGTATTCTATAAAAAAAATGAAATTATGCAAATCTATTTTCTACTTTTTTCAGATTGTTCGCATGCAAGCCAAAAATCACTGTATACATTTGGTGTTCAAAAAAGATTTTTAAAAAATCTTTTAGGATTTTTGGGTGAATTTAAAAACAATTATAATGATAACTGCAGCTTGTTTTGTCATTCTGAATGAAGCAAAGCGTAATGAAGAATCCCTTATAGAAGAGTCATCTACAAGGGATTCTTCGCTTCACTCAGAATGACATACATTATAATCTCAGTCTCTAATTCTCTCATCTCTTATTTCCTATTCATCTCTTTCCGAGCCCTGACAATATCTCGAATCTTATCATATATATCAGAATGTTTTTTTGCGAGATCTGCGATCGAATAGTTCATGATTACCAAAAGCTGAGTCGGCTCTAGAGCCTGTACGGTCGCTGTTCGAGTTTTTGTAGCATTTCCTTCATCAAACAACGCAAACTCACCAACCATCTCGTCAGCACCTACTTCACCAAGATTACGAACTCCTTCACTTCTTTCTTGAAATACCTTAAGTTTTCCAGATTTAACAATATAGAGTGCCACTGCTTCATCTCATTCTCGGAAGAGAATCTCATTTACTGGTAAAAATCGCTCCTGACAAAACAATGAGAGAGACTGAAGTTCAGGAGAAGAAAGTGTATCGAAAAGCGTTATTCAAGAAAACATAAGACTGTTGTAAGGTATAAAAACACAGATTGTTTGTATTGTAAGGGAAATATCTATAAAATCAATGAATTATTTTGTGGCATTATAGAGAGTAGAAATTTCTGAATCTGAGAGAGCGCGATTATAGATGCGAACCTCGTCAATAAGACCAGGAAACAACCCCATTAAACTCACTCCTGATGCATTTATACCACCAATATATCTACCAAAGGAGCACGAACTAAAAGCCCCCATTCACCCATTTTGGGTCGCGACGGCATTTCCGTTTACATAGAGTATATAGGCACCAGAAGAGGCGTGTGTCCAAGTAATATAATACCAATTATTTGGTAAAATAATTCCATTTGGGGTAGCAAAAGATTCAGTCCAAGACCCATTACATGCAGCACCAATTTTTGTGTTTATAGATAATGAACCATTTATCGAAAGAGCAAATGATGAGTCCCCATCTTCTCCAAAAACATAACTGTTCGCGGAACTACTTGATTTTATCCAAGCGCTTTCGGTTAAGTTAGTAGAACGAGTTGTAGATGAAATGTTTATCACATCATCCACTCCATCAAAGATCATGGCTTTTCCTTTTTTTCCACTTATTCAACCGGCTACAATTCCACCATTCAAAGATCCACTATTTCCATAGCTACTCCAATCCCAGAGTCTTCCTCAGCTCATGGTCTCCATATCCCAATACCCAACTAAAGTAGGATCACTTGCAGCAAGAGTTTTATCTGTGAGTAAATCTTTTCTTCTATTGTAGATATTAGAAAAGAGAAGATTACCAGTAAGACTTGCTGTAGAATCTTTTGTCTCAAAGTAAGTGATGTATCCAGTAGAGGTTCCAGCTGTATCTATGTTTTGTTGTACAACTTGTGCTGGAAGAAGGGTTCCAGAAAATAAAAGAATCCCCAGAGCATTTCATTTCGTAAATACTGTTCTTCCACTATAACTCGCAGGTTCTGCATAGACAGAATCAATAAATGGAGAAGAATTGTATGCAATAGAATCAGAACTTTCTAGAAATCAGAGTACTTGATACTTATTCTGAGAAGCATTCACTGAATACGTATAGTAAATACTATCTAAAGGATCTTTAGCATCTGACATACTGATCATTCCGAGTACTGTCTTATCTGCATATCACTGATATCAGATAGTCGTAGTTCCTGCTTTTATATCTATAGCACTACTAGGGCGAGGAAGAGTTCATCATTTACTTATCATTACTTCCATTCCTTTTGAGAGACCATCAAGATCAGTAAGCCTTACACTATCTCTCGCAGAAGAAGAATATCCATTAAACGACAAAAAAGCTATCATTCAAAGAATCGCGAGTATTGTGATTACTACTATGAGTTCGACGAGGGTGAAGGCTTTTCTATTTCGTAACTTCATATTTTTTGTATTTAAAATTAAAATCATGATGCCCGTGCTTGTTGGCTGATTTGTTTGTCAGAAAGTGCGATATTATACATTTTTACATCATCTATTACACCATTATAATAGCCTCATCATGTGAGTTTTTTCCATGCCCCAATAATTAAATTACCAGATCAGGTTCGCATATCAATGTTTCATTTTTTTTCTACAACCATTTTCCCATTTAAATACAATTTAACGCTATTTTTACTGGTTACTCCAGTAAGTTGGTAATACTGATTGGTTGCGTAATAAAAGCGATGAAGGGTAGATATCGGACTACCGGCTGTATCAACCGTGTAGGATTGTATGCTGGGGCTTGTATAAGCAACATCGTTTGTTATGTATAGACCATAGTTATAGTCTGGTGTTAAACTAAAAGCTGTTTTCTCGATTAAAAATACACCTCTTTGATCTACGCTTGTATGAAAAACTATACTTAGGGTGTATTCTTTTATATTATCTAATGAATTTGAGTTTTGAATTTCAAAATATTGACTGCTTCCACTGCTAAAAAATGTCCCACTTCAAATAAGTCATCCGGTTCATCAAATCACTATACCACCACTTCCAGTTCCATCATTCCCATTCCCAGAAAGATCAGCAAGCTTTGTTCCAGTGAGTGTTTCCATATCCCAGTATCAGACGAGTCAAGAATCATAGTCTTTAAGACTCAGTGATTTCTTTGGAGTACATCCTACAGGATTTGAGAGTGTATTAGTTCCTTTATCAAGAACAAAACAATTATTCGGATCAAAGAGTGTGCTTCCTGATGAAACAAAGAGAGAAGGAAGAGAAGGATCAAAAGTATAGTTTCATCGAAGAGATGGAGTGACGGTAGAGGCAGCATATGCAGTATCTATTCCGATGGGAGAGATATTTCTAGAAAGAGGATTTTCTAGTTCTGCGAGTACTTGGTAGTATTGTCCATTCCCAAGGATAGAATATCTATATTCTTTTCCTGTAAGAACATCTTTTACATTACTCGAGAGTCTTGGAAGAATAGAATTATTAATAGTTCCTTGAGTAACTGTAGTGGTTCATCCAGTAAGAGCTACTCCATTTACTGGAAGAGGAAGGGTTCATCTTTCGATACTGAGTAATTCTAATCCTTTTGATATATTTGCGACATCTTCAGTTCTTACACTATCTCTTGCACTACTTGAATATCATTGGAATGACAAAAAAGAAATCGTTCCAAGAATCGAGAGTATAGTTATTACTACGATGAGTTCGACGAGAGTGAAGGCAGATTTTTTGTGCATAAAAAAATGAGCGATTATTATTTCGCTCATTTTAGCTGAGTTTTCTAAAAAATCAATTTACTTTCTTTGTACCGTCTTGTAGAATTCAAGAACATCACCTACTTCAATTCGTGAATCTCATTTAAACGCTATACCACAATCTTCGCCTGAATTCACTTCATTTACATCCATAACTCATGACTTCAGAGAAAGAACTTCTCCACTACCCGCTTTTCTGTTTTCACGAATCACACGAACTTTTGAACGATTTTCTATTTTTCCTGAAGTAACTGCAAGACCGATAACGAGTCTATCTTTCCCCGTAAAGAATATGGCTTTTACTTTTGCTTCTCCGAGATCTACATCGTCATGTTTGATATCGATCATACCTGTGATAAGAGATTCTACTCGTTCGAGGATATGGTAGATAACTTTTTTATTGATGAATTCAATCTTAGAATTTGTGAGCATGTGTCGAGCTTGTCCAACCGTACCAACATTATAACCGATCAAGATTGCTTGAGAATTACCTGCCATGAGTACATCGGAATCATTTACTTCTCCGACTCCCGCATGGATCAGCTGAACTTGCGTTTCTGGAGTAGAAAGCTTTAAGAGTGCATCTTTGATAGCCTCCAAGCTTCCGTTTGATTCTGCTTTTAGAACCACTTTCAAATGTTTCAAGCTTCCTGTTTTAATACGATTCAAGAGCATTTCAAGAGATGCGAGTTCGAATTTGTTCACACTCTTACTTTCTTTGAGAATCTGGAATTCTTGTGCTTTTTGTCGAGCGATCTCTGGATCAGCAACTACCTGGAGGATTTCTCCACCTTCAGCCACACAACTTAGACCAGATATAAGAACTGGTGTAGATGGTCCCACTTTTTCTACATTTTTTCCACGGAAATCTTTTATATGTCGAATTCGTCCAAAACCAGCACCACAAACGAAACAGTTTCCTTTTTCGAGTGAACCAGTATTTACGAGAACGGTTGCGATTGGTCCTTGTTTGGTATCAAGATGTGATTCGATAACAGTCGCGATTCCAGGTCTATTTGGGTTTGCCTTGAGTTCGAGCATTTCTGCTGTCAAAAGAATCATCTCAAGAAGTGTCTCGATTCCAAGCCCAGTATGAGCTGATACTGGAACCATGATGACGTCTCCACCCCAATCTTCGGGTTGAAGTCCTTGTTCTGACATTTGTGTACGAACGAGATCGAGATTGATTCCTGGTTTATCCATTTTATTCACTGCGACGATAATCGGAACTCCCGCTTCTTTCGCATGATTGATGGATTCTATAGTTTGTGGCTTCATACCTTCATCTCCGGCAACTACGATAACAGCAATATCTGTTAATTTCGCTCATCTAGCACGCATAATAGAGAATGCCTCATGTCCTGGAGTATCGAGGAAAGTTACCTTTTTACCATCTCGTTCTACTTGGTATGCTCCGATTCTCTGAGTGATTCATCCTGCTTCTCCAGCGGCTACTTCAGTTTTTCGGATATAATCGAGGATGGAAGTCTTACCATGATCGACATGTCCCATCACACTCACAATCGGTGAACGATAGACAAGAAGTGCTGGATCTTCATCTTTCAAAAGTTTGAGAATATTTCCTTCCAGAGCTCCTTCCATAGAAACATCCTTATTCTGTTCTCGACTTATCGTGATACCAAAAGTCTCTCCGAGAAGAAAACAAGTATCGAAATCTATCTTAGTATTCAGCGTAACGAGAATTCCATTCTTCATACATTCCCCGATAATCTTCGTTAGTGGAACTCAGATTTTGTCTGAAAATTCTTTTACATTCAAAAAAGCTGGAATAGAAACAGTTTGTCCGGTTCGATCTGTCAAAGTTTGTTTTACGTCTTCGATGTTTTTTTCTTGTTTTTTGAGAAGGCCCGCCTTCTTGTTTCGTCGGAATGTTCCATCATCTTCTTCCTCATGTCGGTGTGGCTTGAATCCTTTCTTTGAAACAGCATATTTTTTTGCAGCAAAGTCGAGCTCGTTTTGGGTATCTTTTCGTTTTTTATCACCACCCTTTGAAAACCCTCCTCGTGCACCATTGAAAGATCCTGGTTTGTTTTGTGAATTTGGTTGACTTACCCATCTTTTTTCTCCTCCAGCAGCTGGTGCATCTGTCGCTACTGGTCTACGAACGAGTACGATTGGTGTTACAGAATTTGATCGAGAAACAAGCTTGGCACCCTCGTGTCGTGGAGCTTCTTTTATAGTTGATGCTTGAGACCCAGTATCTTCATTTTTTGGTTCTGATTTTGAATCACCAAAAAATATTGCTCGTGGAGCCTGTGGTCGAACTTTTGGCTTTTGCACAGAAAATTCCGGTGACTGTGGAGCCTGTTTTACAGGAGCTTCTTCAGGTTTTGGTTTATAGACTAGTTTCGGTTGATATACCGCTTTTGGTTGCTGATATACGACTTTTGGTTGTGGAATTACTTTTGGTTCTGCTCGCTCTATAATTTTTGCCTCCATAACAACTGGGGTAGCTTTTTTTTCTACCTCAATTTCTTGAGCTGAAGGTTTTGCCTTCACTTTTATCTTCAACCCTTTTTTCGCAGTATCGTCTCCCTTATGCTCATCTGGAGCCGGAGTATGCGCACTATAGTAATCGTCTACAAATTCCTCTTGTGGCTTTGACATGAAAAAAATCCTATTAATAGAATAACAGACGATAGTATATGGTTTTTTAAGAAAAGTCAAAAGGAAGCGAGAAGAGTTACAAGGTTACATAGTTACAAGGTTACATGGCTATAAGAAAATATTTGAAATATATTTCTAAAACAACAAACTCATTAAAAATAGCTGTTTTAGAAGCAAAAAATCACTCTCGTCTAAAAAACAAGAGTGATTTTCATGATTCTTACTTTGTAACTATGTAACCTCGTAACTTTGTAACTATTTCAATTGTCCCGCTACTTCACCCGCGATTTTTATAGAAGGTGTGAGTGTTTTATTTCCGAGCACCCATTTTGCTGGACAGGCCGTACCTGGATGTTCCGCCATAAATTGAAGCGCTTCGATTTTTCGAAGAAGTTCGACACTGTTACGTCCGAGTGGACCAGAAGTTACTTCGATCGCACGAACTATTCCTTCTGGATCGATAACAAATGTTCCTCGACCAGCTACTCCAGAATCATCATCGAGGAGATTATACTGATAAGCCGTCTCTCCGGTATGATCCGCGAGCATAAGGTATGGAAAATTTTCCATAAGTTTCTCGTGTCGAATCCATGCTCGATGAGAATAGGTTGTGTCAGTAGAAACCGCGAGAACAGTAACTTTAAGCCGATCAAATTCTGATTTTGCTTCCGCCATATCTTTAAGTTCTGTCGGACAAACAAAAGTGAAATCCGCTGGGTAATAGAATAAAACTACCCATTTTCCTGCAAGATCATCGAGCGAAACGAGCGTCTCGTCGTCTTTCGAAGGATCATACGCCGGCAGAGAAAAGTGCGGCGCCTCCGTGTCAATCTTGACGAACGGAGAAATAAAATCATCGTTGCAACATGCTGTCATAAAAGTTTGGTATTAGGATATAGAAACTTCTTTTTGAGTAGTGTTTCTGAAACAAGTTCAGTATAACGCCATAAAAAGAGGCTCGGTCATTGTATAGCATTTATTCATTTTTGAAAGTTGAAAAATAAATTTTTTTCAATATACTCGGTGCGCTTTTAAAATTATTATTCGAACCTATGAAAGATCCTGTACACGCCATAAAAATCAGTCATCTCGAAAAATATCTTGATAAAAAACGCATTCTTCATGATGTCAGTCTTGATGTTTTCGAGGGTGAAATTTTCTGATTTCTCGGTCCAAATGGTGCCGGAAAAACCACAACGATGAAATGTGTTCTTGAACTTATTACTCTCGACGCAGGTTCTATCGAGATTTTCTGACACACCAGCCTCTCGACGGAAGCGAAGAAAATTATCGGATTTATGCCGGAAAACACCTATCTCTACAAATATCTTACCGGTCGAGAATTTCTCCGATTCAATGGAGAATTCTTTAAAATGCCAACGCAAGTACTCGAAGAAAAGATAGAAGAACTCCTCGTAAAAGTCGGTCTTCACGAGGCGGGCGACAAGCTTCTCGCAAAATATTCCAAAGGAATGCTTCAGAGAATCGGTCTTGCCCAGGCTATCATTAATAATCCAAAAATTGTATTCCTCGATGAACCAATGAGTGGGCTCGATCCGATCGGACGAAAAATGGTCAAAGACCTTATCTTGGATCTGAAAAAATCAGGAACTACCGTTTTCTTCAATACTCATATTCTCTCAGATGTAGAAAATATCTGTGATCGATTCGCTATCATTCATAAATGATGTATCGTCGCAAACGAAAGCGTAAAGGCCCTAAAAGAACCCCTCGAAGATTACTTCATCAAAAAAATCCAGGAAAATAGTGAAGGAGGAATGGAGGTGAAATAGGAGATAGTCGAAAGTCTGTAAAATTCATAAAGTCTATAAAGTCGATATCTCGTCATTGCGAGGCACGAAGCAATCTAAAAAGCAGAAAACATTTCCAAGAAACGGGAGAAAATGAGAGAGCTTGAGAGAGGAAACTGTTTGAGCAGCATGCAAGTCGTGCAGATGAAGAGCAAAAGCCATGTCTGCGAGTTTTTCCTCTTTCAAAACTTTTGGTACTTTTGGTTACAAAAGTATATAAATAATTCCTCCTTAATCATGGAAAAAACTAAAATCATCTGAATCGACATCGACGACACCATCAGTAAGAGTTACGAACTTTTGGTAAATATTTTCAATCCACTCCTTGGGCTTTCTTTTCGTTACGAACAAATCACCACGTATTATTTGAGTCAAGTTCCAGAATTGGCCCATATTCAGTTCGATTGGCACGCACTCTATCAAGATACTCTCAGTAATAAACACGATTTGTTTGAACCTATCGAATGAAGTTATGGCTGTCTTACAAAAATAAAAGAATCCTGAAGTTCCATCATTGCAATTACGGCTCGCCAACCAATTCATAAAAATAACACAGAAATTTGGCTCCAAAATCATTTTACCTGATTGGTGGACGATGTTCATTTTCTAGGAACCATGGAAACTTATACGATCTCGAAAGCTGAAACCTGTAAAAATCTTTGAGTTGAATATATGGTCGAAGATAATATCGATCATTGTCTCGATCTCGCAAACCACGGCGTACGCACCTATCTCCTGGAACAACCATGGAATCGCTCGAGAGAAGAAAAACACCCGCTTATTACACGGGTGAAAAATTGGGAGGAACTAGCAATACATCTTGAGATGTGTTAAATAATCCGTGTCTGTTTCGTAATGTGTCCATCAATATTAAATTCAAATCGATACTCCACTGTTTCTCCTTGAAGTACTCTCGGCAACCAAATAGCGTCATCTTCCCACATTTTCTCGTATGGAATATCTGAAATATCAAACCATTGCGGTTTCATTTCTTCAGTTTCTTCAAATTCTCAAGAATACTCTTTTGCGACAAAAACCGTCATATCTTGATCCCAGTCAGGTTTGTCTGGAAAAATAAAATAGATGTGTCCATGATTTTCGAAATGTTCCGGAGAAATTTGAATTTTCGTCTCTTCGTAAAGCTCTCGAGAGGCTGCCTCTAAAATAGCCTCTCCCGCTTCAACCTTTCCTCCCGCACCATTAAATTTTCACACCCCAAAACCGCGTTTTTTCATACAGAGAAGAATCTGATTTTGTGGATTAAATACCAGGACAAGAGTGGTAGGTCGCATAAATGAAGAATTTATCAAAATACTGAAATCCAGAATATCTAAAGATCAACTAAAATCAATTGTTTTAAAAAGAAAACATTTTAAATCGGTAGGGTTGTCAAATAAGACAAAACAAATATACTACCCCTATTCTAGGCAACTTTGTAACTACGTAACTTTGTAACTATCCCCATGACCAAAAAACGTGTTCTCGTCTGATTATCTGGAGGTGTCGACTCTGCCGTCGCTGCCTATCTTTTGTTGCAACAAGGATATGAAGTCACGGGTGGCTTTATGATCAATTACCTCGCAGACGATGGAAACTGTCCGACTCGTACGGATCTCGATGAAGCCAAGAAAGTCGCTGATTTTCTCGGAATTCAGTTGTTTACATTTGATTTCACCGTCGAATACGAAAAACTTATTATGGATTATATTTTCGAGTGATATCGAAAGGGGATCACTCCAAATCCCGATGTTCTCTGTAATTCGCTCGTAAAATTCGATCTTTTTTTGAAGGAAGCTATCTCATATGGATTTGATTATGTCGCGACTGGACACTATGCGAGAATAGAAAAAGATACTGCTGGAATCTGTCACTTACTCAAAGGAAACGATCCAAACAAAGATCAATCCTACTTTCTCGCAGGGCTGAATCAAGAACAGCTCTCTCGAAGTCTCTTTCCGATCGGAGATATTCCGAAGCCAGAAGTACGAAAAATCGCCCTTGACGCGAAGCTCCCAAATGCGACTCGTAAAGATTCACAAGGACTCTGTTTTATCGGTAAAGTAGACATGAAGGATTTTCTTGCGCAGAAAATAGCCAAAAAACCAGGCGACATTCTCGACACAAGCGGAAAAAAGGTTGGCGAACATGACGGAGCTTACTTCTATACCATCGGTCAGAGAAAATGAATCAAAATCTGAGGATGACCCGCGCTCTTCGTGGTTAAAAAAGATGTCGATAAAAATGTCGTAATTGTCTGAGATGAGTCTGATCTCGATCTTTATTCCGATAGGCTCTTCGCACGAGAATGGCACTGGATATGAGAATCAAGAGCTTTACCATTCGACGCGAAAGCAAAAATTCGCTACCGACAAGCTGACCAAGATGTCAAACTCACAAACGCCGGAGATAATCGACTCGAAGCTATATTCCCAGACCGCCAACGTGCCATCACCTCGGGCCAGACTATCGCAGTGTATGATGGAGATGAACTTATTGGAAGTGGAACAATTGAATAGAAAGCTATAAAAAAATACCTACACACAAACACTTGCTAAAAATGGGAGACTTAAGAGAGCTTGAGAGAGGAAACTGTTTGAGCAGCTTGAGAGTCGTGCAAGTGCTGAGCATAAGCTACGTCTGCGAGTTTTTCCTCTTTCAAAACTTTTGGTACTTTTGGTTACAAAAGTATATAAAATAAGAACCTATCTATTGCCTCAAAATAAAGCGTTTCCCAATACTAACAAGCCTATACAAGCAAAACCTATTTAACCCACGTATATTACACAAAAAATCCCCTACTTGAATCAAGTAGGGGATTTTCATACACATCCGTAGCAGGGTAGTGCCACTATTTTTATTTCGGTCCTCGTAAAGAGTCCGAATCGCCTACAGAAGGAGCCAATGGCTCAAAAGACGATTGGTGATGTCGGTCCGGTATACCAAGGTATACCATAGGCACACGACAAAGCATGTGAGCTTGTAGAAAAAAAATTGTGTGGCGTGTACACCGCTTGCGACAGGTGTGCAAAGGGAAGTATAGTGATTTTTAGCAAAAATTCAATTAAAATTCTACAATATTTTCGATAACATCCACTTTTTAACTTCGTCCAAAATTGTAGTTGAAACTTTCCAGTTTCTTGAGACCTCAATTATAAATAATTTATCATTGGGATCTAAATAACTGATCAAGCCATCATATATTTGTGTTGGTGATTTTGATGTTTCCACAAAGAAACAAGATTCAAGTGGTTTTGCCCAATTATAATTACTTGTGATAGCATTAATAAGATTTGTATAATCACGTATAGTGGAAGGTCATACCAGATCGTATGAAACTAAATAAACAGACATAATAGTATAATATTAAAATGTAAAAATTTTGCATTTGCTTCAGAAAATCATATACTATTACTACAATCTCCATTGTAAATAGGTAGTATGCAAAAGCTCCAAGAAACAAAAGCGTTTTTCGGAGCTTTTATTTTGTGTGAAATATTCGATCCATAGTTCTATGTGTTAGTGATATATAACTATATAATACTTTTAATCAAAGTTAATCAAATTAATATATATTTTTCGTATATACGGGGTATATATGAGCCATAATATTTAATGGAATCTACAATCAAATTTTAAATTTAATACAAGAAAATGTTATAATGGAAGTCTATTATAGGTTTTGAATTAATATTTTCCATTTAAAAACCCCTATTAGGGGAAAAATAATTCATCTGGTTTAT
Source organism: uncultured Candidatus Peribacteria bacterium (assembly GCA_964655935.1). Lineage (GTDB taxonomy): Bacteria > Patescibacteriota > Gracilibacteria > BD1-5 > UBA2023 > CAZZNY01. Next base: position 919,872 of record CAZZNY010000001.1, read on the forward strand.
AGATATAAATATTCTTGTTGTTATTTACTGCGATAGAGGATTATTTGTAATAATTTACTATTATCATATTTATATGATACAAAAAAACTTTATTATTCCAAATAAAGTTTTTTTGTTGATTTCTTTTTTAGTAATGATATTGAGTTTTAAATATGAGTATTATAAATAACTAAAAACTCCATTACACAAAAGTGTAATGGAGTTTTTTTAAATTTTTCAATGGTGGGTGATATTGGATTCGAACCAATGACCCTCTGCTTGTAAGGCAGATGCTCTCGCCAACTGAGCTAATCACCCAAAGTGTGATGATGATGTGACCTTCCGAAATTCCCAAATAGTGGTGGATATATAAATGGTGGGCGATACAAGATTCGAACTTGTGACCTCTTGCATGTCGAGCAAGCGCTCTAACCAACTGAGCTAATCGCCCAAAAGGTATGGTGCCCGAGACAGGAATCGAACCTGTGACCTTTAGCTTAGAAGGCTACTGCTCTATCCAACTGAGCTACTCGAGCACAATAAAGTACTCGATTTCACCTATATCCTTAAAATATTTTTCCTCAAAGTCTTGGCGTTTACCTACTCTTGCACAGCACTGTGGCGCACTACCATCG
>CAZZNY010000002.1:0-298852 GCA_964655935.1 uncultured Candidatus Peribacteria bacterium
ATCCATCGTACGTTTTTCTTACTTTTTTGGGATAATCGGATGGTGTTAAGGAGCAGTGGTTCAAAACGCTTCCCAGGTTTTCTTGGGAAGCGCGACGTATTTTATAGAAAACCCTCTTGTTGTCAAAACATTTTTTAAATTTTTCTCTCTTGATTTTTTGTATGATTTTTATATCATCCAGACACCGCTTATATATGAGATAACTTCAAATAATCTCCTGACACATTTAGTATAACCTTTTTTAAAGATATTCTTTCATTTTCATTATCTATGAATAATAAAATAGTTCACTTGAGTCTTTCGCTTGGTTTTATTATTTGAGCATTCTTTTTCGGAATATCTTTTGGTGAAAAATATTACAATGAAAAAATACAAAATATAGAACAGACTTATTCTCGTGTGGATATAACTTTTTCTGGAAAAACCCTGAATATAAAAAAGGAGAATGAAAATATCTCCGTTTTTTTCAATGGAGAAAAATTAGGCTCAAATAAACAAACCTTTTCGATCAGTAAATAGAAATAACTACAATAAAAAAATCTCCGTGAAATTCACGGAGATTTTTTTATTAATCTGCATATATGTAACCAGCAATGGTTGGATCATTTTTTGCGACTCTTCGAATGGTTGTCTGATATTTCGCTGCGTAGTTCATATCCTTGATAACTAGATTATCTCCGTCAATGTCAACTACGATACCGACATGTCAGTAAGCTCTATTATATCCTCGACCTCAGAATTGGATGATAGCACCGGAGACTGGAGTACTTCCAGTCGCCACACCTGCAGCTCGAGCATTATTGAGCCACTGATTTGCGTTTCCTCGCCACGTTACATTTTTATGATTTGCGACAAACCACGTACAATATCCTGAAGCAAAAGTGTTTTTACCACTTCGTTTAAATACCGAGAGACTTGATTTTGGAGCTTTTTTGTCGAGTGCTTTCTTTGCAAGTTTATTTTTTGCTATTATCTTTGCATCTTTACCATTCTTCACGAGCATCTTCTTATCATCGCCTATAACTGGCTTTGGCACGATCTTCTGTGCACCAGGAATAATAAGTGTCTGTCCTGGCTGAATATCAGAATCTACCAAGAGTTGGTTTTGTGCAAATATATCTACAGAATCGACTTTGAATTTTTCAGAGATAAGATCGATACTATCGCCCTTCAACACCGTATAAACCAATCCGGAAACTGGTGGAATCTTGAGTGACATACCAGGTTTTAGGACAGTATCTCGAGAGAGATCATTCGCCCAAAGAATCGAATCAGATGAAACTTGAAATCTATCAGCTATAAAACCAAGAGAATCTCCACTCTGTACCGAATAATGTACAAGATTGTTTCCCTGTACGTCTCGAGAATCATTTGTGATAACTCCTGGACGAACAAAGCCGGTATCCTGTGAAAAAAATGATGGATCAATATCACTCTGATCATAGTATGCCGAAAGGATAGTACTTGCGTCAATCTCACGATTCGCATCTTGTTGAAGACCGTCAGTCATACCAAAAGATGGATAGATAGGCAGTATCAAAGCAATGAGCGTGAGAACTTTTACTGGCGTTAATCGCTTGAAGAAACCCTTTCGAGTGTGCATCAAATTACGAGAATGTCGTTTAAGACGCGACTGAATGTTGATTTTAAAACTCATGAAAATGTTTTAAGAATAAAACCGCTTGAGCGCTTTATCGGAGAAAAACTATAATATACAGTTCCGATAGAAACTTAAGACGGATTTAGGCGATAGACAACACTTCGAGCTTAGTAAGCTGTGGTCGGAAACCACGAGTTCGAGCGTATCGCTTCTTTGATTTCATTTTGAAAACACGGACTTTTTCACCCTTGAATTCATCGATTACTTTGAAAGTTACTTTTGAACCTTCTACAGTTGGAGTACCTACTTTTACATCTTTACCATCTTCACTTGCGATAAGAAGAGCTGGAACTTCAAGAGTACCTGCGATTTCCACACCCTGATTATCAACGTCGATAACCTCACCTACTTTTACAGTATATTGTTTCCCTCCTAATTCTACGATTGCTAACATAATGAACTATATATTTAAGAAAAAAAGTAAATGCCAGATAGTTTCTTCGAAATAAATCGAGAAAATTATATGGACGAGCAAGAAAAAAGCAAATCTAATTACTTTTCATTTTATATTTTTGCTCTTATCGAAGCCATTTTCCGGGGCAGGAAAAATGAACTCGAGAAAACAAATTAATTACAAATTACTAATTACGAATTACTAATGATTGCTCTTATTAGTAATTAGTCTTTTTGACATTAGTAATTATTTTGGTTGGGGATGAGGGATTCGAACCCCCGATGGCGGAGTCAAAGTCCACTGCCTTACCGCTTGGCTAATCCCCAATATAATTTCTAAACAACAAAAAGCCTGCGTATTATATAGAAAATTATGGAAATGCAAAAAAAATTAATGAATTCTATTACTAGACTCAACAGTAAGGGAAATAATTTTGATTTTAAAATCAAAAAATCACACTTTTCAGTGTGATTTTTCTCATATATTGATTATTTTAAAAACCACTTGCTCTCGCTCGTAAAAAATCAGGTTCTTCAAATGCTGCATGATAAGCTTTTAATTTTGCATCTTCAGACGGTCATTTTAGATTATTTTTTTCTTTCGCATAGAAATTTGCAAGCGATTGTGCCGCGCTAAATGCAACGTCTGCACGTAAATCACTTGTTGTTCTTCCATCTTTGATTACTACATTATCTGGTAGATTACATTTACTTAAATCTAGAGTAAATGTTTCGCCTCTTGTTCCCATATTTATTTTTGTTTATGAATAATACACATATAAGGTATCACTCATTTTTTAATAAATCAAATTTTTGTTGTTAAAAATGAAAATGAATTGGATTTGTTATGCCTGCTTCTTTTATTTGTCCACCTGTACTTATCTGTATAGAACTATCCATTTGAAATCGAACACCCTCCAATAATTCACTTAATGACATAGTGGGCGTGAGTTTCTCTGCACTTTTTACATTTTCTTTCTTTTGATCTCAATCAATAACATGATGAAGACCTACCGGTCCTAAATCTGGCAAAGATGATGCTAGTATTCCAAGTGGCATAGAGTGCTGTGAATAAAAAATATTATTTGTAATATACAAAACCAATTCTAAAAGTCAAGGAAACCTTTATTTAATTTGCTTCAGAACAATTTTGCAAGCATTAATCACATTTTTAAATCGATCGGCTCCGAGATGTATCCCACCAAAATATCGTGTCACCACCATGATACCATTCAAGAAATCCATTCGTTGCAATTCTCGCAAGATACACATTCCCGCTCCGGTCTCACTATCATCGTTTTTTCCTTCGATAATAATCCCTGAGGTATCTCGAAATCTATATGCATAGGAATTATGGGTCGCTTTCGCAAAGTATTTTTCACGCATCAGTTTTTTCATAAATACATCGATATATTCCTTGCTTGCGACACGACCATAGCTCACACTGTACTTCGAGCCACGATCGACGATGATATCAAAAACGCTCTCACAAGCCATTGTTGGCGAGAGAGATGCTCAAAAATCAAGAGATGGCTGCGATGGATCGAACATAAAAATACTATAATTAACTTTTCAAAAAGTAAAGAGTAATTCTTCATATCCTTTTTTGCATGATAGGAAAAAAGGATATAATATACGTCCATCCTTATCATATAATTCCATCGCATATGCAACAATACCAGAAGCTTCTGTTTGTGCATACTCATGATGCACAAATACTCCAATTATTACGAGCTCACACGGAAAATGTCAAAATGGATGAAAAAAAACAAATATGCACAATCCATATCAATAAACTCTATGCTTACAATATCCTCTCTGAACGAATAAATATCGAAAAACTCGAACACATAATCAAAAAAACCTTCGGAGAATCTTATGCACTCATTCTAAAAAATTCTGCCGGCGAACAGACACACGATCGAGAAATGGCCGTACCGCGAACTATTCATAGATAAATATCTTGGTCAATCAATAAAAAAATCTTGGAAAATATTCTCCAAGATTTTTTTATTGATTCTATTGTATTGATACTATCTCCACATCGAAGATAAGAGTCTTTCCTGCAAGTTCATGAGTATTTGGCATTTCAACAGTTACATTCTCACCATCTATTGATTTAATAGTAATACTACCTCCATCGGGCATTTTTCCGATATGTCCCACAGCAAGTTTTTTTCCATGAAACGGATTTTGTTTATTCTCGATATCAATAGTCACTCCTGTATCCTCGATTTTAATAATCGTGATATCATTTCCCTCAAAACTCGCCTTGAGTCCGACTTTTAATTCTTTTCCGTAAAATGGATTTGCTGTATTTTTTATTTCAAGCGTCACTTGGCCATTCTCAATTTTTATGATTTTTGCTGTTGTCTCACCAGCAGTTATTTCATTACCGATCTTGAGACTTTCTTCCTTTACATTCAACATTTCCACTGAAACAACTTGCGTTACAATATCTTTAAATGAATCGTTTGGTACTTTTTGTGTTATTCGATCTTGAAAATATTCCAAAGGAACAGTTTCTGTAGTCATTGCTTCACCATAACCATCTTTCGGAGCAATCGTAATACTTTTCTTTTCTCACACTTTCATTCCGACAACGCCACTATCGAATCAGCTTATCATCTGTCCAGCTCCAACCGTAAAAGAAAGTGGTTCATAGGTTCGATCTGGATTATAGTTGGTGGATTTTTTCGCATCCGATTCACGAGAGGAATCAAAAATCGTTCCGTCTTCGAATCGACCTGTATAGTTTACGAAGATGGTATCTCATTTTTTTACCATCGTCACATTAGCGGTACTACTAATTCTGTCGATCGTAGCTCAAATAACAGCATACAATCGGTCATTTCAAACAACTTTCGTCTGGAGTTTTTTTAGCAATGCTACATACTTACTTCTGGAATTTTCTCATTTTTTCGTAATAATTTGTTCTATTTTACTGGTAGCACGATCTATAACAGCTTTATCTTTGTCAGTAAAATCATACGCCAATACCTGGTTTATAAATCCAGCTGCAATCATACTGATCGTGAAGATGGAAAGAAATTTTTTCATAAGATAATGAATAAAAAAAGTAAAATGAAATATAGTATCTATTCTAAAACTTTTAAGATATTCCCTTCCATATCGGTTTCCACTAATATGGAATTCGTGACGATCGCTCAAAATGCATTCGTTCCCCGGTAATTCATTCGTACCCGTAACACATCTCACAATTTTTTATCGGTCTGAAATCCCCACTTAGTTGAGACATGCTCGAAACTATCGGGATTATTCATAGCGTTTTCTACTGATCGTACCAAAGAAGGTAGCGATCCGTCCCAAGCACTAAAAAGTTTCGCGGCTTTTTCCTGTTTTGCTTTTGTTTCCAGGAGTTTTTCTTGAAGTTTCCTCTCTGATTCCGCTACTTTATCAGCTTCGATCTCAGCTTTTGTCTTCGGTCGTGAGACAGCGATGCTTTGTTCGGCAGAATAATATTTATTTTTCGCTATGATTTTTATTCCGAGAATCGGAAGCTCTATCTGCATAGGGATCGAGAATTCTCCTCACGTTCCGGTCATTTCTTTTCCATTTACTTTTATAATCTCAGCTCACGTACAAGAAAAAATCAATGTATACGATCCATTTTTCTGTTGTCCTGCAGGACTTTTGATCGTGATGACCGGTTGAGAATATTTCTGTTTTTCCGCTTCGATCAGTTTTTGCTCTGCAATTTCTTGTTTATTAGCTTCTTCTCGCTCGGTGATTTTCTGGCTTTCTCCGGCTTTTATTCAGATATTAATGAGTCCGAGAAAACAAAATAATCCAACCGATAACCAGATGCGCATCTTGTATTGCGACCAGTTCACGAACCGGTCCTTGAGAGCGAGAAAGTATTGTCATTTTCTCGGATGAAGCCATATTGCCACTATGGTAGCAAAAACAAAAATGGTCCCGAATCAGAAAAACGTCAGCACTCAGGCGATAATGTAAATCCAAAGAATGCTGTTTTTTCGAATTTTTTCTTCTGTCATCTCGATAATCTCATCATCGTTTTTTTGCTTGATGGTCGCATAGTAATCTGCGTGACTCAGGAGATAACTCCGAACCTTTCCTGAAAATGCCGTACGTCCCAATATCTCATTGTGTAAAACCTTTTTTCTTTCCATTTCCTGCTGAAGCCGATCTTTATTCATCTGTTGATTCGTTTTTAATTTTGCTTGTTCTGTTGTGAGATCAGAGCTGCAGAATTTGCATTTTATCGCTTCTGATTGGATTTCTTCGGCACAAAAAGGACATTTCTTCATAATCTTAAAAATAAGAAATAAAGGTTCAAACGATATGCATTGTATTGGGTTTTCTTGGCTTTGCAACAAATACAAAAAACAAAAGGCTCACATCGCGTGGGCCTTTTGAGTTTCTACTTACCATGTGAGAGCGAATTGCCTCTTAGGATTCAGTAGGTGGTGGTATTTCGGACTCCTCACTTTTTTGATTAAGGAGTTCAAAGTATTTATTGTTGTTTTCGCGCCGAGCATCTATCTTCTCAGCTTCCGACATTCCCTCGGTCTCCACGAATGGAGGAGGAGTAAGACCACAGTACCGAAACGCTGCCTCCTGAAAGGAAACCATCGTCTGAGAAAGTCTCAGCCTTGATCTCCTGAGAGAATCAATAGCTTCGGAAAGAGTCTTTCCTTCTTTCGAAGGATCTTGCGGTATAGCATGTAGGTCCACCATGGCGGTGTCCTCCTAAAAAACCTCAAAGTATGCCTGCATGAATGACTATATATAAAAATTAGTGACTGTCAAAATATTCTCCCGAGATGCTAATATTAGATACAGCAAGAAAGCCTCCCGTAGGAGGCTCTCAAAGGCAGGGATCATGGCGAATCATCCTGGAACATAACCCCTCGCAGGGTATGTACAGAACATCGTCGTGATAAAATAGTGCGTGGGGGCAAACGATCCATCGGGCAACTGAATGAGAAGCGGATGCTCCTCGGTTCCAGTAAACGGATGAACCTTTCCCTCACGGGTATATCCGAATCTCAGAAATTCCTCGAAAGTGAAGTCACGCCAATGCCCCTGAGCATGGAAGAACTTCATCAGAAGGAAAGCCTGAGACTCGAGGTTAGCCCCCTTAAACGTCTCTCCTGGAGGACGATTAATATCGATGTGGTGAGGCCGGATCGGATATATGCCCCACGGATCGATAACGGGGAAAACCGGATTATCTTTCCCTACTGTCAAAGCTAACACGTGATTCTCCTCAAATATCCACCATTGGACAAATGATTTATATTCAATTTTATTATCTTGTCAAACTCGTTTCCTAAGAAACAAAAACTCTCCACAGATGAAGTGGAGAAGAAAAAGGTTTTTCTCAAAAATTATTTCTTTCCTTTAAAAATAAGTTGTTTTAATTCTTCTTCTTTTCAAAGATAGATATATCGAAGTGCATCAAGTGCGAATGCTGCGAATCGGAATCTCGGATCAGCGACGATATCGAGAAATTCTTTCCATTCCACTTTCCGAAGCTTGATCTTTTCTCCGGATTCAAGCTGTGGTGACTGGATAACCCGACAACTACGAGCGATAAAAAGATGATCTTTGTACTCCATGCGAGAAGACTCCGAATATGAATTCAGGAGCGTCCAATCTTCACTTATCATTCATAATTCCTCGAGAAGTTCACGTTGTGCGGTCATGAGCGGTTCTTCTCATTCTTCTCCAGATCATGCAATGAGTCAGAAAAATGGCGGTCGAGCCGGCTGTTCTTCTTCAAGAATACAGATTTTCCCATCTTCCGTTATAGCGATAATATCCGCTGAATCGATCCGCCTCAACTTCTCAAAAGTCTTCAAACTGCCATCAAACATTTCTTGCGGCCACTGATATACATCAAATGTTATTCACTGAAAAACTCGTTTAGCATTTTCTGGGAGTGTCATATACATGATAGTAAAGAATAAAGTCCCCCGATTATATAAAAGCGAGGAGGAAAAGCAAAAGAAAAGCCAATCAAAACATTCTAAAATTTTGCATTTTTTAAGCAAATAGGATACCATGGTATCATTATATTAATATACTTAAATCATTATGACAGAAAAGCTTTCTCACAGTCCCGTATCCAAGAATACCACTAGGACAGCAGAAAATAAAAAACAAGAGGAGAAATTCACTGGTTTTACATTACCGGAAAGCGAAAGGGGCAACACAGAAAATAACGTGCGTATTTGTCGAGAGCTTGCACAAAAACTCCGCCAATCACAAACTACACTCAAAACTCTCACGGATCTCAGCACGCTTTACTTGATTCCAAATGGCGTACGCATACCAGGCCTTATGGTTCCCACTAAAACCCTAGAGCTCAATCCAAACTCGCCAACCCTCCCTCTGCGATTCGGCAATAACGACAAATGAGCAAGTCATCAACTACATAGCTTTAGTTGTACTATTAACAATAAAACATACCACTTTTGTAGCGTACCACTGAAAGATTCACATCAAAATACGTGAGATACAAAAGATGCACCTATTGATCCAAAATTTTTTCTCGGACTTGATGGTCTCACGACGCCCGATATAAACACTCTCGAAATAGATGCAAAACGCACAATCATAGATTATCCTCAGGAAGCTATGGTTGAGGCAAAATCAATCACAAGCAAAGCAATTCAGCAAACAGAAGCAGCTAGATTAACAGAAGCCAAAAAGCTCCAGGAACAGCCCCATTCCTTTGAAAACTATGTCAACGAAATTGTAAAGGACGGAAGTGTAAATATGCAGGAGGCGCGCGAACTGAGAACTTTTATGGGAAATATGAAAATTCCGAATACTAATACAAAAACTTTTCTTCTCACACCAGATCAACTAAAAATCTTGAAAGCAAGTATTACAGAGCCAAGTCTCAAGGCAAGTATCCCAGCATGAGTTGCGACGCGCATTTCATTTAAACAATTAGCTCAAATTCTAGACGCCATTCTCAACGTTGACTCCAAAGCCGATAACAACATTGTACTTTCTCGTGAGCAAGATTGACGTGCCTCATTTGAGCGAGTTTCAAAAATGCTTACCGAAAACCCAACAAGCAATGAGCTTGTTGATATTGGTGACTTGTTTTTGTTTCCAGGTGGAGAAAAAATCAGCGGGCTAAAAGTGCCTCTCAATTGTCTTCAAAATTCAAAATTTCTTTACAATATGGGTATTACTGTTGAATCAGGAGAGAGATTTATGAATATTCGCTTCAATGATAGCCAAAAGGCAGAAGTTGTAGGAATGAAAGTGCTCATATGTCACATTGGTGGAAAGCGCTATGAATTTACTAATTTAAATTTTGACATTAGAAGCGATCGAGACATTACAAATCAAAAGTATATAGACAAAAAATATGACACCGCAGAATTGCAACATTTAGCAAAAATGGAGAGGGCCGAATCATATTATCGCTCGAAAGACACAAACCATGCGTACGAAGAATTCGTAGCGGTTTTTTCCGATAGGCCGCAGGAAAAAGTATTTCAGGAGGTTCAAAGACGGTATGAGAATGACAAAGATTATCATTTAAAATTACAGGTATTTTCCGATTGCTGTTTAGAAAAGGCAAAAAATGAAGTCAGTCCAACAAACCGCATGAAATTTCTGCAACTTGCCAAATCTATATTATCGTATAGCTCCTTACCAAAAGATGAAAATACGAACGATTTACAACGCAGATTAAGTGTCAACATGAATCAGTGTACTCTTGAACAGTGAAGCATTGGAAATACTGTTGCAACCTTGGAGTCAAAAAATGGAAACCTCAACGAGGATACTTGATGGAAAATCGTTAAGAATCCAATGGGTTCATGAAAGGCGCTCGAAAAATGAGGTCGATATATTATGTTTTAATTATCACTTCGGAGCAAACACTATATTTTGGCAACAAATACAAATGTTTCAAAAAAATGTATAGCAAAAAACAAGAACCCAGACTCTTTGAATCTGGGTTTTATTTCGACAAAATATCATCGTGTTCTGTTGATTATGTGGATCCCGGATATTTTCTCCGAAAATTCCGGGATGACGTAACTTTATAAACTTTCGACTATTTTTACTTATTCTCTTCTACATCTGCATCCACACTTCCATCCTCATTCTTTTTCTCTTCGTTATTATCAGTGACTTTCACGCCTTCGTCTGGAGCAGCTTGTGCTTTTGAGTAGATTTCTTGTCCGATCTTCATCATGACTTCGTTTAATGGATTCATCGCGTTTGTGATCTCGTCTTTCGTAGCGTTCGCATTTTCGAGGATCTTCTTCAGAGCTTCAGCTTTCTCTTTTGCTTCTTCTCAGAGCTTCGCGTCAAATTTGCCTTCGTTATCTTTCATGGTTTTCTCAGCTTGGTAGACCGCGCTGTCTGCGTGATTACGAGCTTCGATCGCATCTTTTCGTGATTTGTCCGCTTCTCGGTTCGCTTCTGCTTCTTTGATGAGTCGATCTACTTCTTTATCGTCCATTCCGGTAGAACCTTGAATCATAATCTTCTGTTCTTTTCCAGTTCCCTTGTCCTTCGCAGTAACATGGAGAACTCCGGAAGCATCGATATCGAAAGTAACTTCGACCTGAGGTACTCCTCGTGGCGCTGGTACGATACCAGAGAGTACGAATCGTCCGAGAGATTTGTTATCAGTCGCCATTTCTCGCTCTCCTTGAAGAACGTGAATCTCGACCGCATCTTGATTATCAGCGGCGGTAGAGTAGACTTGCGATTTACTTGATGGGATTGTAGTATTTCGCTCGATCATTCGAGTCATTACTCCACCGAGTGTCTCGATACCGAGAGAAAGTGGTGTAACATCGAGAAGGAGAATATCTTTTACATCTCCAGTGATAATACCAGCCTGGATCGCTGCTCCAAGAGCAACTGCCTCATCTGGATTCACACTGGAATTTGCTTTCTTTCCGAAGAATTCTTCGAGCTTCGTAACGACGAGTGGAATACGAGTCGAACCTCCGACGAGAATAACTTCATCGATTTGATTTGCTGCGAGTCCTGCGTCTTTAAGAACTTTTCGGCATGGTTCCATAGTTCGTTCTACGAGATCGTAGATAAGTTCTTCGAATTTCGCTCGAGTAAGCTTCATGAAAAGGTTTTTTGGACCAGAAGAATCTACTGTGATATATGGAAGATTGATCTCAGTTTCAGAAACTGAAGAAAGTTCTTTTTTCGCTTTTTCTGCTTCGTCTTTTACTCGTTGAACTGCCATCTGATCTTTTCGAAGATCCACTCCTTGATCCTTCATGAATTCATCGACGATCCATTCAAAAATCCGCTGATCGATGTCATCACCTCAGAGGTGTGTATCACCGTTTGTCGCGAGAACTTCGAATGTTCCTTCTGAACCAATCTCGAGAATCGAGATATCAAAAGTACCTCCTCAGAAGTCGTAGACGGCTACTTTCTCATCTTTTTTCTTGTCGATTCCGTATGAGAGAGCTGCTGCTGTCGGTTCATTTACGATTCGTTTTACTTCGAGACCCGCGATCTTACCAGCATTGATAGTCGCTTGTCGTTCAGAGTCATTAAAATATGCAGGAACGGTAATAACAGCCTGAGTGACTTTCTCACCGAGAAATCGCTCAGCATCTTCTTTAAGTTTTGCAAGAACGTGTGCAGAAATCTCTTCTGGTCGGATATTTTTACCATTGAATTCGATAAGACATCCACCATCTGGACCAGCAACAACCTTAAAAGGAATATTCTTGAGCTCGCTTCCGACCTCATCGAATCGTCGTCCGATAAAACGTTTTGCTGAGTAAATGGTCTGAGCGGAATTCACCACTGCTTGTCGTTTTGCAGTTGTACCGACGAGGATCGTACCTCATTTATTTGCGACAATAGATGGAGTCGTACGACCACCTTCTGCATTTGGAATTACTTTTGCGACACCTCATTCCATAAAGGCAACACACGAATTCGTGGTTCCGAGGTCGATTACGATAACTTTAGACATAAAAAAGAAATGTTAAATTATAAATTTTAAATTAGAAATGAAAATGTATGTCATCCTGAACTTGTTTCAGGATCCCCTGAGGAATATCGCGTACGTCATCCCGGAATTCCGGAGGAATATCCGGGATCCATATTACTTTGTCCTCCTTATTAGTTTAGTGTCGTTACGGACAAAATGATTTATTTGACAATTTGTGTTTTATTTTATACTTATTTTTGCAGATACATCTGTAGGAGAAAAACATGCAACACATAACATGGGAAGATTACTGTGTTTTGCAACCGCTACCTGGTGATATTAATGCACATATCGCCAATGCACATCGAGCTAAAGAATTTCGTTACTGGCTCGAGCAAAACGCATTTAATCTAGTGGGAATGAATATCGTCGTTCATTGCAAAGATGGACCGATTGAGCTTATTCTTGGCCCCTTCGATGGATTCCCAGAGGTTTACCGCTGGGTATGCTCAGAAGAAGACCAATCCCACGCTCTTGCAAGAGCCTCCTAAAAATTCACTGAGTAGTCGCAGTGCGAGTCACTGCTTCACTCCCCATCCGAAGACGCCACCTGGAGGTCGGCGTCTTTTTGTTTGTCAAAAATTGTAAATGAACGGATTTCTGGATTCCCGCCTGCGCGGGAATGACACATACTTTAAACTTTAAACTTGTAACTTTAAACCCTTCTAATGTTGTCCTGTAATCGTTCCATCCTTGAAGAGATTATCCTTCAATTCATGATCGTATTGCGGGTCGTTTCTTCGGAGCCATTCGAGAAGCATACTGGCGTGTTCTTTTTCTTCCTTTGCATTGTGAAGAAGGATATCTTTCAATGTCGGATCAGAAGTCGCATCGGCTCGCTGATTATAAAGATCAACCGCTTCAAGTTCCTCACGGATCGAGTCGATTGCTCGATGAATATCGAGTGTTTTTCCGGAAAGTTTTGCTTCGTTTTCGTATAGCATAATCAAGAAAATTAGAAAATAGTGACTGAGAAAAATGTTTATCACCTATTCCTCCCATCTGCCAAATATTGTATTCAAAAAATTTTTTACGTCAAATAAAAATTAGCACATTTTTTGTTTTAGTGCTAAATATGAAATTAATTGGCTTTAAATAAACAAAAAATCACCCCAATATTGAGGTGATTTAAAGAAACGGTCTATTATTTCTTCTGAATAAATTTATCCGTACACACTTCTTTCATATATTTTTCCGTAACCTTATCGCAAAGTGATTGATCGCCTTTTACCTCTGCCACATCGACATAACACGTATTTTTAAACATTTTTGAAGTCACTTTTTCACAGATAGTCGGATCCTTTTTAGTTTTTGCTATCTTAGAATAACATATATCTTTCATGGTTCCGTCTGACTTATCACAAGATGTGAGATCATCATTTTGTATTCCCTGACCAGCTTCACAAAGATCATTACAATCCTTATTGATATTCTCTTCTGTTTTATCTTTATTATTGGTGTTTGATTTCCAAAGTGTTATACATCATTTCATACAATCCGCTTTCGTGTTTACTATATTCTCGGTTTTTTCCAAGGTTGCCGAAGAGTTTTCTGTCTGTGAATCGGTATTAAAAGCACTTCCACACGAGACGAGAAGTAATGAAAGAGAGAATAAACCGATCCCAATTATTTTTTTCATATATAAACACGTGACGAGATAAAATTATTTTTTCGGCAACACTGGTATCGCAAACTCCTGAAAATTTATTTCTGATGGTAATTCAAAAATACTAGAATCAACTCCAGAATTACAATCAAGATCAAATTCTTTATTGATCTCATCTTTTGACTCTTTTGTGTCTACACTTTCTTTTTCGTCAAGATCCGCTTTCATCTTAAATCCAGAGTTTCCCATCATACTATTCCAAGAATAAGTGAATCCATCTTTCATGATCATATTCATCTCCACTGTTTTTCCTGCGATCTCTCATTTTCCTATATATCGCATCTGTTTGCCATCGACATACATAGTTCCATCGATTTTCTGTCAGTCTTCATTCGTCGAGAAAGTACACGTAACTGGTTGTCATTTTTTGAGCATATCCAGCATAGAGCCCTTCACTTTTTCAGCCTTTGCGACTGGTGCGACTTCCGCCTTCGGAGTCTCGGACACTACTTCTTTAGAGGCAGGAGAAGTTTCTGAAACTGGTTTTTCTTCTGATGTCGAACAAGCGACTAGAAGGAGACTTGCTCATACGAGAGCAAGAGAAGCGAATTTATTCATAAAAAACAAAATTATGAAAATAAGGAACTTTTTTAGGGTAAAAAATTATTGATAAGTGAGTTGTTTATGGTGGATCCCGGATATCCTAGCGGATTCCGGGATGATGTATTATCCCACTTTTAACAATTTAACATTTTAACTTTGAACTATCTGTATAGCTTCCTTTTAACTGAAAAATAAAATAGAGTCCAATAGCCACTCAAACGAGACTGAAGAACTGAAGTCCCACGATATCGCTCACAGCCAAAGCGATCTGGCTATAGAATAACCAGAGCCAACCGTCTCGACTTCGAGCAAAAAGTCCTGGAATCGATCTTGTCGTACAAAAAATCGCTCCAACCAACACTATCATCTGAAGCCAACCAAACAATCCTGCTGTCATCGTCATTCCATAGGCAAACCAAGTTCAAAACGTTCCCATGAAAGCGATGTACGCCGTCAAAAAGGTGAGAATTCCTAAAATACTGAAAACAACTGAGATAATCGAAAAATATGGTGCAACTTTGACAAGAATTTCACGAACATTCTGTGGCAGTTGCGGAACTTTGAGTGTAAATTCATCACATTTTTTCTCGATCGTGACCAAGAGTTCCATAAGTTCTTTCATAGAAGAAAAAATTAGGAAATAACAACTTGTATTGTAGATGTTTTCAGAGAAAAGCAAGCTTTTCCAACGAACTAAAAAAGAGAACAATAATCGCCGATCTGCAAAACGGCGATTATTGCCTCTTATTTCCCAGTCACACTTGTTGCAAAGCGTATTGGGTTAGCATATATGGATTGATTTATATCTCGCGAGTGACGAGTTTAATTCTTAATTCTTAATTCTTTAAAACGTTTCCCCTACATTCTTCAGAAGCACTCGTTTGTCTTCGGGAAACTTGATGTTTTCGAGGTAACAAATCACTTTTTCAAACATACAGAACGCGTCATCCTTTTTCCAGAAAAATCCATTTCCTTCAAACTTCATCGGATTAAAATCTTTGAGCATTCCAGAAAACACATTTTTCTCTGGCATAATAGGAACCATTCCGTTTTTCATACACTTCCCTACATCGATTCCATCGTGTTCATTATCATAGATGAAAAAATCAAAAGCTGGAAATTCATTCGCTGAGATTTTTGTCTGAAAGGTAATATTTTCGAGAACCACATCTTCTTGAGTATTCAAGACTACCGCGGCAAGTCCGATCGCAGAGAGTCCACGAACGATAAAATCCCGTTTTGCGTCATCTTTGATGGCGACAAGGCCGACTTGATTCACTGTTTTTGCGATATTGAGAAGTCATTTAAGATTCTGTTTCGCGACTCGTTTGATCTCAGAAAGATTTCCTTTTGATTCCATAAATGTTTTTTAAGAAGTATGTATTTTTGTTATTGTCATTCTCGATGTATTTCAGCATCCACGAGTTTCTTTAAAGAAGTTCCCGGTGATCTGACTAAATAGTAGCACATTATTTTTTACTTTTCCAATTAATTCTCTTGACGCAATACGTATTCCTCTTGAAAAATAAAACCTCCTCCGTTTTTTCCGGAAGAGGTTTTTCTTATTTTTGTTTTGTATACGAGAACTAACGAAGATTCATGTTGGAATTTCCGATAATAAAATCGCTCACAACTTGAGAATACTTTTTTTGCATTCCATATCCGTAATCATTCTTCGTATCGTTACTTTCGAGTCGGAATCCTGTAGAAAGATATTGATCAGAAGTTCCTTTTGTATAGTAAGTAAACATTACGAGTCCACGTTCGATAGAATCGAGTTTTACTGTTGCAGTTCCGCCATTTGCTGGATAATACATATTATTCCCGCCTTTTTTGATAAAACTCACGAGTTCAGCATCGGTCGATATGTCGGAAGTTCGTTTTTTGAGAGTAAATTTTGTCGTCGCGGTCATGCTCGTAACTATGCCTCGACCGTCAACAGAAAGAGAAACTCCTACTGGATCATCCCAAGTCGTTCGGAGAACTTTTCCACCGACAAGAATCGGATAGACAATTGTAATTGATTGATACTTTCCATCATCCTTAATTTTTTCCTCTTGAATCTGTGGATCTTTGACTGGTTCAGCTTTTACGGATGAGGATGCTTCACTATACATGATTGGGAAATCTTTCATCTTACTCGTTACGATCGGATTACCGAGCTTAAACGTAAGCTCTGCGATCTTATTCGCAGCGAGAAATTCTGCCGCTTTTGCGAGTGCTTCTTTTTCCGTGATTTGAGCTTTTTTCCAATCTATCATAGAAGTATCTTCTTCACGCCAAGCAGAAAACGAACATCCTCGGAAATCTCCGCGATAGATGTAATCCCCTTCTTTATATTCGAGCGCAGTAAAATTCTTTCCATTATCGATACCGAAACGTTTAAAAAGTGTCGCATTATCGCAAGATACCTTATAGAGCGCTGGTTTTTCTGCTTTGATAAGGTTCTTATCGAATTCGTATGTTACATTATTATTGTATACTGGTGGAATATATTCATCACTCGTATTAGAAGTGTTGATCGGCATGATGTTTGCATCACCATTCGCAAAAGCGATGGTTTGAGCTGCCATCGTGAGCCCAATGAGTGTCCAAGCAAGGATTTGTGTATGTTTTTTCATAAAAAAGAAAAGTGAAAAAGTAGAATAAGAAGTCTGTAATGATCTTCTAAAAATACTAGACGAAGAAGAAAAGAAAAGGTGACAAAAAAATCTGTCATTCCAGAATTTTTCGAAAGAAATACTATTCGGAGCGTAAGAAGTAGGCAGAGAAAAATATCCGGAATCTTCGATTTAATTCTTAAACTCTCGAAGAATAAAAAATTATCATTTCTTCATTTTTTGCAGCTTAAGCGGAAGATCCCGGATATTTTCTGGAACAACACCTGTAATTTCGAAATCTTTTTGATATCCAGAAAATTCTGGGATGACAAATCATAATTTTTTAATTTTCCTTCTTATGATATCCTTTCTTCTCATGAGGCATCAGCCAGTCATAAGATGTGCTCGCGAGAATCTGCTCATACATTTTCTTCCCAGATTCCGTTTTGAGTTTGAACTGAAAATTATGGAGGTATGCCTGCATGAGTTCATGTCCTTGTTCAAGATAAGCCTTACATTGAAATACTTGATCAAGTACATCTGCGTCCTTCGCTATTTTTCACTCAAGAGTCTCACATGATTCATATTCATCGATGAGTTCATGAATATCATTCTTCATTGGAAGTTCTGCAAGCTGATCTTCGATCACCTTTTTTTCGATTGTATGTTTTTCTTTCACATATTTTCATCCGAGCCAGTGAATATCACCGATCCGAATCTCTCCGATATCGTGCCAGATAAGCATAGAGGCAACTTTATTCGCGTCCGCTCACTCCATCTTCGCGAGAATAAAAGCGATCTGCGCCGCATGAAGCGAATGTTCTGCGACACTTTCTGGAGCGGAAATACCAGCATAATACCAACCAGAGCGCTTAATGTGTTTGAGATTGAGGCATTCGAAGAGGAAGTTGATGAGAGAATTCATAGAAAATTATATTATTTGCTATACACACATCGAAAACCTGTACTACTTCATCCATACGAGGAATCTTCATTTGTATGAATTGAATATATCCCCGATCATCCAACGAGATTATCAATACTAGTCATATATGAACCTCATCTAACAAATATATTCTGCGGTATAAGACTTCCGGTACTTTCTATTATTCGTCACATTCCATTATCTGCATTGTAATTAGATTTTGGTCATATCTCTGATATGACATAATTGTTTTGAAATTTACATTCCGCTTTTGTATCAAGATCAATTCAATGAAAACTCAGATCACTCCAACCATTATTATTACACACATCACTTACTCGATATGAACTTATAGCATATCAGTTTCCATCAATAGTATCTGATTTATTAGTATGTTCTCTGATATTTCCTGCAAAATCCCAAATAGTTTCCCCATTATTAAGATAGAGAGTTCTTCTATCACTTATACCAGGAATAATAGAATCAAGGTTTATGTATCAACTTCCATCATAAACACTTGCTTGTAATGAACTCGTTGTTGTACTTCCTGAGCCATTTCATACATATATATGTCCACTACCGACTAATCCACTCGACCAGTTACTATTAACATTTTCGATATTTCTAGCGATTGCCATCCATTCTTTATTGGTAATGAGATGATAATTAGAACCAAGCGACTGACAAGCAGCTATAGCATCACCCTGTGCGATATAACGCATAGGTTTTTGATATGGTGAAGAATATATTGGCTTATCTACAGCCCAAGTAGGGATAATTCCTCCACCACCCGCCGTACACAAAGCGGTTGATTTACAATAAGTTGCTCATAATGATCCTGATGTTTTTCCATCTTTCATCTCATATTTTGCTACACAAAATCCAGGTATTCAAAATTCTTTATTTGCAGGAACCCTTATAAAACCTTGTGGACAGAAAAAAGAAGCATATGTTACATAATTTTTCCCTACTCCAGCATCCGATATAATATCAAATGTATTCAAGGTATAATTTTCTTGAAGAGGAGTGTTTAATAACACCCCCGTTCAGAGAATAATACCATGTTCGTATTCAGAAAGAGAGCCAATAATTTTTATATAGCTTGATTGATATTGACTTGCTGCATAGGCAGTAGGAATTCCAGATGCAAAACCCAGTAAATCATTCTCATACAATCCAAGAATAGAATATCCTCTTCCATTGCTTGAAGTATAATAGGTATATGGTAGTTGAGAGAGAGGGTCTTTTACATTAGACATTCCAATCACTCAAAGATTATTATCTCAAAATTTGCCTTGTATACCAATCTGTACTCCATCGTTTAGTACCTTAATTCCTCAATCTGGGTCTATATATCTTCATATTTTTGTAAAACTTATTTCAAGTCATTTCTTAAGATTATTCATATCCGTAGCCCTCACGCTATCTCGAGCAGATGAAGTATATCATTGGAATGAGAGAAAAGCAATGGTCGAAAGAATCGCAAGAATCGTAATAACTACTATGAGTTCTACGAGAGTGAAAGCAGATTTTTTGTACATAAAAATATGCAAGAAAGTAATTTCTTGCATATTTTACCCATTTTTCTTAAAATACAATTTATTCAATAGGATTGCTTACGGTTAAGCTAAAAATATTTTTAGATTGTAAATAAATTATTTTGTAGCATTGTATATTGAGACCATCTCGGCATCCGAAAGTACCCGATTATAAACACGCACATCGTCAATCGCTCAACTAAATCAATACGTAGTTGTTCAAGAAAAACGATAATAATCACGATGTCCTATATCAAATCCTTTACCTTCAGAAAGAGTATAAGTAATAGGTCCAATTGCTCAAGTACTAAAAAGACTCACTCCATTTAAATAAGCCTTAATATTTCATGATTCAAAATTATACACCAATCCTACCTGTTGCCAAGTATTTAATACAGTACTAATGTTTGTATTAATATAATTCCAACCAGGTGTTTGATTTCCAACTGCAAAGGTGAGGTAATAGGGATTTGATTTCATAGGACATATTTCATATCCTCATTCATAAGAAAACAAGCAAGGAGTTGCAGAGATAGAATCAGCATTCCAATTAAACCAAGCAATGGTGGTAAGAGAGTTCCTTACTTTTGCAGCTTTTACATCTCAAACATGAACAACGTTTTTTCAATTAAACAAAAGAGCATTTCAAACTTTTCCATTGATCCATTGTGGAAGAATGGTTCAAGTCATAGCATTAAGACTTCCAAAATTTCAAGATGCCACATCTTTTGTAATGATTGCTCCAGTTCACTCATCCATCGGCCAATATCCCACCAATCCATTGCTACTCACTCAGTAAGTGAGCCATGCATAAGAAAGATCTGATCCCGTACCAGTTGTTTGTATATTTTTATCAAATTGATATACATAACCCGAATTAGTACTCATAATATCAATTCCTGTAAAGGAACCAATATCATAATTTACTTGTACCGGTAGTAGATTATTAGCCTGTAACAAGACTCCGAGCTGATTCCCTTTTGTCATTAATGTTCTTCCTGAGTATGTAGCTGGCTCAGCATAAGCTTGATCAACAGGAGAATAACCAAGTGAATCGGCATTTTCAAGAAATCAAAGTATTTGATATTTTTTCTGGTTTATATCTACTCAAATAGTGTAATATACGCCATCAAGAGGATCTTTTGCTTCAGACATATTTATGATTCAAAACATTGTTTTATTTATATATCCTTGATATCCCGTAACCATTGATCCATTTTTAATAGCCATGCTGTTTTCTGGCTTCGGAAGCGTACCAGATCTTATGAGTGTAAGCTCAAGTGATTTTGTAATGTTATCAAGATCCGTAATTCTTACACTATCTCGTGCATTACTACTATATCCAGAAAACGACAAAAAAGAGATCATTCCGAGAATCGAGAGTATCGTAATAACTACGATGAGTTCGACGAGTGTAAAAGCTTTTTGGCTACGCATAAAAATAAATAATAAATTAAGTTGTAATACTTACATCTTTCTATTTCTTAATAATTCATCCGTTGCATCTGTAAATCTTTTTATCTCGTCATGAAGCCAACAAGACATCGCCAATGTACGTCGATTTGCTATAATTTGCCTATTAATAGACTGAATATCCTTCTCGGCAAATTGTATTACGAGTTCAGTCGGAATACAATACGAAGATTCAAACATATATATATTTATAATTAATGTATTTTTTAATTTTCGAATCACTCTTTCAAGAAAAAACTATAGTTTCACCCAAATAATCGCACCCTGTGGATGTGTATATGGTTCTGGTTTTTCGAGAATTTTCACACCATCAAG
Organism: uncultured Candidatus Peribacteria bacterium; assembly: GCA_964655935.1. GTDB lineage: Bacteria > Patescibacteriota > Gracilibacteria > BD1-5 > UBA2023 > CAZZNY01. The sequence continues at coordinate 21,111 of CAZZNY010000002.1, forward strand.
TACCCAAGCAAAAAATTTTTTATCATCCGCTTCTGTGAATTCCTCTGCAGAAACTCCATGTTTCGCAGCATTTGTCTGCAATTGTTTCAGAGAAAGTGGTCCGATAGAATCTACGAGATCGCACGTTCCGGAAACTACTCCGGATTTCGAAGCAATAAGTCAGATTCGACCACGAACCTTAGTATTTGAGCCACGAAGTTCCCAGGTTTTTTCTCCAGCAAGAATCTTATCAAGCCACTGTTTTTTTATAATAAGTCAGTTCATACGAAAATATGATTATAGTAATAATGAGAAAGCTTTCATAATTCTAGACTCACTATACGCTTTTCCATAAAAATTCAAACATGTTTTGCAACATTTTTGTAATCTGTTCATCTTCGATTCGAATTCCAATAACCGGATGGTTATCTGAGATAATAATCGCGTCATTTTCCAGTAAAATCATAGTTTCAACGTCTCAGAAACTCGATGGTAAAAATCTTGTCTCACGTTTTTCTAAGATATCTCGCTGCTTCATTTTTCTAGATAATTCAGAATCTTGAGTCAAAAATCTCATAAATACACCCGTTGCCACTCGTCGCTTAATAAATTCTCCACTCTCATAACGAAGAATGCTCTCAAGTTTTACTTCATCTTCTATAGTCTCACGCACATGCAGCGAACTCGATATAACATTCATGATCTTACTGTTTGACTCGAGCGCCATCTGCAGTAAATCAAAATATCCATTAATTCCTTCAACATAATTAATTTTCGGAACAGCTTTCGATGGATTTTTGAGAAGTAATAAATCTGGAAGAATCGTTTTGATGATATTTTTTTGTTTATCGATATCCTCTTCTTTTTTACGAAGAAGAGAAAGAAGATGTTCAGGCTCTTCAGCAGAATATGAAAGCACATTTCCTCGATCAGTTTTTAGTGCCACACCTTTATCAAGAAGTCGCTCTAAAATCTGATAAGTCGTCGCTCGCGGAAAATCAAGTTCTTTCGCTATCGTTCCAGCACCAGTTTTCCCTAATCTTAACAAGAGAATATATACCTGAGCTTCTGTTTCGCTGAGACCAAATTCCTGAAGGGCATTTTTGATTCGGAGTGACATACAATACATATAAAAGAAATAACTCGTACATTATAAGACTATTTGTTGATTCGTCAATTTTTTGTCATATTATGACGACAGTATTATTTGGCTTAAAAGAGAGATAATATTGATAAAATAATACAGTAAATATCGGAAAATGTTACAAAAAAATCATAAAAAATGATAATAGACTCATCAAGGGCCACTTGATTCTCATTCTCAAAATATCGAGAATATGATGCATCAAAAATATATCTTTAATACTTATTATTATAAATATGAACCCCGTTTTAGTACCAACTAATGCAGAACTTAGTAAATCAATAGAACCATCAAAATCCTTTCTCTCTGGAACACGAGCTAGAATCGCAGGACTTGTCCTCGGACTCGGAGTACTCGCTCCAAACGTAGCATGTGGACTCGCAAAGGCTGATGCTGGTCAAGAAGTAGTACTCGTAAAAAAACCAATACTATTCGGTCACGGTGGAGTCGATCCTACTCCAGTAACCACGGGTACACAAATGATCGCTCTCACGACCGACGAGGTCCTCGTAAATATGATCCCAGAACAGCATACAGAAGATTTTGATGATATAATGACTGCCGATAACGTCGCTGTTGACTTCTCTGCATATGTCAAAACAAAAGTCATAGATGGACGAAGCCCTGAACTTATCTGAAAATTCGGTAAAGATTGGTATAAAACTCATATCCAACAAATTGCCAGAACAGAGATTCGTGATCAGGTAGCAAAATTCCCCATGACAAGCCTTACGACACGACAGGAACTTCTTAACACCATCGAGTCAAAAGTAGCAGAAGAAATCAGAAAATTTATCGTAACAAATAATATTCCAATACTTCTTCAAGGAGTTACACTCGGAAAAATTACTCCTCCAACAAATATTATAAATCAGCTCTCTGAAACTGCTGCTCAACAACAACGAGTAAAAACAGAACAAGAAAAAGCAAAAGCTGAAGAAGAACGTGCAAAAAGTGAAAAGAAACGTGCTGAAGCTGATAAAGCTTATCAGATGGCACTCTGACTCACTCCAGCACAATATATGAAATTGAAAGAACTCGAAGCACAAGAACGTATGACATGGGCACTTTCTCAAGCAAAAAGTAATGTCACTGTCATTCTCTGAAACTGATGAGTACAACCCGTAACCGAAGTAGGAAAGAAATAATCTTTCCTGACGAAACAAAATAATGGATAGTATCTTTTATGAATGAAATACCTCTTGTGATCCCCTAAGGATTTACTTAAGTGAGTAATCCCAAAAAGATACTATTCTTACCTGCTATTTATGCTCGATTAATATATGTAAAAATAGCACAAAGCCCACATTAAGAAAATATCTTAATGTGGGCTTTGTAAAAAAATCAAGCCAGAAGTCTTGAATCAAAAAACTCCATACACTTCTAAAATTATCACAATATTAGGCCTCTAAAATTCAAACTTTCAGCGAAAATGCTCGTTTTTTGCAACAGTATAATATTTGCGAAAAATAAAGCTATGTAGTAAACTGCCTCCTAATTATACTTAAAATATAAATATGTGAACTATTGACTCTAACGATATAGTATCCGAAACGCTTTTAAAACCCTCAATCACTCAAGCAATTATTGATTTTGTAAAGTTCTATACTCTTATCATCACAGAAGTAACACAGAAACTTAAACAAATTCCCATTGAAACCAGCGAGACGATTCGTCAAAAGTTTTCCCAGTCAAAAAAATATTCCTTTGTTCCAGACGACTCTTTGATCGAGAAAATGCAAACCATTATCGCTGCCCAAAAAGAGCAAAAATCGAGAAAAATCGACGTATCCACCATCCGCTGATTCGATATCGAAACCGGTTATATCTGACCAGAAACAACGATCGAAAGTATCGTGCAAAAAGTAAATGAAACTTTCGGCATTCAAGCAAGCTGGGAAGAAATATTTCACATAAGCCAACACTTGCTCAAAATTCCTTTCACTTCGGATAGTTCAAAACTCATCGGAAAAAAACTTGAGGTTTGTAAAAATTTTACCGTGGATATTACTACAGAGCTCGATAGGTTTATGCAGGAATGTGTGGAATTTCTTGAATCAAAATGTCAGAACAAAGCTTCTGCCTTTCAATTAACCACGAAAATGTTTCGAGAATGGTGACCTTGTGATCTCAAAAGATATGATTCAACCACATGTCCTATGTTTTGATGGAACAAAAAAACAAAAGGGCGACACTTTATGACTTATATTTATAACGGCCGATTGATTCGTTATGACGCGATCGGAAATATCGCATTCTGATATGTCATGGCATATCTTTGAGTGGATCTCGAGATAGCAAAAAAATGATGAGCTTATGTGCAGATGATGGAAGATGTACAGTGAGATGTACGAAGACTGAAAAATCCACTCCCAAGACTACGACTGGAAGATAACGCTGGTGATGATTCGTATATTGATCAGGGATATCGATTATTCCAAGAAAAAATTCATAACAATCCTAACTTACCAACTTCCCATGCGGAGTTCCCTCACGAAAACCGGCAGCCGTCTGTACTCAGATAGTCGCTTTTTCGTAGAATTCTTCGAGGTTCCGAGCTCCGACATACGTCATCGCGGAACGAAGCCCAGTAATGAATTCGTCCACGAGATCAAAGGCTGATTCTCTCCCCTTTCGTAAATACACTTTTGATGTAGAAATTCCTTCGCGAAAAAGTTCACGACGCGCACGTTCAAAAGCTGAATGCTGTGCGTTTCTTTGTTTTACGGCTCGTACTGAAGCCATTCCGTAATTCTCTTTATACATTCGTCCATCAAGATCATAACGCATATCTCCGGTCGATTCATACGTTCCGGCGAGCTGTGTCCCGATCATGACATGACTCGCACCAGCGGCAAGTCAGAGAGCAAGATCTCGTGGCTCGCGAACTCCACCATCAGCCCAGACAAAACCTCAGAGTTTTCTCGCTTCGAGCGCACAGTGGTATACAGCACTAAACTGAGGACGTCCTACTCCTGTCTTCATCCGAGTTGTACACATCGCACCGGGTCCGATACCGACTTTTACTCCATTTGCTCAGGCTTCGATCAGTGCTCGAGTTGCTTCTGGAGTAATAACATTTCCGGCAACCAAAGTAAGCTTATCACCAAATTCTTCTCGAAATTTCTTAATCGCCTCAATCATTTTTTTCTGATATCCATGAGCGGTATCGAGCACAAAAATACGAATTCCATCTTCGATTAAAACCCGTGCTTTTTCTATAAAATTATTCACTCAAAGAGCAACCGCAATGGCAAATTTCCCTTCAATATCAAGTGTCGGAGAATAAATACTATTTCTGACAGCATGTTTTTTTGTCATGATTCCGATGAGCTTCCCTTCTTTATCTATAATCGGAAGACTCGATACTCCATTTTCATCCATATGATTAAAAGCCTCTTCGTCTGAAATATCCTCGTGTCCGGTTATGAGTACTGGGCGCTTGATCGTACCGAGTTTCGTGAACTGATCCTTGTCTGAGAGATCTCGTTCGTTAAAAATAGTTATGGGTTGATTTTCATCATCGAGCAAAACGACATATCCATGAGAACGCTTATGAATAATTCCAAGAGCGTCTCGAACGGTGTCATTTTTCTGGACGGTAATCGGAGTATCATATTTTATATGAGCTCCGCGAACTTCTGCGATAATCCGTCGCATGACATCAAGTTCCATATCTTGCGGCAAGACTCAAAGTCCACCAATTCGAGCCATAGTCTCAGCCATTCGTTTTCCGGTCACCGCATTCATATTCGCACTCACGATCGGAAGTCGTGTCCCGAAGTGATTACCGGGGCGAACATTCACATCGAGAAATCGCGATTCTCCTTCAAAATAATTCTGCAAAAGAAATACATCTTCATACGTAAGTTCCTCATTTTCGTATCGAGAATTCAGAAAGCGCATACTAAGAAAATTTAGAAATACAAACCATTTCTATTTATATGTTTTTCTGGGAATAAGTCAAAACACGCTGAAAAAGTTATAAAAAACTACCGAAACAGTGTATCTGAAACATTTACATTTATATTTTTCTTCACCTCAGTACGAGAAACATCAACATTAACCACATTCTGAATATTATTATGAACCGGTATATTCACTACTGAAGAGTTCATATTAGTAATATTAATCGGCAGAACAAGTGCTTTTTTATAGTTTTTTTCATCCGATCATTGCTCGATAGAATAATTATCCGTAGATTTCTTTATGCGAAAATATATCGTTCATCTTCGAGGAATATCGACACGAAAAACTCGCTCCGTATTGGAAACTTTTTTCATCTGCATAGTCATACCGGCTGTTTGTCCTACTGAAAGCTTACTATCATTCATATTTTCTTTCAAGACTTTATAAAAATCATCCCGTTCATCAACGGGAGCAAATTTACCAAGCAATTCTGTGTCGACAATGGAATTCAAAAGCGGAATCTGTTTTAATACCTGATTAATATTTACATCAAAAATCCACATCGCTAAAATAAGAACCACTGCAACCGTAATACTAATAATCTTCTTTATCTGAAGAAGTGTCTCAAAATATCCTTTTATCTTCGAAAATTTCCCCTTCAATGAAGTACTTTCTCGTATCTGATCTTCAAGTTTGATAATCCGATTCAAGCCAGAGGAAGTAATTTTTATATCAAAAAATTGTCGAAAATATGCATCTTGGTCGACATATTCTATATCCTCTCTTTTTTTAATGATTTCAGAATTTTCTATTTTTTCTTGTACGAGTCGCGTTTTTACGATATCTATAAACTCAAACGATTTATCGATATCGATATGCCCGAGTCAGATATTATAAAAAATTCGTTTTTCCATTTCATCCACCGTAGTCCCCAGCTCTGAGATTAATTCTTCGACAAGATATTTTCTAAACTCCACAAAATTAATATTTTTATTTTCCAGTTCCGCACGAAGTACGTTGAACACAAAAAGATCTATACGCGCACATTCAAGTGAAGAAAGTGGTATATTATCAGAATTATTGTCTTGTTGTTCTTGCATAATACACTGCTTATCTATTATAAATCTACGCTAGTGTATCACACCATTCGCTATTGAGTCAAGAACAATATTTATTTAGTTTTTCTTCAGAAAATAAAAAGCTCCAAGAATTTTTGGAGCTTTTTTAGAGATTAATTCGAAAGTTTTTTCCAGTCTGCCTCAGTTTTTACGAGATCAAGTTTTTTCAGAAGTTCATTCCCTGAGTCCGGCAATACTACGGTTACGTCTTTTATGAGTGCCTCCTTATTATTAAGAATCGTATCCATTAAAATTTTGTTGTAAGCATTCAGCTTCTCATATGAGGAAACAAATTTGGTGACAAAAACAGTATAAGTTTTTGCATATGTATTTTTTCTTCTTGCTTCCAGAAAATCATCGAGGAGTGATTCTGTCTTATCGTAATCAAGGTTCTTGTATGCGAGAGTAAGCTGGGTTTTGATATTTGTCATTTGCAGCGAAGTCGCCTGGTCGCTTGCTTGAAGTTCTTTTCCTTGGGCATTCAATACACGTATTGCTTCGAGAGAATTATTATAGCGCTGCCTAAGCTGTTCGAGAAAGCTCTCAAGAGTCGTCTCACGATCGGGAGATTGATCGAGAAGTGAATTTACATTTGTTTTTACGACATTAAGGTATTCAGATAGAGCGACCATATTCGCAGAGATGAGCTTATTGCGCCCGACTCATGCATCTGATATGGCTGAGGAAATCGCTGGCACTTCTCCGGAAAGATTCACTGGTGTTTCGAGCGCTTCTTTATGAGAAGTTCCGACATTCAAAGAAAGAGCAACACCTGTCGTACCAAGATATCGTGTGTCAACTCGCTTAAAACGAAGATCATTTGATTCGGCATAGAGACTTGTATCACCTCCGATCGAAGAAAAATTCGTGACAAGAAGGTTGATAATTACAGAAATACCTACCCCGAGCAGGAGTACCTTTTTTACGAAATCCTTGATTTCAGTACGCAAAACCATAAAATAGAGGTTAGAACTTAGATTTTAGATTTTTAGAAGTAGGAAGACTTCTGATAAATTCATAATAAAAACAGACTTTATGAACTTTACGGACTTTTAACTTTCTACTATTGGTTCCATTATCTGAAAAAAATCCAATTTTGCAAAAAAAATGTCACGATTTTATGTTTTTATCGTTAGAAAATAGAGGAAAGTTCTATTTTGGCAATAAAAAATACTTTGACTTATAAGAAAAAACCAGCAAAATCTCCTTGCAAAAAAATCTAGTTTTTGCAATTAACTCAACCAAATATTCATGAAAAAAATATCAGCTTTTCTTATTATATTCTTTCTTTGATATATTCTCTCACCCCTTGTGAGCTTTATTAAGTATGAAAAAAGTTATTCCTATAATCACGAAGAGGTTGCTCAAAATCTTCATTTTCAAAATGAATATGCTGAGACCTCAAGTCTCAAAGATATCATAAAGATCAAAAAAGACATAACCGCAACCAATTCTCATACATTCGAAACAAACAAAAACGTCTTTATACTCAAAATTCCGAAGACTCTTGCTTTTGAAGAGCTCTCAAAAATAAACATATCTTTTACTTCTGGAGAAAAAACCTATCAAGCCGAGATGGACGTCGATGGTGACGAGCGAATACTTTTGGATGATTCTTTCTATTCTAAGCCTCTTTTTATCGATTCCACTAAACGGATTTCTTACAAAATCTCCACTTCTCTCGATCCGAAACTTATCCAAAACATTACACTAGTCGGACTCGATACGGAAAGTTTTACTGAACAGATTGCCTTTGAACCAACATTTACACAAAGTGCGAATGCTCAGGATAGCCTAAATATCATGTCCCGAAAAGACTGGTGAGCAAATGAAGAATACAGATACGAAGATTCTGCTGCATGGAAGAAGATTCTCGCAGTACAAGAAGCCAATAAAGATAAGCCAAAGTCGGTCGCAACCATTGCTTATGAGAAAAAAGTAAGCGATATCAACAATTATCTCGCGACAAACTTCCCACAAAAAGAAGTCCCGGTCGAGACTATAAAAAATGAAAATGGACGATCTCTCGTCTGGAATATCCAAAAAACTAAAACGGTCGATAAAATAGTTATCCATCATTCTGCAGAAGATAATGAGACCGGAAAAGATGATCTCACATTGATACGTGGAATCTACTATTATCATGCGATAGTTCGTGGATGGGGCGATATCGGCTACAACTATATCATCGGGCAACGCGGTCAAATCTACGAGGGTCGTGCGGGTGGAGATTATGTTGCTGGAGCTCATGCGCTCTGGAACAATAAGTCTTCTGTCGGAGTAAGTATCATGGGGAATTTTCAGACCGATCATCTCGTGGGCGAACAAGAAACTGCGCTCAAAAATATCATCGAATTTCTAAGTAAAAAATATGGAATAGATGTCCAAAAAACTTCTGTCGGACACCGTGAGTGTCCATCAAACGGAAGCCAACCTTGTACGCTTCTACAGGATTATCAGACCTACAATCTCCTCTGACACAAAGAAGTCGGCTATACGAGCTGTCCGGGAAGTAATCTCGTCAGTATACTCTGAGACGTCCGAAAAAATGCAACGTATGCAGTCGGTCTAGTAGCTGTCGAAAATCCGAAAGCAAAAATTATTTCTCCAGAAGTTTCTGCTGTTATAGCACAAAATACTACTCTCAATAAATGACCGATCGTAAAAATCAAACTCTCCTATCCGACTGATTCCATCCGAGTGAAAAGTTTTACGACAGAACCGATGACGATCGCACTTGGAGATCGAGCAAGAGCCTTAAAACAAGGAATCGAACTTCGGTTCGAGCCATATGGAACCAATCAGATTCTTCTCTGGCTCGGAAATAAAAAACTGAGGCTTCCTGAAATTCGTCTGAGTTCCAGCATTCTTGAAGTGCCTGGATGGGATCGAACTCCAACTTGGGATAAAAATAAAACATACAATGATAATAAATTTCGAGGAACACTCTGGGTATCAAATGAAAATGGACGTCTTCTCGTCGTGAATGAACTCCCACTCGAAAATTATCTCAAGTGACTTGCTGAGATCTCAAATACTGATAACGTAGAAAAAATCAAGACCATCCTCGTCGCAGCTCGAAGCTATGCGAACTGGTATATAGATCCTGCAAATCGTAAATTCCCCGGAAAACCTTATGACTGATCTGACGATCCTGACGTGTTCCAAAAATATCTCGGATACGGCTACGAACAAAGATCTCCGATGATTAGCAAACTCGTCGATGAGACAAATGGAATTATTATCCAATATAAAGGAAATAAAATAAAACCATGGTATTTCAATCAATCGGACGGACAAACTCTCTCATATAAACAATACTGCGAACTCAACAAAAAAACAGGATGTGATGATATTCCCTATCTCCAGAGTGTTACTGATCCAGCGGGAAATCTCGGTCGAAAAGGCCACGGAGTCGGAATTAGTGGCGCCGGTGCAACATTTCTCGCGACACAAATGGATTGGAAGTATGATCAGATTATCAAATATTTCCTTGATGGAACGGAAGTGAAGAAGATATATTAGTAGTCGAAAGTCTGTAAAGTTCGTAAAGTCTATAAAGTCGAAGTAGCATGTCATCCTGAACTTGTTTCAGGATCCCCTGATCAATTCATCACTCGCGAGGCACAAAGTAAACTAGTCAAAAATAGTATCGTAAAATCCAGAATTCCACAAACGGAACTTCGGAATTTATAATATCCCAAAAGCTGCCCTAATCGGGAGAAAATAGGAGAGCTTGAGAGGAGAAACTGTTTGAGCAGTCTGATGGTCGTGCAAATGTCTAGCATTAGCTATGTCTGCGAGTTTTTCTCCTTTCAAAACTTTTGGTACTTTTGGTTACAAAAGTATACAAAGGAAGCTCTTATTACGAAGATATGTTTGACATTATATACATTTTCCATATAAATTACTTCGCCAAAATGGCAGAAACGCTATCCAGTTACTAGTTACAGATCCCATGAATGGGAATCTGGCTGGAAGCAAAAACATTCGAGGTTTCTCATGAATTACAATAGATTCATGTCAGAGTTAAAAAGTTTTTCCGAAGCACCGCTCAAGATGGCCTGGGTACTAACTTACCATATGCACACAGGCGCGTTTCCTGCTCATGAGTATTTTTTGAATCTGCGTGATCTACTAGACTATCTCCGATCGCCTAGCATGCAGGATAAAAGAATAACCATAAGTATTGGCTTCTTTACTGGAGCGAGTGAAGATCCGGAACTAGAGTATCCTCTTACTCCTATGAAAGGAAGTAAAGTTACGACTCAAGAATGGCTTGCCTCTATCTCAAAAAATAGCATTAATGGCCTCGTGTTGTCAGTAAAGACGGCGAGATTCATCCAATATTTGAGACAAGAAAGAAGCCCCTTCTTACTCTGCTGAAACGGAGACCTCGAAAAGCCCCAGCGCATGCGCTGGGGCTTTTCTATTTCTAAATCTTTTTCCTCACGATATTATTCTCCGCGTTCGTGTGATTATATTTCGCGAGAATCGGATCTTTCACGAGATTAAATGCTTCTTCGACATTAACATCAAGCTGATTCGCGAGCCGACACAGTCCGAAAAACAAATCTCCGATTCCATCGATAAATTCTTCTTTTTTCTCTTGGATAATTATGATTCGTTCTTCTTCTGACTTATATCTGAGTAACTGTGACATCTCGAGAAGTTCTTCATGAAGATGATCGAATTTATCGATATTGGGGACGTCTTTCCATCCATTTCGAATAGCAAAATCTTTTACGAGTTTTTGAGCTCATGAAATAGTGGTAATTGTTTCGTTTTGCATAAAAAGAAAAGTTTTGAATAATCGTATTTTTCATATACTTCGAAAGTATATTCTCATTTCCAAAAAAGCAAATTATGTCAATTCTCTGATTTATTGGTCTCATTCTCATTGTTACGTTCGCTATTGCTGCTGTTTCTTTTGCACCGTGGGTACCTACAAAAAGTCGCGATGTCAAACGCGCTATTCAACTTGCTAATCTCAAACCTGGTGAAATATTTTACGACCTCTGATGTGGTGAGGGACGAGTCACATTCGAAGCAGCACGAGCCGGAGCAAATGCTATCGGTGTAGAACTCTTTTTTCCACTTTATCTCATTTGTTTATTGAAAAAAGTCTTTCTTCATTCACAAGCTCGATTTAAATGTAAAAATCTCTTCAACGAAAATCTCACAAAAGCTGACGTAATTTTTGTCTTCGGAATGCCAGACGCACTCAAAAACAAACTTCGAGAAAAACTCGATCGAGAACTGAAATCTGGAAGTCGCGTTATTTCATACTGCTTCGCGATCGATGACTGGATTCCTGAAAAAATCTGCAAGTGAAATGAAAATAAGGAACTTTCATTATTTGTTTATAAAATCAAAGACTAGTTTTTTGCATTTATTTCGAAACAATAGTACACTTAAAAAAGTGCTAATTGTTTTTGATTTTATGAAAATAAATAAACATACTCCGAGAAAACTTCCACCAACTCATCGCTCTATTCTTCCTGATACTATAGCGGCGAGTGCTATGAGTATTCTCGCTTCTGATACTTATATAAGAGAGATTGAACGAGCAAAATCACTTCGAATTCTTCTTGCTCATTTTCAAGAATTTGAAACGACTGACATTTTTTTAATGCTCGAAGAACCCACTATTCATCTTGGAAAAACAATCACGCTCATAAATATACTCATGGAACGAGCAAAAAATAATGCCTCAATCTATGACAAGCTTATAATATATTTTTGGCGAGAAACTGATTTAAAATTATGTGAAGAAATGTTGTGTTGTTTTAGAGATCATCTAATACAAAATAAAAAATCTCAGCATCTATTCTGAAAAGAAGGAAAAAAATCGATTCGAGCAAACAATTCTTGATGATGAGAAAAAAATATATTCATCTTGCAAAATCTCGCCGAACTCTCTTGTGTTGGTATGATTTTAGAGCTTTTTGAGGAAATTTCCGAAAATAATAAAAATAATGAATTTGTTAGTTCTGTTTGTCTTCAGTCGTTTCTCATTTGACTCACTAAATGGTCAAACAAAGAGATAGAGGCAGAGTCTTTTATAACACTTTGATGGAAAAGTGCTTGTTTTCGAGAAGCTTTTTATACTACAGTCGAAAACAGACTCAATCCAGATCATCCAAATGCTTTAGTCGAAATAAACAGAAAACATGTGCTTACAAACATAATCGACAAAATTCAAAACGAATATATCAACTGATCAATAATGGCAATTCTATCAAGAATATATCAGATTTATTTACACGAACAATCAGAACAAAACATAAAAAATAGAAAGAAATTAAGCCCAAAGGTTGCTTAGGGTATTTCTTTTTATGAGATTCTATTTGAAAAAAATCGAAAATTGTTATTATGTTTTTAGTGAAATATTACTAATCATTTTTTCATGCGCTGTCTCAAATGCTGAAATCTCGACACAAAAGTGATCGATTCCCGAATCACTGAAGATGGAACTTCCATCCGTAGAAGACGTGAATGCGAAAAATGTGAAGCCCGATATACCACTTTCGAACGGATGGAATTCGTAAATTTCCTCGTCACAAAAGCTGGCTGACACAAAGAAATGTACGATCGATCCAAAGTTCAGCGTGGTATCATGGCAGCTTGTAATAAACGAAGTGTCGATGTCGATAAGATCGAACGAATTATTAACGAACTTGAGAGTGAATGGGCAGCAAACAAAAAATGAATCACCTCGAAACGTATCGGAAAAGATGTTCTCAATAAACTCAAGGACATCGATGAAGTAGCTTATATCCGTTTCGCTTCGATCTATCATAACTTTGACGGCGCACGAGACTTTATTGATTTCGTTCAGAAAGAATTCGAATAAAAATTACCTTTGATTTCAGAGAAAAACAATTAAACTAAGCAGAGATTATTTTTCTCTGCTTTTTTATGCACAAAAAATCCGCTTTCACCCTCGTCGAACTCATCGTAGTAATCACTATACTCGCGATTCTTGGAACGATAGCTTTTTTGTCATTCAATGGATATTCTTCTTCAGCCAGAGATAGTACAAGAGTCTCTGATCTTGCTAGTATCGCGAAGACACTTGATGTCTATCAGGTAAACACTGGAAAATATCCTCTTCCTGATAATTATCTTACGACTACATACTCAGGAGGAATTGTATGGTATCAAGGAACCGTATGACTGTGAGTATTCACGAAGATGACTGGAGTAGCAAGAGGAGGAATATCAGCAAAACCAACAGATCCAGTCAGTGGAAAAGAATATCGATATGCTTCTTTAGAATACAGTAGGCATTATCAGCTTCAAACAGAGCTCGAATCTACACTGAGTTATTATCCCTCAACAATAATCGATACTGCGTACGCTGATACGGTTACTCCAGGCTATACGTACATCAAAGGAAATTACAATGGACTCGTCGCAAGAACACAAACAGGAAATACTATCTATCTGGTTGCTACTCCATCTATTCTTACTTCCAGTGGATCTTCAGGTTCCATTCTTGATATTACTACTCTTTCCGGAACTTTCTTGTATAACAACCAACCGACTGATTCTTGAATCGCTTTTACTCCGGTCCATGTCTTCTCAGGAACTTCACTTCCGGTCGATGATACCTCTTCAGGAATTACGAATCTCGTAACCGCTATCCAACAAGTATACACTGGTTCACAGATTCCAACTGATGATATTTCTAGTATTTTTACGATCACTGGTAGTTCTACGATACCGAGTTGATGTGGAATTCTTTCTGGTGTCTGAGGGAAGTGTGGAGGGGCTTTGGTTTCGGTGAGTGAGGGTGGAGGAGAAAAAATTGATGGAGCTTGTGGAACCTCTAGTGGATGAATATTCATGACAATACCATCTTCGAATCTTTGCGCTACTTGAATGACAGGCTCTGTTTCACTCAAACAAAGTGGAGGATGGAGCTGGGATTGTACCGGAAGCAATGGCGGAACCGATGCTGTATGTTCTGCGATCGATAATTCACTGGTATGATATTGGAATCTTGATACTAATCTCAATGATACCAGTGGAAAAAATCACCACCTCACCTCAATTGGAGGATCTATAACAACATGAAACAACCGGGCACGATTATGAAAATCTACCCTTTTCACTTCTTCAGCGTATTCTGATACCCTATGAGCAAGAGAGAGTGCTTATAGTTCTGATTTTGATATTGGAACCGGTTTTACAGTGGTTACCTGGCTTAGAAAACACTCAAGTACTGTTGATACAGAGCATATAATTATGGGAAATAGGGATATCTGGAATGATGCAAAATGATGGAGACTGACTTTTCCAACAAATGAAAAAATAGCTTTCACTGTACAATCTACTACCAGTACAAGTAATTGGATCTATGCAACATCTCCTCTAGCAGTAGGATGATGGTATCAAGTCGCCTGAGTATATGATAGTGGGACGATGAAACTCTATATAAATGGTATTCTCGAAGGTCAAAAATCAGGTGTTTCTTATACAACCACTTCTCTACCCTTAGCACTCTGATGACGCGCCCATTCCTCTTGGTGATACGATTACGGATTTAACTGACTCATCGATGAGACAAAAATATATAAACGAGCTCTCGCGGACACGGAGATCCAAAATCTCTATGACGCTCTCAAGCCAACTATTATAGATCCAACTCTTGGAACAATCTGAAATCCAGCCCCTACTTGTAAGGATATTCTCGCAAATGGGATGGAAGGAAATGGGTATTATTATGTAAAACCGACCAGCAATCCAGCTTTTTCTGCCTTCTGCGATATGATTACAAGCAATGGATGATGGACTCATATAATAAAAAATGATTCTCTTCCAAGTTCATCCATCTTTACAAACTTGGGTGCACCTTCATTTAATGTGTGATCTATTAGGCTCTGAGCAACATATCTCACTTGAGCTATGTCCACTGAATATACACTTCCTGCAGGAATCACCACTCTCAACGTCTCTTGTCGAACCTATGCCCCTCAGAATATCGGCTCACTTGTAGATGCTGGAAGCAGTACCTGGGCTTTAGGTGTGATGGGTAGCTCATGGGATAACAATCCCCCCTACCAAACACATTCATTCTCCAATCCAACAAAATTCAAAATGAAGGTTGATGGTTGATGTCAATGATGGGCCGATGGAACCTGTTGATCATGGCTTGAATGTAACTCTGCAGCCTTCAGATAAAAACAATTTTCTAATTCAAAATAATGCTCACTCTCATCGACCTAAACTACGCCCGACAGATTGTACCGCTTATCTCCGATGAGCTCTTTTCCGATATAAAGAAAACGCTCGAAGAAAAAAAGAAGGTACTCATCTTCCATAATCGTCGAGGGGAGGCGAATGCACTTTTCTGCAAGGATTGCAGTCATCAAATCCACTGTCCGCACTGCGATGTCAGTATGAATGTCCACCGGTATCCGACTCGCCACCTTCTCTGTCATCAGTGTGATTTTACTGATTCATTACCAAATGCCTGTCCGAAATGTCATGGAACGAATATTCTCGAGATCGGTACAGGAATCCAAAAGATCGAATCCCAGATTCAGAAATTATTTCCAGAAAATGCTGTTTTTCGGCTCGATTCTGATAAAAAACGAACTGAGGAAATCTCTGATGCCGATATCGAAAATGCCGAGATTCTGATCGCTACCGAGCTTGGAAGTACGTTCGTGACCGACGATCTTGGACTTGTCGTCTTCATTCTTCTGGAGAATTCCATGACGATTCCTGAATATGATATCGAGGAAAAGGTATATACCCAAATCGCTTATAATCTGAAAAAGAATGTTCCGGTCATTATCCAGACCTATACTCCGAATGCTCCGATTGCGAAAATACTTTCCGAAGGAAACTATCGGGATTTTCTCACCAAAACTCTGACAGAACGAAAACTTTTTTCTTATCCGCCATATGGAGAACTCGCGTATATCTGGGTCGAGGACGAGAATAAAGAGCGAATCAAAGACATTATCTATAAACTCGCGAATAAATTAGAACTCGCAAAAACCGAAGAAATAGCTCTGCATTATGATAAAACCCTCTTCGAGCGTCGAGCCGGGAAATATCGACAAAAAATCGTCCTTCGCGGGAGAGACGTAGGTTTATTACTGCAAAATATTAAAACGGAGGTATTTCGAAATCGATGAGTCAGACTTGAATGGAAATAAGAGTTCGTCATTGCGAGGCACGAAGCAATCCAGAAAAGCTCAATTTTACAAAAATAGTAAAGTGTCTATTTTCTTGTTTTCCTTTTTAAAATCTCCATAATTTTTCTTTCTTTCCCTCTAATAAACATAAAATAAATCGCACTAAAAAGAGTAATAAGAGTGAGACTAATACCTGGAGCCAGAAATTTTTCTGGAACGTATCGGAGAGAAACCTTTTCTCATTGCGATCCATCAAGATCATATCCGTTCAAGAAAATATTCACGATTCTTGGTTTTTGCATCGTTCCATCCTCCATTATTCTCTGCCAAAGAAGTGTAAAAGTTTCTGCCATTTGTAGAATTCAGTGTGATTCTGAGAGTCCTGTACTTGTTACTGTGCGATTCATCGGATTCGGATTATGCGCATCAAGAACACTTGAAGATATCTTAGGTGAGTCAAATGTGATAGATTCATCTTTTATAATAAAAGCGTCCAGCCCTTGAATAGCATTATATCGCTTTAATACAACCGATGAAAGATCCCAGATGGAGACAACATCTTGTAATTGTTTTTGCCAAAACTGCACCTGAACATAGACAGCACCCTTCGGAGCACGGAAAATACTCTCATAAAAATCTTTTCATTTCTCAGTATATTCGATAATATTTCTTACTTCTATCATTTTTCTCTGAGCATCGAGAAAACGAAGTTTCATATGAAGTCTCTTGGTGTTCTCGTGAATGATTTTATACTGAAACAAATATGGAACTTCTGCAGCTATCGGAACCATTGTATGAGTCGAAACAAGCCAAAAACAAGAAAATCCAGGAGAAAGCTCGATTTTCTGATTCAGGCCTCATCGTCAATATCGAACACTCTCATCTCAAAGTCACGCATGATACGAACAACCCGGTTCATCGATGAGCACCTCGGTGGAAGGTTTTTCCGCATCACCATCGATCTGAGAAGAGAATCTCCGAAAATCTCAAGCGTTCACGAGAGAAGGACGAAGATCATACAGTCATACCCGAAGTTCATAGGTTCATTTTCGAAGCTCTATATCACGAAAAAATAAAGTATTTCCCTCGAGAATCGCATTTTTAGGAAAAAGTTCTTTCACCTGATTTCAGAATACTAGCTTAATGTGAAGATTCGTGTCTTTCGGATAATATCGGTTCGCAAGTTTTACACGAAGTGAATATTTTCCGTCATGAATCACATCAAACCAAGAACTCATTTTTCCATCGTTCAGACGCACTGTTTTTCCATTCGAAAAATCAGCAGAAAAAATATCATCCTGAATATTTCCAAGAAATTCAAAATCATTTTCCGCTTCCCCGACTATCATCTGTCGCGCTGGAAGAGAATATATCTCATCAACCAGTGTCTTGTATCTAGATTCTGGGATAAAACCAACCACATTGATCGCATTAAATCCATCTATATTCTCTATTCATATTTGCCGCTTCCCTACTGTTTGTATATCGATGACACCGACATTCCAAGCGACAAATTTATTCGTATCTCCAGTTTTTGTATCGACTAATATTTTCTTGTCTCCGACAGAAATTTTTACTTTTCCTCATTTTTCATTTCGAAATACTCGCGCCACGACGACATATTTTCATGGGGACGCAAAATCAAATGTTCCATAAATAGTGTTTGGTTTTACATATTCGTGCATATCTTTCAGAACCATATCGTGAATCCACCAATAACTACGATTTTCAGGTTTTTCCATACTCCCCATCTCGAATGTCAGGTATTTCGCACCCACTGGCGTAATGAAATTTCCAGAGAATTTTAATAGATCAAATGACTCCGCATATCTCGGTGCCGAGACATAATCCAGTCCGATTTCTTTATTGTTTCCATCGAAGAATTTTACTTTTCCATGTATTTTATCGACTCCTTTTCCAGAAGCAACGAGCTCGAAAACATATGCATTTTTTTCTTTTACCATTATTTTGCGAGTACGTCAGACCTGCCATATCGGACTCTCACCCTGTGGAATTTCTCATTTGATTGCTGGAAGAGAGGCATATCGATTCGTCTTTTCCAGAGCGACCGAGATATTCGATCCAGAAGCACTCTCTGGAAGAAAAAAATCACTGATATCCTCCATTGTTTTAAATCCAAGAATATCTTTTCCTTTATCGTGCAGATATTCATATGGCTCCAGATCAAGCATCGCAGGAGCGTACGAAAATATAAAACCTCGATTATAATCAAAATCCCAAGTCCAGTTTTTGATACCGAGTTTTCCTAGGTGAAATTTCCAGTCAGGAGCATCGACTCGAAGCTTTGCAAAACGACTGAATGGATTCGAAAAATCACAAAAATCAAAAGGTACAAACCAATCGTTTTTATCTGATTTTGAAAGTATCATATCAGAAACAACCGAACCAATAATAATATCATCCTTTTTTACAGATTTTTCATTCAAAGTGTTAATAATCGGATCTTCCGTGACAAAAAGATTCGCAAATGTACGATATGGATATTTCTCCCAACCAAACAATGTCTCAAGTGTCGATATTCCATCAAATATCCATACGGAACGAGAAAAAGCATGACTATATGGAAGAGTGTCTTTTATATGAAAAATATCATAAAAACCAATTTTTTTCTCTATCTCAAACCCTTTTTGTGCTCGGATATTTTTATTTTGTATCGCCTGAATATCCTCTTGTCAGAGAAGATCTTTATGATATCAGAATCGCGAAACATGGAATAATTCGAAATATTTTGCCAGATTTTCTCCGACTCAATTAGAAAGATATTTTGCTACATATTGATAGGTTTGATCAAGAAAAGGTATTGATCATTCAAGTGGATTATAGGTCGGGAATTGTGTAGTATAAAGATCATATGAAGAAGTCGGATGATAAAACTTATCATCTTTCGTCCAAGTAGTCAGACCAAAACCATATCCGGGGGTAATCCATGATTCATATCGAGGGAAATACCAAATTTTTCCATCTGGTGTGGGAGCATCTTTTTGCCATTTCACAAAATCTTTATAGGTTTGTGGCGTATCTACCGGACGATAAAACTGCTCGAAATAAGTATTATAAAACGGGTATAGATAGGCAAAATATGAGCAACTAGCTAAAAGAAGGAAACTTAAAAAACCAACACGATATCAGTTCCAGTATGAGGTTTTTCGACCATCAAACACTTGCGATGCACGCTTCAAAAAATCTATCTGTTTTGTTCGATCTCGAAGATATCCAACCACAAGACGCAACAAAGAAACCAATCCTGTGCTCCACAAAATAGAGAAGCAAAAGGCTAAAAGTCCGACAAGTTTATTCGGATCACGAAAAATAAACCCCGCCTGTCCGGCAAATGGATTATCAAACACAATCCACCGATACATATCCGCAAAATACGGCGTATTTGTCCCAGTCGAAAGTATCGTAAAAACAACAGAGAAACCGAGGAAAAAGAATATAAGAGGTTTTTTGAAATGAATGATGTTTCAAAGAAAAATAATCACGAGAGATATCGTACCACCAAACCAAAAATACCAAGGAAGACTGTCAAGATCTTTGATCGGCCACCAATAACTCACGAGATAAAGAACATAACGAAATGTGGAATATCGAGAAAAATTACTGATCGAATCGATCGTATTAATACTCGGAGGATTCACGGAAGCGATCCGTGAAGCACCAAGATATGGTACGAGCCAATACGCCAGAAATAAAAGCGTTAATATACCAAAAACAACATATCGCCAAGTGAGCCAACCTATGTGCCAATATCTTTTTTTAAAAATATCTAAAATACACTGAAATACATACCATCCTCCGACAAAAAAAGCCGAGAAAAAAAGATAATGCACAGCCCCGACTCAGATCGCATAAAAAAGAGCTGCGAGAATAATCATCGCCATATCCGTGCGAGAAATATGGAATATACTCGGTCGCTCATCGATATCTTCTCAAGATTGCTCAGAAAAATGTGTAAATCTGAGCATATATGCAAAAACAAATGGCAAACAAGCATAACCGACTAGCAGATAAATATGCTGAATGCGAATGATATTCCACGGGTTGAATGCATAATAGATGGCTCCCGAAAGTGCAATAATAAAAAGGCTCGTCTTTCCAAGCAACACTCTCTCCGATATATTCTTCTGTGTAATAATTCACCAGAGAAGAAAAAACATACCAAATCCACTCCCGTACAATAAAAGAAAAATAAGTGCTTTCTCGAAAAATGACGGAAAATCACCAAAAAGTCAGATAATCCAATACAAAAGTCCAGCAAACGGCAATCGAGTACCATTAAAAAAAGTGGCTGTACTCCATTTTTCGCTCCAAAGCGGGAATATCTTATCGATATATCCGTCTAAAACAAAACCAAAGGAAAGGTCTCCATAGACAATATGGCTTCCTATCCAGAAACGAAAAGTAAAGAAAACAAGGATGAAAAAAAGTGCTCCGGCTGCGATCAGATGAGTTTTTTTAGTATCGGACAACCACAGTTCCACTTTCTCGAACATGAATTATTTTTTTGAAAAAAGAATACGTCGTAGCATGCCCCAGGTTCCAACGAAAAGTTCCAATGTAAGCATCGTCCACATTCCAACAGCAAGAATCGGATGTTTAAAATATTTTCTCCATCCTCGATAGAATGCTCCCCGAAAAAAATATATTCGACTCGCAAGTCATCTGAGACTATTTACGCGTGCGTAATCCGTCATTTTTTCACCGTAATACGCTTTTTTCTTCAGTAAGCTCGAGAGGATTACCTCTCATTCATCGTGGAATACTTTTGCCTGAGTACATCAGAGTTTTGCTCCGGATTTTAGAACATTCTCAGTAAGATCCCAATCTTCAGCAGCAATAAGCTCAGGATTAAAACCTCCGGACTTTTTATATGCTTCACGCCAAAAGATGCGTGCCGCAGCAGCACTTGGATCATCCGGAGCATAAAAACTTCTCTCAAAAGCTTTTACTTTTGTCCAAAAACCTTTTTCTACTATGTTTTCTTCAGGAACGAAGAGTCATCCAAGTGTAGCGTCTTTCTGTAACATTCTTACAGCCTCTTCTACAAGATTCGGTTCAAGATACATATCTGCATCTGGAAAATAGACAATTTCTCATTCTGATTGTTCAAAACCCATGGGTCGCTTGAGATTTCGTTCGATTTTGACCAAAGGAATAAATTTAAGACGAATTTTATCTTCATAAGAACGAATCATTTCTATCACTTCATTCGTCGAATCATCGACGGCAATATATTCGATATTTTTATATGTCTGAGCGACAATGGAATCAAGATGTTTTTGGATTGTTTTTAAATTTCCATTCCAAGTCGGAACGATAATCGAAAAAAGTGGACTGTCCATAAAAAACTTTTAATAATAATTTATCGTACGATAATGAAAAATGTCAGAAAAGCAAGTCGATCTCTGCCCGCAAATATCAAACTATTTATATTTTCTATTGAATAACCACTTAGATATTATATAATCCTCGAAATTTCCCCGCCAATTACTTTCTTTCGATGATTTTTACACAAGAAAATCTTCCAATTATCACATTTATTATCCCTACGTATCAAGCAGAATCGCTCATTGATATGTGTCTTTCTGCGATCGTAAAACAAAAATATCCGAAAGACAAAATAGAGATTTATATTATTGATGGAGGTTCCACGGACAAAACTATCGAACTCGCAAAAAAATATCCCGTCACGATTTTTCATAATGAAAAACGTATTGCTGAGTATGCAAAAATGATCGGAATTAAAGAAATGAAAGGTGATTATTTTATGCTTATTGACGCTGATAATGAGATTATTGAGGAAACTTGGCTTCTCGATATGGTGAGACCAATGATAGAATCAGGAGAGAAAATATTCTGAGTCGAGAGTCGTCTCGCAGCTGATGAAAAAATGAGCAGCATCGATCGTTGTTTTGCTCGGATGCGAGTTGCTGATCCGATGGCGCGCTTCCTTAGAAGTCGTTATATCAAGAATGAGATAAAAAACGGATATGATATCCGTCTTTTAAAGAAAAATCACACCCTTATCACTGGTGCAAATGGTTTTCTGTGGAAAAAGTCTGTCATTCTTCCTCTTATTGAAGGGTTCGATAAATTCGAAGAGACTAATATGAGCAATCGCGTGTTTCGCGAGACCTGACTCTCATATGCAGTGCCACGAAACAAATGACTCAGGCACTATTACTGCGAATCATTCAGAGAATTCTATGAAAAACGGAAAAAGATAGCGAAAAAAATGTGACAGCGTATGGAGATAAATCAAAAAGATACTTGGATCAGAAATGCTTCTTTTCTCAAAATAGTGATCTGAACCATCTATTATCTTACGATCATTTGACCTTCTTGCGTCGCTATTAAAAACTCCATTCGAGATCGAACATTTGATTGGTGTTGGTATCCTATCATTTGATTCTTTACTGTTCTCGTCTATCTTCGATATTTATTCTACAAAACCCTCTCTTTCTATCGAACATCATCCCATTATTAGAATTTTTCTGCCATTCGATATTATTGTTTTCTGGCTTTTATAGTGATGAAATGCCCGTGTCTCACATCGAAATGTCAAAGTATTGACGGAAATGGAAAATATCCAGCGCCTAAAATATTTTCTACCAAAAAACCGTGCGCCTCAAAAAATTCTTTCAATCAACGATAATTGAATATAGTTTTATGTGTCCAAGATTCCATATTTCACTCTTGATTTTGATGAAGCGACAAAGGATTTCCGATACCATTTTTCTTGCTACTGAAATTCGTAGAAGAAAATATTTGCCAACCCATAATCGAAGCAAAGATATTACACCAGCTACTTCCGTTTTCTGTGCTCACGATGACATATCCTCCAGGTTTTAATACTCGTAGTATTTCCGATGCAAAACGATCGATATAAGGCATATGTTCGATGACCTGATTTGCATGAATAACATCGAACGAATTCGATTCAAAAGGAAGTAATTCTGCAAGGTTGCATTTATGAATCTCAACTCAGTTTTCTTTTGCTTTTTCTAGTTGAGCATCTACGATATCGACTCCGACTATTGTGCGAGTTCCGATAATTCCAGCAAAGCGAACTGATTTTATTCAGTCATCACATCAAAGATCGAGAAAAACGGCATTATTCTTTTTTTCAAAAAGTGATTCGATATTTTTATGATTTAGTTCTGTCGCAGTCTTGTAAATAGAAAGGAGATATTTCTTGAGCATATTACAGGATTATTTCTAATATTCTTGAAGTATAGAAGAATTATAGGTAAGTCAAATAAAAAAGGTCTTAAAAGACCTTTTTTATACTGTTATTTGATGACTTTCCAGACGAATCAGTCGATGCTTTTTTCTCCGGATCGAACCGAAATACTTATTTTCTTTACCGTATTTCCATCTTTCATGAGCAATAGTACTTCATCTGCTGTCGCATAACTCGTTTGTCTAAGTGTAAGATAGACATCTCCGCTTGATGCTGACGAGAGTGGAATAAGGGTATATTTTCATCTCCTTATTTCTTTTTCTGTTCATGAAGAAAAAGTACTATTTGAAAGAGTGAGAGCATAATCTTTGCTTACAATAAAAATTTTTCTCTCACTTGAGACCGCCGCTGGAACATGGAGTGATGCGATAATGGTGGTAGAGATTTCTTCTCCTCTTTTTTTACTTTCTTCCGCATCTATAGGGGTTCATTTGCCGAGCAGAACCCATCCCTCTGGTACATCACAAGTTGAAGCGAATTTTTGTGTTTTTCCTGTCTTCATTTCTTTCGCATAGATTTCACGCACTATACAGTTCTTTTTGTAGTCCTTTGGGAGTCTTGATGCAGCAAGTGTACTATGAGAGAAAATCAATCCCAACAACAAAAAAATGCTTATTATTTTTTTCATATACAAATGTTTATTGGTTAATAGTAACTTTATCAGCATAAATATTTGCACCACCGGTTGCATAGACTTTGAATTCCATATATTCCCTATCAAAGACCGTGAACGGCATGGTAAATTCTTGATATTGATTTGCAACCGCAAAATCGGTTCCTCGAAGGATGATTCGTTCATCCATTCATTTGTTAGCGTTATATACGTTAATTATAGCCACTGGATCTGACACAGTATTATCAGTCACTTTGAGACGGAATGCAGCATGATAACTCTGTCAGAGTTGTACTCCTTCCATTTTATATGGACCGAATTGTATCCAGCCAGATGGAAAAATCGATCGATCGAAGAATACAGCTTTCCCGGAAGAAGCAGAAACATCAGAAACGATTTTTCCTACCGGATTAGGAAGTTTTTCGGATTCATATACTGGCAATCCTTCAGTTACCCCATCAATCAACTTCACCTTATCAACTAATAAGTCACTTTTCGCATAAAATACGACACGATATTCCAAATCATTCACATCGATAGGTTTTGAAAAATTAATGGAAAAGTCCTGAAACTGGTCATTAGCACTAAAGTCAGTTCCTTTGATCTCAAGAGTTTTTCGAAATCCCGTACTACCGGCATATACATCGACAAGACCAATATAATTTGCATTTGTATTGTCTTTCGTTTTTAGTCGGAAAACAGCTTTATAGAGCTTTCCATTCACGAGATTCGTAGCATCGTACGGACCAAACTGGATAGTTCCCTCTGTTTCTCGACCGACTTTTGCCTCTACCGACATGTTTCCAGAAGCGAGCGTATCGATGACTACTCGTCCCTTGATAATAGGAAGATTTTCCGATTCATATTCCGGAAGAGTCATTATCGTCTGTTTAGTAATCTCGACTTTGTCAGCCCAGATATCTTGAGCTCAGTAGAAAAACACTCGAAATTCCACATTTGATGAACTTGGCATCACAAAAGGAACTTCAAACGTCTCATAAGATCAGACTGATGAAAAATCCACCGCGCGAAGTTCTTTATATTCCCGATAACCCGTCTGTTCATCATAAACATCTACGAGAGCGATCGGCTGAGCACTGGTATTTGCATTCGTTTTTACTTTGAAAGAAGCGGTGTAGGGAGTTCCCTTTACGAGCATAGTATTGTATGGGCCAAATTGAAGCGTTCCTGGATTATCTTTTCCCACTTTTGCATACACTGACTTACTTGCAGATGCTAATGCATCGGTGATAAGATTTCCGATCGCACCATACATATCTTCTGACTCATAAGAGATCGTCTCACCTACGGTTGCCGGAAGTATGCTCACTCGATCGACGGTCACATCTGCCACTGCAGAAAACTGCACACGATATTCCATGGCTCCATTCTCACCACTGACAAACGGAAGCTCGATATCTTGATAACTATCGACTGCGGAAAAATCCACACCTCGCACCTGACGTATCGATCTTTTAGTGATTCCGTCGTTCGAGAGTGCATCGATGATGGCAAGAGTTTCAGTACTGCTATTGTCTGAAACTTTCATTCGGAATTTAGCCACATACGCCGTCTTTGGAATTTCTGAAGTACTGTAAGGTCAGAATTGAAGATAGAGTCATTTTGCATCGGTTCATACAGTAGCTTTTCTCGCTTTTCCTGAAGATGCGATCGTATCTGGTATTACCTGTCCAGCCGATGCTGGAAGATTTTCTGATTCATACATTATACCGATGTTCGTAAGATTCAAATCGATCTGTGTACTAGAATTCAGTCCAGTATTTCCAGAAAGATCAGTAGCTCGAATGGAGATGTTTTTCGTAACCGTAGTCGGAATATCTGAAGAATCAACTACCGTATATCAAAAATGATATCGGTGAGAAATATCCTGATCTGGCGTAGATATGAGATACGCTTGATTATCTCCAACCGTAACCACGGGATGTTCCCGGAGTGGCTTATTGACAGTAAAATAGATATCAATCGTACCTAGCGATGATGCTGATTCTGGTGAAACGACGATAGTATTTATCTCTGGGGGTGTCACATCGGCATGCTGAATATCTACACTTCCGAGAGTAACATTCGAAACAGTATTTCCGAGCATATCAGAAAGAGAATTTGCTACCACCGTATATATTCCATTAGCAAGATTCTCTGAGCCAGAAAAAGCATAGCTATAATTATCTCAAGAATTCGAGATATACACAAGTGGATAAGACTCTCCTTCACCATTGAGTGTTATACTTGGTGACGATATAAGTGATTCGTTTACTCGAAAAGTAATATTCAATTGATTTGATTGTTCTTGGAAGATAAATCCTGAAACTACCGGTGCACTTGTATCAGTAAAAAGCCCCATATCAGTCACTTTATCGACCACGAGAGCTCCACTATCATAAAACCAGGTTCGATATTCGATCTTTCCAGTACCCGTGTAGATATATGGAACATCAAAATTCTGATAAGTATTATTACTATTAAAATCCCACCCAGTCACCTGGAGGGTTCGAATCATACTATTCGTATCGGAATTGTAGACTTCTAATTTTCCGATGAATTTCGTATTCCAAGCATCATCTGTTTTGAGCCGAAATCTTGCCACATGTACTCCGGAAGCAACTTTCTCATAATATGGACCAAATGTAATGAGTCCATAACTATCGCTCGCCATCGTCGCAGATACTGCTTTTCATTCTGATGCGGTAGCATCCGTGATGATCGATCCCTTATTTCTCGAGAGATTTTCTGCTTCCCAGACGAGAGACTTATATCCGGAAGGAGGTGTATAAGAAAGTGAGGATGCGGAAGTCTTGATAATTACAGTTGTAAGCCAGAGATTTGCCTGTCCATTCATGTAGACATACGGAATCACGTCATCGGAAGAATAATCGAGTTTCACGGTAATGGTAATGTCCTTGTAGATATTATTTGTTCCAAAATCAGTTCATCGAATCTCTTTATAAGCACCAACCTGACCAGAAGTTACTCCTTCAAGTCAAATATTTGCGACTACCTGAGAAAGATTTGCTGCATCGGTTTTCATTCGAAAAACGATATCATACGTACCGGCGCTCAAATAATAGTGGTTTCCATAAAGCATTCGACCATACTTATCAGCGACTTTATTTGCATAGATGGCACGCTTTCCAATTCCAGCATTATCCGTGATATAGGATCCTATTTCATAAGACATCTGATTTGCTTTCAGAGTCGTCGTATATGCAAAAGCCTGAGAAACACTCAAAATAATCGAGCTTACGCCAACAAGTGAAAAAAGAATCGTACGAAGAATGTTTTTCATGTGAAAATATAAATAATAATCTACCTTTAGGGGCGAAGTATATCACGCTTCGGCGAGAAATCAAGTCAAAATCAATTCAATATTTTAACGAGATTCAGAAACTCATGCGTGTCGAATAAGGCTCTCATATGCCACTCGTCCAGTATTATCCCAATGATAGTTAAAGCTGTCTTCCCAGGCATTTTTTCGAAGCGTTTCGTATATTTCCGCATCTTCCATGTATTTCTTCATTCCATTATGCAAATCTTCAATATTCGGCGATACGACGAGTCAGGTCGTGTTTTCTTTTACTGCATCGACAAGACCTGGACTATCATAGACGAGTGCAGGCGTACCGACAGCATTTGATTCCGTCACGATGAGCCCCCATCCTTCCCTTATACTCGCCACGACGATAACATGACTTCGAGACATGATCTCGAGTTTTGATTCTTCACTCTGAAATCAGAGAAAATCCACACGATCGGCACAATCGTATTTTGTGATAATTGGATCGAGATGACTTTTTTTATAATCTTCGTTCGTTCTTCCGACAATCTTAAGTCGTGCTTTATATCACTCAGTTATCAATTTTCAAAAAGCCTCGATCGTATCATCAATTCCTTTATATTTTGCAAAACGTCCAACATACAGAAAAGTGAATTCTTCATATTTCGGTAACAGTTTTTCCCAATCCCACGGAGCAAAATTGATTCACTCCGGAATGATTTCTATATTTTCACGAGGAAATCCGAGTGCTACGAGATCTTTTTTAGTAGACGCCGATACCGTCCAGGTAAATGTTTTTTTATAAGGAAAAAAGAGAAGATCTTCCAGATAATATCCGAAATAATTCAGAGGAAATGGCGCATGCGAACCGTGATAAAACCAGATCTCGCGAGTAAGCTGATGAATAAAGAAAATACGTTTTTTTCTCGAAATATAGAGTGGAGTGAAAAATCGATGAGTATTCGCCTGATCGATAACATAATCATAGCGCCCACCTCGAAAGATATAGTAAAAAAATGCATAAAAAATAATACTGAGTATTCCCCATCTTCTCATATAATGAACCCCATCGATATCTTCATCTTCCGGAATCCCTGAAACTTTAGGAGAAAGATGGACGATCTCGATTCACTGCGCAGCGATGCGAGAAAGCATTTCATGAGTATACGTCTCTGCTCCACCGGTCTGAGGATGCTTAATATCGCGCCATGAGAGTGCTAGAATTCTCATTTTTATGAGATTATAAATAAAAGAAATTCTACATTGAAGTATAAAAAAATCTCTCCAAAAAGCAAAGTCTGAAAAATATTTTTGCAAAATACTGAGGAACCTATATAGTATTCCTACCGAAACAAATAACTTATTTAAACCAAAAAAATCATGAAACGATTCTCTGAAAACCCAAAAGATCGTATGACCTGACGAACTGTAAAAAGTATCTCATTTACAGGTGATATTACAGAAAAAGAAATTCTCAACATCTGATCGCTTGGTTGATGGTATGAAGATTGGATTCTTAATCACGATAAATACAAGCGGCTCGTAGGAATCGATCTTCCTGGAACACGCATACCGGAACTCCAAGAAAAATACAAAGACGATTCTCGGATAGAATTCGTGGAATGAACCGTACTCGAACTCCCCTTTCCAAAAAACAGCTTCGATGTGGTCGCGATGTGGGAAGTGCTCGAACACCTGCCAAAGAATTCTGAAAGTCTTGCGCTCTTAGAAATAAATCGGGTTCTGAAAAAAGATGGCATTCTCATACTCTCGACTCCTCACCATCACAGCATCGGTAATCTTTTTGATCCTGCTTGGTATTTCTGACATCGACATTATACGAAAGAACAAGTTCGGTATATTATTCAAGAAAGTGGTTTTTTCGTATATGATATTGAAATATACGGTGGGTGGTGGGAAATTTTTACTATGATTCCCTTCTATATCTTCAAGTGGATTTTCAGGTCCGAAATTCCCTTCAAGGATTTTTTTGAGAAAAAACGAGCAGAAGAATATTTAAGACCCGGATTTACAAATATTTTCGTAAAAGCCACCAAGAATCGCGACAGTTAAAAAAATCCTCATTCCTATAAAAGCAGGAATGAGGATTTTTTTACAGATTCTTCATTTTACTCAGAATAATAATAGATGGATATTTTTAATTCTTAATTTCCAATTCCACTGGTCGTTTTTTCTTACTTTTAAATATTCGGAGAAAAAATGAAAGCACTCGTTCCGTCGGAAAAACTATGACTCGAAGCATATAGATACGAAGACGGGTTTTAAACTTTAACTCGTGTTTTCGCAAGATATATATGTAATTGATTTTTTTAAACAGAATAAAAAGATCAGCGAGAATTCTTACGGTATCATAAAAATCGATATTAGATTTTTTATGTTTCAGATCGAGCGTGATCGGAAGCTCCTTAATGTTGTAATGTCGCATATTCGCGTGAAATAAAAATTCGACATCGAAAGCATATCATTCGATCGTCACGATTGGGAAAATTTCTTTTCCGACATTCGCCCGAAACATCTTCATGCCGACCTGAGTATCACGGATCGGAAGAGAGAAAAGAAGTCGATTGATCGTCTGACTCACCCAAGAAAGCAATATACGCTTCATCGGACGTTTTACAGTGGATTCTTCGATCGCTTTCGATGCAATCGCGATATGAATCTCGGGATTTTCAGAAAGATATTCGTAATAGGTTCGGGTATATTTTGGGTCTACATCACCATCACTGTCCATATAACAAATAATTTCGCCTTGCGCATCCGCAACACCAGTCTTGATAGCATGTCACTTTCCACGATTATTCGGATAGGTTATGAGTCGTACTTTTGGTTGCTCCTGTTCGATTTGTCTTGCCACAGCTTCCGTTCCATCCTTACTTCCATCATTCACGATAAGAATCTCATAAGGAAAATCTTCTCAAAAATCTCTGCTCATTTCTCGCTCAATATTCGTAACAGTACTATATAAATACCGCTCTTCATTGTAGCAAGGAAGAATAATTGATAATTTAAATCAGGACTGTATCATGAAAAAACATAATATATAACAGATCCAGTGTAACATAGATGTAATAATGAGTCAAAAAAAGGATTTTACATCGACTTAAAATTGCTTATAATCGAGAACAATATTTCTTAAGCGCGCTTCCATGCAAAAAACCATTATGATCGTAGAGGACAATAAAACTCTTTCAG
Organism: uncultured Candidatus Peribacteria bacterium; assembly: GCA_964655935.1. Taxonomy (GTDB): domain Bacteria; phylum Patescibacteriota; class Gracilibacteria; order BD1-5; family UBA2023; genus CAZZNY01. Next base: position 51,797 of record CAZZNY010000002.1, read on the forward strand.
ATATGTATAGATTCAAACTCGAACTCGAATGATATAAAGTAATCGCAAAACATGACGGCCTCGCAGCGATATCTAGCCTCGGAAGTCTCAAACCTGATCTTATTTTGCTCGATATCATGATGCCTGGAATGAATGGTTTTGAAGTACTCGATGTTCTCCGTGGACAACCAAGTCTTATACATTCCAAAATTCTCGTGTTTTCTAATCTCAATGATCCGAAAGATCGACAAAAATGCATCGACCTTGGAGCTGATGATTTTGTCTTAAAAGCAAGTGTCACACCAAAAGAACTCGTGCAGCGAGTAAAAATACTTCTCGGATAATTATTTTTCATTCATTCATATGACTAAGACTCCATTGGAGGCCTCACTCGAAAAGCTCAAACAAATCAACTTTAAAAATATTCTCGACTCAATGGTCGAGAGTATTTGGATATGAGACGAATATGAACGAACCGTCTATGCAAATCCGAATTTTTGTAATCTTCTTGGATATTCTCTCGAAGAGATGATTGGTCGAGAATCGTATGATTTTTGGGATGATGAAAGTGCTCGAATCGTACGAAAAAACAATGAATTGCGAATCCAAGGAATCGCATCAAAATACGAGTGACTCCTGAAAGCAAAAAATGGAGATCTTATCCCAGTTCTCCTTTCTGGTACGCCAATCGGAAATGAATGGACCTGTGGAATAATGACCGATCTCCGAGAAATTAAAGGAATCAAAGAACAAAAACAACGACTCGAGGAACTCAGTCAACTCAAAGACGAATTTGTCTCGATCGTCGGACATGAACTTCGTACTCCGATGACCGTACTAAAATGATATATTTCGATGATTATCGACGGTGATACTGGGGTAATCCCAGCAAAAACAAAGGAATGTCTTGAGACTACCTACGTAGAGACCGAGCGGCTCATTGGCCTCGTAAATGATGTTTTGGATGTTTCGCGACTTGAATCAGGAAAAATGAAATTTGATATAAAACCATTTATTTTCTCTGACTTTATCGATGATACTTATAATGATCTTGCTTTTTTAGTAAATCAAAAGAAGCTCACATTTCACCTTGATATCGATCAAAAAATTATTGGTCTCTCTACAGAATTCGATAGTGCCAAACTCAAACAAGTACTTATAAATCTTGTCGGAAATGCGGTCAAATTCACACCAGATGGATGAAGTATTACTATAAAATGTACAAGAAAACAAAATGAAATCTTAACTGAAATTATCGATACTGGTATTGGAATACCTAAAAAACAACTCACTGAAATATTTGAAAAATTCAAACAACTTGATAGCTACCTTCAAAGAAGCGCATCTGGAACGTGACTCTGACTCTTTATTTGTCGAGAAATACTAGAACACTTCAACGTAAATCTGGAAGTTCGATCAAATCTTGGTCACTGAAGCACATTCTATTTTTCGATACCCTTTATAAAATAGAAAAAACGATGACCTGTCCTAATACTCATTCACAAACTCAGCAATCTGATCAGAATTCTTCTTGATTCCGAAGTATTTTTCCACTCTTACCATCAGATGAACCGAATCCCGCTTTTAATGCCGAGTATCTTGATTCTCTCAGAGTTCCACCACCACTCGTTTCTCGGGTACAAAAAATCATCAGCGCATCCCTGTCATGAGAATATTTACCGATCGCAGATAATGAGCTTGGTACGAATGCCTTTGTTAATGCAAATGAAGTTGAAAATACGATTTTCCAAATAAAAGAATTACTCTTTGAGGCCTATAGATTAAATCATGGAAAGCCTGTCATATATATTATTACCGATGGTTGTTTTACAAACAATACTTATATAGAAAGGCTTTCTAAGATTTTACAAGAAGACTTTAATCGTTTTGTACAAATCGTGCCGATCGATTATGAAAAAGGAACGATAACTCTTGATCCTTCGATTTTTCCGGAATACTCCATCACTATGCTTTGAGGAAGTATTCAAGATACCTATTCTATGAAACAAGAGGTTTTGTGCTGAGGTGTTCAAGAACATATTCGTTCTGTCTTAAATGACACAAAACAACACAAATTCCTTATCGGAATTTGTGCAGGAGACCAGATTCTTCGAACCACATTAAATGGAATACTATCAACCCAGCCAATACGATATGCTAATATCAAGGGGCATGCTCAATTTTGATATTTTCCAGGAGAGATCATCAGTCCGGAACTAATGGCGCCTTTTCATAAAGAGGCTCTTAGGCTTATGACCAATAAAACCGGTCCGACGAAAGCAGCTTTCTTTTATACCCGTACAGGCTGGGTAAAAGAAATTCTCTCTTGATATGAACATGATCGAGGACCTTTCTCGGTTCTTGCGCGAGATACAATTACAGGACAACCAACCATCATCGGACTCAAAAACATGATTTCTGCTTCTTTTCATCCCGAGCTCCCCGCAACAGATGAGAGTCATATAGAAGCCATAAGGGAATGGTTGCCTTCTCTAAGGCAACATTATTGAGATACCATAGATCAAATTCTTGAGTATATCAAGCCTTGAAATATTCAGTCTCTTCATGATCCATTTTATAGATGAGTCGAGCTTGCCTGTCTCCAAAGAATGTATGGTAGAAATGAGACTCTTCAACTCTATTCCAATTCTTCCTCTCCCAAGAATTATAATGACTGAATGCGACGACTTGCCGAAGTAATCCATCAACAAAGGATAAAAATTCTTCGAACCCAATGATCTGAAGGCGTGTGAGCCACCTTTAGTCGCAACCGAATCGAGCTCATGAGATTGCTCGATGAAATATGAGCTCTTCGACTCAATGATATTCCAGATTGGAAAGTTGCAAGAGATCTTGGGCAATTAGTCGATGTTATGGGAATGGATTTTGTATGATATATTACAGACAGTATTGATTATGACGAAAAACTACGAATAGAAAAAGGGGGAGTAGATGATGCGACAAAAGAAAAATTAAACACTATTTGTGATCTCTGAGCGGGAGATGGAACTTGAGTTCAAGATATATATGATCATCTCGGAAAGAGAAATGCTATTGTGTATTGAGTAGGCGATGCCGCTTATTGTGATCTCTTTCGATGACTTTCTCATAAAAAAGAGGTTCTTGAAGGAATTCCGATACAAGTTCAGGTACTCTTTGTCGAAAAAGTATTAGCTGCTTGTCAAAAAAATCCAAAATATCGAATTCAGCCAATCAAAAAAACCCTTGAAGAAGTCTTAAAAACAATTGTACTTTCTCCTGATGATCCGATCCATATTACTTCTATGTTCTCACCGGAGACTCATGGTTTTTCTATGGACTGAGAAATATGACTAGATGAAGCATCAAAACTTTTTATCACAAGCTCGGAATGAAAAGAGCGAATTTCACAGCTCAAATCAGATATAATTAATGATTTTTATTCACTCTTTACCGGTTTCATAGAACGAATTTTTATATCAAATTTTCAAAATCTTGTCATTCCAGACGAATGAATCTCTCAGGTTGATTTCCAATATTCTGTCCGTTCCACTTCTCATCTTAATTCAGAAGATTACAAAGAGGTTGTTTTTCGAGATATTCAAACTCGTCTAAAACCAGGAGCTGTTTTTTTTGATAACGGAATTCATGAGTCTTACACATCTATTCCGCGCCTTAAAGAACTTCACGAAATCCAACAACACTTTTGATCAGAGATACGAATTCGTCTTGTCTATGAAGCAAAGTCGAATTATTTTTGTTCGGCCATTATTGAAAAAGCTCCTTTTCGAGACACTATACATCCAGAAAAATACCTATGAAATGGTAAACAGATAGTATCACTTGATGAAGCTCATCAAAGTACATTCTTTCAGTTTGAACGAGCTTTACGTGAATTTCTCGCCTCATCGCTTCTCGATAAAAATGTTTTCTGGTACTGTAATCATGAAATAATGTCTTATATTCAACACATCACGAATAACATTTTAAAAAATGAGATCGGGCAATCTCGTTTTGATATATCTTTATTGTTTTATGCTATTATTCCAAAGATGAATAATGTTATCGCTTCACGGATAGTCAAAAAACATCTTTCAAAAGCTCTTGATTACGACAAAGCAAAAAATCTTATCAAATCTCTCGTTCCAGATCCAAAAAAATCCCAAACAACCTCAACTCCTTTTTCTGAATGATTGCTGAATGAAATTTTTTCAAGCAAAGATGCAAGTAATATCGTGGAAGAGTTTTCTTCTCTCAAATACAATAGTATGCCCCGAGATAAAATATTAAATCATCGCTCTATTGAGTGATGAACGAGTCTCGAAGAAATGTTAAACAGACCTTGATATTGCCCAGCCTGGCTTAATACAAATGGTCAACGATTCAATTAATTATAATTTCCATTCTTGTTTTTTCACGATCCCCGCAACTGCTATCGTCAGAAGGATAAGACCGAAAATCGCAAAGGAAATTCCGTACCCAGCAATCGCCACAAGAGCTCCTCAAAGGACGAGTCCGACAACGTTCGCGAGATTTAAGAGCATTTTTAATGGTGCTGATGAAGCATTTGAATCAATCTCGGTAAGATTCGTTTTTCCAGCGTACACTTGATTATATTCATCTGAGAAATCAGCCTGAGAAAGCGGCATGGCTGCAGCGTATCCAAGACTGTTCAAGAGACCGAGAATCAAGACAATCTCGAATGTCTGAAATGCTCCAAAAAGACAAATAGAAACGGCTGAAATCAGAGCACCCGCAATGATTACTGTATAAGAACCGATCTTTTTTGAAAGAGCGATAAGTGGTATCTGCATTCCATATGCTGGAATGGCAAGAAGTGCTATAAATGTATAACTCGTCATAATTTTTGTAAGCGAAGACTGGCTTGATTTTAACACTCAATCCAAAAAATCAATCAAGAATGAGGTAACAAACGTATCCCAAAATCCGAAAAATGTAAGTATCGCACCCAAAAACAAAAGTTTATGGCTCAAAGGAATCTCTATGAGAACCTTTTTAAACGACTTAAGCTCCGAAACAGTTGTTTGATAAATTTCACTCCAATTCACTGTTTTTTTCAATTCAAGCGGTTTAAGAAAGATATATTTCATACCACTCGCTATTGAGCCGAAATCGGCCTTTTTTACCTGTGCAACAGCATATTCTTTAAGGGCTTCGGCAGATTCTTTCGGTGAAATAAGTTTGAGATTTTTTATCGTATTGAGATCGATATTGATCGTATCATTGGAATTGTCGAAATATTTAAGAATAAATGCGATAAATACGGAAACGATAATAACGAGAATAAGAACTGCTACGAAGGAATTAAAAGCCAGTACGACTCCCGATGCGACGAGTCCACCGAGACAACCAAGACCGGAAAAAATATTATTTTTCGAGAGAAGTTCCGCGTATTCCGACGGATCGGCGTTATTCATGATATATGAGAGCGAAGTAACATCGGAAAGTTCTTTAATCACTCCATAAAAAATCACAGAAACAAGCAACAGGATAATATTAAAAATAGATCCAAAGAATGCTCCAGCAGCCGACGAATCACCAGTAACCACTCATTTAATATCAGTATTGGTAAAATCCACACTTCAGCTTGTAGCGATGAAATAGAGAAAAATGGCAGATACGACAAACATCATGATTGCCGATATAATAAATATTTTCTTTGCAGAAAAATATTTCTGAATAACTCCAACTGGAGGATCTACCATAAAAGAGACAAAATTCCCCACACCCAAAAATATACCGACTGCAAGAGGATTTTTTAGAACGAGCAGAAAGAAAAATACGAGTGTAAAATGAAAACACATCCATACAAACGATGAAATGAAAGCGTACGTAAAAAAGTTTTTTCGACGAATCGTATCGAATTGATTTTCTACTGAGACAAAATTAGTCATATTTCAATAAATTATTATACTTTGGTATAAGAACATATTAGCATATAATACGATTCATTACAAATTTTCCACTCGACAATATGGCATTTTTTGCGCAAGGAATATTTTCCCAGACCACTCCAAACTTCGGATTCGTAAAAACTTCCGATGGACAAGAATACTATATCTCCAAATATGACACAAATGGAGCTTTTGGTGGCGATCTCGTAAATATACGCATTACAAAAGCATGAGACGAACGAAAAAAAGCGGAAGCAAATATCGTAAAAATCATAAAACGAACCGAGAATTTTATCATCGGAACCTATAAGCTCCAGTGGAGAAAATGAAGAGCTGGTCACTTCGTGCTCCCCTACCAATCTCAAGCTGGAACTTATATTCTCATTCCCGAGAAATACCTCGGAAATGTAAAATCCGGCGATATCGTGAGTGTAAAAATCCTCTCCGGTGTCGATAAACCCATCGGATCGATAGAAGATATTATCGGAAACGAAAGACAACGAGATATCGAAGAAAAAATCGTGCTTTTGGTGAATAATATCACTAGCACATTCAGTGAAGATGTTCTAAAAGATGCTGAAAGATGCAAGATGAAAGGAATTATGAATCCATCTCGTCACGATCTTCGATCCGAATGTATCGTCACGATCGACAGCGAAGATACGGGAGATATCGACGATGCCATTCATATAAAAAAATTGTCGAATTGACATTTTGAGCTCTGAGTTCATATCGCGGATGTCGCGCATTACGTCGAAGAATGAAGTCCTCTCGATATCGAAGCTCTGAGGCGCGGGACGAGCATCTATCTTCCTGGTCAAGTTATTCCGATGCTTCCAGAGATTCTTTCGAATGATCTCTGTTCACTTCATCCTGGTACTGCAAAAGCGGCACTCTCGATTACCATAGAGATGGACCAAAACGGAAAAGTGCTCTGACGTGAAGTTTTTGAAAGCATTATTCACTCTCGACAAAAACTTACTTATTCAGGAGTATCAGATTATCTCATCACACATAAAAGTGCTACAATAACAGATTCTGAGATTCTCGCGCTTCTTGATGATGCTTTTGAACTGAAAAAAATTATCTACAAAAGAAGAAAAATTGCCGGAAAAATTGATTTTGATTTTCCAGAAGTAAAAATCTTAACCGACGCGACTGGAAAAGCGATCGAAGTTAAAAAACGCGAACGAAACGAGGCTCATAAAATCATCGAAGAATTTATGATTCTAGCGAATGAAGAGATCTCAAAATATTTTAGCGAAAAACAAACTCCATTCCTCTATCGCAGCCACGACCTGCCAAATGAAGAATCGCTTCAGAAACTCGCAAAGATAATCTCAGAGCATGGATATCGCCTTGACCCCATACTACCAACTACGAAAGATATTGATCAGCTTATACAGTTTTTGGCAGGAAAACCCTACGAGTACCATCTCTCTAAACTCACACTTCAGACAATGGCTCGCGCACAATATTCAGATAAACTCGTCGGACATTACTGACTCGGACTTCTCTATTATTCACACTTCACCTCTCCGATCAGGCGATATCCAGATCTTCAGATTCATCGAATCATCAAAGAAGTACTACATGGAAATCTCGATGCCAAAAGAAAGAAACATTATAAAGACAAACTCTTCTCTGTCGCTCAATCCTGTTCACAGACAGAACAAAAAGCAGAAAATATCGAACGAACCATCAAGGATCTAAAAATTATCGACTATATGCAAAGTCATATCGGCGAAATTTTCTCGGGAATTATTTCGCATATTGTCGAGATTGGAGTCTATATAGAACTCGAAAATGGAATTGAATGATTTGTTCATGAACGGTATTTTGAGCGAAAATACCTATATGATGCAGAAAAACAAATTATGAAAGCGCAAAAATCAGAGGATGATTTACTCATCGGAAAGCGAGTATTTATTTGCGTACAGGAAGCGAATAAGAAGTCAAGGCGACTCGACTTTTCTTTTGCAAAAAATCGGTAGAATGATGGGTCAAAGAGTTTCTCTTGACTTTATAGAATATTCAGCATAATAAAAAACCGAGGTGTATACCTCGGGGAAAAGCGATTTTTTCGTTTTCATTGTCATTTTTAGATTACCACGCACCGGTAAGTTTCATAGGGATAGTAATTAAAAAAATAGAGAGTCTCCTTTTTGAGACATTTATATTAAACAATATGTTTTTTAGATTGTCAAATTTTTGTCAAAATTAAAAATGAGAAACAGTCAACCACTGAAAGATGAATTACTCAACAGAGCCTGAATCACTAATACTGATGATTTGGGGCGTTATTTAGAAAAGCTTTCAACTCAAAAATGAGGTATCGATATTAGTAGTGAATTACGAAAATATATCATCGATGCGAAAAGATTATGACTCACTCCAGAATGAATTACTACATGAATACATAGTTTACTTGAGGCTAGTTTTTTCCTCTTTGAGACAAGCGGAACTGATATATATAACATTGAAAATATTTGAAGCATTCGTCCAAGTATACTTCCTTTTTTAATAGAATACACCAATAATCAGGTTGGACCATTAGTCCAAAATGGAACACACAACGAAAAACAACTCAGGGCAGCTTATCATCTTCAACTCCTTTGAGTAAATTCCCCACTTGACTGGTTTTTGCATCCTGACTATTTTGATACTTCGGAGACAGTACAAGAGCTTGAGATCTTTATCCAAAGCATACTCTCGGAAATCAATCTCTTCACCGAAAACCCTGATCGTAATCGAGCTACTCTCACTCTCTCTAAAATCGATCAACTTATTATTATAGTACGTATTATTTGAGTAGCCCAAGATACGAACAATACTAACTTTCGTTCAAGAGCCATGGTTTTTGAACTTTCTCAAAAAATTCAAGAACTCTTAAGTAAACTTATTGAACAGCAAGATTTTTTCATTCAATGTAATGAAATGATGGATGATATGTCTACTTTGACATATATTAATCTCAGATATGCATTTAATGCCCAGGTACTCAATTTTATCCACTATGGAAGAATAGAGGAACATAGCGGTCATTATACAGAATTAATCGAAAAGATTAAAAAATCTAACCTATCGATGGAAAAGGTTCTTGAGGAAAAAAGAGTACTACTAAGAAAAAAAATTACAGATCCCATAGAATTATTCGAAGAAGAAAAAGCTCTTGACAATAAAATGCAAGATTGGAAAAATGTCGGGAAAAGTAATCAGGCTTATCTTGATGGAATATTAATAAAAAAGCTTCTTCACAATAACGATAGAACCGTATATAAAACCCCACTTCAAGAACTCCTAAAAAAGAAAGAAATCATACTCGCAAACTGTGGTGGATTTAAAAGAAATTCTTGTTTACTATCTTTTAATACTTCAGACGAGTATATAGATTATTGCATCCCCCTCCTCGAAAAAGCTTTCCGTAAAGAATCTCCAATTCCACTCACTGAAGATGAAAAAGATATCATCTATTGACTCCTCTCACCGGAAATTTTATTATCACCCATAAATCCAGAAAAATCTTCAAAATTTTTAAAAACACTGAATCTCGCTTGGATGAATTTTTTTGGCTCAGAAAAAACAGATATTGCAATTAATGATATAAAAGAATTGATCTGACCTCAAAAAACGGAACTAACCTTTACTACTCCAGACGAATACTTGTCACATTGTTCTTCTATATTAGAAAGAACTCTAAGTGGCAAGAGAATTAATTTTCTTACCGAAAATCAAAAAGATCTACTTCGTTCATTGCTTATCTTTAGCACTGAGACTAACTCGATATCTATAGATAAGCTAACGCGTTTTATATGATCTCTTAGTCTTGCACTAAAAAATAATACCATAAAAGAACTCACCATTGCTGACGTTGAAATTTTTGCGTTTGCTGTGGAATATTTTATACACCGCTGAGGATGATCTACTAATATTGATTTTTGTGTTGCAAGAATCAAAGATTTTATTGATAGTTCAACTCAAAAACTCTCAAAACTTTCCAGTTACCCAAGACTCTATCTTTCACTCGCAAAATTTGATGCAACAAGAAATGAAAATCTTTCTCAAGAAGAAATTGAATCAATACTCTCTTCAGTAGATCATTATCTTCAAATAGCCCAAGGGGAAATTCAAATACACCTTCAAAAGGATTTTGACATTATTAAAAAAAGAGTATGAGAATGGCAAGCAAGAAAGTATATTCCCACAGGTGATGTATCAAATAGTGCTATCGAAAATTGATGGAATGAATTATTAGAAAAATTCCAATGAGCCCAACTCGAAAAACAAAAAGCTAATATAGAAGCAGATAAAGATACCGCAATACAAGTGGATCCTAAAGAAAAACATGGTTTTGGAACAAAACAAATATGTGATTCTCTGAAAGATCGCTTATTTTGAGGTGCTTATAAGATTAGCGTTATAGAAAAAATAAATTGACAACTTTCCAATCGAGTCGAGCAAAGTGTTACAGATTTTATCGATACTAGCATATCTATTTCGACCGCTAAAACAGAATTTTTTGATGAAAGGGAATTTGTGGTAGTTTTTAAGGGGAGCCTCTTAACACAGCCACTATTTAATAAAATAATCAATACAAATCGTTCTTACATAACAAAACAAATAAAAATTGAAATACAGAAATACTCAGATAGGCAAAATGCTATAAAAAAGGCTCTTCAGGATGATGTTACTAAGTTACCAATCGAAGCTGCTCTTCAGGAAGACCTTAAAAAACTAGAAAATGAACCAACGAAAGCAATATATATCCGCTTTACTGATGATCTCAGTACCGAAACCATAGAACAGCAGAGAAATCTTGCACAATTAATTAAAAAATGCCTACCAAATAACAACATCTACAAAATCAATGCTCGAACTTTTGCAATAATATTACCGGATGATAGTGATATTCAAGAAATAAGCTCACTTTTACAAAAAGAGCTATGATCACACAATGTTAATATATGCACACTCGATAATGTTCCAGCAGATAAAATTATTCAATTTTGAGATATCGGAATAAATCATGCGTATAATAAAAAAATAGATATACATCCATTATCTGGAACGGATGTTTTAAAACCTGCAAAAAATACCGAACAAATTAAAAATGAGATCGAAGAATTAATTCGTTGTTTTAAGAAAAAATCTGAACTTCTAAAAGTAAAAAAGGGTCTTGAAAAACAATTACGAGAAACTCATGATGATATAGAAAAACTTACGTTACAAGCAAAGATTACTAATCTCAAAGAAGATATTCATCATCTTAGTTGGATTTCACCAAGATTTCAACCAATAATTGATGTCTGAAATCTTAGATTTGCACCGATAAATTTTCAAAAGATAGAACCCTCAACCAAGCAAAATGAGTGATATATTATAAACAGGAGTTCTGTATTGTGATCACGGATTCTTAGAAAAGTAGATGCTTGTATTGAGCAAAATCAATCATATTTTTCAAGTCATGCTTCAAGAAAAATGGAAGCATTGTTTTGAGTGAAGCCTGGCGTGGAACTATTTTGAGTGCCTCTCGATGTAGTATTTGATGTTGCGGATAAAAATTGACTTCACAATGATCTTACTCTTGCGATCATTGATGGAGTTGTGGAGCAAATGAAGGATCAACCTGGGTATGATTTTTCTGTTAATATAAATGCTCGTGACCTTTATGATGAGCACTTCTCTGAAAATGTAAAAGAAATTTTCGATAATCATAATTTTACAGAATACGATAGATTAGCAATTGAGATTGTCGAATGAAAGCTTGCTCTTAAACAAAATTTCAATCCCAAAGATCCTGACAATCTGAAATCCTCATGAGGTCGTGCAACAAATAATCTCTATCAATTAGCAAAACTTGGTTGTGCTATTGCCATGGATGATTATGGAACGGAAGAATCAAACCTTACAAGATTCTTGGATCTTGATGACGGAACACATGAGATTATTAGTTCAAGATTTATTTTCATTAAGATTGACATAAAATTCGTAACAGGGGTTGCTTCCAATATAAAAAAACAGAAAAGTATTACAAATACTATTCATCTCGCACAGCAAAAATGGTGAGATAATTGGCCAAACCATGTGGTAGTAGAATGAGTAGAAAACAGAAAAGATGTTCAATGGCTCATGAACCAATGACTCCGCCTCTTTCAATGATATTATTTTGCTCGACCAGAACAACAATCTTGTTTTGCAAACAATCGAGAACGACATTGTGAAAATTGTAAAAACATTCTTTTCTGTAAAAGACCCAATAAAAAAACATCGGAAACCGATGTTCTTTCTTCTCAAGATACAAAAACGCTTTAAGAAATCTTAACTACTGTATAAGAAGCCTTCCAAGAACTTTTCTCGTCTCTGGACCGACATTTCCCGCGCCAGTGCTATCAATAATCTGCTCCTTTATTTGGAGATCAATGATAGCTTGGCGTGTTTTTTCACCATAGATAGCCGTATCTTTTTCATTCAAACGTCCGAGTTTTGTGAGAATTTTTTGAAGCGTACGAACATTCTGTCCAATGTCACCCAGCTTCATATCTCCGAGAGATTCAATGTTTTTTATCGCCTGTTCATTCTTTTCTTGTTTTTCTTTATTCAATTTTTCCTGTTCGAGAGTTAATTGTTCTTTTTCTTTCTTTTCTTTTTCAGCTTTCTTTAGAAAAATACTATATTCTTTTTCAAGAGTCTCACGTGTTTTTTTACCAAAAAATCCAGCTCCAAACTCGAATTCGCTTTTTACCAATTTTTGTTTCACTTGAAAATCATAAATCGCATCAATGGTCTTTTTTCCATATTTTCCATCCACTTCTCCAGGATAATATCCGAGATTTTTTAGGGCTTCTTGAACTGATTTTATGTATTCTGGAGAACTCTCTTTACTAAGAGCAAACTCAAACATCGACTCTGCAACTTCTGAGTTTTCTATTTTTAATGAAGCGATCGAAGATTTTGGAGCAAGTGGAATCTGAGTCACTCGAAGTTCCCCATCTTCATCAGTAGCATCGTTTGGAAGAATTTCTCATTCGACGGTTCGTTTTCCCCACTGAAGCGCTCGACGAAGTCCTTCTTCTCAGGAACCCATCCAGACATCGATTCGATCATATGAATTATTTCTTTCTCCAGATGGAACGATAGCTCCACCTCGATCATGAACCACGCCGATTCCGAGTCATTTTAATTGAATTTTTGTTCCAAAAGCATATTTTTTCGGCGCTGCAAGCATCCCGATGAACACTTCTTTTCCGCTTGCTCCGTTCGTACCGTTACCATTCAATACAACATCAGCTTCATAACTCCCCCGTAAATAATAATTCTGATTTGGAAGCGGAGAATAATATGCTGTAACTATAAATTTCGTCGGTCATCGCATATCATCGGAAGCCGCAAACACAAAAAGCGGCTGCGTCAGAAAAATCATACTTAGTACACCAGAAAGAAAAGATTTCATTTTTGTTTTTGTTTTAGAAATTATTAATGTTTGATATTTTTAAAGCAACTATTTTCAAAGAAACGGGAGACACAGGAGAGTTTGAGAGGAGAAACTGTTTGAGCAGCTTGTGAGTCGTGCAAATGACGAGCTCTGGCTATGTCTGCGAGTTTTTCTCCTCTCAAGACTTTTGGTACTTTTGGTCACAAAAGTATATAAAAGGAAAACTGCTAAAATACTAACTTTTTGAAAACACTACAGGAAGATTCTGGATCGGAGTCCAGAATGACAGATCTCCTAACTTCTACCCCACTCTATCACATAGTAGAAAGTTCTGGCAAAGATTAAGGTATTGACTATATCATAATAGTTCTCTTAATAATCATTTGCAAAACCAAAAAAAACCGTATAATGCAACGTGCAATTACTTCTGGTTTCTCGAATGGATTTGGCACGCGTCAGGTTCTTTTTTTTAAAGATTTTACTAATTCCCAGCTTCTCACTCTCTAATTTCTAATTTTCTATTTTATGATTCTCGATTTCGGAAAAATTATGGCTGCTGCGACTCTCATCGCTTCAGAAAAGAAACTCGACAAACACAAAGTTCTCGAGGTTATCGCTGCTGCAATCAAAACCGCTTATAAGAAAAAGGCTGGAAGCCGTGATATCAATGTCAATGTCGATATCGATATCGATAACGAAGTTATCAGTATCACTATGGAAAAAACTATCGTCGAAGAAGTAACCGATCCAATGGTAGAAATTACAAAAGCAGAACTTACTGAACTCGGAGCTGATGCTTCTGAATATCAGATCGGTGATGTTATCGAACTTGATGTTTCTGATGAGATCGAAGAAGAAGGATTTGGACGAATCGCCTCTCAAGCTGCAAAACAAGTTATTATCCAGAAGATCCAAGACGCTGAAAAAGAGAAAATCTACGAATTATTTAAAGATAAAGAAGGTTCTGTCGTAAGTCTCAAGATCGATCTCGTCGAGAAAAACAAGATCATTCTCGATTACAACGGAAACAAGGTCGTTCTTCCAAAATCAGAGCAAGTTCCGACTGAAAAATATTCTGCAGGTCAACGACTCGCAGTCTATGTTGGTAAAGTAGAATCCGACACCCTCAATGGTCCACGAGTTGTTTTGACACGAAAAGATAAAAACTTTGTTACCGCGCTTTTTGCAGTGAATGTACCAGAGCTCGAAGATGGAACGGTAGAAGTCGTAAAAATCGTTCGAATTCCAGGATTCAAAACAAAGATGATCGTCGCTTCAGAATATGAAGAAGTGGATCCAGCTGGGTCACTTATCGGTCCTAAGGGAATCCGAGTAAAAGCAGTCGTTGATGAGCTTATGGGTGAAAAAGTAGATGTTATCAACTATACGACTGATATGCGAGATCTTATCAAAAAAGCTCTTTCTCCTGCAGCTGTTCTCGATGTAAAAATAGATGAAAACGAAAAATATGCTATCTGTGTTATCTCTGCGGCTGACAAACTCAAAGCTATCGGACGAGGTGGGGCAAACGTAAATCTTGCCTCAGAACTCACAGGATACAGAATCAGCCTTCAAGTAAACGAAGAAGAGACTCCAGTAGCTGCTGCTTAATCTGACACCGTCATCCTGAACTTGTTTCAGGATCCCCTGATTCAATTTAACAAAAAAGGAACATTATACGTCCTGGATTCCCGCCTGCGCGGGAATGACAAATTCCAATCCACTAACCCGCTATACTATGGCAATAACCAAAGATAAAATCACCGTCAGAATGCTTACGAGGCTCGCTGGTATCGGAAAAGAGAACGAGATTGTCGAAGTGAGCCGAAGTCAAGCTCGTAATTTTCTTATCCCAAAAGGATTCGCAAAAGAAGTAAATGAAAAAGAAATTAATGAACTCAAGCTGAAAGAAGAAAAACGTGCTGAAAATCTCCGAACTCTCTCACGAGATCGGCACGATATCGCAAAAAATATCAATGGAGCCACTATGACTTTCGAGCTGAATGGTGTCGGAACGAAAATTTTTGGCGGACTCAGCGAACTCGATATTATTGAAAAGGCGAAACACGACTTCGGTATTGAATTCGAAAAAAGCCACATCTTGCTTCCCGAAGGAAAACACATCAAAACAACTGGAGAACACACAGTAAAAATCCACCTCGGAGAAGATGTCTATATTAGACTCACTGTCGTCGTTATCGCAAAAGCTATAAAGTAAATATTTCCCATTAGTCGTAAAAGCCCATTATCTCGGGCTTTTATTATGTTCAAAAATAACCAAAACAACATAAATTTGCTTCCATACATCTTTTTCATATAATTCTCGCGCACCATAACCCTTATACATGAAATATCTCGCCATCGACTACGGAACGAAAAAAATATGACTCGCTCATTCAACCGCAGGAATCGCATTTCCATCAGGAATTATCCCGACTTATAGTGCGATTACAGAGCTCAAAAAGATCGTTGAATCAAAAGTAATTACTGCTTTTGTCATCGGAATTCCAAATCATATCACCGGAGAGGAATCAGATCTCACACGTCTCGTACGAATCTTCGAAAAAGAACTGGAAAAACATTTTCCTGATCTTCCAATATTTGAATTTGATGAACGACTCTCCACTGCAGAAGCACTTCTCTCACTCGAAGAAGCTGGTCACAAAAAAAGACGAGATGAAAAAATCGACGATATGGCTGCTGCGATCGTATTGCAGAGTTTTTTGGATTCTCGCGGGAAATAAAACTTTACACTTTGAACTTTAAACTTTAAACTCCAGTTATGCATATTGCTTTTATTCTTGATGGAAACCGTCGTTATGCCGATAGACAGTGACTCAGAAAAATGCTTTGACATTCTTCTGGTGCTGATAATATCGAGCCTATCATTGATCTTTGCGCAAAAGAAAATATCGAATTCGTAAGTATGTGGGCACTCGCAAAAAAGAATATAGAAGAACGCTCTCCTGAAGAACTCAATCATATCTATGCTCTCATTCAAGAGAGATTTCAAAAACTTTTACCGAAACTTCTTAAAAATGGCATCAAATTCGATACACTTTGAGATCTTTCACTCATTCCTGAGAATATCGCAGGGATTCTTCGCGACATCGCTGATCAGACAAAACACGGAACAAAACTTACTTTCGTGCTCGTTATCTGATACGGATGACAAGACGAACTCGTCCGATGAGTCAAGAAACTTATTCGCGAAAATGCCGACAAGCTCACCCCTGAGAATCTGGAAGATTTTCTCGAAAGTCTCAATGAAAAAACATTCCGAGAGTACCTTGACTGTGCTTCTTTTCCGAATCCCGACCTCATCGTCCGAACCGGTGGTGATGTCCGACACTCCGGATATTGGCTCTACGCGAGCGAATACAGTGAGTATTATTTTACCGACAAGCTTTGGCCGGAATTCGATGAAACAGAATTCTACAAAGCACTGAGTTCACTCAAGAGCGCAAAGAGAAATTTTGGGAAATAGAATTATCTCTTAAATAGTAGTGATATGCCAAGTTTTTGATGGATTCAAAAATGAATAGCCACCTTCATTCTTGCGTGACTTGCATGATTTTTTATTTTTGGATGGGCTTTTCTTCATCGAGTACAATCATGGCCAAGAGTCGAATGAAGAGTAGTAGCAATTTCGGATGTTTGATATGCGAGCTGAACTACTTGACCAATATTTCAATTCTATCTTTCTGGAACCAATATATCAGACCAAAGAAATTTTTGACCACCACCATGACTTATCGAATGACCATCCAGAACTACACCTCCAAATTGGGATGGTAAAGAATTATACACCGCTATGCTCTATTATAATCCTGAGAATCCTCAAGAATATTATTTCGTCGAAAAGATTGACGATCCCCAAAAAAATAATCTCGCACTCTTCGGATCGACTTTATTTCTCTTGATATTCCTTATTTGGTGTCCTATTCAGATCTTTGAGTATAGAAAATTTGCTCGCCGGATAAATATCTTCGCTAATGTAACAAGAATTTTGAAGGAAGATTGAGATAGCGAAGATTGAGATCTTTGGCCTATTTGGAGGATAGAAGCAAAAACCAAGATAGACGGAGTGGAGAAAATTATTTTAAGTCAAGAACTATATGATCCCGATCTATCTTCCTATATTAGAATTGGCCAGGAAATCTCTTTAAACATAGATCCTTTATTTCCAGAGGAAGGTTATATAGACATTAGTACGAAACATTAATGAACCTTGTTTTAAAATTTTGAAAGAAATTACAGTGTTTTAATAACCAGCTCGTTCAAAATGATTCAATAATTTTGGAGTGGTGGAAAAATTTTGTAACTCAGAAAAATCGATCCATCGATATTCTGTTGCTTCAGAATTCAGGATAATTGCAGGAGTATCGACTTCAATAACGAATAAATTCACTTTCCACTCATTCCCCGATATAGTCTCAGCATATTCAGGAATATCTTTTTTGAGATAAAAATCGCGTATTCAAAGTTCTTCAAAAATCTCTCTGGAAAGACATTCTCGCGAAGATTCTTCTCCCTCGATATGCCCACCGACGATCGACCAAAGATTCGGAAATATTGTTCGATCCGAAGCTCTTTTTACTAGCAAAATTTTTCCGGAAGAATTCAGGATAATTGCATGTATTACAATGTGTTTTTCCATATATTTTTTCACAAACTAATGTCGCATAATGGTATGAAATAAATAGTAATAATCAAATAAATATTATAACTTCCATCTTGCTATCATCGACTTTTTCCCTATAATACGCCTGCTATGGAAAATCAAGTATCTATAAACACGATCCACACAAATAAAAAAGCCTTCTTTGATTACGAGGTTCTTTCGTCGTATGAAGCTGGGATGTTACTCGAGGGTCATGAGGTGAAGTCTATCCGGGAAAAACAAGTGAATCTCAAGTGAGCTTATATCTCGCTTCTTTCCGGAAAAGCTATGCTGATAGGGTGCCATATCTCCCCCTATAGCCACATGGGAAGCAAAAAAACCGTAAGCCCCACTCGAACGCGAGAAATTCTCCTCCATAAAAAAGATATCGAGTATCTCCTGACAAAACAGAAAGAAAAAGGAAACACGATCGTCCCACTCGAGATTTATCTCAAAGGAAGTCTCGTAAAAATTCGGATCGCTCTCGCAAAAGGTCGAAAAACCTATGAGAAAAAACAAGTTTTGAAAGAACGAGACCTTGACCGAGAAGCAAAAGCAGCAATGAATAAATATTAATATACTTCTCATGAATCGACATCCTCACATGCCACATGGACCAGCTATAGATATTTTAGGTATTCCCACAAAAGTGCCACAAGGGCCAATGGTAAGGTGAAAAACTCAGAGAATCATGGATCAAGATATTCAACAACTTCCCTGTCTCGTTCCAGAAAATCTTCTCGTTGCTGGAACAAGTGGACATCTCACAAGACTACAAGTATTTCTCAATGGTTTTATCAATCAACTCGAACAAGCAACTACCATTGAAGAACTTACTCAAATATCGAAAAATTTTGCCTCTGCACTCAATGACATAAGAACTAATAAACTCCAAATTCTTACTTCTGATCGGGAACGACACAAAGATATTATCACTGTAAGTCAGATAATTGCTGGAACAAGCGGTGGAATTTGGGAATGATTTTCCAGGGATACCTGAGTAACTCCATGTGCAGAAGATATTGGTTACACAAAAGATTTTATTGATAGAATTTTAGTGCGTTTTCAGGCATGAATCCCGGATAATCTCTACAAAATCATCCAAGAGATTCTTACTGAATCCGATCGTTTTGTTATTGATTTTCTGAGATTTGCTCGATGGCATGCTGAAGAATGATATTTTCAAAAACTCGAACAACAACAACTCAATGTCACCACAAAAATGTGAGATGCAGAAAAAGCTATTAAAGCTCGAAATATATCCATAGAGGATCTGAAAAGATTCATATGAACTATAGAGACTATTTTTTCTACACATTTATGACCATGAAAAGAACAAATGCTCATAAATGTCATGAGTCATCTCCAAGACAATCTATGAAATCCTTTACTCACACCAGAACTCCATGGACTCAAAGCAGAGCTAGAAAAAATAAATATCACCACTCATTCTCCACAAGAGCAGGGCCTCATTGGACTTTGTATTGGTGCGGTTAATTCATTTATTAATGATTGCGAAAAACAAAATCCAATCCTCAATCAAGAAATCTCTCAACAAACAAAAATCACTACTATTTTTTATCTCAATCTCAATTCTTATCATCGAATAAAAGAAGATGTGAAATTTCGTCGTTCTTTTTCTGGAGAAAGTATCTATAATCCCGACAATCGAATTCACTCAACTCAAAGAGAACTCGCAAAAAACAATATCGAACTAGCAATAATCGCATTGGAACGACTCAAAATTTCCGGAAAAGACTTAGCTGATCCTGTTAATGCACTTATTCTCGAAAGTTGTCGACATGATACCATATGGAGTGACCCTCTTGCCCTCAATGCTCTCCATGACATTAGTCTATTTTTCAGTCCAGAAGATTGAATCATTCCTTCAGTAATGATCGAATTTTTTGACAAAGTAGCAAGCAATGTTATCCATTGTAGAACAGATGTTCCTATGGCCAAATATATATTCAAGAATCTTCTTCGTTGAAAACACCCCCTTCCGTACCTCAGAAAGAGTATTATAAATTTTTCTGAAGCTTACTTATGATATCCAATACCAAAAGAGTGAGATATTCTCATAGAAGTTGCAGAGTGGCTTTGTCGAGATGCTTTTGTAAATATGAGTCCTCTTTCTTCTCAGATGGCCAATACTATCCTATGAGTACTAAAATGAACCAAGGGTGATACTATCCTAAATATCGGGGAAAACACTGAGGCTGAATCACGATTTAATGGAAAAAAGCTTGGCCTTATGCATATTCTCAAGAGTGGAATCGAATGTAAAAAAGTTCTTGATGATCTTAAGCAAGATAGTGATTTTTATCACGTCTTACCGACTGCGATAAAAGATTATATTTTTCAGGATAAACAATTAGAGGCGGAGCATGTGCCATCTGAACATTTTTGAGTGACAAAAAATTCTCATTTCATTTTTCTTAATGAATGACAAGTAATGGTTTTTACCCAAAAAAATCACTCTATCTATATGGATGGAATGTTCTCTGAGATACAATGGTTTGTGGAACATCTCATCGAGGCAAGAAAAAATCTCCCCAAGGTTACCATAGGCAATGAGGATCCCCACTGACTCAAACCAATAGAAACAAAAACTATATTCAATTAAAAAACTTCTATGAATACTGCCTTCTCTACCTATTTCCAAGAAACTTTCTTTCCAGACAAAAAAGATTTCGATGCTTTTATTGGATGTCTCACGAAACCAATCAAGCGATCCATCCGTGTAAATACGAGCAAAATATCTGTAAAAGATCTTACATCTCGTCTTGAAAAACAAGGATATATTTTGACATCAACTTTCAATCCGACTATTTTCTACATCGAGCGCGGTGAAGACTTTATTCCGATGGATACACGACTCGGATATTCGATCGAGCAC
This sequence comes from uncultured Candidatus Peribacteria bacterium, assembly GCA_964655935.1. Lineage (GTDB taxonomy): Bacteria > Patescibacteriota > Gracilibacteria > BD1-5 > UBA2023 > CAZZNY01. The sequence continues at coordinate 72,664 of CAZZNY010000002.1, forward strand.
CTCACTGGGCTTTTCTATATCCAGGAACTCTGAGCGAGTTCATCCGTTCATTATCTCACTGATGGAAAAATCCACTCAGATCCTTTTCTAATCCTCGATCTCGCAGCGAGTCCAGGCGGAAAAACTACACAACTTGCAGAGCATTATCCAAATAGTTTTATCGTCGCTAATGATGCAAGTAATGATCGCATCGCACAGCTCATCTCAAATGTCGAACGAATGGGATCTTCCACTATCGGGATTACACACTATCCATGAGCCTATTACGGGCGATTCGTCGAGACTTTTGACCGGGTTTTGCTCGATGCACCTTGTAGTGGTGAAGGAACCGGATTCAAGTCGCTCGACGGACTCAAATACTGGAGTCTCAAGAATGTAAAAAAGATCGCAAAAATCCAGACACAGCTCTTCGAAGCTGGACTCGTAGCTCTCAAAGTCGGCGGAGAAATGCTCTATTCCACTTGTACAATGAACAAGCTCGAAAACGAGTGAATCGTCGAAGCTATCGCTGAGAAATATCCTGAGAGTTTTGAGATTGTTTTCGAGAAACGCTTCTGGCCACACGTCGATGAGACGGGAGGTTTTTTCGTCTGTCGCATACGGAAAATCAAGTCGATCGAACTTCGAAAATCTGATCGTCCACTTCTCTCGAATACTGGTATCAAAAATCTCTCCAGTCATGAAGAAAACATGATCGATGAATTCTCGGAGCTTTCCGGACTCGATCTCACAGATTATCGCGTCTTCAAGTATGAGAAAGATGTCCTCATAACAAATAAAAATGCTCCGTACCGCGATATGATGGATATAGTATATTTCCTCCGTTTCGGAAAACGAATCGGTTCGTTCGAATGATCGCAGTTCATACCAAATTGGCACACAGGAAGAGATTTTCCACTTCCAAAGCTTCCAGTGCATGTTTTCGAATCAGAACAAGCTATGGACGATTATCTTCGCTGAGTAGATGTGACCGTAAGTTCTGATGAACCTTATGTCCGATTCGAGTACGAAAAAATATCTCTCGGTCTCGGACTAGTAAAATCAGATACCAAAATCGCGAAAAATCTTGTTCCGAAGCAGTGGTTGAAAAAATAATCTTTTACTCCCCCTCAACTCGATTCCAAATTTCGTCGAATATGCCTCGCATAGCTTCGACGATTTTTTTATGCTGAATTACAATTCCCACCGCTCCTTCAGGTTCTATCGAAAAGAAGCTAAGTTTATCCTTTGTCATCTGAATATCCACCTTGAGTTCATCTATGTATTTAAAATATCATGTTTTAATTTTTTGTGTTTCTATATTATTATATTTCCCACGATATTTATTTGCACGAATCACTTTTGCGTTTGTGTATCAAAATTTTGCTTTTTTTCGAAAAGCTGAAAACAATTCGGGTGCAACCTGAAGATAGTAATCTCGAGCTCAAAAAGAAACAACGTCTGTTGGCTCCTTAAGAAGATTTAATAAAACATTAACAACATTTTCTTTCCCTTCATAAAAAGTCACTTTTGGAAGTGTTACAATAGGACTATATACTTTCTGCAACTCTTTTACTGCATCTGCGAGTCATTCTCGTTTTCGCTCAAGAATTTCCTGCTCTGCTATAACGAGAGAATAGAGTTTCGTGGGGTTTTCCGGTGTAAAATATTTCGTATTTCCTTTCTGTGTAAGTAACATAAGTCACTTTTTTACAAGTTGTTCACAGGTATATCGTGTAGATGAACGTGGAAGTTTTAGACGATTTGCAATAATCGATGCTGGAACCGTACCAAGTGAAAGTGCTACAATATATACATCAGATTCGACTCGTTCAAGTCCAAGTAATTCGAGAAATTTTTTGACCTCTTGCATAAAGTATGATGAGTGAGGATATATATACACTCTAGTATATATAAATTTCATCTGGTGGCAAATTTAGTTGCCACTTTTTTTACACCATAAAACGGCCTTCATTCAATACTTTTGACAAGCAAAAAAGTAGAGTTTTAAACTATTTTTGTAAAAAATACCAGAAAACATATAACTATGTTTGTCAATATAGTAAAACTTACTATAAAAATATCATATTTTAATAACAATATCATTCTATGTCATTATCTCACTTCTCTTATAATACAAAAGATAACATAGGCAATCCGGTTTCATCAGGAATCAGCACTCTTACTGCCTCTCTTGATCAGATTAAAATAAACATCACAAAGCTCAAGCTTCATCATGACAACCTTATAGAACAAAAAGAGGCTCAAAAAGATACCCTCCAAAGGATTGAAAATATTTGGAATTGGCTAATGTCCTTTTGAGAAAAAAAGAATCGACTTCTCGATTGCATTCAAAGGGAAGTATACTGAGAAAGCGCTGTTTTAGCTATTGAATTAGCAAACGACCAACTCGAAAAAACAAATATGAATCAAGAACTTGCAGAATTACAATCTTCGATAAATTCGGAAGATATAGAACAAAAAATAGCAATTGTATTGGCGGAATTAGATCAACTTATTCAGAAAGAAAGCGAACAAGAAAAACGAATACAATTCATTCTTGAAAATTCTGATGCCATAAAAGATGTTGTTCCTTTCCTTCGAAATCATATACTTCTTCAAACCGATTGAGTTCTCCAAAATTCTCAATCATCAATAATATTCTCAAATTCTCCAAATACAATCGTATGACCTAGTGCATTTAAATCTGAGAAAGCTGTTTCTGAGAAATTCGTAATAGCCAATGTTACATGACCAGAAGAAGCGAAACAAGTTCATCAAGTAGAATTATTGGCACTTGAATCTATATTTTCATTAAAGACGGATCTGGCTACAGAAGAAAAATGAGATAATTGACCTGAGGAACAAATTTTTCCAAAAGTTATTACTGATGAGCCAATTGTTCAAGCTGAAAACTGAATTATCTCAGATATTTTACCTGAACAAAAATCTACAAGAGTAAAGAATTTAGTAATGCCTGAAGCTTGAAAAAAAATCGATTGGAAAATGCTTATTAGCCTCGATCAAGAGCTTCAGTACTATTCTAATCTCACAAAACGATTAGAAGAATTAGAAAACGAGCTCACGCTCGAACAAACAAAACTAGAACGTGCTAACAGTGAAAAAGATGTCATAAAAAACAAGGAATGATCACTCTCAAAATGTAACGAGCGAGCTTCAAAAAATAAAATTTGAAGAGATATTCTACAAAAACTTGGGAATACAAGTATTGCACTAGAAAGCAAGAGAGAAAAAATCAAAAAAATATCTGAAAAAATTAAACAAATCAAAAAAGAAATTGCTGAAATAAAAGAAAAAAATCCAAAAAAAGAATACGGTGAATTTTTTGATGTCCTTTCTGTAGAGCTCAATAAAGCTTGACTTAATAAGGATTGGAAAGATGTCTATACTCAATTAGCAACAACTACAGATATCTCATCATTAATCATGCCAGAAGAAATATGAGAATATTATGAAGAAATACCTGAAAATGATTGGCTGAGTGATCTACTAATAAATTATCCAGGTGTTGATATCCTCAATTTTAGTTCTCCTGAATCATGATTAGCACTTATTTATTACAAAATAGAATGAAAAGAATATTATGACTATTGTAATGATTATTGAATTCTTCAGTTATCTTGAAAAAAATCTAGTTGAGAACCCTGATACTATAAAGCAACTTCGTTTTTTGGTAATTATTCGCTTGTTCAAAAAGAAAAAGATGGAATATGGTATATTTTAGATTTAAATTTTTCTATCATAGCAGAATATTCACCAGAAGAAGTAAAATATGTGTGATCTGGAGAGATATATATTCTTCGTGGAAATACTCATCATAAGATTCTCATAGCAAATCCGGCCGAGCAAATACTTTGTATAGAAGAAGAAATATGAAAAATACCACACCAAAGAAGCAAGATGCCTGAGATTACAAGAATAGATTGAGATGTCGCCCTCACAAAAGAACAGATCCAACTTCGTCGTGCTTACATGCAAAAATGAGAGAATCAAAAAATGATTCTCTCAAGAGGACTTACTGAGATGGAACGAGAAAAGCTTTTACAGAATCTCAATATGATTATTCAGGCTATTGGATCGAGTATTTTAGCTACAAATACAGTTTTTGGATCATTTGGTAATCAGATTCATGAACACTTCAAAAAATGCAATAATGATATTCCTGTTTGCTTACCCGAATCAATTTATTGACAATCTATAGATGCTGCTCAAGAAAAAATGTTAGACTGGGTAGATCAAAAATTAGGACACAACAGTTCACTCAAATATTACCCTGAGAATCCAAAAGATGCAGATTGGCACTTACAAGGTACTTCAATCGAAAAAGGAAGATATCTAAATAAAATCCTTTCTCAATGTCCAGCAAGTTCAAAAGATATAATCCTGAACCACGCTTTTATAGAAACCATTCTCATAGAATTACTTACAGCAATATTTAATCAACAAATTAAGAAATCTGACATGTCTCTAAGTGTATATAGAACATCATTTTTAGATGATTTATCTGGAACAGACTGCATTATAGATATGGAAAGCGAGATTCATGCCATTGATTTCACATTTTCTCCAAGGAAAAATTTTGAGAAAACTGCAACCTGTCCTGATTTTCAGGTGTGTAAAAGATGAGCGATTCGACCTCAAGAAAGAAATACTCCAGTAAGATGTGAGACACTCTATATTAATTGACATGAAGATTTTATTCGAGCTTATATCGAATGGTATATCAAACAAATTATTACAGGAGGTACAGATAAAGATGGCGATATTCTCTCCTCAATTTCAGGGTTGCCATGATATAATAAATTGATGAGAAAAATTCAATCATCCCATACTTTCAATGTTTTAATGGAAGCACTTCAAAAGTTTTTTGCTTGAGATTTGAAACAGGCTTAAATTTTAATTTATTTTTAATTAACCATAGAGAGTAATCAAAAAATCCTTATCAAACATGATGAGGATTTTTATTTGAGATACCCATTACGGCATAATTCGAAATTTAGATCATTGCGGATTTTCTCACGTTCATTTATTTTCACTTACTGGATAATTCTCGTTCATTCAAAACTGTCCTCGAGAAATATTTACTAACTTCTCAAAAATTGGTTGTAATTCAACAGGAAGACCTGGAGAATATTCCTTTATAGCTTTTTCGTGTAATATACTAATAGCATTTCTAGCCCGAGTATTTGAAGCGGTTAATCATGCCTTCGGAATAAATCTAGCAATAAAATTTTTTATCATTACTTCCATCCAATTGGTTGTTTGTTTATTTATGGATACCAAATGAAACACTCAAAACATAACATCAAGAAACTTTAAAGGTGTGTTCTCGATAGATTGAAGAATTCGTTGTTCCAATGCAGTTACTATTTTTTCATAACTTTTTCCGATCATATCATCAATACGAGCTTTCATTCAGAATTGCCCGATTTGATAACATTTTTCCAATTTCATAATGAGCGCATACCCATTTTCATCGAAATTTATCTCGTCCATATACGCAAAAACCTGTTCAGATATATCGGTATCAAATGATCCTATTATTTCTTCCTTATGCGTATTTATTCCAAGAATTTTGACTAATTTTTTTCTAAAATCCACCGCTTCGTCAAGATAATCTTTTCCCCTTGCCTCCTGATTAAATCGAAACATTATATACTGTTTGAGTCTGTTTAAAAAAATTACCTTGTGAGAATCTTTTACTTTCGAGATGACCTCAAGTGCTAAAACTACCGTCTCAAGTGTCACCACTTCTCTTCGTGGAAGAAGGAGAGTATAAAAAAGTTGATAGAGTTCAATAATATTATAACTCCTTCCTTCGCTTTTCTGAAGATATTTTTGAAGAATAGTCATGCGATATGATTGCTCTTGATCTAAATTCATCTCTTGTTTTTGATGATTGCTTTGATTCATTCCTTTTTCTAACATCTCCATAATATGTTCATGTTCGATTTGTACATTTGCTAACGAATTACAGACAAATTGTCAAAATTGATGAAAATTATGTACCGATGCCTTGTTTTCCCAAAAATCTAAAAGCGTTACGAGACTCTGATCTATATTTACGTCGAATCATTTCATATCGAGATATGCTTTTCTTGTACTATCGGATCATGCTATTATTCGCTCCTCTACGATAAGTCACTCTGATGGAATCATAAAAAATTTTCTCCATTCCGGCTCGCTGAGAAGTAATAAAAAAATCTCGCGAATAGTGTCTTGTCGAAATAAAACATCTTCGAGACTATATTGTCGTAACTCAGCAAATTTAAAACGACTTCGAAAAAACGCTACAGCCCATTCTAGAGCTACTCGTATTATTACAAATTGTTTCGTATCTTTGTTTAGTGATTCTTTTTCGAGTTCTTGAAGAATCTTTTTTTGAGCGATTTCAATATCTCATTCTTCATGTTCCAATATATATGCCGCTCTTTTTACCACCTCCATACATCGAGTCGATGCCATGGTACGAAAAAAAACCTCATGAAATATCTTTGGATTATCACAAGTTATTTGAGGAAAAAAAACACTAGGTTTTATGACTTGCATTTCCGTGAAAAAACTCAAAAATAGACTACTATGAATATATTGACAAGCAACGAAAAGTCAATTCTTATACAGATATTTTGGTAAGCGAATTTTGCTTTTTTCCATTTTTTCATATAATCCCGCCGATTATTTTTTCTCTACCAATATGAACAAGGATTTCTGGAAAAACCTCGCCACTCACTGACCTATCGTGGCCCTCGCTCCGATGGATGGTTATACTGATTCCCCCTACCGGCAAGTCGTCAAAACTATTGCGCCAAACGTAGTGGCTTTTAGTGAATTTTACAGTGCTGACGGACTGGTTCACAGCAAAACCCTTGGTGATCAAGTGCTTCCCCATTCTGAAGTGGAAAAACCACTCATTATACAGATTTTCGGAAAAGATCCAGAAATGTTTAAAAAAGCCGCGATCCTGATCGAGAGTTATGGAGTCGCTGGTATCGACGTGAATATGGGTTGTCCCGCGAAAAAAGTGGTCAAAAGCGGACACGGATCGAGTCTCATGATCAACACAGAAACTGCCTTCAAAATCATCGAAGAAATGAGTAAAGCAGTAAAAATTCCTATCTCAGTAAAGACTCGTCTCGGCTGGGAAAATTGGGAAAATCTCATTGATTTTTGCAAGTGACTCGAAAATGCCGGAGCAAATCTCATCAGCGTTCACGGTCGAACCTATAAACAAGCTTTTACCGGACAGGCTGATTTTACTGGAATTTATGAACTCAAAAAAAATCTAACCATTCCTGTGATCGCAAATGGAGATGTTTTGAATTATGATGATGGAATGAGTAAATTACAAAACCTCGATGGTTTCATGATTTGACGTGCCAGTTTCGGAAACCCTTGGTGTTTTCTTCCTGGGAAAATGACACCAACACTCGGAGAAATTATCGATACTATGGAGCTTCATGCAAAATTCTTAGTGGAAAACAAGGGTGAAAGAAAAGGCTGTATGGAAATCCGAAAACACCTCGTTCAGTATCTTCACTCATTTCCTGGAGTCAAAGAATATCGTAAACGTCTTGTCATGGTCGAATCTCTCGACATCGTAAAATGAGTCCTTGATAATATTCGTCAGGAACACAAAAACGAACTTTCTGAGAAGTTCGTTCGTGATATTTGAAAAGAATTTATAGAAACCTGGAGTGAGAGCTGTTAAAACTCTCACTTTTTTGATACTCAAATCTGTGATACCCAGCCTTTTGATCGTTTAATAATCTGATCTATAACTGTTTTTTCTGCCGGATCAGCAACCTTTGATTTAAGAAGTGAAAACATTTCAGATGAAACATGTCGATGCCACTTTAATTGTTCATAATCTCTCATCCAGACAAATCTGTTTTCAAAAAAATTCTCGAAAATAGTTTTAAGATTATCAAATCCCAAAAGAGTCGATTGATTCTCAACAAAAATCAATACATCATTGAGTAATTGAAATAATCGAGGAAGTCTTCATGATATTCGAGATTTACAGAGACTCTCGAATTGTTCTTTATATCATAAAATCTCAGCTTTTAATCCGTCTTGCATCTTATCTGATTCATGACTGTCCATCCGTGTTTGATATTCAAAAATCGGAGATATTTTATCTCCGGAAACAAACTGTCGCTGGAGAATAACTGATCCTGACGATTCTATTTTATCATCTGGATATATAAGATCCGCTAATCGTTTCTGTGCCGCATGGTGTTCGGTTACTAGAAATGATATATATCTTGTGCTTCCTAGTGGCTTCCAAGTGTGTCCATGAATACTTTTTCATACTTCATTTATTCTCGGGAATTTTTCTATTAAATCCGTTCTAGACGCTGCCATAAAGTTACGTTTGTCAGGCCAAATGAACTTAATTTCACGAATAACATGAACATATTCTCGTTGAATTCTTTCAATTTTTTGTTCTAATGTCTCTTTTTCTTTTCGTGGTTTTCTTATTTTTCATTCCACGAGTACTATTTGTGCTCTATCTTTCGTCTCTTCTACTACTCGAGTCGTAGATTTAAGTTCTTGAATTCTCTCTAGCAAATCTTCTAATTCTTCATCGTTCAGTCAATATTCTCTTTGTATTCTCAATAAAACATCCTTTTTTTGCTCTTCGGTCGCCTGTTGAATCTTTGATTGTATGACAAATAATTCTTCCTCGCATTCAAGCAAAGAGACGATATATGCACCGATAATATCAGACATATCCTCCTCATCCAATTCATATTTTTTAACAGTATTTTTATCTCCGTGTACCGCTAAATATTTATTGATTTCAATAATTTTTTTATTGTCTGAAAAATACCCTTCAACTCGGGTATTGTAATCCTCAGTTCGCTTAGACCTGATTTCCTCAGTATAGTCGGTCGATGATTGTGGAATATTCATGTAAATCTTATTAATGTTATCTTAGGAAGATAATGCCACATCTCTCAAAATAATGCAAAATTTTGGTTTTTGTGGTTTTTCCATACAATTCGAGATATGAATTATCTGCAATCTCATATCCTGACTAAAAATTCCGGCAATAACGCTCTTTCTTATGATCTTCGGACTAAGAAAGCTCTTTTCGTTTCTTCACTTATGGAAAGCAAACTTTCTGATGTACAAGTCGGATCCGAAGTGGTTTTTTCCGATATCGACGAGAGTGGAAAACTCGTGGAATGTATCGGACTCAAGCACTTTGTAAGAACTATCTGGCGATGAATTCCGACTGTCGTTTTCGATAATCACAATCATGCTTTCTATTTTTGGTACGAAGCACGAAAGAATAAAATCATCGAAGACGGCGCGACACTCATCCACATCGACGAACATTCCGATCTTGGAATTCCGGAAGATTTTACGTTCGATCGAGAAAATCTCACTGACGTTTTCCGTTATACGAACGAAGTTCTCCAAGTCGGAAATTACATTCGCCCAGCGGAAAAAGATGGACTCATCTGAAAAACTCACATTATCCTTTCCGAGTGAGCCCTTCAAGAATATGAGCAAATTTCTCTTTCGGATAATCTTATCTTGAATCTCGATCTCGATTTTTTCGAGCCACGACTTGATGATATTTCTTTTGAATTGAAGAAAAAAGCAATTCTCTATTTTGCTTCACATGCAAAACTTATCACGATTGCCACCAGTCCGTTTTTTATAAATCAAGAACTGGCAATACGGGTTTTACATCAGCTTTTTGATGATTAAAATAGAGACGTCATCCCGGAATTTTCTGGATATATAAATTTTTCGAAGTCATTAAAGTATTTCCAGAAAATATCCGGGGCCCAGCCTAAAAACTATTCGAAGAATGCATTGCTATTAAATGATCTAAATAAAAAAATAATGAGAACATATTTATTATGGATCCCAGATCTACGCTAGCGCTACGTCCGGGATGACGTGCCATAAAACAATCTATTTATAAAAATCTCAACATTTATGTATCAGAAGTCTCCAGAACTTCCCTACTCAGAAAAACGCCTCGAATCCTATGCGAAGTGGTATTATGAGCGATATTTTCCGTCGATCGAAGCGCTCCGGGAAAAACTCTTGAAAAAATGCGATTCCGATGATAAAAAAGTAGATTCCACACTCACAAAAATCAGGGAAATGTTTATCGAAGAGCTTCTGATCGATCAGCGCGTCAGAATGCTCATAGATTCTCATAAAAACGAAAGATTCATCCGACAAAATCTCATGCGAAAAAAGTTCAATCCCGAAATCATCGAGAAAAAAATCGAAGAATATCGCGATGATCTAATTTCTTGGGAAGCTCACAGATGAACCATCGAGAAAAAATGGACGGAACTCTGAAAAAAATGAAAATCTGAAAAAATCATTATTCAAACGCTCTGTATAAAATTCCCACATTTCAAGGAGGAGATTCACTCGCTTTGATTCCAAAACAATGAAAAAGAAGAGGAAAATCTGAAAAATATCTACGAAAAACTCTGCGCGAAAAACCCGCCAAAAACCCACCAAGATCGACAAAAAATCGCTGCAAAACTTATGCAGCGAGGATTTGAATACAGTAAAATAAAGATAGTTATATCTGAATAATAGGTATTAATTTTTTAAACAGCGTAGAGAATAACCATATGCCTTCCGACTTTTCGTATCAGTGGAAGATTGTGTCGTAGTTAATTCGAATCCATACCCCTGTGTACCGGATGTCGAGAACACAGAAGCTGTCCAATATCTACCATCGGTTCCCTGACCAGAATAAGCACCGTCTGTTGGTCATCGAAAACCGGCTAATGGTAATTTGAGAATGGTTTTTATGGTAGTATTGTTAACTGAATTTTCCACTCAATCACAACTCACGCTAGAATCAATATTTTTAGTAGCCTCACACCATTCTTTGAGAGTGGGGATATGATATCATTTTTCACATGGTCATTGCATGATTATTTGAGCAATAGTATTTGTTGATCAGTATGTTCCAGTTGAATAATCCGTATTAAGTCCTCCCCAGAGATTATCGTCATGAGTGGACATCCAGTCTCATCATCCACTACCGACTCAGGTGGTATTGTAAATAAAATTCATATGTCCAACTGTATTAGATTTTGTTCACGCTGGCGCAAGAGTTCCGGTAGTAGTTGAATTTGTTACGCTATCATTTCGCCCCCATTGAAAATAATATCCAACTCGCGAAATTTCTGTAGCATCTAGAACAGTATCCCCCTCAACAACATTTGTAAGACTCATATCAAATACCGATCGAGAAGCTCAGACGTTACAGGCCGCCCAAATCTGCCCATTCGGAAGACGGAGGTCCGGCGTATCGCATCCGGGGTAAGTAGAACTAGCGGAATCGAATCGTCCAAAAAGTTCCCACCAGATCGGTCCACTTCATATGAGACTCGTATTTTTATCGATATAAGTGAGCGTGTTTGCTCGGGCATCTTGAAGAACATCGATTCCTGTAAAACTTCCGGCATTGTATTGTTCTTGTATTGGTTGATTAAGTGTAACACCTGTGGAACCAAGAAAAATAGCGAGAGAATCTCATTTTGTCATCGGAATACGCTGTATATATGACGCCGCATAAGCAGTATTGATTCCCGGGATATCATAAGCAATAGATTCGCTGTTTTCCAGTAATCCCAGTATTTCGAACTTTGTCGCATTCTGATTTACTGTATAGGTATAGTTTTTTCCATCGAGCGGATCAGTCCCGCTATTTGCAGAAAAATTAATATTCGAAAATATCTGACTAGACATATATCACTGATATCCGATATGAGCTCCGCTCGCCATCAATTCTATACTGCTTGCCGGAGTAGGACAAGATCCTGTTTTTATATTATAGAGCGTGAGTCATTTTGCTATGCTGTCCATATCGGATACTCGAACACTATCTCTTGCTGATGAAGCGTATCATTGAAACGAAAGAAAGGCTATCGTCCCAAGAATCGCAAGTATTGTGATAACGACAATAAGCTCAACAAGTGTGAATCATTTATTTTTTTTCGATAAAATCAAGTTACAATACATAATTTATATGAAAATTAATAAGCTTTTTGTTTTCCGAGACCGGAAACACGTCTTTATATCCATAAATAAAGAGAATTCAAGTTTTTAATAAAGCAAACACATTGTTTTTTCAAATTCCCCTTGTCATTTTCCAAAAAAACATATCATTAAAAACGTATACAATTAATCGTCAATAAACATGAAATGCCTCGTAGCAATTTTCGCTATTTTCACGATCGTTACACCGACTTTTGCTTATTCTCCATTCGATCAGATACTTCGCAGTTCTGCCGATCTGGCTGTTTCAGATATTTTCCAAGATGCTAGCAGTAAAGACATCGAACTTCGGATCTGTAATGTCGGAAACGCGATGGATAGTGAATCCGATATGCTCGTATGAGCACAGAAAAAGGGTGGAAAAATTGTAAAAAATATCATTCAATGAGTTCGTTTTGATGCTGGAGCTTGTCGAGATTTTCGCGTAGCCGGAGCTTCTGATTTTAATATTATCGGGGCGGAAAAGAATTATTTTGCCGGTGCCGCATTACTGATAGGAAGCCGAAAAGAGAATAATCTCGCGAATAATAAAGTGATAAAATATCTTTCAGTAACTTCCGTTAATACTACTACGCCAGGCGGAAATTATAATCCATGGACTCCTGTCTACTCCAATACTTCGGGAGCTGATTTTGTAATCCGAAATATCGGATTCAATCGAAACATTACACTCACGAAATATTATGGTTCCCAGAATCTCTCTAATGCAGTTACTGCTGAGCTCTGTAACATGGGAGCGAGTGTAAACACGAGCCAAGGAGTCGAAATTTCATTTCAGTCGAACAACAACACTGTTTATTATACGACCGATGTCTCGAACTGGGCAGCGAATGACTGTCGAACCGTAGGAATCGAAGTTTCACGTCTTGGAATCACGAATATCTGATGGTATAATTTTACTGTAAAAGCAAACACTTCAGGAACGAATAGAATCAGTGAATCAAACTATTCAAACAACCAATCGGATGCTTCCGTATATGTGGATTACAATGGCTCTAATACGAACAATAACGCAGGAAATGGAAGTGTCCAAGTGATAAATCCAAATGGCGGTGAAGTCTATAATTCTGATACCTATAGCTCTAACGATCTCATTCTTCGGGCTCGTGTCACTTCTTATTATAAAAACATTGATTGGGTGGATTTCGAGCTCTATCGGATGAATGGTGCGAATTATGGAAACGGTACACTCTACCGAACTGAACGAGTCTACGGAGCGTTTTCTTGGTATAACGGAGATTACATCTCGGTAGAAAAAACAATCGATCGACGAGGATTTCCCGATGATGATTATCGACTTCGGGTCGTCGCACACGATGCTTCGACATACAATACAACCTACACTGATTGGTCAGACGGGATCTTCCGCATCGGAGCTGGAACAAACAATAAAACTGATCTTGAAGTGCGTGATATTTTCCAAGACAGCACCAGTCGAAAAATCATAGCAAAAATCTGTAATAAAGGAGTAACCATGCCAAACTCCTCCTCTATTCAGACAGATTTTACCTTACAATCATCAAGAAAAGTAAATTCTCAATTTGTCTGGATGCAACTCAATCGAGATCAATGTAATGATATATCTATCAACCCAGAAGATATCGGAATTACAAGCTTTGGAACTTATTCTATGACTGTCAAAACTGATGTAAATAATACGATCGACGATGCGAATCGAGAGAATAATACAAAAACGGCTTCCCTCTCAATCACATCAGGAAGTAGTCTCTTACCTGACCTGGTAGTAGAAAATCTGAAGCGAGATAATGCAAATAGCCTCGTCGCACACATCTGTAATCGTGGTGGAAATATGACTTCGTATACAAGTATTTCCGCTCAATTCACAGTGACTGACACAAATCGTACTGCTATACAATACGTTACTACTCAACTCTCTTCTAACCAATGTGCCGATATACAGACAAGTCTCTCAGGACTTAATATGTATCAATTCAATCAATATCTCGTAAAAATAGACGTTGATAACCAAAATCAGATTGCCGAATCAAATGAATTCAATAATTCTCTTTCTCAGAGAATCTATCTAGACTACTAAGCAATAAAAAATACACCCCGGGGTTTGCAAACCCCGGGGTGTATTTTTTATTTAGAAATCCCAGCTTCCATTCAGAGAATTCGACTGCGTATAATTTGTAACGGTTGATTCGAAAAAATTTGCACGATCTCCATTATTATCTTGGAGTCGATCAAGATGCTTCATAGGATTTGAAACAGCATCTAGATAAAGTGGTTTCATTCCGAGAAGACTGAGTCGCTGATTTGCGAGCCATTTTGTATATCATTCTATATTTGCATCCGTCATTCCAGTGACGCTATTTGCGATAATATGTTTTGACCAAGTGATTTCTTGTTCGACGGCAGTACTCATCATATTTCGCACGATTTCCTCATTATATATGTGCGGAAATTCTTTTTTAATTTCTCGAAAAATATTCGAAAATAAAGTTACATGTGTGAGCTCATCGCGTCTAATATAATTAATCATTCGTCCGGTAGAAAGCATTTTCGAGTTATCGACGAGCGAGTCGAAGAACGCGAAACCGTTATAGAAATAGATACTTTCCAGCAAGAAATTCGCGACCAACGCTCGGAAAAAATTAGCTTCGTTCGGTTCATCTCGAAAGTCTTCATAGATTCCTCCAATAAAAGCATTCCGCTCTAATAATAACGCATCATCTCGCCAAAAATAATAGATCTCGTCTCGCTCTTTACTATCGACGACTGTCTCTAAGATAGTCGCATAACTCTGCGAATGAATCGCTTCTTGAAATGTCTGAATCGCAAGTAAAATATTCACTTCCGGAGCAGTAATGAAGTCAGAAAAATTCGGCAAGTTTCGTGTCTGAATACTATCAAGAAAAATGAGAAATGAAAGAATTCCACGATACGCTCGTCGCTCTCCGGTCGTGAGTGAGTGTTGATACTGTGTTCCATCCTCTCAGAGCCCAGAGATTTTTTCTGGTATCCAGAAATTCCCGATCATCACTTGATAGAGTGATTTTGCCCAAGAATATTTTACATTGTTGAGATTAAAGAGTCCCGTAGCATTTCCTCCGATAATGCTGCGATTTTGTACATCATCATTTCCAGTAGGATTAAAGAGTTTTTTCTTTTCGAATAACATAAATAGTTACATGGTTACAAAGATACAAAGTTACATAGAATGAGTAGTACGTCATTCTCAGGCTATCCAAATACGTCATCCTCGGGCTTGACCCGGGGATCCACCCCGACCGATTCTCATTATTCACAAATCAAATATTTCCAAGAAACGGGAGAAAACGAGAGAGCTTGAGAGAGGAAACTGTTTGAGTAGGTTGAGAGTCGTGCAACTGACGAGCAAAGCTATGTCTGCGAGTTTTTCTCCTCTCAAAACTTTTGGTACTTTTGGTTACAAAAGTATATAAATGATTCCTCCTTGTCATTCTGAGTGAAGCGTGAGAATCCATAGAAAATATTCTCCTCTTTTCTAAAAGTTTTTAGACTGGATCCCAGATATTTTCTGGAATAGATTCTGATACTTCGAAAATTACGATGTCCAGAAAATTCCGGGATGACGTACCACTATCCGCTACAGCTCACACAATCTTCCTTAATCTCCGCACTCATACTTCGAATATAATAGACGGTTTTTATCCCCTTTTTCCATGCGCTAAAGTAGTACGAGTAGAGTTCTTTCGGGCTGACTCGCGATGGATCTACCATCCACTCAAAACTTACTGACTGATCTATCCACTTATAGATGACACTAAACATATCGATCACATCGTTCATATCCATATTGATATATTCCTTGTAATACCAGAAATTTTCCGGGGAAAGTTTTGGAGCGACGGTAACTGTCGGAGCAATCGCATTCGTCTCGACAAAATATTTTTTATAGATCGGGAGTAAACTCGCAGTTGTTCCGACGACAGATGTAGTCGAAGTGTTCGGAGCTGGTGCAAGATGGTATCAGAATCTCACTCCTCCATCATTTTTGATAGCAGCAATAAGTTTTTTCCATGCCTCTGGATGCTTCGTGTTTGTCTCGTACCACTCTGGAGCTCGACCAAAGAGAATTCCTTTCGACCAATCACTTCCTTCATAGAGCGGATACGCTCCGCGCTCTTTCGCGAGCAATTGAGAAGAACTCAAGGTTGCGAGTGCATAAGATTCAAAAAGTTCATCGACATGAGCTCTAGCTTCAGCGCTATCATATGCGAGCTCGTGCGTCGCAAGATATTCTGCAAGTCCGAGAAACCCAAGACCGACACTTCGATATTTTTTCGCGGTTATCTCAGATTCTTTGATCGGATAAAAATTCAGAGTAATAACATTATCGAGAATTCGCATCGCGATCGGAAGACAATCGTCGATATCAGCTTGTGTATGAACTCGTGCGACATTGATCGAAGCGAGATTACAGACGACAGTGTCACCAGGAGTATATCGGATCTGGATCGTACCATCTTCGTACACTTCTTCTTTGAAAGTCGAAGGTGAAGTATTTTGGCAGATTTCTGTACAGAGTTGTGTCGAGTACACCATTCCAGCATGTTTGTTCGGATTTGCTTTATTGACGGTATCTCGGAAAAACACATACGGCATCCCTGTCTCAACCGTTGTTTTTAAGAACTTTTTAAATAAATCTTTCGCAACAATAGTCTCTTTCAAGGTTAGACGACTATCCTGTTCAAGCTCCTCATAGAGTGCTTCAAATTCAGCTCCGTAATAATCCTGCATTCGTTTTCCAGTAATATCGAGCACTTCTTTCGGATCAAAGAGTGTCCATTCTCGGTCTTCATCGACTCGTCGCATAAAAATATCCGGTACGCTGATCGCTGGGAAAACGTCATATGCTTTTCGTCTTGTATCTCCCGTCTCAGTCTGGAGATCAAGGAAATCATAGATATCTCGGTGCCATACATCGAGGGTTACACTCGCAGTTCCCGCTCGCACTCCGAGCTGATTTACTGCGATGATTGTATCATTGATCACTCGAATCCAAGGGACGACTCATCCAGAGACTCATCGTTTTCCACGAATCTCCGCTCCTTTTGATCGAATATTTCCCATATAGACACCATTTCCTCCTCAGAATTTTGAGATCTGAGCAATATTTTCGACATTGTGATAGATGGCTCGAAGATCGTCTTCGATACTCATCTTGAAGCACGAAGAAAGCTGATGAAAATTCGATCGCGCATTCATGAGTGTCGGAGTAGGAAGGCTGATTTTCTGTCCAGAACACATATCATAGATTTTCATCGCGATATCGAATCGGTCTTCGTCTTTTTCAGGAATCGCTAAGAAAAGTGCAACCGCCATATACATTTCCTGCGGAAGCTCCCGAACGACTTTGTTATAATTCATTAGATATCGCTTCGAGATGGCAAGCGTGGTCGTATACGGATATTCGAAATCTTGTGTTTTTGAGATATGATTTCCGGCTTTTAAAATCTCTTCGTCACTGTAATATTTATAAAAATCTTTGTAATACAAGCCTTCCATGATATACGTATCAAAAAGTGCTTTGAAATTTTCTCCAGAATATACTGCTCCGGTCGGGATATTTCGATTTCTTGAAGCTTGCTTGTAGAGATCGAGAATCATGATTCGACCAGCAATATTCTGCCAAGAAATATTTTCGATGGAAATAAGATCGATTGTGGTTTTTATAAGAAGTCGAGAAATGTCTTTCGTGGTCATTTCATCGACGACAGAATCCTTGAGAACTTCGACCATATCGGAAAATGGACAAGTCTTTTCGAACCCCTGCGACACACGATCATAAACTCGTCGGATTTTCCCAAGATCAAATAATTCCGTTGAACCATCCCGTTTTGTGACAGTGAGCGTTCTATTTTCAAATTTTTTTACATATTCCAGATGATCAGCTTCTCGAACTGTTTTTCGGTGTTCACGATAGAGAATATATTCTTTCGCGATCTCGAAAAACTCAGCTTTCATAAGATTTTTCTCGACAGCATCTTGGATATCTTCGACCGCTGGCAATCTATGAGCAGAAATATCTTCAATTATCGCATCCGTCAGGCTGGGAATAAAGTTCTTGTCACGATGCCCGATAGCATCACACGCCATGCTGATCGCATTTTCGATACGAGTCCGATCAAACGGCACGATTTCACCGTCTCGTTTTTTGATATTGAGAATTGTCATAAAAAAGGAAAAAATAAAGAGAATAAGGAAAAAGCAAGAAATAGTGTGTCATCGTGAACCCTAAGTACGTCATCCTCGGGCTTGACCCGGGGATCCACCTCGACCAGCTTATCGTTGTTCCATCTTTCACTACTAATCAATAACCACTACATCTTGTGGTCTATATTTTTATTCATATACAACATATAGTCAAATTGTTTTTGAAAAAGATAACACTTTTCTCATTGGTACGGCAATATTTTCTATGATTGACAATAAAAAAATAATATATCGGTTTTTAAAAGCGAAAAATGCGATTGCAAAAACCACTATTCCTAATACAATATATCATCAATATCCTTCTTTTATTTTTCTTATTTTCCAACTATGTCAATCGATGCTAGACCCGAATGCGGGGAAAGTGATTGCCCGAATGATGGTGAATTAGAAAAAATACAGCATTCAACCTGTGATACCTGCTACCTGCTCATGAATCCTAATGATCTCATGAGAAAAAGTGAGCTCTATTTGAGCTGGAAACATCGAGTAAAACATGTCTCGCACACGGACATACAAGCTTTTCATCATCAGATCGGAACTCTAGTAAATATCCTAAAGAGTTATGCAGAACTTCGTCTCTACGGTGACGTTATCTCGGATCGATGAGATCTCTGTAAATATTATCGCGTCTTCCTAAGGATCGAGTCGCTTTTTACGCGAATATCCGAACACGATATTCGAATTTTTTGCTCATTATTACAGCCGCTTCCAAAAGAAAAAATCAGTGTTGAGTCACTAAATAATGTGTTAGATACCATGGATCTGATCACTCCTTCGACGAAATAACTTTATTATCTATATAATTCTAAGATTCATGCGAAATAAATCCGCCTTCACTCTCGTCGAACTCATCGTAGTAATCACGATTCTTGCCATACTTGGTACGATAGCTTTTTTGTCTTTTAATGGATATTCTTCTTCTGCTAGAGATAGTGCAAGATTAAGTGATATTGATAGTCTCGCAAAAGCAATGGAAATAGTAGTATCAAAATGATGAACACTTCCAAAACCTAGTAATGCTATAGATATAAAAGCAGGAACTACCACTATCTGATATCAGTGATATGCAGATAAGACAGTACTAGGAATGATCAGTATGTCAGATTCTAAAGATCCTTTAGATAGTATTTACTATACGTATTCAGTGAATGCTTCTCAGAATAAGTATCAAGTACTCTGATTTCTAGAAAGTTCTGATTCTATTGCATACAATTCTTCTCCATTTATTGATTCTGTCTATGCAGAACCTGCGAGTTATAGTGGAAGAACAGTATTTACGAAATGAAATGCTCTGGGGATTCTTTTATTTTCTGGAACCCTTCTTCCAGCACAAGTTGTACAACAAAACATAGATACAGCTGGAACCTCTACTGGATACATCACTTACTTTGAGACAAAAGATTCTACAGCAAGTCTTACTGGTAATCTTCTCTTTTCTAATATCTACAATAGAAGAAAAGATTTACTCACAGATAAAACTCTTGCTGCAAGTGATCCTACTTTAGTTGGATATTGGGATATGGAGACACTTACCGGGACACTGCTAAAAGATTTTAGTAATTATCATAATGATGGGATTTGTTATAATAATTTAACTTCCGTACCTTGTGGTACAATCTCTCAATGACCACAACTTATTTCTAAAAAAGGTATGAATTTTGATGGAATTGATGATTACATTGCTACTGATAAAAGTATTTTACAAAATAATTCCCCTTATACTATTATCGCCAATATACAACCTACAAATCTTATAAAATCTTATGCCCGAGTAATTACCTTTTGAAGTCTAGCATCAAATGATCCAACATTATCAATATATTTCTCCACCGGAATACTTAACAACTGGAGATGGTACAATGACGGGAGTCCAAAATGGGAAAAAACACAATTTTCTTATCAAAACATAGAACAAAGCCACTTTATTTCTAGTATTTATGATAAATCGAGTCTAAAACTAACAGACAATTCCTCTTCTGTATCAGAAATATCTTCCCTGTGATTCAATTGAGATTATTGATGAAATGTAAGTATTGGATCTTATAATTCATCGGGAGCGTATCTAGCTCAGTGTTATTCTTGAATCATAAAAAACGTTCGCATCTACAATCGCGCTCTTTCAGATTCAGAAATTTCCATTCTCTATAACGCCACAAAATAACATGCTCGAACCCCTCTCTTCCTTTCTTCGCCCAAAAACTCTCGAAGATTTTGTCGGTCAGTCTCATCTCGTCTGAGTCTGAAATCCGCTTTGAGTCTTTATAGAATGCGGTCGAATTCCTTCGATGATATTCTTCTGACCTCCAGGAACTGGTAAAACGACGATAGCTTCAATTATCTCAAATACACTCAATGCTGATTTTTTTCATCTTTCTTGAGTTACCAGTAAAAAAGAAGATCTCATAAAAATTATCACGAAAGCAAAATCAAACTTTTCACAACATAAACCGACGATTATCTTTCTCGATGAAATTCATAGGTGGAACAAAGCCCAGCAAGATACTCTTCTTCCCTTTGTAGAAAAAGGTATTATTATTCTCATCGGAGCCACGACGGAAAATCCAAGTTTTACTGTCAACAATGCACTCCTTTCACGCACGCGAGTTTTTGTTTTTAAACCTATTTCTCCAGAAGAAATCGCAGAATTTTTTGAGAAAAATAAATCTCAGATTCTAGAATGGCAAACAAACAAAATTCAAGACATAACATCGGAAACTTTTTCACTCATCGGAAAAATATCAAACGGCGACCTCCGAAATGCACTCAATATTCTCGAAGCCGCGCTCTCACTCAAACAAGAATGAATTCTTTCGCCAGAAGATATTCCCGCAGTTTTCGATCATCCACTCTATTATGATCGTGACAGCGAAGAACATCACAATATTATCTCCGCCATGCATAAATCCCTCAGAGACAGCGATGGCGATGCGGCTATCTACTGGATCGGACGAATGCTCGCAGGTGGTGAAGATCCGCTCTATATCGCCAGAAGAATGCTAAATTTCGCAGCGGAAGACGTCGGAATATCTGATCCGAATGCGCTTATATATGCGAATTCAGTTTTTGAGATTTGTCAAAAAATGTGAATGCCAGAAGCTGAGCTCATCCTCTGTAATCTCGCATATTATCTCGCTGCAGCCCCACGTGATAACTCGATCTATATGGCGATGATCGCGATGAAAAAAGACATCAAAGATCACGGAAATCTTCCGGTACCGATGCACATAAGAAATGCTCCGACTCGTCTTATGAAAGAGCTCGGATACGGCAAATGATATGAATACGCCCATAACCTTCCGGATAAGAAATCTAAACAAGAACACTTTCCAGAAAAATTGAAAGGGAAAAAGTATCGGAAAAATTGATAAACTAAAAAAAGGATTATAATGAGCGGTCACCATTATAATCCTTTTTATATATGGAAACTTGAGAAAAACATGACAGACTCACCGATCAGATTCCTGAGGTCTGTGCTAAAAGTTTCGACGCATTAGAGGCATCTGAGTTATTTCGAGATATTTGTCTTTGATCAATCGATTCGGATAAGAGAAGGGATTTTGCAGAACGGCTAAAAAATTCTTTATGAAAATCCACAGCCGAATTCGAGCTAATGCACCAACAAATAATTCTTCATTACGTTCACGATCTCCTCGAATCCTATATCAATCAAAAGGTTATTTTCCCAGAATGAACTTGAGCGAGTTTTCAGGTAGAGTCTGGAATTATACATCCCTGTTCTCTCCATAAAATTCTCTATGGAATTGCATACCTTTTAGAATTCGGAACCGAAGAACAAAGAGAGGCTTTTCATAGAAAGCTCATCCATCTCTTTCATAATCAAAATTGGAATGCTTCTCGTGCAATTCTTGAGGCACTGAGTCCTATTATTATTCCCAGCGCAAACAAAGCCCTTTACAATTCCGACCATGGAACAACATAATTATATACAACCTCTCGCTCTAAACAGAGGAACCATCAAATGCGTTGAATGTTTTGATTGATGAGAAATCGTGAGTACATTTCAGCATATCTGTCTCGGAACGATCGATATAGAAAAAAGAGCTGAATTATCTGCAAAATTAAGATTACTCATAAAAAAATCCATCGAAAAACTCACTCCATCGGAACAGGATACTATCCAACATTATACTAACAATCTCATTCAAGCATATCAATCCTATGCTATCGATTTTCCAAAGATTATATCCGTAGATACGCCGAACAAAAAAACTTCGGCTTGAGCTAGCCTCACACCATGCCAACTTCATCAAATTATTTATAATACTGCTCGACTCATCGAGTATTGATCGCCTGAAGAAAAAGAACGTTTCTTTCTGACTCTTCGCGAACGCTATACTCAAGAATTATTACAAGCTTCTTCTGGTCTTATCGCCGCATTAAAATCCGCTTACTGAGAATAGAAAAATCACCCGATTCGGGTGATTTTTCATGAGAATCTATTATCTGGTATTACTGAGATAATACTTCATTTACGATTTCCTCTTCGCTCACTCCAGTCTGGAAAGCGTCGAGTCGAACCTGAACGATTTGTTTAATCTCAAGAAGCATAGCTTTCACTCTTTCAGATCGTGGTTGAGCCAAGAGAACATCAAGACGATCCATGAGTTTTTGATAGAAAGCTTCTTTCTTTTCAGTCGGAATAGCATCAAGTTTTGCATTGAGCATATTTCGAGTATTTTCAGAAAGTACATGTTTGATTTCTTTTGCTTTTTGTTTTATATCTTCTTTCATGTCTTTTCGAGCATTTTTACATGCTTCCATATTTGTTTTATTGTCCACCCGAAGAACGCTGTTTGAATCGAAGAGAGCAAGTCGTGCTGCTACGAAAGTGTCGTAAGCTGCTACCTTATCAGTCGCAACATATGTTTTTACGCTTGCAAGAAACGAAGTAAGTGAAGCCTTGAGTGCTACGAGTTTTTCGCTATCAGTTCCTGTTCCAGAAAGAATTACCTTTCGTGCATCATCGTGTGTTTTTAAAAGTGTGGTAACGGCTGTCTTTTCTTCAGCTGTGAGTGGATTTTTAAGATAATCTCTGAGCTTACCTGCATCGAATCGAAGAGCATCCCAATTCACTCGAACCTGTTCATGATTATCTTTATTTTCTGCTTTCATATCACCACAGAAATCTTTTACTCGTTGCATACCTTCCTGTCGCATATCGCGAACTTCATGACGATCGTCACGCATTTCGTGTTTTACCGTCGGAAGAATAACTCATGTGTGAGTAATCCCCGTATTCGTGACACCAGTATTTGTCGTTCCAGTATTAGTAGAACCAGTTCCAGTCTCATCAGCAGAAACTACTGAGAGAGTCGCTCCTATGAGCGTTGTTGCTGCTAAGATAGCGAGCAGTGCATTTTTCTTTTTCATAAAAATAAGAATAAATAAATAAAAGTAATTATATCTTACCACCTGTTATCAGGCTACAACCATTGTAATATGAAATTGTAAGAGAACTGTAAGAAAAAACGTTTTTTATTATTTCCTTTATTCATACTTATTCAAAGCCATTATTTTTGTGCATTGCGCGAATCGTTGATAACTTCTTTTATCACTCAAGTAAGCATTTTATCTTTTTCGGAAAGTTTTCCTGACTGCATTTGTTTATCGATTGACTGAAGTAATTTCTCATACTGAGCACGTCGTTCTCTTCGTGGTAACGATTCTATTTTGCTGAGGATTTTTTGCATTTTTTCCCGGATCATCATCTTTACTTTTTCACGATTCTCAGCTTTTTGCTGATCCATTTGTTGTTTGATATCTTCTTTAGCACGTACGAGAATATCTTCTTTTGCTTTTTCTATGCGAGCTTTCGCTTCTTGCTTGGTAATTTCCCCGGAATTCGCTTTCTCTAGAATATTCTGTTTTTCGGTTTCGAATCGATTTTTCGCATTAGTGATCACTGCTTCTTTTTTTGTTTGATTATCCTGTTTTTGTTCCTGTTTCTCCTGTTGACGCTCGATTCTCGGTGGATTCCTAAGTGGACCTGCTGATACTGAAGGAATATGAAGTAATGCGACAAATACTATCGAAATCACCAAATTTGTTTGTAGAGTTTTCATAAAAAGAAAGTTAAGATTAAACTATTGATTTACGGAATCAAAAAGCGAGTTGATAAGATTTTCCACGTCTTTATCGGAAGTGCTCTTCAGAAGAGTATCTTCCGTATCAGTACCAGAAAGAGTAAGATCGGTGGATT
This sequence comes from uncultured Candidatus Peribacteria bacterium, assembly GCA_964655935.1. Taxonomy (GTDB): domain Bacteria; phylum Patescibacteriota; class Gracilibacteria; order BD1-5; family UBA2023; genus CAZZNY01. The sequence continues at coordinate 97,160 of CAZZNY010000002.1, forward strand.
CGATTTTTATATTAGCAAGATGTTCAGAAGTCACTTCCTTTACGGTCTTTTTAGTAAAATCGGAAATATCCTTTGCTCCGCCCTGAGATTCTTCTTTATTCGTCTCACTTCCACTCGTATTGATAATCCCGGAATTGTCGAGCGAACCTGTTTGGCCCTGTTCACCACTTATTTTCTTGCTTTCGTTTTGTAAAAAAGTGGTTACCGGAATTTCCGTCTGTTTTTCGATTTTCGTCTCATCGATAAAAGAACATCCAGCAAGGATAATTCCAGTACAGCCAAGAATAAATATTTTTTTCATAGGAAACAATTAAGATAATAATCTTACGCAAATAAAAGAGTCACAGTCGTTCAGAGGTCTTTCTGACTCGTGATAGAGATATTCCATTTATTCAGATCAATGATCTTCTTCACGAGAGCAAGACCGAGACCATATCACTCTTCGCGAGTATAGTTTTCTCGAAAGTATCGATCGAATATGTGGGCAAGATTTTCTTCCGAAATACCGATGCCAAAATCACGAATTACGAGTTTTCCAGCATCGAAACTTACATAAATCTGACCATTTGTCGGAGAATATTTTATGGCGTTTTTTAAGATGTTTCCGACGCAAAGTTCCAGATGTGCACGATTCACTTTGAGTACATAAACTTCCTCCGAAAACTTCATATGTAGTTCTATCTGTTTTTCTTTTGCGAGCGTCTGGTATTCTGAGACAATCTCTCTCAGGCTTGATCCGATATCGGTTCGTTCTTTTTTATAGGAAGCATCTACGAGACGAATAAGACCTTTCATGGAATCGATGATGGTAGTGATTTTTGCAGCAGAACGTAGACTCTGATCGATCGCTTCATCATAATTCGCTTTTGTGCGCTTTGTGAGACTCAGCGTAGAAATAATTTCTGTAAGCGGCGTTTTGATTTCATGATTGAGATTGGAGCTAAAATCCTCGAGCGATTGGATCGTCTCATCGATCGGACGAAGATTTTTCCCGACGAAAAACGAACCGAGAAAATAAAAGAAGATACTGAATGGCAGAGTGAAAAGCAAGAACCAGAAAAATTCTTTTAAAAGTCGAGGATAAGAATATTCATTTCCTGTCTCGATAATAATATGATATCGAGTAGAATTCAGCTCAAATTCCGATTGATAAAATAATTTTTCTTGAGAATAGATAATATCTTTGCTGGTAGAAAAAAGCGAGCTATCCAAATCTCCAAGAATTCGAACACCATTCTCATAAATAGTAACTCACTGTAATGATTTCTCGATTACTAGTTTCAAAGTCGCATCATTTGCATTCAGTTTTTCAAGATAATCTTTTTTGTTGGCGAGAATATTCTTGATGCCATCTACCCGAGATTCCACCTTACTAATAAGATGAAGATTTTGAGTAATATAACTCGAAAATGTAAAAGCTCATTGCGCTATCCAAAGAGAAAAAAGAACAAAAATCGCAAAATACATCGCAAGCTTTCTCTGGTGACGGATAAGGAGAATATCGGTAGTCATAGAAGTAGTTACAAGGTTACATGGTTACATGGTTACAAAGTTACAAAGCACTTCATCCCGAACGCAGCACGTCATCCTCGGGCTTGACCCGGGGATCCATCACGACCAATTAATCGTCAATCTCTGTAAGCACGTCATCCCGGACGAAGCGCCAGCGTAGATCCGGGATCCATATTAAATGGTTCTCCTTATTATTCTTCGAATGGTTCTTAGAATTGGATCCCGGATATTTTTTGGAAAACGATTCGTGACTTCGGATTCTTAAATTATCCAAAAAATTCCGGGATGACGTTCTTCAATTCTTAATTCACCAAGTATCCCTGTCATCGAACCGTCTCAATAATTTCTTTTCCGAGTTTTTTTCGGAGATATCCGACATATACATCGACCGTACGACTCACACTAAAAGCATCGTATTCACCCCACACTTTTTCCAACAACTCTTCTTTTGAGATGATTTTTCCGCGGTTCCTGACAAGATATATCAGTAGATCGACCTCGAGCGAACTCATATGAACTTCTTTTCAGTTCTGTGTTACTTTTTTTGCATCGAGCGCGATCTCGATATCATCTATTTTGATAGCATCTGATTTTACAGTAAAATTTCTTCGCACGAGTGCATGGATCCTGGCGAGAAGTTCATCGTAATCAAACGGCTTCGTCAGGTAATCATCCGCTCCCGACTGAAACCCTGAAAGCTTATCTTGTTTTGTATCACGAGCTGTGAGCATCAATATGGGAATGTTTTTCCCACTTGCACGAATCTGTCGCGCAACACTAATACCATCGACATCCGGAAGGCCAAGATCGAGAATCACGAGATCATAATTCGTAGAAGTAAGTTCAAAATTCACTTTTGCACCAGAAAAAAGCTGAATCGAATCGATTCATTCAAGTCCGAGAAATATTTTGATATTTTTTGAGAGGATTTCATTATCCTCGACGATAAGTATTTTCATATATACTAAATTACTTACATAATTTCAATTTCTGTCATTCTGATTTTGTCATTCTGAGTGAAACGAAGAATCCCTTATACTCAAGCATATTATCGAGCTCATTTACAAGAGATTCTCACGCTACGCTCAGAATGACAAACAATAAACTCCACTTTCTACTACATAATATACTTCTGTTTTGTAAGAACTTTGTAAGAAAAGGTTTCTCTTATTATAGTAAGAAGTGGAAAATATTAAAATCTCAAAATTATTGACACGCTGAAATAATGGACTAAAATGGGTCGTTGTATTCTTTCTCTTTATAGGGCATGATCTGATACCTCTCATCATCCACTAGAAGAATAATCCGCTTGCAGGGGCGACAAATGTGTAACTTCGTGCGATAAATTTTAGGCTGGCAAAAAAATACGCATTTTTTGTGTATGTACGCCAGTTTTTTTGTGTTTTTATTCTACCCCGTCATTCTGAGCGTAGCGTGAGAATCTAAAAAAAATCATCCTCCATTTTTTAAAAAAGAATGTCCATTTTTATGGATCCTCACGTCACTCGTGCCTCGTTCCTCAGGATGACGACTTGCTTAAAATAACAAATTCTTAATTCTTAATTCCCAATTCCTATGCGCAACACAAAACAAAAAATTATATCTTGGTTTTGAATCCTGTCGATTCTCTTCTGAGAACTTATTATTCCGACCAGCTCTTTTGCTACCGAAAATGAGCCAGTCACTTTCGATCCGAACATCTCTTTTTCAGCCACTCTTTCAAATGGAAATGTAGTAACAAGCTGGAGTAAATATAACCACTCCGAAGCTTTTTCTTACTATAAAGTCGTCCGCTCTCAGACAAATACGAATCCCGTCTATCCTGATGATGGCTATATCTACTACGGAGACAGTGTAAATACACTCACCTATATTGATACTTCCGTTCCAACTGGAACCAATTATTATCGTATATGTCATATTGCTTGGCCAAAACGGTACTGCAGTCAAAATGTAATAGCCATCAATACGAGTGGTTCTTCTGGAGAAATAGCGAGCATTAATCTTTCCGGAACGACAAATGGACGAGATATATCTCTTGGTTGGACAATCTCTGGATCTACACCAACAGGTTTTAAGATAGTTTGGAGTAAAACTTCTGGACCAACATATCCGACTAGAAACACTGACCAATACGAATATCTTTCTGATCAAAACGCCAGATCCTATACCATTAATAATTTTTGAGGAGTTCCTCTCACTGCTGGGACTTGGTATGTTCGTGTCTGTAAATATGATGGAACGGGACAATGCCTTGCTTATAGTAATGAGATTACTGCAAGCATAGTAAGTACTTGTACGAGCACTTCTTGGTCACCAGAACCATCAACGGTATGTTCGGGACTCGGATTCACTCAGACAAGCAACTGTGGAAACACTCGAGGTTCCATAGGAACAAAAGACTGTACCACTCCTCCAAACCCAAATACGAATCCTCCGAAAATCGGTTCTTGTCAGATTTTTCCTTCCGACAATCCATGGAATGTCGATATCTCAAGACTCCCCGTTCATCAAAACAGTACAAATTACATCAACAGTATCTGAGCAACGACGAATCTTCATGCCGATTTCGGTGGCGGATGAGCGTATGGAATTCCTTTCATTGTAACTGATAATTCCACTCCGATGGTTCCGATTAATTTTACAGCATATGGTGATGAAAGCGACCCGGGTCCCTATCCGATGCCACTCACAGCACCGATAGAATGAGGAAATTCGAGCGATGGTGATCGACATGTACTCGCGGTCCAAAAAGATAGCTGTATACTCTATGAACTCTATCGTGGCTTTCCACAAAGTAGTTTCTGGAACGCTGACTCGGCGGCAAAATTTGATCTCAAATCCAATGCTGTCAGACCAGCAGGATGGACTTCTGCTGATGCAGCTGGACTTCCCATATTTCCAGGACTCGCAAGATACGACGAAGCTGCGGCTGGAGCTATGAATCATGCGCTTCGTTTCACTGTACAACGATCACAAAAAGCATATATCTATCCAGCCCGACATTACGCCTCGAGTTCGACCGATATTAATCTTCCACCAATGGGACTTCGACTTCGTCTCAAAGCAAATTATGATATTTCACGCTTTACTGGTCAATCACGAGTCGTTCTCGAAACGCTGAAAAAATATGGGATGATCGTCGCTGATAATGGATCAAACTGGTTTATTACCGGAGATGCCAATCCAGGATGGAATGATACAGATCTGAATCAACTCAAAACCGTTCCCGGAAGCGCTTTTGAAGCAGTCGACACTTCGAGTCTCGTTCCCGGAACCACGGCAATAAATGGAATATGTGGATCCGATAACGGAAAAATTCTTTCTGCCACACCAACCAATCTCTGTACCACTGGAACTGCCTCAGCGATAACTGGATCGGGACCTTGGAGTTGGGTGTGTCAGGGACAAAATGGTGGTAACAGTATAGGGTGTCAGGCGGCGATATTGGTCTCAGGCTGTACAGATACAACTTGGTCTCCAGACACATCCACCGTCTGTTCTGGGCAGACCTTCACTCAGACGAGTAATTGTGGTCGCACCAGGTCATCAACTGGTACGAAAGCTTGTACCACAAATGGAGCTATTATCGTCGATCATACATCGACAGATATCTCTAAAATTCCATCTACCTATATCGAACAAACGAAACAACTTTTCCGACTTTCTTACTGACACACCTCGCACGGAAGTCAGATAGTGGATGGAATAACTCTTATCAAATGACAACCAGGAACACTCTACTATTTTGATGATACATTTCTAAAAGACACTACTCCATCGGGCGATCTTGGGGCTCCAGATCGTACCAGCTGGGCTGATAGAACACGGACTATGCTCCGTACCGCAGGAAATGATAGAAATGTCGTTATGTGGTCATGGTGCGGACAAGTATCGACTGCCACAGAAGCTGATATCAATACTTATCTGAGCCTCATGGAAGGACTCGAGCGTGATTTTCCAAATGTAAAATTTGTCTACATTACTGGCCATCTTGATGGTAGTGGAACGAGCGGAAATCTTCATATCAGAAATGAACAAATCAGAAAATATGTTCGTGATCATGGAAAAATACTTTTTGATTTCGCCGATATCGAAAGCTATGATCCGAGTGGTCAATATTATCTTAACAGAGGTGCTGACGATGGAAATAATTATGATAATGGCTCAAAGAACTGGAGTCGTGAATGGTGCTCTGCAAATCCTGGAAGTCCACTCTGTGCTCAAGTATCATGTGCTCACTCCGAACCCCTTAACTGTAATCTCAAGGCTCGAGCATTTTGGTCACTGATGGCTCGCCTCGCTGGCTGGAATGGTGGTACTATACTAAACCAAACAAGCGGTTCATCATCACAAGGAATAGTACAACCACTCTCTTTCTGAGATATCAATAATTCTTTCGCAAAAAATGAAATCCAATCACTCATTAATCGTGGAGTGATTAAAGGATATGATGACGGGACTTTTCAACCAGACAGATCAGTTACACGAGCAGAGTTTTTAAAAATTACTATTAAATGACTGGGTCTCACTGTCGACGAATCAATTACAACTACTCCATTTTCAGATGTAAAAATAAACTGGCAAATACCAATCATCGCTAAGGCAGCGAGTCTCGGAATTATCGACACCACCGCAAAAAAATTCCGACCAGATGACAAAATTACTCGTGCTGAAGCAGTGAAAATTCTCTTAAAAACTGCCAATATTAAAGGTCTCGATGGAGCATCTCTCTTTTCCGATATTACAGAAAATAATTCTTGGGCAATTCCTTATATTAACAAAGCTTCAAGTCTCTGAATCATTAACAGCAGCAATGTAAATTTTCGACCGAATGATCCAATTTCTCGAGCTGAAACTGCGAAGATAGTGAGCAAAACCGAGGAATTTAAGCAATAATTCATTTTGAGTTTCTATAAAAACTTATAAAATAGGCAAAAGATATTTCTTGCCTATTTTATATGCACAAAAAATCCGCCTTCACTCTCGTCGAACTCATCGTAGTAATCACGATTCTTGCCATACTTGGTACGATAGCCTTTTTGTCATTTCAATGATATTCTTCTTCTGCAAGAGATAGTGTACGAACAGAAGATATAGTAAATATATCAAAAGGATTAGAACTTCTCAGTATCGAAAGATGAACTCTTCCAATTCCAGTGAATGGAGTAGCTCTTACCTCATGAGCTACTACAGTTACTCAAGGAACTATTAATAATTCTATTCTTCCAAGACTCTCGAGTAATGTAAAAGATGTTCTTACAGGAAAAGAATATAGATATTCTATCCTTGGGAATGGACAATACTACCAAGTACTCGCAGAACTAGAAAATCCTCTTTCTAGAAATATCTCTCCCATCGGAATAGATACTGCATATGCTGCCTCTACCGTCACTCCATCTCTTCGATGAAACTATACTTTTGATCCTTCTCTTCCTTCTCTCTTTGTTTCATCAGGAAGCACACTCTTTGATCCGAATAATTGTTTTGTTCTTGATAAAGGAACTAATACACTCTCAAATCCTGTAGGATGTACTCCAAAGAAATCACTCAGTCTTAAAGATTATGACTCTTGACTCGTCTGATATTGGGATATGGAAACACTCACTGGAACAAAGCTTGCTGATCTCTCTGGGAATGGGAATGATGGAACCTTTAGTGGTGGATTAGACTATAGTTCAAGTGTGATAAATGGGAAAATATGACAAGGATTGAATTTGAGTAATAGTGGGCATCTCGTGGAAGTTCCTGATTCTGTAACCGGCAGCATTCTTGATTTGACGGGAGATTTTACTCAAGAAATAACAATCTATTATTCTTGAAAATCAAGTACAGGCGGTCCTATATTTTTTAGTAAATGAATAGTGCCAAATTATAATTATAAATTGGCACTATATTTACCGACTTCCGTAGATAAATTTGAATTTACAACATGAATCTGAGGTATTCAAACACAAGCAATATCGAAGACGATTCCATGAATATGAAATTGGTATCACGTTGTTGGAACATATCAAGTAATTTCAGGAGAAATGCGTATTTATGTAAACTGAAATTATTCATGAAACACTAAGAAAATAGGGGTTTTACCAAACAATAATGACTCTATAATTTTCTGAAAATATATTGCTTCCAATACTTATTCACTTTTCGGAATAATAGACGATGCAAAACTCTACAACACCGCTCTTTCTGATAAACAAATTAGTCAACACGCCCGAGCATCAGGATTTTAATTCTAAATAACAAAATATGAAGTTATGAAATAAACAAGCCTTCACCCTCGTCGAACTCATCGTAGTAATCACGATTCTTGCCATACTTGGTACGATAGCTTTTTTGTCTTTTAATGGATATTCTTCTTCTGCTAGAGATAGTGCAAGATTAAGTGATATTGATAGTCTCGCAAAAGCAATGGAAATAGTAGTATCAAAATGATGAACACTTCCAAAACCTAGTAATGCTATAGATATAAAAGCAGGAACTACCACTATCTGATATCAGTGATATGCAGATAAGACAGTACTAGGAATGATCAGTATGTCAGATTCTAAAGATCCTTTAGATAGTATTTACTATACGTATTCAGTGAATGCTTCTCAGAATAAGTATCAAGTACTCTGATTTCTAGAAAGTTCTGATTCTATTGCATACAATTCTTCTCCATTTATTGATTCTGTCTATGCAGAACCTGCGAGTTATAGTGGAAGAACAGTATTTACGAAATGAAATGCTCTGGGGATTCTTTTATTTTCTGGAACCCTTCTTCCAGCACAAGTTGTACAACAAAACATAGATACAGCTGGAACCTCTACTGGATACATCACTTACTTTGAGACAAAAGATTCTACAGCAAGTCTTACTGGTAATCTTCTCTTTTCTAATATCTACAATAGAAGAAAAGATTTACTCACAGATAAAACTCTTGCTGCAAGTGATCCTACTTTAGTTGGGTATTGGGATATGGAGACCATGAGCTGAGGAAGACTCTGGGATTGGAGTAGCTATGGAAATAGTGGAACTTTGAATGGATGAGTTGTAGTTGGGTGAGTTAAAGAAAAGAATGGGAAAGCTATATTATTTAATGGGGTTATAGGACAAAACATCACCATTCCAAACAATTCTGTCTTTGATATTGGCACAAACAACGATTTTACTATTTTTGTATTAGCAAAAACTCCAACAAAACAAACCTATTCTTCTGGAGGCTATCATTATAATTGTCTTCTGGAAAAATGGTGATCCACATACCCTTTCACTGTTCGGATCAAAGATCAAAATGATATAACTGGTTATGATGTGAATAGCTTTTGATATCCATGAAAAATGGGCAGTTTTCGCTATGATTGAACGAACAATCCATGAGTTTATTCAAATAGAATTATTGCTGACGATACTTTTCATAGCTTAGTGTTTACTAAAAATAAACAAAAACTTTTTGATTATATTGATTGATCTAAAGATTCAGAATCTTTAGATACTACAACATGAAATACTATTAGTACTTCTGTGATTGCTATTGGAACATGTACGAATGGTGGCTTACCTTATTCTGGTATAATTGATGAAGTTCGTATTTACAATCGATCTCTTTCAGACTCAGAAATTTCCGCTCTCTACAACACGACAAAATAATTTTCTTACCTTTTATTTCCATCGATTTTCATGTTCAAAAAATTCCTCGCCTTTTTTCTCTTTTTTTCATTCATTTCATCGGTTTTTGCTGAAACACATCCGTTTATTTTCGGTCTCAAAATCCAAGATAATCTCGCTGACAACGCTCTCGCGATTGAACAAGCTTTTAATCTTAAGATTCCGGTCGTCGGACTTTTTTTCGATGATTTTTCCGATCGTGAATATTCTCTTCTTATGGATGCAGTAGAGAAGCTCTGAACCGATCGCGTCTATCATCTTACGGTTAATCCACTCGGTTATACTGCCAAGGAACTTTATTTTGATCCCGAAGCGAAAGGTTTTAAGGGAAAATATGAAAAACTCTTCAAATATATTAAATCAAAAAACCTTAAAGTCATTTTTCGATTCTGCCACGAAATGAATGGTGGCTGGTATTCTTGGGCATCAGATGGAACTTACTATCCACTGATGTGGAAGCGAGTTTGGGGCTGGTCACGAGACGCGAAGCTTGACCAAAAAAACATTCTTTTCGATTATTCCGTAAACAGCCAGGATCTTCCTCGTGTCGGCTCCGAGATGCCGACACAGGAATCTGTCGTTATCCCCTGTAATCAGACGAGACGAGCAAATAACGAATGTCTCACGTTCGAGGATTACTATCCTGGCGACAACTATGTCGATATTATGGGGATTACCGCATATAACTGGTGACTCGGAGCACGAAAAGAAAGTTGGGCATATTGGAGACCATTTACGACGACCGTTGATGAACCCGGATATGAGACTTTTTCTCGACTAAAAAGATTTAAAAAACCGCTCTATATAGATGAGATTGGCACAACAAGCGTCTATTATACCGGAACCTACAATCCAGAAAAAGCGAAACAAATGTACGATGAATACCACACAGGCACTCCCGAAAATCCCGCCTCTGGAAATCCTAAGAAAAATGCGTGGATTCTCGATGTTCGAGACTTTCTCGATACTGAGCCAGTTATGGGTGGAAGCTATTTTAATGTCGATATCACCTATGGACTTCGCGACAGAAGTTGGATCTGAGAACTTGATTGGACTATTGCTGACGGTCATAGAAGCTTTATCTATCCGGCACTCCGTGATATTCTCTCGGATGAAAATCTCATAAAAGATCCGACGATTCTTTTCGATATGGACTCGGGCAGTGGAAAAATTATCCCAGAAAAAAACTTCGATAATTTCGTTACGACGGTTCGAAGAACGATCGGTTTTCCTCTTGGTGATCAGCTTTTTTCCGCACCATATTCCTGGGGAAACAAACAAATGAAGTATCAAAGATACGCCGAACGAGAACTCTCGAAGCATCCGGAACTCTGTCTTCAGATTCAAAAAAATTTCCCAGAACTTACCTGTCCGAAACTCCAAAGCTCGATCTCATCTCCGATGGAACAAAAAATCTTCACATTTTTTCTCTCGCAAAATCTCTCAAAACCAGAAAAAATAAAACTTCTCCAGACTCTCAAACAAAGACTCACAAGCGATAATCTCGCCAAACAATATGTAGAGAAAATCGAGAAGAATTATTATATGAATTAGAAAAGACTGTCATCCTGAATCCACGAGCACGTCATCCTCGGGCTTGACCCGGGGATCCACCACGACCGACTCACCATCATCGAATGTTCCTCCCCATTATTCTTCGAATAGTTTTTAAAATGGGTCCCGGATATTTTCTGGAAGTACCTCAACCACTTCGGAAACTTAAAATATCCAGAAAATTCCGGGATGACGTACTTTGTAACTATGTAACTTTGTAACTATTATGATGACTCTAGAACGACGTGCCACGGCGACTGCCATGGCTACAGCAGCTACACTTGCAATCACGAAATTTACGATCGGATTACTCTCGGGATCCATGTCAGTGCTCGCTTCAGCCACTGATTCTCTCTGAGATCTTTTCGTCTCTTTTATTAATTTTCTCGCGGTCGGAAAATCTGAAGATCCCGAAGATCATGAACATAATTATGGACATGGAAAAATTGAAGGATTCGCAGCGTTATTCGAGTGAATGGTTGTTGCTGGATGAGCTTTATTGCTCACTTTTTTCTCATTCCAGAAAATCATCGCAAAAACCTGAGTTGAAAAACTCGATGGAGGAATTGTTGCTATGATTATTTCTCTGATTGCCACTTTTTTTCTGATTCAATACTTGAGAAAAATTATCAAACAAACAAATAGTTTGGTTATACGAGCTGATGAGCTTCATTATCGTACCGATCTTTTAACGAACGGGAGTGTTCTGATTTGTCTCGGAATTATCAAATTCTTCCCTGGTCTCTTTATAATCGATTCCATCGTGTCCATCGGGATTTCCATCTATATTCTTATATCCGCTTTTGGTATCATAAAAGAAGGCTTTCATATGCTTATGGACGGAAGCATTTCTGAAGATATTCGACAAGAAATCATAAATATTATTCTGACTGCCAGCCCAAGAATTCATAGTCATCACTGTCTGAGAACTCGCGTATCAGGAAAAACTACTTTCGTGGATATGCACTTGGTTTTCGATACAGATATCTCTCTCGTCGACGCTCATGATATCGCAGATAACATAGAAGCAAAGATAGAGGAACTTCTTCCTTGAGCTATCACCACTATACATCTCGATCCACGAGATGATAGTAAAAAATAGTTATTAAAGTACACATCATCCTGTACTAACATCGTCATCCTGAACTTGTTTCAGGATCCCCTGACCGATTCTCATTACCTGCAAAACACTAACAAACACTTCCAAGAAATAGGAGAGAACAGGAGAGCTTGAGAGGAGAAACTGTTTGAGCAGGCCGATAGTCGTGCAAATATCTAGCATTTGCTACGTCTGCGAGTTTTTCTCCTTTCAAAACTTTTGGTACTTTTGGTTACAAAAGTATATAAATAATTCCTCTTTGAAAAAATAAGGAGGAATTATTTATTATGGATCCCGGATATCCTAGTGGATTCCGGGATGACGTGTATAAGGTGGAATTCTGGAATGACCCGCTTTGTAACTATGTAACTAAGTAACTTTGTAACTACTTTCCTTTCATCTCATACACTCCACCCTTTACGACCAGTTCTCCAGAAAGAATTTTCTTACAGCGAGCCGCAAGAATATCAGAAGTGAAATCCTTGTTATTTTCAGAAAAAATCTTTGCCGCCTCTTCATATTTTCCTTCATAGTAAAGATGAAGTGCTTTTTCATAGGTTTCATATTTCTCAATATCTATCTCGATCTCTCCATTTTTTCCGATAAGAATAGGAAAGTTTTTCTCTTTTCATATTTTTTCCTGTTTTTCCCATATTTTACGTCGATCGTTTTCATTTTTTCTTTTCAGATCCATTCCTTTGCGTCGCTCTTTATCTATTTTTTCACCTAAAAGCTCATATATCCGCACTCATTCATGCTTTCCTTTTACTCGAATCTTATCAAGCTCTCGATAGAAAAAATCTTCTTTTGTCTCAAGATAAACAGACTCAGATACACAGATGAGTGTGCCATATTCTTTATTCACTCACTCGAGTCGAGAGGCAAGATTCACATCGTCTCCGATTGCTGTATAATTAAAACGTTCTTTTGAACCGATATTTCCCACCATCACCTCTCCAGTATTGATGCCGATTCTAGCAATCACCTCAGGGTATCACTCATGTTTCCATTTTTCATTCAGCTTCATGATATGCCCTTGTTGTTCTAATGCTGTCTTACAAGCAAGATAGGAGGGTCTCTCTACGGTATGTGGTGCTCAGAAAAACCCCATTACCGCATCTCCGATATATTTGTCGAGCGTTCCGCGATTTTCGACAAGAATATCTGTCATCTCAGAAAGATATTCGGAAAGAAGGGTAAATATTTTTTCCGTTCCAAGCGTTTCGGAAATGGTCGTAAAATTTGCAATATCCGAAAAGAAAATAGCAATTCTTCTGCGTTCACCTCAAAGTTTCAGTCCTTCTGGATTTTTCGCGATTTCCGCCACTACATCTGGAGCGATATACCGAGAAAAGGCTCATTCGATTTGGCGTCTATTTCGGTCTACGATCAGGTATTTATAAAGATAGGTTCCGATAAAAGCTACGACAGAAGTCAGAAGATAGAAAAACAGATTAATAACGATTCACTCATCGTATCCGGCTATTAGTTGCCTTCAGATAATAATGAGCAATAAACACACGATAAGAAGTATAAAAACAGCCACTCAAGCTCCAGCAAAATAGAACGATGCAATAAGAATTATTGCAAGAAATATAACCGTGATCCATACTGATATAGAATCTTGAGCTCGAAGTGTTTTGTATTGCAAAAGTGTATCGATCATATTCGCATGAAATTCCACTCCTGGCATTTTCACTCGCGTATCTACCGGACTGAAATGATCGTCATGAATCAGCGTTCCATATTCACCAATAAGCACTATTTTCCCGGAAAACAATCGCTCCATTTCCGTCTTTTTCTCCGGAGAATCCGCTGTAAGAACATCGATCATCGAGATACTCGGATATTTTTCCGGAGGATTAAAAAATCGAATCAGCATATTTCCGTCAGCATCCAGAGGAATGGAACGGACTGGCGTCAGGTGATAATAGAGATTGTCAGATTTCCCGATCGGACTCGTAGTATCTTGAAGAGATTTTCTATACGTTGCGACACTTAATGATTCGATTATTTTATTATTGAATATTACGAATGGCGGAAGACGTGAAAGAACATTGGAATCATTATTATAGGCAGTATCCACACTTCCCCAAGTGGCCACGTTAAAATCCGGAAGTGGCAGAGTCTGTTCTTTCTCTCATACTCAAATCTTCGTTCAAATAACAATATTTTTATATTTTTTTAAAGTGGAAACAAGAACTCCCGTATCCGCCGATTTATTCGCAAAGACAATATCCACTCCGATGGATTTTACGTGATATCATTCCAGTCGTTCGATAAGATCCGAGAATTTCGTCTTAGTAAAGTTCAGTACTCGAAGATCGGTATCTTGGAGAGCATCAAGTGTTTTATTATCCACTTTCACTATCACTATTTTCTCAGAAGATTTATCATAATTTCAGCTATATAATCCAGCAAAATTCAGCTGTTGTCCCATACCAATTATCTGTCCCAACAAGATATATAATAACCAAGAAGTTACTATAGTCCCTACTAGAATCGCAAGAAAATGCTTGATGTTTTTAAAATTCAGCATACAATGGGAGAGTTAATGATGACTGATACTTAATACACAATGTTCGTCATTGCGAGGCACGAAGCAATCTCTGTTACATAACTTCAGATAAATTACAAAAATCTTATTTCTAATTGTATACTAATATGCAAAAAGGCAAAAAAATTCTCTTGGCACTTCTCGTGCTTGGAGTTATTGGAACTCTCGTGTATTTCTTTTTTATTCAAGAAAAGGATTCTGGAATTATCGATTACGAGATCTCTTCTTCAGGTACTTCTCTCTCTGGTACGACGAGTGTCTTACCGGTAATAGATTCAGGATCTATCATGGTAGGAAAAAAGAATATTCAGGTCGTAGCTTATATAAGTGATCTCCAGTGAACTGTAGAAAAAATAAATACCCTGTGAGAAAAAATTACCGTACAAATCGGTGAAGTGATCACAAAAGACGATACGATATCAACCCTCTCTTGAGCTTCCGCTTCCCTTGTTTTTATCGATAATTCCATCGTTCGTCTCAGTGAGAATTCCCGTATTCAAATCACAAGAAAAGCATGAAAAAGTATCGAACTTTCTCTACTTGATGGTGATATTTGGGCTCGAGTCCTGAAACCTCTCTATGATACTTCCTTTTTTACGATTAAGACGGCCGACGTGAGTGCTGGAGTTCGAGGAACTTCCATTCGTATCAAAAAAACCACTGATAAAATCAAAATTACCGTTATCGATTCCTATGCGACAGATCCTCTCCTCGCTGGTGCGGATATCGAATATGGAACAGGAAAGCAATTTCTTCCAAAAGAACACTCTATAGAAATAGATCTCACGAAAAAAGAGCAAAAGGAGAAACGAGAAAATAAAAAAGACCTGCTTCGCGATGAATTCGTCCGAGATAACACGCAGAAAGATCTCGTCTATATGAATATGCTCGATGGTCTCGCTGAAAATCCTGAACTTAAAAAACGACTTGCTTGAGAATTTAAAGTTACCATGCCAGCAAAAGATGAAGTGGAAATATTTTTCGATGAAGGAA
This sequence comes from uncultured Candidatus Peribacteria bacterium, assembly GCA_964655935.1. Lineage (GTDB taxonomy): Bacteria > Patescibacteriota > Gracilibacteria > BD1-5 > UBA2023 > CAZZNY01. The sequence goes on from CAZZNY010000002.1 coordinate 112,528, forward strand.
AAATAAAATCAGTGATTTCTGATACACTAAAGAACGAAGTCTGAGGAATGACTGATACGAAAATGCTCGAAATGATCAAAAAAGATCTCACGATTCGAACGATCAGACAAGAAATGCATCCGTATATATCTGGAGGTGGATGATCTCCAATCACACCACAACAAAAAAGAGAACTCGATAAAAAAATCGAAGATGTAATGAACGGAAAATTAGATACCCTTCCAAATGAAAGACCGCTCAGCGATAGACTTATGCTAGACGGAAAACTTCTTGACTGAAGAAGAGAGTGAAGAGATTTACTCGATCTTGGCGCAAAACCTGGAGAAAACTCAGGATCTGGCACGACACAATCCGGCACGACACAAACAGGAGAAATCTTGCCAAATCCGACCAAAGATGATGCTCCAGACTGTACTCCAGAACTTATCAAACAACAAGTTCAGTGTCGTATGGTGGAAAAACCAATTCTTCCACTTGATACCGATAAAGATGGGATTCCTGATGGAAAAGACAACTGTAAATGAGTTCCAAATCCTGGACAAATGGATTCAAATGGAAATGGAATAGGAGATGCCTGTGAGGCAAAACCGATTCTTCCATCGGATATAGATAAAGATGGGATTCCTGATGCGAAAGATAACTGTCCGAGAATCTTGAATCCAGACCAGAAAAATAGTTATGGCGATCTCCGAGGTGATGCTTGTGAGGCAAAAGAAATTCTTCCACTTGATACCGATAAAGATGGGATTCCTGATGGAAAAGACAATTGTAAATGAGTTCCAAATCCTGGACAAATGGATTCAAATGGAAATGGAATAGGAGATGCCTGTGAGGCAAAACCAATAACAGTTTCGTGTGGCGGAAGACTCTGCGCGGAAGGAGAAATCTGTAAAAAAATTACCATCTCTGATGCTGTATATTCAGCCGAAATACTCGTCACTCCAGCAGTTATTCAGGAAATATGTAGCAAGTAATATATTATGATTCAACGACTTAAAAAACAATTCAAAAATATTCCCCTTTTCTTTAAGGGGATATTTTTTGTCTATCTCACATTTTTTCTTGCTGGAACCTATTCGTTTATCGAGGCAAGAATTATTCTGACAGAAGAAGTTTCTATTTCTCTCGGAATCCCGAAAAAAATAATCCTTATTTCCGATCTCCATCTTGGTCAGTGACTCTGGAAATGACAGGATTTCCTCACAAGAATCATAGAAAAAACAAATGCCATCCAGGCTGATTATCTATTAATCGCGGGTGATTTCACTTTTTACCCAGATGAAAAAAATCTAAAAAATCTCTTCTCACCTTTTACAAAAAGTAACAAGCCTATTTATGCGGTTCTCGGAAATCACGATGTAGGTTTTCCTGGACCTCCTTTCAAAAAAGAACTCACGGAAGCTCTTACCATAGATAATGTACACGTCCTAGAAAACAAAGCAATTCTTCTGAATGATTTCACATTGGTGTGACTCTGAGAGCTTTGGGAGTGAGATGTAGATATTTCTCTTTTAGATAAGATGCTTTTCCTGGAAAAAACAATTGTTCTGCTCCATAATCCAGATATCCTCGCTTATTACGCAGATAAAAAAATACCAGCTCTCACGCTCGCTGGACATACTCATGGCTGACAAATGCGAATTCCTTGGCTCTATAAAGATGTAATTCCGACAAATTGAGATTTTGATCGAGGATATGGTGAATACAAGTTTTCGAAAACCCAAAAGGGGAAATATCTTATCTCTCAATGAATCTGAGAGACGGGACTTCCTCTCAGATTTCTCTGTCCTCCGACAATTTATGTGATAGATCTTAAATAATCTATTTAAAACCTTTTTCTTTTGCCTCACGATATTTTTTCATCATATGTTTGTAGTGTTTGCACCACAAAAAACAAAATGGCGCGTGGTGTGCCATCCGCCAAGGAGACTCATGGTAATGACATGGCTCGTCAGTGATCGGTCCTGTAAAAGGTAATTTATGTGGAATATAATGAGGTGGACAGTAAATCTTTTCACCAGTTTCGCCCACTACATCATATTTATCTTTAATATTTAAAAGCCAGGCCATGGAAGTTTATATTAATTGTTGAAGATAAAACACTACGACAGAACTTACAGTCTCTGTACGGAAAATACGTGATCAGAAATTCACAATATGCGCTCTTTTTTCTACTGCGAAAATAATTTCTTCTGGAGAAAAACCTCCTTCCGGACCGACAAAAAGTGAAATCTCAGGAATCATCTTACCTGGAATAAAAAGTGAATTTGCGATATTTCGAAGACTCACTCCTCATTCGATCGACGTATGAAGTACAAGTTTTTCTCCGGTTACATTATCAAAATCGATATTTTCCACAAATTCAATATCGGGCATCTTATTACCGCCACACTGTTCAAGAGCCTCCTGTGCGATCGCTCGGAATCGCTCTTCTTTTGTTTTAGAAATGACAAGTTTTTGTACTCGATCAGAGCGAAAAAAGATAAATCGGGAGATTCCGATTTCTACTCATTTTTGGATGATATACTCGATTTTTTCGAATTTATTCGGAAGTGCTTGATAGAGGGTTACTTCCAATATCGGATCATTCACAGTATTTGACTTCCCCTTTTGAATCAGTTGAATTTCTTTTTTCGTGATATTTTCGATCGCATAGATATATTCCCAGCCGTCGCCATTAAAAAGCACGATTTCATCACCCGGACGAACCCGCATCACATGACTAATTTGATGAAAAAAATCTTTATCCGAAATAGAGACATTTTTCGTAAGTGGAATATCAAAATAAAATCGTTGCATAGAATTTAGTGGATTAGAAAGATTGACAGGTTAGTGGATTAGGGTGAAAAACACGTCATCCCGGACGCAGCGCTAGCGTAGATCCGGGATCCATATTAAATTAAGTCCTCATATAGATCTCGCCAATCTGGATTATTATCTTCAATTAATTTAATTTTCCAATCTCTTTTCCATTTTTTAAGAAGTTTTTCTTTTTTAATAGCTTCTTCGATAGATGAATGAGCTTCAAAATATACTAACGATCAAATATCATATTCTTTTGTAAATCAATCAACTACCTTTTCTTTATGTTCATAGATTCTTTTTATAAGATTCGATGTCACTCAAACATATAAAGTTCCATGTTTTTTGTTTGCAAGAATGTAAACGTAAGAATCTTCGTTTTTCATATATGGAGGACTATTTTTATATGGATCCCGGATATCCTAGCGGATTCCGGGATGACGTATGGCTTTTGGTTACAAAAGTATATAAATATTTATACAAATCGATACATCAAAATCCCCGCTGCAGTAGCCACATTCAATGACTGTTTTTTCCCGAGCATCGGAAGTTCCACATGATAATCCGCGATATCAAGAATACTTTTTTGCACTCCTCAGATTTCATTTCCGACAACGATACAGATATCTCTCTCTTCTGAAATCTGAAGCTCACGAAAATCTACACTTCTTTCATCTTGTTCGAGAGCAATAATGATCACTCATTCTTTTTGTAATCTTGTAATAATTTCCATTGGATTTTCATAATATTCCCAGTCGATCCAGGCCTCTGCGCCGATCGCGGTCTTCGATATCTCTTCACGCGGCGGAGTCGGAGTAAAACCAGTCAAATATACTCTCGAAAATCCCGCACCGTCACATGTCCGAAAAATCGCTCAAACATTTAAGATTGAACGAATATTGTCGAGAAGAATATATTTCTGTGCCATAGACAAATTTTATATTATTTGCGGCATTATAATCAAAACTCTACCGTGCGCAATTTTTTTCTTTTGTAAAGATTTATGCGGAATTTTTTATTTTTGTCAAATAATGACTTGACTTATTGATATTTTTGCTATGATGGCGGGTAGGCTTATGAGCCATTTCCGGAGGAATTCATGTATCGAGTGCATTCGCACCCCGCGGTAAAAGGAAGGCATTATTTCATCCCCGCCTTCTTCCTCACTAATCTGCTATTCCTGTGGATAGCACCCAGAATGGATCTTCCCTTTGGGGGACTCAATTTCTGGATCGGCGCAGTCAGCTGGAGCCTGACATGTGTCGTTATACCCTTCTGGGTAGCCATTAAAAAGGCTCAAAAGGAGATGATAGAGATAGAAAATCCACTCTCTCCAGAGCGGATACTGCAACTAAGAATTATGGGGGGATTGCTTGCATGTGGTTGCTTCTGGGTCATGCCTGGGATTAAACTTCACATGCTTCAATGGTGGCTCTTGGCAGCTATTATCGCCCCATTCGTTGCGTATTCCCTCTGGGAAGGAAGATACTATTTCCATCTCCTTTCGCAGCACCACGACTGGCATCTCTTCCGACTTCGGAAGGACAACGAGCTTGATAAACTCGTAGAACAGCGTGATCCTCTTCCAGTTCCAGTCCAATTTTTACGATGGGTTGGTAATTCTTTCTTCTCTGGCGTCAGCCTGATAGTTGTCAAGCTTCACAAGACCTTGACGAGAAGAAAGCGACTGGAAAGAGGGTTATTGCAAAATATCCTGCTTGCTGGGATGTTCGTAATGATTGTAGGAGATAAGATTTTCGATTGGAACAATCAACATCAGTTCTATCTCATCCTACTAACAGCAATGTTGTTTTTCATACTGTACTCAATGCAGATGATCAATACTCGTCGCTGGCTCTGGGAAATCGGAGTTCTCGAACTTCCTAAATGGCATGGATTTCGTCGAAGACGAAGTCGCCGAGAACATTATCCAGAGCGTCGTCACGAGCGAGGAAGTAATATTTTCCACGCCCTGCGATACGCCGGTATCCTTTTCGGACTTGTTGTTGTCTACGCATTCAGATGGGTGGTCATTTCTATTTTCAATCTCGTTCAAACGAGATGGGATGATCCATCATCATCTGACCGTTGACCTTGAAAACGCCCCACGGATGTGGGGCGTCTTCGCGTCTAAAGGCGACTGATTTTAAGAAAATATCCCTATGTTATAATCGATACTTAATACTTTCCAATAATTTTCTCACATCTTCTGGTATTTCTTTCGGCATTTTCGCTTCGGCGACCACATACATATCTCCGACTCGATTTCCTTCTCTTCGACCTTTTTCCTTGATTTTAAATTTTATTCCAGGCTTCGTTCCTTCGGCGATTTTCAGCTTCAGATACTCATTATACACCGTTTTTACATCGATCTTGGTTCCAAGGAGAAAATCCATAAAAGGAACTTCCACGGTCTGAACTACATCCAGATTCGCAGGTTCAGTTTTCGTAGCTCGACTTTTTTGTCCAGGGGCAGAATCAAAGTCTTGAAATCCGGAAAAACCGGATTTTTTTGTTTTTCCACCGGTTCCAAACATCTCAAAAATATCCCCAAAATCAAACTGACCGCCGCGAGCTCCTCCAGAAAAAGCATTCTCAAAACCAGAAAAACCCTGACTACCTCAGGAAAATCCAGAAAAATCATTCGGTCCAGCAGATCAAAAAGTATCGTATTGTTTGCGTTTTTTTTCGTCTTTCAGCGTCTCGTAGGCCTCATTTACCTCTTTAAATTTCCCCTCAGCCGTTTTATCTCCCTTGTTTTTGTCAGGATGATATTTCATCGCCATTTTCCGATACGCTTTTTTTATTTCCTCTGTCGTCGCATGCTTCCCGACTCAGAGTAGATCATAGTAATCTTTTTTTGTCATACAGAAACTTGTAATAAATTACTAAATTGTTTATATATCCGTATTCATCTAGGTTGCTTCGTACCTCGCGAGTGACGAAAACTGAAGTTTTGCAAAGATTTCTCTCTACTATCTTTCATACAATCCTAATACCTGAATTCATTCAGCCCTTGATTTAATGTGTCGATAGAGGACAGTTTTGGGTCGAAGATCGGTATCTCAAACACTGATTCCTATTTTTGCGTATCCTCCGAGGTTTTCTATTGTTATTTTCTGGAGATTACTTACAGAAGAGATTTTTATGCTTCCCGATAGAAAGATCGATCCTGAATCTGTTATGGTTCCACCTTCGTCCACTTCATAGTGAATTGGTCATCATTCTGAGAGACTAAAAGGCAAAGGATTCGTAGAACCACTGTTGATGAAATATTCTTTTTTCTCATTTTGTCGGAGAAATGCACTATATTTATTTCCTCTGTATTCGAGAGATTCGAGAGATTCATTATCCGATATTACGACACTGAGGCGAGGATTACTTTTGAGTGATTCAAGAGCATCAGAAAAAGTAGTTCTACTTTCCTCTTTTTGGCTCGTCTCATTACTAAGCTCGATAAGTCTCCCTAGTCGAAGCTGAAACGTAATAAAAAAAATCGCTATAAAAAGCCCAAGGAATACTACCCAGATAAGTATTGATCATCATGAAGAAATTTTTTTTCTCATTTTCGAATTCTTAATTCTTAATTCTTGAACCATTATCTCTATTTTTCTCATAAAATCAAGAAGGGACAAAGAAAAAACCCATCCGAATACTCGAATGGGTTTTTTGGAATGGCAAGAATTATTTAGCTTCAGTAACTGGAGCAACATCAGCTGCAGGAGCTGGAGTAACTTCAGGAGTAACTGGAGCAACATCAGCTGCAGGAGCTGGAGTAACTTCAGGAGTAACTGGAGCAACATCAGCTGCAGGAGCTGGAGTAACTTCAGGAGTAACAGCTGGAACTGTAGTTTCAGTACCAGTAGTTGGCTCAGTAGCAGGAGTTTCAGTCTTGTTGCAAGCAACGAGAGTGAGAGCAGCAGCTACGAGAGAGAGGGCAACGATTTTTTTCATAATCTCTTGTAGGAAATAGTAATAAAATATTGATACGTAACGGTAACAATTGGCGTGGCCATTATATGTCGATTTTTTCTTTGACAAGAGAAAATATATTGACAATGTCTATTAATTATTCTACAGGACTGTTGTCCTATGCTTCCTTTTTGGTTTTTCCTAGTATAAATAGCAACACAAATTCTCGTTTATACAATACTTTTTATGTACCTAAACCTGAAAAATATTATTTTGACTTTGCTAAGAGAAAAGATTACAATGACGCGTGAAATTTGGTATTTCTTACCATTCACCCTTTTAAAAAATGATAACCTTGTTCTCAAAAAATTTATTAAATCCTTTCACTCGGACTTCAAAAAATACTTGATTTTCGTTGGTCGAGATTATCGTGGTGATAGCTCTTATATCTATATTGACAGTGATTGGTGTTACTTATGGTAATAATTATAAGCTCTCACAATATAATGTACGTCGAATAGATGATATAAAAACTCTTACAAGTGCCATGGAATCCTATACATTGGCGAAAAAAACAATGCCAGAAACCCGTTGAAACACTCGATTCTATAATACTGCCGGGAATTATGTTCATGATGCTAACGGTGCATTTTGAGCGAGTTCTTTTGTTACACCTGACACTTTTCCTAAGGAATATCTCAACACTTTTCCTCTGGATCCTCAGACGAATCACTACTACGCTTATGGTCGACGATACGACGGTGTCATCGGCTATGAATTCGCGACCATTCTAAATGACAGCTGAGAGTATTCCACCTATCTTCGTGGGAATTACGACGGCTCAGTGCTCGCAAGTCTCATAAAAGAGGCTCAGTGACCAAACTTCGTCGACGATGGAACGGTAAAATATCTTCCTTATAATCCGGAAGAATTGAAGCTCACCGGTCGAATCTATTTTATGTCTGGAAGTGTAAAAATTGATACAGGAAACGGCATTCCTGTTCCTATCGATATAAAAAATCCTATTGGACAAGGAGATAAGATTACCGTGGAAAAATGATGAAATACCACCATATATCTCTCTGACTGATCCGAAATAGAGATCGGAAGTCAAACAAGCGATACAACTATCGACTTCAATACTCTCAAGTACAAAGAAAATAACAATCTCTCCAGTCAGGTCGAGAGTATTCTCACGCTCGGAGAAGTCTGGGTTCGAGCTCCAAGATATTACAAAAGCAGTGATTTTTCTATCCAGTCTGACGGTCAGGTCGCGACCGTTCGTGGTACAGTATTTTGAATGACGAGAACAGGATCTGGAAAAACCTTTACGCTCGCGCAAGGTATTATCAACATCGAGCCAAAAGATATTTGAGATTATAGAAGTAAAATAATGGATCCTACTCGTTTCACAGGAAGTTGATTTATTCCTGGAAATTATCAATCCGGATCTCTCTTAATGGATGCTAATAAAAGCGAAAAACCTATTACATTTGATGAGCCATGTGCCCCTGGTACTTCATCACTATGACAATATTGTTATATAAGCTCTCCTAATATTTATGCCTCTTGATCAACCGGAGCCACTCTTACAAAAGCTAATACAGTTCTCGATGTAGATATCTGAGTCCATTCCGGTCGAATTCCTAATATTGTCTCTATCGATAAAAATTTAGAGGGGATATTGTCTCTTGATATAACTAATTTCTGAGCAAATGAGATCGAGATAACCACATTGAATTCACCGAGTCCTGCTTGATCAATTTCCGATCCAATTATTCAAACCTGATCAACCCTCAGTAATACTCTTAATTTTGTCGATGTAGACAATCGACTTAGAGAGGCTTCTTCCATTTCTCTTCGACTCTGTTATGATCCAAGTCGAGAAGCAAATACTGGCAAATGAGGTGATCGTATCTGTAGTGCTACCAAGATTATAGATATTTCTCCCACCCCAACTCCGTTCTCATTTTCTGGTTCTAATATCACTCCACCAAAGGATTCCACTGGTCCAGTCTTATGTGCTCTCGGAAAAGTATTCTGGACATGATTCGGCTGTGAAGATGAAAATCTTATCGCCTATGCTAATTATATTCGTCCAGGTGATATCTTTCTCTATAATCGCAATGGAGGCACTTTCCCTATAGCGAGCTCCGCAAATATCATCAGTTCAGGAGCTCTCATATGAGACGCACTTGAGCAAAATCTTCTGGGCGAAACGAGAGAGTGACCAATACGAGAAGAGGCTGCCGGCTACGCTGGTGCAAACTGTGTTCCAGCATGGAGCGATAGTGGTAATACATTCCAAAATTATACATGTAATGGTGATATAAAAAATCTTAATAAAAACTGAGTTCTCTACCAAACAGGATCATCATTCTTCGGATTCCCCGATCGTACTGGTGGAATCTTCATCAATAATTCTCCGACACTATCAGGATCTCTCGCCTACGATCTAAAAGACCAACTCGGCGACAAGTTCGCGATAGAGATAGGAATGAGAGGAGCAGCGTTAAAAAATAGAACGAGTGGAATATATACACTTTGGAGTGATAATGCTAGTAATAATTTATATTTACGAATTGATAATGGAAACCTAAAGCTTAAAATATTTGGTTACATTATTACAAATAATACTTGTTGAATGGGGGATAATAACAATACTTTCTGTATACCTTTTTCTACCCTTACAGACATTGAGTATGATAACAACGTTTTTGTTCGTGTAACTAATATTCCATGAGAATCATCCATCACTGTTTCTTCACCCACAAAAACTTATTTTAAATCTCCAATAGATATTATCAAACCTAGTGTAACATTTTCTCAGCCACTCTATATCTGAAGTAGCAAATCTCCTGATGCTCAATGGAACGATCTTATTACCACCCTGAAAATCAGTAAGTAAACACTATATAATAAAAATACGTCGTTATCTGAACGACGTATTTTTATTATATGAAATTATTATTGATCAATGTTATTTATAGTAATCGTTGCTGGACTACTATAATTCCCACTTCCATCTTTTCCTCGATAAGAGAAGGTTACGGTATATGTTCCTGAGACACCTCCTGTGTAAGTGTAGGTAAATGTTTTTCCGGTCCATACGATCGTTCCCGGTTGCGAAGGAGAACCAACCGTCTCACAAGTCACTACTCATGTCGAAACATACAATGTTACATCTCATGAGACAAAATTACTACCTCACGCATTAAAAGTTGCATTCCCTACTGTCAGTGCTGCTGCGAGGATATCAGTATCGAGCTGAAGAATATCTGAGACATTACCAGCCACATCAGTCACTCGTACCGTTATGGTATCACCGACATCATTCGGAGTAGTATAATTCGTAGTAATCGTATTTCCTGAAGCAGAGACAAAGCCGATAGTACCTCCATTGAGCGTTCCAAGAGTTGTAGCCGAAGGTGTATTATCAAGTCATGAACCAGCCTCGACAACGGTGATTCATTTATTTGGATATGATGTACCCTGCTGGCTTGGCGCTGCACCTACCCATGAAGGATTACTTGGTTTGACGGTATCGAGAAGCATAGTAGCTCCAGGAGAAGCTGCGCTATATCCTGCAGTATTTCCAGCTTTTACAGTATAAGTATAAGTGCCATCTCCATCTGGAAACTGATAGTCTGGAGTGGCTGTTTCTACGGTTTTTACGACTCCACCATTGAGCTGATACGTCCATTCGTATTTCGTAGCACCTGAGACAGCAGCGACGGCGATCTGATTGTCTTTCGTGATTCCATCAATATTAGATTTACCAGTATCATTTACTGCTGCTGGTTTGTTTGGAGTAGATGGAATTGCAGTAAGATTCACTAATTTCGTTCGAGTATTTCCTGCCACATCATAAAGAGTAAGAGTGTCATTTGCTGCGAAAGGAGCAGTATATGAGAAGTGATTCACTCCGCCGACATAATTCACAGCACCGACCGTACCACCATTCGCACTCGTTATTTTCCAGAGTTTTTCTCCAGTAAGTTGTGTATCAGGATTCGTAGCACCTTGTATAGATGGAGTTACTGTAAATGGTTCATCTGCAAGAGTCGAATCGTATGTAATAGTAAATGTTGTCGGAGCGCCTGCCTGAGGATTCGATCCATTCATCGCTCTGTATTCGATCGTGTGAGTACCATCTGCGAGAGAACCTGCAGTGATCGTATCACTTGAAGGAACACCAGTAAGATTCGTCCATCCTGTATTATCTACATTTCTCTGAATACCAGTCGTATTTGCACCTGTAGTTAGGTTATATTTGATAGAAGCATTTGTGAGATTGTCACTATTAGATTGTCCAGAATCTGTCGTCGTATCGAATGTGACTCAGAGATCAGCTGGGAGATTACTGAGAGTAGTGACTGAAGCAAGAGTTGAAATTCGAAGTGTCCAAACTCCAGTAGTTCCGTTCTTTGTTTCAGCTTCTGTTTTCACCCAGTATTGAGTATTTGGTGTAAGACCAGTAAATACTCCTGTAGCATTTGTGGTAACAAGATTTAATCCTGCGGCATCAGAAAAGAGGAAATAATTCACATTTCGAACTCCATTTGCATCAGCAATATGATTCACAGCCGTTGTTCCTGTAGTGGTAGTATTCGTAAAGGTTGGAGCAGCTACTGTTTCTGGCGCATCTACATCAAGAGTAATGACTGAAGATGGCGCACTCAATGGACCTTCTCATGCAGTAGTAACTCCTGAGACTGTCATTGAATATGTCGTATTTGGTGTTAATCCGGCAATATTTGCCGTATTCGTAGCAGGACTTGCGACAAGCACTCCGTCACGATAGACTTTAAATGTTTGTGGCATAACTCCATTTGGAACCCAGGAAAGCGTAAATGAAGTAGTAGTTTTATTCGTCGCAACGAGAGCTGAAGGTGCTGACGGAAGACCAGCAAAATTGATCGTGAGGGAAACTGATTTTTGATTTGCTGGATTATTTGTTCCTACGATCGTACCATCATTTGCAATATATGTAAATGTTCCTCATCTTTGTGGACTTGGACAAGAGAGTGTACGAGAAGCCGCATCGAAGCTGTATCCAGTCGGAAGATTACTTACAGTATAAGTCATCACATAACCAGCTGGGCTCGTAAATACCGGTAAAACAGTTGAATACGATTGATTTTCGATAGCATCGGGAATGGTAGTGTTAGCTGGAGCGACCGGTGCTTCGTGATTAATATCTACTGTTACCGGCACGGTAGTAGTAAATTGACCGTCCGTCACGATGACATTAGCAGTTCCATTTCAAAATTTCTTCGTCTTTGGAGTAACAGTAAGGGTACGATTCGTACCGCTTCCACTTACAGACACATCGAATAAGTCAGTATTACTAGAAGAAGCTATCACACCCAAACTATCCGGTGATGTTTTATCATCAGATATAGTAAAAGGCAATACTTTCACTGAGGCATTCTCGAACATCGTAGTCGATCCGGGAAGTCCGATAACATTTGGAGCTTCGTTTGCGGTATTTACTGATACGGTTGTCACTTTTACTTGATCCTGTTTTCCGAGATTCGGAGCTGGAGTCCCATCAGGCTTCGTGATCGCATCTTGTCCGACACTATGAACGACGTATTGACCTGGAGTAAGTCCTGTGAAATCATAAGTGAATTTCACATCTTTTTTTACATCGAGAGTTGCAAGTGCATTGTCTCGTATTTCCTCCGGTGTATATATTTTTGTAAGATCCGTAGTGAAAAGTACGAATACCTTTCCGTCATCTTTTGCGATTCATTCTACCTGAATTCCGAGCTCCTGACCAAGGGCAGAAAATGCAGAAAAACCATTCCAGGCAAGCTTAATATTTGATACTTCCCAAGAAAGCAATGATGATTTTCCATTAATAGGATTCGTGAATTTGTCTTGTCCGGAACCATTTACCGTCGCCGTTCGAACAAGCTCGTATTTACCATCTTTCAGTGTCACCACCCACGCGGTATTGTCTGGGATTACGTTTACATTACTAGTAGATCGTACGATGACCGGTCCAGCGGTCGGAGTCGCAGGAGAAAGCTCGACTGACGTAAGAATCGGAGCATCAACCACATTTGCTACTTCAAAAGCAGATTTTACGGTAAAAGGAGAACTATTTTGAGCAAAAGTTACTTCGTGTTGACCATTTTCAGTCGCCGTATATTCACCTTCAAAAAGAGCAAATGGCTGAATTCCAGAAATTCCAAAACTAGTAACTATAAAATGAGTATCCGTTGTGGAAAAATCAAAACTTGGAAGTGCTACAAGATTCGTCTGAGAAATATCTTTTATTACTTTTACGACAACAGTCGCGGTCGTATCTCCTCCTGAGTTATTGGATACACTTGCCGGATCGGCCTTGAGTGGAGCATTATCGAAAGTACCAGAAAGAGAACATCGTACCGTAGATGCTTTTCTACCATTTGAAACTTGCACAGAAAAGGTTCAAAGATCACCGTTTACATAAGTACCAGGCTTTGGGGTTACTTTGACTTGATTTCAGATTTGGGTCACCTCAAAATAATCCTTAAGATTACCGAGTGTATTCTCGAGAAGAGTGTATGTAAGTGGTAATCCTTGTGGATCAGTCGCAGGAATCGTGAACATTTTTCCTTCTGAAAAAATCGGATCCGCACCAGCTGAAAGAGCGAGAGTCGAAGGAACCGACGGAGCTTGAGTTTCGGGAGTATTTGTCCCACGACAACCAGTCATGGCAAGAGCGACTCAAGTCGTCGCAAGCATAACCTTGCTTATATCAGTGTTAATCACAGCACCAAGAACTCCGCTTCTCAACTTATGAAGAAAATTTTTCCCTGAATTCTGCATAAACAAATACTTAAATAAATAAAATTTTTTCAACTAAACTATTAGTTTATATTTATTTTTTCGACATTGTCAATTAAATATTTTTTGTACACGTGATTTTATTTCTTTTTGGTGAAAAAGCAACAGAAAACCACCCACAGATATTCTTTCTATTAGATAGTTTTTTATTCCAAACCCCCAGTAATACACGCCCACAATTTTTGACAAAAATAAAAAAATACAGTAAAATAACAACAGTTCACTCGTATTTATCTGAAGCCAACGACAAAAGTCAGAAAAAAAGTCAAGAGAAAAAACTTGATTTCTTGGCGGTTTTACTATAATCAAGAGTGAAATTAGTAACTATTTGATAATCTCTTTTGATTATGGCTATCCATTGAATGGAATTCAAAAGCCTTCTACTCGCCTCAGCTCTTGCAACGGTATCTCTTTCTGCAGAAGCACGAGCGAGATTTTCTGACGAGGTAGCTGATGTTATGGATACATCTTCTGGGGCAAGATCATCACTAAAAGATGGCGTACAGTCTTCAGAACTTCCTGTGGCAAATGCTGAAGAACTCGCAAGACAGACCTGACTTTCGCCAGTTCTTTGTGAATCTCTTATGAGTATGTCGAGAAAAACTGCCGAAATGCGAAAGGATAATAAAATTCTTCCGGATTTTATCACGGAAGTACGATTCGTACCAGATATCTGAATCCGAAATAAGAGCAATCTCAAGGCTATCGGTAATGACCTATCAGAGATTGATAACTACTCAAAAACAATTCCAGCCCTTAGTGTAGACAACCTTGGAACATACAAACAATTCATCCAAGATCTTGCGAGCTCAGTATCGACAGGATGGAGAAAAAAATGGAATAATCTTCCTTATACTCCAGAAGAAAATACTAAATACGTAAGTGAAATGCAGAATTTCATCTCTCGATTCGAAGGTAAACCCGAGGAGCTTATCACTGCTGGAAAAAAAGAACAACTCGCTGCTGCTTTCGAGCGCTTCAATAAACACGCTACAACCCTTCCAGGCGGATCAAACTGGAGAACTCTTTTCCTCCTCCTCTCAGATTCACTCGATGTGGAAGCGGCTACTCGTATGAAAGAGGTCGTAAGAAAAGCGAAGGCTATCGACTATATCGATCAAGTCTCACGATATGCTCTCCTTACAACTCCGACGATCAACGGTGGAGCAAAATTCACGATGACGAACTTCGATGAGACCACTGGTCAAGCTATCCCTCTCGTATATACCTATATCAGCAAGACCGAACTCGCGAAGAGCGACCTCCCAGAAAATCTCCAAGATATCGGAGAAGAGACGATGAAGAGACTCAGTACGAAACACGAGACTATGTTGAGTATCTCAGAAGGCAAACGACTAGATACAGAATCAGCACAACTAGATGTACGAGCAGAATCAGCACGAGCAGAATCAGCACGTCTTCAAAAATTAACAAAAATAAAAACTGAGCTACATCTCCTCATTCAGGAGCTTCCAGTACTTGTGGGTAAATTTATTGAGTGAGATGCTTCTGTAAAAACAAAAATTGATCAACTTATTGATGGATACCGTAATTGGATGCTTTCTTACAAGAGCAAAAATCCTGAAGAACAAGCCCAAGATGATGAGCAAGTAACAAAAGCAATAATTAGCACCAATACACTTATTGCCCAATATAAAACTATCGAGCAAAGCAAAAAATCAACTATGGCCAAAAAATAAAAAACATTCTTTTTTTCACCTCGTACTCTACGAGGTGTTTTTTTTGACTTTTCCTCATAGAATATGCTATACTCTCTGTAATATTACTTCCTTCGATCAATATGGCAGGAGAAAAAATGAATAATACACCACCTATAATTCCAGTGACGGCTCCAGTAGTAGAATCTCAAGCTCGACAAGGAGAATCTATGGAGATAAGAAAGCCTTCTCTCGATATCTCTTCTCTCCAATCTTATCTCAACCCTACAGAATTTGCGGCTTTTAAAAGTGTATTCGAAAAACTACCTACAGATAAAGCTACACATATCGCAGAACTGTTAAAAAAATCCCCATCTCTCTGAACTCGTATCAAAGAAAACCTCGAAGTCATAGTAGAACTCTGAATCGCAGACACTTCTATTCTTGATGGAGAAGTAAAGGCAACCGAACTCGCAAATACAAATAAAAACAAGGAAGTTGTAGCACAAAACAAGAAAGTTGTAGCACAAAACAAGAAAGTTGTAGCACTAAACGACAAAACCAAAGAAAAATCTGCTTCAGACCAATTAACAGAAGCCACAAAGCAAATTGATGAAAAAGTTAAAAAAATCTATAATATTTTTGGTGGTAAGGAAACTTTTGAAAAGAAATTTCCTGACTATGGAAAATGGAAAGTTGAGGTCGAAAACAATCTCCTCAAGGCTGAACATCCCGGAAAAAGCGAAACGGAACTTGCCGAGATCAAAGCATCGCCGGAATTCCAAGCACGAGTTGATATGGCGATTATGGTTATTCATGAGGCCGAGATCGCTAAAGGTTTGAGTCTTGCGGATAAAGCAAAATTTGAAGCCCAGATACGCGAAGCTAATTCCTACATCCGACAACAACCAAGTTTGACTGGTCTATGTGCGACTATAGATTTGAGAAATGCGAAAATATCAAAAGGAAACAAAGAAGTAATACTCCAGTCCATCCAGCACGAATCCGGAGCTAAACTCGAAAAATACGGAAGCACTGATAATATCTACAAATACGGAAAAGATCAGATTTTTATCATCAAGGACGGATCGGTAGAAAAACGTATTCTCGCTGAAGGCGAAAGAGCCATCAGTGTACCAGTAAAACTCCCGGATCAGAATGAAAAATATGAGAATCTCGCAAAACTCGAAGCACTAAAAACAGAAAAAAACAGTCTCGAAAACTTGCTCACAGGAAAAGATAAAAAATGAGGAAAATACAGTGAACTCAAACAAAAAGTCACGGAGATCGAGAATGAGGAAAAAAGAAGAGAAGAACACGAAAAAAATTGGGATACATCACACGGAGATGTCAAAGAATCAGCTCAATGGAAATCTTCAAATGCAAATATCGACAAGCTCGTAAAAATAGAAATTCCTCGACTGCAAGAGGAAATCAAGAAAATCGAAGAAAAGCTCGAACAAGTGAATGAAAAAATACAAAGCCTGGAAAAACAAGAACAAGGAAGAATTCCTCGATTCCGGGAACAAGCAAAAGAATGAGATGACGTGGCGCGGAAAAATCTCAAATTCCTCGAATCGCTCGGATTCTGAGAGAGTCTCCCGCAAAGCACGCTCAATGGAATCATCCAGTTCATAAACCAAAATCGAGATGCGCTCATGGCTCCACTCCAGATAAAAGATAATCCACCTTTTGATCTCACGAGATCAATAACCGACTGAGATAAAAATGAGATGAGACTCTGGATGCGAACAATGGAACACTTACTGGAAGTTCCCGAAGGTACACACTTTACCTACGAATGAGAACCAAAAACAAAAGATGTCACAAAACTTAAAACAGAAGTAAAGAATAAATCAATATTGGACAAAAAGAGTCCTCTCAACATCGACAATTCTATCCAACAAATGGAAAGAACTCAAGTATTAAATCTTTTCACAAAGAAAAACGAGTCAACGAAAGCTACACAGGAGAAAAAATCAGAATCTCCAAAACCGACTTCAGAAGCAAAATAATTCTATCAATAATCAATTAAACTCGCGAACAAACTTTAAAATACAAACCCCTGAAAACTTGAGTTTTCAGGGGTTTTTTCTTACGAAAATTTTACAATCTGTCGAAAATGATCCAGATACGCCATCGGCAAACCATGATGAGACAAGTGTTCCACGAAGCAATCAGTCACCTTTTTTACATCCATTATCGCCCCATCCAGCTCATAGAACATCGATCGTCCGATGATAAATCCCTTTGGTTTATTTTCCCTGATGACATAATTCAGCTGCTCGATCCAATATCCAAGATCTGGGAGTGATTCTCCTGGCACATAATGATACTCGATAAATAGGTATCGATCGCTGAGATCTACATAATGATTCGCGAGCATAAAAGCAGTGACACTCAAATGTCATCCGATAATTTTTTCCTGATTCAGATCAGCTACTTTTCATTGAAGTACTTCATACTGATATGAAGCTACTTTTCAGCTTGCAAGAAACTCTTTAAAATATCCGAGATTTTCGATTTCTGGAAAGTATTTCTTGATTCCTTTGAAGCAGAGTCCATAATAAGTCAGGCTTCCGATCTGGACTAATCGCCATGCAAGATGGGTAAAATCCGAAAATCAGAGAAAGCTTTTTCATGATCTTTGTATCAGTTCCCAATCAATCAATGGAAGTGTCTCGATCGTCGTAAGCCCACCGCATGCAAGCCAGATAAGATCAACTTCCGGATCACGAATCGCTTCGTGGAATCCAGCGACCAGATCTTCTTTTTTCTCACGACCAAAGCAATATTCTCGATATGGAATCTGGAGTTCTGAAAGCCGTGCAAAATCTTCCGAGAAAGAAGAGAATTCTCGTACTTTTTGGAATTTTGCGAGATTTACTATGACTGGAAACATAAAATAGAAAATTAAACTGGATAAATATGGTACTCCACCAGATGCATCGGTCCTCATCGCACATCTACATCATCATATTCTCGGACATAGACACCACCGAGAGACTCAGCAATCTTGCGACTTGGGAAATTCACATCGACGACTGGATAGAGAAGATAGTCATATTTCAGATTGTCTTCAGCCCATTTTTTGATAAGTCACATCGCTTCTCGACCATATCCATGGCCGTGAGCTGACAGTTTAATCCATATGCCAAATTCTGGAGTCATGGTATCAAGACGGTGTAATCCGCCTCCCCCAAGAAATTCTCCCGTTTTTGCATCAAAAATCGTTATCTGGAGGTTAATTCCCTGTTCCATTTTTACTCGAGAATCCGTGATAAAATCTATCGTGTTCTGAATATTTCCCGTCGGTTTCGGATACATATATCGAGTCACCTCTTCAGTAAATTCCTGAAATATTACTTCTGCATCAGCAAGAGTCGTAGGAACAAGTCGGATGCGCTCACTCTCGAGCACTAGTGAAGTGTAATCTGTAGACATATTAAATAGAATTATTCGATAAACACTCAATCTTTATTCATTTATAATTTAGAATTTAACATTTATAATTTTCCATCTCCATATTTCTCCCGATATTCATCCTCGAGGATTTCCATCGCGATACGATCATAATATTTTCCTCAGACATAACTATCATCACGATATCTTCCGATCTCACGGAATCCGACTTTCAGATATGACTTATATCCACGCTCATTGAAAGCTTTTACCATGAGCGTGACCTTGTGATAGCCGAGATATTCAAATACATATTTCAGATAGAGCTGCATCGCTTCTGTTCCATATCCTTTTCCGAGATATTCTTCGAAATAGATTGTAATACCGACTTCGAGTTTGCGATCAAGGTCACTATGGTTGTTATCAGATACATTTCCGATTACCTTTTTTCCATCATTCAGCATAATCATAAACTTGTACCCACCCAGTTTTGTCATCTTCTCATAATATTCTGCTTCACTCTCATACGAAAATGGCATCATAACTCCAAGATGTTTTCGAATTTCTGGATTGTTCATACCGATATACATAGCATCGATATCAGATTTTTCCGGTACGACGAGACTCACTCGTTTTCCGGGAATATATACGATTCGTGACATATATTGTAAATATTAATAAATAAAAATATTATAAAACTTTATGTTTCCAAAGAAAGAAAATAGAGACAGATCCGAAAAAGAGAAACATGCTTCCTGAGATTAAAAGTGCCGTCTGAAGTGTGTATACATCAGATATCCAACCGACGAACGGTCCAATAATAGCAAATATAAGTCGAGCGATCAATGCTTTTACAGAAAGAACAGTAGCACGAATATGTGATGCGGTGACACGATTAATAGCGTCTTTCAAAACCGGACCATTAATAGCTCGAACAAAGTAGAAGATAACGAGAAAGATGAGTGCCCAGAGTGAATGAAAAATACTTGTAAGTAAGAAGCCCAAGAAAATCAAAGCAAACAACAAGATAAATATTTTTCTTCTTCCGAAAAACGCTTCGATCTCGTGAGCCGCAAGAGAAAATAGACCGATCGAGAGATTTAGTACTGCCCAGACTATTCAGAAATATACTATCGGCAAACCAACAAGCTTAAAGTACGGCTGAACCAACCAAACCATCGTCAAAGTCGACGCTCAGAGAAATCCCGAGTAGAATATAAGCCATTTTGTCTCAGCATGATGATGAAGTGAATACTTTACTACTTTTATAATCCCCTTCCAAGCTCATTCCTTATTATCATGTTTTTGATTTGCTGGTTCATAAATACTGAGCGCTATTGGAATTGCAAGAAAAAGTACTGCTGACTCTATATAAAATGGAAATCGAATGCTAACGAGCACTAAAAATCCTCAAATAAAGCTCGCGGCAGCCTCAGAGAAATTACTAATCGCACTCATTTTTCACTCTAATTTTTTATATTCCCCTCCTCGATCTAATTCAAGTAAACTATCATACAAGATAGCCGAATCAGCACCAGATATAAAGCTCGATCAAAATCCGAGCACTAATTCTGCGACAAGAAATCCGTAAAATCCACTCGTAAATGAGTAAATAAGCATTCCTAAAAATCAAAAAACACATCAAAGAACTAAAGAATTTTTTCTTCCGACGACATCAGCGAAATATCCTGATGGAATCTCAAAAAGTACAATACTAATGGAAAAAATAGATTGGAGTAAGAACACATCTTTCATAGTCAGTCCATTTGACTGATAGAAAGGAACCATGATCGGAATAATAAGTAGAAAGAGCTCTATTCCACTAATTACTAGTAATTTCCATATGTTTGATTGAAGATGTTTCTGTGTGGTCATAATAATTATGTATTACAAAATGGAATTTATAAATTATTAATTTTCTTAAATTCATCATATAAGCTTTCATCCGCCAAAAACTTCATGGCATATTTTTCAAATAATCATTTCCGAAATACACCTAGCAGAGGTCTATCTTTTTCATGTGAACACCACCAGAAGCATTTTAACATGTATGCGAGATCGAATCTATCTCGAAAGTTTGGTGTTAGAATTACTTCAAATTTCTCATACATTTCTTTTGTAACAGTAAAAATCCTATTAGTCTCAGCTCATGAAACCGGGAAAACGAGCACGTGACCAAGAGCGGTAATCTCATCGCCACCGATCGGTCCATAGAATGAGTCTTCAAAGTCTATTATTCCACGATCAAGCACATTGAATGGTCAAAGATCGCCGTGACTGAATTCCACTGTTACAGAAGGTAATTTTGTAACGATTTTCTCTCGGACTTTTCGGGCAAGTGGAAGAAGTGGATGACCAGCTTCTTCGAGCTCAGAAATGAATATATCGACATGATATCCGTGCATAATTACCGCCGTATCGGTACAAATTTTTCTCGTATGTCGTTGTGCT
The DNA here is from genome assembly GCA_964655935.1 of uncultured Candidatus Peribacteria bacterium. Classification (GTDB taxonomy): domain Bacteria; phylum Patescibacteriota; class Gracilibacteria; order BD1-5; family UBA2023; genus CAZZNY01. The sequence continues at coordinate 133,593 of CAZZNY010000002.1, forward strand.
ATGAAATATCGCTCGATAATACGAAGAAAATCTCAGAATACTTGCGAAATTTTTTCCGGATCTTGCTGGGCATCTCGGATCTGTAGAGCATACGGAACATCGCCAAGATCAGATTCATGATACCAGGCGATATCATGATGTGATGAGAAATACAAGATTTCTGAAACAGGAAATCCAAGAGCTCTTAAATGATTATGGGAAGCCAGTTCATCTTTGATAGTTCCCGCTGAACCAATACGAATATATCCTCCATCCAGAATATCGCGAACAATATGTGTTTTATTACGTCGAATCTTGATATATTCAAATTGTTCGAGTGGTTTTTGTGTGTGTCTCGAGACCAGCTCGAGCACATCTTCCTTGGTCTCAGTGGTAATCATAATATATACTACGTTACAAATAAGTGCTTATATTTCTGTTGTATAATCGTCCATTCTAGCTCGAATTTCTGATATTCTTCCTCGGGAAAATCACTTCAAATCATGGTATCGTAAAGTCTATCTTCTGGTATCCAACAATAATTATCGAGCTCCTCAGAACAAAGATTTATTTCCATATTATTCGCAAACACCCAGAAGCTCGTTCGCACGGTTCCAAGATGTCATTTTTTCTGTTGTACCTCGACGGGCCATTCATAGACGATCCGCCAATTGCTTTTTTCGAGTATTTGGTAAGAAAAATTTTCTCAAAGTTCTTCTCGAATCTCACGCATCAAAGTGGCTTTATGAGATTCGCCAGCCTCCATGCCTCATTTTACAAAATCCCATTCATCGGCTCGCACACCGACAAGATGCACAAAGAGAAATTCTTTTTTCGCATTGAAGATGAGTCATCCGACTCCGGCTCTGTAAGTTTGGCAAGTCATAGAAAACAAATTATGAGATATTTAATTGATTATATTTTTACTGAGAATCAAAAAGAAAAAAATGGAATAAGTTACTAATAATTTTTTAAAAAACCCTTCAGTAAGCTCTATTTTGAACTTTTCCGAAGGGTTTTTACATATTTTTTTATATGTATCTACGCGCGTTTACGGTAAAAGTCCAAAGCTCGATTACGAGCCTGGGCATTATTCATCACTGGTGAGTAACAAGAAGTAAATGACATAGATAGAATTCAAAGATTAGTACGGTTATAATATTTTTATGAGATGGTTTGTCAAGAGGAAAAAATCGATCGAAAGATTTTTAGCTCTATTAAAAGAACAAGAGATTATTCTAATCACTTCTTCAGACATAAAACCATTCATCTCCTATTTTTGTACTTTCATTCGGCAGAAGCATATATCCAGAGAATGGCATATATACACATTCTCCATCATTATATATAGCGATCAGTTCTTCTTTCTGTATGACATCAAGATGTTTCCATTGTTGTATCATTTTCCCAGGTTTTTGTTTATAAAATATCTGTTTTGCCTGAATAACAGTTTTTACTTCTAACTGGACCCTGTATAAAGGAACATTTATTAGACCAAAATAGGATAACGTATGTATAATTGACTGTGTTGCAATTCATAGTGCGTTAAACTCATTATGATTTCCACATTCCACCAATAATCCGATTTTTCCGATAGAATGAGTATAACCAATAGTATCATAATTATCAGTAAACTCATACATTTCAGGCCATCATCAAATAATATGATCTAATCCTATCGACAGAGCCCATTCTGATGTCTCAATATCATTATAATCTTGAAAAACAAAAGGTTTTCATTCTGAAGCAATAGAATGAATATCTAGGAGAATATCTGCATTATCTATAAGTCCAGTAAGTTCATTTGCGATATGCTCTTCAAGATATGATGGCTTCATGTGTTTACAAAAAACACGATTCAAATTTTTTTCCATATAACGAACACCTGATTCATATGCTTTTTGATGACAAATCGGAACAAAAGTAATCATTCCTGTTTCAAGAATTATTTTATTTTCTTGGATTTGATGAATTACTTGGAAAATTGCATTCGGTCCACAAATTTCATTTCCATGAATTGCTCCAAAAATAAGCACATGTTTACCAGGTTTTTTTCCAAAAAAAGTATACGACGGTATCATAATTACATTTTTTAATTAGTAAATTACTATAAACTAGCTAAAAACGTGGTATTTCAGAAAATTTCATCTTCTTCAGAAAGTGGAGCAATTCAAACAATAAGATCATGTAACTCTTTTGAAAGCACTTCCTCGATAACCGTTTGTAATCCGACAGCATAATTAATATGCTTTACTGATGGAATTTCCGTCACAGCATACACTGGCTTATCAGCCAATTGTCAGAAAATTTGTTCAGCGAGGAACTTTGCGATTCCAATTTTTCTATATGACTCATGAACCATCATAGATCCAACCTCATAGACATTTTGTCAATTAGACAATGTATACTGCGTTGCTCAAAGATATCATACGGCTTTATTATCAACAATTGCAAGACAGCCAATACCAAGCTCCAATTCTTTTACGAGAGCCTCGGGAGTTTTTTCGACCATGTGTTGTTTTTTGAGATTCTCTTTCTTAATCATGTCTGCGATTTGCTGACAGTGTCATAAATCTGGTATTAAAGAAATCTTAACATTTAACAAACTATTTACCCCAAATATATATTCATTTCTAATGCCACTAATAAAATTTATAGCCTTTATGTCATTATTGATTTCAGATATTGTAATTGCGGTATTCATATTTACGATAATTTAAGAAGTATTTAAAATAACTCTCACTGAACCTTTCGTGGTCCGAAAAATAAATAATGTGCGACGGCAGAGCCGACGTGTGCAGCGAGTAAAGAAGAAAATATTCATAATAAGATTTTTAACAAAAGCTAAATTTAAAGATAAAAAAATCCTCCGATCCAAGAGAAGTCTCGAATCGGAGGTAAAAAATGAATATATTTTCCCTATGAGTTCGACAAAACTTCCCCTGATTGGAGGTAAGCACGGCGAACAACTAGAGAGATGCAAAACATACGAACTAAATTAAGAAATCTACGGTTAGTATAAATTATTTTTGTCGAAGTCAAACATTTCTCTCCAAACAACTTTCCACAAGAAAGGAAAAATATGTCTGCAAACACATGATATCGCGCGATTTTTGCATAGTATCTTTTTGGGTTATGGATACTCGGTGATCTGTGTACATATATTTTTATAAGACAATTCAGACACTATAGAGAAGCAACCAAAAAATCATTGCGGCAAATATAACAATAGCGAAACGATAGCGATAGTACATAATCGTAAAGTAAGAGAGTAAAAAACTCCGATACAAGATTTACAACGATACAATATGCTTTTAAAAAAAGAAAAAAATGGAAAAAACAAAGAAACTCAAAGAAATGGCGAAAAATAGCTATTTTTTCTTGCATTTCTAAAAAGAACCATATTATAAACAATGATATTTTTCTTTTTATCTCATGGACTGTACAAAACCGAAACTCATCGTCGACGGCAAAGCTGCTCTCAAGACAATGCTTACCCTCATACAAGAGGCAAATTATACGATTCGAATTCGTATTTATATGTGGCGTAATGATGCTTCTGGACAGCTTATTCTCAAAGCTCTTGAAGAAAAAATAAAAACTAATCCTGATTTTCGCATCATTATCGAAAAAGACGCCTTTGGAACGCGTGTCTATAATTTTCAACGATTTATCACGTTTGGGAAAGTATCTGGTGATATTTTTAAGAATGATACTGGAAAAGCTTTTCTTTCTCTTCCTCAGGTAAATTTTTCTTCTATTGGCTCAGAATCAATGTTTTTATTTCGATATTTACGAGAAAATGATCATTCAAAAGTATTTCTTTTTGATGAAGAAACTCCTGAATGTAGAGCTCTTATTGGTGGTATGAATATTTCCGATGAGTATCTGACCGAGGTAAATCATGAAGATCCGGACAAAGGTGGATGGCATGATTTTATGGTATTACTGTGCGGAAAAGAGGCTCAAAAAATCGCTTTCCACAAAAAAGAGGAACCAAAATTCATAAAAAAAGTCCGTGAATGATTCGAGATTATGGCGAATATCTGACAAAAATTCACTCTACGACATCAAATTCTCTGAGAGCTTTCAAATGCAAAAAAAACCGTTCTTATAGAACATGCTTACATTACCGATCGAAAAATTATCCGAAAACTCCGAAGAATGGAGAGAAAAGGCATCAAAATCACGATAATAATGCCTGATAGATCCGATGGTTGTTATGATGCAAATATGCGTAGTATTTTCAAGCTTCTTCGCCCCTCTCCACTTGATAAACATATTCCAAATAATCTTTCTGTTTATCTCTATAATGGTATGATTCATTCAAAAGCAATGGTGATCGATGAGTCAACAGCTATTATCTGATCAGGGAATCTTACGTATGGAAGTTTTGATTTGTTACATGAGACCAACGCAGTATTTCGATGAGATAACGGTATCGTACATGAGCTTCTCGAGCAAATCAAACAAGATCTTACCTATAGTAAAAAAATAACTCTTGAAACCATTCCGCCATATAATAAATGGCTCGCCTGGGCTCAAATGCTTCTTATATAATCTTTTTATTTTATGAGTATATAAAAAAGCTTCACTTGAAGCTTTTTTATATTTTACCTGAAGGATTTGAAAAATTTACCTTTGCACCAAATTGAATATTTGTGCCTGGAACGGTTCAAAACATGATTTTTCGCGAAGTTTTCCACTCATGCATCCATCTTCCCATTCACTCTCGAGGCGGTAATGAATTTGGCATTTGAAAAACTCAATTAATTCTTTGGTTTATATTAAGTGTCACTAAATCACTAGATATTTCTTGTGGTGTTGTTTTTACTGCTGACATTACCGAAGATCTTACGAGAATTGAACTCGAACCAGTTCCAACATCTGCAGCTTGAATACTGGGAGTACCTGCTAAACAAAGAATAGTAAAAACTGCACTGGAAATCCTGTTTCCATTGCGATTAATTCAAGTGTTACTTCAAGTTTCAGGATTATTTATACCCATATACGTGGCAGACACATCAAGAATATTTCATACCATGTATACTTTTTTTGTTCAACTTGTCAACATTTTTTGCTTGCAATCTGAAAAATATACAGTATTCTATGCGAGCTCTTTTTTGGGCAATTATTTTTAGTTCTTACTTATAGATACTATGGATCACAACGAAAAAAAATGATCTTGCTGCGAGACTACTGCTTGCTGCGAATCATCAGGAAAAGGTCTAACCGCCCTCCTTATTATTATAGCTACCATTGCAAATATTGGTGCAAGTTATTTTTTCACAACTCAAGCATCTAAAGCTGCTCTCGAGCTCGAATATGCAAAAATGGGTGGAAAAGAAAATTATGAACTTCTCAATAAGGCAAATCTTATCCAAATGGAAAAACAAATTCCTCAAATCAAACAATTTATAGAGGCAGAAGAGAAAAATACACCAACTACTGACGCCGTAAAAGATCCCACAGCTCCTGCGACTCCCGAAGCTACTACTCCAACTCCAGAACCAGTAAAAACAGAAGCAAAAAAATCTGATCGGCCTACGGTAGATCTCTATATCATGTCTTACTGTCCATACGGTCTTCAGGCTCAGAAACCTTTTGTTCTTCTCATGGATAAGTTTGCGAAAGTTGCTGATTTGAACATCAGATTCGTTCCATATGTCATGCATGGACTAAAAGAAGCAAAAGAAAATGCGGTCCAAGCTTGTATTCGAAATGAGCAGAACGACAAGTATGTTGCATATGCTAAATGTTTTGTAAAAGAAGAAGGAAAGTGAGTAGAGTGTCTTAAGGAAGCAAAAGTCGATACAAAAAAACTTGATAAATGTGCTGTTGCTCTCATGGAAAAAGAAGGTGGAAATGCAAAATTTGAAAATGCTCCACAAGGAAAATTTCCAGAATTCTCTATAGATATGATCAGTGCAAAAGCTGCAGGAGTAGAAGGATCTCCTACACTCGTAATTAACGGAACTCAGATAAACGCAAACCGAACACAAGATGGTTATGCAAAAGCTATCTGTAATGCATTTACTGATGGAAAACAACCAGCAGTATGTAAAGAAACTTTCAGTACGGACGCTTATCCTGCAATGTTTGGTATGACCGCTTCCGCTAGCGCTGGAGCTCCAGCAGCTGGATGTGGACAATAATCACATAATCTAATATCAAAAAATCTCAGAGAAATTTCTCTGAGATTTTTTATTTATCATTTTAAATACCGTGAGAAAAGCTTGAGAAAATAAGCGAGCTTGAGAGAGGAAACTGTTTGAGCAGACTGAGAGTCGTGCAAATATTGAGCAAAAGCGATGTCTGCGAGTTTTTCCTCTTTCAAAACTTTTGGTACTTTTGGTTACAAAAGTATATAAATATATTCCTCTTTTCTAAAAGTTTCAAAACAACGGAAGATCCCGGATATTTTCTGGAACACCTTTCACTACTTTAAAAAAATACGTTATCCAGAAAATTCCCTCGATAACGTATTTATTTATGGATTCTTAATTCTTGACTTACAACAAAAGACCCCGGGGTTCTGGGAAACCCCGGGGTCATCTTCTCATTACTTCTTACCAATACAAACAAAATATTCCTCGAAACTCCTATCTCGACAAGCACGCGGCTTAAATCTCTTAAGCTCCTTGTATCTTCATTTTACCGGTCAAACAAGATCTTGTATATCTTCTCCGACAAAAACTTTTAATATGAGATCTCCTCATTTTTTCAAATATACATCAGCAACCGTAACGATCGCAAGATTCAGTTCGACACTACGATACTGATCGACTCCTGGCATTCCTGTAGTAGATGGTGCGATATCAGAAGTCATCACATCGAATTGTTCGATCCCGACGGTTCGAATTTTTTCCATCAAACTTTCTGTCTCAAAAACATCATGCTGGAATAACGTAAGATTCGGATAACCGATTGATTCAACTTTCTGAATATCGACTCCGACAATTTTTCCAGTGTCTCAGATAATTCCATGAATAACCTGGAGAAAACTTCCTGGCGCAGAACCAATATCAAGTACATTCATCTTTGGTTTGATGAGTTTGAATTTCTCTTGAATTTCCAAAAGTTTGAAAGCGCTTCGCGCACGAAACCCATTTCGCTTCGCTTCCCAATAATAAAAATCCTTTACTTGAAAATGGTGCGTCGTCTTTTTCGCAGTAGCTACAGGATTATGTTGGCGAGGATTGAGTGGTGTAAGAAAATTTCGTGGCATGAGATAGCGGGTTAGTTTATTAGAGGTTTAGTGGATGAGAAAATCTAACATCGTCATTGCGAGGCACGAAGCAATCTAGAAAAATTATCTTCTCTTTTTCCGCCGTATTCTATCCATTTTCTTTTAAAAATAAAATTTTATCTCTTTAAATACTGATTATTGTTCATAATTTGAATTAATATAATGATTATGATAAAATTCAAGCACTTAGATTTCATCTTCTCTTATGTCAACTAATGAAAAATCTCCAGTTCAGAAAATTCAATGACCAGAAGTTCATCCTCTAAAATGACGTCTATTATTGAAACAAACGCTCGAAAAAGCATTTCGAGATTTTAAAAAACAACCAAACTATGATACTTATCATACTGTGAGTCAGACATCAGAAAAATATTTTCTTAGTCTTATGATAGTAACTTACAAAGATTCGCCTCAGGCAAAAAAAGAGGTTCAACAAATAAATAATCTTCAGGAAAAATTTTTTAATACCGAGCTTCTCACTTCTCTTAAATCTGCTATCGAAGTTTGTATTCATCAACTCTCAAGAAATACAAAACCGGAAAATATTATAGCGGTTCATGGAATTCTCTGTCATATTCTTCAGGATTGCCAAAGTTTTCAAGATGTTATGAATATTCCTGAAAAAAAGGCAGAAATTCTACAACTTCGTGTTCAAATTCTTGAATTATTGCGAAAAAATCATGAAATTCTCTGACAAAAAAAGGAAGTTAGTGATTATGGACTTATTATTTCCGCGACAAAAAATACCTTGGCAGAATTAAAAATGGAAATTAAGAAGTAAAGAAAAATTCCCGAGTCTCACGACTCGGGAATTTTTTTGATGAATCAATAATTATTTGAGTTCAACAGTAGCTCCAGCCTCTTCAAGCTTAGCTTTCATTTCTTCACCTGCTTTTCGGTCAACGTTTTCTTTTACGTTTCCTCCGTTATCAGCAAGACCTTTTGCTTCAGCTAGACCAAGACCAGTAAGATCTCGGATAACCTTGATAACTGCGATTTTCTGTCCACCTGCAGATGTAAGAACTACATTAACAGTAGTTTTCTCATCTTCAGCAGCAGCAGCACCAGCGGCACCAGCAGCAGCTACTGGAGCAGCAGCAGAAACACCAAATTTTTCTTCCATTGCAGAAACGAGGTCTGCGAGCTCTACGATTGTAAGTTTCTCTACGAGATCCATAATCTTAGTAGCATTTGCTGTAAGTTCAGCCATAATAATGATAATTATAAAAATAAATAATATATTGGGTCTAGATTGACATCTAGTTGGGAGATTCATCAGAAGATGAATCTCTTAAATCAAATGTCAATTTTGTATACGCCATCCTCGGGCTTGACCCGGGGATCCATAGAAAAAGGTATTTTACGTTTTATCCTGGATTCCCGCCTCCGCGGGAATGACAATTACGAGTCAATTATACAGCAGGAGCCTCATCAGCTACTGGAGCTTCTGGAGCAACTTCAGCAACGGGTGCTTCAGGTGCAGCTTCAACCACTGGAGTTTCTTCAGCTTTTACTTCTTCTGCTACTGGAGCAGCAACTTCTTCTTTTATTTCAGCTTTTGGTTCTTCCTTCTTTGCTACGAAAGTGAGAAGATCACCAACGGTTTTGAGATTTTTTGTTTCAACATCTTTCTTAGCTGCATCGAGAAATCGAGCAAGTGAAGAAAGTGGAGACATCATAGAACCAAGGAGTCGAGCCAAGAGAACTTCTCGTGATGGAAGACCAGCAAGCTTGCCCATCTCAACACCGTCAATTACTTGACCATCGAAGAAACCTCCAGTAAATGTAATTTTCTGTTCTTTTGCGAATTCTTTATCTTTCGCGAATTTGTTAACGATACCAGCACCAGCGATAGCATCTCCTCGAGCAACCGTGATAGCTACTTGATTTGGGAGAAGTGCGTCGTCGATCTCGACATTGTATACATTCTTGAATGCAATTTTAATAAGTGTCTTTTTTGCGAGCATGAATGTCGCATCTACTTTTCGGAGTTCCTTTCGGATAGCGTCTACATCAGGCATTGTAAGCTTGTTGTTTGTAGTGAACGCTACTGATTTTGCTCACTTGAGAAGTGTCTCAAGAGTTGCAAGGATCTCCACTTTCTTAGCTTTACTGATTGTCATGGTGAAAATGGGTTAGATAAAAGTTAAAAAAAGCGCTTGATCGCGCGAATAACTAATCAAATATCCTTTTACAAGGGGAACTTGACTGTATTCGTCTCGGCGGGATTTCTGATAACCCGCTGTCTACGACTCACCTTCTTTCTATCGGAAGGCTGGCGACATTATATAGAAAAAATAGTGAAAGCAAATTTTTTTTAGATTTTGAGTTTTAGATTACAAAAATAAAAAAACTGCCAAAAAACGGGAGAAAACAGGAGAGCTTGAGAGGAGAAACTGTTTGAGCAGGCTGAGAGTCGTGCAGATGAAGAGCTCTAGCGATGTCTGCGAGTTTTTCTCCTTTCAAAACTTTTGGTACTTTTGGTTACAAAAGTATGCAAATATCCTCCTCTATCAAAACTTTTGATCACAAAAGTATATAAAGGAAAAACCTAATTTGCAGGAGAAAGATTTGTGGATAAAATGTTCCGGAAAATAAAAATTCTTTTCTGCTTGTCGCTAAGTAAAGGAAGATCCCGGATATTTTTCTCTGTATGTTTAGTATCTTCGAACACTTCGTGCTTCGAAAAATTCCGGGATGACGTCTCATTTCTATATTTCTATTATCTTGTTATTCTAAAATGAAAATTTTTCTCATCGACGGCTACAACTTCATCTACCGCATGTTCTACGCAGTTCCGCCTTTTTCGACAAAATCTGGAACGCCTGTTAATGCGGTTTTCGGTCTCGCAAAGACAATGCTCGGAATCCACGAATATGATAAACCGGATATTCTCATCTTCGTCATGGATTCTGGAAAGAGTTTCCGTGAGGAAATTTATGCCGAATATAAAGCCAATCGTGATCGAATGCCAGATAATCTCCGTGTGCAGGAAAAAATCGTCTTCGAACTTCTTGAATCGATGAATATTTTTCCGATAACCGCGAAGTGATATGAAGCAGACGATATCATAGGAACGCTCGTGACAAAACTTGCAACAAATCCAGAAAATGACATATATATCCTCTCTGGCGATAAAGATCTCTACCAATTCACGGGGAAAAATGTCGCCGTCTATGATATGATGAAACGAACAGTCTCTCGAGAAAAAGAAACGATCGAAAAATTCTGAGTATCTGGAAAACATGTCGTCGATTACCTGGCAATCTGTGGAGATAGCTCAGATAATATTCCAGGGATTCCCTGATTCTGACCGAAAAAAGCACAGGAACTCATAGGAAAATACGGAAGTCTCGAGGAAATCTACGAACATATCGAAGAACTCACTGGAAAAACAAAAGAAGTTCTCGAAGCGAACCGAGAAGTGGCTTTCTTAAGTAAAAAACTTGCCTCAATTCCTACTGATGTTCCACTCGATCTTCCGACAATAGCATCACATCCATATAAAAATCGTGAGGTATACACTCCGGAATTCATCGAGTTCTTACGAAAGTATGAATTCAAATCACTCCTTCCAAAACATGCAGCCGCAACCAAAAAAGATATCACAAGTCTTTCTCTCGAAATAAAAGAAATCTCAACTCCAGAAGATCTCAAAAACCTCGAAAAACTCATCGAAACATCCGATGAAATCGGATTTGCAACAACAGGAAAAGATTTCAGTGAACTTTATGGCATCAGCATTTCAGTCGGAGAAAAAGTCTTCTGGCTCGATCCAAATCTTCTGAGTCTGAAAGAATTCTTACAAAAACTTCTTGAAAGCAATAAAAAACTCATCGGATATGATCTTAAGCTCGACCTTAAACGACTTTGGTACTATATAGAAAATGATTCGGTTTCGAATGGAAAAGATGTGACCCCTGGACAAATTAGTTTGTTTTAAAAATTCCCCCGAAAATTTTCGGGGGAATTTTTATTAAGCTTCGAGCGCTGTGTTTCTAATTGTTTGAAGATTATTAGCTGCATAATGCACCCCATCTTCACTATTACGAACAATAGCATCAACTGGAACCAATTTTATATCATTTTTAGTACTAATCTTACTCAACTGAGCATTAAAATCTGTTACACGATTATTGTATCAAATCCTAGAACTATCCGAGAAAGCGGAAAGTGTACATACTTTTACATTCACTGCCCCTTTCTCTCGACAAATGCGAGTAATTTCTTCGATATTTCTAATGGAATTCTCAACTGAGATACCACTATTTACCATATCATTCGTTCCACAATGAACAACTACTGTTTTTCTATTAAGAGCACTGGCTTGCAAGCTCGTTACTTGTTTGAGGATATAATCTGTAGTTTTTCCTTCCGCTGCGCAAGACCACTTATTTCCACCCAAACCAACCGCTATAGAATCTCAAATATATACTGTATCACCTTGTGGTAAAATCTCCTTAGCTTTTGCAAGAATTGGTCCAGTAATAGTTCCACCTGTGTTTGAAAAATCATCTACACCATAATATTTTCGAGCCATTCGTTTATAATCATCTACAGTAATAGCACTTTCTGGTGTATTTCATAAAAAAGGCAAAAGAGCTTCTTTATTGGCTACCCAAGATTTTGCGACATCCTGTTCACCAAAATCTGGTCAAGTGTGATAATACACTACCGCATCTCACCAGCTACAGTTTTTAGATACTTTAATCCAGTTAAGATAGGCACAAGTGGCACGAATCTGATCTTCTGGATTTTTTCGATCCAGCGGTTTTCGTAAAATATTATTTGTAATAAAACGCCAAGTTCCTGTTATGATTTGTCAAAAACCGTACGCGGTACTACGCTTATTTTTATTATTTGGATTGAATCGACTTTCTTTATCAATCAAACGAAGTAATAACTCTGGATCAATTCCATATTTGTTTGTTTCTTCAGAAACAATATCTCAAAAATTAGCCAAGAAATCTTGTCTTGCAAAACTTTTTCTTTCCAAATAAGCCCCATATTTCTTCCTGATTTCATCGCGTCGTTTCATTTCTTCACTCGCTCTTGAGAGTAATTCTTGATCTTCTGGAAGATCCGTTGATGTACACTCATTCTCTATGAGATCATCTATTCGCCTATCTTCAAAGTGTTTTTTCTCAGCACTATCAAATTGATCTTGTTCCTCTTTTTTTAAAGTTTTTACTTCAAGGATTTTTATTTTATAACCATTATAAATCGGCAAATAATTTCATTCTACAGTATAAAATCATGGACGAGGTAAAGTTTTTCGAATTCCCTCTTTTCCATTAACAGATATTTTATTAACAGAGTATGGCAAAATATCACCAGCCCCAATCGCTGCATCAAAATCTCTATTATCTCCAAAATTCACTATAAAAGAGTCATTTGCTTGAATTTCTGAAGATTTAATTTCTTTTGCGTTACTTGATTCATTTACAAGTAAAAGACTGGCAAGATCCGCTTTTCTTCTTCCGAGAAACAACATCTGAGAAGTTGTCATGTTTGAAATATTCTTTTCTCAGATAATTTTTTGGATATCTGGATTTGATTGCTTTTTATATTTTTCGAATCGTCCTTCTGCTATTTTTTTTCGTATAAGTTCAGAAAGAACGGACTCTACACTTCTATCTTGTCGAAGTTTTAAAAGATCATTTCCTGATCCATTTCGAATAAGATCCTCTCTCATTGATCTTGCTTGTTCTTTCGCTTTTGGATCCTGAATGGATTCGATAAGATCAATCGCTTTTTGAGAGTTTACTTGAATATTTTCTTGCTCAATAGAATTATACACTTTTGGTTGTTCTTGTTTTGGTTGTTGTGTCATTTTCTCATAATTAATAATAATTCCTCTTGATTCTACCTCATTTTTCAAATAAAAGCAAAAAAAACACCCGATATTCTCGAGTGTTTTTCATATATTTTTTAGATTATGCAGCTGGAGCTAGAGGAGTACCTGGATCTTGAGGAGCTACAGTTACCCCGAGCATCTTAAGAGCCTCTGCTTCTGTCGCAGTTACGCTAATAATAGTAGTGATACCTACGAGCTCGAGTGTATCTCGAACCTCATCAGTCATATCAGTAAGATACATTTGACCATTTCCATCCTCGATATTCGAGAAAATATCAGCAATATAACCGATTGATTTTGAGTTCAGATATTTAAGACCTACGAGATTGAAAATAATTTTCTTTCCAGCAAAATCTCCGATGCTATTATAGATAGCTGTAAATGTTTTATCAGCATTTGTCTCATCGAGCTCACCGTGAAACTCGAAAATATCAACTCCACCAAGGGATTTCTTCTTGATTTCAATAGGGGTATTCATAAAACTTAAGACTTAAAAAGATACTAAGTACTGTCTAATTGTAACCCATTTTGACATTTTATGCAAATTTTTTGCAAAAAAATCGTTTTTCGGTACGCTGCAGATGTGTCATAACTATGTTTCATGGAATTTATCTTCGAGAAAATCAACCCGTTTTCCTTGTCTGAATATGAAAAAGAGATTCAGTTTTTATTACGTGCATCAAATCACGAGCCCATCTGGCAAAGTCTTGAGTGGACAAGAATGCTTATAAAAACCTGATATGCTTCAGAAAGTTTTCTCTGTGGAATAAAAGAAAACGATCAAATACTCTCTTTTTGTGTTATCGAAAAACGAAGTATCTGAGCGGGGCGATTCTGACTCTTCTGCCTCGGATGACCCATCGGTGAAAATAAGTATACGAAACCACTTATCGAACAACTTCCAAAATTATTTCAAAAAGACGCTTCTCTCTTTATCCAGATCGAACCGCTTGACTATGATATTGTTTTTCCGAAAAAATGGAAAAGGTGAGCTCATAAAAAATTCATCGAACAACACACTACTATTATAGATCTTACTCTTTCCGATGAAGAAATTCTCTCGGCTATGAAACCGAAGGGTCGATATAATATCCGTGTCTCAGAAAAACACGAAGTAACTACGCAGTGGGTCTCTTGCTCGCAAGCAAATATTCGACAATTCTACAATCTCCTCACAGAAACGACAAAACGCGACAGTTTCGCGACAAACACTCTCAGTTATTTTCTCGCATTTTGAGAATATCTTGAAGACAATCATCTCTGATGACTTCTTTTTGCGAGAAAAGATGGTGAATTGCTTGCCGCTGGAATATTCGTATTTTTTAGAAAAACAGCTCTCTACTATTATGGAGCATCGGTATCAGAAAGCGAAAAAAGAAAATTTATGGCAAGCTATCTACTTCAATGGGAAGCAATACAGGAAGCAAAACGACGAGGTTGTCTTACGTACGATTTTCTCTGAATCGCACCGGAGGATGAACCCGATCATCACCTTACTGGAGTAACTGATTTTAAACTCAAACTCTCACCGACAATAAAAGTTTGGCCGGATGCAGTTCTCCGTGTTCAAAAACCTGTACAATATTTCTTCTTTATGATCGCTAAGTTTTTCCATTGAATCCTAAAAAAATAACCTCGAGAGAGGTTATTTTTTTATTTTTACTTTACATCTGTATCAGTGCTAATTTGATATTTTTTTTCAAATGCGTTTACTACCACCTGAGAAACAATATCCCTGGTTGGAGTGTAATTTGGCTGAGTAATACTATTAATGTCTTCAATATTTGCAAAAAGATTAAGTCGTTTTGCTTCTTGCATGTAGAAATCAAATTCTTCTGAAGAATTAATAAATTGTTTATTTTTATCAACTAATTGTAGTGTTCTCATAAGAATTTTAAGAAGTTCTTGCATTGAGATGAATTCATTTGGGCGGAAACAGATTTTTCATTCCCCACATGTTTCTCATTGAATTATATCCATTTCATATCCTTTCTGTACGAGACCAACTTGCCAACTTGGTGATAAAACATCACTAAAGCTTGATTGTGTCGAAAAGAAATCATATGACACACCCGAGCTTCGTAAAATCATCTTCAGAGCCTCTGCTCGAGTCGTGTAATCACTCGGAGCAAATCGCGTGTAATCCACCCCATTTACAATACAATTTCGTAGAAGAATAGTGATCTGTTTCTCATGGATATTTCCTTGAATATCAGAGAATTCAATTTGTCCATAATCAAGATCTGAATAATTACACATATTTTTTATATACACATTTTCTGGCCAGGTAGGAACACCTGGTGAAGACGGAGCGGAGTCGAAGGATCCACCTCATCCTGGAGAAGTTGGCAACTTAGGATTTGTAGGAGTTATTCATCATCCACTGGATACCACTGGAATATATTGAATAGTAGCTACACCTGTATTGCTCCACATTTTTCCATCGGTTGCACGATAAGTAAACTTATAAGCTCCAAGATAATCTTTTTCTGGTGTATATTGGAAAATTCCACCTGTAGAAACCTTGAGAGTGCCCGTTGCTGACTGAATATATGCCTGATATGAAAGCGTCGAACCACTCATTCCTGATCAGACAAGAGCTCCAGTAATCACCTGATTTATTGTTCCTGTAAATACAAGATCTTCCACAGTAATTCCTGAGAGAGTAACTGGTTTTTTAGGGAGTGTTCCACAGCTTCCATCATAATAACTCGAGGAATAGTCACCATCTGGACAAATATCCTTTACGACAGAACCACCACCTCATCCTCATGAGGTCTTCTGGTTTGCCGAACAAGCAAGAGTACTTCCACTATTTGATCACACACAAGTCCAACTCCATGGAAGAGTGTCGGTCACGACTGAACTCATTCCTGCTGCACAAAGATCCGAGATTGGTTTTGTGGTAAATAATCCACCATTTGAATTACCACAGACTCCGTTAATTGGATCTGGAGCTTTATTCGCTGAACAAGTTGCATTAGTTCCTAAAAACAATCCATCGCATGACCAATTCCATGCTGAACCAGTAAAAGTGAGATTTGCACTTATTCCTGAATCACAGAGATTTACAGGATTAGTTACGAGTATTTTTGTGTTATCAGAACCACAAGCTCCATTGATCGGATCTGGAGTTTTAATAACATCTATTTTAAATGATCCGGTCGAAAACAATGCTGGAGTTCCATTATCAGTCACACGCACTACCGCAGTAAATGATCCAGTTCATTCTGTATTTGTCGGCGTCCAGGTAAATACTCCGGTGCTTGGATCGATTGTTGCTCCTGTATGATTCGTAGAATCTAGAGAATACGATAATGTTTGCGTCGGAATATCTGTATCTGTCGCATGTGTCGGAACAGAAAGTGGTGTGTTTATTTCTACGATCTGATCTCCTATAACATCAAGCACTGGTAAGGAATTCACTTCACCAACCATAACCTGAATAGTCTCAAAATCATCTAAGATTGGCGAACCATCATCCGTAACACGAACAGTTATATTATATGTTCCCGGTCATTGTGCTTCCGTCGGCGTCCAAGTAAATACTCCCGTATTTGGATCGATAGAAGATCCGACTGGAGATCCGGAATCAAGACTGTAGACAAGGGTTTGAGCTGGAATATCAGCATCTACCGAACTCGCGGTAAAGGAAAGCATAACTCATTCATCCACTGTTTTGTTACCAATATTTGTAAGAATTGGTGCGATGTTTGTTGGTGGTAACGGAGTATTCGTTACAGTAATAGTAAAAGTTTTTTCATCATATAAATCTGGAGTTCCATTATCGGTCACACGAATAGTAATACCTGTGTAGGTTAGTGGTCACTGCGATCCATCTGGCGTCCAGGTAAATACTCCCGTATTTGGATCGATCGTCGCTCCCGTTAAGGTACTTACGAGACTGAATGAAAGCGTATTTACTGGAATATCATTATCTGTCGCATGTGTCGCAAATGTAAGTAGATTATTTACCTCTACGGTTTGATCGGATATCCCATCTAAAACAGGAGCTATGTTTGCTTCCGTTACTGTAATTTGAATTGTTTCAGAATCTGTGAGATTTGGTGATCCATCATCTGTTACTGTCACGGTAATATTATAAGTTCCCGGTCATTGTTCTTCTGTCGGTGTCCAAGTAAATACTCCGGTATCTGGATCGATCGTCGCTCCAGTCGCCGCACTTGGATCAAGAGAGTAAGTAAGCGTCTGTGATGGTATATCTGAATCTGTCGCTGTAGTCGTAAAAGAAAGAGCTCCATCCTCATTCACTGTTTTATTACCGATCGGATCAAGTATGGGCATATGATTCACTACTGGCGTACTTGATGCATTATATAGAGAAACTACGAGATTCGTATTGGTATTTTTTGACAAATATACATAGTTTGTATGAAGGGATCGTGGTATTTCTGGATTTGCAGTAAATTCATATTCACGAACACGATAGGTAATGAGTTCATTCTGCAAATATGGAGTTATTTCTGATGCTGGATATACTCTATGAAGACTGAAATCTGTAAACTGATTGTTTCCAAGTCGAGAATCAGCCATGTCCCATGTTCCAGTGGTGTGATTATAGATTTCAAGATAAATATCATTAAAGTCTTCATTTCCCGTACAATTCATCCCATTCCATTCAGCATTTGCCGATGGAACAAGATTGAATCAATTCAAGATATTTGATTCGTTATACGATTGCGGTGTATTATTACATTCACCTTTTGTATTATATCACTTCCATCCTATATCTATCGTATCATTTTCCAATAAGGTTCCTGTCAAGCTTATCTGATATATTTGTTGATTCCAACCAGACCACGCTGAACCAGAAGGTACTGACTCTGGATGGGTAACAAAATATTGATCGTCATCCTCTCCGATACTAGTATATGCAACAGAACCAGACGAATAATTTGTCTCAATATCTGAAAGAGTAACGTCATTCTCCGGACTTACAAAAAGAGAATACGTATTATCGATGAGTGAATAGATAAGTATGGTCTCCTCAGTCTGAATATAGAGTTCTTTACTTTCTGAAAGATAAAGCTGATTTCAGATAGTTGTTTGAAGTTGTAATTTTCCTTGAAGCAACGGAGAGTCGAGTTGAGAGGCAAGAGTGGTACAATTCCACTCATTCTCAGCGAATATCGTAGAACAAGCTTGTATTCCATCTACTCCGTCATATGAAGTAGTAGTTGCATAGAGTTTTCCGTTTTCATTATCGACAAAATAATTGGACAGCTGAAATGCTGTGGTATATTTTTGTATTTCAGAGGTATCAAGATTCACTCGAGTGATCGTATTGTTTTCTTTATCTCCAAACCAAAGATAGCCTGCTTGTATTTTTGCATTACGTTGGAGTTCAATAGGATTAACATATCCAGGAGCTGGAATGGCATAAGTAGCACTCGCATCTGAGGTCTGTAGAATAGTTTGTGTTCCTGTTAAAATATCATGATTAAATTTATATACTATGAGTGTTTCTGGGTCATATATCTCCGAAAATAAGTAAAGATTTCCAGATTCATCAGAAGATATGTTTCGAGAATATCCATCAGCATAATTGAATTGTATCATTTTATTTGGGGCACTTGGGCCGCTGGCAGATATATCATTATAAATAATAACTGGATTTGCAGCTCCTCCAAGTATAGCTCACAATCCATTACCAAGCAGAGTCATGGATTCTATTCCACCAACACCACTTTCTGGTCAAGTCTCATTATTTACATTAATAAATAATGTTACCGTTGAGGTAATTCCATTATCGACCGTCTGATACGTAAAAGAATCAAGTCCACTGTATTCAGAATCTGGAATATAATCATACGTATCTGCCGGATATCGCCAATCACCTACATAATTTGTTTTTGTAAGTTGTATCGATCCGTGTTCTGGCTGAACCGTGATAACACGAGAATCTGGGTATCCGAAAAAGTGTCGTAAAGTAGTATTGATTTTTGTTGTGAAATATAATTCATTCGTCTCGCTCGTATCTGCCTCATAAGCAATATTTACATATCCATTTGCATATTGTGATCAATCCCAGACAACATACTGAAAATAATCACTTGTAAAGTTTGGATTAAAATCTGTCCGAGTATATATAAATGATCCGTCTGGATGTAGATCAACCGTTCCACGATATGGCTCTTCTTTTAAAAACACACTAAATCCACTACCAGAACCATTATCATTTGTGTCGTTTCCTAAAACTCCAGAGGCCGCATCTTGCACGACAAGAGTATCTTGACCTGATAAAAGAATATAATTATCGGTCTGTGGATTCAGATGAAAATCATTTTCATATACAGATATATATGACTCAACAGTATTACTCTCTGTAAGGTCGCTACCGATAACCTTATATGAAAAAGTATCATCTCAGACATAATCTTCTTCTGGTGTATAGGACAAATATACTCCATTGATTATCTCTGTCGGAAACACGATCGTTCCATGCTGAGGAGGAGTAACAAGTTCTAATCGAGAAAAATTTCCATTATAATTAAGGTATTCAAACTGAACGCCACTCTCTAGGACGATATTCTTTGGTGTATTATAATACAGACCAAGAGCTTTTATACCTACGGAAGTAGCAATATCAATAGTAACAGTAGTTTCCTTTCCCCATATACCATTTTCCACAGGGAGGTAACGAAACGTATCCTTTCCTGTCTCTTTCGGATAGGGTGTGTAGACGAAAGAACCATCGGAATTTAATAACATGGTTCCCTTTGCTGGTTTTGAAGTAAGAATTACCGAAAGTGTTCCTCCAAAAAGAGCAAGATCATTCCCAAGAACACCAGGAGCTGGAATATTGAGGGTAGTTCAAAATGGTGTTTTATAATAATCATCAAATGTTATCTCATTACGCATGAGTGAGCCTGACTGAATGGAAAATACATTCATCGGTATGTCATTGCGATATGTGTGGTAATCATAAAAATCTACACCATTTGAGGAATAGAAATCTTGAGTGTTTGTGGATAATTCTTTTCATCTCAAAAGATCTATTTTGCTTTGTGCTAGAGTTCCGGTGGGATGAATTTGAAAACTAGCAAGATTTCCTTGGGCCTCATCATACCGTCCGATCATTTTTCAGAAAGCCATCGTATTGCCTGATCAAAACAACATATAAGGGTAGTCGGAAAGTTCCCCAGGATTGAGTATTTTGGTAGTAGGAATACTTTTTTCTCCAGCAAAATAACCTAAGGTTTCTCAGGGGCTTGATTCTATTTGAGAAAAATCATGTATTGTCTGTTTTGGGGTAGTATAAAGAATCTGAATGCCCTCTTCTGCTCATATCTCCAATATTCCATTATTTTTCTGTCATGAATCTCCTGAAGCGGTGATAATGGGTCCAGAAAAATATCCACTTCATGAAAGATTTAGTAAAACATCCTCTTCATCACCTGAAATAGTGGTTTTAATAGTTCCTGTAAGAGTTTCTTTTGTGTAAGTAAAATTTGGATCTGTGATCGATAAAAATACGGTATTTGGTGGTGTTATCGAACTCAGGGGAGTGAAAAACTCACTATCTGGAAAAAAAGCAGTTCCATATACATGGACTGTTACAGAATTAGTGGCATTTTCATTAGTGAATTCGAGGCTTGCATTCGTGGCAGTCAAAGAGAATTCATAATCTCATTGCTTATCTGGGGTGAATGTGAGACGTGAAGTATTTTTTCCCTGTAATAAATCATCATTCACCTGACTCCCTTCTGGAGAAGATGTTAATGACCAATTGTATGATAGATCATCCTCTGCAGAAGTAGTTCAGGTTCCACTAATAGTTGTTTCTGTTCTTACTGAAACAGTTTTTGAGTCATCGATGGACAATCGTACACGATGAGGATTCTTGTAAAACAAAATAGTTGAGCCACCTAGTACTTCTGAAGTATATTCTAATTCTTTATTCTCAAAACCACGAATCATGGGATTGTTTCATTGAGCGGGAATATCCTTATAGACACACTGTACGTCACCACTTGATCGTAAAATGGTCTGAAATGAAAAAGTAATCTCAGCATTTCCATAATTTTGTACATTATCAAATTCGATCGTTGTTTCAGATAAATTCTCATCGTAGTATTTATATATTTTTGAATTATCATTCGTAACCAAGTCTCGAAGAAAACATTTTGCGAAATAATTACTTTCGGAAAAATTATTATCCGCGTCAAATAATATAGCTCCGTTTGGAGTGAATTTAAAAGCAGAAAATGTTTTATCAAAAAATGGAAATTCGAACCCTATAGAAATCGGATCACCATAAGGAAAAGTCTGATCGTCACCGTCTTGTGATATCAGTACTCCTTTATTATTTATCTCATTCCATTCATACACAGGTCATCCTTGCTCAGAAGAATCGGTAAACATATACCCACCAGTAGTGCTATCTGGATTAGAATCTCATCCGGACAATGCAAATGAAGTAGGAATCACATTCACGGCAATGAGCTGAGAAACAAGAAAACAAGCAAGAATTGCTTTAAGTCATTTTGTGTATTTCATGTGTTTTTATTTGAAAAAATATATACAGCGCTATTAAAACACATATAAAGTGGGCAGTCAAAAAAAACGACTCCAATTGAATCGTTTTTGTATAGACAAATTCTAATAATTCATAAGTTCTAAAAGTAATTCCTCGCGTATCACATCTTTGAGGTCTATTGTCGCGCTATGAACATCGATAAATTTTATATCATCTGGTGCGAGTGGATCGTGTTTTTCTAAGAATTTTCTTGCGATCGGTCTTTGACTATCCGGAATATTTACATCCACCTTCCTTTCTATGCCTTCATATCGAACCAGTGCCGAAAGCTTATAAATAAGTACTTCAACACCATCATCAAGTCAAACAAGCTTAAGCTGAAGCTTTAGGTTACCTATAATCGAGATATCTTCATAATACCCATCATAAACAGGTCCATCGAAAGAAAGTTCTTGATTATCACCCGCATAACTCGCGAGTAAGTCTCAGACTGGAATTTGGAACATGGGAAAATAGTTACAAAGTTACAATGTTACATGGTTACAAAGAAAACTGAAGTGTCGTCATTGTCCGCCGCGGCGGAAAGCAATCTCCTGTTAGCACGTCATCCCGGAATTTTTCTGACTACCAAAAACTCCGAAGCAACAAAACTTATTCTGAAAAATATCCGGGATCCAGTTTTAAAAACTATTACGAAGAAAGCACTATCTCACAAACAACTCAATACAACTTTTCATCGACGGAATATAAATCTCGGGTGATTCGCGATATTCTCGTGATAATTCTTCAGGAGAAATCCATCGCAGTGCTTGAACTTCTGTCTCTTGTGGAATAAACTCTGAAACATCTTTATCCATGCGAGCTATAAACCACTGACAAAAAAATCAGTAATCATCTTTGATACGAACTTTCGGTCAGAGTTGAAATTCAATGTTTTTCAGTCCTAATTCTTCTTCTGTTTCTCGTATTATCGTATCTTCATAATTTTCTCATTTTTCAGCAGTTCCAGCTACGGCTGGTCACCATACATTCGGATGTAATTTTTTATTCTTATGTCGCTGCGCAAGAAGTATTTCTCCAGCTGAATTTACTATCCAAAGGGATGAAATTCGATAAATATCATCCTTTGTTTGTAGTTTTTTATCTTTGAATTCTATAATATTATCTTGTTCATCAACAATAACTAGAGTAGACATATAAGCAAGAATTAGAAAAATAGTCTAATTTTATCTGCCGCAGGATGATTTCGGAGTTTTTCGAGAGTTTTTGCTTCAATCTGTCGGACACGTTCTCGTGTTACACCGAATTCTTTTCCGACTTCTTCGAGTGTATGAACATCACCTCCATCAAGACCAAAACGCATAATGATAATTTTTCGTTCACGAGGTGTGAGAAAATCGAGCATCTCATAGAGATTTTCTTTGAGAAGTGTGAGATTCGTAGCTTTGTCTGGAGTGAGATACTTATCATCTTCTACGAAATCTCCGAGCGTCGTATCTTCTTCACCTCCGACTGGTGAGTCGAGAGAGAGAATATCCTGAGAAATTCGCATAATCTGACGAACTTTTCGGATATCCATATCAAGTTCAAGTGCGAGTTCCTCCATAAGAGGCTCACGTGCGAGTTCCTGAGTGAGTCGTCGGTATGTATGTGTAAATCGGTTGATTGTCTCTACCATATGCACTGGGACACGAATTGTTCGTGCTTGATCAGCGATCGCTCGGGTAACTCATTGTCGAATCCACCAAGTCGCATAGGTTGAGAATTTGAATCATTTTTCTGGATCGAATTTGTCGACCGCGCGGAACAATCCAACGTTTCATTCCTGGATAAGATCGAGAAGACCAAGTCCACGACCCATATATTTTTTCGCGATAGAAACGACGAGACGAAGATTCGCTTTCGCGAGAATTCTTCGAGCCTCCTGATCTCCACGCTTAATAAGTCGTCCAAGTCGGACTTCTTCATCAGCATCGATAAGCGGATATCGCCCGATTTCGTTCAAATACATTCGAATAGAATCGTCAGAAATCTCAGAGAGATTAATCTCTCATTCTTTCATATCGACTCACTTCAAAATCTCATCTTTATCGAGTGTATCAACTACTTCGATATTTAGTTTCAAGAGTCGAGTATAGATATCATCAAGTCTATCAATGTCATCTTCTGCATTTGGCATCGCAGCCATAAGCTCATCATGTGTGATTTTTCCTTCTGATTTTCCTTTTTTCAAAAGAAGCTGCATGCGATCATCGAGACCCTCGAGGAATTCCGCAGGAACGGTTACATCAATGAATTTTTGGAGTCATTTTCCGATACGTCGTCGATCCTTATCTCGATCAATCGGCATTTTCTTGAGACCACGTTCTTTCTTAGAAAAACCATCTTCATCTTCACTTTCCTCTTCTTCTGTATCATCAAAATCATCAAAATCATCAAAATCTTCGAAATCATCAAAAGCTCCAGTTTTCTTAGCAAAATCCTCAAGCTCATCATCTTTTCCATCTTCTACGAGATCTTTTGCGACCACATCAAAAACCTCATCTTCCAAATCATCTTTACGAGCTGTTTTTGGAGAGGTTTTTTTCGGAACTTCTTTTTCGACCTTTGCTTTCTCTTGCTGTAAAAAACCGATTGCTGGAATGGCAGCAAACTCGGACTCGAGAGCAGTAAGATCGATCTCTTCTACTTCAGTATTATCTTGTTTCTTGGTTTTCTTAGGCATAAAACCGTGAAAAATTACATGTTAAAAACGAAAAAAGTCCACTCGGGAAAACCCGTGGAAAAAATAGTCCGAAACTCTGCAGACATTATTGCAAAAAAATCTATCCATTTTTTCAAATACGACACATATTTCTATCTTCCTTCGATGTGAAGTTCTCTTCATTTTTGCTTCATAGAAGCAATTTTTGAGAAGAGTTCCATATCTTTTCCACCACTTTGTTTGAAAGCGGTTTCGAGAGAATTTTTTTCTAAGAAATAGATGTCCTTATTAAGTGAATGAACGAGATCACCAAACTTTATGGCAATCCGATCAGGAGTGGTGCGAGTATTCTCTTCTTCGATAAGAAGCTGTACTCACTTCAGTCTATCTATATCCAAAAGGTCACTCTCATGAAATTGCTCTTTATCAGTAAGTAAGAGCTTAAGTGCGTTGCCGCTGAGAGTATTTGGAAGATTGTCAAGATTATATCAATATTTTTCAAAAAACAAATCGAAAAAATCATATGCAAGCAAGTATCCGGTAATCTGTTCATTTAAGTCAAAAGAACTTCCCTTCACTTCCTGTACTGGAACTATTTTTCGCTTCACTCGAAATGATCGATATTCTTCATAGAGCGTATCCCTATCAATATCGAGTCGATGGCTGATTTCTTTGATATACATATCGACTTCGATACGAGATTCTATCGTCTTCAAAACCGTCATAAGGTCGGTGACAAGAGCTTTTTTTCCTGGAACCGATGCAACATCGTATTTTCTCGAACCTTGGCGAATGTAAAAGTGAATGAGCGAATCCGCATGATCGATCACTTCTTGGAAATCTTTTCCAGACTTTAAAAATTCATCTGGATCTTTTGCTTCTCAGAAATCGGCTACACGAATATCAAAATCTTCATTTCGAAGATTCTCGATACTCACGAATGTGGCGGTAACTCCAGCATTATCCGCATCAAGACAAAGATAAATCTTCTTCGTAAGTCGCTTTAACATCTTAATCTGTTCTTCGGTAAGTGCCGTACCGCTAATCGCGATCGTATTCGTAAACCCTGCTTGGTGAAGTGAGATCGTATCCATCTGACCTTCAACGATAATCACATATCCTCGTTTTCCAATCTCATTTTTCGCGATATGAAGACCAAACAAGGTCGAACTTTTATCAAAAATCCGTGAAGCTGGGGAATTGAGATATTTTGGGAGAGAATCATCGAGCACTCGTCCAGTGAACGCTACCGTATGACCCGTAAAATTCGCGATCGGAAAGACGATGCGCCCATAAAACTTATCACGACTCGTCGAGACAAAAATCCCAGATTCCATAATATCTTTTTCTTCGAATCCTTTTTCCTTGAGCTTAAAAAACAGGTCTCGAGAATTATCGGAAAACCCAATTTTGAATTTTTCAATCGTCTCCATCGTAAGACCGCGCTTCTGAAGATATTCGAGCTTCGATCGATGTTCTGGCTTTAGAATCTCTGCATGATAAAAATCTGTCGCAATTCGGTACATATCATAAACATCTCCGCGATTTTCTCAGTGTTCTTTGTAATAATCAGTTTTGAGCTCGATTCCTGCTTGTTTTGCGAGAATTTGCACCGCTTCACCAAATTCGATTTTCTCGACTTCCATAAGGAATTTTACTGGTCAACCACCATGATGACAACCAAAACAATACGCAATATTTTTACTCGGAGAAATGACAAATGATGGAGTTTTTTCATTATGAAACGGGCACAACGCTTTGTAATTGGTACCAGCTTTTTTCATCTGCAAATACCGTCAAGCAAGCTCAACGATATCAATCCGGTTATCTAATTCTCGTGCGATAGACATGAAATTCTCTATTTTTAGTGAAAACCTAAAATCAGTCGCATTATATGGAGAATCGAAAAAATTCAAAAACTATACCAAAAACAAAATGCTCGCACTTCGCCGACAAGCGAAGCAGGTCTACTATATGAGAAAAAATCCTAAAATCAGATTTTATTCGATATGATCTCAAATTGTTTTTCGAAACCTTTGATGCACCTTTCATTGAACATGACTAATCGGTGTATGTCGCTTGATAGAATTTTTTTCATATTTCTCATGCATTCAATAATGATAATCGCACGATCGAATTCTTACGCCTTCACATATAAATTCTGGTATACCAGCATAGGAATGTCCATGAGTCCACTCGGTCAAGCTATATTTCTCTTTTATTTTTCTCATTTTTTCTTGTACTTGTTGAGTAATATCGCGAAAATCATATTTTCAATTTATCCAAAATTTTTCTTTAATTCTTCCATCTTCCCGAAGAATTAATCGATTATCCGTATCAAGAAAAAGACCAGAAATCATTCTATGATTTACTTGTGCACGAGAAATATTTATCTCTGAAGTGTCTCAATCAGAACAAGTTATGTCATAAAAATCACTGATAGCCTGTCAAAATTCTCAGTTTAATTCGTCTATACTTTGATAAAAATCCAGCCCGTCGAATACTCTCGGATGAGGATCGGTATGGGTCTGAATATGACCATCTTCCAGATGAACGATCTTATAGTGAGATAAATCCTCTTTCGATAATATTCACCTCTCGCTCAAGCGGCGAAGTATTCATTTTCGATCGAGAAAAATGGCTCGAAGAATCTCTAATATGGACTCTTTTTCAAATGGAATAGTGCTCGGGTCCACTGGTGGTTCCAGGCCTCTGGCTAATTCTAGAACTCATTGATATTGATACTGCTTTTCAGAACAACTCATCACGACATTCGCACAATCTTCCAAAAATTCATCAATATCATCAAAAGTGTGTAACATATAAATCGGAAGTCAGAAAAGAAACGACAGAAAAAAATTATCATGATTTCCAGCCAGAATCTCCATTTTTCCTCAACATGTTTCTGCTTGAGAGACAAGATCTGTAATAGTGCGAAGAATTTTAAAACCTTCCAAAAATCGATCTCCAAGGATATCTCAGAGAATTACACAACTTCGTTTTCCTCCTATCCACTTCGGTGGTTCTGATGCATCGACAAGATGAGCCGCGCGAAGATTCGAGACAAAAGCTCCATAATTTCCATGGGAGTCTCAGACAGAAATGGTAGTGTTTTGCCAATATAATTCTGAGTAGGTTTTTGCTAGGATTCTGGGTCAAATTTTCATGCAGCTTAGACAGAAAATATTATCATCTATAAGCTATCATAAATCTCTCAAGAAAGCAAAAACTACAAAATCCCATGATCCTTCAAAGTTTCAATTTGCTTCGATGAAAGAATTTTTCAAAGCTCCTCTTCGGAAATATCGCGAATCCCATCAATAGAACCGGCGAGCTTTATAAGTTTTGAACGAGTTTTCGGTCAGAATCCTGGAAGTTCTTCGAGAATGTTTTTCTTCATCGCCTTGTTGCGACTTTCACGATTAAAAGTAATCGCGAACCTATGAGCTTCGTCACGGATTTTCTGGATAAGCATCAGCTCAGGAGTTCATTTCTGAAATAAAATCGGTTCAGATGTTCACGGAATAAAAACCTCTTCTTCACGTTTTGCAAGAGAGCAAATGTTTGGAATTATAGATTTGTCATTCTGAATGGAGCTTCAGCGCAATGAAGAATCCCTTGTAGATGACTCTTGTGTAAGAGATTCTTCGTTTCACTCAGAATGACAAATATTAGTAATTCGTAATTCGTAATTCGTAATTTCATTTTTTATAGCTCCTATAGCCGCCGATAATTGCCCTTTTCCTCCATCAATAATGATAAGATTTGGCCAATTCTTGAGTTCTATTGCTTCTTTTGTTCGTCTCGTCAGTACTTCTCGCATCGAAGCAAAATCATCGATCATTCCATCGGCAAGTGTCTTAATTCTGTAGCGTTTGTATTTTCCAGTTTCACTTTTTCCATTGATTATGACGCTTCGAGAAGCGACCGTATGAGAACCAGCGATATGGGAAATATCATAACATTCAAAAATGATCGGTCATTTTTTCGGAACTTCATATCCAAGTGAAGTAAGAATATTTTCTTGTACGCTTCGCGTCAGGAATTTTTTTCCGATATTCGAAAGTTCGAGTTTATTCGCATACGAAAACAAGTTTGTCTTGGCAAAATCAAAAAATTGTCGCTTCGGTCAGATATTTGGATTTTCGATGGTAATATGAAAAGATTTTAATAATTCTGTGAGTTCTGAGGAAATTTCTTGATCGGAAAGCAGAGTTATTTTTATTAATTGTCATTCTGGACCTGATCCAGAATCTTCTTTATAAATTTTAGCGGAAGATCCTGGTTTTCACCAGGATGACAAATCATTTATATATTCCCGACTCAAAAATTCTTCAATAATTTCTTCTTTCGATTCACCAAGTTTTGTCTCTATCTCAACATTTCTAACACTGACAATTTCTCCTGCTCGAACTTGCGCGATTCCAGCAAAAATTCGATCATATTTTTCTAAAAAAACAAATGCATCAACATCTCCGCAGATCACATCTCTCGCGATTTGTTTGACTGAAATCTCCCGAATACTTTCCATCTGAGTTTTGATTTTCGCTGCTTCCTCAAACTCTAGATTTTTTGCTTTTTCTTTCATTATTATCTCAAGATCTGTGAGAACTTTTGCAGTATTTCCTTTCAAAAAATCTTTCAAGGAATCGATATTTTTCGTATGGGTTTCGAGTTTTTCTGACTCGAGCATACAAGGCGCCGGGCAAATCCCGATGTAATAATCAAGGCACGGAATCGAACGACCAGCTCGAGACGTGATCTCGAGTTTCCCATTATTTTTGGCGAAAGCCACTCGACACGAGCGAATACGAAAAATCTGACGAAGTGCTTTCAGGGTAAGTGAAATATTCGTCGTGGAAGTATATGGTCAGAAATAGGCTCCTTCCGTGGTTTTTTTACGGGTTTTTATGACTTCCGGAATCGGATCATCAGTAATTTTAATATACGTGAGATTCTTATCATCTTTCATGAGAATATTATATTTCGGCAAATGTTTTTTGATGAGATTCGTCTCGAGAACGAGTGCCTCGACTTCATTATGCGTCTCGATCCACTCAATATCCACGACTTTCTCGACCATTTTTTTCTTCGCAAAATTCAGACTCGCATTTTCCAAAAAGTATGAACTGACACGAGACTTCAGATTTACAGATTTTCCCGTGTAAATAATCGTGCCGGATTTATCTTTCATGAGATAGACACCGGGGGATTTTGGAAGTTTGGAGAGAATATTTTGAACGGTTTGATTCATGAGAATGATTATATCAAAAAGTTTATGGAAAACAACATGTACCAAAAAGGAGGAGGCAAGCCCCTCCTTTGAGTCACTTCAGATCGGGTAGATTCCTTCATTTCGCAGTCTTATCACTGCTTCATGAATGAGCCTATCGTACCGCTCGATTATCCGCTTCCCGGTCTCATCTCGCCCGAATCGAGAACCTTGGACGAAAAATCGTATGAGGCACTCGGCGGAAAAATCTGGACATCTTTTTGATTCTATCCTGTAAAATATATCTTTTTCGGATACATCATGCAAGATAGAGAGTCTCGGGATATGCGCCTCGCTTACGAAGGCATGGATGAGCTGAAACTCCTCATGAACCTTCGCTCTCGATCCGATAAGAAGCGATGAAAAGCAGATGCTCGTGAGTATGCCGATCGGCCACCACACATCTCGGAGCTCGAGAGACGAGAAAAAAAGTATTCCTCCGAGAATAACGAGTCCTAAAAAACTGAGGAGAAACACTTGTATCAAGCGCTTGCTATTCATAAGATTCCTCCAAAAGGATGAAATATGGATGATGTGAAAGTGACAATAACGAATGATCCTGGAGAAGAATTTCCCAAAAACAGTTCATTATTATTATGTAATATTTTCACGAAAGTCAATGCTATTTTCTCGCTTCAAATCCTTCTAGAATTCTGTAATATCCGAGAATTCCCACCATCGCCGCATTATCCATCGAATAGAGATTCGAGATTGGATGATGAAAAGTAATTCATTTTTTGTCAGTTTCTTCTCGAATAGCCGCTTTGAGACGATTATTACAGGAAACTCCTCCGGCAAGAACCACGGTACTGACACCATATTTTTCTTGTGCCATAAAAAGCTTTCGCTTCAGAATCTCGACGACTGTCATCTCGAATTCATAAGCGATTTCATGTTTGTCATCTTCGGTCAATTCTCATTTTTCCACTTTTCGTCGATCTACTTCTCTTTTTACCGCACTTTTGATTCCAGAAAAAGAAAAATCAAGACTCTCTTTTTCGAGCATAACTATTGGAAAAATTCATTTCAGTGTACCAGTATATTCTGCACTATATTTCGAGATAATTGGTCCACCTGGATATCCGAGTCACATCATCTTTGCTACTTTATCAAAAGCTTCGCCAGAAGCATCATCTCTAGTCTCACCAATTCGTTCAAGATCAAATAAATCTTTCCAATAATAAAGCTCATTATGCCCTCAGGAAACCGTGAGACACATGACTGGAAACTTGAGTTCTTCAAGATTTCGTTCGAGTAAATTCGCGAAAATATGTGCTTGAATATGATTGATTGGAATAAGGGGAATTTTCAGTGCATGTGATAAGGTTTTCGCCACAATCATGCCGACAAGAAGGGACGGAAGAAGTCCTGGCTCCGTCGTACAGGCAATATATTCAAGATCTTCATATTTTTTTCCAGCATCCGCAAGCGTTTTTTCGAGTACCGTAAAAATATTATTCGCATGAAGTCGAGCAGCTACTTCTGGTACGACACCAACCGTCGCCTGATGTTCACGAATCTGAGATTTCGTATTCATCGCGAGAAGTTTCGAATCTTCGAAAAGAGCTACCGAAGTATCATCACAAGAGGTTTCAAAAGCAAGAAGAAGCATAATGTATGTAAAGAAAGTAATTTTGCCAAATCATATCTTTTTTAAGCCAAAATGCAAATGCGAACAAAGTTTGAGTTTCAAAAAATATCTATATAATCCGAGAAATCGATGTGAGATCGGAAAAATAAAAATTTTTTCTCATTCTCATCTTGATAATTCAGGTGAGATCCGGCGATACTGTGTCGCTCGGACCCATAGAAAGATAACCATGAAAAAGACAAAGAGTTTTGATGGACTCCTACCGAATTGGGTTGGATTCATCTACCTCACTTTGTTTTATGCCATCCAGTATGGCATCTTCGGTATCTGTTTCGATCGTGAACAATCCCCGCTGTTGAAAGTATTTCTCGGCGCCTTCGTTGTCTATGTAATCATTGATGTCTTCAATGCTTGCATATTCAACAAAGCTCTGCGACTCCCCTCGCTCTTGAATGCCTTCTGCTCCCTGCCGTGGCCACTCAAGAAACCAAAGGAACTTTCCACCTAGAGGAAGGAAAATCACGACGCAAAAAATCCCGCGCTCAAGCAATTTGAGTGCGGGATAGTCGTTTTTAGACAAAAATTATTTATTGATGATAAATTCAATATTATCAGGATTATTCGACACTCTCGTCAGCCAGAACGGTGAAAATGAGATTTTTACATTCGATATATTCGGATCATTTAAGAGAATAGAAGTAGCCTCTTTTTCGGTCGTATTTGCGATGAGATTTTTGAGTTTTTTTGTCAGATTATTTGAGACATCCTCGAAATTATATGAAATCGTTCCATTCAGTTCTGTCGTCGCTTTCATATAAAAACTTTTTGTGGTATTTTTTGTTAATACATTCGTGATTTTTATAGATTTTTCATCGACTGCTATGAGCTTCTCGGTACCAAGTAATAATGTTTCATTGAGAACATTTTTCAGATACGTAAGAGCGACTGCCTTATCATAGACAAAAGTCTGGAGTTTGATTATTCCCCTAATGGTTACTTCATCAATCTTGTCACCTATTTTTATATTATTCAATACATCGGTCGTACCACTCGAATAGACAAGAATCTCGTCCACCGGCAGAATATCATAATTCGTTCCGTTGCTTTGATTAATGTTCGCGAGTCGTTCCTTGAGAAGTTCCTTCGCTTTATTTTTTGTTTTTTCTACGAGAATTCACTTAAATTTTTCGAGTTCTTCCGTCGTCAACACATGTATTTTCGGATTGAGTCATCCAGTAAAATTCTGCTTTGTTTTTGCATAGATTTTATCCCTATTAAATTTCAATCCTGGAATGGTTAGAATCTTTTCGGCTGCAATATTTCATCGTTCTCCTATGATTTCATTATTCGTATCATAGACGTCAGCTATTAGTGTCGATTCTGTCATACCAAGTTCCTGTCCTGTTCCAGTTCGTGCTGGTGGAATTCTAATCCAATCAGAACTTCGAAAAACAAGCCCATCATCGGTAATGAAACGCGTATTTGGTCGAAATACTTGTTCGGTAGAGAGTTCGTTATAGAGAATTACAGTACCATACGAATTCCGAGCACTGTCTTTATCAATCGTAGAAACATTAAACGGCTGATCGATCGACGCGTCGATCACCATCGGTTTCACAATGACATTCAGTCGAGTATCGAGCATATCCTTACTTTGCTGCTCGGAAAAAATGAGATTTCGAGAAACAGTTTTTACTGAAAGTTCTGGCACAATATAGATGTATGTTTTCGATACTGCGAAATAGAAAATGAAAATCAAAAGCACGAAAGAAGTCGCGAGTCCGAGGAGCAGAACGAACATATTGGAATCTTTGATAATTTTCGCATTTTTATAGATTCATCGTCGTTTTTGAAGTGTAAAAAGAAAAAGGGAGAGAATTTTTTTTATCTCGTACATCAGATATTCGAGAAACGAAAAATTATGACGAAGAATATGTGTTTTTTCAAAATTTTCTTCAAACTCGATATTATCATTCTTATAAAAACATCGGATTCCCAAAGGTTCCGAGATTTTCTTGATCGCAGCATTGCTCGTAACGATCGATATTTTTTTACCGGAAAAACGGTATTGAATGAGTCGGAGATTGATATAATGAGTCAATGCCTCATTATCATCGAGTTCAAGATAAATAGTATCGCCTTCAATATTCTCGGTGATTTTATCGAGAATGTCGACGATCGTATCATGTTTTTTGATATATATTCGCTTCTGGGACATGGGGAAATTACTAATTACGAATACTAATTACTACTTACTATAATATGATTGGTTTGTCATCCTGAGTGTAACGAAGGATCCCTTATACTTGAGGCTATTGCAATGTTCGTCTATAAGGGATTCTTCGGCTATCGCCTCAGAATGACAATAAGACGCTTAAATTCCTATTTATTCATATTTATAAATCACATATCGAAGTATTCTTGCAATCGGATCTTTTTTTGTGCTGAGCAGTTCCCTTCCGGTAATCGCGAGTGAAGCGACTCCAGCCCAAGAATTTCTTTCGAGTTTACTCTCTTTTGCAAAGGTTGATATTTCTAGAAGATCCATTACTTGAGGCAATACTTCTCATTGTTTTTCAGCAAAATATTTCGCGATTTTTTCTCGAATAGCAGGAGTAGAAGTTACACCAGAGATAAATATATTTTTAAAATATGCTTGTTTTATAATATCTAGTACTGCTACAAATATACCATCAAGCAATACAGAAAATATATCATCGACGAGTTTTGGATGTTTTTTCTGACACATATCGAGATCTCAAAGGAATTTTTCAGTATCAAGATAGCTTCCATGCCCATCTTTTCGAAGAGCATCTTCAAGATAAGAAAGTCCGAAAGGAAGCGTATGCAGACCAAGAGTTTCTCATTTTGATTGAACTACGACGGTCGTCTTTGTATAACCAAAATCTATAATAAGATTTGCATCTTCATAGTACGAACTTGATTCCACAAGCTTCGGCAAGCTGATCGCAAAAGGAACAATAGACACAACATTTTTTTCCAGATCTCGCATAATATTACGAACAATATTAAATCGAGAAATCGGTGCAAATACATTCAAGAGATTGAGTTTGATATTTTTTCCAGTAAATCCGACTGGATTTGTTACTTTTTGCCCATCGAGATAGATCGCAGTCAACATCGTAGTTATCGGCTTCATCTCACAATCCACGATTCCCACGCAAGTCTCTATTTTTCCTCGAAGTCGATCAAGCGATTTTTGTTCCGTACCAGAAATAACTTCATCAATCTCATTCATGGTAATCGGAGCGGTCGGGTCTTGTCTGACATAATTCATACTCAGTGTGTCGTAGAGCATATTCGTCGTATTCAGACCAACAATGATATCATTCGGAACTTCTTCGATTCATTCTGTCGCCTTGTAGATTGTTTTTGCGATAGCATCGGAAACAGCGTGAAGATCAGATATCTCACCTCAGAGCATGTCTTTCCGACTCTGACGAGTCGAAGCAGAACCAATGATTTTCACTTCTCCATTTTCGACACGACAAACCAGGACCTTTATCTTAAAGGCACCAATATCAAGTGCGATAAAACTATCAAATTCAAAAATGGTACTGACTTTGAATGACATGAAAGAAAAAGCTAATTCTAAAATTCAAAACCGAATTACTGCTTTAAAAAACCATCCTTTTCTCCCTCAAAAAAATCCTGAAGAAAAAAGATGGAGTAATTTGTGTTTTTGTTTTTGATTCGGATTTTTTATCCAAGTCGCATCATCGTCAAAAGCTCGTTGATACGATATTCTTTTCCTGCTTTTTTCAGAAATTCTGAACCTTCTTCTACAAAACCATCTCCAATAAGCGCTACTCAAAGATCTTCCATAATAAGATCATCATTCGGAGCGAGATTCAAAGCTCGGCGAAGCAGGGCAATTCCTTTGTGAGTTTTTCCTGTCATGACAAGCCCCCAACCAAGATTTCGAATAATCTCAGGATTATTCACACTGACAGAATTTGCTTTTTCGAGAAGCTCGACTCCGAGAGTAAAATTTCCTTTTGATATATGAATATATCAGAGAAGATACGTACCCGTGATGGATTCTGGATTGAGTTTTTGTGCGACCTGAAGAGCTTCTTCGGCTTTTACGACATTGTTTTCTGAAAGATAGATATCAGCGAGTTCTTCGTGAAGACGATAATCATCTGCGTGTTTTTTCATGAGCGTCTGGATTTTTTTGAGCGCATCAGCAAAGCGCCCTTCGTTTTTTAGAGCTTCTATTTCTTCTACGTAATCTGGAATTCCTTCTGGCATAAGCGAAGTTACAAGTTTAAAATAGTTTGTCATTCTGGAATTTTCTGAATATCAATAATTTTCGAAGTTACAGAAGTTGTTTCAGAAAATATCCAGAATCTTCGATATATTTATTTAAATATTTGAAAAGTAAGAAATGTCTTTTCTGCAATTTTTGAAATCCAGCGGAAGATCCCGGATATTTTCTGGAAAGGGTTCCAATGCTTCTTTATTTTTTGTAACCCAGAAAATTCTGGGATGACAAATCACTAATTCTTAATTCTTAATTCTTAAGGTCATTCTACCAATTAATTAGTCTTTTTCAATCTATTTTTCACTATTCTTTTCTTTCAGAGCGAGCTGTCCGCACGCGGCATCGATATCGTCTCACATCGTGTGTCGAATCGTCGATGGAATTCCGGATTTTTCGAGGATTTCCTGGAATTTTTTTATGATAAACTTGTTCGTCGGCTGCATTCCCGTCCCACCAATTCCTTCCCCAGGATTATAGGGAATGAAATTTACATGTGCGAGTCTTCACTTGAGCAGTTTTGCAAGCTTAGAAGCAAGCTCGAGGCTATCATTCACCCCTGCGATCATAATATATTCATAAAAAACTCGTCCTCGGGTAATCTCCACATAATCATCAAGTTCTTTCATAAGTACATCAAGCGAATAGGTCTGATCAACCGGCATAATCTTTCTTCTGACTTCATCATCCGCAGCGTGAAGAGAAATAGCGAGACTCGTCTGAGGAAAGTCCACTGCAAATCTTCGTATTCCTGGAACAATTCCACAAGTAGAAACGGTTACTCGTCGATTTGAAAAATCGAATTTCTTCTGCGCGCAAGCAACCTGAATCGATTGCTTCACATTTTCATAGTTGATAAATGGTTCCCCCATTCCCATATAGACGACGTTTCTGAGTTTTCGCCCTTCAGTCGCAAGTCGTTGAACTGCGACCATAATCTGATCAAGAATTTCGTAAAATTCGAGATTTCGAGTGAGACCAAGTTTTCCAGTTGCACAAAAAGTACAAGCCATCGGACAACCAACTTGAGACGAAACACACAGTGTCGTCCGACCAGAAAGATGTCGCATAATAACCGCTTCTATAAGCTTATCATCAGTGGTTCGAAAAAGGAATTTCGTCGTCTGACCATCATCAGAATTGTGTTCTGATTCTACGGTAAGCGAATTAAAAAAACAGTTTTGTCGAAGCAGTTCTCGAACTGGCTTTGCGATGGTAGAAATATTTTCAAAATCTGTCACAAGATCTTTATAGATCGCGTGTTCGATCTGCCCATAGCGAAAAGACTTCTCACCGTTTGCAGTAAGAAGTTCTTTAATTTTTATTTCATCGTGAATTGAAAACATAATTATTTTTTATCTCGTAATCGTTCAATACGTTCACGAAGCTGTGGAATATCTACAAGCTCCGTCACGCGATTTCTAAATGCAACAAAATTTCATGCTTTTGGACAATTTGCGACTATTTTTTCAGCATTTAATTCTCATGGCAACACCACTCAACTCAAAGTAAAATCAAGATGATCGAGATGAGAGGTAAGAAAGCTACCTCATTCTATTGGCATAATTCAAACTATCTATAATCAAACTAAAATAAACGCTACGATAATTCCCAGTAAGCTTCCGACGAATGCTTCTTGTGGAAGGTGTCCAATAGATTCTGTGAAGTTATATTCTTTTCCTGTTAGCTCGTTCAATGCTTTTGCATGAAGACCGGCTTCATATCGAACATTAATCGCGTCATAGATAATAATCGTAGAGAATACAATACACGCAGCGAAGAGCTCGCTGGTGACTCAATACTTGATACCGATGGCTGTCGTGACTGATGTCACGAGTGCACTGTGTGCCGATGGCATTCCACCAGATCCGAGCGCTGCTTCAAAAGAAAATTGCTTTCTGAGGGAAAGAAATAATCCCTTAAAAAACACTGAAGCAAACCAAGTGACAATCGGAACAAGAAGAATATATTCTTTAAAAATTTGCATGCACCATGAAAACTAAGGATGTAGAAATTTTCTGAAAGTCACTGACTTTTTAGGTTCCGCTTTCGCAGAGACTATAATTCTTTGGTGAGAAGCTTTTACGCGATTTTTGTAACCTCAAATTCAAACTCTCCAAATGGAGCTTTTCCTTTCACTATATCTCCGATTTTTCGTCCGAGAAGTGCTTTTCCGATCGGTGATTCATTTGAGATTTTTTTCTCGAAAACATTTGCCTCCATTGAACCGACGATTTTAAAAGTTTCCTTTAGACCTTTATTTTTTTCTGTGATCCACTTGATTGTTGCTTCACTTCCGATGATAATTTTTGCTTGTTTTGCATCACTTGATTCTTGGATGATCTCGTAATTTTTTAAAATCTCTTCGATTTCTTGAATTCGAAGTTCGACTTCAGCTTGATCAGTACGAGCTTGATCATATTCTGCATTTTCTGAAATATCTCATTGAGAGATAGCTTCTTTCAGTTTCTCTGCGATTTCTACACGACGAGTTTCTTTAAGAAACAGAAGCTCTGTTTTAAGTTGTGTAAGACCTTCTTGGGTAAGAATAACTTTATCTGACATAAGAATGGGAGGTAAAAAGTAAATTATTTACTGCTTCAGTAATTTTTTTATGACCGTATACGATTTTTTTGGAAATTCAAAACCTATAGCTTTTCCATCAATCACCGTCACAAATCGTATAATCTGATCAGGCTTTATGGCATTTAAGAAAAAAGTTGAACCGAAAAATGTATCTGCTTCATTTATTTTGTACATTGTGATCGCTGATCTAAAATTCAATTTTGCAACATCATAATTCATATCAAATACAAATACCTTTAGTCGTTTTTTTCTATCCGAATACGTCTGATATTCGAGTTTCTCGAGTGCTTTTATTCCAAATATTCCTTCATTTTCGACTTTGAGTGGAATAAACTGTGGCATAAGCTGGGCGAGAAGCGAACCTGGAATCGGAAATGTTTTCGGTGGTTTTGGAATGAGAATGACACCGCTCATAGTGGCTCCGGAAAGAGTACTTCCTGTATTCGTTTCTCCTGTTACTGAGCCTTGTAATCGCGATAATTCCGCTGCTTCAAATTTTTCTCCAAGCTGATTGATGGAGCGAATCAATCTTTCTGTTCTGATTTCTTCGATTTTTGGTTTAGTTTTCGGTGCGATGGACGGGAAAGCGTTTCACTTCATTTCTTGCAAGAATGTACGATACGAGCTCGAAGAAGCTGCCACGAATACATTAATCGCGAAAATGCAGGAAAGCGTTATAAGTACGTAAGTAATCGCTCGCATCGAGAAAAACTAAAGACTAAAAACTAAAAATTTATTTCTTTGTTTTAACATGAGCAAATTCGATCTCAAGTGAAGTATCTCGACCAAGTAAATTGATATTTACTTTGAGGAGTCCTTTTTCTTCGTTCAATTCAGTAACTTTTCCTTCACTTCCCTGGAATGGACCATGAACAACGGTCACATAATCTCCAGTACGAATATCAGTTTTGAATTCTTCTTTCTTTTGCTCGACGATACCTTTGAGTCGTTCCAGTTCTTCACCTCGAACAGGTACTGGGATATTTCCAGCTCCGAGGAAACCGGTAACATTCGGAGTATTTCGTACGATATACCAACTTTCATTCGTTACCATCATCTGTACGAGAATATACCCTGGGAAAATATTCTTTTTTCTTTTTACTGAAGCACCGTTTGCTCGTACTGATACGCTATCATACATCGGTACGAATACATCGAGGATATAGTTTTCGAGAGAGAAAGCTTCTCGTCGTTGTAGGAGTGCTTGTCGGACATTCTCTTCAGTCCCAGAAACAACACGTACTACATACCATTCTGCTTGAGGATCAAGATTTAACAACATGAGAAAATGTGATTAGAATAATAAATAAGTACTGACAAATTATTTCTTTGGAGCTACCGGAGTAGTTTTTGTATCAACCTTAATATCTTTCGCATCAACCTTAACATCTTGAAGTGCTTTTGAAAGATCTACTGGTGCGGTATTGGCAGTTGGTGTAATCTGAGCAGGATGAATCTGATCTTTAAGAGCAAAAAGACCCATACCAAAAAGCTCTGATATGACAAAAAGAAATATGGCAAAAATAGTGATAACAGTAACCACTATAGAGAAGTATTTTTTGGTTTCTGCATCTGTAGGCCAAGAAACGTGTTCAAATTCTTTAACAGCCTCAGTAATAAAAGTTTTCATTTTCTATGCGTAATAATAGGAGTAAAATGGCTTATCGACCAAGTCATTATAGAATATATACTACAATAATTCGGGCACGATAAAATATGCCGTGCCATTATATAAAGAAAAGTGGATTAGTCAAAAAAAATATAGCCTAGAGAAAAATACTGAAATTTCTTAAATCTGTTTGCTATTTTATATACTCTTTATATACTTTAGGAAATAAAACAAGTGGAACATCGTTTATTCTGGATTCTTGCCTTCGCAGGAATGACAAAATTCTTAATTCTTAATTTTTAATTCTTCAAATGTTTATCTGTAAAAACTGTTCTGCAACCAGTCTCAAGTGGACAGGGAAATGTTCGAATTGTGGTGAATATGGTGCGCTCGAGGAGCAACAAAACCAAAGCTCGAAGCAAAAATCAAAAGCCGCAAGTCTCGGAACGACTCAAAAAATCCATAAAATCACGAACGCTGAAGAAACAAAAACTGAGCGAGTATTATTTCAATCAGGTGAACTGAATGCTGTTCTCGGTGGTGGTCTTGTCCCGGGAAGCCTCACACTTCTCTCGGGAGAACCCGGTATCGGAAAATCTACGCTCGTCCTCCAGATGGCCGATTGGTATGCTCAAAATGGAGAAAAGGCACTCTATGTCTCTGGCGAGGAAAATATCGCCCAGATTTCTTCTCGAGCCAAGCGTCTCGGAATCAAGAATGAAAATATCTCTATGGTTCATGCAAGTAACCTCGAAGATATCTTAGAGACACTCTGAACGGACGATTCTTCACTCATTATTATCGACTCTATCTCTGTCACCTATTCTGGAGCGCTCGACGCTAATTCCGGATCGATCACACAGATTCGATATATCACGGAAGTATTCATGGAATTCGCAAAACGAAGCAAAAAATCTGTTATTCTCATCGGTCATGTCACGAAAGACGGAACACTCGCGGGTCCGAAAGTCCTCGAACATCTCGTCGATACAGTTCTTTTTCTCGAAGGAAGCAAATATGAGAATTATCGCATTCTCCGCTCACTCAAAAATCGCTTTGGACCAACAGACGAAGTCGGACTGTTCGAGATGGACGAACACGGACTTTCTGATATCAAAAATCCCGGACTTGCATTCGTAACTGCCGACCGAGAAACACTTACCGGCTCAGCTCTTACAATGACTATGGAAGGTTCTCGTCCGATTCTC
This sequence comes from uncultured Candidatus Peribacteria bacterium, assembly GCA_964655935.1. GTDB lineage: Bacteria > Patescibacteriota > Gracilibacteria > BD1-5 > UBA2023 > CAZZNY01. The sequence goes on from CAZZNY010000002.1 coordinate 174,433, forward strand.
GTCGAGATAGAGGCGCTCACTACTTACACAAAGTTCGGATATCCGAAAAGATCGGCTCGCGGAATCGCGACTGGAAAACTCGATCTTCTTATCGCAGTCATCTCAAAATTCACGAAAGTAAACCTCGAAAGTTATGATACTTATCTTAATATCGCTCGTGGTCTGACAATCAGCGAACCTGGAACCGATCTCGCCGCCATCGCAGCGATCGCCTCTTCGAAACTCGGAAAACCACTCGGAAGCATCATATTTCTCTGAGAAGTTTCCCTCACTGGTCTAGTAAAACCAGTTGCACAAATCCGTCGTAGAATCGACGAAGCCATAAAACTCTGATTCACAACAATTGTCGTACCAAAATGAGCAGAAACTGGGAAAATGAAGGGGAAAGAAATTAAGATTGTCGAAGTTGGAAAAGTGGAAGAAATTTCTAAGATTTTTTAAAAATACTCAAAATATTTTCTTTTTGCTTTTTATTTTTCTTCCATATAATCGCCCTCGAGAAATAATCCTAAAATGGATTATAAAGAGTGATTTTTGGCTCTACGGAGCGATGTTCTATTTTCTTCAATCTACGAAGAAAATGTTATGTGTGATTCGAATTTAGTTCGAATACTGTCAAATACCGAAGTCTTCTTGCATAAACATTTGAAAATGTTACGACGAGTGCATGATGAGACTTGGTGCTAGCAAAAATTGCTTGTTACATTTCTCTGATTGTTCCCGTGCATTGGATCTTTTCGCTAAAAGCGTGAAGGGGGATAATCTTATCTTACCCTTCATTTTTTTATTATGACTACATTTGCAGACCTCGGTCTCAATCCGGAACTTCTCGATATTATCGCGAAGCTTGGTTATGAAAAACCAAGCCCTATTCAGGAAAAAGTAATTCCCCTTATTCTTGCTGATGAAAAAGATGTCATCGGACAAGCCAGTACTGGTACTGGTAAAACAGCAGCTTTCGGTCTTCCTATCGTCGAGATGCTCGGTCGATCAAACAAAAAGATTCGAGCAATTATTATTCTTCCGACTCGTGAACTCGCCGTCCAAGTCAGCAAACAACTTGCGCTTTTTGCACAAAATACCGATCTTAAAGTCGCGACTGTCTACGGTGGACAAGCGATGTATACAGAACTTGCTATGTTCCGAAGTGGAGTCGATATCGTCGTCGGTACTCCAGGTCGACTCATCGATCACCTTTCCCGAAGACGACTTGATCTTTCGAATATCGAATATTTCGTTCTCGATGAATTCGACGAAATGCTCAAAATGGGTTTCATCGAAGATATCGAGACAATTCTTCAGGCTTGTCCAGAAAATAAACGACAACTCTTCTTTTCTGCGACTCTTCCACGACAGATTCAATCAATCATTCATAACTATATGTCTGATTATGAACACATAAAAATCGAATCAACAAACGAAACTCGAAGCGATATAACTCAATATTATTACAATATTCGAAACTCTGACAAATTCGAGCTTTTGAATCGTCTTATCTTAAGCGAAAAAGACTTTTACGGTTTGATATTTTGTCGACGAAAAGTAGATGTCGATGAACTTCATGCTCAACTCGGAAAAAACGGAGTCATCTCAAGTGTAATTCATGGAGATATCTCTCAACAACAACGAGAACGAGTACTCGATAAATTTCGAAAAGCAGAATGTAAAATCCTCATCGCGACTGATGTGGCTGCTCGAGGAATCGATGTTCAGGGTCTTGGATTCGTTATTAACTATGATTTTCCAGAAGGACTCGAAGACTATACTCACCGTATCGGTCGTACTGGTCGAGCTGGTAAAAAAGGTGTCGCTATCAGTTTTATCGCAAAAAAAGATATACAGAAACTTCATATTCTCAATAAGAAATATGAGAATTCTATTTCAAAATGAATCGTACCAACAAAAGCTGACGTTCTCAAATCATATTCGAATCGATTTATCAGCGATGTCGAAGAATCTGATGGAATCGTTCGTGTAGATTATAAACAAGTTGCTGCAGATCTTCTCGAAAGATTTCCAGCAGAACAAATCGTAGAGTATTTTGTCAGTCGACAACTCAATACTATCGATATTACTGATACAATCATCGAAAATATGGATCTCTCTTCTGGAAGCGGATACGCTGGAAGTCGAGATCGTGGTGGATTTTCTGGAGGAAGAGATCGAGGATGACGAGGTTCACGAGATGGTGGTTATGCACCACGACGAGAATGGCTCTCAGACGAAGATTACGCAGCGAAAAAACGAGATAAGATGGAACGATGAGAATGGATTCCACGAGAAGAATATATCTCACAGAGACAAGATCGAGGTCCACGAAGAGATGGAGGATTCTCAGGATGACGAAGCGACGCTCCACGACGACCTTGGATTCCACAAGAAGAATTTGATAAAATGCGAGGTGATCGCGCACCACGAGAAGGCGGTTTTAACTCTCGAGGGGGCGAACGAGGTCCACGAAAAGAATGGATTCCACAAGAAGAATTCGACAGAATGCGAAATGAATGAGGTTCACGAAGTAGTGAAGATCGACCAGCCCGAAGACCACAAGCTGCGCGAGATCTTCCACCACGAAGACCACGAGCCCCACGAGCAGATAAAGGAGAATAATTCTTACACTAAAAAAGCAGTCAAATTTGACTGCTTTTTTGTGTTAAGTTTTGCAAATAATGATAAGAGCGGGAGAAAATGAGAGAGTTTGAGAGAGGAAACTGTTTGAGCAGCATGCAAGTCGTGCAGATTATGAGCGAAAGCTATGTCTGCGAGTTTTTCCTCTTTCAAAACTTTTGGTACTTTTGGTTACAAAAGTATATAAATATTTTCCTCTTTCCTAAAAGTTCTTAAACTGGATCCCGGATATTTTCTGGAAAATTCTCTGATACTTCGAAATTTTTCATCATCCAGAAAATTCCGGGATGACGTGCCAACAGAGATTGCTTCGTGCCTCGCAATGACGAGACTTTCGACTTTATAGACTTTATAAACTTTACAGACCAACTCACTATTTTTCCGCTCTTTTCCCTGATCGACTCAATCGAATATTATCTTCGATTGCCTCACGAGTGAGTGATTCTGCTGTAGATACTGCTTTTGTGATCCCTCGAACTCTTGTTATATATTTATCCGTTTCTTTCATAATATCTATAATCAAATAGAATATCGGAACTCAAATAAGAAGTCATACCATTCCAAAAAGATTTTCTCACAAAAGAAGCATCAAAAGAGTCAATGACATCGGAAAACTTGAATACGAAGATACAATTCTCGGATTCAAATAATAAGCTTCAATCGCATGAATAATTGTGATCATAATTACAATCTCGATAACCACATTGACCGAAGCTCCAGGAAAATATGTATACCCGATAATAAGAATCGGGATCGATGATAGAAACACTCAAACCACCGGAACAAATCCAAGAATAAAAACTACAAGAGCTAATGTGATAAGATATGGAAAATATGGAAACGGTGTTCCAGTAACCACACCATGATTCGATGTAAGGACATTATTTACAAATCCAATGATGCATAATCAAACAGCTGTAAAAAAAGAATTAAAAAGAGCGACCATGGATTGCGCTTTGAAAATCATTCCAAAGGAATTTACAATTTTTTGGAAAACAATCTCATATTCATAGTAGATAAATGCAAAATTTCCTTTCTTAATATTTTCAAGATACACTTTTACTTTCGCTTTATCAACAACGAGAATGTAACTTAAAATAAGAGAAATGATAAATTGTACAAGAAATGCTCAAAGACTTTTGAGTTTTTCTAAAAGATTCATAACAATCGTAAGATTCTGGGTAGAAAACACTTGAGAAACAGTGGATTGAATATCTTGATTAATATTCTTAATTTCCTTAAGTTTCGTAAGAGCAAGATCCATTTGATTTTGTAGAAATGGAATCTGCTTTGCAAGCTCTGAAAGATCGTTAGCAATCTTTGGTACAAGACTTGAAATAATAAATATAATAACTCCAATAAAAGCAAGATATACTAACAAAACAAGAAAATTTAAATTTGCTAATTTTTCAAAACGAGCTCGTGATTCTTTATTTTTTATATGCTTAAAAAGGGTGAGAAGTTTTCCTCGAATAAATTCTCAAAGGTTCGAAAAAAGGTATGCGAAGAGAAATGTCATCAAAAATATAATGAAAAAATCTCTGAAAAAATAGGCAATCGCCGCAAGTAAAAACCAAGCAAATATCTTCTGAAAAAAAGATCGATTGAAGATAATTCGCATAATCTGAGGTGCGTGCATAAGAGAAAAATTACTAATTACAAATTTCGAATGGTGTCGTCATCTTCTGGTGCCCAGCACGTCATCCTCGGGCTTGACTCGGGGATCTCATGGGGTTCTGGGAAGTTGATGAGGAGATTCCCGTTTTCACGGGAATGGCGTAACCTCGATAATACAACTATTTTAACTACTTTAAAACATATCCTTTGCGACATCTGCGAGACTTTCCGGCTTAGTTCATTTTCCGAGTTCGACTCGTATTTCAGCGCCAGCACCAACTATTTTTTCGAGTTCTCCCGAGAGAAATCCGAGAATTTCCGGAGTATTTATTTTATTTTTATGAAAGTCTGTACTTGGATGAATAAACAAAATATTTCTATCAACTGAGAAACTCGAAGCTTTGAGGCTCATTACGACAAAAGATTTTCCCGGAGATTTTTTCGCTTCTTCGATAAACGAGAGAAAATTAAATCCAGACCAGTCAATCGAAGATACGTCATTCTGAACTTGTTTCGCTATCCCCTCATTTTGCTTATTTTCGTTTGTTTTTTCTACTAGAATACTGTCGTGGGATCCTGAACTAAATTCAGGATGACTAGCCTCACTTTTTTTAACGATTTTTTCCTCTTTCGCTTCTTGTTTTTTTGGAGCAATATATATTTCTCCATCTTTTGTCTCATGAATAAGAGCGAGAATACTTACTTCAAAAAGCACGAATGTATTCGGAACAAATCGAAGCTTACTATAAATTTCTTGAAATGCATTAAAAAGTGAGAAAAACTTCGGAAACAAATGTGCACCAAGGTGAGATATGAGCTTATCTCGCAAAAAATACATCGCTTGCTCAAGAAAAATCCTCATATCAACTCATTCTTGTCGTAAAAAATCAAGATCTTTCAGGACTTGAGTCTGGTTTTTTTCAATGAGTGCAAAAGTAAAATCTTCAAGGAAAGATTCTCCGACAAGCTGAAGATTTTTCGCGATCATCTCATAAGTGAGACACTCACCAACCGCATATTGTTCGAATAAGGCGATCGCATCACGCATTCCCCCACGAGCAAGTTTTGCGATCAGTCGAAGTGCATCCTGTTCAGCACAGATTTTTTCTTCATTTGCTATATATGTCAGTCGACCGACGATATCACCTTCATCGATTTTCTTAAAATCAAAGCGCTGGGTACGAGAAACGATGGTCTCAGGAATCTTGTGAAGTTCGGTGGTTGCGAGAATGAATTTTACGTGAGCTGGTGGTTCTTCAAGTGTCTTCAGAAGCGCATTAAATGCACCTTTCGAGAGCATATGAACCTCGTCGATAATATAGACTTTATATTTTGCTTGGTTTGGTTGGAACTGCGCTTTTTCGATGAGATCTCGTATATTATCGACTCCGGTATTCGAAGCCGCATCAATCTCGATGATATCCATAAGTCGTCCATCTTCAAAAGCAGCACAATTCTCACACACTCCGCACGGATTTCCTGTCGGACCAAGATCGAGACAATTCACTCACCTTGCGAGAATTCGTGCGACCGTCGTCTTTCCTGTTCATCGTGAACCATAGAAAAGATACGCTCCAACGAGTTTATCTTTCACAAGCGCATTACGAAGAGCAGTCTTGATAAAATCCTGACCAACAAGTGAATCAAAATCTTTCGGGCGATATTTCTGGTAGAATGACATCGAAGAATGTAAGGTTTAAAGTGTAAAGCAGTGCGTCATCCCGGAATTCCGGAGGAATATCTGGGATCCACATTATTTTCCTTATTATTTTATTTCTTTCGAATATACTTCTTTAAGCGTTTTGAGATCGTAGATTTTTAGCTGTTTGATAGTATTGTCATCATTATTTTCAGCCCATAAATATCAATATTTATCATCATTCATAAATCAATAAGAACTGACGAATCCGCCAAAATTATGAGCATTTCTGTCGAATATTTCTTGTGTTTTGCTCCACCGCATAGTATTATTCTCCATCATATCTGTAGTATCTATAGGGAGAGATTCCTTCATCAAATTCTTAATATCAAAAACTCACAATAATGTTCCTCATCTTCATGAACTAGCCACCATCCGACCATCTGATAACCATGACTCAAAATATGTCGAATCAAAAGATAAAAATGTATTTTTTTCTATATCGATAATGTTCAGTCATGTTGATTCATAACCTACATGTTCAAAGAGTAGATAATTTTTATCTGGAGAAAAATCTATAAATTTCTCAAAGTGACTAAGCCTCGTGCAGTCTTCAGGTCCATTCTTACAATACTTCGCATTTGACTTGTTATACCAAAAATTTATTGTTTTCTCTTTTCAAGAAATAATCAGTTTAATGCTATCATTTTTATATTCTTTACTCGTAATATATTCAGCCTTGTAATCACTCCGTATAAGAACTCAAGTACTATTTTTCTCCAATTCTTGTCGTTTAACTTTATTTTCTTCAATCTTACTAATAATCTCTTTCTCAGTCATTCCAGTATCGAGAATTATTTCGTGATCATCCGTTACAATATCCTCGACGGTACCGGTGGCAGTCGTCTGTATTTCAGCTTTTTCCGAGTCAATCTGAACTCATGGTTCTTCGATTTTTTTCTCTACTTCAATAGCTCCAGTATTTGTCGTTCCAGTATCTACAATCTGTTCTTGACTTCCATTTTTCAGATTCACAAAAAAATCAGTCACCGGCTGCACGAAAGCTGGTCGGAAAATCAGTGCTCAGATATAACCACAGATCATGAGCATAACAAGAAGCGCGAGGATGATTCAGAAATTCTTTTTCATAAACGGAAAATAAAATATAAATTCCTAGGTTAAGACTGATTTTTAGAAAAAAGGTGACAAGAATTATCCTTCATTCTCGCTACATCGCCAACTTATTATCATCGATCTCCTGTAAAATCCTTCGAATCACCATGGCATCATTCCATGGAATCGCTCATTTTTGTGTTACCTGCATCGTCTCCGCTCATTTACCAGCGACGAGCACTAGGTCACCCGGTCGAGCGAGAGTAAGCGCCGTGCGGATAGCATCTTCTCTGGAAGGAATAACCCAGAAATTCTCTCATTCTTTTCGTTTGATTCCGACAGAGACATCGCGAATAATCGCGAGAGAATCTTCACTGTACGTATCATCATCCGTGAGAATAATAATATCAGCGAGACTATCAGCAACTCGTCACATTTTTGGTCGTTTATCTTTATCTCGATCGCCAGTCGCTCAGAAAACAAGAACGACTCGTTCGATACCACGCATTTTTTTTACTGTCTCGAGCACTCAGAGAAGCGAAGCCTCAGTATGAGCGTAATCGACATAGATTCTGTAATCATTGTTGTTTGAGATTTCTTCGAGTCTTCCGGGAATTCCAGTGGTTGTTTGAATAGTTTTTGCGATTTTCTCGAATGGAACCTTAAGCGACATGAGTACACTAAAAGCAGCAAGAAGATTATAGACATTAAAATCTCATTTCAGTCGAGTCTCGATCTGAAGTGTATTCGATGGAATTTTTACTTCAAAACGCATTCCTGTGTCATCAGACTCGATATTCTGAGCTCGAATCTGTGCACTCGCAGAAAGTCCGTAGGTATACATTTGATCTGCAGTTGTCTCAAGAAACATAGAAGCATACGGAGAATCTATATTTACTACTGCTACTTTTTTTACATCTCATTTACGACGATACACCATAAGATTCTGAAAAAGCTTTGCTTTGACTGCTGCATATGCGTCCATCGTCTTATGAAGATCAAGATGATCCTGAGAGATGTTCGTCAAAACTACGACATCATAATCGATTCCGTAATTTCTATTAAAATATATGGAGTGGCTCGAGGTCTCAATAACTGCATATTCACATCCCGCAAGCTTCGCTTTTTTCAGAAGTTCTTGGAGTTCAAATGGTGACGGTGAAGTCATCTTTGATTTATTTTCAAAAAAATCTCCATTAATACAGTAATTCACTGTGGAGAACATAAAGACTTTTTTTCCAGATTCAAGCAAGCCTTTCGCGACAATATTTGTAGTTGTGGTTTTTCCTTTGGTTCCAGTAATTCCTATAATTATCATATCCTTCGAAGGATTTCCATAACTCCAGCTCGCAAGAACTCAGAGAATGTAATGATAAAGCTGTCGTACTGCCCCATCAATCGGAAAAAATCGCTGAAGTAATCTCTGTAAAAACTTAAATAAAAACGAACCGCGAATTGCGTGATAAAGAGACATAGAAAAGGAATTAATAACAGCTAGAAAGTCTTTAGGTTTGATTTTATGGAAAAACTCGATAAAATCAAACGGAAAAACTCAATAATAAGACATTTTTAAAACAGAAAGTATCGCTATCTATAAAGTTTTTCGGGTCTCGGGATAAATACGAAGAAAGCTACCAAGAAACGAGAGAAAACAAGAGAGCTTGAGAGAGGAAACTGTTTGAACAGCATGCAAGTCGTGCAGATGAAGAGCAAAAGCCATGTCTGCGAGTTTTTCCTCTTTCAAAACTTTTGGTACTTTTGGTTACAAAAGTATATAAAAAAATTCTCTTTTAAAATTATTTTAAACCACCTATGGCAAAATTTAAAATTCAAACCGGAAAAGAAAACGAAATACTCCGCGTTATCAGTGCGCCAGTAGAAAAAATCGAACTCAAAGCAATGATAACACTTGCTGAAAACATGATAAAATACGTCAAAGATCCAGATAATGGCGGCGTCGGACTTGCTGCACCTCAGATTTGAACAAATAAACGAGTTATCGTAGTAGCCATTATGAAGACACGCGATGACGATATCGGGAAAATCATCGGAATGATAAATCCTATAATTCTCGAGCACTCCGAAGAATGCGAACTCGGCTCTGAAGGATGTCTCAGTGTCCCTGGAGAATTCGGCGATGTCATTCGATATAAAACCCTGAAAGTAAATTATATCGATACAAAAGGAAAGGAAATAATCATGATTTTTTCAGGTTTTACCGCTCGAATTATCCAGCATGAGATCGACCATCTCGACGGAGTTCTATTCACAGATAAGATCGTAGAAAAGAAAAAAAATGGAACGGTGGAATAGAAAAATATTGTAATGTCATTCTGAACGCAGAGAAGAATCCCTTATACTCAAGGTTATTACTATACTCATCTATAAGGGATTCTTCGGCTATCGCCTCAGAATGACAGTCAAACGATAATTCTTAATTCTTAATTCTCAAAGGATGTCTTCAGAACTCGAACTGCTCCGTGAAGAAAACGAAAATCTCCGTCGTCGGCTTGCGACTGCAAAAGCTTGGATGCAACGAGAATTTCAGCAAGCTACCCTCAAGATTGCCGCGAGTAAGGCTATCAAAAAAACTGGTCTCAATCGAGAGGTTTTTGCGCAGGAAAATATGGACACTATCATCTCAAAGCGGATCGGCGATTATTTTGGAGAGATTCTTCTTATGAACGCGCCCCGACAGACACTCGAACACTTGATTCATTCAGAAATCAATTTTTATAATCTCGGGAAAAATCCTTCAATCGATGGATTTACAGTCATAAGCTCTTACCACAAGATTCTCGATAGCTTTATCGAGCATTTCGTCACGACTGGATTCCGCAAATACTGTATAAAAAATGGATATAACATCCTCCGAGTAAATGATCCAGTCGAAAAAACACTGCATCTTGTCGTCACAAAAAAATATATTATCGGCCTTGGTCGTCTCTATGGACTTATAAAAAGTATTCGATCTTGAGAAAAACTCTACAGCTACGGACAGGCTTTCGTGCAATATCTTGATAAACACCAAGATCTTAGAGATCTCATACTCGACAAGCCATTTTTTCCACTCTTTTCTCGAGTTATCAATACGGATGTATTCTGAGGAAAACGCCACGAATGAAGTATAAATTATGAAGAAACAAAAGAAGTACGAACGATCATGACCGGAGATTTTCTTGATAAGAATTCCATTTTCTATCTCCTCCTCGCATCACAAGCAGTCACTTATTAAAAAAATTTGTCATCCTGAACTTGTTTCAGGATCCCCCGAAAGCAAAAAGGAATTCAACATCAATACAACAAAAAGAGCGGTTTTAGACCGCTCTTTTTGTTGAAATTTATTCAAGTATCATTTTCAGCTCCTCTATTTCTAATGGCGTAAAATACGACAACAACTTCAGAAAATTCTCTTTTTCTTTTTCCGGTAAAGAGGAATTATGAATTTTTGTGGTGATATCTGATTCCACGATAAGTATCTCGCGATCAGTCTTTATTTTTTGGGCGATTTCTGTGACTACTGTCATATTTTTAATGGTTTGGGAATATAAATTTTCGGGGATAAAAACTTGTCATTTTGTTAGTTTTGTATATAATCAAAATCCATGATTTGTTTTTTTGCTCACACGGAACGTCTTTTGAATATCTTTTGATTTTTTCCTTGTCTTCATATAATGAATTAAACCATAAAAAATACAATATGTCAATTATTCTCGGAATAGATCCTGGAACCACTACTACTGGATTTGCTGTAATCGCTTCCGTAAAAGGAAAAATAGATATACTGGAATTCGGTGTTGTTACCACTCCACCAAAACTTTCACTCCCAGAAAAACTTTTTGAACTCGGAAATGACTTCACCGAGATCATCGAAAAATATCATCCTGACGTCTGTGGAATCGAGAAACTTTTTTTCCTTAATAATCAAAAAACAGCTATCGACGTCGCTCAGGCTCGCGGAACTATGATCTATCTTCTGACACAGAAATGAATCAAAATCCGAGAATACACTCCGCTCCAAGTGAAATCCGGAATCACAGGAAGTGGAAAAGCGCAAAAAAAACAAGTACAAAATGCTCTCAAACTCATCCTCAAACTCGACGAAATCCCAAAACCCGATGATGCCGCCGATGCCTTAGCAATTGCCTATATCACTAGTCTTCATAGTAAATTTATCTAAACTCTATTTTTTGGTCATGTCTCCTGAAGTTCAAACAATCCTCAATCCCCATCCACTCATTCATTGGGAAGAATTTTTTGAATCTTTTCATAGTGCATTTGCAAAATATAATATCCCCGAAGATGCAATCGAAAGTTTTTCTCGTATTCTTTACCATTGTGTCTATAGTTCCAGACTTCCAGAAGTAAAATGAAATCCTCCGATACAAAAGATATTAAAAATCATTATAGAAACCGATGTGACTAGCAAATTGCTTATATATGTCTGACAAACGTTTCGCCCCATTTTTAAGAAAACCATTCTTCAATTCTGCTCGCTTTTTTCTGAGCTCGATTCACCAGAAAGAGAAAAAGGAGAAAAACAAATTATCTCACTGGTAGAACAGTTTAGAGATTCACCAGAAAAACAACAAACACTTCAAGAAATACATAACATGTTTATTCCCGGAAACGCTCAAGAAACTTGTTTTGAAATATCATGGTCCACAGCTCGAGTTATGAGTCAGTTAGAACTTCCACCAATGGTTCAATCCATCGTTGGAAATAACACTACTACTTGTCCAAAAAGCACTGTTCCAAGTGCAAATGCTAGATCTACCGCTGACATCATACTTACACCAGGAACAGTAAGGGATAATTTCATTACGATCATTCTGCAATGAAACATTTATGATGTGTCGCAACTTACTTATAATGTTTTGAATTCTTTTATAGAACAACCATTGGTTATGGCATTATTCCGAGTTTCGGATGAAGAAGGAAATATTCCAGAATTTGATGAGTATACTAGGTGTATTTTACGTCGAAAACTCGTAGATCACAAAAGCACTTCCACTGCTTCTTTTCGAAATCCGACCACAGAAACGTACAGGGATTTTCTTTCCAACATAGAGACTTCTTTTGGTCCTTTTAATCAGGATACTCGCAAAGAAATCGAGTATCAGTTACGAGAAAAATTTGCTAAACTAGTTTGACCTTGGTTGGAATAGATTCTGTTAAAAATAACTCTTCTTAAATATTAATTATCCAAATATTATGATATTACCAGATTGAAGAGAAGGAAAAAATGAATCAAAAGAGCGAGATTTATGACATCCTCTTTTAAATGGTGCTTTTAAGCAACCTGATCTACTTTGGAATAATCTTGAAATATCTCTTAAATGATTTCTTTTTAAGAAAACAGAGCAAAGAATAAGTTTTGTTACAGAAATGCAAGCATTCTTCCCACAACAAATAAATATGAACTCTCCAATGGGAGATCAAAACAATAAAATTATCCAATTGCTTAAATGAATTTTTTTTCATTTTTGTCTCAATGTTATTCATACAGATTCTCCTTCCCTGAATGCTACAGAACTTGCGATGATATGACACATTATTGGCCTTATTAATAATGTATTAATTTCATTTTTAGAAAAACAAAATATTTGAGAAACCCAAAGACGTATCTTGTTGCAGAATTTTGAAACAGTTACTGCCAATCTAAAACCAAAAGCCAAAATCAATCCAATTAACCCAGGCACAACCACCTTCGTAATAGCACGTACATGAATAGATGCCACTTCCCTGATGAATATAGGAGTTAAAACTCAACAGCTTTGAAACGAAACATTGCTTTTGCTTGATTGGAATAAAGTTTTTTCAACACTAACAACAGAAGAAAAATTTCACCTTAGTTTCCAGCTTACCCACACCCTGGTAAATGCTTTTTTTATAGAAATTCCAAAAGGAAAAACATTACAATGAACTACAACCGAAACCAGTATTAAACAGCAACCACAAATAATCGACTCCACCTCTCATCAAGAACAATTACTTCGTTTAATATTTTTAGAGAATTCAGACACGGTTAAGAAATGTATAACCATAGAGAATTATGGCGAACTTATTCCTGCAATAAATAGTCTAACAGAAACAATGAAAAGCCCCATTTTTCGATCCACCTTAGCAGAAATATTCTTTAAAATATATAAAGAAAAAACCAAAGATGATTGTGATTTGAGTCTAGCTTGATTTGAAAAAGGTATAGATACAATCTATAAACAACAAAATCAACTCATACTCCTTCATATATGAGAGCTAGAAAAAATGAATACTAAAGCCCAGGAAGTGACCACAGTAAATATGGATAGAATTGTTTCTGATGCTGACTTACAAGAATTTTTCTGAAATTATCAATATCAATTGATACCCTGACACGGCCTTATTACACAAACAAATAATTTTCCAACATCTCAAAAAAATGTACCAAATTTCCCTTTATCTATTGAAGAGTTTTGTAAGTTTTTAGATGAAATTTCAAAGGTGCCTCTTTCAGGCTTTCATAACGGACTCAACATTGGTCCACATGATTTTCATGATTTTACAGCAGCTATTCGAGATTATCTATCAAAAAATCATAATCTTCCTGACGACTGAGAGATTGATGTTCTTCTTGATTATCATACCATTCAAGGCATGGGAGGATATCTTCTCGGCAGTCTTTGTAATATGATCGCGCGAACTCCTTTAGTATATGAAAAATTTGCCAAATCTTTTCCAACAAATACTATACCCTGTATAAATGAGCTTATTAAAAAATTCAGCATTGATCTTAGAAGACAATTTAATGATCCTGATCTTTTAAAAGAAGATTTTATACAGGCGCTTAAATTTCTTGAAGAATTATTTGAATCATATAAAGATTCCTGTGTATTAGATAAAACTCCTGTTGATTCATTGCGCTTTTGGCTTTATGGAAGAGTAGATGCAGAATGACGAACACTTTCTTCAATTTTTACTCAAGATGATGTAGAAAAAATTTGATTTGAAGTTGATAAAATTTTACGTACTAATGAATACTCTAATCTTTCACAACTACTCAAAAAACACTATCCAACAATTGATTGAATATGAATACTTCCGTTACTAAAAGATATTGGTACTAATCTAGAAAAATACAAACAAGCCCGAGAAATTATCACTGCGAGAAGAAAGGATAAAAAGTAAATTTGTTTTGTTTCACAAAAAACTCGGGTTTACCCGAGTTTTTTGATGATTTGTTGAAGTAATTCGAAGAATCGATCGATATCTTCTTTTGTATTATAAAGATAGAGACTGAGACGAAGGGTTCACTGAATTCCGAGACTCTGCATATATGGCTCCGCACAGTGATGACCAGCTCGAAGCGCGATTCCTTCTTCTGCCATAATCTCGAGAAGATCAGCATTATGAATTCCAGGAACAACAAAAGAAAAAATCCCCGTTCGACAATCAGTCTTGGTACAACCAATAAGTTTGACTCGATCTTTTATTATCTGATATTTCATAAGAACATGTTGCATAAGCTCTTGCTCATGTGATTCGATCGTCTCATATCCGCCGATCGACTCGATAAATCGAAATGCATGAAGAAGACTTGCTGCTCCGATGATATTCGGGGTTCCGGGTTCGAATCGATGTGGAAGTCCTGCTGCCTGATAAGAATCTGTCCGTACCCAATTAATCGCGCCACCACCACAAAATGCTGGTTCAAGTTTTTTTAAGAGTTCTTTTTTTCCATAAAGTACTCAGATTCCAGTCTCAGACATTACTTTGTGTCCCGTAAATATGAGAAAATCGCAATTCAATTTCTGAACATCAACAGTGAAATGAGGAACTGCCTGACTAGCATCAACTACAAAAAATGGTTTATTTGCTCCATATTTTCGTTTGAGTAACATATCGATTCGATCGAGTTGAAAGATGGCACCAGTTACGTTTGATGCATGAGTCAAAGAAACGACTTTTACATTTGGTGTGAGTTTGCTCTCAAAATCGGCCATATCAAGCTGATACTGATCATCGAGTCCTACAAATTCTACTTCGATCCCGATCATCTCTTTCAGATGGAGCCATGGTACTATATTTGCATGATGTTCGACGATCGAAAGTAACACTTTATCACCCGGTCCGAGAAGTCCTGAATCCCGCAGACTCGACGCGAGTAGATTAAATGCGTAAGTAGCATTATAGGTATAATTAATTTCGGAAGTTTCAGTAGCATTCAAAACATTTTTTACTATTTCCTTTGATTCATCATAGATGGCTTCAGCTCGCTCTGAAAGTTCATACGCACCACGGTGAATATTCGCATAATCATTCTCCATCATGGCTTTCACTCATTCTATAACCTGATATGGTTTCTGAGCAGAAGCAGCACTATCAAAAAAAACCAAATCTGGATTATTTGAAAAAATCGGAAAAAAGGAACGAAGATTGTGAGACATGATAAATAACAAAACTTATAAATATTGTTTTTCTAAATTAAGTACGCTGAATTCTACGAAAAAACTACATTTTCCAAAAACTTTTTGCAAACGAGACCAAAACTCACTATACTTTCATCCGTATTTTTGTTCATAATAGTATTTCTATGCAAGGAATTTTTGCTCTCCTTATGTGAGGAATGATCGTTTTTAATTCGGCACTCATCGTATTTTTTCTCTGAAAAGCTTATGTGATCCCTCAATATTTTCCGACATATCAGGATTTTGATTTTTGAGAATCCGTTATTTTGGTAGTATTGTTCTTCTTTCTTATGATTGTGTTTTTTGGAAACAGATTAACGAAAATAAGAAAAAAACCGCTCAATATTCCCAAAAAAACAACAGAACAAAAAGCTACTTATGGAGAGAAAACAAATTCGTAAGGATATCAATCCGAAGATCTTCGTACATTCGTTCACTGATGTGTCTCATCCGAGAAAACAAACTACCGACCATGCTTTCTAATAAAAGTGTGGTCGCATTTTTTCTATCAAGTCATCGACCGAGTAAATAGAAAAGTTTTTCATCACTCATTTTCTCGACGCGAGCTGAATGTCCTGCTTGTACATCATTCGATCGAATTAGTAATCCTGGAATACTTCGGATTTTCCCGGTAGAATCAAGAAAAATATTATCTTCGCGAAGATAGGCTTTTGCATCTTTACAACCCTCACTCACTTCGACGACGCCATCTACACTGATATTTCCCTGTTCTCCAGCAAATGACACGATCGATACGTTCGTACTGCTGTGCGAATGAGATATTCGAGATACAATCTTACTTTTCACCTTATCGGAATTCTTGCTCGCAAGAAGATAGGCAATATCTATCTTACATCTTTCACCTCCAGAAACAAATTCAATATCATATTCCGTATCATACATATACCCACAAAGAGCCACTTCAGAATTGGCTCCTACGATAATTTTTCTTGTTTTTTTCTCACAATGCGCAGTGGCATCAAAAAAATGAATCACTAGATTCTCATCAACATCAATAATATCTGGGCTTGTAGCATCAAGCCAATAAAAACCAGACTGATTAATTTTTGGAGTAGTGAGAAGATTGATTGGAGACACTTGAAGGAATTAAAAATTAAGAATTTGTCATTCTGCATGTTGTCATCCCGAGCGTAGCCGAGGGATCCCTTATACTCAAACAATATACTAAAACTCATCTATAAGGGATTCTCACGCTTCGCTCAGAATGACATACCCCTATCCTGCTTTTTAAACTTTTCTTTCATTTCGGCTATCTTGTGGATACTAGCGATTTTTTCTTTTTTTTCAAACGAAAAACTCGAACCACATCAGCATCTTGAAAGTATTTTTTCATTCGTACAAATCCATTTTCCCTTTATTTTCGTCAATATTGAATTATCGATTTTTTCCACTTCTTCCAGTTTCATAAAAACTATTATTCCTGATTCTTGCGGAAAATCCACAAGTCCTTCGGAATCAAATGCTTCAATAACTTCAATCTCCGTTCCAGCGCATCCGGCTCGCTTCAGTCAGACAAAAACTGCTGAAATATCTCTATTTTTCCAGTCTTCTAAAGTGTTTTGATCGAATACTATTTTCATTTGACAAAATGATGATTAGTTTTATATTTGAAGTACCTATAGGAGGTTTTTCATGTTATTCTTTTTCCTCGACTGGTTCCCTTTCATCCTCAGTCTCGTTCTCGGAGGACCGTTCATTCGGTACTTCCTGAGGCGACTTCACCGATGGTGGTGGGAAAATCATAACCAAGCCAGACTCGACCATGAAAATGTGTCGTTTGGCCGACAACTCCTTTTGGTGGTTTCGGGAATATCCCTTGTCTCCGGAATCATCATCCAATTCACCTTGTGGCCATCTACGAGCTTCTAAGCTCTGATTGTCACCCTTTCGCCGCTCCGGACTACCGGGGCGGCCTTCGCATTTTTAAGAGAAGATTAACGCATTTTGTCATTCTGAGTGTAATGAAGAATCTCTTATACTCAAGTATGCCACCAAACTCATCTATAAGGGATTCTTCACTACGCTGCGCTTCGTTCAGAATGACAAAACCTTACTTTCAGGGGATCCTGAAATAAATTCAGGATGACAAATTTTCTATTCCACTATCCAGCTATTCCACTAAAACCCTCCTTCCATCTCCATTCCTATAAGTATATTCATCTCCGCAGCGTATTCGAGTGGAAGTTCTCGAATTATCGGCGAGATAAATCCATTTACGATCATTTTTTTCGCTCCTTCCTCATTCATTCCACGAGATGCAAGATAGAATACATCTTCTTCGTTGATTTTTCCGGCTGTCGCTTCGTGAGCTACGACACTTTCCGTATTTCCGACCCTAATATCAGGAATCGTATCAGAGATGGAAAATTCATCAAGAAGGAGTGCATCACAATCAATTTTCGAAGTCGAATGAAGTGCGGTTGGTTTGATATCTATAAGTCATCGGTAAGTTGAATTCCCTCATCCTTTCGAGAGAGATTTCATAAGAATATTCGAGCTCGTTCCTTCGCCGATATGGACCACTTTCGCTCCAGTATCCGCTACTTGTCCGGCATTCGCGAAGGCGATTCCCGTGTGCTGACAGGCACTTCGAGCTCCGAGGAGAATACTACAAGGATAGAGCATAGTTACGCCAGATCCCATATTTCCTCCGACCCATTCGATATATCATTCGTCCTGTACGATCGCTCGTTTCGTGTTTAGATTATAGGTATCGATACTCCAGTTCTCGACCGATGAGTACCGCATCTTCGCATGTTTTCCCACGAAAATCTCGACACATCCGGCGTGAAGTGAACTCTCACCGTATTTTGGTGCACTGCATCACTCGATATAATGAGCACTTGCCTCATCTTCTATCACCATAAGCGTGTGTTCGAATTGGCCTCCGGCTCGTACATTCATACGAAAATATGCTTGAAGTGGTTCTTCGATTTTCACTCCGGCCGGAACATAGAGAAAGGTTCCTCCGCTCCAAACCGCATAATGAAGGGCTGCAAACTTATGATCCGTGATCGGTACGCACTTGGAAAAATATTTTCGAAGCAAATCTTCATGCTTATGAATCGCAACAGACATATCTTCGAAGATCACACCGAGATCGGAAAGTTCTTGTTTCAATGAATGATAGACGACTTCGCTATCGTACTGCGCTCAGACTCATGCCAGAATCGTTCGTTCAGCTTCTGGAATCCCGAGTCGTTCAAAAGTATTTTTAATATTATCCGGCACTTCTTCCCAGCTTTTTCATTCACCCTCTTTGAGTGCTCGCGAGAAATAACAGATTTTATCAAGATCCAGAGCTGAAAGATCTGGTCACCAGGTCGGAATAGTTTTACTACGATATATCTCAAACGCCTTCAATCGAAGTTCAAGCATCCAAACTGGCTCATTATTATCAGCAGAGATCGTGCGAACTACTTCTTCATCAAGTCCTGGTTTTAGACGCACATCATAAGTCACTTCGTCCGAATGGTCGAAGAGTTCACGGGAAAGGTTGGAAAAGAGGGAATTGCTATCGTTGGTCATGAAAAAATAGGTGAGAAATATTTCTCACCTATTGTATAGGATTGCGCAAAAAAACAAAATTTTAATACGTCACAGGAGTTGGCGGATAATGAGCACCCCGATCAACCGTTCATCCATCAAGGGAACTACTTGTCTGTGTAGTAAAATTATTAAGACCATATGAATCGGAAGTATTATCTCCAGCATCAAGACACGGACTATCAGAAGCAAGGTAGTATGAACGTGATCAAGAGGTCGTAAATTTTGGATCCTGAATAATATCATTCGTCCCGAGAGAATAATTTACACCATTCCCTGTCGTATTATTATAAAATGTATTATATGATCCTGCCGAAAAAACGGAGGCAGCATCTATACCTTTGGTATTATTGGCAATAATGTTATTCTTTATTGAGCTAATTGCAGCAGGAGACGAAACATATATTGCTCGATTCGTTGTCGCAACAACAGTGTTATTGATAATACTAATATTTGGGCCAGTTCCGGCATATATTCATTGAGCAGTGTTTCTAATAATGTTATCGAGGATAGTCAGACCGTTCCCGCCGTTGATGTATATTCCCATATTTACTGCACCATATATATCATTATGAGCGATAAGATGATTTTTTCCGGTTATACTAAGAGTTCTTTCGCCTCCTTGAAAATAATTGTTAGTAACCACAAAATTAGTTCCATTTGCTATATAGACAGATGGATATCCGGCGGAGCTACTTATAATCCGATTACCATCAAGAGTAATGTTATAAGGGGTTGAAGCTGCATTAATTACATAGAATGAGGAAGTCTGCTCGATAGTGAATCATCTCAGAGTAACAGAACTAGCAGTAGTGAACAATATGGTTGGAACAGTGGTACTTGAATAAGTAATTTTGGTATTGACTGGATCAGGATCGATTGCCAATAATTGCACTCCTGCCTGCGTATGAGTAAACGAAAGCTGTTCTGAATATGTTCCTGGAGATACATAGATTTTCGCTCGTGTTTTTGCCTGAGCAATAGCTGTCGCAATAGTACGTAGTGGCGATGCTACTGTCCCAGGATTCGCATCATCTCAGGCTGTATTCACATAGAGAATCTGTGGAACAAGAACTGTGGCCGGCAAATGCGCACCACGATCAACTACCCCTCAGTCCAATGAACCATTGTTTTGGGTCGTTAATATCGATAGATCTTTTCCTCATTGCGATGATGCATCACCAAGGCCAGTGTTCACACAAGGACTATCAGATGTAAGTCTATATCACCCGTCTGCAAATTTTGGATCATTCTCATTATCGTCAGTTCATAAAACATAATTCACATTTCCATTTCCGTTGGCAAAAAAAGTGTTATAGGTCGATGTGAGGGGCGTTGCTGACTCAATTCATTCTTCATGGTTGTAAGCAATAATGTTATTCTTTAACGAGCCAAGGGCAGCTACTGAGGAAATATATATCGCACGGTTTGTGGTTGCAACAATGGTATTGTTGTTAATACTTACATTTGGACCGGTTCCGACATAAATTCATTGAGCAGTCTTTCGAATAAGATTTCCCAAAATAGTAAGCCCATTCCCACCGTTGATATATATTCCCATATTGACTCCTCCATATATATCATTGTAGGCGATCAGATGGTTGGTACCAGTAACACTCACAGACCTTTCTCCTCCTTGAAAATAGTTATTGGTAATCATAAAATTCGTTCCATTTGCTATATTGACAGCTGGATACCCAGTGGAAGCACTTATTATCCGATTTCCATCAAGAGTAATATTTTGTGGAGTGGAAGCCGCATTCACTACATAGAATGAGGAAGTCTGTTCAATAGTAAATCATCTCAATGTAATAGTATTTGCAGCAGTAAATAATATAGTTGGAACCGTAGCACTTGAGTAAGTAATTTTTGTGTTAAGAGGGTTTTCTCCGATAATAGTAATGCTAGTTTTTGCATTAGTGAATGTAAGTTGTTCCGTATATGTACCCGAAAAAACATAGATACTCTTGTTTGATATTGCTTTTACGAGAGCTCAACCAATCGTCTTACAAGGCGTTATTACATCACACACACCAGCATCATCTCCCGAAGCGGAATTAGTGGATACGTAAAAATCGGCAACTGGGATGACAACAGGAGGTTCTCCTCATCAAACAGCTCAGCCATTATCCACCGAAACCAAAGCCCCTCCACACTTCCCTCAGACACCAGAAAGAATTCCACATCAACTCGGTATCGTAGAACTACCAGTGATCGTAAAAATACTAGAAATATCATCAGTTGGAATCTGTGAACCAGTGTATACTTGTTGGATAGCGGTTACGAGATTCGTAATTCCTGAAGAGGTATCATCGACCGGAAGTGAAGTTCCTGAGAAGACATGGACCGGAGTAAAAGCGATTCAAGAATCAGTCGGTTGGTTGTTATACAAGAAAGTTCCGGAAAGAGTAGTAATATCAAGAATGGAACCTGAAGATCCACTGGAAGTAAGAATAGATGGAGTAGCAACCAGATAGATAGTATTTCCTGTTTGTGTTCTTGCGACGAGTCCATTGTAATTTCCTTTGATGTACGTATAGCCTGGAGTAACCGTATCAGCGTACGCAGTATCGATTATTGTTGAGGGATAATAACTCAGTGTAGATTCGAGCTCTGTTTGAAGCTGATAATGCCTACTGTATTCTAAAGAAGCATATCGATATTCTTTTCCACTGACTGGATCTGTTGGTTTTGCTGATATTCCTCCTCTTGCTACTCCAGTCATCTTCGTGAATACTCACAGTCATACGGTTCCTTGATACCATACAATTCCTCCTGAGTATGTAGTCGTAAGATAATTATCAGGAAGAGGATATTTTCCAGTGTTTACCTGATAGACATCAAGTGTCTTCGCGATACTAGCAAGATCAGAGACTCTTGTACTATCTCTTGCTGAAGAAGAATATCCTGAAAAAGACAAAAAAGCTATCGTTCAGAGAATCGCGAGGATTGTGATTACCACAATGAGTTCGACGAGGGTGAAAGCGGATTTTTTGTGCATATAAAATGGGTGAAATATTTTTCTCACCCATTTTATCAGTTTTATTAAAAACTCAAATTTAACTTAATTCTTTTCTTTCCCAAGAATTATTCTTCTTCCCATCTTGTAAACTCATTTTCCACCAGCAAGTAAAAATGCAAGACCGAGAACTATATAGATCGTAACCGAAAGAGCTTTCAAGAGGAAACTTCCGAGATTTACCGTAAGATCACGAGCTGTATTGTTCAAGTTTTCGACGAGTGCTTTATAATCAGTATACCATCGATCACCAATAGATTGCCAATCAACGATAATTTTTTCGGAGAATGATACATAAAAATCTACATATCGAATCTGTTCGTCATAATCCTGTTTTTGTTTTGTGTAACTATTGATCTGATCGATCAAGTCTGATCGTTCCTTACTAAATCTTGATATAAGATCAGATTTGTTGAGAATGATTTTATTCAGAGAATCAATGCTTTCTGGAGAGACATTTTTTACTTTGAGCATACTCCAGAGCTCATCATAGCTCTTCTTAGAATCTGAAAGCAAAGCATCCACTTCAGCAAGTCGTTTTTTTGTCTCCTCTGTACGATCAGCAAGATTTACATAATTTTTGACGATGTTCGTGATATTGGAATTCAGATCTTTTACTTTATATTTTTGAAGCTGTGTGATAAATTCTTGTTCATTTCACTTCAAAACTTTTATCGTAAAATTACAATAGTGTTTTGAGATATTTATATTGTCTTTTTTTGTGGTTTTTGGATCAAGATTTTTCAAAAGATCGTTACAATCTTCTTCTATTTTCGCTGACTCAATCGTCACAGAATAACTCTTCACTTCATAATTCTTTTCTTCTATATTTGTAGGAACATTATTCTGAGTGTAATTAATAGTAGCTCCAGGAGCTGGAGCTGATTCTCTCGCACTATAGTCCATAGATTTATCTAAAAAAGAATCACTTGCTCACTTTAAACCTGACGATACCGTATTTCACTGATACATCGGATAGGTACTCGGACTTACGATGTCACTCACTCATCCGATGATAAATTTTAGAACTCAAAAGGCTATCATAAGAACGACAAGCCCAAGAACTCAGAGTCCTGCGAACTTCAAGTAAGTCTTGAAGGTCCAATCTTTCATTTTTTCCCACATAAGATAAAAAAATTAGAAAGTAAGTGTCTCAAGAATCACAAACGAACGAAGTGAAAAATCGTGACAAAAAATATTTGTCATTCTGAGTGAAGCGAAGAATCCCTTATACTCAAACAATCATAAAATTCCAATAATTGTGCTTAATCAAAACTTGATGTTTAAAGGATTCTCACGTCGCTCCGCTCCTCAGAATGACAGGTTCTCTTAATTCTTAATTCTCCTCAAATCCCTTCTCTGCAATCTCCTCTGCTAATTCTTTTCCTCATTTTCTCTCCACTACTCATTTTTTCAAAATCACCACTTCATCGGGTGGAAGAAATTCTGCCATACGAAAATTGTGTGTGATGACGATGAGACATCGATCGTCTCGTCTTTCTGCAGCAAGAAACTGTGCGATCGTCGCAAACGCATCGACATCAAGTCCGGAATCGATCTCATCAAGAATAATGTATTTTGGATCTAGAAGCTTCATCTGAAGAATCTCTATTTTTCGTTTTTCTCACCCAGAAAATCCGACATTCAAATCTCGCTGCAGCATTTTTTCATCGATATGAAGTTCTGCGAGAATCGGTTTTAAAAAGCGGAGAAAGACGAATGGAGTCAGCGCTTTTGTCTCTGGCTTGGTACGAGCAAGATAGACATTATAGATCGTTCTAAGATATTCCATGAGTCGTACTCATTTGATCTCAGGCACGTGCTGAAAAGAAAGAAATAACCCCTTCGCACTGCGAACATCCGGTGTCACATTCGTAATACTTTCACCATCGAGAATAATCTCACCGGATTCTATCTTGTACTTTGGATGACCCATGAGTGAAAAAGCGAGACTCGATTTTCCTGAGCCATTCTTTCCGAGAAGATAGTATGTTTTTCCGAGTGAAAAATCGAGAGAAATATCTTGTAAAATATGTTTATCCTCGACATAAACAGAGAGATTTTTGAGAGTAAGCATAAAAACGAATAGTAAAAATATATTATTTTCGAATATTAAGTGCATCTACAACTCGTTCTCGAAATCAACCAGTCCGTGGAAAACGAGAAATCACTCGTGGATCAAAAGTCTCAGAGGTGGACTGTATTTTTACCTCATGTAACATTTGGGTTATTTCTCCTGGGGTCCACACTCGATACAATTCATCTCTTGTTTCTGTTCCATACATAAGAACGAGGGCGGATATCTTCTTCTCAAGTTCAGCAACCTGATCTGGTGCAGTGTTATCTATGTGAGCGAAATCCCGTCTAGAAATATGTTTTTCTCGTCCTAAAAATTTCATAAGAGTACATAAAGTTTTTCGAGCAACGTAAATCGGTTTTTTTGCTTTTATTGGTTTAAAATACGTAGTTCAATCATTTTCCGATTCTTCAGCGATTCTCATCATAAAAAGTTTTGCCTTTTCTTTTTCATCAGATGATGTATCTACTGGTAAAAGCTCTCATATTCTTCGCTCCATACCAACAACATCTAAGCTAAGATTGTAAGAATATTCTTCATTGCTCGTATTTTCAATACTCACTTCCAATCCTAAATGACTCCTCTGAAATGATATATAAAAATCTCATACTTTCATTCTACCAGATCCAAGTGAAAATTGGTAAAGCCCCTGATTATCTCGAATATCAAGAAATGGAATACCTGGGGCGGTTTCTTGTTTTTGCCATTTACTTCCAAACGATACCGTCGTAACAAGCGAGCTATTTTTGTATATTTTTATCGTGTGTTTTTCTGGATTAATTGCCACTTTTGATCGAGGAGAAAAACGAAGATGTTTTGTATTATTTGCTGACACATCATCTCATATCGATGCCGGAAGAAAATGTGGTTTCGTATAAGTCATATTCTATGGTTAATAGGTCAAATGAGACTCTATTATACAAAAGATTATCGAAAAGCAAGTATGTCTCTACAGAGACATTTCTATACCAACCGGACAGTGATCTGATCCCATGATTTCATTTCGTATAAATGCGGTTTCAAGCTTCTCTTTCAGATTCTCGGAAGTGAGAAAATAATCAATGCGCCAACCAATATTTCGAGCCCGACAATTCATGAAGTTACTCCACCAAGTATAGGCTTTCGGGGTGTCCGGATAGAGATGTCTGAAAGTATCGACAAATTTTCATTCTTCTACAAATTTTGAGAATCCAGCCCGTTCTTCATCAGTAAATCCGGCATTCCCACGGTTTGAAGCGGGATTTTCGATATCGATCTCCTTGTGTGCTACATTCAAATCTCCACAGACAATAACCGGTTTTTCTACTTCGAGTCGTTTCAAATAATCATAAAATAACGAATCCCAAAGCTGACGATATTCGAGACGTTCAAGCTCTCGTTTTGCATTCGGCGTATAGACTGTAACGAAAAAATAATTCTCGAATTCCAGCGTAATAATTCGTCATTCCGTATCATGCTCTGGAAATCCGAGTCAATACAACACGTTTAAAGGCTTTTTCTTCGTAAAAACAGCCGTACCAGAATATCACTTTTTCTCGGCTGCATTCCAGTATATCTCATATCAAAGACTCGCAAGATCCATCCGAGCTGGAAACTGATCAAACATTGCCTTTACTTCTTGAAGACCAATAATATCAGGATTTTCGACCCTGAGATATTCGAGAAAACCTTTTTCAAGATTTGATCGAATCCCATTCACATTCCAGGAAACAAACTTTGTCATATATTGCAAAATAATGCGATAATTTGGGAAAATTGTATCGATAACAACTAAAAAACAAAATCTGAAATATTTTGACTTTTCAGTAAATTTATGATTAACTTCATCTGTTTAAAAAATCGATCGTATATAAAAATCATTATTTCTTACTATCCATCATATGTTAACCACTTGAGTGGACAAAATTTTACAGCTTCCCGTCGAAGAAGTTCTTCGAAAATGAGAAGCTGCTATTCGTGCTGAATATAAGTTTTTACCAGGAATTAACTACCGGGAAATACACTCAAGTTGGGCAAAGTGATTTTCTGGAAGATTACAAGGAAAAACAAGGGAAGAAATCAAAAATCTTATTACGAAAGAAAAAGACTCTATTATCTGAAGTGGTGATCATATTCGAGCCTTTTCTCGAGATACGAGATTGAAAATATTACACTTACTAGAAAAAACAACCGACGTAACTTTTTTCTGAGGTTTAAAAAAACTTTGTGGAATGGCAGCATAATTATTTGATTCATTTATGATTTTTGATAATTATTTCTTAATTCCTTGCACATATGGAAACTATAAAATATAGTTGAACCAGAAGTTTTGTTCCAAATTCAGAACAACAAAGGCCTCTTGAAGACTATGTTTTCCTTTGTAACCGACTTTCTCCAAGCGATGAAGATGTTGTACTATGTGAAGCTGAAAAAGCAGAACTAAAAATAAAGCTCTTAGCTTTATGAGTTCCTATTGAAGAATTAACAACTATTGAGCTTGCTAGTGTTGCTGAGAAAACTCGTATACTGGTTGCGGCCTGTAACAATCCTCCTCTAGGTCGTAAAGCAATAATTTCTGCCGCATAAATAAACCCCGGTGTTCTAAAGAACCCCAGGGTTTAAATTAAACTTGCTTTTGGCTACAATTTCGGTATAAATGGGGCGTTTAAGAATGATATATTCGCATGTCAAAAAGTTTTCGTATCGATCCTACCCTAAAGAGTTTTCAAATCGTTGATAAACCACATATTTTTCATCAAGTAAAAAAATATTTTCGTGGTCTTTTTTTGCGTCGTTTTTGACTCTGAACCGATGTTCTTTCTCAGATTCGAGTAATTATTTCAGATAAAGATTTTAATGAACCAAATGAACTATTTGATGCCTTACGAATTTTCTTCCTGTCTGCCTATCACGATCTCAATCTTTCGATTTATTACTATCGTAGAAAAGATGCTTCTCTTGATTTTTTCCTCGGAGATGCCTATGCTCACACCAAAAAAATTCATCTTCAAAAAGTACCAGAATCAGATTATATCAATGAAAAAGAGGCGGTCGAAAGTTATAAATTCGAGGGCCGATTACGCACAGGTTGATTTTGATGAAGTGCTGCCATTCGAATAGAAAACTTTGTTTTTTCTTTCTGAGTTCGTCAATGAACGGGTGATAAAAGTCTCCGTGATATCCAGGCGCTTTTTCTAGTGGGCCTTTCTGAGCTCATCAAAGCCAAGCTTAATATCATGAAAGAAAAATATACCGATCCTCGAACGAATCTCTACAATAATAAATACATCAAAGAGGTTGGATCGACGAAAGCCTATTCCGTCGTAAAAATAGACATAAATGATTTTAAAATGGCAAACGATACTTACGGTCATGAAGCTGGAGATGTCGTACTCGAAGAACTCGGAAAAATTCTCAAACAATCAGTCCGAAGTGATGATAAAGCCTGTCGAGATGGAGGGGATGAATTCCTGCTTCTCATCGACTCAGCCGAGATGGTCTCAATAGAACGAATTATCGAACGAATCGAACACAGTCTCGCAGTTATCAATGGACATCGCCCGTTTCCCGTTTATGTCACCATCGGATATTGCCTCTATACCAGCAATCTTACCTTTGAACAACGTGTCAAAATCGCTGACGAGCAAATGTACAAACAAAAATGAGATGATAGTGCCATCTATCGAATCTCACAGAAAATCGCAAATATCAAAAATCCGAAAAGTCTCGATCAGCTCCTGCTCCAAATTATCCAGAGTTATCCCGAATCGGAAGCTGCTATTCATATTAACCAGGTTCTTCAAGATATTCAAGATAAAACTAATTCTTAACTAAACTTTTATGGAATTCAAGAATCTTTCTCTCAAGGAAATTGTTCGTCTCATCAAAGAGTGAAAAACAACCCAAAAAGAAGTATACGAATATTTTGCGAATCGTATCAAAGCAATCAATCCAGAACTTCTCGCATTCGACTGCGTTCGTGAATTCTCTGAACAAGATATAAATTCTCCTCTCGCTGGAATTCCCCTAGGAGTAAAAGAGGTTTTTAGTGAAGCTGGTGTCGAGACAAATGCAAGTTCTCGCGTACTTGAAGGATATAAACCACCTTTTGACTGTACGATTATCGATCGACTTAAGAAAGCAGGTTTTTCTAGTATGGGAAAACTTAATATGGACGAATTCGCGATGGGAGGAAGTGGAGAAAATAGTTCTTTTAAAATCACAAAAAATCCATGGGATCCAACAAGAATTCCTGGAGGAAGTAGCTCAGGAAGTGCCGCTTCAGTCGCCGCTGGTCTTATTCCTGCTTCACTCGGTACAGATACTGGAGGATCGATCCGTCAGCCAGCTTCTATGTGTGGTATCGTTGGATTTAAGCCAACCTATGGAAGAAATTCACGATTCGGAGTGATCGCCATGGCTTCCAGCCTCGATACTCCTGGGACTTTCACTCGTACGGTCGAAGATGCTGCTCTACTGTATTCGATCACCGCGGGTCACGATGAAAAAGATGCGACCAGTCTCAATATTCCGGTAACGATTGACCCAAATATTTTTACGAAATTAGATCTTAAATGACTTCGTATCGGAATTCCAGCCGAATATTTCGTCGATGGAATCGATGCAGGAGTGCGAACAGAAATCGAAAAATCAATCGAAACCCTCAAATCACTCGGTGCTGAAATTATCAATATTAGCCTTCCTTATACACAATACGGTCTCGCTGTCTATTATGTTCTCATGCCATGAGAAGTATCGACCAATCTTGCCAGATACGATGGAATTCGTTATGGAAACACTACCGGAGATGGACATGATATAGCTGCAAATCGCTGAGAATTTTTCGGAAAAGAAGCACAACGACGAATCATGCTCGGAGCCTATATGCTCTCAAGCGAATCCTATGATATCTACTACCGACGAGCTTCTATGGTTCGGGAACTCATCCGTGAAGATTTTAAAAAAGCATTCGAAAAAGTCGATGTGATCGTTACGCCGACTGCTCCGACCGTCGCATGGAAAATAGGAGAACGAGTCTCCGATCCTCTCAAAATGTATCTCTCAGATATTTTCACAGCACCTTCGAGTCTCGCAGGTCTTCCTGGACTCACGGTTCCCTGCGGATATGCACTTCCTGAAGATGGCGGCACAGAAACACTCCCAGTCGGACTCCAAATTCTCGGACCAACTCTCGGAGAAGAAAAAATATTTCTCGTCGGCCATGTTTTCGAACAAGCTGTACAATCTTACATCAAATCAAAGCAACCAAAAATATGGTAGAATTCCGTCGCTTCTGAAATGCAATACATCCAGATATTGTCTCTCAAATACCCGTTCTCTCACGACATCGAACAAAACATATCGAATCTCCTAATGGAACTATCGTCTATTCTCGAATCAATGGATGGATTATTGTTATTTGTCCAGAAACCAATGGAAGACACTTAATACATCTCAGTAAATCCTATCTTCCAGAAGAAAGAGATACCGCCGAAAGAAACATTGATATTATTCGAGATTTTTGTGGATCTCTCAATATAGAACCCATTATCTCGACTCAATTCCATGAAGTTATGTGACTCATAGCTGCACAAGAAAGTGAAAATACAAAATACCTTACCTTGAGTGCACCAACAAATACTGGAGACATGAATGATCTTTTTGCTTTTCTTGAACATAGTTCATTTCAAATGAAACACCATGTTCAATCCACGGTTCGATCACTTCTTACTACTGACGATCTTGTGAATTATATAAACAGTATTCCTTTTTTGAAGGAATATGGTCTCAGTATAACAAAACAAGTGGGTTCCGAAATTATACTTTCTGGAAGTACTGGTTGGAAATACAGCATCTCTCTCAATACGGATAAGCAAGTGATCGATATGTCGTTTGTGGCTACACCAAAACCAGGGAGAGTATGGGGAGAAAAATTTCTTCAGTATGTTGATAGGATAGCTCAAACACATGATTTTCGTCATATTCCTGAATCCATATTCGGACATCATTATTGAATTCCTATCGATCAATTCGCCTATGAATTCAATTCACTCTTGGAGGATGTAGATCGATTCTGGGAAGGAGAACCAAAACAAGAAGAGGAGAAATGTACTGCAAATTCTGCTATATAGTATTCTTTTTGAATACAAATATATGAGAAATTCCCTCTTATATCAGAAAAACTCTAGAAAAATCCTTTGCATCCGCCAAAAAATCCATATAATACACAGTCTCTAGTACTTTTTTATTCAATAGAGACATGAATTCCGTTACTCACAATGAAGCTATAGCTTCACATCAGAATCGTTTTGTTTTCCAAAATATCGTAATAGACAATGTTATCCAGGCTGTTCAAGAAAAATTCGGAGCAATTACTTGTACTATCGCAAACACTCCACGGGATGCAAAAGAAGTAATCTTTGTTGTATCTGAAAGAATTAAGCTCACTCTACGTCCGGATAATAATGATGCTTGTAATCTACTACTCAGTGGATTTCGTGATAATATATTTGCGGGAAAAGAGGCAATTCACGTAAATAACGCTTCAAATAAAATAATTCAAATGATTACCATGCTTCAAGCTGCATAATCAAAAAATCTCTCGGAAAATTCCGAGAGATTTTTAATTATATTTGCACAGAAGATTCTTCTTTAGTAAAAAATACTTTTTTTACTGCCATAACAACGCCCGCTAAAACTATAGCCGTTCAAATAGTGTGAGCTAAGTAGTGTTGCTGTGAATAGAGTCAAGTCTTGCTTGGTCAATGAGCTATATATTCCAATCCGTTTTGTTCTTTTGCTGCGATATCCTT
The DNA here is from genome assembly GCA_964655935.1 of uncultured Candidatus Peribacteria bacterium. Taxonomy (GTDB): domain Bacteria; phylum Patescibacteriota; class Gracilibacteria; order BD1-5; family UBA2023; genus CAZZNY01. The sequence goes on from CAZZNY010000002.1 coordinate 205,331, forward strand.
TGGAAGAGGATGTTCCACTCCTCCTGATCATGACGACTGTAATAGCATAATTTTAATTGTTAACGGCTAAATTTTTCAGAATTTTAATCCTTTTTTTGTGACATATTTCTAAGTTTTTCTACCGCCTCTTTGAGTCGCAGGTAATTCTTATATTCATCTTCTGTCAGATCTTCTTTTTCTAATCTTGTTTCAAATTCACTAATATATAATTCTACTTCGATGATCTTTTCTGAGACAAGTGAATTGTCTTTTTTTCTGAGGAATTCTTTTATTTTTTCTTTCAGACTACCGTTTTCATACAAAGTAACAACGACACGTGGGTCAAATTGAATTTTTGTACTTGGAAATTGAGTTGGAATATATAAAGTATCTTCCCATTCGATACAACAAGAGTGTAATTTATCTTTTCCTATAGCCCTTTCCCATTTTGTTTTATCAAGCATAATTTTCCCATCAAGAGAAATCAATCAAGTAGAATCAAGAAGTTCTTTTTCAAGATAAGCAATAATCTCATCGATATTTGTTCAGAGGAATTTACTATATACTCGTCTCGATACGATCGCATCAATAACATCTGCGATACTAATAATTCTTGCTTCTTCCGGGATATTTTCCCCCATAAGATGATTAAACTCAAGTGGATCCACTTCTTCACCTCAATCGATTTTTTCGACCAATCAATCAAATGTAAGTGTCGGATCGCCTTTATTGCTAAAGAAATCCGAATGATGCGGCATTCAACGAATGTTTGCACCATATCCGTTTTTTACCCCATATATGACTCATTTTCCTGCATGACTATCCATGTGTATTCGTTGTTCTTTCGTTAACGCTCCAGGTTTTTGTAACACATATTCATCTACTTGTTCTTTTCCAAGATCATGAAACATGGCCATGACTTTTAGCTCGTCTATTCTATGAGTATTATATCAGTAAGCATCTGCAATCTCCACACTCAAATCCGTAACTCGACCAATGTGACCGCTTGTATACGCGTCTTTTGCCTCCATACTTCTTCTAGCAAGATCTCTCAAAGTATTCCCAGCCGTCGCTATTACTTCTTTTTTGTGTGCCGTTTCGATGCTTCCTTTTCGTACACTAATATCTCCATAGAATTCAGTATGCCAAGCAATGGTAACCAATTCTCAAGATCGGGATCGTAAAGTGCAAACAAATTCCTCATATCATTCTTTCTTCTTGTGAGCAGTGTTTAGGCTGCTCTTTACGCGCGTCAATTCCTCCTCGGACCATCCGTAAAGCAACTCCATTATATCAATTCCTTGCTTACTCATTTCTTGGATTTCTGAAAAAGAATATCCAGTAATTTGTTCCATCATTGGGTTCCAGAAAAATGGTTTATTTCATTTATAAATAACCACTGGATTTTTTTCATGAAGCACATTGTGAAGGAGAATTTTTTTTATTTCTTCTTCTTTTGAAAATTTCTTCTGTAACCGAGCGACAAGATATCCCACACCAAAAGCAGCAAAAAGCCCAACCGCTCAAGCCCCATCAGAAAGTAAAGTATCAACCTTACTTTTTGTCACTGGAACATGTGAAATTTCTGAGCTTGTCTTAGGTCATTCTTGTATTTTTGATATGTTTCTTAATATTTCAGTCATAATCTTTCTATTTTTTGTGTTCGGAAGAAAATAAAAACAAAACTATACTATTTATGTTTTAGGGCATGGGTGTGTATCAAGCCAAGCCTTATCTTCTGGATGTATTACTACACCAAATCGAATGGTTCACTGGGGACGTTCATTATTTTTTATAAGCGCCGAATTCCAAGTGATTCTGATTCTTTTTCCATCTTTACGAGTAAGTCAAAATTCTCGTAGTACATAACCTCATTCTATCGGAAGTGAAGCAAGTGCTCCTTTTACATCTGTATTATCCTTATATTCATCAGTATTTTTATACAACAAATCAACTATTTTCGGTCCAGCATCCATTAATTCTTTTCTTGTGTATCCAGTAATGCTTACAAACGAATCATTCAGATACAGAGCTGATCCATCAATATTATATATCCCTATAGGAGTCGACACTCTATTAAAACTCTCCATTATTGATTCCCTTACATCCCTTCCACTTGTTTCTGTCTGAAATAATACACTATAAGAAGATGTCATAATTCCATGCATTGTTTCGGCAAGTTTATATGGATCGGTATCAATAGTTGCTTCAGCTGATCATGAGTGAACTCAAGAAAGATTTGGTATTTTTACTGTAGGATTTTTTTCATTACCTGGAATAGTTATGTTTGATTGATGAGATTCAAAAATACCTGGTATTTTTTCTCGTAATATTTGCATATGTTCCGGATTTTTTGGATCGAATTGTGTGGCAAGTTTGTCTAATAGTGTTGCAATAGTATGCTCATAATCTCACCGACGAGTCTTTAATTCATTTATTACAACAATAAGCCAACACCAAAAAGTAGCTGGAGCCATGGTGAGTATGAGCGGAATATTGTGTGTCGACACCGCATAAGTAAATCAAACAGTATTGGTGAATCAAAATTGAGCAAAAGTTGCTGTACTTACTGGATTATTATGTGTGTACATCTTACGAAATTGTGGATAGTAAGCATACCAAACACTAATAGAACAAAGACCATAGAGTAACCCTAATATAAACCCTATTTTATTTGCTGATTTATCATATTCTGCCTGTTTACTTTGAATCCATTTTATAGCTATATCAACACCAGTTTTTTGTTGTTCTTGAATCTCTTTTGGTAAGTTTTCCGTGGCTTGAAGGAGAGCAAAATGAGCACTCTGTTGAACGCCCTGTACAACAGGTGGAATACTTGATTGAGCTTCAGTACTAAGGGCAATCATACTGGCAAGTCAGAGAGTTTTTAATGATTGCGCCATATTTTTCTAAAAAATAATTGATTAAATACTTCCAGAGATAGCATCAAGTCGCTCATCTAGCTCCAATTCCATATCTATACCAAATCGAATCGTCCCAACAACGCTTCCTTCTTCATTTTTTGCTGGTTGAGTCGTCCAATAAATTGATCGGTGTTTTCCTGATTTTGTCGTAAGTGTAAAAACACGCCTGGAATACCCCTCGCCATTTTGTTTTATATTACTGAGTGCTCGCAGAACTTCCTCGTAATTTTCTCATTTATAGAGTAGTTTTGCTATATTCTCAGCGTGAAACAATTCATAACGAGAATATTCGGTAATATTTATAAAAGCTTGGTTGAGAAATATTGGCTTTCCATCAATTCCATACTCTGCTGCTGGAAAACTGAGTCCATCAAGGTAGTGCCACATTTTCTCTCGAAGTCAGATATCTTTTCGTGTGTCCTGAACAATACAATTATACATCTGTATGAATTCATCGATAAATCGAGTACTATCTTGTAGTTTTCTCCCGAGAGCCATTACTCTCTCCTGATCAGTAAAAACATCCGGTAAATGCTTTTTAAGCGCATTAAGATGGTCCTCATTTCCTGTGTCCATTACTTTAGAAAGATCGCCTAATACTCTATCGACCGTGATAGAAAAATCTCATCGTCTTTTTTTAATCTCATTCGTACTCACCATAAGCCAGCACCAGAATGTAGCCGGAAACATTGTTACCATAAGTGGGGTAGTTCCACTCGTAATAGCATATGCGAGACCGATAGTATTGACCGTTCCAAAGAGGCTAAAAGTAGCTGAACTAATCTGTCGATTTTTCCGAACCTGTCCAAGAAACTGTGGAATGTATGCAAAAAATACAACAATTCCTCCAAGAGAATAAATAAGACCAAGAAGTCCAGCAAGTTTGTTATCTGATTTGTGGTAATCGTCTACTTTTTTTTCAATCCAATCGGGAATGTATGGGGAGTTTGCATACGTTGTGTTGTTTTGAAAAAAACTCAATCAAGTAACAGCAATGCCCAAACAGATAATAAATTTTTTTAAGAATGTCATAAATTGTACAAAATATATGTAGATATTATAACTCCTCTCATTTTTTATCGAAACTTCTTTCATCTTCATCTCGGACAACCGCGGGACGCATAAAACGAATATTTCCTGCTGATTGTCACTTATGTTTTAATCCCAAACTTGTCCACATAGTTGAAACTGGGAAGCCTTTTGCTCAACGAGGATTAAAAAGTACTTCAGAATATCCTTCACCGGGTTGTAGTTGAGATACACAATCTATAACTCATTGAAGGGTATCTTTAGAGTATGCATAAAACAAATTCATAAGACTTGGAGCTTTTTCAGATGCCTGATGAATTCTATATTCTTCAAGCGAAATAGGATAACCATAACTCGTTGGGAGAAAAACTTCATCTGGAGAATCACAATCCTGATTTGCTGCAGCAATCTCTTCTGTTTTTATTCTTAATTCATCACCTTCAGGTCAGAAGAAAAAGCTTTTCCAATCATCAAGATAAAAGTGTAATTGTGCTAAATTATATCCAAGATGGTGTTCCATTCATTTACTCCAAAAAGTCGGTCTTCCATTAAGATTATAACGAGCAATTCAAAAAGCGAGTTGATTATTGAGTGCATCTAAATTTTGACTGATATTTTTGATGGCTCAAATACCTTCGACAATATCTGCAAATTCTTTGCGTGTAATGTCTGTATAGAGACCTGACTGAACTGCCTGACTCACTTTTGCTTGAAGCATATGAGATTTTGAATGAAGATTTGGAAAAAATTGCGCTCATTCAAGAAGATCTCGAGTTCATAATTTTTGCATTTTTTCACTTTGTTGTTCACTTTTCATTACTCATCGTTCGTGTGGTGGTACGGGATTTTTTCCAGGTAATAAATATTCTGGAATACCAATACGTATTGTTCCACCAGTCGCTGCTGGAAAGGTAGTCCAGAGCACTTTAAGTCTTATATTATTTTCTCAAAGCTTAGTGTCATCTTCTCATTTATCTGGATCTATCCATCTAGTTAAAGCTTCAAACTCTTTGAATTGATATCCAGCACCCTGATCAGCCTCAATAAGTGCTCAGGTCACTCTCATATACTCAAGAGGAACTACATCTTGATTATATACTGCCTCTTTATAAGAAATTCCTGCCCTATTAAGATCATTGATATCTTCTCGTGTATCTCACATAGTACGCAAATAGCTCTTACTTGATGCAACAAGTCTGTCATCTTTATCATACACAAGAACAAATAATTCTGATATATCCAAAAGATTCAAAAAATTTCCACACATTTCATTTCATCGTGCAAAAAGAGTATTTATATTTTCTATCTCTTTTTGGGTTATATAAAGCTCTCCGGTCAAATGAGAATCGATTAAACGCTTCTGTAAAACACCTTGTAATGAGTGTACCGCAGACTCAGAATGTCCAGTTAGGCTAGTCTCAAATTGTCTATAACCCTCTGGAACGTATCATCCAAGTGGCATACCCTGTTCTTCTTCTGGATGTGTCATAATTAAATAAAGCTATAAAATTAAAATAAGTAAATTACATTTTTGTCTTTCCATAAATAGTTCTCGCCGTTCCCTGACAAACATTCTCTCGTGCTTCAGGTGAAAGTTGATCTAGGAAAATATCATATCGTTCTAATATCACTCAGAGTCGCTCGAAATTACCGATTACATCCGATCCGATACACATTCGGTGAGAATATTTTTCGACAAGTGAAATCCAGTCGGCATTCGGAGTTCATCCTGGACACATGATCGCATCATAGAGAACCCAGGAAAGATCAACGAAGAGATTCTTATATTCTTCAAGGAGTCGATCGATCATCTCATGATAGAACGGAGCATAGACATTTCTTGAAGCACCACAGTGAGCAAAAACTACTTTTGCTCGTGGAAATTCTCGTAAGAGCACTTCAAATTCCGGAAGATATTTAGGATGATCCGGTACCCAACTTGAAGTAACATTTTGATGAAAAAGGACGGGGAGATTTTTCTCAGTCGCAAATTCCATGATCGGATAGAGTGCTTCGTTATTAGGTCGTGGTGGTTCACCTTGAGTCAATGCTGTAAGATCGTCGTGTCTCAGAAGAATCTCTCAGATTCCAGAAAATACTCCCGGATAATATTCGATGACTCGTTTAATATGATTAATTGCATATTTATCAGTTGGATTGAATCCACCTACGAGCGGATAAAATCTTTTTTGTTCATCGGTCGTTAATTTTTTATATTCTTCAGCGATAATACTGTCCGTGAATGAGTAATAATAACACGCACTATCATCGGACATATAGTAGTCCGGTGCTTCTTTTTCATATTCAGCCCAGAGTTTCGTCGTCGGAAGTCAGAAAATAGTCGCTTCAGTTACATTACACTCATCCATGTATTCGAGAAGTCGCGAGAGTCCGCGAGTCCTCTGGAGAAAATCGACAATATGCAAATGCCCATCAACCATAGGATACTTTGAACCATAGCGTCGCTCAAGACGTTTTACTATGTTTTCTGGATTTTGTTGGTGTTCATTACACATTGTTGATAGTAAGTGAATCTGTGAGATAATCCATGAGAATAGTTTCTTTTTTCGTGCTTAGTTTTTTTATGAGTGAGATACCTTGTCGATCATCATCCATAAGCTCACGAAGGGCAATACTAGAATATGAATAGATGAACTTATACGCCATTTTTTCGGACATACCTCGTACAAGCCAGACAAAATCCTTAAATCGATGAACTTTCTTTTTTAGAACTGGAAAAGTCAGCATATCGACGAGCAAATCTTTGTTCTGATCTACGAGAAAATGTAAAACATCATATACATCATCTGAACTCGGAAGAAGCCTGACAAGATTGTCGGCTGCGATCGTACGAAGTACAATCTCTTCTCATTCCTGATTATTCCATTCGAGTACCGCAGAAAGTCCACCGGCATCATGAATAATCTGAAGAAGTCCTTTTTGACGAATACGCTTGATAAGCAAGGTACGATCCACTTGATTCACGATTCCTGATAACATATAAGCGAGTCGCTGAGCACTTCCGATAATCACCGGGAGTGTATCACTCACGAGAAACATGAGTAAAAATTTATTTCTTCCAAGAAGTGGTTTTAATACTTTCAATAGTCATTCTCCTGTCTGGATAAGCTTCATAAGTCCATCATCTCCGATTTGCTGAAGTACTTCTTTTTGTACCTCTTCACACTCCAATAACTCAAAAACGAGAGCCAGCTCATGCTCATCTCGCACTCGGAATTCTTTTTGTCAGATATGAAAAGTGAATGAGTCGCTCATGGAAGAAAAAATAATACAAGTTGTAGTGAATTATAATGACTCAGGTGCTTGTGTCAAAGAGCAATGGGTTGACATTATTATATTGAAATGAATAATGCTAGTTTTTTTCAAACCATGGCGGATTCGATCTTCCTGATTTTGTAGACCAGAGATATACTTTCGATAAATCTGGAAGGAGTAATGCTTCATCTCGCGAAGCATAACTATGAAAAATATGATCTGGGAATTCTTGGGCAATAGCTCATTTTTCTAACATCATTCTCATAATAACGTACTTTGCGGCCGCTTCTTCAGGATCACATCCATGATTATGAAGCGACGCCCTTCGAATCAGTTCTTCTTTTAGGGATTTTTTTCCGTATTTCACCCATCATTGTTTCATATGTAATTCATCTGCTTTATCCAAAACAATCAAGCCTGTCTCCTGAAATATCGCATCAATTTTTTCTCGACTAATATTACGTCTATTCCAAATATCCGACAATTTTTTTATCTGAAACAAATTTGGATCCAAAGTATCTGACAAAGAGTCATAGTATGATTGGATTGTTTCTTCTGGAATACCATTAGATCGACCATGTTCATCGGCAAGAATAACATCATATTTTACTCATTCTCGGTGAATCATCTCCACTCTTTTTGCCACTTTATCTTCAAGAAATTTAATTGCCTTCATGTCTGAAGTTTCGATTTTTACTTTCTCTCATACTCACCAAAATCCCACAAGAGGAATAGGCATATGACTAAGAATAGCTCTTCTGATGGCCTCTTCAATATCATGAGGATCAAGCGGAATATCACGAGATATGTGCCTGCTATTAAAAATATCGCGTACCTTTCTCACAGATAACTCTGGATCGTCTAATCCTAGATCTACCGTATCTACTCTACCTTGTGGACGATTCATAAGACCTATTTAAAATAAAAGAATACACTCTATAATAGATGTTTTATATCATATGTCAAAATGGTAACTATTGACTAATAATCAATGTATAGGATTATGAATATTTTTTGACAAAAGAAAAGAATTGACTATATATTACAGGTCAACTTTCATCATCAAAAATCTCGACAACAATCCGTCGATGGTTCGATGGAGTGGTTGTCCTCATGTTTTAGGAGAAGTACAATGAGAAAAAATCCAGACTTCAGAGTATGGCCATCCGAAATGTTTGGCGCCTGGGAAAAATGGCAAAAGGATTTTAATCCTCCTACAGAAGCCCCAACAGGGTTTCCGACCAGTTTTTCCGGCCCCCTCCCCGACAGCTATGTCGAAAGACTCCACGGATACAACCAAAAAACAGGGTGCGTCCATGGGGATGACTGTAATGAACACACCTTCAGAACTTTCTTAGTAAACAAGGGACATCTTCTTGTTTCACCTGAAGGATTTGAAGATGATATCCTGTGTGTACCCCGGGAAGTTCACTATATCAGTGGAAGGTGGATATCCTCGGTCGTGTCCCTAGCGGACAACAGCAAAGAATGCCACGTCAATTTCCCCGACCCTGGGGAAGTCGACTATTTCCACCTGTACTTTGTGGAATTCTTCCCAGACGGCAGCTTCAAACTGTTGTCTAGGACAGAACTCCTATCTCTCACTCCACCCAAAGCATGAGAACAAGCCCCGGACGCATCACGCGCCCGGGGCCTCTCTTTTTTAAAATGTTCACATTATTTTTCCAGCTTTTTCACCATATATTCGCCCTGAAGTTCATATCCAAGTTTTGCATAGTATGCTTGTACTCCGACTCCTGCGATAACCGCGATCTTCGTGATATTCGGATGATTCGTCAGAATAATCTGTTCCGCTTTCGCCATAAGTCGTTTTCAGAATCCCATATGTTGGCCAGTTCCATCAGATTTTTCACCGACACGAAGCTGATCTCCGAAAGTATGAAGTTCACGCACGATCGCACATCATTCGAGTTCACTAATAGTAGGTTTTTCTCAGGTAAAAATCTCTGAAGGAATTCGAAGTCGCAAAAGTGAAAAGAGTGTTCGATCTTCTGAATCGATGTATTGCAAAAAATATTCTTTTCCATCGCTCGCATCATATTCCTGAACTTCAAGAATCGCATTTTCTGGATTATTTTCTTTGAGTCGAATCTCACGCGCCGATATATCATGTCGTGAAAGTCAAAATTCTTTCATTTTCACATCGGTCACCTGTCGAAGATTCGCGAGCTTCGAGCCTTCGAGAATCTCACTCGCTGGAATATCGCGATACATACGATTCAGACGGATATACTCGGGAATCATACCTTGCATTCGAGCCATAAGATCGACCAATACTTCGTCATCATATGCTTTGAATCCGCCGTTTTTCCAGATTTCTGTGAGTTCGCTATTTGGTGTTACTACCATCGGATAGATTTTTAATTCATCTGGACGAAAATCAGGATCATCAAAAATTCTTGCGAGACTTTCGATATCACACTCTGGAGTCGAACCAAGGAGATTTGGCATCATGTGAGCCACCACCTTGAATCCTGCATCTTTCAGTAATTTCGTCGCGCGAATACTTTCAGCGTTTCCATGTCCTCGTTTATTGAGTTCGTTTATCTCGTCAAAAGTCGTCTGGTAACCGATCTCCACTCTTGTAATTCCATAACTTCGTAGTCTCTTAATCTCTTCAGGTGTAATCCAATCTGGTCGTGTCTCGATCGCAATTCCGATGACTCGACTTTCTGCAGTTTCATTTCGTTTTTTTGCTTCTTCGAGCGTCTTTGAAGTATATTGCTCATATCATTTTTCGAGTCGGAACGAAGCGAATTTTTCCGCATCCACGCTCGTGTTCGCGATGTGTTTTCGAGTAAGAGAATAGTTCGTATGTGCATCATACACTCACTTAATAAATTCCTCCTGGTACGCTTTCGGATAAAAACTCCAGGTTCCACCAATAATTCGGACATCGCACTTATCGATCGTATGACCGGTAATCTCGAGTGAACGCAGACGATTCTGGACTTGTCTCACTGGATCGAACGCATTAAGTTCGGCTCGCATAACAGCAGGCTCGTTTGGTATATAACTTTTCGGAAGGTTTTCATTTGTCGGACAGTAGATACACTTTCCCGGACAACCCCAGAACTTCGTAAGAACAGAGATAACAGAGACTCAGGAAAGCGACCTGATCGCTCGTTTTCGAAGAATCTTATGAATTCGAATATCATATTTCATCTCACCAAGCTCGATAAGCTCATGATATCGCTCGATAAGTGCGATTGCTGGAATAACTTTCGCGAGTTTATATTCTCGATAAATATGATTTTTAAGTACCTGAAAGGACTCCTTAGTTTCCACTTCCGTGTGTTCTACTAAGCTTTTTAGGATTCGATCAATGATTTCGAGTTTTTGAGACATAGTAATTATATATTTTTAAATTTTTCTTTCCATTCTATAAGACTCAGTCTTTTTATATCTTTTCCATGAAGTATTTCTCCAGAAATCATTTTCCAAAGCACATATGGAGCTCCACAATCTTCACATTTTGTATTTCCACCAAATTCACAAAATCCTTGTTCTTCCCAGAGTTTCAGGCAGAATGCGAATTCTTCAGTAGTTTGATTTGGTAACATAAAAATAATATAAACTAGTAGACATTGATACAGCGAGAGACCCTGGGAGAGCTTGAGAGGGGAAACTGTTTGAGCAGATTGATAGTTGTGCAGATATCGAGCGCTAGCTATGTCTGCGAGTTTTTCTCCTCTCAAGACTTTTGGTACTTTTGGTCACAAAAGTATAGAATAATTCTCGAATTACAAAAAAGATTGTTTGACTTTTAATAAAAATTTTGTATAAATATTAAGCTTGATCAACCCTAAGCCATCTAATGATGTGCTTATTCCATGGAGAGTGTCATGAATAAACCACCGATCACCCTGAATCAAGAGGATGTGGTCAAACTCATCCTCGAAAGTCAACAAGCCGCCAAGAATGGTACGACTGTCATCGTCGGACATGGCATGTCCATGCGAGACGATGAAGTTAGTAATCATATCGAAGTTGGCAAGTGGGCGGAAGAACTCGGCTGTAAAGTCGAGTATCTGGGACGTATAACCGCAATTGATATCGTCCCCATCGGATACAGGGAAGTCATCTTTCCTCCGACATGATTCCCACATCAAGCATCACCAAGACCACCTCCGGGTGGTCTTGTGCGTATTATAGCCAGATATACTATTTTCCAAAATTCTTTCTTTTCTAGATTTCTCGAGCAAATTCCACAAGTTTCGTGATGAGTTCGGTATACTTTATTCCGGTCGCTTCCATCATCTTCGGAAACATACTGATATTCGTAAATCCTGGAATTGTATTAATCTCATTTACGAGAATTTTTCCAGATGGTTCAAGAAACAGATCCACTCGCGACATTCCCGAACATTCTAATACTTGATATGTTTTTATAGCAAGCGCCTGGATCTCAGCTATTTTTTCTTCGAAAAGACGAGCTGGGATATCGAGCTTCACTCCGACATCGATATATTTTGCATCATATGAATAAAAATCATCGGTCATATCAACTGTGACAATCTCACCTGGAAACGAAGCAACAGGAAAATTATTTCCGATGACCGAACACTCGATCTCACGACCCATAACGGCGCGTTCGATAATAATTTTCGAGTCGTGTAAAAAAGCATTTTTAATGGCTTCCGAGAAATCTTTTTCTTCCATTACTCGGGATATTCCGATCGACGATCCCATGTTTGCTGGCTTTACAAAAAATGGAAGTCCGAGCTTATTTTTTACTAATTCAAAAGAGATAGACTCTATCTCATGTTTTTTATAGACGAGAAAATCGGTTACTGGAATATTCGCATCCCGAAGTAATCGCTTCATTATGTCTTTATCCATTCCGATTGCTGAAGAAAGCACTTTCGGGCCAACATATGGAATTCCTGCCTGAGTCAACAATCCTTGAAGCGAACCATCTTCACAATTTGGACCGTGCATCACTGGAAAGACTACATTAATCTCAAGTGGCACAATCTCATTATTTTTTATCACACAAAAAGCATTTTTTTCAAATCCTGGTCGTACAATAATTTCTGAAATTATTTCTATTTTTTCGCTTGTAGGTTTTTCACACAAGAAAAACTTTCATTCTTTATTTAAAAAAATCGGAAGAACCTCAAATTTTTCTCTATCTACCGCGTCATAGACATTTTTTGCTGATTTTATAGACACTTCATGCTCAGCGGATTTTCATCCAAACAGAAGTGCGAGTCGTGTTTTTGGCATAGTTTGATATCAAAAATAAGAAGCTTCCAGATTATATTTCTTTGGCTCTTTTTGCGAAATTTTTTTGACAATTGGCACTCTTTTTATACAATAGCCGCGCATTAATCTCGCGGGGGTAACATAAAAGAGTGAGTGTACTAAGGCTTCAACCCTTGGGTGTGCCGGTTCGAACCCGGTCCCCCGCTCCATAGATTTTTTGCGGATGTAGCTCAATTGGCTAGAGCGTCGCCTTGCCATGGCGAAGGTTGTGAGTTCAAGCCTCATTATCCGCTCCAAACACATTTTTCCTACAGTTATTCCGGACCGAATCCGGAATCTTCTGTTTATAAGTACTTTAATTATTTTCGTTTGTTATGGCTAATTCCCATGGACTTACCCCACGAATCGTAAAAAAACAAGCTGCTGCTCGAAAACTTTCCAAAGGAAAGAGAAAAGCGTTTGCTATTTATATCGGTAACGAAAATGCAGAAAGACGAGCAAATCAGAGTTATAAGCAAAGAGCTCATTATATGGAAAATAAACAAAACTTCCCAAAAAAGAAACTTCCAACCAAAGATATAGCGTCACTTGTTGAAATGGGAATTATCGATGAACGCGGATTTTTCCGAAAAGGTAAAAAGAAGAATTATATCACAAAATCTATGACGGACAAAAGCGGACTCGACTACTATGGAATGCCACGCGGAAGTTAAGAGAATTGTCATTCTGAGCGTAGCATGAGAATCCCTTATAGACAATCATTTCACTCAGGAAAACAATTATTATAAGCAGCCATAGCTCAGTTGGATTAGAGCGCTTCCCTGCGAAGGAAGAGGTCGCAAGTTCGAGCCTTGCTGGTTGCACCACTAAAAAATCAAAATCACTCCGAGAATTGAATCGGAGTGATTTTATTTTTAAGATCTTTCTCTGTATTTTTGCTTCTCATAGAAGAATATATTATACTGTATCCCGTCATTTCTATTTTATAATTCTATTTACTATGATATTTCTTATTGTTGGTATTGTATCAGCCTTAATGTGTATTCTTGGGGTAATTTCTACTATTACCAGTTTTCGTTCTATGCTTAAAAATCCAGAAAAAGATCGTATAGAAAAATGGATTGAGACACAAGATTTTTTTCATTGACAGGCCTCAAATGAATTGTTTGAAAATATCAATATACTAGAAAAAAAGTGAAGCAATCTTCCAGAAAAATACAGAAACATTCTTGCAGTCTTGCGTAAAACCGACAAGGCCCCAAAAGATCATCTACGGGCACTAGAAGAACTAGAAAATTGCGAGAAAGAAATATTATCCACACTTTGAGATGAGAAAAAAGTTACATGGCACAATGCAAAATCTTTTATATCGTTCGTAGAATGGGAGCATCTAAATTCTCGTATTAATTCTGTGAAAGTTGCCATACTACGGGCAATACAATACCTTCTTATAGCTATAATTGCCTTTGCTCTCTATCTTCAGCGATAATCCCGGGAAAATAAATAACTTTCAAATAAATCATAAACATAAATATTCCTATGCAAAAAACTCCGTCCCTCATACTTACCCGAAGATTCCAGAAAGAAGATCTCACTATCGGATACGGTGAAATACGCGAAGGTATGCAATTCGCGGCCATATATGATAGCGTATCCAATACCACACAACCCGACTATATTCGAAAATACTGACCTAAAAAATGAACATGGTGCAAGGCTCAAGATATCTGGATTATTGAATGAAAATATACACACTCGTCTTTCATAAGTGAATTAATAACAAAAATCCTCTTTCTTTCTGAAAAAGGAATAAGTGATTTTGAACAAAGAAAAATAAAACAATTATCAAAAAAAATTGACATGTATGCCAATGAATCAGCCCTTCTTGACCTTGGGGGATTCGGGTCGAAATACAGCACTCCTGTCAAACCACACATGCGAGCCATAGATGTTGTACTTGAGGCACTTGCTCTTGCGCGCTCTAATTGAACTATACTCTATCCAAAAGATTTTGATAATTTCTGAGAGATCGAGATACTCAATGATCCTCGAATTATAAAAATATACCAAACGCTCGCACAACTCAAGGATAAGAATTTTGAAAAAAATCCAGAAGGCATCATATCTGAAATAGCAAAATTAGAAAAAATGCTGGACGAACCGGATTATTTTCATGCCATCGAGAGCCTTATCGAAATCTGTTACGAACTACTGACCGAATTCGACTATAGTTACAGTGATATGCCAGATGGGAGTGTGGAAGTCAATGTATCATGCATACTTCCAAGCACAGAAAAGAAACTACGTACTAAGAAGTATACTTTTGCTATTGTCCCAAAATCTCCAAGACCACCACATCCAGCCACATCTAGCTGGAACAATACTGGATTTTCTGATGAGGAAGTAGCTCATGCTTATTACGTTGCACCACCAAGTAACTGGAGCGAATGACCTACTCGCCTTATCGCACCATATCCAGAAAGTCTTGATATAAAATCAGCTTTTGTTCGAAGTTTCAACTGAGTTGATTGAATCGTAAAAACCATCTGGTATGGGTATTCTAAGGAAAAAGTCTGAGAATATAACTTCTCTGTTTTCGATCTGGAAAATACTAATAGCATTCTTGAAAAATATAAAATTAAGCAAGACTGATGGAAAAAAAGAGGTCTAAATCCACAAAATCTTGCACATAATTACGTATCTCTCTTTAAAAAACTCTATTCTCTTGATACCTCCATTAAAAAAACAATTAATGGTTATGCAAAGGAAAAGTATGGCTCCACGATAAACTTGGGATCATCTCTCAAAGACTTCATACAGAGCGGTGGTAAAGAGATAACGACAAACCAACGTGAACTCCGCGATAACGAGCTCGATCGTATCGAAAATGAATATATAACTGAATGCAAAAAAATTGTAAAAAATATTTCTGTTCCCTATGACGAATGGGATGAAAAAACTGCTAAACCCCTTATATTAAATATGGAAAAATATTTAGAAAAATATTCAGAACACGTCTCGAAATAACCAAAATAATAGCTCACCAAATTATTTGGTGAGCTATTATTATTCTTACACCCTACAACAAATTAAAACTCGTCAGATCCCACACAGAAACATTTAAAAAATCTCCAATCATTTTTGCATCACTTTGAATAACTTTAAGATTTCCATGATCTACGACATTTATTCTGGTGGCGTCTTTTAAAACAAGATTCAATTCATAACTATAGTAGCTTGATTTTCGAGTGCCTGCGATTTTTTGTACTATTTGGAGCGCGTGAATTTTACTAAATGAAATATATTTTTCATCATTTTCATTGATTATTCCGCCATTCTTTTTCGATGTTCCTTTATAGAAATATCTAATATTTTTATCAAAAACCACTGCTGCATTATATTTTATAAACTTATACACTCCAAGAAAAAAATACAATCCAGGTATGGTAAGAAATGGTAAAAGTATTAATAATTTATTAATAGGTGGAAAAGCTGCGTTATCACTAAAAATTTTTGAAGTATAAAAAATATAACCCAGAAAAAATATCGGAGCCATCAAGAGAAGAGAAAAAACTACGGTAAGTTTTGAAACCTTATATTCCAAATTACCGTCTAGCTTTTGTACTAGAAATGACGTAACATATCGTTCTGGTCATGTGAACACACTACTTCCATTCAATGGTCTCCAAGATATATTTTTAGCAAAATCATCAGGAATACTCAAAATTGCTTCCGCAATTCTTTCTTCTTTTGATTTTATAAGAGTTTCAAAGCCACTTTTGTCCATGCTAAAAAGTCACATACTTCAATCAATAAATAATTAAGATGTTATTTCACTAACACATACCCATTCACATACCCATATATATCTTTTCTATCGCCAGTATATTCTGGATTTCCTACATCGATACTCTCGAAGATGACATGATATTTCCCGGTGTCATAGGTCATTTTATCGAGCGGAAGCTGAAGTTCTCGAGTGGTTTTATAATTCACCTGAAGTTCACGAAATTTGTCTTCAAGTTTTATTATATCGATAATTTTCTCGCCTTGTTTGACCTGAAGTGTCGAGGAACTTACATCATAATCGACTCTGAATCCGACTTCTTTTCCTCCTGTCTTATAATCACCAATCTTGTATAGCTGACCGTATCCATGCACATCGAGCGGATAGATGTTTATATTATCTGCAAGCCGAAAATTCAAGTATGGCTGATCGACTTCAGTCGTGCCATAATATGTCTGCACGCGAATCATTTCTCCGAGTTTCTGTACGATAGTCCATTTTTGTGGTGCTTCATAGACTCGATCGAGAACGGTCTTTTTATAGGTTTCATCGTTCGGATATCGAGCAAGATCTTCTTTTTTCTGTCGTTCAAAATCCGCTCGCGCATCTGCTTCTATTTTTGAATATTGTTCAGAAAAATATATCTTTATCTGTTCACAATCATCAAAATCACACATATAATTAATTCCTTCGTAGATTTCTCTCGAAAGATCCTTATCAATATCACCATAGGTTTTGAGTGGTACGATTTTTCCGTTCTGTAAAATCTTAGCAGTCTCGAGATTGTGCTCGAGTCGCGCCATCTGTCGCGCCATCGGAAGCTCATACACAGACCATGGTCCGACAGAGACGATGATCGTAAAGAGCGCTAAAATAGCCGGAAGCATCGCGAGATACTTTCGTCGAGAAATAATGAGATAGAGAGAAATGGTCGTAAGCCAGATACCGAAAACGACGACGAAGTATCGATTCATCGTGATGTCATACTGTGCGATTCTGAGATAGATCGCATAAAACAACATAAATAGCTGTGGTACTACGACCATCGGAAATAGTTTTCGAAATATACGAATGAAGGTGATTTTTTCTTCGAAAATGTAGGAAAATATATAGATAATATATCCAAAAATTGAGAATCCGATCACCATCCAGCTCACTTCTCCTTTTGGCCACTCAGAAAAATTCGCCAAAACTTTTATGCTATAGACATAGAGAATCACAAAATATACAAGAATGAATGGAATCGCGATATATTTTACGAGAAAGGAGAAAAATGCGTTCTCATGAAAATCGCTTTCGATGAAAGATTCTCGCTTCGGAAGCTGAGCGAGCGCGAAGATCGGAGCAAAAAACGAAAGAGCAATAATCATCCAATCTCCGAAAAGTTTTTCTGTAAAAACACCCTTAAGATCGAACAGAGTGATGACCGACCAAATGGCGACATTTCCAAGAAGAGCCAGCACTCCACCAAGAATAGCTGAGATAAGAAACACGACGCTAATATGATAAAAATAGGTGTAGTAGGTTGTCTGCGAAACATCTTTTACGAACAACTGACGAATGAATGGTGAAAAGAAAAGATATGCGAGAATTCCGGAAAGCGAAAGCAGAAAGAAAACAATATTTTTCTCATTATCAATCGATTCAGAAAAGCCGAGATAAAACAAGCTACCAAAAACGACTGGAAGAAGCTGTAAAAGATAGTTTTTTACTCGTGGAATATCTAGACTCTCCGAGTGGAGTGATATCCCAACACTCAAGAAAAAAGTAACGACCGCAGAAAAAATCATCCGATAGATCATAGACTCTGTCGTAGTATCAAACTTCCCATGAAGCGACATAAAAAACAACACACTAATACCAATAATAATAGCAATCGCTACAGGAAATCGTACAAGAATACGAGAAACACTCTCACGAAGTGCATCCGCTCGAAATCGCGCAAAGAAATTATTCATAAAAGAAATTATTATGAAATACAGAGTAATTGTATGAATTTTTTGAAAAAAGCCACTCTAACTGCCCTATAATGTAAGACGAGAAAAGTGGGAATTGGTGACAAAAATAAGTTGATATTTGCTAATAAATAATTACCATACACTACAATATTACTATCTAAAATCTATGACAGATAAAATAATTCTTCAAGTTCAACTTGAAGAAAAAGACTTTCTTCGTTTTTATTCAAAACAATATAACCGTACTTATGCTATTTACTTAATTGGTGGGCTATATTTCTTATGAACAAGTATTTATCTTTTTATAAGTTGAAATTTTAATACAGATAATACATGGGATTTAGCAAGACTATTTATCGGCATAGCATTTATTAGTCTACCAATCATGCTAAAATTTAAGCTAAAAAGGGGCTTAATTGATAGTCCACTTAAACAATTT
This sequence comes from uncultured Candidatus Peribacteria bacterium, assembly GCA_964655935.1. GTDB lineage: Bacteria > Patescibacteriota > Gracilibacteria > BD1-5 > UBA2023 > CAZZNY01. Next base: position 223,952 of record CAZZNY010000002.1, read on the forward strand.
ACACAAACTTATAATTTTTCTGACACAGGCATATTAATTGAATCCACGGGTGAGAATGGAAATTCATCACATACCCTTGCTTGGATTAAATTCTATAAAATTATTGAAACTACAGAATATATATATCTTCATGTTTCTCGACAATGTTCTTTTATTCTACCAAAACGATGTTTTGAGAACAAGGAACAATTAAAAACTCTTCGAGATCTCTTCCAAAAAAACATTGAAACCAAGAAACTGGAGTTATTACCAGAGTAACAAGAATAATAATTAAAATAATTCCTCCGAAATTTCGGAAGAATTATTTACGATTTATTATTTATTAAACTCCCAAGAAAGCTTATTAAGAAGATATACGTCTCGGACAATTTTCTCATGTTTTACGAGAAGATCCTGGATTTTTTCATTGATGAAATCTTTTCGAGCCTGATATGTTCCAGTAAGATTCTGGATACGAGCGAGCATTTTCGTGATATTATCTTTGTCGATTTGTGTAGCTTTGTAAGCGAGACACTGACCAGAGTAATCCACGATTGCAGAGCTAGCTTTTGCTTCACATTTGTTTGAGTAGACTTTTCCATCTGTACCACAGACTGGCATATATTCGCGAGTACAAGCCATAATCGGAGCTGGAGCTATAAGAAGCTGAGAATCCGTGTCAGCAGCAAAGACAGAAACAAGAGAAGAAACAGTGAGAACTCCAAGAAGAGCAAGAGAAACTTTTTTCATAAAAAGAAATTAAAAATAAATATAAAATAACCGGTTGTATATACCTATACGAACCGGCGAAAATTTCGTGACAAAAAAGTGTTTATACTAATTTTGTAATTCCTTCAAGATACTTATTTTTATCTGTTTTTGAGCTATCCATATTCCCAAAAACCGTAAAAGATTTTTGTTTCATGCCGCACATACTGATACGGTTAATGTTCCAAAACCATTGAATATGTAAAATAAGCTTATAAAGAAATGATGGACCTCCGGATGTGGTAATAATACGAGCTGTTTTTCCTTTAAGTAAACCAACTGGTCGGCCATTTTCATATCGAAAAGCAAATCCTGCAGAAAAATTACAATCGATAAAATTTTTTATGATTGCTGGCGCATCTCACCACCAAATAGGAAAAATAAATACGAGTTCATCCGCCCAAAGAATTTTTTCTTGGATTTTTTTTGTGATTTCATCTTTTGCCATTTCTTTCTTATTCTCATACGTCAGAAAATCTTGTCGAAGTTCAGTCTTGTAAAGATCAAGAATCTCGACTTCATCTCATTTTTCTCGTGAGAGCACTGAGAGTTTTTCACAGATTTTATGAGTGAAACCGGTAGAACTTGGATTGGCAGTGATAAATAATTTTTTCATTTTTTTGAATTTTAAAAAGTGTAGATTGCTTCGTGCCTCGTGAGTGACGAAAACTTAGTTTTTCAAAAAGCTCTACAACAATTCATTTTTTCCTTTCTCTTTGAGATAATCAACTACCTTTTTCACATCCTGTGCCTTATCTCGTGGAATAATAAGGATTGCTTGTTCTGTCTCGAGAACGACCATATTATCGACTCCGACCATCGCAATTGGTTTTGTAGTAGAACGAACAAAATTTCCACGTGATTCGATCAAGATATTTTCACCACGATTTACATTTCCTTCCTTATCTTGTGGACTGACTTGATAGAGTGATTCGTAACTTCCGACATCATCCCATCCGAGTCCTCGCATTGGTACGACGATTCGATCTGTGATTTTCTCGATAATACCGAAGTCGATCGAAGTCGCGGTCATCTGTGGATAATATTCCATGATCGATTCTTTAATTTTTCCAGCCTTCATTCCTTCGCGAATTTTCATAAGAAATTCATATGTCTCAGGCAAATGCGTGCGATAGAGTTCGAGCATTCCTCCGAGTCGGAAAAAGAATATTCCCGCATTCCAGAAATATTTTCCAGATGCGACATATTCCTGAGCTACTTCGAGCTTTGGCTTTTCTTTAAAACTTGCCACACGTAGTGCATCAAGATCGACTTCATATCCGAGATTTTCTGTTCCTACTTCGATGTAGCCATAGCCGGTTTCCGGATAGGTTGGCTCGATTCCCCAAGTGAGAACCGCTTCTGGATTCGCCTGGATTATTTTTTCGCTAAATAAACACGCTCGTGTAAATAAGTCAGTATTCGCAATGAGATGATCTGATGGAAAAAGTACCACGACATCATCCTCAGTTGCTCCGCGTTCGAGCATCGTAACAAGAGAAAGTCCGATTGCTGGCGCATTATTTCTTCGAGCTGGCTCGAGAACAAGATTTTCAGATGGAATCGGACAATGTTTTAGTGTTTTTTCAGCGTAATGTTCACCAGTCGAGACAAAAATATCTGTCGCTTTTGTGAACGGAGTGAGTCGATCAAATGTTCCTCGAATCAGGGAAATATTCGGGATTACAAGATCGAGAAATTGTTTTGGTGTGTCGTTCGTAGAAAATGGCCAAAGACGAGTACCGCCTCCTCAGGCGAGAATAAGTGGTTTCATGACAAAAAAATAAAAAAATAAAACCGATAGCTCAAAATTTGATGCATCGTACTCAAATTCTAACGAATAGCAAAGCTTTTTCTCTGAAAAATTATAGTCTAAACCAATAAAAAAAATTATTGTGTTTTACTTAATAGATCTCGCGCCCTAGCTAGTAAATCCATAATTGTGTATGGTTTTCCAATAAAAGTATTCGCACCACTATTATACGCTTTTTCTTCTTCCAAAGGAGAAGCTGAATTTGCGATAATACAAACATCACGCAGAGTTTCCCAAGTCTCAGTCTTAGGAGATCGAATATAATCGATGAGCATATCTCATTGCATTCATTCTCATATCAGTTGCATATCTACGAACACTATATCGTATTGTTTTTTTCGCATTCTTCCTATAGCTGTTTCGGCATCTTTCACCACATCAACATCACATCGAACTTGTTGAAAAATTCTTTTAGCATATACTCAAGAATCTCTAACATCCTCGACAACTAATATACTTTTTCCAAAAAGAATATCTCAGGATTCTTCAGGTCAATCACACTCTTTGGATAAATCTACTATAGAATCTTTTCTGTCAGAAACACAAGAAAGATCTGGAACTTCGATCGCAAAACGAACTCAAACTCACGGCATATTTTCTTCTACGTAAAGTCTTCAGTCGATTTTGTCAGCTAAAAAACGAGAAGTATCCAGTCCGAGTCCATGTCAACGATTTGGATTTTTACTGGTCTCTTTCATATTTTGGACATCTCTTCTCGCATCATCGAGAGGCATGCTCGTCCTCGCAAAATCTTCAGTAGAAAGTCCTTCTCATTGATCTTGTATAGTTATTTTTGTGTACGCATCATTATCTACCCATATTCTCTTTATGCAAATAGTAATTTTAGTATTCTTACGAGTAAACTTAACAGCATTTCAAACAAGATTATTTACGATTACTCACAATACTTCTTTATCCGAAAAAAATGAATCCATATCTCATTCGTTTACCATAATGAGTTCCACATCTTTTTCATTTGCGGCTCACTTGAATCGAGTCACTAACGCATCAGTATATTCCTTCAAATTAATCTTAACACTTCTGACATTTATTTTTCCAAGAATAACCTGCTCGACATGCAATACCTCATAGGCCATTTTGATCAAATCTGTATTACCCCACTCGATTCAGTTCAATAACTCCAATACGCATTGCCTGGTGCTCTCCGGAATATCTAATTCTCAGATTTTATTTTGTGTGTTCGTAATAGCTGCAGCAAGTCGTTGGAGACCATTTTTCGTATCATGTCCATAACACATAGCAAAAAGTGACATGGCTCTTTCCTGCTCCCGCTCCTTCGTAATATCGCGCAGTACTCAAACAAGAGATGGTGATCACTTTCTTGAAATACGAGTTGCATTCACCTCAAACAAACGAGTATTTCTTTCCTTATCCTGAAGACGTATTTCATAACCTGATTCCGATGGTTTTCCATCTATCCGATCACGTCATCTTTCTTTTACGAGATCAAAATCATCTGAATGAACCAAGTCTAAAAAATTCATAGAAAGCAGTTCTTCTCGGGAATATCCAAACGTTTTTTCGAATACAGGATTTACGTAGGTAAAATTTCATTTTTGGTCTACCGTATATATGCCCATCGGAGCATGTTCGTGTATAGCTCATAGGTATTCCTGCATCTCAACCAAATCTGTTATGTCGGCAAAACTCACGATTCGAACTTTCTTTTGGTCGATTATACTATTTTCTACCTCCATCTGAACATGAAATCTCTCTCCATTTTTCCTGATGGCCACAGCCCTATATTTCCCCTCTTCTTCCGCCTGTATTCTACGAATAGCATCCTCTCTATATTTTTCTTCTAACAAAGATACTACTGATGGAATAGAGAGTAATTCCGCTTCAGTATATCCAAATAAGTTACAGAGGTTTTCATTGGCAATGATAAATTTCCCACCTTCATGAACTAATTGACCATTTGCTGCTTTTCTTAAAGACTCTCTTACGTGATCGATATGTGTCATTTTTTGTTCTTCCAAGATGATTGATGGTGAATATGTGCCTAAAAAATGAGTTACCGAGTCCTCCTTTACTCACAATAATTCATGCACACTATAACAGGTTCTTTCCATTCACGAAAGTCCTACTCCGAGGCTTCCCCCTGGAATAAAAGTGAATTTATTGAGATTGTCCGGTTGTGACATAAAAAATATTTAATCGACTAAATATGTCGTGCATATCTAACTTTCGATACTACCCACTTTCCCACGAAAGTCAAACTTGTCTATCCAATAAATATTCAGTATTGTGTTGTATGAAAAGAAGATTTTTGAATTAATTTTATGTTTCTTCGAGAGAGAAATCAGAGCCCACCTTTATAAAAGTTTTCTTTTGACAAAAATGATTTTTTTAATATAAAAGATAATCCTCACACTTCGTGAGGATCTTATACTGCTATTTTTTGTAGTGGCAGTCTTTTACAAAAACACATGCTCCATCTCGGAGCCTTCTTCGGAGCAGTACCAATGCATCCTTCTATACCCATTATTATCCTCATTGGTGGTCTAAACCCCACTGATGTCGCTCCTTCAAGCTGGGTGGAAGCGGATTCGTTTCTTTCGACACGAATCGACACCTACTACCCACACGCTACTCTCGGCGTAGATTGGAGAGTTCGACTCAAACCAGAGTTCGTGACTCAAGTAAAATACCCGAGCGTTAAGGTGGTGCAGGTCACCATTTGTGAAAAGGATCTAGTTCTTTTTGCAAGAACTATGAACAATATTTTCACGGAACGAGAAGTTTGGTTTATGATTCCTGATTCATTTCGGGTTCACCTACCAAATACACTCATCCCCTCTTCCACCTTCGTTGGTCAGCTCGACTAACCCACCTTTCAAAAGGAACTCCTCATGAAGGCCTCTATCATCCTCGTAGGAATTCAAGGATCTGGGAAAGGGACCCAGGCTAAGTTGCTCAACAGTGTCTTCCAGACACTTCATCTCTCGACCGGCGATATGTGCCGAACGAAAGCAAAAAAACTAGCCGATTCCGGAAAACTCATTGATGACAGTGTCATCTTCCATATTCTGAGAGAAGAACTTCAGGAACTCGACACGACGACCCCAGAACTTCTCATTTGGGACGGTATCCCGCGGACCGTGGAACAGGCTCGACGATTCCCTACCTTCCTCACGAAGAATGGCTTGCCGCCAGTTCGTGCAGTAATCCATCTCAGAATCACTGACGATACTGCGAAAGAACGTGTCGTCATCCGGATAGAAGAAGCCTTCGATGAGGGTGGACAGGTTCGCGAAGACGATCTGGTAATTACCAAGGTCGAGCAGCGTCTTGCTGACTTCCACAAACACACGGAGCCATGCTTCGAGGTATTCAAAGAACAGGATATTCCCGTTCTCCAGATCGACGGAACTCAGCGAAAGGAGGTAATCGCACAAAAGATCATCGACTTCCTGCAAAAAATTCTCTCCGAAACACTTATCCAGGCCAATTAGCTGGATTAATATTTTCAGCTCCGACCCCGACGTATGATGTCGCAGTATTGTCATACGCAGCGGAGACTGCACGAGGCCCTGGGATCAAACCCAGGGCCTCACCCGTTTTTACTCCATACCAAAATTGATTTTTTTCATTTTTCAATAGAATAGACAAGCTTAAGGCTATAAGCTTCAAACTACAAGAAAAACACCATCTCTTGCTGCTTGGTGCTTGCCGCTTCAGGCTCATTTATAATTTAGAATTTAAAATTTATAATTCCCAATGTCTCAAGATTTTTATAACCTCCTCTGAGTCGACAAAAACGCTAGCCCCGAAGAACTCAAAAAAGCCTACCGAAAAAAGGCAATGGAACTTCATCCAGACCGACACGGCGGCGACAAAGAAAAAGAAGCTGAATTCAAACGAGTCAACGAAGCCTATGCAACACTTTCTGATACACAAAAACGAGCGAATTACGATCGATACGGTTCTGCGGATGGACCTACTGGTTTTTCCGGAGGTTTTGGTGGACAAGGATTCGGTGGAGGTGTCGAATTTGATATGGGTGATATTTTCGAGTCATTTTTCTGACAGGGCTTCGGTGGAGGATCTCGCGGATGAAAGAAAAAACGAGATGAATCCGGCGAAGATATCGAGACACAGATCCGCCTCACTTTTGCTGATGCTATTTTTGGAACCAAGAAAACTATCTCACTCAACAAAAAAATCGTCTGTCACATCTGTCATGGATCCGGTGCAAAAGAATGATCAAAACCAAAACCATGTACTACGTGTCATGGCTCCGGTCATGTCCGTACTCGCTCTCAGACGTTTTTCTGAGTCGTCGAACAGACAGCGATCTGTCCAGCTTGTCATGGTACAGGCGAAGTAATCGAGAACGTATGCGACAAGTGTCGTGGAGAAAAACGAATAAATGTTAAAGAAGACAAGGAAATAACCGTACCAGCAGGAATCGATAATGAGATGACTGTGAAGCTTACTGGTGAAGGAAATGAATGAACGAACGGACGAAATGGTGACCTTTATATCACATTCTTCGTTCCCGACAGCTTCGAATGACTCAAACGAGACGATATGGATCTCCACTATGCGATCGCGATCGATCCGATCGAAGCGGTTCTCGGCATCAAGAAAAAACTCAAAATCCCCGTCATCGGTGAACGAACCATCGAGATCGACTCAGGTACCCAACACGGCGAGACGATCAAACTCAAATGAGACGGAGTGAAACATATCCAAAAAGATATCAAAGGTGATTTGATTATTACAATTCATATCTCCATACCAAAAAAACTCTCCAAAAAAGAACACGAACTCTATATGTCGCTCGCAAAAGAAAAGAAACTCGATATAAACGAAAAAGGCTTTTTAGGAAAATTGTTTGATTAATAGTCTCATCCATAATAAAAATGCAAATCTTCCTAAGAAACGGGAGATATCGGGAGAGCTTGAGAGGGGAAACTGTTTGAGCAGGTCGAGAGTCGTGCAGATACTGAGTATTAACTATGTCTGCGAGTTTTTCTCCTCTCAAAACTTTTGGTACTTTTGGTTACAAAAGTATATAAAAAATCCTCATCTTTTCTAAATGTTTTTATACTGGATCCCGGATATTTTCTGGAATAGATGCTGATACTTCGAATAGTTTTAACTTCCAGAAAATTCTGGGATGACGTACTACTTTACGACTTTACAGACCGCTTATGTTCGACCTCAAGAATAAAATCGTCCTCATCACCGGAGCATCTCGAGGCATCTGAGCCGCGACAGCTCTACGATTCGCGAGTGAATGAAGCAAGGTTATTATCAATTATTTTCAGAATCAACAAGAAGCGAAACAAGTTCAAGAGACCATCCTAAAAAACGGTGGAAAAGCTGAAATAATCCAAGCGAATATCTCTGATCCTAAACAAGTAACAAGACTTTTCGAACAAATAATTGCGCTTCACGGAACTCTCGATATACTCATCAACAATGCTGGAATTCTCGGACCTTATGACAAAATCGAAAATATCACGCCTGAAGATATAAAAACTACTTTTGAAACAAATCTCTACGGCGCTATGTACTGTTCGCAGGAATTCATCCGAATTATGAAACAGCAAAATAAGAAATGAATTATTCTCTTCAATTCTTCGATTCACGGAAATCACGAGATCAGTGGAAATCCTCTCTGTATTCCGTACTGTACGACGAAAGCCGCTCTCACGAACTTCGCTGCGAATCTCGCAAAATCCGAAGCTCCAAATATCCGAGTAAACACCATCGCACCAGGTCCAACGCTTACACCAATGTGGGACGAAGATACTGATGAGACAAAACGTGCCGTGATCGAAAATACCCCTCTCAAACGATGGACAACCCCAGAAGAAGTCGCTGACAGTTTCGTATTCTTTGCAAAAAATGAAGCATTCACCGGTCAAACTCTCTATATCTAATCTGCTAATATTCTAATCCTCTAACCCGCTATTTTATGACTACCGCATATAACGACCTCATCAATATCCCATCTTTCGGAAAGAAAAAAGAAACTGAATTCGTAGAAGATCGAGGTGATGTCCGATTCTACTGTCGAGACTGTGGAAAAATCGTCGAAGTTACTCGACTTCATCCACAAAAATACGACTATGAATGCAATGAATGCAAAAGTAAAAATATCGCCATCGGAACCGAAGCTTCGATAAAAGAAGTGTATTTGAATAAAAGATAAGCCCGGTCGAATCTATCGAACACGGGCCTTAACAGTAACAAGAACGATCCATTACTTTTGAGGGAAATACCTAGTTATGAGTCCTCTGAGATATTTACGAGCAGCTACACTGCCGGAAATACGTCTCATCCCATCCTCAACCCACGTGCGAGCACGTTGAAGTTGAAGACGTTCAGACTCATCCGATTCAGATAATTCTTCTTCCCTTTTTAATACGAGAGAAAGAATCATCTTCTTCGCAAGGTTGTTCCACCCTTCTTCCAAACTAGCGGGAGGCATAATTATCTCCAAAAATACAGGATCTCCTGTAATGTTTATTATAGATAAGCTATAAATTTGTCAATATTTCTATTTTTCTAATAATTACCATGAAAAAAGATACCATCCTCTCAAATATCACTATCGAAAAACTCATCTTCGGTGGAAAATGACTTGCCCGCACAGCCGAAGGCAAGAAAATTCTTATTTCCGGTGGAGCCATCCCAGAAAGCATTGTCGACATCCGTGTCATCCGAAGCAAATCGAGCTTCATCGAAGGCCAGATTGTCAAAATCGTAAAAAAATCTCCGCTCGAAGAAGAAGTGGCTCCAGGAATCCAAGTCTACGGATGATGTAAATGGCTTCCGATCAAATATGAAAATCAGCTTAAAATCAAGGAATGACAGGTTCGTGAAGCGTTTCATCATATCCGCGACAAAGTCGAAGGTGCTATTTTTCATCCAATCGTCGCTTCTCCAGAAAAATTCGCATACCGAAACAAGGTCGAGTTTTCTTGGGGAAAATATATCTCAGATCGAGAATGAGTTCGTGATGAATTCCGTTTCGGATTCCACGAACAAGGTACGTTCGATCGTATCATCAACTGTGAAAGTTGTGTTCTTGCCGATACTGAGATTAACGAGATTTTTCACGAAGTGGACACATTTTCTCGAAGTACAGATTTACCGACTTACGATCCGAAACGATCTGAAGGATTTTGGAGACATCTCGTCATACGAAAGGGTTCTTTTTCTGGCGAGATCATGCTTATTTTTAGCGTAAATAGCAATCACGAAGATTACCCAGCTGGAAAAAGACTTATCAAAGATTTTATTCAGAATCTCGTAAAAAAATATCCAAATATCGTCTCAGCTTGTATTCTCGAAAATTTTGGAAAAGCTGATATCGTCACTGGTGAAGTCATAAATATTTTTGGTAAACCGACCATCACAGAAAAACTCCTTGGACTCGAATTCGACATCAATCCAAAAAGTTTTTTCCAGACAAATTCATATGGAGCCGAGCTTCTCTATAAAAAAGCGCTCGAATACGCGCTTTCTGGTAATGAAAAAGATAAATGAGTTCTTCTCGATCTCTATGCTGGAACCGGTACGATCGGTATGCTCATGGCGAGAGAATTCGAACGTGTCTATAGTGTCGAACTTGTCACTGAAGCAAGTAAAGATGGAGAACGAAACGCACTCAAAAATGGAATCACTAATATGAAATTCGTGAACGAAAAAGTCGAAGACTTCGTGAAGGTATTCCTCGAATCAGGAAAAAAGACTGACGTCATCATGGTTGATCCACCGCGCGATGGAATGCATCCATCCGCACCTGAGAGTATTCTCGCATTCAATGCAAATATTATAGTGTATGTCAGCTGTAACCCAGCAACTCTCGTCCGCGATCTCGGACTTCTGCTTGCCACTGATAAGTATCGAGTCACAGACATTACTCCAGTCGATATGTTTCCCCATACGAATCATATCGAGACGGTTGTACGACTTGAGAAAAAAATATCTTAACAGAAAAAATATCTCTTAAAAAATGAAGTGAATAAAATCACTTCATTTTTTATTTACTCATTCGGAATAGAATCTAAGAAGATATATTTGACATTTATTTATTTTTAAATATAAAATATAGGTTGCGACAAATTTCTCGCACAAAAAAAGTAATTCCGATATCGACAACGGTCGTATATTGGTCTACTATTCGCTCTTTAAAAACCCAACCAAACAACCGCCGAGGAGGCACACATGAACAAAGTAATAAGTAGGTTCGTTCAGTGTCTCCTTTGGCCATGGAGACACAAGATGACGACCCTAGTGGTTGTCGCCTTCTTTACCTGTTTTGGGTTCTATGCTCGCCTTACAGCGAGTAAAGCTCTGCAGGAAGAAAAGGAGTTCTGGAATCAGGCTGATCGCCTGACTCCAGAACAGCGAACTCAAATCCGCAACCACATGATCCGGAGCCGAAAGGCACCGTCAATCATGCCCTGGTGTGAGATGGATGGGGACAACTGTGCCCCATATGCCTGGAAGGTAATCAATCTTCTATCTGGCATCAAGCTGAATCATGCCAAAGGTCGAGGTGGAGCTTGGCAGCTCCGAAGTCAAAACAAAGGAAAACTTGCTACGAAATGGCAGGCTGACCAAAGTGAAAATTTCCTCGAAATGCTGACGAAGCTCGATCAACGAGGACTCTACCTTGTAGGGTTCCGCTGGGCGAATACTCGGCATGGAGATGAGATCGAAAAGGCCCAAGAAGACTCCAACTCACACGTTGTGGTTTACACTGGCGGGGAGTTCATTCACATGTACTCCCCAGAGGGATGTGATCCTCTTGTCATCGAATCTTCCGAATCATTCTTAGATGACGGGAAGATGCTACCAGTGTGGATTACAGAAGTTACACCATCCAATGGAAAGGCGTTTCGGTTTGCAAAAACCAAAGAAACCCTCAAGTTGGAACAGAAAATCTGGAAATGGTCGAGCCTCCACTGGTGGCTTTCTATTCCTGATCGTCCATTCCACATCAACATCGCTCGCCCTGTAACATACATGGAGCGAGCCATTCTAAACCTAGTGAAGGGTGACTACGAACAGTACCCTCATCTTCCCCTCGGCGAATAGCCGGAAAGGATTCACCATGAAGCGCATTAGTTTTGCCCTCATCACCCTCTTCCTCGCCACTCCGCTTCGCGCGGATGGTGGAGGAGACGAGCTTCCTGCTGGATGTATCTGGATTCCTTTGGGCATCCTCGCGATCATTATCACGATCGCAGGCATTCGTGCCTTCATCCAATGGATGAAGGAGAAAAAAGGATGAAACAACTTGTCCTCATCATCAGCTTCTGCCTCGCAACCCTTTTGGTTGTAATTGCAGGAGTGTGGGCTCTCGGGTATCGATCCGAACCAGCCCACGGGACCGTCCTCGCGACGGTAGATGGAATTACTATCCACCACCACCGTTCCGGTCAGGATATTCGCGGAGACTTCGGTCTCCAGTTCGAGTGTGTAGAGTTCGTAAACAGATGGCTCTATGCACACGGACATCGGAACCTGACTCGATCGGGCCACGCCCTCTCCTACTTCGCGAAAGCGGAGGAGAAGGGGCTCCAGCCTTTTAAGAACGGCGGTTCCGAACCCCCCAAAAAGGGGGATGTGATAGTTTTCTCCTCCTCTGCTCAGAAGTATGGGCATGTGGGTATCATCTGGGAAGTCACTGCCGACAAGGTAGTGATCACCCAACAAAATGCAGGTCAATGGCTCACGCCTTGGCTAGTAAAACCCGCACCGTTCCAAGAATTTCGCCTGGAACAGAAAGGAAAAAAATATCACATCAAGTCCAAAAGGACTCTCAGTTGTATTGGTTGGTCCCGACCGCGCTAAATAGGCGATCCGGATTACATGAAAGAGCATTTGAAGCGCGTCGTTCCGGCGCGCTTCTTTGTTTTTTGTACAATATTATGAAAAGGTTTTTTAGATTTTTATAATGAATAATAGCATCCTGTCTTGAAACCAGATTTGATATTGCTTTTTCAAAAATTTTGAATATAACTATGCGGCCAACCGGCAAATCGCACCTTCTCCTACCAGATTTCTCCTTCATTTGTAAATGGGTAGGCATTTATAAAAATGGTCTTAGACCACAATCGAGGTGTCCCTTGAAATATCTTCTCTCTTTCGCTTTGCTGACTCTACTCAGCACACCACTCTCAGCACAGGCCTACTACGACGGAGTATCTGTACTCACACAGAAACTCTATCCAGAAATGGAAAGGATACTCCTTTTCCAGACCCCTGAAACAAAAGGCAGTGATAGCAAAACTTCCGCTACCGGAAGCGAACTCGCGTTCGCAATGTCTGGGGAGAAAACCGGACTTAAAATTAGAATAATTACCCTTGAGGAAGGTTTAAGTCTTGAAAAGGTAAGCAAAATCGTTCTGCAATCTTTTAAGAAAGGCTACGTTGTATTTCTACCTGATGGAGATCCCAATATAAGACCGGGATCACGAATTGCAAATGTAATTCTTTCCGCCGCAGTAAGATTCAAAGCTCCCGTGTTTGCCACAGATCCAAAATGGCTCGAAGATAATCGAGTACTAGCGGTCGCGGGAGAGAAAATACCAACACCTCTCTTTAACCAAAAGCTGGTCGAGAAACTCGGTCTCACCGAGGCAATGAAAGATATTTTGAAGACACCTCCACCCACCACAACGACTCCATGAGGCCACTTGATGACTCTCATGTGAGATGTTGTCAGTGGGACACAAGCCTCCATTTCTGGAGGCTTGTTTCGTATTTCCATTAGTTTTTTATTCTCATATGTCATATGATTTTTGAAGTTATACATGGAAATGTTTTTTTGACAATCACTACCTTCACAGTATAATTCCTTTCGTTCAAATAAAAACCAATCAACCCATACCCTGAAAACAGGGTCAACCGTGAGGTATTTCATGTCTCAGACTCGAAGCCATACCAACCAAAAAGGATATATACTCCTCTGGTTGGCTCTCGCTGTTGGTGTTTTAGTCATTGGGGCAGCAGCTGCCGCCCCCTATCTTGCTCGTGAATGGAGCCTGCAAAATCGACTGAAAACCCAGACAACGATACAAACCGCTTTTGGGAGTATTTTCCCCGATCCCGCTGGGCGGAATCGAAGTGCCTGTGCGATGGCGCAATTCGGTTATTCGCCTGCTGCACCTACCGTCCTGCTTCGTCCCGGAGATAAAACCCCCGGATGGAGCCTACTGTTTTTATCACAACAAAGTGCAGTCGGGGCATCTGACCCCAGCCACGCAAGCATTCCTGTATTCGCGGGAGCTTATCCAGCTTGGAACGGTCCCTACTGGCAAGGATCCATAAATGGTAACAGTGAACCAGTAGATGCTTGGGGAAGAATTTTCCAGCTTCGATGGGTAACTTCACCTTCTCCTGGATGGATTGTCCACAGTCCTGGAGGAAATGGAATAGACGACACTTTATCCTATAGCGGAACACCCGCTGGAGATGATATCATCTACCCAAATCCTCCTTATATCCCCCCACCCCCAGACAATACCGTTGCAAGCCCAAACTTCCAGTTCTGGTTTGCTTCACCTGGGAATGGAAACGTTCTTGTGCAATTCACCCTCAAATACACGGGAGGATCTCAAGTAATCGTGGGAAGCTTCAATAACGGACACAAGGACGGACGAAACTGGTCCGACACCTTCAAAAATGTCCCCGTCGGCCAGTGGCAGCTCGAAATCTGGCCACAATATGGGAGCCTACGAATCGTCACGGTCATTGTCACAAAAACCTCCATCTCTCCGACACCTATCACGTTCTGAGAAGATGGTTAAAAACGCAAAACCCTGGTTCAACCAGGGTTTTGTCGTTAAGAAACTAGTAATTCTCCGTTCTTTATTCCCAGCTTTATCTCCGCCCCATCAACGATCTTACCCGCCAGCAATTTCACGGAAAGCGGATTCACGACCAATCTCGTAATTGCTCGTTTGAGTGGTCGAGCGCCATACTGCGGATCAAATCCTTCTTTGAGTAATGCTTTTTTAAGATTTATATCGTAACTCACAGTAATATTTTTCTTTACAAGCATCTCAGTGACTTCACTAAGAAGAATATCGACGATTCCCAAAAGCATTTGTTCTGTCATTCCATTAAAAACGATAATCTCATCAATTCGATTTAAAAATTCCGGCTTGAAGTGTCGCTTTAATTCAGATAGAACCGCGTCTTGCACTCACTCATTTTCCCCAGCTCCATCAGTTTTTTCCTCAGTAGTAAAACCGATGTGTGGTTTTTTACTGTAAAAGAGTTCACTTCCGATATTCGAAGTCATAATGACAATCGTGTTTTTGAAGTTTACCTTTCGTCATTTCGAATCCGTCAAATGTCCATCATCCATAATCTGAAGAAATATATTGAAAACGTCTCTGTGAGCTTTTTCGATCTCATCAAGCAGTATTACGGAATATGGTTTTCGACGAATCGCTTCAGTAAGCTGTCCGCCATCATCGAATCCGACATATCCTGGAGGCGATCCGATGAGTTTCGAGACGGAATGCGGCTCCATATATTCGCTCATATCGACGCGGACAAAAGCGTTTTTATCATTAAAAAGTTCGTGAGCGAGAGCTTTTGCAGTCTCAGTTTTTCAGACTCCAGTCGGTCCGAGAAAGAGAAAACTTCCGATTGGTCGTTTCTCATCAGAAAGTCCTGCTTTATTTCGTGCGATCGCTTCGGAGACGACTTTCAGTGCCTCATTCTGACCGATCACTCGAGTTCCGAGCCGTTCAAATAAATGAAGATATTTTTCTCGATCTTGTTCGATGAGTCGTCAGACGGGGATTCCTGTCCATCGTGCTACGATCGAAGCCACATCTTCGATATCCACTTTTTCTCGTAAATATGAGATTCCTTGTTCTCGAAGGACCGTAAGTTCCGTATCGATTTTTTCATTTTCATGTTCGATAGCCGGTATATCACTATAGCGAATTCGCGCTACGGTCTGAAATTCATATTTTCTTTCCTGTTCATCTGCTTCGAGCTTGAGACGATCGATTTTTTCTTTATTGGATTTCAACGAAAGAATAAGATCTCGCTCGTGTTCCCATCGAGAAAGTTTTGCACGATAGGTCTCCCGAAGTCCAGCTAATTCCTTTTCCAATTCTTTAATCTTTTTTTCATCGATCTTTTCTTCATTTTTCAGTGCTTCCCGCTCGATTTCAAGAGAACGAATCTCTTTTTCGAGTTTATCAAGTTCCACTGGCTTACTCGTAGAAGTCATTTTGACACTTGAAGCCGCCTCATCTATAAGATCTATTGCTTTATCTGGAAGTCTTCGGTCCGAGATATATCGTGTCGAAAGTTCGACCGCACCGACGATCGCTCGATCCGTGATTCGGATTCCATGAAAAGTCTCATATCGATCCTTGATTCCACGCATAATAGAAATGGTATCATCAACGCTCGGTTCTTCGATCATCACCGTCTGGAATCTACGTTCCAGCGCTCCATCTTTTTCGATATATTTTCGGTATTCATTGATCGTCGTCGCACCAATCATCTTAAAAGAACCTCGAGCCAGTCCTGGCTTTAAAAGATTTCCAGCATCAGCAGATCATTCGGTCGCTCCAGCTCCGACGATGGAATGAAGTTCATCGATAAATAAGACGACATTTCCTTCGGAAGTCTCCACTTCTTTGATCACATTTTTCAGTCGTTCCTCGAATTCTCCACGGAATTTTGTACCAGCCAAAAGTGATCCCATGTCGAGTGAGAGGATTTGTTTGTTTTTCAGCACATCCGGTACGTCATTTTCTATGATTTTTCGAGCGATTCATTCGATAATTGCCGTTTTACCGACTCCAGGCTCACCGATTAATACAGGATTATTTTTATTACGACGAGAAAGAATCTGGATGGTTCGTCTGATCTCATCTTCACGTCCGATCACTGGATCAATTTTCCCATTCCGAGCGAGTTCTGTTAGATCGATCGTAAATTTTTTTAAAGCTTCATAAACATTTTCTGCATCATTTGATGTAACCCGTTCACCTTTTCTCATTTTTTCCATTTCTCGTTTCCATGATTTTACGGTCAACATTGGAAAAGTTGAAAAAATCCCTTGGAGCGATTTTCCTGCTTCAAGTAATCAGAGAAATAAATGTTCTTCGGTAATATATTGATCCAACATAGTTCGAGAAGCAATGTCACTATATCCGAGCACTTCTGTAAATTCGCGTGTCATCGCCATAGTGTTACTTCCAGTCACTTGCGGAATCTGATCCATCATCTCTTTTACTTTTTGTCAGAGCACTCATTCATCGACTCAGAGTCGACGCAAAAGCTCCCGATCAATACTATCGGAAGATCCAAGAATAGCAGCAAGCAAATGAATAGAGTCAAGTGCAGGATGAGAAAAACTACGAACTAGTTCCTCAGATTCCTGAAGACGTTTCGTAGCAGAAAGAGTGAAACGATCGAGATTCATATAATAGCAAGTTAGGGCTAATGTATGTGCTGATCGAAGAATATATTTTCGTACATTATATTTAGTTTTTCTTTCAGCACAATTCAATTATTTTATACTATTTAGCACTTACTATTATATAGTGCTAATAATTAAAGTCAAAACAATTTTTAGACAATCAGAAAAATATATGTCGAAATTTGCGTTTTATGGGCAAATCAAGTATAATCAAGGGGATTATATTCTATCTAAAAACCTATGAGCGATTTGAATGAGAATACCAAGGAAAAAGAATCCATAGAGACCTCTAATAATAGCCAAGATTCTAGGTTAATGGATGAGTTTATTTGAGAATTTGTAGAGAGTATTCATGGTAAGCGAGATGAGAATGAAAAAGAGTTTAATGATTTTATTGACGATGTTCTTGATACTAATTCTTCAACCACCCTCAATCCAATTTTTGCTACCAAACTTCAAACATTTCGAGCAAAATCAAACAAATATCGTCATCTTGATGTCACTAAACTGAATAAATTCGATTTTCAATCTGAAGTGTTTAGTAGAGGTAATCGAATTATTGCAGAGCGCGATGCACTTTTTTCTAGAATTGATACAGAATACAATCTTTCCGTAGAACAAAAAGCTGCACTGAAACAATGAATCAAAAAACTAAAACTCACGAAAATATCTTCCATACTCAAAACAGAAAAGACTCGAAATGCTTTTATGAAAGAGATTTTTTTAGAAAATACTCCAGTAAAATTTTCCCACAAAGATTTCTTCAAAAAACTTCATATAGAATTTGAGTCTCTTCCTGAAAATGCTCGTCAAAGTCTTGCTTTTTTTCGAGATGAATGAATTATCCATGAAGATGACTTTATCGAAATCGTTTCTCATGGCTTTAATGCGGAACAAAAACGTGGTCTTCTCGCTATGTTTTTACCCATTATCTCACTTCAAAAACTTGTTGATCTCAAAATCATCAAACAAGATGAGGCCTATAAACAACTTCTTGCTAAATTTGATGCTGAATATCCTCATATCAAAGAAAAATTTCCTGATGAAAAAGATCGATTAACATTTTTTTCTCAAAAATTTTCACTCGAAAATGTCCGCGTTACCCTCAATCACACAAATGATCCAACAAAAGCTGGTATTATGGTAAATAATGCTAGTGTTGATAAGATATTGCAAGACAAAGAACTCATGTCCAATATTACGACAGAGGTGGAAAAAACTGTGAAAGAAGTAACAAAAGGTGAGAAAATAGGAACTCTGGCAGAATTAAAAAAAATATTAGCCGAGGATGTTACCGGTATACAAAAAAAATTTCCAAAAATACAAGACAATGTGGTTCCAGGAAAAATTTTTTCCATTCCTTATGCACAAGAAAACGAAAAGAAAAACGCCTATGTTATAGTGGATAAAATGGATGATGGTGGTATAGTTTTTAGAACCCTCAATTATGCTGACGGTTATCTCGATCCAAACAGTCTCGATGGAAAATCCGAGACAAAAACACTCAACGAATATGTAAATTTTCTCAATAATATACCACCGGAAACCCAAATCATAGACAAAGCAACTCTAAAAAGTATAGCGAAAGAGAAGGATATAAACGAGTATGCTCATGAGACAAAAATTGATACAATCGACCAACTTGAATCACTCATAAATGCTCAAGATCCAAAAGGTATTGAGCATAAACTTACTGCAGGAACAGCTTTCTTGTATACGGTAGATGGGGAGACTCTTTCTGCTCGCATTAAGAAAGTTACCTCTTCATGAATAGAGGTAGAATGAGCCGTAAATGACCATATCATGAATTTTTCATTCTTCTATCAAGCCTTTCTTCAAGGCAATGCGAAGCGGGTCGGAAAAGTCTGAAATATTCCTGAGCTCATGGAAAGACTTAAATTATCAGGAACAAAAGCTGTCACTGAAGGATTTCGTAATGTTGTCATAGAACATGGAAAACTCTATCCAGATGATCCAAATCTCAAATGAACCGACAAATGAGAAATTAAATATCTCATAGGGAAATGAGATATGTGTGCTAAGATTGAAAGTTTTGAAAATGGAAAAATAATACTTATTGAGGGGAAGCTTGATGAAAAAGAAGGAAAAGATGGAAAAAAGACCTCAAAAATGCTCAAGCCAGTAAAAAGAACCCTTCGAGAAGATGAATTTTTGATGCATGCCGAGAAATTTGAATATAAGCCAAAGCTTGATAGTGATCACGTCCATCAAGAAAAACCAAAAGAACTTGATATATCTCGAAAAAATAATTTTGGGACATGGCTCTTCTCAAATCATAGTCTAATTACGGTAATAGCATGATGAAAACAGTGGTTCAAAGCTATCGAAGATGGTCTCAAGGAAGGAAATGATCTTCTTGCAGCAGAACTTGCTCTTACGCTCGGAAAAACTCTTCCTGATAGTCTCAAACATGATCTTGTAAATCGTGTAGAATGAGCTCAAAAGAAACTGATGGAGGAGATCGTCGGTCGACTCAATATCGATCGAGTTATAGATATCATAAAAACAAAGAATGCTTCGGAACCACAACGAGAGGCGGCACTTATGTGGACACTCTGAAAATTTGGTCAACTCTATGGAGAGGGTCTTATTGACTATCGTGGCACATATATGTGGTATGAATTTATGGGAGGTAAGATCTGAGATGCCATCTTCACGAAGTATATGAACGATCAGAAAAAAGATCCGGAAAAACCCACCCAACAAGTCGAAGAAGATCTTATCATTGAACTTCTAAAAGCTCAATGAAAAAATCAAGCTCCACCAAAACGACGACTTAATTTCTTTAAAGAAGCAAAAGCAAAAGTCAAAAGCGGAAAAGATGAAAAGGAAAAAGATGGACTTGATGACTCAAAGAAGTTTAATACTTTCACCGGAAAATTAGAACTCTGTAAAAAATTTCTAACGGAATGAGATTATTTTGCTCTTAAAGGAGCCTTCCCTGATTTGGTGGGGAAATGAGATGGAAACCCAAAATTTATTAGTGAAATTCCTTTTGCACTCGTTATGAGTGGTGCACCAAAAACTTGGCATCAGGATCTTGCAAACGCATTTAAATGAATCGGATCAGGATGTTCCATTCCAATTCTCGAATGTATCGCAGCCCCAAATGATGTGGACATGTTTGGGAAGGCTGTAGTATCTCTTGCTTATACCATAAGCAAAGAGGCAGGCGATCAAGCAAGGGCTATCGAGGAAATGAAACAAAAGGGTGAATCTGAAAAAAAGATAGTAAAGGCTTGTTTCGAATTTTGGAAAGAACATGGAGGAAAAATGATTGGAAAACTTCAAATGACTACTGACCTCACTATGCTTGTATCAGAAGATGCTAATGTAAAGCAATATCTTGCAAAGGCAAGGGCAGTTTCTGGAAAACATGAAATCAAAGATGAACATCGAAAAAACGATGTCTACAATGCTGACCATTCTTATCTAATGGCTATCGGATGAAAGGACTATGTAAAAAAGAGTATAGCTTCTCTCGATCAAAGTTGCAATACGAAGACTGATCTCGAAAATAAAGTTACCGATTCAATGGTAAAACAGCTCGAAATGATAAAAACAATGGAGGCTCCCGGACCAGGAAAGGCAACTCCAGAACAAACAAAGGCTTTCCGAATCAAAGCCTATAAACATCTTTCAAAGATTCTTATGGATACCTTTATAGAAAAATTCGCGAATGCACAGGATATCGAGAAAGTAAACACTACTTCATGGTATCAGGAAATTGCAAAAAGAATACCACTTCCAGCTACTCTAGATGAAAAAAATAGTTTTATAAAAAATCCAGGACTTGTTGCAAGAAAGGTTGATCAAAAAGCTCTTGAATTTCTCGGTTACATCCAAAAACTCGAAGTAAAAAACAATGTAAGTGAACCAAGTAAACAACAAGAAGTGGTTCATAATGTAATAGAAGGTTTTTTTGGCTGAGCAAAAACAGTAGAGTCAACCCAGACAAACACAAAAAATAAGGTTGCAAAAAACATCAGCAATCTTACTGGTAAAATAAATGAAGATGAGGAAGAGGCAGCTTAAATAATAATCCTCACCATCTTCATACTATCCGTAGCTCCAGAAATTATTTCTATCTTCGACTTATTCACGCTGAGCTCATCAGAGAGAAATCTGATGAGCTCTTTGTTTGCTTTTCATTGCTCTGGTACCGCTTTCAGACGAAATTTCAATGTTCCATCATCAAGCACTCAAAAAAATTCAGTTTTCGGCTGACGAGTAACTACTTTTACTTTTATGACTGTTTTAAATCGTCATTCTGAACTTGCTTCAGAATCCCCCGACCTTATTGCGACAAAATCAATAATTTTCATATTGTTGTTTTATAATTTTTCTATATACTTGCCACCAAGTGTAAGAAAGATTAATCTAAAGTAAAGGGTAAATAAAAACAAATCTTTCCAAGAAGCGAGAGAAAACGAGAGAGCTTGAGAGAGGAAACTGTTTGAGCAGGCTGTAAGTCGTGCAACTGACGAGCAAAGCTATGTCTGCGAGTTTTTCCTCTTTCAAAACTTTTGGTACTTTTGGTTACAAAAGTATATAAATATTCTCCTCTCTTCTAAGAATTTTTAAAACTGGATCTCCTAAAACTTGAGTAAAATGAATTCCTCCACTGTGCTATCGCTCCGGTCGGAATGACAACTTTGTAACTTTGTAACCTTGTAACTATCCCATGAAAATCTGAATCGACTGTCGCATGTTCTCCACGACTTTTACTGGTATCGGTCGCGTTACGTACGAACTCGTGAATTATCTCGAAAAAAACGACACAGAAAATGAGTATGTGCTTTTTATGAACGAACCCCAGTATTCTCTCTATATCCCGAAAAATCCAAAATTCAAAAAAGTGCTCGTCAATACAAAACACTATTCTTATGGCGAACAGACAAAATTTCTCTGGATACTCTACCGAGAAAAACTCGATCTCATGCATTTTACGAATTTCAATTCTCCAATCTTCTACTTCCGACCAAGCGTCGTCACAATCCACGATACCACGATTTCTTTCTATCCTGGAAAGAAAATGATCAGTGCTCATCATCGATTTGCCTATAATATCACACTCCAATCTGCAGTAAAAAAAGCAAAACATATTTTTGCCATGAGTGAAAACACGAAAAAAGATGTGGTAGAGATAACGAAAATAAACGAAGATAGGATTCAAGTAGTTTATCTCTGAGCAGATACGAAAACGTTTCGATCTGATTATTCGGAAGCAGAACTCCAGAAAGTACGCGATAAATTTGATCTCAAAAAACCTTTCTATCTCTATACCGGAGTGTGGCGAGATCATAAAAATATGGTTCGAATGCTCAAGTCTTACGCACTCGCACTCAAAGACGGTCTTGATGTGGATTTTGCCATCGCTGGAAAAGAAGATACGGTTTATCGAGAAGTTCGCGATACAATCATCGCAGAAAATCTCCAGAAAAATGTCAAAATCCTCGGATTCGTAGATGAAGAAGTTTATGGTCAGCTCTATGCCGCGGCACGAGCCTATGTACTTCCTTCACTCTATGAAGGATTTGGTCTTCAGATTCTCGAAGCCATGGCAACCGGTACTCCGATTATATCATCAAATGTCTCTAGTATGCCGGAAGTAGCGGGTCCGGGCGGAGCACTATTTTTCAATCCGACCAGTCTCGAATCTATGAAAAAAGCGATGATAGAAATCGACGCAAATGAGGAACTTCGAAAACAGCTCGTTACGACATGATTCGCACGAGTAAAAGAATTTTCTTGGGATAAAATGGGAGCCGAGGTTCATAAAGCATACCTACGAGTTCTTTCAAAAAATCAGAAAAAATAAAAAATTTGCCAAAATCGACTTTTTTTAGTACAATGATGTGTGATATAGGCAACTAAATCCCATATCGGACTATCATTAAAGTACGATTTTTTATGGTAACTAATCACACTTGAATTCCAAAACCTGCAGAATTGATTTTTTCAAGATCTCAAAATTTACCAACAGATTGGCAGTTTGCACTTGTTTCTTGTACTAAGGATGCAATCCTTATGACTCTTGCCAAAGAAATAGAGTCTCAATTATTGAATCGAGAATATCAATCTCTCAGAAAATATCCAAAATCTCTTCAGGATAAAATTATTGATTTTATCGTAGCGGCTGAAAAAATCGGGATCAATTGCCTTGGGTATCCAGAAAAACGCATTGTTCCAGATCTTATATGCAAAGTAGCCGATATTGCTTCCAGAAAAATTACCATTGAAACGCTCGTTAATGAAATGATGATCCAGAATAGTTCACTAGAAAGTCGAGTGATTCCTATCGAAGAACAAGAAGAAACTACTTCAGCGATCAAGTGAGATACCTGCAATCGAACAGTCAATATTCTCATGCTCTACCATCTCAACAATGAACAAGTATTGAAAATAGCAAAAATTATTGCTGATTGGTCGACTGCTATCTGGAATTATAACAGCACAGACAATGGGTATTGAGATGCTTGGAAAAATCCAGTTCAATCAAACACACCACCTGAGATTCAGCATGAAAGTTTTATGGACAAACTTAGAGCTGCCGGATTAGACGAAAAATCTGTTCAAATAACATATTCCAAACTTGTCATCGATAAAAATATATATTTCTTCGAAAATGGCTATCAAAAACTGGTTGATAAGAGAAAAGCTCGACTTGCTGCCTAATAAAAAATCTCCAGAAAATTCTGGAGATTTTTTGATTAAATATTTTTTATGCTCGTCCAAGATACTCATGAGTTCGAGTATCGATTTTGAGTCGATCACCTACTTTCATAAAAAGCGGAACCTGAACTACGAGTCCAGTAGAGAGAGTTGCTGGTTTTTTACCACCGGTTGCAGTATCACCTTTTTCTCCTGGAGGAGTCTCGACGACATCAAGAATAACTGATGCTTCAAGATTAACATTGATTGGTCGCCCTTCGAAGGTCATAAGAATAACTTTGTTTCCTTCTACGAGAAAAAATTCAGCATCACCGACTACTTCTTTCTGAAGATCAATCTGTTCGTATGTATCAGTATCCATAAAATGGAAACCTTCACCGTCTGCGTATTGATATTCAGTGTTAAGATACCCAATATCCGCTGGTATAACCGTATCAACTTCACGAAACGTTCGTTGAACCGTATTTCCAGTAAAAAGATTTTTTAGAACACATCGTTCAAGACCCTTTCCTTGAGCTACTTTTACGTGTTCCATTTTCATTACTTCGTGTGGTGTTCCATCAACGAGAACTTTTTTACCAACTTTTACATCTTCCATTCCTGCCATAACAACTATAATTTTAAATTATAAATTTTAAATTATAAATTTTTTTGATTTCATTTAGCATTTATCATTCAAAATTTATAATTTCTTAATATTGTTCAAAAAATACTTTTTCTTTTGAAACCCCATTTCATTCGAGCTTTTCTCGTACATCTCGTACGAGAGCTGGACTTCCACAAATATAGAATTCATCGAAAGAATCTGTATTTTGTTTGGTAAGAAAACTGGTTACATATCCATTTTCAAAACCTTCGATTTTTTCGCGGCTCAAGTATATCGAGAATTCAAAATTCGCATAATTTTTTTTCAGTTTTTCAAGCTCCTCCACATAAAACACATCTTCTCTGGTACGAACTCCGAATATAAAATGAAGTTTTTCTTTAATTTTCACATCTAGTGCCCTACGAATCTGAAAATATAATGGAGCAAAGCCGGTTCCAGTTCCGATAAAAAGTTTCGACGTGTTATCCTCTTGAAGCACAAAATGTCAGAGTGGATTCATAATCTCTACATTCGCACCAATTTCCAGATCACAGATTTCCTTGCTTCCGCCCTTCCCATCTTCGAGACGCTTGATAATAAACAAATGTCGTATTCCATCACTATAAGCAACAGAATATGCCCTCCTCAGACCTGAGGCCAATATAAACATAAAAAACTGTCATGCTCGCAGAGGGATAATGACAGCTGATTCAAACACGAGTTCGAAAACATCGGGTGTGAGTTGTTTTTTAGATGTAAGTGTAATCATATGAGACTATGCAGCCGGTTTATTTACTAATTCTGTAGGTTTTGTTTGTATTTGAAGGGGTATAATATTTGTTGGGTTTGATTCTTTTGTTTGAATGATTCCTGGAGAAACACTAGTTACACCTCTTCGTAATGTTCCCATGGCATCAACGAGATTTGCCATCTCAGAAGGATTGGTTCACTTAAATATATCAGCAATACGGGAAATTGTAAAAAAGAAAATGTTTCATTGTTGTCTCGCTACTTGTTGTGGTAGTAAATTATCTACTTGTGCTTGAATTTGAGCTGCTATCGACTGTGTCGTAATCAAAAGCCCCTCTTTACTTGAAAGAGAAATATTTGAAAGGTTAGTCGAATTATTATCAGTCATAAAAACAAAATTATCTTTTTGTAAGCTCTATTATAACCAAAAACACTTAAAAAAGCAAATCGAAGCCGAAAAAAATAATAAGCCTCCAAAAAAGAGACTTATTATTCAATAATCAAATTCATTATTTATTATTTTGCTTTTTTAAGTTTATCTTCGATTTCTTTTGCGATCTTAGGATTCGCCCGAAGAAATTCTTTCGCATTTTCTCTACCTTGTCAGAGCTTTGTCTCACCATAGGAATAAAATGCTCCGGATTTTTTAATCACATCTTTATCAGCTCCAATATCGAGAATTTCTCCGACTTTCGAGATTCCTTCATTAAAGAGCACGTCGAATTCAACTTCCCGAAAAGGTGGAGCAATCTTATTTTTGACTACCTTTACTTTTACACGATTTCCCATTGCTTCTTTGTCATCACCCGTTCCTTGTTCGATACGATCTTTCCGCCTTATATCCAGTCGCTGAGAAGCGTAAAATTTCAAAGCGTTTCCACCTGTTGTTGTCTCAGGATTCCCAAACATAACTCCGATCTTCATTCGAATCTGGTTAATGAAAATGACGGTACAATTTGACTTACCAAGTACTGCTGTAATCTTACGAAGTGCTTGACTCATGAGTCGAGCTTGGAGTCCCATCTGAGGATCACCCATCGCTCCTTCGATCTCAGCTTTTGGAGTAAGAGCTGCTACGGAATCCACAACGATAAGATCGACACTTCCGGATCGCGCAAGAGCATCGACAATCTCGAGTGCCTGTTCACCATAATCTGGCTGAGAAATGATAAGTTCATCAGTATTAACTCCGATCTTTCGAGCATATTCTGGATCAAGTGCATGTTCAGCATCGATAAATGCAGCGGTTCCTCCAGCTTTCTGACACTCTGCAATCGCATGAAGAGTGAGTGTTGTTTTTCCTGAAGATTCTGGACCATAAATCTCGATAACTCGACCTTTCGCATATCCGCCACCAAGTGCATCATCAAGAGATACAGAACCAGATGAGAATGTCTCTACTTTAAAATGAGTTTTTTCTCCGAGTTTCATGATAGAACCAGCTCAAAACTGTTTTTCGATCATTGCGAGCGCTTGATTGAGTGCTTCTTTTTTATTGTCTGTCATAAAATAATTGTGTAAAGGGTAAAAGAAAAGAGAAGTTCTTGTTTCTCGAGAATGAGTATAGAGTGTTTGCAAAAAAAATCAAAGGAAAAATAAAAATTTATATACTCCATATATACCTAAATATATAATATACTGTTTTTGTTATATATAAGCCATTTTTAAACTATAAAAATAAAAAATCTCCAGAATAATTTGATCCTGGAGAAGATTTTTTCAGGTTTTTTCTAGAATTCTAGAGGCACACTTTTTAATTCATAGGTACCTTCTTTTGTGACAAAACTTGTTTCTGCAAGATTTACTACTGTTTTTTTGTCAGAAACCTTTCTTTCGTAGACAATGCTTAAAAGTTTTGTATTTGCTGAGAAATTCTGTGGTTCTTTGTAGTGAAGATTCAAAGTTACGATTCCTGATTCATTCGTCATTTTTATAATTTCTACACTCTTATTTTCAGAGAAAAAATCTTTGAGTGTTAAGGTAGAAGTATCATAGAGAAAACTCACCCGCATCTCAGTCACTGCACTAAGATTTGTATTTAATTCTAAGGAAAGAAGGTTCGTATCTGGTCGCTCTGCAACAAGAGAAATATCTTTATTTACTACTACTGTTTTTTCTGTTTGAAAATTTGTAACCGAAGCAGTAAGTTTTTGTCAGACATTCGTACCGATAAGGACAAAATTAACCATCAAAGCGAATACGAGCGCGCTCGTCACGATAACAATATTTTTCTTCATTTTTTGCTGTTTATAAGCTTCAAAAATATCTGGCATACGCAAAAGAAACATAAAGGATAGAACTGCGTTAATATTAAGTAAAGAGAGGGTGAAGTCAAATTTATTTATTGCAAAAAAATAGAGAGGAAATAGAATGGTGAATGAAAGATGATTTTAACTGGTGATTGTCATTCCGAGCGAAGCCGAGGAATCCCTTAAAAAACAGAAATGTCGTCATGTCATTGCGAGGCACGAAGCAATCTACAACACAACTCTCAATTCATCTAGATTGCTTCGTCGTGCTTCCTCGCGAGTGACGAATCGGTCGTGGTGGATCCTCGGGTCAAGCCCGAGGATGACGTGCCTTGTAACTTTGTAACTTTGTAACTATTATGCTTATTATCGGTATCGATGAAGCCGGAAGATGACCTTGGGCCTGACCCGTGGTCGCAAGTGTTTGCACTTTTGATCAGAAAAATGCAAAAGTGAAAAAACTCCTTCCCTATCTTTTTGATTCAAAAAAACTGAATCCGAAAAAACGCGAACAAGCAAGAAATCTTATTGAGGCACTCGTACAATCCGGACATGTTTTCTATGGAACTGGTATCGTAGCTTCCGAGATCATCGATACTATCGGAATAAAAAAAGCAAACAAATATGCCATGGAGCTCGCTTTGCAAGAACTTTTTACAAAAATAGCTCCTGAAAAAATTAAAAAAATTCAAGTCGACGGAAACGATAATTATATTTTTGAATGAAATAATCTTCCGATCGATTTTATTATCAGGTGAGACTCAAAAATCAATGAAATAAAAGCTGCTTCCATTATCGCAAAAACTACTCGAGATTCCATCATGGAAACATATGCGAAAGACTTTCCGGAATATGGCTTCGAGAAGCATAAAGGCTATGGAACCGCTCTTCACCAAAAAATGCTCGAAAACTATGGAATTTGCTCCATTCACAGAAAAAGTTACGCCCCGATCAAAAAAATTATCGCTTGTCTACAATAAAAACAAAGTGTTCGCCCCTCGCCGACAGGCGAGGCGGGTCTATTGTATGAGAAAAAAATAAGTGGAAATTCGAAAACTAAATTATATTGGGTATATAATTTTGAATTGATTTTTTTAGATATTTCCTTATATTACATTGGATATTTAACACTTTTTTTATCAACTATGCGAACACAAAAAATGCTTACCTTCCTCGTTATAGGAAGCCTTCTGTTTCCCTCTTTTGTTTCTGCTGAAGAGACAAAGCCTACTGAGATCGAAGTTATTCGTGCCATGCTCCTAAAAAATGAGGATCGCATCAAAGCTCTCGAGGCAGAGAATAAAAATCTCTGGACGGAAATCGCAGCTCTAAAAAATTCCGTTAATCCAACAGCAATTACCGCAACTCCAACAAAACCTGTCATAGAAGCAGTCGTAACAACTACTCCACCGGTAAAAGTAGAATCAACAGGAACTGAAAAATATGATAAACTTGTCGCTATTACCAACGATATTCTTCCTCGACTTCTTACTGATAATAAGATTGATGCGAGCGCCACTATCGGAATGTACGAATTTATCGAGCCAAATGCATTTTTCATCGCTATCGATGATGGAAAAAATGAAGCTGGAGTAACAGCTTTTCCATATAAATTCCTCTACCAATACGACAAAAACTTCACAATCACACAAATAGGATTCTTCAAACTCGACCAAAGAGTACAACTCTATACGACAATTTCTGGTTCAAATCCTTTTGCAAAAGCAACTCGAATCCGTATCAAAAATCCACTCTATAAAGGAAAACTCCTCGAATTCAATCTCGATGGTTCTGTAAAAGCTCCGACTACTACCTCAAATAGCTCCACTACCACAGCTGCGACAACATCCATCACTATTCCCACCACTCCAATCAAAGATGTAACAGTGGATCAAATCAAGAATGCTTACAATAAAAACAAACTTCTTGAGGCGCTCAGTCTCTCTAATTCATATATAGCAAAAGATCAATCAAACGCGGATGTATATCGAATCCGATACCGAAGCTTCTATATCCTCGGAAAACTCTCAGATTCTCTCGATGCCATCGCAAAACTCGAAGCCCTCAATCCTTCAGACTTCGCGAAAACGATAGCGTGTGATGGAAAGAAGATAGCAAAACTCGCAAAGAAAGCAGATCTACAAACTCACTATACTGGACTCTGTAAAGAATAATAATTTGAAGCCTCTCAGAAACGAGAGGCTTTTTCCTGACCTAAATACTATGCGAAAAATTATATTTGCCGACGGCGAATTCACTGGACTCTATCCTGATGGAACAGAGTTTCTTTCACTTACTCTCATAAAAGAAAATGATGAAGAACTCTCTCTTGAGATCGAAACAACCACTCAAATCAATGATTTCACGAAAGAAAATGTAGTACCACATCTCATCGGAAATATCATCTCAAAACAAGAAGCTCGCGATAAGATTCGCAAATTTGTAGGAGATGAAAAACCTTATTTTTTATCGTACGTCAATTCTTTTGATTGGATGGGAATCTGCGGACTCTTCTGAGTCTTTGAGGTTCCATTTTTCTGGATTCCACTCGATTTCGCGAGCTTGTTATTTTCAAAATGAATTGCCCCAGAAACCACTCCAGAAGAACTTGCCGAGAAATATGGAATATCACTCGAAAATCATCAGAAACACTCAGCCCTCGACGACGCGAGATTATTGAAAAAGGTGTATGAAAAAATGTTTCGATAAAAAAACGCAATTCTTTCCAAGAAACGGGAGAGAATAGGAGAGTTTGAGAGGAGAAACTGTTTGAGCAGTTCGATAGTCGTGCAAATGTCTAGCATTAGCGATGTCTGCGAGTTTTTCTCCTTTCAAAACTTTTGGTACTTTTGGTTACAAAAGTATATAAATATTCTCCGTGGTCATTCTGAATGAAGCGTGAGAATCTATAAAAACATCTTCTTTTTCTAAAGGTTTTCAAAACAACGGAAGATCCCGGATATTTTCTGGGAAAACTTTCGTAACTCCGAAATCCTAAGATATCCAGAAAATTCTGGGATGACATATTATTTTCTAGATTGCCTCGTTCCTCACAATGACGGAACAAAAAAAAGATCCCGGGGTTCGCAGGAACCCCGGGATCAATTCTTTAAATCTAATTATTCAGCAGCAGGAGCTTCTTCTACTTTCTTTTTCTTCGCTGGTTTTTTCTCTTCTTTATTCTCAGCAGCTTCTACATTTACTACGTCTTCAGATTTAGCTTTTTTTGCTTTCTTTTCAGCTTTCTCTTCAGCAGATACTTCTGGAGTACCTTCTTCGAGAGCTTTCATAGAGAGACCGATTCGTTTCTCAGTTGGTTCGAAAGTGATGATTTTTGCTTTGATGATATCACCAACATGAACGAAATCTTCGATATTCTTCACGATAGTGTTAGAAATCTCAGAAAGGTGGATAAGACCATTGATTCCTCCGTGTAGAGCTACGAATACACCGAAGTTAGATATTCTAACTACTGGAGCTTCGATAATATCACCAACTTGGAATTTCTTAGCAAGCTCATCCCATGGATTTGCTCGAAGTCGTTTGATAGAGAGACTGATTTTGTCAGCTTCAATACCGATAACCATTACTTTGAGAGCATCACCAATCTTCGCGAATTTGCTTGGATCAGATACGTGTCCCCAATCGATTTCAGAAACGTGAACGAGACCTTCAAGACCATTGAATGTAATGAAGAGACCGTACGTAAGAATACCTGAAACTGATCCATCAACCACATCTCCGATTTTGAGAGAAGCAAATGCTGTAGAACGCTGTTCTTCAACTGCCGCTTTTTCAGAGAAAATAATCTTTTTTCCATCAGTGTCAACGTTGATAACTCGAACCTTGAAAGGTTTTCCAACCAATCGATTCAAGTGCTCAAGAATCTTTTCTGGATCTGCACCTTCAACACGTGGGTAGTGAAGAGGAGTAAGTTGTGATACTGGGATAAATCCTTTCATTCCATCGAGATCAACGAGGAGACCTCATTTGTTTGCTTCGTTTGGAATAACAGTAAGGATTTCTTTTGAGTCAAAATTTGTGTGGAGTCGTTCGATAAGTCGAACCTGGCTTGCTTTTCGGAGTGACATTACGATAAGACCAGAATTTTCGTCATCAGCGATTACCATCGCTTCTACTTTATCACCAACTTCGAGATGAGTAACATCGTCGGTAGATGAGTGCATATCAGCTCCGGCGATGATACCTGTAAATTGACCATTAAGATCAATGAGGATCATTTTTTGATTCGCACTGAGAATTGTACCAGTGACGATCTCGCCCATTTGTGGAGCCGAGACAGGAGCGCTCTCTGCGAGAATCGCACCAAAGTCTTGAACTTTAACCATAAAGAATAAAATAATTAGGAATAAAAAGTAAAAAAGATATTAAGAAACAAAGAGACTGAGAGACTGAGAAAAACTTTTTACATCATTCTCGGATTTAATCCTGGAATAATGATTCTCAGTTTCTCAGTTTCTATCCTCTAAATTTCTATATTATGGGGCGAGTGATGGGTTTCGAACCCACGACCTCTAGATTCACAGTCTAGCGCTCTAACCAACTGAGCTACATTCGCCATATAAGGCCAAAAAATCTGCCCTAAAAAATAAGGCACCGAGATTATATGAAAAAGCCAGGTAATTGCAAAAGAAAATACACAAAAAGTCTAAAGTCTGTAAAGTTCGTAAAGTCTATAAAGTTGAATAACTCGTCATTACGAGACACGAGGCAATCTAGTACCAATAGCTCAAAGAACAAATACTTCCAAGAAACGGGAGAAAATGAGAGAGTTTGAGAGAGGAAACTGTCTGAGCAGTATGAAAGTCGTGCAGATGAAGAGCAAAGCTACGTCTGCGAGTTTTTCCTCTCTCAAAACTTTTGGTACTTTTGGTTACAAAAGTATATAAATATCTTCCATTTTCTAAAAGTTTTGTCACAAAAATCTGTCCATAAACGTCGAAACCCCTCCGAAGAGGGGCCTCTGTGAAGAATTCCAATACCACAACTCAGAAAGACTGAGGGGTAATTGGATATTATTGAGAGTTTTGTTGTTGTTTTGTTTCGATAGGTTTGTTCTTTATCAAACCCGTAATTATATATGCCACTAGATTAACAGCGACAACCAATCCCCACCAAAAATTTAAGCTTGGAGGAATTATGAGTGCCACTGGTAATCCAGTGAGGCTAATACCGAAGAACCACACCCGACACCATTTGTGATCTCGAAAAGTTCCTCTTGTGGGTTCTATCAACATAATGATGTTAAAAAAAACAATCATCATTATAGAGATAGCAACCGGAGCAGAAATAACTACAGGATTCATAAAAAACCTCTCTAAAAGTTGAGACAGATCGCCGTCTCTTTTGTTTTTGACCAAAATTGGTTAAATTCATAATACTGACTCCATATAAATTGTCAAAAATATTTTCCTGTCACTCTTTCAAAAAAGCAAAATGTAGGTAGAATGGGGATAGTCGAAAGTCTGTAAAGTTCATAAAGTCTATAAAGTCGTCGTACTACCGTCATCCTGAACTTGTTTCAGGATCCCCTGATCGACTCGTCATTGCGAGGCACAAAGCAATCGAAAAAACAGCAAACATTTCCAAGAAACGGGAGAAAATGAGAGAGCCTGAGAGAGGAAACTGTTTGAGCAGCATGCAAGTCGTGCAGATGTTCTAGCATTAGCTATGTCTGCGAGTTTTTCCTCTTTCAAAACTTTTGGTACTTTTGGTTACAAAAGTATATAAATAATTCTCCTTTCTGTCATTCTGAGCGTAGCGTGAGAATCCATAGAAATTATTTTTCCTTTTCTAAAAGTTTTCAAAACAACGGAAGATCCCAGATATTTTCTGGAATAACTTCTGATACTTCAAAATCCTTTAACTTCCAGAAAATTCCGGGATGACGTACCACATTTTCATTACCTTCCATTCCAATATGTCCACTCTTCTCGATAAAACCATCCTCCACACCACCGATGCCTATATCAAAAAACTCGCGAAAGTCAGCGTTACGACCGTCGAGGATATTATCGGTCATTACCCGAGAGCTTATGAGAATCGTACGAATATTCTCGAACATTTTAGTTTCGTGGATATTCGCGAAAAAAACTCTGTCGTTTGTGTGATCGAAAGCATCAATCAAGAACGAACGCGAAATGGAAAACTTCTTATCAAAGCAATCCTACGAGATAAATCTGATTTTTTATGCGAAGCGGTGTGGTTTAATCGTCAGTTTCTCATGCGACAATTCCATTCTGGAGATAAAGTCGTGATTTTCTGACAACCGAAATACGATTATGGAAAACTTTCTTTTCCTTCTTGTGATATTAATTTTTATAACGAAAATTCTGCGCGATTTGAGCCGGTGTATCCGGAACTCAATTATATTCCATCCTCGTGGTTCGTCTCGAAAATGCCACTTTTAAAGAAATATTTCACCGGCATAAAAAATACACTTCCTCCAGAAATCATAGCCCAAAAAGGATTTCGAGAAAAAAATGAAAACATTCTTGCGATCCATTTTCCTTCTGATGCGGCGGATTTTGAACGAGCAAGAAACGAGCTTGCTTATGAAGAACTCTTTCTGATGCAGTATGCTGGAATACTTAGAAAACAGGAATTCGAAGCGGACAGCGAGGGAAAATCAGTCGCTATTCCACTGAATATCGAGCTTATAAAAAATATTATCGAGAAATTTCCTTTTCCTCTCACGGATCACCAAAAAATCACCACTTTCCAAATCTTAAAAGATATGGAGCGGAGTTTTTCCATGAATCGGCTTCTCCAAGGTGATGTCTGAACCGGAAAAACTGCGGTAGCACTTATAGCTGCGATTCATGCGATTATCGAAGCTGGAATTCAAGTTGCTTTCATGGTTCCGACTGAGATTCTCGCTCGTCAGCATTTTTCGAGCATCCAAGAACTTCTTTCTCATTATAATATCACTTCCGATCTTCTCGTCGGAAGCCTCTCCGGAGCACAGAAAAAAGCGGCTCAAGCTCGACTAAAAAATGGAGAAACTCAGGTAGTAATCGGTACTCATGCCCTTATTCAAGATGATGTACATTTTAAAAAACTCGGATTTGTCATCATAGATGAACAGCATCGTTTTGGGGTTGAACAAAGAAAAGCACTCGAACAATACAATTCCTTTGGGCTTATGCCACACATTCTTCACATGACTGCTACGCCGATTCCACGAACACTTGCTTTGACAATCTATGGAGACCAAGATATTTCGACGATTAGTCAGTATCCAGTCGGCAGAAAACTAATTCATACAAAAGTCATCAAGGAACACGAGCGAGATCAGGTCTATCGTTTTATCGAAGAAGAAGTAAGAAATTGACGCCAAGTATACTGGATTTCTCCACTCGTCGAAGAATCAGAGTCACTCGATATCGCCAATGCCACTAGCATGACCGAACATTTGCGAGATGTTTTCCCGAACTTCACGATCTGACTCCTCCACGGAAGAATGAAAGGAAAAGAAAAAGACGAGATTATGACTGACTTTCTTTCTGGAAAAATACAAATTCTCTCTTCCACTTCTGTCGTCGAAGTCTGAGTCAACAATCAAAACGCCTCGGTTATCTGTATGGAAGCAGCTGAACGATTTTGACTTTCTCAGCTCCATCAGTTCCGGGGTCGTGTCGGTCGCGGACAATATCAGTCATACTGTTATCTCTTTACTACGAAAGCATATACAGGCGAACGACTCAAGGCCATGGAACAAACTAATAACGGCTTCGAGCTCGCCGAGATCGACCTCGAACTTCGAGGCCCCGGGGAAGTATATGGAGTAAGACAAAGCGGAATTCCCGACTTTAAGATTGCAAATTTAAAAGATTTTGAACTTATTTCTGAAATTCGTGAAGATATAGAGATTTTCTTGAGAAAAGAGCCAAAGAAATAGATAAAAAATGTTTGACAAGATAAAAACAAGTGGTAAACTTATCAAGTTCTATGATATATTTTGTCATTGTCAATATGAATTCTCTTCTATAAACAGACAATTTATATAGAATACCTTTGTTTACTTTTAATTATTTTCTTATGAATTTGACAAAAAAAGCAGGGTTCACGTTGATTGAACTCCTCGTCGTCATCACTATCATCGGTATCCTCGCGACTGGAGGTATCGCAGTATATACAGGACAGATCCAGAAGGCTCGTGACGTTACTCGTATCAGTGATGTCAAAAATGCTCAATCAGCTATCGAGCAGGCATACTGAGACGACTCTGTGTATCCTGCTACAGTAAGTTCTGGAACAATCTCAAAATACATGCCAAAAATACCAAAGGATGCGAAGTCTGGACAATGAAGTGCTAAGCCCACAGCCTACACTGACACGGGAATATTGGATTATGGTTATGAAGTAGGAGCAGATGGTAACGGAGTAGCTGGACAAAGATATGAAGTTTCTACTGCGTTCGAAAATGTCGGTAATGTCGATGCAAAAGCTATCGATATTAAAGATAATGGAGATAATGATGCTCGTCTCGAAGTAGGAATCCCTAACGGATCAGGAATATTGAATCTAAATTCTGTTGCTACAAAATGGGTTGGTCAATAGTCTTTCTTTAAGCACATCATCCCAGAACTGATTGAATAGTTCTGGGATTTTTTATTTTTAGAAACCATAAAAATCAATATAATCATCCTCAAGTTCTAATCCATTAGCTCTTAATTATCAATTCTTCATGTTTTCCCATATTACTGGAACCATTCTCTCGATTGAAGACGGAAAAATATCCGTGCTTATCGACGGTACTGGTCTTGGTCTTGAAATTTTTGTCTCACCCATTACACTTACTCAGTGTCGAGTGAATGAGAAAATCTCTCTTTCCCTGTATCACCATATTACTGAAGTTTCTCAGACGCTTTTCGGTTTTCAGTCTCGAGAGGAAAAAGAAGTTTTTAAAAGCCTCCTGAAGATTAGTGGTATCGGAGGAAAAACAGCCATCGGAATTCTCGGTCTCGGAATTCATACACTTCTATCGGCCATCAATGACTGAGACGAAAAACTTCTTTCGTCCGTTTCTGGAGTAGGAAAAAAGATGGCTCTCAAAATCATTCTCGAACTTAAAAACAAGGTAAATATCGAAGATCTTAATATCTCTGAAGATGCACCACGTCTTGCACCAGCTCACACGAGAGAAATCACTGACGCTCTCATTGGTATGGGATATGATAAAAAACGAGTAGAGGAAATCGTAAAAACACTTCCTGAAGAACTTACAACTCTACAAGAAAAAACAATTTATTGCATCCGAAAATTGAGCACATAGCATGCATATATCCATTCTCACAGCTTCTGGAAAATACAATCTCGGCGATGAACTGATTCTCGCCGAGGAATTTCGACATCTTAAAAATCATTTCCCTAGAGCAACTTTTTCTGTTTTTACCTATGATACAGAAAGCTTATTAATCAACGATTCTCAGATAGAAACGATGACCTTCTTTCCAAACAAAATAAAACAAAAACCACTAAAGAATATCATCTATTTTTTTCAAAACATCTGGACTATTTTTCGATCTGATCTTATCGTCATCGGTGGTGGTGGTCTTATCTACGATCGAGAAACCCAGAAAAACATGTTGCCAATGTTTCAGTGGAAAGCTCGAGTTTTCCTCGCAAAACTCTTCAGAAAAAAAATTCTCTGGTGGGCTGTAGGAATCAATCTTCTCGAAGAAAATATGCAAAAAATTCATTTTCTTTTTTCTGGAAAAAACAGTATCGTAACCGTTCGAGATGAAAAAAGCTTGGAAACACTCAAAAAAATTTGAATAGAAAGCCGGATTCTGCCGGACGTGGTTTTCGGATATGTGCCATCGAGCCACAAGCCACAAGCCACAAGCCACAAGCCAACCGTCGGCATCTCTCTTCGCTCTGGTTACTTAAAAAATGAAATTGAATCTATTCGATCAATTTTAGAATTTCTTCTTCAAAGAAATTATCAGATTGTTTTTCTTTCTCAATCCATCCATCCGGACGATCAAAATGCGAACGACAAAATATTTACGGAACAATTCGTAAACAGTTCGAAAATTCAATCAACTAAAACGATAGAGGAAACTCTTGAAGCTTACAAAACACTTGATTTTGTTATTTGAATGCGACTCCATAGCTGTATTTTATCCGTCGTGCATTCGATTCCTTTTCTTGCTCTCAGTTATGAGACAAAAACAAGGGAACTGCTCTCGGATCTCGATTATCATTTTTCTCTTGAAGCAAATAATTTTAACATTACCTCATTTCAAACTCTTTTTTCTGATCTTGAATCAAAAGCAGATGATGTAAAATTTGCTTTACAACAGAAAAATGATACAATAAAAGCCGACTTATGAGAGAAGATTCAATCACTTCTTTCTCAATTTTAATAAAGATTCTCATATTTTTAAATCTTAAATCTTCACTATGGACTGGAAAGCATTGAAAGACAAAGCTCTTAATCTAAAAGATAAAGCCGTGTCAACTTCGAAAGATCTCGCAAACAAAACTATGAGTTTTGCAGATAAAAATATGAAAAATACTGCCGTAGCACTAAAGGTTCTGGCTGATTTTGAAAAATCGAAAGAGGAGAAGATTCTCGTTATAATCGCATGATCACTCGAAAGTGTAGAATATAAAAAACTTATCGCTCAAATGCCCCTCTTTTTTGGCTATGCATGGGCAGCAAATGTTACTCTTCGTACTTGTGACACGCTCGAATCAAAAGAGCTTGCCACAAAACTCGAGATTACCGCAAATCCAACACTTCTTGTCTATAAAAAATGAGAATTCCTAAAAAAACTTGAAGGTGTTAAAGAAATCCGCGATGCTCTCGGAAATCTTACACAATTTATCGGATAAGTATCAATCATTAATTTGTAATCTTTTTCACTATGGATCCCGTTACTATTCTTCTTTGGATTGCAGTTGTGTTCAGTATAGTTATTTGAGTGCTTCTTACTCTCGTTCTTATACGACTTCTTCGTATTCTTACGGCGGTTGATCGAATCATGAGCTATGTAGATCATATCCGCGAGATGGTACAGATATGGGAAAACTGGCCGATAGAACTCGGAAAGAAAATACTCTCAAAAATTATTGATCATTTTGCAAAATAAAAAAATCCCCGAGAAATTTCTCGGGGATTTTTTAAAATTTTTTCATGGAGCCACCATCGGGAGTTGAACCCGAGACCTCATCCTTACCATGGATGCGCTCTACCTACTGAGCTATGGCGGCATGTCTTAAATCAGCTCCGCCATTATATAATCTAAAATAAAAATTCAAGTCGGATTCAGAAAAATTTCTTTGTCAATCCTTCTTACATGTCCTGCTGTGAGAAATTCTTCGAGTTTCTGTTTATTTTGCAACCAAGAAACTGGAACTCCACGAAACGTTCGGAATCGAAACATGATCTCTTCAAGCTGCATCTGTTCATTAGTCAACAATTCTTCATCTATTATCTTTCCAGTGTAGTATCCATCAAACGAAGTTGATTGAGTGAACCGTTTCCCATCAAGAAAACTTGCAGCAGCAAGACCAAAGCCACGATAATTTTTATGATTCCAGTATGACTGATTGTGTTCTGACTCAAATCAAGGGCGAGCAAAATTCGAAAGTTCGTAATGAATAAATCCTTGTTTTCATAAAAATTCTCGAATCGCGAGAAATTCCTCTTCAAAATCATTTTTCGAGAGACTCACTTTTTTCCAATTCACTGGATATCGATCTTCCTCGAGCATATAGATACTCACATGTTTTATACACGAATATTTTCCGAGCAATTCTTGAATATTTTCAATCGTTTCTCATTTTTTTACGTACGGCAAGCCAATAATAAAGTCCATATTCACATTTTGAAATCCTGATGTTTCTAGGCTTTCAAGTGCGCAGTAGATGGTATTTTGAGGTTTTCTTCCAATTTCAGAAAGACTTTTTTCATTAAGTGTTTGAATTCCGAGGCTCAATCGATTCACTCATATATTTTTTAATCCCTCAACATATTCGAAGGAAATATCTTCTGGATTTGCCTCCAGAATGATCTCAATATTTTCAGAAAACATTCCACTCTCTCGGAAAACAGAAAGAATTCTCGAAATATCGGAAATCTCCAAAACTGATGGAGTTCCGCCACCGAAATAAATACTTTCCAAATTCTCTTTTCTTCACGCAAAAAACTCTCGAATCTCAGACTCGAGAGCTCCTAAATACCTGTCTAATTGAATCCGTTGCCAACGCGGTGTCAGTGCGAATTTACAGTACTTACATTTCTGTCGGCAAAACGGAATATGAATATAGTTATACATACAATTGTACAGCTGCTTCTATGAGTGCGAAAGTCTCTTCTGGAGATCCTTTTGAATCGATAATATGAACATTTCGACCTTCTCCTTTCCAAGTTTCAAGAAGTGGAAGAGTATCTCGTTCAAATGTCGCGATTCTCTTTTCAATTACCTCAGGAGTATCATCAGCTCGAACGATTAATTTTTCTCCATTTTTTGGATTATGATCGAGTGGAAAATCTGGTGGAAAACTCTCTCATGTCACTGGACAGACTCGTCGACCAGCCAATCGTCGCAAAACTTCTTCTCGTGAAAGCTCAAGAAATAATACAACATATTCACTCACTTCTCCATCGAACATTGGCTTCTGAGTCATATTTCGTGGAACTCCATCGAAAATGATTTTTGCTCCCATATTTTTCGCGATAAAATCTCGGAGAACTTCGGCGACGATACTATCATCGACCAATCCACCTTCTACATAGATGATTCGGTGAATTTTTCGTCCAAGGTCTGAATCTTCTTTTGCAAGTTTTTTAAGTTCTACACCAGTCTCAAATTGAATATATCCAAAGTGTTCACAAATTTTACGAGCGTGAGTACCTTTCCCACTGCCTTGTATACCTGATATGACGATATTCATAAGAAAAAAGTTAAAGGTTACAATGTTACATAGTTACAAAGCTACAACGAAAAAATACTAATCGCTTTGTAACCTTGTAACTATGTAACTATAATAATATCTTCGAAAGTAATAAGCCGGATTCTGTATCTCGACATGAATCTTTCTAGGATGACGATCGCTCATCACCTCAAGCAGGGATACCGTACATATCAGCCGGAGAGCTATGTGATATAACCAGTACCATTCCCCTTGCGCCACATAGGGTTTACCACACTCGCTTTCGCGAGGATCTTCAGTAGCCATTGCTGACACCTAAAGACTTTTCACCTTTCATCTCGACAAGTCGAGATTAGTATTGTCTCTGTGACACTTTCCGTACTACAATCTTATGAATTATACATTGCAGCCGCAGACGTTATCTGCTATGTTTTCTCCATGGCGTCCGGACTTTCCTCTGACAGACTTTCATCCATCAGTACATGTCTTGCTTTCGAAGACGGGAGGATTATATCGAAAGTATATAAAAAGTAAAAAAGACTTAAAAAAACTCTTTCCGATCGGAAAGAGTTTTTCTTTGTAACTTTAAAACTATTTATGCTGCCTTCTTGAGTTGGTACATATTTCGTCCGACTCGTTCTACATAATTTCGATTCTGGAGATTCATGTAGATAGTGGTTCGTTTTACTTGTCGAGTTTTGAGTACTTTTGCAATAATCTCTTCTGTATTCATTGGTCCTTTGAGTTTTCCGAGAACATCGACGATGACATCGAGAACCGTTCCAGCTTTGAATCCCCATTCTCTTAGAACGTAGATTCCTCGTCCGATGAGTACGAATTCGTTATTTCGGATAAGTTCATTGTGGATAGTCGCTACTTTTACTGCTTCTCAGAAATAGTTTGATACGAGATTTGAGAGTTCTACGAAATGAACTGGTCGTTTTTCTTTTTTCATTACATAGATTGCTTTTTCTTTGAGAGTTGCTGGATTAAGAATCTTCCATTTCGTAAGTCCGATGAATTTTTCTTCTCCTTTAATAAGATCAGTGTAGACATCAAGAATAGAATCAATGAGAACGGTATCAACTTTTCCAAATGTAGAAAAAAGATTTACTTTAATCATCTCATAGAGAGCAGTTCGCTCCATAATATCGCCCTTTTTCTTGAGAATTCTGATAGATTCTTTGTGAATTTCGTTAATAAGTTTTTTGCTGATCTCTGGAAAATAAAAATATGTATATGTTCCGAGCTGTGGTTTTGATTTGTTGATATTGAAATTTGCCTGAAGAATCACTTCTACGATACCAAAATTAACATCTCTCTCAACCTTCAATTCATCAACGATCGCGCTTACGAGTCCATCTTTTGTCATTACACCACCACTCATTCGAAGGATTGATTCACCCATTTCCTGAACCTTTGCAAAGTTCGTAGAACGAATGATTCGACCAATTTTCTTGATTCCCGCTTCTTCGATCTGACGAACGCGTTCTCGAGTAATCTTGTAATCATCTCCGATTTTCTGGAGAGTTTCCTGTTCACCTGCGAGACCAATTCTTCGTGAAATGATCGTACTTTCCTTAGAGCTCAAGCTCGAGAGAATGTTTGCAAATGTAGAGTGGATTTCTTGTGCATCCTTAAATAGTACGCCCATGTGATCTAAAATTAAGAGTGTAAGTAGAAAGTCTGATTTTTGTTTATAGCTTCTTCCAAAAACGACAGTATTCCATCCAGCTATTTATAATTTTTTTTGTATAAAAGTCAACAAGATTTTTCAAGCATTTTTAAAAACTGCTACTACAAGCAACTTTTAAATAGGTAAGCTCATATTCCCGGAGTCTTTATCATTCTTTTTTCCGAGAATCTGCTCATAGTCTTCGAGGTCAGTATTTCTATCTCCAGGATTCGAAACATAAATCTTTTCCAAAAGATCTTTTTTCTCCGCTCGATACGCTAAAATTCATCCAAAAATGACAAAGAGTGCACCGAGTATAGCAAAGATAATTCATTTACCGATAGATATTCATTTTGTGAGAACAATGAGTCCCCGAATCCCCTGAAGTACGACGAATGAAAGAAGAAAAACAATAGCTCCCGAAAATATTATGATTGCATAATCTGGGAAAACAATGTTTGCACGAGTTTTTAATCGTTCTTTGTTTGTGTTTGAGAGCAAAAGAAGAGTAAGTACTCAGACGATCAGCAACAATATCCATCCTACATAACCAGCATAGAGACTAAACGCT
Organism: uncultured Candidatus Peribacteria bacterium; assembly: GCA_964655935.1. GTDB lineage: Bacteria > Patescibacteriota > Gracilibacteria > BD1-5 > UBA2023 > CAZZNY01. Next base: position 266,397 of record CAZZNY010000002.1, read on the forward strand.
GTAAAAGATCGATCTTCCCCAGTCTCGGAAAGAATAGAAAGCCACGAAAAAAAGAACGAGATAATCACTAAAATTACTCACACTAACACTACTTTATAGCTTCCGGAAAGATTGAGAAAATTAAAACTGAGTCGATTCACGAGAAGTTGAAATTTATATTTCATCTTTCGATTATGAGAATTTACTTCGTAATTCATAAATATATGCTTTTCAAATAGAAAAAAGTATAACTGGAACAGTTCCATTTATACTTGATTTTGACACGAAGTAAAGGGATTAAAACTTGACTTTCAGGCAAATTATAGTTAAATCACCGGTGTAATTACCGATTTTCAAGCTAATCTTTGTCTTATGAAAAAATCCGTACGGAAACAAAATATCTATATCTCACTCTTTTTAATTATTTTTGGTTTTTTTGTGACTTTTTTTGGAAGTATCTCATTATTCTCTCGTCAACTTGCTGGAAAAAAGACTGAACCACTCAAGGAAAATGAGTTCTTAAAAAATCTTGATTTTACTATTCAATCTGGTCCAAAATCATTTTGGAAACACCCAACCGGTATTAAAATATGAAGAAGTATTTCATCTTTTATCCATTTTCTTTTTTTCAGAAACGAAGCCTTTCAAGAAAAAAAAGGAGGAAAAAAATAATCTCACCATTTATGAAATTTTCATACAAAAAAACCACCGCTTTCACGATTATCGAACTCATTGTTTCGATTACTCTTTTTGCTTTTATCTTGATTGTCGCTTTTGAAGCACTCTGAAATGTCGGAAAGGATCGTGTTCGTATCTCAAATCAACTCGATCTGAATCGAGATATTTATTATGCTGTCGAGAAATTTGTTTCGCTTGTCAAAGAGGGTGGAACTCTCGATTACGAAGAATACTGGAATCGTGCACAAACAGGAACTGGCACAAGCTCTGGTTCCTATGCTCTTTATACTGGATATGGAAACTATGGAAGTGGTGGAGTAGCTTGAAATTACGGTTCATGATATTATCAATGTGATCAGTCGAATCCAAATACCAGCGGGAACGGATGTCCAGGCGCTGTTTCTGGATTACGACAACGATATGGTCAATACGCTCTTCAATTTATATATTACGGTGTTGATACGAATGGTGATGGAAAAGTTGCTGGAGATGACGACGATGAAGATCTCTGACAATGACCTAATGCAATTCCGATCGATGCCAGTGGAGCCGTAAGAGAGCTCTATCTCATCAAAAAACAGACCATTCCTCAAGAACGACTCTTATTCCGACTCAAATATGAATCTGATCCGGACGCTCCATCAACTATAACTTGTGATGGAAGTACTGGTTCTGGCTGTATCTGAAAACTTCAAATGCTTCGTCTCACTGGCTCTGACGAATGATTAAGTCATAGTGGAGCATGAGTTTGATCTCAGGATGGTATTATAGATACCTGGAAATGTAGTAGTGATTTTTGCACATCGGCCCCCTCTTTAAGTAGCTATTCGGCAGACACTGGGTGGATTGATATACTACCCTCCTACATTGATGTACGAGAACTTCGATTTTTTCCATCTCCTATTAAAGACGTAAATTATGCCTGGAAAGAATCAAATATTAACAATTCTTTTGTTCGTGTTGCTATGAAAATTGGATTTACCTGGTCTCGAAAAAAACAATTACGAGTTTCGGATCCTATCATTAATATCACTACCACTATTAATCTCTAGAGAATAATGAATACTTCTTCTAAACAAGGTTCTGCTTTGATGGTAGCCATGATGATTTGTGGCATTATTATGATCATCGCTTTATATTTATTTGAAAAGGTGATACCAATATCTTCTGCTACCAAAAACATCGAAAATAGTAATGCGGCTTATTATCAAGCTGTTTCTGCCATAGAAGAAACCAAAACACACCTTTCTCCTTCAGATCCCGGTACAAACTATCTAAGTGGTACTCTTGATACAAATCCAAGATATTGGAAAACAAGTACTGTGGCTCAAGGTCCAAAGATACCTCTTTCTGGTCAGTGAAATAGTGAATACAATAAAGATTATAATCGCATCGCTCTTGGACAACCCGTTCAACTTGTCCTAAAAAGTCTTTCTGATGTCAACTCAGTAACCGCAATATTTAAAACTTTTTCTGGAACCACCCTAAGTGGATCACTTACGTCCTCTGGAATAATTGCATGGACCTTAAATAATGGATCAGATACTCTTATTTCTAATACGGGAGGACTTATAAAAGGTGCTGATATATTGGGTGTGACTTTACTTGATATTGAAACTCTCGATGGTATTACTGGCACAGGTGTCACATATACCCTCTGAGATTTCTATACCGCATACTGTGATGGAAGCATAAAAATTTGTACTCTCAAGTTCCTTATTATCGAGCCATTAATTAATGATAAAAACAATCCGATTCCCTACCTCGAATATAAACTAGATTTTGGTGGTACTTCCATTCCACAACAATATACAACCATAACGGCAGAAGGATATGCTCCTGGATTCAAGCAAACCATCATAAAAAAATTACAACAAGCCACCACGAATGAGGCACTTGATTTTACTGTGTTTCAATAATCCCCAATTATTCCCCTATGAAAATCTTTCAAATCACCGAAAACGATGCAAATCAACGACTGGATAAATTCTTGAAAAAGCTCCTTCCAAATGCCTCTCTTGCACTCATCTATAAGCTCAATCGAAAAAATTGCGTCAAAGTAAATGGAAAACGACAGGATAATGAATTTCGACTTGAAGCTGGAAGTGAAATAAAACTCTTCGTCACCGATGAGGATTATAAAGAACTCTCTCTCGCTCTTCCGCCGAAACAAAAACTATTAAATGATCAATCTCTCAGTAAAACTGATATCGTCTACGAAGATAAAGACCTTCTTATCGTGAATAAAAATCCTGGTGTTATTGTACATCCTGGAGATTTTAAGACCACTGAACTCTCTCTTATCGCGATGGTTCACGACTATCTCGGAGACCAGCTGAATTCCCTCACTTTCAAACCGTCACTGATCCACCGAATCGATAAAGATACTTCTGGAATTATTCTCATCGCCAAGACAAAACCTTGTCTCGATGTCATGCTTCGTCAGCTCCAAGATGATAAAATCGACAAGCGATATCTCGCCATCTGTTCTGGGATTCTCACAGAAAAAAAATGAATTATTAAAGCAAAACTTGAACGAATCGAAGATGCAAAAAATGAAAATAAAGTCCGCGTAAATGACGCTGGTCAAAAAGCAGTCACTCATTATCAAGTGCTCCACGAAAACATCAAAGAAAATTGGAGCGTAGTGGAATGTAAACTCGAGACTGGAAGAATGCATCAGATTCGTGTCCATATGAGCCACCTAGGGCACCCGATCATCGGAGATGATACTTATGGGGATCGCAGTCTGAACTCTCACCTACGAAGAAATTATGGGGTAAATCGCCAATTCCTTCATTCTTATAAAATCTCTTTCCTTCACCCAACCAAACGAGTTCTCGTAACATTCACTGCTCGTCTCAAACCTGATATGCTCGCGTTTCTCGGAAATGCTCCAATCGATGACTGGTATAAAAAACCTAACCAATAAAATATTTTCCATGACAAACTACGAACGAATCCTCGAAAAACTCCGATTGCTCGATATTTCTTTCCAAGAAATAGAACACCCAGAAAGTCACTCCTGTGATGAATCGAAAGCTTTTCGTGATGCACAAAATCTCTCGGGAATCGGCAGTAAAAATATTATCTTTCATTGTAAGTGAAACTTTTATCTCGTCACGACGACAGGCGAAAAACTTATCAAAGCACGAAACTTCAAACACGAATTCGGAAGCAAGGATATTCGTTTTGCCTCACAGGAAGAAATTACGACTCTTATCACAGCAACCATAGGTTCGATTCCACCCTTTGGATTTGAAAATCCGACCATACCTATATTTATTGACGCTGAGATTTTTTCTCATGAATTTTTCATTTTTAATCCTTCTATCCCGACAAAAAGCATCCAAATAAAAACCGAAGATCTAAAGAAAATCTACGAATCTCTTCCAAATCCTGTGAAATATTTTATTCACGAAGAAGAAACATTTGAGATTTTAGAAAAATAAGGCTTCGTCATTGCGAGAAGGTACGACGAAGCAATCCAGCCTTTGTCATTCTGAATGTAATGAAGAATCCCTTACACTCAAGTAACTTATTGAACTCATCTATAAGGGACTCTCACGCTACGCTCAGAATGACAAATATATTCTCAGTCTCTAAATTCTAACCTCTAATTTCTATTCTTCTGTCTCTCGAAAAATTCAAAAACTACTTCCAGATAAAAGATGCTCCTTCGACAGAAGAAATCGAGTTATTTCAGAAAACCCAAAAATATATCAAATATATCTCTTGGATTCCAGGACTTCGAATGGTCGCGATCTGCAATACCCTTTCGATGTACTGTAGTGATGAGGATTCCGATATAGATCTTTTTATCGTCACCGAGCAAAATAGAATGTGGCTCGTACGAGTCCTGATCACTGGTATCTTTCAGATTCTCGGAGTCAGACGCCATGGGAAAAAAGTAGCAAAACGTTTTTGTCTCTCATTTTTCTGCACGACCGAATGAATGGATTTTAATACTTTCCGGCTCGATCACGATATCTATCTCGCCTACTGGATCTACTATCTTAAGCCGATTTTTGATAAAAATAATACGTATGAAGAATTAAGAAAGCTAAACGAAAACTGGACTGAAGAATTTTTCGGGAAAGATGAATATTGTGTAGAAGAGAAAAGGTGGCAAATAAATAGTACGCCTGAGTCTGTAATTCGTCATCCTGAACTTGTTTCAGGATCCCCCGACCAACTATCCCAGGTCACTCCAAACAAATTCCTCAACCTCCTCGACTCACTCCTCCAAAAAATCTTTCTCCCAAAAACCATCGCACATCGAGAATCCATCGGAAATCCTGTCGGAATTATCGTGAATGAAGATATGCTGAAGTTTCATAATAATGATATGAGAGAAGAAATTACTAAAAACCTGCTTAAAGTAGGTTTTTAGTAATGAAATATTTTTTTAAAATTAGTAAATCTCAAGTCTACGCATCTGTTCAATAATCTGACCAGCTGACTGCATTGGATTGTTTATATTTATGCCTCATAATATCGCACCCCAGCTCGAATTATGTAATGGGACAGATGTATCTAGGCCTCAACTAGAAGTCATCATGTCTACCTGACATTGTTGAATATGACCATTGCAAGTTTGTATTTGAACATTCTTGTCTGCTGGAGTAAGCGTAGTATCTGCACGAATCCGAGAAATCTCGGAGTTCCAATATGATATATCTTGACTCCTTTGACAATAAGTTCATACGGCAGTGTTAATGCTACCAATATGGGTAACCGACAAGCTTCTTGGTTGTTGTGCTAAAGCGAAGAGTGTATCAGCAGATGCTACCGTGCTTCCTGATGCTGCATGCATCTGAGTTTTTACATCATCCCATGTTCCTCTGAAACCTCCAGATTCCACACGTGATTTAATAGCCTCAACACCAGCGATATTTGTATTAGTAACACCACTTATCTGTAAGTATTTAACTAATCTAGACATGGCATCCAACCCTGTGGGCACAGTACTAATATCAAGATTACCAGCCACTCTAAATCATTCTGCCGCAACAAGAAAATTATTTTGAGAAGTTGGATTTGTATATCCAACGATTCTTGCCATAGATGCTCGAGCACGATTCCAATCTCCATTAAATTGTTTTGATAATATCAATCTACGCAATCATTGAGCCTCAAGGTGTTCAGGTGATCCAACACCAATTTGTGATCCAATATAACCAACTATTTGGTCAAGTTTTGTCTGACAATCTGGAATAGTTGTTGGATCAAATACATTTAATCTATTCATTAAATCCGCTCTATCCGTCGTTCTTGGTGCGATTCCCGCCCAAGACCACGCACGAACAAATGGTACCAGCTTATGTGCAAAGAATCTTCACCAACCAACATTTTGGAAAATAAGAGTAAGTCTTTGTTCAAACAACTTATCAGAAAGGTGTTCATTTTCCTTTAGTCTATCAAGGCTTCCAAATATTTTTTCCTTAGCACCTGGTTGAATGGTTCAATTAATAATCTCATTCTCTACAAGTTGTTTTGTGGCTTCAATAACAGTATTTCTTTTGTCTTTAACCTCTTTATCTCCAAAAATTCTATCAAGAAGACTATTTGGAAGTACAAAACCTAATGTTCATTTTACGATACTTAAAGTGATTCATTTAAGTAATTTTCTTCATCCACTAAATGCAAACATTGCACCAAGACCAACAAGAACACCCAAAAAACCAGTTTTAAAAAACTTATTAATAAATCCTGGTTCTGCAATTTTTGCAATTTCCAAAGACATTACCTTCATTATTGCTAACTTCATTTTATACACCTCTTCTGGATTAGATCATTGAACCTCCATAAAACTTCCGTCTGGAAGAGGAATATATGGACTTCTTGCATCAGAAGCGGCTTCTTTAAAAATCTTAAGATATTCTTTCCCTTCTCTTAAGCCAAAATCATCCTCCATTGTATCCTCAAGATTTTTAATTGAGTCGAAATCTTTTGGTTTTCATGGTTTGTTACCATTCAATTTTTCAGTAAGTACTGATTCAGCCCTACCGATATCTGATTTAATATCTGAAACTAAAGGGCTTATATCAATTTCCCCTAGATTTAATTCTCCAGAATTTATTTTTTCCCATCGATGTTGAGCTTCATTAGACAGATTCGAGGAATTCTTCGAAACCGTTTTACTATCATGAAGTTTAAGCTTTGTGATTTCGCTATCGACAATTCCTTTAAGACCTTGAATAAGAGTGCTATCATCAGCTTCTCTTACCACACTTGGTTCTGGAGCCATCATGTTCTCGATCGATGATGCATTATTTGGTACAGCCTGAGCCATTTGTAGATTCATAAGGCTTATACTATAAGATCTAACCGCTTCGATTACCCTTCTGGTGCTAGCATCAAATTGTTTAAGTGTTGCGGATCTCTGTTCAGCTGGTATGGCTGAATCAACAATGTAATTCATTTTCTTGAGTTCCGTCTGGAATCTATCTACTTCTATTTGAGCTTTCGAAGGAATTCATTTACTCGCCGTTTCAAGGGTCATAACTATTGCCTTAAGCTCACCACTTGGATGTTTCTCATATGAATAATCCTTTCCAAACGCTGGCGAAGCAAACAATACAAACAATGCAGGTATAGCATAACGAAGAGTGTTAGCAACCTGGTTTTGCATACGATCTGGAATTTTTTTAATCCAATCAAAACCACCTGATGACAACTCCAATAAGGAAATCTGATGTTGTCTCAAAATACTCTCAATCTCCCGAAGTGCTGACATAGATTCAGCAGAAACTCATTCTAATTCAGGTATTTCAGTTCATTCTATTTTTTGAATAAGTGCCCCTTCAGGAAGCTTACCAGAAATTATTTTCACTGGTTTTGCCCGTAAAACAACCCCAGAGCTATTCACTCAATATAAAGATCCATTCGATTCTTTCATGAATGTAAATTCTCCTCACTGTTTTGACTCATAATATTGACGGATATTTATTTCTTGTTTCTCATCATATGTAAAATTTGTATCGTTTGTTTTTTCGACAATTCCAATACTAGTAGAATGTATTTGTTCAACACGCAGATATCTCTCTTCCACTATTCGTTCAAGACGAAGTAGTTCTTCAGCTGGCGCTTTCATTCGAGCTGCTTCCACCCAAGCAGTAAAATCTTTTGTATATTGAGCATAAGCTTCTTTTACATTTGGGTCAACCTTCCTATTTTTTAAAGCACCAACTACTCGTCTTCCTAGGGAATTACCCGCTTTAAGTGCTGTAATCATAACTACATTTTCCTCAAGTATCTCTATCCAATTTCTTTGTTGTTCTGGAGACAAGAATATTTTATCTTCCGCTACGGTTAATGCTGTAAAAGCTGCAATTTCCGCAGTATAATCTATTACCCCTTTTGAGAGTACTTCTTGACTTAAAAATGAAAAGCTAGGAGTAGCCCTTGCAGCCTGTAACGCTTCACTAAGAATTTTTATTGCATCCTTCTGAGTAGTATCTGTTCAAATCTGACTTAAGATACTCAATACTTTATTCGCCTCAGGAGATCAAAGTTTTACTGCTGTAGATCAAAGTTCACTTGCAATAGATCGCACTTCTGTAAGAGTCATATTCGCATATCTTGCCGCAAAAAATGCATCAACTCATTTCACAGCCCCACCCGTCACAGCAAACATTGCAAAATCTTTCAAAAATGTAGTTGGTCGAAAACCTTCTATTAAACCATTGTTAAATCCTTCTCCAAAATTTTTTCCATAAAAATAATTATCAGATAGTGCATGTCCTGCACTTCAGATTGTTGCATTTGCAATAGTAAAATTAACAGACATTAATACTGCACCACTCCAAAATCATAGTCCACTCGAAGCAACAAGTCCTTCTTGAATAAGAACTGTGCTTATTCCTCGAGTCATAATATGGGCTGCTGCAGCAACCACTGCTAGAATTATCAAACTCACTCAATGGTCTTTCCAGAGCTGTGACCAACTCGATTCTTTAAAAGCTGTGGGATCTTGTAATATACTAAAGAATTGTTCCATTTTTGGATCCTGCAAGATAGCTGATGTTTGATCAAACATGTGTACGAGACTTGCTAGTTGACGCTCTTGTGCATCAGTGAATTTACTTTCTCGTTGCAATGCAGAATGAATCATATCTCGTACTGCCTTGATATCTTGAGAATGTCATTGTAATTGCTTATATGCCACCTGTAATTTCCCACCTATGTCCCGCATATTTTTAGTGAGTTCTGGGGTTTTTGGGGCATTTTCAATTCCTGAAAATAATGCCTGGAGAGGACTCAATAAACGAGCAAATTCCACACCGTCTTTCATTGCAGATTGATATCCAGGGTGTTTGCTAAGTATTTGTGACATGTGTCTTCCTGCGACATCACTTTTGAGCTGTATTTCATTAACTTTATTAGCAGGAATAGTTTTTATTTCATAATCTTTAAATTCTTGAATGGCACCAATAAAAACACCATTGGCTGGTTGTTGATCTCGAGGTATACTTTCATCTATCTGAGGATTAGTTATACGAGATACAAGAGAGCATACACGATATTGAATTGAACCATCTGGTAATGTTCGGACAAGATAGTGTGATTTATTATCTCCAAAATCCTCTCCTCGAGAAGTTCAATCAAGATACATATCTCGTATATTCTGAATTCTAAATCATTTATCATAATATTCCTGATAAGCCTGAATTGGTTTTGTATACCGTTTTTGTTCATCTGGAGATAGATTTCATATTTCCATATCTCGCGGAAAAACAACCAATCTCTTTGATTGAAGAAGTCCTGCAAGTTGTACCACATCTGTTGTTTCAGGATCAAGACTAGATTGTTCCTTCTGCGCAATTCAAAGAGCTTCTGTAATATTTCCTGAATAATAAGCAGCATCAAAAGACCCAACTTTAGCTAATTTTTGAATAATCCCTAGATCATGCTTCATTTGATCATTTAAATTTGGAAGAACATTATAAGCATACTGCAATAGTTGTTGTTTTTCCGCTTTTAATCCAATATCATTTGGGGAAGATTTTAAAGCCGCGGTAATAATGTCATATTGTATATGAATCATTTCTTGAATAGCTTTCCTTTCCTCAGAATATGCAGAATCAAGTTCTTGTCGAAGTAATTCAAGGGCGACATATCCCTGTTTCATTTCTTTTGCATTAATATCAATTTGATCAGCATCATCTACAATAGCATCACTTCCAGCTAACCTATATAACCACCCAAAACAAGTACGCTCATAAATATTATTTCGAAATGGGACAATGCTCGTAATTCCCTGTACAGATCTGTCTACTCATCGAAATATTTCATCCATTCGTTCTTGAACCGTTCCGCGTTTTGCGATTGATTGTTGAAGAATATTATACTTATTGTTAAGTTTTTGTAATTGAGGCGATACTAACATATCATTTGGTAATTGTCCTCCATTAACAATTATTCTCATTAAATATGCGTCTTTTATCACTCAAGACACACCTTTTGCCTCTGTTAACCACTTATTTCTTAGTGTATCCTGAAGTGCAAGTCGAGATTCTTTTAATATTTTCTGATTCAATCCAGCACTTTTTGCAGATTCAGGATTTCGCTTCATCCACTCCGATCCTAAAGTATTTATATTTCTATAGTTACGCACCCTTATGTTTACTAGAGCATCTCCCAACTGTTTCTTAAGGACATCCACTTCCGTAGTATGAACAGAAGATTTTTGTACCATCGAAAAAAATACTTGAAAACATCATTGTAATAGATTGTCATTATATGGCATATTTACTGCTTCGGCAGCCTTTTTTACTTCATTCATTTTACTCTTAATAGACATGAGTTCAGCCTGCATCTTTGAAACAAGATAAAAATTTCATTCATTTTCAAGTTTCTGCAAAAGAATACGTATACCTTCTCGTAACATTGGATTACCCATGTTCTTTTCAGTAATTTCAAAAACCTCTCAGAAAAAATTATCTGCTTTTTGTTGTATATCTTTTCTATGTTCTACAGAATCATTTGTACTATTATTTTCCGAAACTGAACCAATGATATCAATTACTAATTTCTCCCAATCTCATTTTCAGGCATCAACACCTAATAAAATACAAAGTCATTTTTTATATTCTTCCTTGTCCAATACATTTTTTTCTGACAGATAGGCTCTATACAAGTCAACACAGAGAGATTTTTTGTTCTCTGGATCTTTTGAAAGAACTTCGATAATTTCTACAGAGGAAATTTTTCACACCTCAGCATTCACCTCAATAGTTGCCTGTTGTGTGTTTTCGGGAGCCAAAATTTGTACTGGTCCTTGTTTTTTTTCTGTCGTCATATTATTATGTAAGAAAATATAGAAGGAGAGTGGGTTTATATAAAGCAAAATCATGTTTTATATATCCCTCACCTATACCCGTGTATCAATCTTAACATATAATTTTTTTTTGGTCAAAAAATAGGCTTGACAGACAAGCCTATTTTGTTTATTTATATCACCTATAATCCTATAGTTCCTACAATATCCTCATTTATAATTTTTTCATAATGTTCTCTTTTGTAAATAATTCCCATCCGTTCCTTTGAAATTTTATATTTAGACATTATTTCATAATCTTGATCGTACTGAGCCATCTTTTGTTCAAACAAAGATGATAGATTGTATATGGTATATTCCGAAACGTTCGAATTTTGCATAAGCATCTTAATAGCAGGAACAATATTGCCATCAGAAGTTCCTTGTTTAAGGAAAAACAGAAGCTGATCCCGTTTTTTGTTTGCTTGTGGAGTAAGAATATTCATAAAAACTAACCTAAAATATTAAACTTGTTCAATTTTAAGATCAAATATATAATTAAAGTAGTGGGATTTGAGTACATATTCGTCGGGGGGATTCTTTCCGTTACCAGCAGTGTCCACAAGACGTGAAAGACTAACTTTTGTATCACCAAATTGTAAAAAATCTTGTTTTCATTCAGAGACAATTTTAGCAGCGGGTAACTTATTATTTCCTGGCAAGTTCACTTTTCATAAAATAGGTTTTACGATTTGATAATCCACTGGTCCAATTTTTATTGATCCTACTTCACCATCTTTATTGATATCCATCAACAGAGCTCAATTTTTATAATTAACTGATCCGTCTGAATTGGGAACTAATTCACCATGTCAACATTTTGGTGTATAATTTATATCAGCAATTATCGGAGCTTTTTTTGTTCCATCTTTATTTTTATCTCCAAATATTGAGTCAAATGGATGCACTAAAAAATTTGCCATGTCAGCTCTCCATCCGGTATCACCTTTAAAACATCACAATGCCGTTAAAAAACCCGCAATCACAGCCGCCATTCCTTTTGGAATAAGAGGATTTTCTGCTGCCGATGCAATCCAATTGTCTTTTCGTTGTTTCGCTGTCTGTACAGCTGGAGTTACCTCTGTTTTCACTTCTTGATTCTTAGACAATTCATCTGGAGATCCTGATTCCCACGATGCACCAGTAGGTGGTTCAGCTAATTTTGATTTAAGATCTAACAAAAGTGAAGTTATATCTGTTGCTTCTTTTTTTGCTTCAATTGTTTTATCTATTAGTTCCTTAAATTCATTAAGTTGTGTCTCAATGAGTGATGTTATTGCAACATTATCTTTCAAAATATCTAAATCTTTTTGAATAATAGTAATTATTGCATCTCGTTTTAAAATAATTGTTGATTGAATCTCTGGTTTTTGAGAAAATATTTCTGCTAATTCATTATATTCTTTTGTTAGTTGAGCAATAAGCACATCCTTTTTAAGAGATGTAACCGATATTTTTGCACATTCTGTCGGTACTGGTGTTTTTTTAATATCAGGAGTAACAACAGAAGGAGTCTCAGTAGCTGTTTTGCTCTCAGAAGGAACGTTTTTTCACATATTTTCTGAATTAGGGGGGCTATCTTTCTTACCTGATAAAGCACCCCTTGCATCATCGTATACTTTTTTAATAGTTCCTACTCAATCCATAACACCCTGTGCTGCTTCTTTTAAATTATCTGCCATAAAACTATATAAATAAAACTATATAAATAAAACTATACATATCATTTTTTTATTTTTTATTCGGCTACTTTTGAGCTTAGTTTTTCTTTTATTGCTGTAATTATTGGCTTGTCTTCATCTGATGTTTCAATCTTATTAAGTGTTACTAAAAGTTCTCTTTTTGATCAAGCTCCATTCAGAGCCTTAATAAAATTCTCTTTAGTAATAACTCGTTGATTAATGGTTGATTTTCCAGTATAGCCATTTGCAATAGCAAGAATTTCCAGTTTAAGATTAGAATTAATTATATCTGAATTAATATTATCGGAATCCTTAGGTTTTCAAGTATTGTTATCTTTTATATGTTGAGTTGCTGTTATCTGTTGTCGAAGTTCAAGTTCCATTATTCCAGCAAGCGTAAATTCTTGTTCAGCTACTCAATAATTTTCCTTAATGAAATTAAGTGCTCATTTTCTATCCTGAACTTTTGTTGAGTGTGATTGTTGAATTTTATCTAAAAAAGTAGAAATAACATCACATATTTTTTGCTCTGCTTGTTGTTCTCATCAAAATTTCTTTGCAAATAAAGATCGTTCACTATCACTAAACAATGACTTATAATTCTTAAGGGATACCTTATTGGTATCATCAACATTAACACCATAGTGTTTTTCTGGATCTTTTGAAAGATTAAATAAATCTACAGCTTTTTTACCAAAAAGAGACAATAATACTTCTATATTTTCTGGATCTTGTCAAAGAAGTTCTCCAAGCTCATAATAATTCTTCCTCACATCTCATCGGACAGAGGTTCATCAGGCTTTAAGCGCTTCGGCCATAACAGAATTTATACCACGGCTTGAATCTCAGTTATATGCTTTAGCAGCAACATTTGCTACTGCCCAAATTCCACCCCCTGCAAGTAAACCTTTCCAAATCTGTGATCTTTTACCTGTAACATCAAAAACACAAGTTGCCATAAACAATGTCATCAGAATAAAAATTTCTGGCCCTTTTAAATACTTTAGAATATCTCCAGGCTTCTCTAGGCCATCTCATAATCTCTGCATCATTTTACCACTAATATCTTGGGCATTACTCATAGAAAATGCAAGATGCGTTGAGGCAAGTCCTGTTCTTGTGTGCTCTTTAATAGCCTTCTTCAAATAATCTAGATCTTCTTTTTTAATGGTGGGCGCATTTGCGTCATCTTTCAAACAAGACAAGACTACATCTTTTTGATCAGGCGGTAAATTAACCATTTTTTCTACCTCTTGCGATGTAATTGAAGGAGTGGTTGATAAGGTTTTTATATTATCACTTCCTCTTTGAGCATATTTTAAATACATATTTGCAAGCTCTTTGGGACCCATATCAGCGAGTTTTTCTGGATTAATTTTTGCTTCACGAAACATGTCTGACATATTATCTCTTCAACCAGAAGTGAGTGATCTTTCTAAAATAATTTGTTGAAAAGAATCCTGAAGATTTGGAAGTTTTGGGTTTGAGGCTTCTCCATTGATTGCTCTCATATCTAAATTCACAATAGTACCTTGAGAATTTTTCACTACAAATCCACTTGCTCAAAAATATTCAATTCTATAATTATTTCCATAAATTTTATCTATGAAATTCCTCATTTGTATTTGTTGTGGGGTTCCAATATTATCACTAAATAATTTTACAATTTGATCCCATACAGCCCCTATTCAGCGTGTTGCCCATTCCCAAAACTTTTCAAGCCCTTGTTTTCAGACCTCATATAAAGACCAGATTCCATCAATAATCGCATCTATAGCACCATAAATTACACCATTAGGTCATAAATCCATAAGTGGAATGTATGGGTCAATTGATTTTAGTCATTTTAAAATTGCTGTCTTCAATTTTTCTTTTGTGTCAACACCAGAAAAATTGAATTTTTCTTGATCAATTTTTTTAACATCAACTATTCCATCTAATTCTTTTTGGAGAATTGGCAAAATTTGCGATTCAGGAAGAGCGCGTCCAGTATTTACTCTTCATTCCAAAAATGTGGTTTTTGTACCTTCAACTGCCATATTTATATTATTAAAAATAATGTAATTTACTTTTTAAGTCTATCATTCTTTCTTCTTTCTGTCAAAAATCCAACTTGACAACTTATAAAATTTACCCGACTCTCTTCTCACTCTTATAAAAAACCACTCGTTCCATCGGTCTATGATAGCCACCACAAACTCTTTCAAGATATTCCTTCATAGGAATCGGAGCTGTATTTTTCTGACTCGTATAAGCATCGAGCACATACCACTGACCATCGGCCTCATTACGAAATCCGAGTGCCCGATGTCCATAATACATTCCTTTATATTTTTTGTTACTATGAGTAAAAAGATCTACGACATTCGCTCATTTTTCCTCTTGAAACGATTTTAAGATATTTTCTGTCGAGTTTCCTTGTGTATCGATATGATTCACATATCCGACTCATCTTCATTTTGGAGTATCATAAGCCTTCTGGACTGCGCTAGCATCACCACTAGGGAGTGTGAGTCAGAAAATATTGCTAGCATCAGTCTGGACGGTTGCAGAACATTTTGGTGTACCTTTTTCGCTATATTCGACTCATCGAGATCGGATGATTCCAAAAGGAATGGTTCCTTTTTGATATGATTCTGCTCGTTGTTTCATGGCTTTTTGAACCACCTCTGGTTGTTTTGCTGGATCAAGACTATCTTTTACATCCTCGACTTTGAGATCTTTTCCGAAAATTTTTCAGAAGAACGCAAGTAAAAACGTAATAAATACCTCCGCATCTTTTGGGTTGTCAGTCTTTGGAGCAAGTTTTGGTTCTTCTCCTTTTTTATAAGCTTCTAATATTTGTCGGCTATTATCTCGAAAACGAGCATCTTTCAAGAGATTTTCTCGATATGCATCAGCATCTTTTTTTTCTTGTTCTGTAAGGGGTTTTACACCTTTTGAAAGTACCATAAGAGTCACCGTCTCCATTCATCATAAGACCAGTGATTCTCCGTCGGCATCTTGAAATCCTCCATTTGGTTTTCTCGCATATTCTTCTCCTTGATATTTTACCCGGAGAATCTCTGGTGGAACAAGAGCTTCTACCGGAAGATTTCCTTGTCGAAGTGATTCATTCTTTCCGAAAAAATATTTCAATTCATTTGTACCACCCTTGATCTTTATGCATTCCATCAGTGGAAATCCTTCACTCCGAAGCAGCAAAAGATCGCTCGCTGACATTTCAATAAATCTCTTATAAGATTGAACCTCAGGGGTGGAATCGGGAGTTTGTACGATTTTCTTGTATTTCTCATTACTTAAAACAAGATCGATAAACCTCTTCTCAATCTGATCTCGCATCATATCAAGCCCCTGAAGTGACTCATGTGCTTGAAGTTTTGTATTTGTTTTATTTTCAGCAAAAACCTGTCGAGTTTTTGTGCGTCCAGAAAGAGCCTGGAGTTCAGTTTTTACTGGTAACTTCTTTGGCTGTTTTTCATATTTTTTCACTGGAGCTTCCGATGATTTCTTTGGCTCTTCGGGTATTGGGGGATTCATAGAGAAGAAACGATACGTAATATATTCCCTTTAAGTCTACCATACATTCTTCTAAGCGTCAAAAAATCCCCTTGACAAGCAGGGGGATTTTAGATAATCGCTTTTTTAAAACAATCTCATCACTGAATTTTCTTCAAGCTGAATGACTCACTTTTTTACAAGTTCTGAAAAAGATTTTGTCGTCGCTTCTACGTCGATCATCGCATCATGCGCTCATTCAAACCATTCTCAGAAAAGTGTCTTATAGAGTTCATTTAGTTTCGGTGGCTTATATCCAAAACCTCGTCCTTGAAGCTGACAGAATTCAGTCGAAGTTCGCATCGTACAGATAGCTTTCATCGGCTGATAGTCACCTTTTCGTCCGATTCGCTCAAGTTCCAGTCGGACCACTTCTTCATCAAATTCGACATTATGTCCTACGACCGCATCAGCTGTATTAAGAAACTTCAGTATCTGATCCATAACTTCTTCTATATAGGGAGCATTCTCGACGTCCCGATCATAGATTCCGTGAATCTGAGAGGCTGAAAATGGAATAGAAATTCTTGGTTTTACCATAAGATTGATTCTTTCAATTTCAGAGAAACCATTCACCTGATCAACATTCCCGAGAATTCCTGCGAATTGAACAATATAGGGTTGCTGATCCGAAGTACCGCCACGAACGGGAAATCCAGTAGTTTCTGTATCGAAAACGAAGACTTTCATAGAATAGTTACAAGGTTACAAAGTTACAAGGTTACAAAGTAGTGTGCTACTTTGGTTCGTATGATAGTTCTGATTTTTTGAGAGTATTTATAAAAGAAGATAGCATTTTTAGAAGAGCCAACATTTCTTCTTCAAGTTTTTTATAATCTTCTTCTAAAAGAAATTTAAGATTATATGCGAGAGTTGTTTGTGTTTCCAGTTCAGCTAATGATCATTTTGCAATATAGAGAAAATGGATGAATTCTTTCTGACCTCATCTCATGTTTCATTCAGCAATATTACTTGCAACAGAAACGCTCGCTCGCTTCATTTGATCTACCAATCAATAGGTTTCGGTCTTAGGAAAGTTTCTGGTAACAAGATAAAAATCTTCAGATAATTGCATAGCTTTCTGCCATACCTGAAGATTTTTATATCATAATCATGATTTTATTTCTTTCATTGTTATACAGCTTTGTAACTATGTAACATTGTAACTATGTAACTTCTACTAGTAGAATTTTTTGTAATCATAGCTCTTCAAATCAGAATCGATTCGTCGGATGAGATCGAGAATAACACCTACTACGATGATAAGGGAAGCACCATTAATAAGGAAATCGAGTCGTCCAGAGCTGGTTACGTCAAGAATCTTGAAGTCATCATTCAGTTTTGTAACAATGTATGGAAACACTGCGATGAGTGCGAGGAATGCTCCTCCGAAAAGATTCAAGTGCGCTGAAGTTTTTCCGAGGTATTCTGCCGTATCTTTTCCTGGTCGAACTCCTGGGATATATCCTCCACGTTTCTGGATACTTTCTGCTACTTCTTCAGTATTAAATACTATAGAAACATAGAAATAACCGAAGGCGATGATAAGAAGGAAATATACAAGTATATAAAGCCATCCCGGATTATTCATACTGAAATTATTCACTAGGAACTGACCAATATTATATCCAGTACCCGTAGCTCGAGACTGAAGAACTTGACCGATGAGTGACGGAAAGGTAACAATAGAAACAGCAAAGATAATAGGAACCATTCCTGCTTGATTTACTCGGATCGGGAAGTATGATTTTTCGTATCTTCCAGTACGTGTATAGACCAAAGGAATTTTTCGATAACCTTCCGTGAAACGAATGATGATATAAATAACTCCAAGCGTTAGAACGAGAAGAACAGCCACGAGAAGATAACTCTGTGTAGAGAAATAACTCATAATATGTTGAGGAACACCTGCGAGAACTCCGGCGAAGATGATGATGGAAGAACCATTACCAATTCCGCTTTCATTAATAATTTCACCGAGCCACATAAGAAAGAGTGTACCTGCGGTAATCATAAGCATAGCAGGAAGAACTACTCCGATAAAATTACTGGTTTCGATAAGTTTGATACCTCCTGGCATAAGTGTGTTCAAAAGGAGAATCATTCCATAACTCTGTGCAAGAGCGAGTGGAAGAGTCAACCATCGTGTGTATTGATCAATTTTTTTCTGTCCAGAGGCCCCTTCTTTCTTAAGAGCTTCAAGCTGTGGAATAACTACTCCAAGAAGCTGGATAATGATAGTCGCATTAATGTATGGAGAAAGACCCATGAGGATAATAGAAAACTGTTTGAGTCCTCCGCCCATGAGAGCAGAAAAGAAACCAAGACCAGTGTTTTGTTGCATGAAGGTGTTTAGATTTGCGAGTGCCGCAACATTTACTCCTGGAACTGGAAGTACAGACAGAAGCTTATAAACCACTACGAGAGCAATAGTGAAAATAATTTTTTTCTTGATTGGCTCATTTGACCAGATTCGAGAGATATTTTTGAGAATCATAGAAGTAGAGAGGTTAGAACTTAGAGTTTAGAATTGAGAGAAAATAACACAAGAATAAGAAATATCTTATAAACTTTATGGACTTTACAGACTTTTGACTCCTGTGCAGTATACGGAAAATCTCAAAATGTAAAGAAAAACCCCACATTGTCGTGCGGGGTTTTTGTTTGAAGTTATGCTAGAAGCTCAACTACTCCGCCGGCTTTTTCGATTTTTTCTTTAGCAGATGCGGAAACCTTATCAGCTTTAATAGTGATTTTTACAGAGATTTCTCCATCACCAAGAACTTTGATAAACGAATCAGCTTTTCGAATAAATCCTTTCTCAGCAAGAAGTTCTTTTGTGATATCAGTGAACCCTGCTTCAGCAAGCTGAGCAAGAGTACTAACATTTACTGCGAAGTATTCAATATGAGTAATGCTTTTGAAACCTTTTTTCTTTGGCATTCTTCGGAACAATGGAGACTGTCCTCATTCAAATGCTTGAGAGAACTTAGATCCACCGGCACGAGCATTTTGCCCTTTACAACCTTTTCCTGAGAAACTTCCGTGTCCAGAAGCATCGCCTCGACCAAGACGTTTGATGGCCTTACGAGAATTAGGATTAGATGCGATAGTGTTATGATTCATCATAGGATTGAATTGACTAGAAATTTAAAAAGTGATATTCCTCAAATTATGCAGCTACTGGGAGTTCTGCTACTGGAGCAGTTTCTTCTTCTACGACAACGACAGGTGCAACTTCAGGAAGTAGGTTTTTACCAAGACGTTTCAATTGAGTGAGAGCCTTGATAGTCGCTCGTGCTGCAGTAATTGGGTTTTTAGATGCAGAATGTCGTTTTGCAAGAACATCCTTAATACCAGCAACCGCAAGAACTTTACGCATAGATCCTCCAGCGATAATACCGGTACCGGCAGTAGCTGGGTGAAGCATAAGAGAAACCGCTTTGAATTTTGCAACAACATCGTGAGCAATAGTTCCATTGTGGATTTCAAATCGAACAAGGTTCTTTTTAGCATCTCGAATTGCTTTTTCGATAGCAATAACAACCTCTCCGGCTTTTCCAATACCGAGTCCAACGGTTCCTTTTCCATCACCTATAACAAGTGATACTCGGAATCGAAGTTGTCGACCACCCGCAGTTACACGAGTTACTCGATCGATTCGAAGAAGCTCTTCTTGAAATTCTTTACGAACTTCTTGGAACTGTCCACCTCGGGACTGACCTCCTTTTGTAGCATTATCTTTTCCCATACGAAAAAACGTGGAATTAAAATTAAATTAAAATACGAGTCCTCCTGTACGAGCAGCATCAGCCAAAGCTTTTACACGCCCATGATACGCAAATCCACCTCGATCAAATACGCAAGTAGTAACACCAAGAGCCATAGCTTTTTTAGCAATCTCTTCTCCAACTTTCGTTGCTCGTTCAGTTTTTGTTCCTGATTTTACCTTAAGATCACTTGCAGAGCAAAGAGTCTTAGCGGCTACATCATCAATAAGCTGAACTCGGATAGAGATATTGCTTCGAAAAACAGCGAGTCGTGGTTTTTCTGCAGTTCCAGAAATTCGAGCACGGATTCGATTGTGTCGAGAGATTCGTTTTGCTACTTTTTCTAACATAATAGTAGAATAAAATGTAATATTTAAGATGTGTGTGTTGTTTTTGAAGTCTAGTGATCTTCTTTATACTATTTTTTACCAGCAGTTTTACCAGCTTTTCGTCGTACGTATTCACCAATGTATCGGATACCTTTTCCTTTGTACGGTTCAGGTTTTTTAACAGCTCGAACTTTTGCAGCGAAGAAACCTACGAGTTGTTTGTCGATTCCAGTAATATGAATAGTATTTTTAAGTTCTGTGTCAGCAGTAACAGTAATTCCAGCTGGAGTATCCATAACTACCTTATGAGAAAAACCAACAGCAAGAGTAAGTTTAGTTGGAGAAGTGACCTCGAACTTATAACCAACTCCGATAACTTCAAGAGATTTCTTGAAACCTTCTGAAACTCCTTGTACCATATTAGCAACAAGAGCTCGTGAGAGACCCCATACTGCTCGTTGAAAAGATTCTGTAGCTTTTTCAACAGTAAAAGTGATTTTATTATCAGCTTGTTCTAAATGAACGAAGTCCATTTTTGTATAGCGTAGTTCTCCTTTTGGACCCTTAACAGTGAGATCATTACCATTGATGGTTAATGTAACTCCTGCAGGAAGCGCAATAGGTGATTTTCCAATTCGTGACATAGAAAATAGTTATTAGTTATTAGTTATTGGGAAACTCGTATAAATACGAATTTTTTACAATTTTAGTAAACTTCACAGAGAAGTTCACCACCAACCATAAGAGTATGTGCTTCATATCCAGTGATAACACCTTTTGGAGTAGAAACAATGAAAATACCATTTCCATTTCGAGACTTCTTGATTTCAGAAGACTTCACATAAACTCGTTGACCTGGCTTACTGATTCTTCGGAAGCTTGGTACGTATTTTGTTTCTCGGACATTATTGAGTTCGATAGCAAGATTTTTCTTGTTATCACCAAGATCTACGATTTCATAAGCACGAACATAACCGTTCTTCTTAAGAATTCGAAGAATTTGCTCTTTGATGCGAGAATAAGGTGCAGAGACATTTGCCAATCGAGCCATGTATCCATTTCGAATTCGAGTGAGGAGATCTGCTATTGGATCGGTTAATAACATAGTTATATAAGTGTAAAGTGTAAGATGCAAGATGTAAGATACAACGATTTGTTGAGATCTTAAATCTTAAATAAAAATGTATTTTACCAGCTTGATTTTCTTACTCCCATGAGTTCACCGGCATTCGCTTTTTCTCGAACACAGATTCGGCACATATCGAATCGACCGATATATCCGTGAGGTCGTCCACAGATAGCACATCGATGGTAGAGTTTAGATGAAAATTTCACTTTTTTACCGAGAGCAAGTGCGCGATTTGCTTTTTCCCAAGCTCGTTCGCATTTAACCATGAGGGCAGTTCGTGTCATATCTTTGGAGGTAAGAAGAATTAAAAAAAGGTTTATTATTTAGTGAATGGGAATCCAAGAGCTTGGAATAATGCAAGAGTATGCTCTTTACCCTGTGATTTTGTCTTGATTGTAATCTGAATTCCATGTGGTTTTACGACATCAAGCTGTGGCACTTCAGGGAAGATTGTATGTTCCTTGATACCAAAGTTATAGTTTCCTTCTTCATCGAATGATTTAGAAGAAATACCACGGAAATCTCGAACTCGAGGAAGAATAACAGAAATGAGTTTTTCTAAGAAGAAATACATTCGATCACCTCGAAGAGTAACTTTCATACCTACAGGCATTCCGGCTCGAAGTTTGAAGTTAGAGATTGATTTTCGAGTCTTGATTACGATGGGAGCTTGACCTCCGATGAGAGCAAGATCACTTTTAAGACTTGAAAAATCTTTGTGTCCGCTTGCAATGTAAGAACCGATACCCATATTGAGAACGATTTTTTCCAAGCGAGGAGTTTGCATAGCATTCTCGATTCCGAGATCTTTTCGGATCTTTGGGAGAATGACTTCTTGATAATTCGATTTGAACGACATATTCTACAAAAGAATAAGAGAGATAAAAGAGATTCGAGAACTAGAGAGTTTTTCCTGATTTCTTAGCGAAACGAACTTTTTTTGTTCCTTCGATACGATACCCGACTCGAGTTGGTTTTTTTGTTTCTGGATCGATCATCATAACATTTGAGCTGTGAAGAGCTCGTTCGATTTTTACGATCTGACCTGGAGTATTCCCTGAACGCTTGATATGCTTTGTGGCGATATTAGCACCCTCGACAACAACTCGTGAAGTTTTGAGATCAACAGCAAGAACCTTTCCTTTCTTACCTTTATCTTTTCCAGCAATGATAGCTACCTGATCTCCGGTTTGGATTTTCATATAATTATAATAATTAGTAATTAGTTTTTAGTCTTTAGTTATATGTCACACGTTTTCTTTGTAACCATGTAACCTTGTAACTATGTAACTGTTACACCACCTCTGGGGCGAGAGAAATAATTTTTTGGTACCCCTTAGTCTTAAGTTCACGGAAAACTGGACCAAATACACGAGATCCTTTCGGTTCACCAGAGTCATTTATGATAACACATGCATTGTCTGAAGAGCTTACATAGCTACCATCTTCTCGTCGAATTGGTTTCATAGTACGAACGATCACCGCCTTAACGACTGATTTCTTTTTAATGTTTCCAGTAGGAAGAGCGTCTTTAACAGACCCAACAATAACATCACCTATTGAACCTGAGCGCTGATTACCACCACCTAGGACTCGGATTACTGATATCATCTTAGCACCGCTGTTATCTGCAACAACCAAATGGCTTCGTGTTTGAATCATATTTGAAGTGTATATAATAAATAAAAGCAAATCTGTCTATCTTACAAAAGATAGGAGATCCAATAACTACGCCTGTTCACTAACGATTTTCACAAGTGACCATCGTTTTGTTTTTGAGAGAGGTCGAGTCTCGACGATCTCTACGACATTTCCGACTTTGCATTCATTTGCTTCGTCGTGAGCGTAAAATTTTCGTGACACCTTAAATCGTTTTAGGTATTTAGGATGTGCTACAGATGTATCGAGTGTTACGACAATAGTTTTGTCCATCTTAGTTGAGGTAACAACACCAACTTTCGTTCTCATTTGTACGAGTAATAAGGAAATTAAAAATAGTAGGGACCGAATACTCGGGTAAATTATGCGTTACTTGATTGAGCTATAAGAGTATTCAATCGAGCAATTTGTTTTCGGTGAGCTCGGATAAGGTGTGGCTGCTTGAGTTCATTTGCCGTAAGCTTCATGCGAAGAACATAGAGTTCTTTGCTTGTAGTGTGGAGCTCTTTTGTGAGTCCAGTTACGTCAAGTGCACCAAGAGCTTTTTTATCTTTGAGAGTAGTAGCTTTCTTAGCCATATGGTAAAAATAAGGAAACAATTAAAATTTATGCAACAGTCTTAGTTTTGACTGGGAGTTTGTATGATGCGAGACGAAAAGCTTCTCTTGCAACCTCTGAAGATACTCCGGTTAGTTCGAAGAGTATTCTTCCTGGTTTTACAGGAGCAATATACATTTCAACGCTACCTTTTCCTCATCCCATCGGAACTTCGAGTGGTTTTTTGGTGTAAGGTTTATCTGGGAAGATTCGAATCCAAAGTTTACCACCTCGCTTCAAGAAGCGGATAATCGCACGTCGCGCAGCTTCGATCTGTCGTGAAGTAATGAAACCTGGTTCTACTGCCTTGATAGCATAGTCACCGAAAGAGAGGGTAGAACCACGAACCGCGATTCCTTTAAGTGTTCCCCGTTGTGCTTTTCGGTACTTGGTTTTCTTCGGCTGTAACATGTTGAATAAAGCTTAGTAAGTATAATGGAAGTGTAAAAAAGTCAAACTACTTTTTAGTCTTGAAAACATCACCTTTGTAGATCCAAACCTTGATACCGATAACTCAGTAGATAGTGTTTGCTCGTTCTGTAGCATAGTCAAGATCAGCTCGGATAGTCTGTCGTGGAATTCGTCCTTCTTTGAAAGTTTCTGATCGTGAGATTTCAACTCCATTAAGACGACCTCCAAGAGTAACCTTGATTCCAAGACCACCTTTCTCCATAGTTCGAGTGATTGCTTGTTTTACAACTCGTCGGTAAGGAAGTTTTTTCTCTACCTGTCGTGCGATCATATCAGCAACGATTGCTGCAGAAAGCTCAGGTTTTTTAACTTCTTTAACCTCGATAATGAATTTGTGATCGAATTCTTTGGTAAGAGCCGCAGAAATCTTATTCAAATTCTCATCATTTTGACCGAGAACAAGTGCTACTTTTGATGAATAAACCACCACAGCAATGTGATCAGTGTTGTGATTAAGGAAAATATTTCCTATTGGAATCCCGGAAAGTTGTTTACCGAGAGACAATCGAACACGAACATCGAATGATGCTTTTTTACCGTAAGATCGTGAATCATAGTACCCAGTAGATTTCCAGGTTTTGATGTATCCGATACGGAATGCTTGAGGACTTACTTTGTGTCACATAGGACGAGGCGAGGTTTACAAATTAAAAATGAATTATACAGAGAGTTCCAAAAATATATTTGAAGTTCGCTTAAGAATTCGGTGATTTCGTCCTCGAGAAATTGGATTTCCTCGTTTGTAGACAATACCATTTGAAACAACTACTTGTTTTACTTTGAGATTCTCAAGAGTCTGTGTATCATTGTGAACCGCATTAGCTACAGCACTAGCAAGTACCTTGAAGAGGATAGATGCTCCTTTCTTTGGCATAAACCGAAGAAGATCGAGAGCGTCTTTTGCACTACGAGTCTGTCGTAGGATCAAGGCAACTACTCCGAGTTTCTTTGGGGATATGCGGATATTTTTCGCAAAAGCTTTCATAAGTGCGTTACAGTTTGAAAATTAAAATGAGAGATACTATCGGCTACCAGCGTGCTGTTGGAATTTTCGAGTGATAGAAAATTCACCAAGCTTGTGTCCAATCATGTCTTCAGTAACGAATACTGGGATATGACTTTTTCCATTATGTACACCGAATGTGTGACCGACAAACTCAGGAATGACAGTACAATCTCGAGCCCAGGTTTTCACAACCATCTTTTTGCCTGTATCATTGAGCTTAATAACTTTACTGAAAAGTCTTGCATCAACGTAAGGTCATTTGCGTAAACTTCGTGTCATAAGTGAACGAGAATAAAAATTAAAATGTTTGTGAATTACTTAGCCATGAGTTTTCATTTTCGAGTCTTTGTAATCCATTTATCAGTATCTTTTCGACTTCGAGTTTTTACACCGAGAGCTGGTTTACCCCAAGGAGTCTTAGGAGCCATACCAAGTGGCTGATGTCCTTCTCAACCTCCATGTGGATGATCGCAAGGATTCATTGATTTACCGAGAACAGTAGGTCGTTTACCGAGCCATCGAGATCGCCCAGCTTTACCGATTACTATCATGTTGTGGTCTGTATTAGAGACAACTCCGATAGTAGCGTAACAAAGTTTGTGAACCTTTCGGATTTCTCCAGAAGGCATTTTGATTTGAGTGTAATTACCTTCCTGAGATACGATAGTCGCAGAGGCACCGGCACTTCGTACACAGTTTGCTCCTTGTCCAACGATTGTTTCAACATTATGAATGAAGAGTCCAGTCGGGATATTTCCGATAAGAAGACGATTACCATTTTCAGGCTTTCCTTCTTTAGAAGTGATAATCATATCACCTACTTTCACATCTTTATGAGCAAGTACGTATCGTCGTTCACCATCTCGGTAACAAACGAGTGCTATATATGCTGTTCGAAATGGATCGTACTCTACTGTCTCAACTTTTGCTGGGATATCGAGTTTATCTGTAAAGTAGAAATCAATTTTTCGGAAAAGTCTTTTATGACCTCCACCTTGATGTCGTACTGTGATTCGACCTGCTGAGTTTCGACCCGCTTTTCGTGGGAGGAAGTAAGTAAGTGGTTTGTGTGGCTCACTTGCTGTCAACTCCTCAAAGGTGTATCCGCTCATTTGGCGTCGTCCTGGAGTGGTTGGCTTGAACTTCTTGATTGCCATAAGGTTAAATAAAATTAGTAGTTAGAACTTAGAACTATAAGGGGAATTAATCCTTAATCTTTAATTTTTGGAGATCAGCGATTCGTTTTCCATCTTTAAGCGTAATGAGCGCTTTCGTGATAGATCGTCGTTTGAGTTTTGCTCCTCGATTCGTATTGTGAAATTTTTCTCGTGTTCGAACGATATTAACCTTCTCGACCTTTACACCATAGAGTGCTTCGATAGAATTTTTCACGTCAGTCTTAGTAGCTCGATCATTGATAACCATAGTATAGGTACCAGTGAGCTCGAGACGTTGAGACTTCTCGGTGATGAGAGGTTTTTTGATGATAGAAAAGAGATTCATGGGACTATTTTCGCATTATGAATAATATTCTAGATTAGCAGTAGGTTGCTGCAAATTTTGCGAGCGAATCTTTCGTGAAAACGAGATCAGTATATTTGAGAAGGTCTGCTGGGTTCAGGTAAGAAACATTGATTGGTTTGATTGTTGCGATGTTTCGTGCTGAGAGGTATGCATTTTGTTCAGTAGGAAGAAGAGCGAAAAGTGCAGTTTTGAGATCCATTCCGACAACTACGTCTCGCATATTCTTTGTCTTAGCATCTGCAAAAGCAAGAGAATCTACTACCTTGATAGTCTGAGACTGAGCCTTAGAAGAGAGGAGTGAGAAGAGAGCAGCTCTTCGTTCTTTCTTGTTCATTTGAATTTCGAAGTTGTTCCAAGATTTTGGACCAAATGCGACTCAACCTTTCTTTCGAATTGGAGATCGAGCGTCACCAACACGAGCCCGACCAGTACCTTTCTGTTTGAAAAGTTTTCGGTTAGAACCCGCACGATCAGCTCGTGACTTGGTGTGAGCTATTGGATTTCGTGCATTTGAGCGCTGAAGCATGAAGAGACGGTGGATAAGACCTTTATTCACTACGCGTCCGAAGATTGCGTCTGAAAGTTCAATATTTCCGATTGCTGCTCCAGATATGTTATAGAGTGGTGCTTGCATGGAGTAAAATATGAGTTAAGAGTTTAAATGAAGAGATCTTTCTAATTAAAAACTGAGTGATACGAATGAGTTACGTCCTCCGGGAACTGGTCCCTTTACTGCGACGATATTAAGTTCTTTATTTACGAGAACGATCTGTATGTCATGGAGAGTAACTTGATCTGTACCCATATGTCCGTGCATCTTTTTACCTTTGTTTGTTCGTCGTGGTTTTCGAGTACCGATAGAACCAAGAGCTCGGTGGAATTTTGAACCAACTCGTCCTGGACCTCCGTGGAAGTTATGTCGTTTCATGGCTCCGGCGAAACCTTTACCTTTTGAGATACCAACGAGAGTAACGAGTTCTACACCGTCGAGAATATCAAGAGAAACTACATCACCTTTTTTAAAGTTTGCAATTCTATCTGACATAGGAACTTCTTGCATTTCTACGATCTTTCCATTAAGGTAAGAGAGAACTACTGCTTCGTATCCATCATTGTCTATAGTTTTAACTTGAGCGACTGTAAGAGTCGGAACCTCAAGAAGTGTGACAGGGACCAATTTTTGATCCTTTATAATGCGTGTCATGTCGCATTTTTTTGCGAGAATTCCAGCCATTGGGAAATATCAGAATAAAAAAGTAAATTAGAGGTTCGCCGTCAGTTACGATTCGGGTAACTGTCGACTAACATAACGCTTGAAAATGTTTCGTAAAGCTCGGGTATTCTATGAAAAAAAGTGTGTATGTCAAAAGAATTTTATAATTTGACGGAAGTACGCTCTGTAATGGGAAGAAGCCTGAACAAAATAACAGATCGTGTAAAGAAAATGAATGTGCTTACCACATTCATTTTAATTTTTCCTATATATAAGGTAGAGAAGAATTATTTTTCTCCATTCACTTTGGCAATCTTTTCTTGGACGAGGGAATGAATGTAAGTCAGAACCTGAATGAGTATCTCTTTGCGATTCGTGCTGATAGCATTTCATTTTTCATCGATTACTTCGATCTTTGCGCCGACCGAGTCACCTACTTGCTGCAGAATGCGAAGTTGAACTTCTGGTGGATATCGCTTGATATTTTCAGCAAGATTTCCGAAAATCCGATCTACCTTTCCTTTATATGCCTCTATGAGCAAATAATTAAGATTTTTCGTAAGTTTCTGTTTTTCAGCTTCTTTTTCCTTATCAGTCATTTCTTTTACCTGTCATTCATTCGGAGTTTTGATAATATCCTTAATATCTGACTGGTCCGTCGTAGTCACCGCTTCTACTGGTGCTTCTTTTATGGTTTTTACTACCATTAAAGTGTCGATATCGACTGCTTCAGCCGAAACAAAAGACGGCATAGCAAGAAACGCGAGGCAGAAAACTGGGAGAATGTAAGAGAACCTACGGAACATGGAACAAAATGATTAAACAAAATATTTCTTTCTTCTACCCTACTGTATACGCAAAAAAGTGAGAGTTACAAGTTTTTAATGTGAAGAAAAGGTGAAGGAGGAAAAAGGGGCGAAGTGGAGTAGGGGCGTAGGGGCATAGATGGTACGAAATTTCTCTCCTATTCCACTATCCTGCTACAAGAGCTATCCCACTAGTTTCTCGGTAATTGGATTCTCACAGAAAATCCCGATCCTACATCACTGTCGATAGAAAAAATTCCATGATGCAAATCGACTATTTTGTCTACAATCGAAAGTCCAACACCAATCCCAGATTCTCCCCTGTGAGAACGCGACTTGTCCACTTGATAAAATTTTTCTTTTAAATGTGGGATTTCTTTCTGATCCACTCCGGCCCCATTGTCGGAAAAAAGAATATGTGTCCAGAATTCATCATGAAAAAAACTTACGGTCAATTTCGTATTTTCCCCGGAATATTTAATGAAATTCGAGATAATATTATGAAGGAGTTGCATCCATTTATCATAGTCAATCTCTATGTAGAATTTTTTTGTCTCTTTAAAATCAAACGCCTGTTTGTTTTTTTTCAATTTCGGAGCGTATTCATCGCGAATATGCTGAAGCATAGCGACAAACTCATTTTTCTCAAGTATACAAGAAGCATGTTCCAGTCGATCGATCGCACCAAAATCCATAATCGATCCGGAAATTTTGATAAGACGATCTATCTCCTTGTGGAGCAGATTGATCACTTTTTCATCAAGCGAAAAAACCTTGTCCTCTATGCCTTCGAGATAGCACTTGATCGCAGCAATCGGTGTCTTGATCTCATGAGAAAAATCCGCCAAAAAATCAGACCTGATCTTTTCTTGCAATGAGAGATTTTTATTAAGCGTATTAATACCTTCAATCATCGGGAAAAACTCATCATGCTTTCCATAACGAATTTCCTCGTAGGTTTTTTTATAGATAATATTACTGATATTGTCCGTGACGCGCTTAACGGGACGAAACGTATATTTTACCCAAGCGTATGTAATCACGAGAATAAACAGGATCAAAATAGCATTTACTGCTAACATAGAAGTCAGAACTCTTCCGATAAAAAGAGCTTCCGGAGATTTTTCTTGAAGGGTGGAAAAATTGAAAATGTTCATGAAAAACGATTGAATCGAATTCACAAATAGGAGTCGCTCGATCGAAGTCGAAGGAATTCCTATTTTTTGGAGTGATTCGATGACTTTTGGAGTATAAGATTCCGGAGACTTAGAAAATCGTTCGAGTGAGGAAGTGATCGAGGAAAGATCTTTCGTGATCTGCTGATATTCCTGAAGTGTCTCATCATCAAGCGCTTTACTCGAGATGACTTTCTGAAGCACATCAAACTCGATATTCGGAGAATTATCCTTAATGCTCGTGATATACTCAGCAAAATATTGCTGCGTAAAATACTTCAGCGCGGTAATATTCACACTAATCATCCCGACGAATATCAGGAAAATGAAAATAAGGAATTTTTGAGAGAATTTCATGAAAAGAGAATCTTAGAAGAGAGAAACTGAGAAACTGAGAGTATAGTATTCACAAGTCGGAAAAATGCAAAAGCTGATACAAACGGGAGACGCGGGAGAGCACGAGAGGGGAAACTGTTTGAGCAGTCTGAGAGTCGTGCAAATGAAGAGCTAAAGCGATGTCTGCGAGTTTTTCTCCTCTCGGGACCTTTGGTACTTTCAGTCATGAAAGTACAGAAACTAAGTCTTCACCATTTGAAGTGGATCTGATCAATATTTATTTTCTCAAATGGTTCCTGATTTTAGTGAAAGAAAGAATTGAAACATTACATTTATAACCGGGACAATATATAAGATTGTCCACCAAGCAGATAAATTCAAATCATGAAGTCTTCGTTTTATAAGCCAGAAAGCACTAAGTTGCCAAACAATAAATACAATTGGGAATGTGATAGCCATTCTTGGAAAATCACTACTCGAATAGTAGTTATCGACAACTTCGATCGAAAAAGACACAATGAACCACCAAATTATCATTACAGGAATCATTATAATTCCAAAGTAAAATCTTGGATATCTGCAACAAAAGCGAGAAAAAAATCTCTTAAAGTAAATTCATAGAATCCAAGAGGATAGAAACAATAATATAAAAAATCAACTAAAATTCATGGTGATTTGGATATATATCTGTTCGACTGGATTGGCTCACAAAGACTCATAGTTTATAAACTTCATTCAGTCATACAATATAAAACCAATCATTCAAAAAAAGAGTGAAAAAAGCATAATTATTGAGATCAAAAAATCATCCCTTCTTCTATTTTCAGGTTTAAAAAACATATTACAAAATATAAACAAATAGTGTTTCCAGGATTGCTTCATGCCTCGCAATGACGAGACATTCGACTTTATGAACTTTATAGACTTTTGACTATATCAATCTATACCCAACCCCTCGCACCGTCTCTATCATCTCTTCTCCGATTTTCTTTCGGAGATTTTTCATATGCGTATCAATCGTGCGATCGTACATATATTGGTCGTATCCGAAAATATCCTTCATAATAGATTCTCGCAATACCACGATCCCATGATGATCAATCAAATATTTCAGAAGTGCAAATTCCGTTTTAGTTACTTTGAGTTCTTTCCCTTCTTTCAAGAGAATGAAATTCTCAAGATCCAATAAAAGATTCTTGTACGCAAGTTTATCAGTGAAATGTTCGACCGGATTTATTCGTTTCAGAACTGATTGTATTCGTGCCAGAAGTTCACGTGGAGAAAATGGTTTACTGACATAGTCGTCAGCTCAGAGTTCGAGTCCGCGAATCTTGTCTTCTTCCGCATTTCTCGCCGAGAGAATAATAATCGGAACCTGTGATTTTTCCCGAATTTCCGCACAGATGTCGAATCCACTCTTTCCAGGAAGATTCAGATCGAGAACGACAAGATTTGGTACACATTCAGTAAACTTTTTTACTGCTTGCAGGCCATCCTCACATCCACACACCGTAAAACCACTCTGCTCAAGATAGAGCGTCAATGACTGGAGAATTCCAGTATCATCCTCGATGATGAGAAGATTTTTCATAGGAATTATTTGTTAGTATTATAGAGTGTCACTATTTCTGAGTCTGAAAGTGCACGATTATAGATGCGAATTTCATCAATGTCTCATTCGATAAAACCATTGTTTATTATAGATCTTCCAATATATGTATTAGTCTCTCCATCATACAATCATCAAGATCAGTTTAGTGTTTTTACGGTCGATCCATTAATATATAATTTATTTACACCATTATTCAGAACTCATCAAACTATAAGGTATGTATTTGCATATTTAATGTTAAATTGACTATGTGATAAAGAATCAAAACTTAATAGATTATATTGTGGAGAATTACTTTGAGAATAGAATTCCCATTCCGAATTTCAATTACAGTTTGAATTAACTCCGAACCGAAAACCCCTCTCTGTTGTCCATCCATGGTAATTATTCCATGAAGTAAGTATGGAGGCAAATTTATTCTGATCTCATACACAAGCAGCTGGATCTCTCGCGGTAATTTTCTTATAGTTCACTTTCGCAATAATGGAATAATTTGCGATTGTTCAACTAAATATTTTCCCAATATCTATCCAATCATCTATACCATCAAAGCTCGTAGCTTTCCCATTCTTTTCTTTAACTCACCCAACTACAACTCATCCATTCAAAGT
>CAZZNY010000003.1:0-76870 GCA_964655935.1 uncultured Candidatus Peribacteria bacterium
CGATGGTAGTGCGCCACAGTGCTGTGCAAGAGTAGGTAAACGCCAAGACTTTGAGAATGAATTAAAAGGATAATCAGAAGGTGAAGATAACATTCAACTGCGAAAGCAGTTTTTTTGTCAAAAAAATTATGAATAGAATTATATAAATATTCACGGTGGAAAATTATAGTGATTTAGAATGAGTGAATAAATATTAAGATTTATAGTTTAAGAATTTAGTTGATAATCTGGAAATCTCTGTACAAAATAAAATCCCCTATTGGAGATTTTATAAAATTTATTAATTATTATTTTATCTGGATTCTTCCTGTTCTTCTATCGAATTCGATTATTTTACCAGTTCAACTTGTTCAGATATTATATCAAGCCTTGATTTCAAGAGTGGGGGAGGTGGCTCAGGAATAAGTAATATTTGTTCCTATAAATTGAATAGTAACATTAGAAATTGAGGTTCAGGAGCTTGAAATACTTTCGATAGTATATCAATTTTCTCAAAAAAATGGATTTTCAAGAGTTTTTCCTGTGCCAATTTGAGTGGTTCCACTCATATATCATGTAACCAGCGATCCAGTTGAGATGTTTAATTGTATGCTTGAAGGATTGATGAGTATTGCGCCATTTTTAACTGATCGACCAATCATTGCATCGGTTTTTGCGGTATTAATTAGTGAAATTATAGCTTCTATAAAACGATCCTGTTTTTCTTTTGTTGTTTTTTGATTGAAACCAAAACTATTGATTCCAAGCGCAAGTAGTGTGACAAGAACCATTATTACAATAAGTTCAATAATTGTAAAGCCTCTTGATATTTTGTAAAAGTAATTTTTTTTCATAAATAATTTGCAAGTTTTATGATTTTTCGCTATAATAAGCTTGCATTCATTATACATAAAATAGTGAATATACAATTTTTTCTCTCTATTTTGGTTTTCTTTGCTCTACTCGAGCCTTTTAACCAGAATACATAGTTTGTTCCTTTTATATTTTTTATATTTATTTTCTATGTTTAACACAAAACGAATCCTCGCAGGTGCAATCGCACTCATGGTGACTACAAGTGTTTTTGCTGCAACAGGTGTTGTAGTGAGTACTAGTACTACTACAGCAACTCCAACTGCAAATAAGATGGCTCTTCCAGCTCCAGAAAATCTACGAATCGTATCGAAAACAAATACGACCGTTACTCTTGAGTGGGATAAGGTTTCTGGTGCAACTTCATATTTTGTAAAATATGATAAAAAAAGCGTAGCTGAATCAAAAGATCCACTCGCTCAATATAATGAAGAGACAGATACTATCTATTCTACTGGTAAAGTAGTAGATAAACTTACTCCAGATACTATGTATTATTTTGCAGTAGTTTCTCTCGATGACAAAATGCTTGAATCAGAAAAATTCTCAAAAGAAGTAAGTGTAAAGACTGATGCAGCTAACGCAGTAGCATGAACTGGTGCAACTGTTACTACTACAACTACAACCACTACAACAGCTACAGGTGCTACTGATACTCAGAAAGGTCCAGCTCTCGCAATTGCTCGAATTGGTGTTATAGACAACAAATCTCTTACTGTTCTCTTTAATAATGATCTTGGAACTGATCCAGTAACTGTAAGAATCCGAAATACAAAAGATAATTCAGATATCGGCGTAGCTATGTCTACCGTTGATGTTTTGAATAAAAAACA
Organism: uncultured Candidatus Peribacteria bacterium; assembly: GCA_964655935.1. GTDB lineage: Bacteria > Patescibacteriota > Gracilibacteria > BD1-5 > UBA2023 > CAZZNY01. The sequence continues at coordinate 1,686 of CAZZNY010000003.1, forward strand.
AGTAAACGTTAAATTGAGCATGAATCTTGATCCGTCTGTAGCATATTCTCTTACAGTTCTTGCTGCAAAAGATATCAATGGTACAAATATCCAAAACGGAGTAGATGGTGTAAAAGACTTCACAACTGCTGCAGATCTTGCTCTCTCTCCAGAGGCTCTTACAGCAACAAATACCGCAACTGGTGCAACTGGTTCAGGAGCTACCGCTACAGAACTTCCAAAAACTGGAGCAGGTCAGAATCTTATCATCATTGCATCTCTCCTTATAGCTGGAGCAATGGTATATGTATACCGAGCTCGAAAAGCATAATTATTATAAAGCTTCTTTCATTGGATCACTTGCAAAACGAGTGATCCAATTTTTTATATGTAAAAAATTTGCGAAAATACAATCTCACAGTATAGTGTCACACGAAATTTTACTAATTCTTAGCCACCTAATTTTCTATGATTTTAGTATATACCTTTTGAGTATTGATGATTTTTTTGAAGATTATTGAATGGATAATAATTATCGACATTATTCTTTCTTGGCTTCCACTTTTTGGGATTCAGATAATGATTCCATTTTTTCGCTCTGTTCTCGATCCTCTTTATAATTTCGTAAAAAAATATATTCCCACTACGGTGGGCGGATTGGATTTTACCCCTTTTATTATCATGCTTTGCATCCAGTTTATTCTTTCTGGAATAACTCGATTTGGCGTAATCTTTTAGTTCATGAAAACAAGAAACATCGATTACAAACTTTTTTTTACGATATTCGCACTCATTATTTTTGGTATGATAATGATTAGTTCTGTGAGTGTATATCCCTCGTTTCAAGTAACTTCAAAAATGGTAGCAGCCGGGAAGCTCGATAGTCCATCGAATTCCTTCTATCTTTTTAGGAATCTTTCACATGTTTTCATGTCTCTTTTGGTCTTTGTATTTGTAGTAAAAATTCCGTATCACTGGTTTGAAAAATATGCAAAACACATATTTGTTTGATCACTTCTTTTTCTTTTGGTAGTGCTTTTTGTCGGGGAAACCTATAATGGCGCGAAAGGTTGGATCACGATTCCTTTTTTACCTTTTTCACTTCAACCAGCGGAATTTTTAAAAGGTGCGCTCGTACTGTATTTTGCTTATTTTTTAAAAAAGAAAAAGAAAGATATCTTAGATTTCCGTGAAGGTTTTATACCATTTATCGTGACACTTGGTGTTATGGTTATCTTGCTTGGTTTACAGCCAGATTTTTGAACCATCCTTATTATTGTGCCGATGGCAGTGCTTATGTTTTATGTAGCGGGTGGACAGATAAAACACTTGCTAGTTACTGGACTCATAGCGACTCTTATTCCCATCTCTGTTTATATGGTAGGAAGTGCCCATGAAACAGGGAAGAAAAACTCACTTACTTACATCTCTGATCGACTTGATAACTTTTTTACTACCAATAAAAATGCGATTCAGAATGACACAATCAATTATCAGACAAAACAAGGTTTATTGGCCATAGGAAGTGGCTGATTCTTTGGGCTTTGATTTTGAAAGTCAGTTCAAAAATTTTGATATTTACCAGAAGTTCAGGGTGATTTTATTTTTTCAGTAATATCAGAGGAGCTTTGATTTTTTGGAGTTTTTATTTTGATCTGAACATTTCTTTTTATCGCATATCGAGGAATCTATATAGCGGTTCGTACGGAGGATTCCTATGGAAAATATGTGGCAATAGGTATTACGAGCTGGATTATAATACAAGCATTTATAAATATTTGAGTGAATCTTAATATTGTACCGCTTACGGGTGTTACCATGCCATTCGTAAGTTACGGATGATCCTCTCTTTTGTCACTGATGGTGTGAGTCGGGATTTTACTGAATATTTCGAGAGAAATAGATTATGAAAAACCATTATTGAGTAATATGTCATTTTTTCGGAAGAAACGAATGTAATATAAAAAAGATGTTCGATTCAATCGAACATCTTTTTTATTAAAGAAGTATTTTATTTTATCCACGAAATAGCTTTTACTGGACAAGCAGCAATACTATCATTTACATTGTTCTCATCATAACTCGGCAAATCTTTCGCGTGAGAATATCCGAGATCATCCATTTCAAAAACATTTCCAGAAATAGAGATACAAGCGCAACATCCGATGCAAGTAGCATCTACGAAAGGTTTTCGAGCATTTTTAAGAGGTTCAATTTTTTTTGGGTCGATAATAGTCATAAGAAAAAAAGTTACAAGGTTACAAAGTTACAAAGAAGATGGATTAATATCTTTTTTGTGTGTGGGGATTGTATCGAAAAATGAGTAAAACGCAATTTATTTCTTGCTTGATTTTTTTGTTATTGGCAATACAATGGCGCTAGTTTTAGTTGTTATTTTTTTATTATGAAGATTCTCTGAGTCAATCTTTCAAAAGTTATTCGAAAAGATTTTCTTTCTCTTCTGAAAACCACTGAAAAATCGCTCGTAGTTTTTACGCCGAATCCTGAGATTCTTCTCAAGGCAAAAGAAAATCCAGATTTTTTTGAGACGCTTCACAAGGCAGATTATCTTATTCCTGATGGAATTGGTATCTATGCTGGAGCTCAGATTCTCGAAGATAATTCTCCGAGATGGTTGCGAGTTTTAAAATGGCCATGGTATGGACTTCGACTTTTTACTTCACGAAAAAGTTTGTATGAAAAATATGGAGAGAGAGTCTGTGGAAGCGATGTGACTCGAGAACTCGTAGAAGATGCGAATGCACGCGGACTCTGAGTAACTATTATCGACAAATTTCAGGCTCCTGGCGATGCTTGGGATAATCTTAAGATCGAGCAACAGAAAGTACTGCCTGGCTTGCTTCAGAATAAATTCCCAAATACACAGTTTCATATCTATATCTATACTCCAGAAAAAGAATGAGAGATAATCGATGCAATTAATGCGACTAATGATAGATATCTTTTCTCGACTCAATGATATCCAGCTCAAGAACAGACTCCAATACGAATTATGCCAAAACTTGAAAAAATAAAAGTCGCAATGGGAATCGGTGGAAGTTTTGATTTAATTCTTTGACTGAAGCCACGAGCACCGAAGATTTTTATCGCACTTGGTATCGAGTGGCTTTGGAGACTTATGATCGACGGGAATAAAATGCGAATGCTGAAACGAATTTGGCGCGCAATTTTCGTATTTTTATGGGAAGTAAGCAAAGAAAAAATAAGAATTAAGAATTAAGAATGATTAATGGTCATTGCAAGGCACGAAGCAATCTAGTTCCTTTTTCTAAAATAGTTTAGAGAAATAATTCTCGATAATATGAAAAAAATAGATGCACGTAAAATCCAGGTTCTGAAACTCATCGTCGAAGAATATCTTCAGAGTGGTGATGTAACTGGATCGAAATCACTCCTCAAGAAATATGATTTAGGAGTTTCTTCTGCGACGGTGCGAAACGATATGGCAGCGCTCGAAAAAATGTGACTTATTTTCCAGCCGTACAATAGTGCTGGACGCCTTCCTTCGACTCGCGGAATTCGCGTGTTTGTCGACTATCTTATGGAGCATATGCCGCAGATTTTTATCGAAGGCGAACGAGATTTTGAACAGAAGAAAAATGAAGATCGAATCGATGATATGTTATATTTATTGGTTTCAAAACTTGCAAAAACAAGTGGGGAAGTGACATTTGGCTGTGTCACCGGAGAATGATGAAAAAATTATTATCTCGGTCTCACGAATTTCCTCGAAAAACATGGAATGCTCCTTGGCCAAGAAAAAGTCTATAATATCATCAAAGTTCTTGAAAATAAATATGATTTTGTTGATTTATTGGAAGATCTTGATATTTCTCCGCGAGTTTCTGTATTTATCGGTGAAGAAAATATTATTCCAGATCTTGAGAGTTGTGCGATGATCGCAAAGAAAATTGTTCTGGAAGGAAAGGAATGATATATCGGGATTCTCGGTTCTATGAAGATGGATTATGCCTTTAATATTGCGGCACTCAAAAATATACTTTAGTCGAAAGTCTATAAAGCTTGTAAAGTCGAAAGTCTCTCGTCATTGCGAGGCACAAAGCAATCTAATTTTTCTTGATTATGAAAATACATATCGTACCAGCTACACCAAGGTTTGCACGAGCTATTAATCAGGTTTTTTACAAGACTTGGCTTGCGACATATCCGAACGAAAAATATGATATTACTATTAAGGATGTTCATGATAATTTTAAAAATCAAAAGAAACGTGCAGATAAAAGGAAAGAAAGATTGAAATCTATGGATGAGAATGAAATTTTTCTCCTTGCAAAAGAGGGAAATAAGATTGTTTGAGTGTGTAGTATTACAAAAGATCAAAATATAAACAAGCTCGGAGCAATCTATATATTGCCAGAATATCAGTGAAAATGAGTCGGAGGATTATTGCTGAAAAAAACGGAATTATTTTTTGATCCGAAGTTACCAACCATATTAAGTGTTGCTGTGTATAATACAAATGCTATTCAATTTTATAAAAAACATGGATTTGTAATAGAAAAAATAATCTTGCCTGAAAATTATCATCCTTTAAAAAACGGTAAGAAATTACCAGTAATTGAATTAGAAAAGCCAGTAAAATAAAATATTCTTCGGATTCTTGAATATTAATCGGAAGATCCCTGATATTTTCTGGAATTACTCTAACCACTTCGAAATCTTCAAATATCCAGAAAATTCTGGGATGACGTGCTTTTCCCTAAGTAATCTAATCTCTAAGCAATCTAAGATGTCTACTTATATTCTCTATCACGCGTCTTGCCACGATGGTTTCTGAGCTGCATTTGCTGCTTGGAAGAAGTTTGGTGATAGTGCGAAGTATGTCGCAGTAAACGATCGCGCTGCTTATCCGGAATTCATTCCTGAAGGAAGTGATCTCTATCTTCTCGATTTTGCTTTTAAGAAAGATATTATTGCGGTACTTCGTGGGAAAATGCAGAGCGTTACGATCCTAGATCATCATGCGACCGTTCGGATGGATCTCGAAGGTCAACCTAATACGATTTTTGATATGGATCGATCAGGCGCAGTAATTGCTTGGGAATTTTTTCACACCGAAAAAACGCCACTTTTTCTTAAATATGTGCAAGATCGGGATCTCTATCAAAATCTTTTGCCGTTTACAAGAGAAATTACGATGTATAATTTTTCGCTTCCATTTGATTTTCCTCTTTGGGATGAGAATTGTAAGATGTTTGCTGAAGTAGAACAGAGTGGAGGAATGACTGAAAAATCGATTCCGGTTATTTCAGGCGGAATTCTTCTTAATTATCGAAGATCACTTTTTACGAATATGATCGATCGTCTGTTTCAGTGGAAAATAATTGCTGGATATAAAGTTCCAGTTATCAATGTACCACGAGAATTCGGAACCGAAATCTGTGCAGAATTACTCGATCAGCATCCAAGCGCTGCATTTGCTGGATATTTTTATGAGACAAAAAAATGAGTAGAATGGTGACTTCGAAGTAAAGATTTTGATGTTGGTATGATCGCGAAAGCACTTTGAGGAGGATGACACCGATGTTCTGCTGGATTCTTTCGAGAAGGAAAAACAGAAGATGAAATTGTGTTACCGGAATTATAGAAAAAAGATTGAAAAAGAGGGTTTTTCTCATAAAATGGGGAAAAGTTACATGGTTACAAAGTTACAAGGTTACAAAGAAAAATTGCTAATCCTATAATTTTGTTCTCTAATATTCTAATTTCTAAATATTCTAAACATGCTCAAGCTTAAAGGTGGACAAAAACTTTCTGGATCGGTAACAATTAGTGGATCGAAAAATGCAGCACTTCCGATTATTGCAGCAGCGCTTTTGACGAAAAAAGCAACTCTTCACAATATTCCTCGAATTGGGGATGTTTTTACGTTCCTGAAGATTATTGAGAGCCTGAATGTAAGAGTGGATTTTGCGGGGAATACACTGAAACTCGATACTACTGACATTTCCATGAAACAGCTTGATCTTGAAATGATTAAAAAAATCCGAGTCGGAGTGTTTCTTTTGCCGATTCTTCTTAAGAATTTTGGAAGTGTTTCGATTCCATATCCAGGTGGATGTAATATCTGAAAACGCCCGATTGATGAGATATTAAAGGGATTGTCTGGACTTGGATATACTGATAAAACCGGAACAAGCGAAGTGGTAGATTTTTCTGGAAAAATGAAAGAAGGCGATCTTGATATTACGATAGATTGGTTTTCTGTTACTGGTACTGAGAATCTTCTTATCGCGAGCGCGCTCCGAAAAGGGAAGACTAGCTTATATCTTGCTGCTATCGAGCCACATGTTATGGATGTGGTACATTTTCTCAATCATGCTGGCGCAAAAGTTCACCTCGATTATGATCATACTATCATAGTGGAATGAGTAGATTCGCTACAAGAAGAAGTGGAATATACGATTATTCATGATTATATCGAAGCAGGAACTTTTATCGTACTTGGAGCTTTGGCGAGCCGAGAATATATAGATGTTCATCATGCGTGCATTCGAGACTTGAAATGTGTGCTCTCGAAATGTGAAGAGGCAGGGGTGCGATTTGAAAACCTCTGAAATGATACACTTCGAGTCTACAATAGTATGGAAAATCTTCGAGCTGTTCGATTTCAGACGAAAGTATTTCCAGGATTCCCGACTGATCTTCAGTCACCATTCTGTGTTCTTTTGACTCAAGCAGATGGTATTAGTCGTGTTGAAGAAGTAATCTATGAATGACGATTAAATTTTCTTGTAGAGATCGAAAAGATGCGAGGTCATCCTGCTATTTTAAATCCACACGAAGCATTGATTTTCGGAAAAACCCCGCTTCGTGGAGCAACGGTTTCTAGCTGGGATCTTCGAGCGTGAGTCGCGATGATTATCGCTGGACTGATCGCTACTGGAGAGACTATTATCACGAATGTGGTCTATATCGAACGTGGTTATGAAGATATTATCGGAAAAATCAGAAAACTCTGAGCGGAAATGGAAAAAACAGGAGAAGAATAAAAAAATTCTAAATTCTAAATTCTAAATTCTAAATTGATTGATATCCTTCAAATAATCTGAATTGTAATTGTTGCCTTTATTCCGATGGTGATTTGGGGGTATGTTTTTTCGTACCTTGATAACTCTGTATTGAACGCGCGAAGATTTTTGGCAGGAATGGTAGCTGGAGGATTATCTGTCGTGCCAGTGCTCTATCTTGAAGATATTTTGAAGATTTTATGACTTCAGAATTGGTCGATCTTTTCGATGATAGAAAAATTTTCTGGAAATATTTCATCAATCATTATAGCTCTTGTTATATTATTGTTAGTGGTAGCTGTTTTCTCGTATCTTATGCTCGGAGTACTTTTCTTCGAAAAGATTCTTTATGCCACAAAAACATATGCAAAAAACATTCTTATCCTTTCTCTTTTTATTGTAGTTTTTATAGCTTTTCGATCATTTACTGGTTCTATTGGTTGGTTTGATCATGCTATTAAAAATGGAGTCAATTTTGGAAATTATGCTTTTGCGACGATCCAATGAATCATTCTTTATTATTCAATAGTTGGTTTATTGGAGGAATCCTCAAAGCATTATTCTTTTCTCTGAAGTAGTCTAGTCGATGTCGATACGATCAAAAAAGGAGCACTTCTTTCCACTTTTATTGCACTCGGATTTGGTTTTATAGAGAATATCTTATATCTTGCGAATATTCTTTCAAATAAGGGAATTGGAAGTGATCTCATTACTACTTGGCTCTTTCGAAGCTTATTCTCGGTGTTTGTGCATATTTTCTGCGGAATGATTGTAGCTGTTGCTTTTTCTTGGTCATATCTTCGATTGAATGATCGGATCATTTCTTATATCAGAAAATTCTTTATTGGTTTCCTTCTTTCTATCGTGATTCATGCAATCTATGATGTTACGCTTACGCTTGGCTTTACTGTCGTAATTTTCGTATATTTTGTAGTGGGATATATGTATTGTACGAGAGTGTTTCATCAAGAGGAAAAATACAGAGCCTAATTTAATCTTCCAAAAATTCGGGAGATTTTTTTGACTTTTTTTTTGTTCCAGATATATTACCTACCAACCGGTAGGTAATTAACTTTTTCTATGCTCGAAAGATTCACGAAATTCTTTCTCGAAAACGAGAAAATCACTATTATAGCGATCGTTGTCATCGCACTTTTTGGTTCGCTAGCTTATGTGATGCTCCCAAAACAATATAATCCCTCCATTGTTGCTCCTGCTTTTATGATTCAAATTCCAGCGAACGGATATACCTCGTATGATGCGAGTCAATTTATCGCACGAGGAATAGAAGATAAAATCAAAGAGCTCGAATGAATTGATAAGATTCAGTCGTACGCGATGGATAATTTTGCTTCTATCGTTACAACGTTTAAAGTCGGAACACCTCAGGAAACAGCAAAAACTCGATTGTATGATAAGATTTTCTGAAGTGTTGACGTACGACCGTTTGGAATTGATCAAGTGCTTATCAAATCAATCGATCCAGAAGAGCTTCCACAGGTAACTTTTGCGATTTCTTATTCTGGTGCACCGCTTCCAAGTGTAGATGAGGGAATATATCTTCGGAATATTGCCGTTCGTGTCAAAGAATGATTAAAACTTGTTCCACAAACCACTACTATCGATATTGTCGGTGGATATTCGAACGATATTTCCATAGAGCTTGATAAAACAAAAATAGAATGATATCGACTTGATGTTGCTCAGGTGGTTCAGGTTATCAAATCGAGTCCTATTTTCAAAACGCTTGGTTTTGCAGAAAAAAATGCCACAAAGACTATGATTTTTGTCGATGGTGGTCTTGATAATGAAAAAATGCTTAAAGAATTTGTGGTTGGGAGTGTTCTCGGTCAAAAAATTCAACTTAGAGACATTGCTCGAGTGTATTCTGGCCCGATTGATATCAAAAGTATGTATCGTTTTTCTGATAGTAAAGAATCACATGACTCCGTATTTTTATGAGTCGCAAAAGTAAAGGGCTCGAATGGAGTTGTAGTCGTAAAAAACGTACTCACTAAAATGGAAGAAATAAAAAAAGATCTTCCAAAAAATGTACGAATCGAAAAAATCCAAGACGAATGAATGACTGCTGAACACGCAACAAGTGAACTCACGTTTCATCTTTTTTTCTCGATTGCCATTGTCTTTGTCATTCTTGTTATTTTCCTCGGAATTCGTAATGCGATTAATGCAGCTTTCTGTATTCCAATGGTTTTGTGACTCGTTTTTATTACAGCCCTTATTACTGGACTGGATATTAATCGTATCACACTATTTGCTCTTATTCTTGCTCTTTGAATTCTCGTCGATGATTCGATAGTCGTCGTGGAGAATAATGCACGTCATCTTAGTATGATCCCGCAAACAGGCAAAACAAAAGCACAAGCGGTTCTTGATTCCATTCGCGAAGTATGACCGAGTGTTATTTTTTCTACGCTGACTCGAATTCTTTCATTTATGGCCATGTTTGCGGTAAATGGAATGATGGGGGATTATATTAAGCCAATTCCAATATTTTCTACTATCGCACTTTCTGCTTCTGTTTTCGTAGCTCTTAGTATCAACCCGTTTCTCGCGGTGCGCCTTCATAAAGATAGTGCCCATGATACACATAAGGAATGAGATGGAAAATTCTTCACTTGGTATGGAAAATTGCTTGGAAAATACGTAAGTACGACAAAACAATCTTTAAAAAAGCGAAAATGGCTCCGGATTGGCTTTGTTGTTGGTCTTATAATAGTTATGCTAATACCAGCTTTTCCGAGCATATTTAAGCTTCGATTGCTGCCAAAATCAAATAAGGATCAAGTCTATATCTGGGTGGATGCACCACGAAGCGTAACGATCGATACATCTTCCGTAATGGAGAAAAAAATATCCGATTTCGTATTAGGAAAAACAATAAAACTTCCGAAAGAATTGCAAATTGTTGAGAACGTCAGCTCTTCGGTTGGTGATCGATTTATGCCAGATTTTGCGAATCTTTTTCGTGGTGGAAACATGCGAATAGGTTCAAATCAAGTAAGTCTTCGAATCAATCTGCTTCCGAAAGAAGACCGAAGTACTTCTTCCGAAGAATTTGTCATGCAAATGAGACCATTGCTTCGAGATTATTTTATGAAAGCTTATCCCGATGCGAAGCTTCGATTGCTTGAGGATCCTCCTGGACCACCGACGGTAGCGACATTTCATGCAAAAATCAAATGACAAGAAGATATTTCTTTCGAAGATCTTTCCATATTCGCCGATTCCGTACAGTCTTTGGTCGATCGCGTGGCCTCAAAACAACATATGGTGGATATCATCAATAGCTCTTCGTCTGCGATGAAAAAAGTAAGAATTCGACTCGATAATGATCGAATTCGTGAAAAATGACTCTCGATAGATCAAATCAGTGGTACGATAGCAGCACTCTATAATCCTATGCAAATCGCATTCGTGCACACCAATGAGCGTCAGATGGATATTCAAAATATTATTCTTGGTTTTAAAAAAGATAAAATCTGAGATATTAATTACTGGAAAACGATCTACTTTACGCTTCCGACCGGTGATCGAGTGTATCTTGATGAGATCGCTACGGTCCAAGAAGAATTCGCAAATCCAGAAATTTATAGCGAAAATCGTTCAATGGCAATAAATATCTATTCTGAACTTGGAAATAACTCTGTTTTATATCCAACGATCGAACTCTATGGATTATTGGATTCTCCGGAATTTACGAAAACGGGCTACAAAGTAACGAATAAGTCATTTTATGGAATTGATTTTATCGGAATAAAAGATGGGAAAAAATACCGAATCGAATGGGGTGGGGAATGGGAAATGACTATGGATGTATTTCGAGATCTCGGTATAGCCTTATCGCTTTCACTTCTCGCAATCTATTTCTTGGTTGTCGCACAGTTTCGCAGTTTTCGAGTCTGAGGAATTATCTTAAGCACGTTTCTTTTCTCATTCTTCTGAGTTATGCCAGGTTTTGCGATTTTGTTTCTTATAAAATCAGAATATCTCACGGCTACCTCCATGATCTGACTGATTTCCCTCGGAGGAATCGTAATCGGGAATGCTATTATCTTAGTTGATTATATTAATCAGCTTCTAGAAGAGGGGAAATCTCCACAAGAAGCAATCATCGAGTGATCGAAAAAACGGCTCATGCCAGTACTTTTGACGAGTATGGCAGCTATATTTGGAAGTTTTATCATCGTGACGGATCCGGTTTGGAGTGGACTTTCTTGGGCGATTATCTGGTGACTTACAGCTGCTGCTGGTCTCACACTCTTTCTCATTCCTGTGTTTTATTACGATTTTCTTATAAAGAGAAAAAAATAAAACTTCTATCACTCCACTTATTTCTTATTATTTTCTATTATGAAAACCGAGGTACTTGAAAAAATCGAACAAATATTTTGGAAAAAAGACTTTTCTGAAGTCTCTATGGATGAAGTAGCAAATCTTCTTGGTATTAAAAAAGCTTCCGTGTACCATCATTTTCCATCGAAAGAGATGATGTTTCTTGAAGTTCTCGAATATTCCTTCGAGAAATATAAAAACTTTATAGAGAAGCTTTTTTCCGGAAAAGCAGATGATATGGAAAAAGTGACACGCGATCTTATTTTTTATCCATTGCTTCAGAAAAACCTTTTCTCGATAGTCGCACAAAAAGGGTACTGTCAAATCAGTGCAGTGAAAGATGTGATTGCGGAGAGAAGCAATGTGATCACGAAGATTTTTGTGGATTTCTTTTCGAATAAATTCGGTTTTGAAGAAGAAAAAATCGTAATCTACAAAAGCGTGGTGGAATTCCTTTCAAAAAAATATTGTATGTATGCTTGTCCGGATGAGGAAAAACTTGAAAAACTTATCAATAATATGGTAACGATATTTTTTACTGCGTAATAGAATTTTGTTATGTGAATTATTTCATTTAACAAAAATATAATTATTTTTAATTTCCATTTTATGAAAAAAGTCTGATATCACTCTTTTATTCTTTTATCTGTTTTCTTGCTAGTTTCTTGCGGGAAGACTGAAGAGGTCGAGAAAAAACATTATGATACCGCTACGGTGCATTCAGGTACTCTTGCGAGACAGGATTTGGTTTTGGCGACAGTAGAATGACAGAATAGCGCAAACATCTCATTCAAATCCCCAGGACGAATCGCGACTATGCTCGTAAAAGAAGGTGACGTTATCGTTACTGGTCAAGTTCTTGCGACACTCGGAAATGAAGAGGGTAAAATTAATTATTCCGGTGTTTCGGGAATTCTTGGAGATATCGGAAATATGGGAGTGAATCTTTCAGAAATGTGAGGAAGTATTGATGTCATGAGAAAATCAGTCGATGACCTCTATGCTGAACGTCTTCGACTTATAGAGGATCAGGCAAAAAAGGCTGGTTATGCTCGAGAAATGGCGCAGAGGGATTTAGAACTTGCTACTTCGAATTTATCAGACAGCACGAAGATTTTTTCTGGAAGTCTTACTGCTTCGTCTCAGAAGATAAAACAGGCTGAAAATGCTCTTAATTATGCGAAAAATAATCTCGAAAACGGTACAAAACTTCTCAATACTGAAAGAGAAAATGTCTATAAAAATGCCGTCAATTCGATAGCAAATGCTCTCATTCTTTCTCGGAATGCTCAGGATTATATTGATACGATCCTTGGAATGACGGAAGGAAATCGTCAAAAAAATGACGCTTTTGAAAATTATCTCGGTGCAAAAGATGCGACCAGTAAGAATAAAAGCGAAAGAGCTTTTCTGGCTTTTAATGCAAGTTACCAGTTAACTCGAGCATATTACGAAGAAAATGTGGAATGAAAAAATGATGTGTCCCCGAAAATTCTTGTGGAAAATCTCTCGAAAATGCTTGCAACTCTTGAATTGCTTCGTACGAATTTGCACGATGTAAAAGACATGCTGGATAACTCCATCTCTTCTACTGTGTTTCCTCAGTCGGTGATCGATACGATGAAATGACAAGTTACCGATCTTATGACGAAGACAGAGGCAGTCATGATAACACCGATTGATAGTCAAGCAATGGCAGGAGTAAAAGGAAGTCTTGAAGGAATAGCAAAAGTGGAAGATGCCTATAATATGAAACTTCGTCAGCTTCAGGATGCTGTAGAACTCGCAAATGGCGATCTCAATCTTGCTAAGACGGGTCTCGATACGAATTCTTCCGATGTTACAAAAAACACAAATAATCTTTCGGTAGCAATTAAAATGAAGTGAGATCAACTAGAGCTCGCAAAAATTTGAGAGCAGGAAGTGGTGCGAAATGCTGAATTAATAAGACAGGAAAGAAAAACAAAACTTGCTGAGATTGACACTAAGGCTCAGGAAATAAAATCAAAACTTCGTGAGCTGGACGCAAAAAAGAATGAAGCCGGCATGAATAAGAATATGGCCTCAAACGCTATAGAAAATGGCACACTTCGGGCTCCATTTTCAGGAGTAGTGATAAAAAAACATGTTGACATTGGGACGGTCGTAGCCGCTTGAACGCCTATACTTTCAGTATCCACGCTTGACTCTACGGTAATCAAAACGTATATCGATAATACTATCTACCAACTTAAGGAAAATGATATCGTAAAAATTCAGACCGAAAAATCGGAAGTATCTTTTTCTGGAAAAGTGAACAATATTGAAAATATTGCTGATGTTGCAAGAAAAAAGAATTATATTGAAATTACTTTTTCTTATTCTGGAGTTACGATTGGTGATCGGGTGAAAGTGCTGTTTGGACAAAAACAAGAATGAAACAGTACTCTCATTATTCCTTCTTCAGCCATTGTTTCTCGATATTCGAAACCTGGAGTGTTTGTACTAAAAGATGATGTGGTCAATTTTCAACTGATAAATGTAATTGAAATGGACGAAAATAATATTGCAATTTCTGGACTTAAAGTGGGTGATGTGGTTATTACTGCAGGAAAAGAGAATCTGGTAGATGGTGAAAAAATGAAATAAACTAGTCTGATTATTTCTTTACTAGCGGAATTAAAAAACCATTTGATTTTTGCGATGGCTTCTGATAGGCTATATACATCTTATTAATGTATATAGCCTGTTTTTATGTGAACAAAAAAAAGTATTCGAAAACTCAACATTATTTTTTTTAGTGCCATTCTCATATTAAACCTTACTATCCTACTTGTGGATGTATTTTTTTTACAAAATAATCTTACGCTTCTTTTTTTGATTCTTGGTTTTAATTTCCTATGATTTTTGTTTTTTTTCGCATATTACACATTCAGTCGACAGTATGTGATTGATTTTGAGAAAATTTTGACGAAGTTTCAAGACGCACTAAGCACTCAATCTTATGCAAAGATCCCTGATACTGAAAATACTTATTTTGTAGAAAATAAACGTCTTGAGTGAATTTTTAAACAAGTTCTTGTCAAAAATAATCTGCGTCATAAAGACTTTATGGATTTACAAGAGGTATTCTTGAAATTTGTTCCGCAGGATATATATCAAGAGATTAGTTCTCGTGGATACGAAAAAATTTCACTTTGAAGCTGTACATTAAAAAGACTTACTATTATGTTTTTGGATATTGTTGGATTTACGAAAATTAGTGAGTCAATACCTCCTGAACAAACTCTCATTCTTCTTAATATCTATTTTGATGGTATCGGAGAAATTATTCATAATCATTGAGGTTATATTGATAAATTCTTATGAGACGGAATCATGGTATTGTTTGATCATGAAACAAGTGACCAGGCAGTAAGTTGTGCGTTGGCTGTTATAAATTTTATGAAAAAATTTCAAATTACCGATTTAGGACATGAAGTAGGCGTATGAATAGGAATTAATTCCGGAGAAGTTATCATCGGGACAGTAGGAACAAAAACACGAATGGACGCAACCGTTATTGGAGATAATGTAAATATTGCTGCTCGACTTCAGTGATTGACACGAAAACATAATAGAGATATTCTCGTTAGTAAGAGTGTTTTAGATCTTTTAAAAAATAGAGCAGAATATAAGACTGAAGAAATTGGTGTCGAGATGCTTGCTGGAAAACAACAAGCAGTAAATGTTTGGAGCATACATGAGAATTGAATGCAATAAGAAAAATCCTTCAGATTGTAATCTGAAGGATTTTTCTTATTGGGTATATTCTATGGTAATTTCCCGTACATCTTCTCGATCTACGGGCTTTTCAATATTAATTACGATGGTTGGTTTGTAATGATTTGCGATAATTTGTGGCCATTCGACGAGACAGATATTGTCTGGATTCTCGAAAATTTCTTCTCAGCCAATAGAAACGAATTCATCATATTCTCAAAGACGATAAAGATCCATGTGATAAATATTTTTTTCATATTTATTATAGTACACATAAGTTGGGCTTCGAACGGATTTTTCTATACCGAGCAGGGAATTGATAATATGCTGAATAAGTGTAGTTTTTCCAGCACCGAGGTCACCATAAAAATAAACCCGATCACCCGGTTTGATTGTGATTTGAAGTTTTGAGAGTTCTTTAGGGGAGAGAAGCATAAATAGTGGATTAGAGGAATAGGGGCTTAGTGGAATAGAAGAATGGTGAGGTGGAGATTGTATTAGGTTTTCTGTGCTCCTATTCTAGTATGCACCTACCCAGCTTTTCTATTTCATCATAATCTGAACAAATGGAAATGCAAATTTTTGCAAATAAATTCGAAGTATGCTACACTTGTCTTGTATTATTACTATCCTATAGATATGGAAACACTTATTGATATGCAAGAAAAACAGGCACAGCCACTTCAAAAACCTTCTACGAATGCAGGTTTTATGGTTTCATTGGTGCTCTTTATTATTATCCTTGCAGGAAGCATTGGCTTAAAATTCTATGTTCTTTCTCAGGAAAGTCAGATTAAAGACATGGATAATTTGATCGCCGATACCGAAAAAACAATAGCAACCGTGAAATCAAATCCACTGGTGGCAGCATTTAGCTTATATGAAAATGCGAAAAAATCAATCGATATGGAAGTACAACGATCAGAAGCTCATCGATATTTGGCAAGACTTTATAAGATGGCAAATGATTCCTTCAGAAAGCTTGCTTTCGTCGGATTTAATTATACTGATGGAGTGGTTACTACGAGTGCCTCAGCTTTTGGTAATGGACGAGATGCTTCTGAAAATGTTATCGGTTTTATAAAAAACTATCGAGAAGAATCTCTTAAAGATCAGGATGATACATATCTTCTCGATCCAGTATTAAGCATAACTGGTGACAGTATTAAGCGAGATTTCAGCATTTCATTTAAAGTAAAATCACCAAAATTAGTCGTTACAAAAGAACAAAAATAGATCTACAGATTTTTAATTTCTTCAATAATTTTTTTATGGAAACCTCATATCTCAATCGTGCAAAACAAATTCAAGTACCACAGAAAAATGATAAAAAACATATTATTATTGCTCTTATTCTTGCATCAATTCTTGTGGTAGTGTTTTTTACACAAGGAGTGGTAGATGAATATATGGCAAGTAGTGATGCGATCGATACAGCATCTGGAAAACTCTCAGCAGTAACTGCAGAGCTCGCTAATTTGAAAAAAATAGAAGCAGGACTCGGTGATGTAAAGATGTTGGAAGATGTAAAAAAATATGCAGCACCTTTCCGTGAAGATGAAATTTTGACAGCTGTTTTTGAACCAAGCATCGCTGGTTCTATCCAGAATGTAACCATCAGCAAAGGACAAAAAATGCCAAATGGTCTTTCTCAAGCAGATGTAAATGTCTCTCTTACTGTAAGCACGAAAGAACAGATTATGACATATATGCAGTATTTGACTGATATCAAAAACACAAAGCGTTTTGTTATCAAATCAGTAGATTATCCTTTTAGTGCTGGAGATGAAGGAGGAAGTGTCGCACTTCAGCTCGGTGTATACTATTACGCAAAATAATAAGTAACTATTTCATCAAACAAATCATTATGAATGCCAACACTGCTATAGTCGATCAAACCATCAATCCTTCGGAAGTAAAGCTTTATTTTTGGAATAAAATAACCGTAAAAGATCGGGCACTTTTTTATGAGCATCTTTCGAATTTGGTTGAATGAGGAGTAACCGTTATGAATGCGACTAATTCATTTCTCGAAAAAACACAAAACCCACGACTTGCGGTAGAGGTTTCAAAGATATTTCTTTTCATTAGTTCAGGAGATAGCTTTTCGATGGCGATGAAAAAAATCCCTGGAGTCTTCGATAAGCGAGAAATATCGATTATCGAGGCATGAGAAACGTCCGGAACTATCCAAAAATCATTCGCGAACCTCGCGAAACAACTTCGAGAACAGGAAGAACTCACGCGAAAAATCTACTCAGCGATGACATACCCAATTATTATTTTCCTGTTTCTCGCCCTTGCAGTGCTTATTATTATGACGTATGTCATTCCGAAGATTATGCCGCTTTTTGCGAACAATGGCGTCGAACTTCCTATGATCACAAAAACATTAGTAATGACGAGTGGATTTATGATTAATCATTTTGTCGCTATTTTGATATGTATTTTTGGTACTATTTTTGCTATTCAAGCATACATAAAAACTGAAGGCGGTCGATTATTTTTTCATGACCTTCTGCTTCGAATCCCACTTATCGGGAATGTTTATCGTAATTATATTCTTGCGCGTATCGCGAGTAATCTCGGTATATTGCTCGGAGCAGGAATTCCGATTCTTAAGACTTTTTCTCTGACAGCTGAATCAGCAAATAATGCAGTCTATACGATCGCGATCGATGAGACTATCAGTCGAATCACTCAGGGAAAAAAGATCGTTCAAAGTATCCGAGAAACTGATCCAGAACGAAGATTATTCCCAAATGATTTTCTTCAGCTGATGGACGCAGGAGAACAGACTTCCACTATTAATAAAATTTGTATAAAAATTGCTGATCAATATTCACGAGAAGTTGATTCTTCCGTGGCTGTTCTCGTAAAATGGGTAGAACCAATCGCGATTCTTATCGCTGGAGCTTTTGTTCTTTGGTTTGCCTTTGGAATCTTTTCCGCAGTATTAAAAATAACTGAGACGGTTCAATAATCTTATAATAATTTTGACTTTTATGAATGTCTGACTTGCAGGAGAGTGATGAGATGATGTTCGAGTGTTTGACCCAGAACAGATTTGAAGACTTCAAAAAGCGACAAGCCCAGAAGAGATTCGTCGAATCCACCAAGAATTATTAATCCCCCAGGTTGATGATATTTTTGTTGATGAGACAGCTCCTGTAGATGATTGAGTGGTCCCAACAGAAATTATTACCCCAGAAGAAATGATGGTCCCAGTGGAAGTTCTTGATTCAGTGGAGTCTCCACAGGCAGTACAAGAAATATGAATGAAATTACAACAAAGATTTGCCAGAGTTTTTAGATCAACTCCTGATGTAACAGAGGCAGAAAAATGCAAACAAGCTTTTCAAGATCACCAAGGAATTGCTTTTAATGTTTTAGATGAGAATTTTTGAAGTGCGCTAACACATGGACAATACGAAAAGTATAATATATCGAATATTTTTCGAGATTTATTGGAGGCCTATAGGAATGTTTGACATGTATCGAGAACAATAAAAGAAAATACTAATAACGAAAAAGAAGCAATTGAATATTGCCTTTCAAACAAATTGTATCCAACTTATGATAACCAGGCAAATGGAGCTATGATACGAGGATATAAGAAGGATAGCCTATCCTTTCGAGAAGTGGTGATCGATATGAATGTATTGATTTGTATTTGATTAATTCGAGATCTTGATGAATTAATTTGAAAACAGGGAATAGATGGTTACTATGAAATTTGACAGCACTGAACACAATCAGACCCTTCAAATAATACAGTTTCTGTGCGATTCTTTTTTTATTCAAAATGAAACACTACGGATGAAGAAAGAAGAAATGAAGATGAAATATTAAGAAAAATTGGTCTTGTTGCGGATAGGCATATCAGGGGTTTTGTGCCATTTTGAGATATTATTAACATGTCCGGTTCAGCCTGATCTTATCTAACCCCAGCAGAATTTACTCCGGCGGAAGAATCTCAATTTTTTCAAATTATTAAAAATATTTGAGATGCACCATTACTTGGTGTGATAAAGGCTTTTTTAACTACAGAAGAAACTTCTGTGCGTGGAGGATCAATCGGTTCTAAATTTATTACAAAACTTGATAGAAAATCATTTCATTATATTAAAAAAGTTTTTGAAGATTTTGGAATTGATATTACCTATAAAAAAGATAAATGATTTGTATTTCATCCGATTTCTCAATAGATTTTCATTCAAAAAAACTTGTATTTTATCAAACTTCTGTATCATAGGAACAGAAGTTTTTTCTTTCTCTATGCAAAAAAACGCCTTTACTCTCGTAGAACTTATGATCGTGATAACTATTATCGCGATTTTAAGCCTGCTCTCATACGCTCCGTATAATTATTACAGTAATATTTCCAGAGTACGATTCAGTGTTCAGAAGATCGAACAGGCGGTGAATGAAGGAAAGGTGTCTTCCATTGGATGATATTCATTTTCTGGGACGAATGTTCATATTTGACTCGTTTTCCCTGCTGGATCGAATACGTTTGAGATGCGCGGATATGATATAAGTGCTGGGACCGGTGCTGCAACAGCGATGGGTGGAACTTTGATTCGTACGACAAAATTGGAAGACAATATTTTCATTCAATGAGTTGGGGAAACTTTTATTCTTTTTGAGGCACCGACAGGAAAAAAATGGCCACAATGAGAACAAAAAATTCAGATTGCTTTTAAAGATTCAGTTTCTGGATCTGCTCTTTGGAAAGAAATAGTTATTAAAAACGATTAGCATGAAAATACGCAAAGGTTTTACGATCATCGAACTCATGGTAGCAATTCTTGTTTTTACCGTGGGGCTTTTGAGCGCTTTTGCTCTGGTGGATTCCGCTATGTCGACAGCGATTAATGGGCGAAACGAGATTATCGCAGCAAATCTTGCACGGGAACAAATTGAACTCTTGAAGAATCAGCGTGATTCGAATTGGCTTAAACAAAGAGATTGGAATAGTTTGCAAAATGCAGATGGAGTATCTGGTTTTCCGCCTGAAGCACGATTGAGTTCGGGTGTTTATATAGTAGAAAATTCGAATAATCCCGCTAAACCGGTATATTTTGAGAAAGTAAACTTTTCATGGGAACAAGGAAAAAAATATAAGCCCGATGAAATTCAAGCTTTTGCATTGTGCTTTAAAGATGGAAAATATACTCACGAATGTTTGCCTACAGATATAAAAATGTTTTATTCATTTGTGCTTGTAGAAGATCTGAAAATGGATATGGATAACGTGGTTATAAATAATGCTTTTAGTATTTCCTCTGTAATAATCTCTACTCAGCGCGGATATCGCGAATATGTTATTCGTACAATTTTGACTGATTGGAAACGTTAATTTTTTAATTTTATAAGATGCGAAAAAAAGGCTTTACTCTCGTCGAACTCGTAGTTGCTATTACAATACTGGGGCTTATTATGGTGTCTGTTTTTACGATCTATATTAATCTCATAAATGTAAACAGAAAACTCGAGCAGACGAGAATTCTTCAGGAAAATACCCGAATGATTACTGAAAAAATAGCGACCGATGTTCGTGAAAAAGGAATTGACTTCAACACTTGTGGATGATTCGAAGATAATCCTACCGAATGTCTTCAGACAAATGGATGAAATCAATATTATATTGTAAGAAAGGATAAAATTACCAATAAATGGCTTGCGAGCGGGAGTGGAACTATCGGTATTAAGTCGAACGGAGATGATGCGGTTGGTATTACTTCTGAAATTGTGACTGTAAAAAATCTTCATTTTTATCCTTCTGGAAGTTCTGCTTCTGGCACAACAAATGAATGATTAGAGGGAAAAGTACAAGTAGTATTTGATATCGGATTAACTGGTGGAAAATGAGTGAGTTCTGCGATTGCGGAGAATTCATTTATTACGATACAGACGACGGTAAGTGAGAAGATATATAAAGGGAATTAGTCTTTAGTAATTAGTCTTTAGTAATAATGAAAATTATTAATAATAAATCCTGATTCTCTGTCGTAGTTGCGATTCTCGTGAGTGCATTTTTGATCGTGATCTCTATGTGAGTGCTCGATCTGATTCTCGGAGAGAGGCGTATTACTCGGACTGTGTCAGATACGATTTCTACGTATGCCGGAGCAGAAGGTTCTCTGGAACTCGCTCTTCTCTGAATTAGAAATCATCGAGAAGGTTTTCTTCATTCTCTCGATATTTCACAAAAAACTGATAAAAATGTCAATATTCTCGCAAAAAATCCAGCAGATCCAATCGAAATGAAAGAACAGAGAATTGGTTATGATATGGAAACACAATCAAAAAATTACACAGGAACAGCTCAAAAGGATGAGTTTGTGATTATTCCTCTGTTTTTTGATAAGGATAATAAAATAAATAAACCATCGACACCAAATACAAATATGGAAAAGACAATTGGCTTAAGTATTGTTGTTGGACCAGATGTTGTTTGGAATATCATAGGAAACGATCCTGTTACGGGTGATACACTCGGACTTGTTGGTAATGGATTAAACACTACCACTGGAAAAATGAAACACGTGGGCATAATAAATGACAGTGAAGGAAACAAAAAGATTGATTATATATCAATAAAATCAGTAAGTGAATTTATGATTGAAAACTCGGATAATTATTTGATTCTTTATTCGAATTCTCCTACATTTGACTACAAGATAACCTCCAGTAATGGTTTTTCTCTTCCGAAAATATCCGTTACTGCCTCATCTCAGATTGGTAATTTTAAGCAAAATATTCTATTCGTGGAAGATAAATCACGACTATTCGACGCATTGAAATATAGTGTTTTCGGTGCTGAATAAAAAAGTAACCCCAGGGTTCCAGAGAACTCTAGGGTTACTTTTTTAATACGCTCACATTTTTCCGTCCCAATGTCCGGTGTCGATATTGTAATAGTAGATAATTTCGTATTGTTTGTCTTGGCGTTGATAGTCTCGTGGAAGATAGTCTATATATTTTTCATCGAAGAGAATTTTTGCAGTATCAGCGTGCTCTTTTTTATCTTGAAAATACTTTTTATCCGCATCTTCGATGTAGGCGAGATTCATCTCACGAACCGATTTGTTGAAGTAATTCGAACAGAGATTGTCGATATTAGCGGAATCTATCTCTTTTTCTTCTCAGAGTTGTTTTGCGATATTTGAACGGATCGTTTCAATCTCGGCTAGAAATTTACCATTGAGTTTTGCTTTTTGTGAGAATCCTTCTAAGAGCATTTCTCAGAGTTGCCTCGAAAAACCTACACAAGCCTCATTTTTCTTTCCTTCGATACTCTCCGCGAGAGAAAGAAACATGATTATGGCTCGTTCTCGATTCCCAGATTTCCCTTGCATGATAGCTGCCATGGGTCGTGTTCATTTTGGTGCTTCGTCATTTGCTGAAGCGACTCGGTAGTACTTTGAGGCACTTACTCAATCGTGGAGATTCCAGAAGTATACGTATGCAAGATAGTAGGGAATATTCGCATCTCGGCAAGGGTTTTTATATTTTTCTTCTGTCCAAAGTTTTCGGAGATTATATTCTTGACTGATGAGATCTATTTTTTTCATATCGCAAGTTTTTTCGATTCATTTGAGTCAGAGACGAATAGTATCCTCATTATTTTTTTTCACATCTTCTTTTGAGAGGTGTTCATATCGTTCGTTTGTATCGGGTATTAGAAGAAGTCCAATGCGGTACGGATAAGTAAAATAAGGATTTAAATCAGTGATAAGATCGATCATTACAAAGAGGTATTTTTTGTATTCAGCACTTACGGCGTTTGATCCGATGTATTGTATCGCAGAGAGCCAATATGCGTCAGCGACGAGATTATCATATCCTGAAGAGGCGATTCGTACTGTCTTAACTCCTGGTATGAATTCTGGATGATTTACGATATTTGCTCGTATTTCTCTATGGATCGGATAATTCACCTTCCAGTTCACGAGAAAAAAACCTGAAAAACAAGCGATTGAAACGAGAGTTATGATAATTCTTGATTTGTGAGTCATGGCGATTTGCAATGGTAAAAAGGTACAAGTGCAAAAAGTGTACAAATGTACAAAAGAGTGAGAAAAAATTAGATGGAGGCTCCATCAAGATCAATACTCAGTTTTGCGCCTTTTTTAGTATAAGAAAGATACATACATCGTTCTCGTCCCTCACCTTCACTTTGAGTAGTGAGTCATTCAATATTTTTTTCAGCTACGTGAGTGTGTACTTTTTTTCGTTCGAAAGAAGTGAGCTGAGGAAGAGCAACCCGTCCATTAGAACGCATCACATAGTCGATTTTTGAATCAATGAATCGAAATAGTTTCTGGTCTTTTTCTTGGAGATAGTCATTTACTTCGATATGAAGAATAACATCTTTCTTTAGGGTTTTTTCGATCATTCGCAGAAGAAGATGCTTCATGGTGTCGAGATTCTGACCATGGGTACCGATAACAAGATTAGAATCTTGTGTCTTAAGATCGATTAGATAGATGCCACGAGTCTCGTCTTGGCAAGTAATCGTGAGTGAATCGATCTGTATAGAGAGAAGTTCAAAGAACTTTTGGGAAATTTCCTGTATCTTTTCTAGCATAGTAGTATAGATTTACGAGTTGTAAAGCGGGCAAATTATATTGATTTTTATAAAAAATGGAAATTCGATTTAAAAAATTTGTGTTTTTTGGCTTTTTTTATAGAATGCGAAGGCAAAAAAAGTCTTGTTTGTATTATATATTTGGAGAGGTCGCATAGTTGGCCTAGTGCGCACCCTTGGAAAGGGTGTGTAGGGAAACCTACCGGGAGTTCGAATCTCCCTCTCTCCGCCACTAAAGAATTAAGAAATGGAGGAGTGCTAGAGTGGTTGAATGGGACAGTCTCGAAAACTGTTGTACTGCTACGCGGTACCGTGAGTTCGAATCTCATCTCCTCCGCCATAAATAAAATTAAATGTCTTTTTGGGCATTTTTTTTGATTTTTTTTGATTTTTTGAGTATGATGATTTTCGAATTAATTTATATTCAAACAGAATGCTTGAAAAACCAAAAGCATCTCCCGAGAAAAAAGAAAAGTCAGAACATGATATTTTTTGAACGTGTCTTAATATAGCGAGTTGATGTTATACATTGGCAAAAAAATTTGAACCGTTTGCTAAAAAAGATCCAACGAGCGCAATAATGAAACATTATAAATGAAAATTATGAGCAGCAAATATTCCGCTGAGACTCTGAATGATTGCTGCAAGTAGAAAACATTATACTCTCGGAGATGTTATTATGACAAAAATTCGATGACAGAATGTTCCATTTTTAGTTGCTGACTATTGCTGAGAAGCAGAGAAAAATAATACAAGCAGATTATTGGATATCGTTGTGCCAAAAGATGTGAGAATTCCTCCAGAATGAGTTCGATTTTCTGAGTCAGTGAAAAAGATATGAAGGCTGGAAAGTAATCAGATGTCTCAACTGAAAAAAAATCCAGAAATACTACAAGAAATACTGAGTGGTTTTGAATGAAATATTGCAAACAAAGCATAAATAGATATAGTTCTGTTCGCTTGCCGGAGTGATGGAATTGGTATACATGTACGTCTCAGACGCGTATGTCGCAAGACTTGTGGGTTCGAGTCCCATCTCCGGCACCAAAAAAATTAGAATCTCTGTCCGAAAGGATAGGGATTTTGTTTTTTAAGAAATAATTAATTCTTCTTGGTAATATAAAAATCAATTAGATAAGTTGTAATTCCTCCGATCGTATACGCAAGTAAATCCTTTATATCAAACGTCGAACCAAGTACGATTCTTGCGATAGTATTATGTTCGAGTCATAAGATTTTCACGAGCTGAAAATACTGCAATATTTCGATACAGTAAGCAAAAATCGTCGAAAATAATGCTACTTTCCAAGAGGAAAAATCTCAAAAACTCTTTATGAAAAAGAAAATGAGAAATACGACGACAATATCACCGATAAATCCTCGAATAGTCGGATAATCTCAAAAAAGCAAGACAATCAGAATGCAAATAAGAAAGCAGAGAATCGTGAGTAAAATATAAGAAAATCGTTTGTTCATGGTTTTAGATTTTATATAAAAACTTGTTGCACATTATATGTTTTTTATACAATGAACAAGATAATAATTTTTAGTTTATGCAAAACATCGAAGTCGAAATCCGAAGTTTTATCACTGAGGTTCAATATCGGGAATTTCTCGAGTTTTTCTCTAAAGAATGAGAATCTCTCGGTGAAGATTATCAAGAAACTTATTACTTCGATTGTCCGGAAGACCTTCGAATCCAGAAAAATAATACATGAGCGAAAATTTGGCTTAAAAAAGGAAAGATTCACGATGAAGCTCGCGAAGAAATAGAATTACAAATTTCAAAAGATGATTTTGAAAAATCCGAAAAACTTTTTCTTGCGCTCGACTATAATGTCGAGATAAAGTGGTTCCGCACGCGCCATACTTTTTTTTGGAAAAACATTACGGTGACGATAGATTTTACCAGGGGTTACGGTTATATTATTGAGTTTGAACAATTAACTGATGAAGAAAATAAAGAAAAATCTCTCGCATATTTGCGAGAGAAATTTAGTGAACTTGAGATTGAGATGACCCCGAAAAATGTGTTTGACGAGAAATTTCAGTTCTATAAGGAAAATTGGAAGGAACTTATTTAAGAAATCTTTAAGTTATTATCTTAGGTTTCTTGTTTTTCTCAAATTTTACAACGAGATATGTCCCGATCCAAGAACCTACGACAAGAGGGAAAATATAGAGCCAGTTTTCAGTATAATTTAGTACTCAAAAAGCGAGCAAAAAGTGCATAGAAGCTCATATGGATGCGGACATAAATGGTCGAAGTGAGACGACATCGAGTGTGTATCTTGCATAGAGTCCATCGACGATCACATAACTTATGAGCACGAGTGCAGCGATTCACCAGCTAAAAGTTTGATAGAGAAGAACGATTTTTTCCATGGAGAGAAGAGTTATAAAGAGATAATTTTTGTTTCATTTCTTCTGCGATCACCTCTGGAGCATTATGAGAAAAAATCTGGATATTTCAAAGGTGTTTGTAGATTTCAAATCGATGAATGAATTTGTTTCGTTCTTTTTCTTCGATGAGTCAAAAACCTCGATTTAACTGCCTTTCTAAAATTATATTGGTACTTTCTTCCAGGGATTTCGAAGGAAGAAGGAGAATAGAAATTCCGGTTTTTTGTAGGGTTTGAAGATGTTTTTCTGTGAGTTTATTGAGATTCTCATGCGCGAGAAATCCTGAAGAAGGCACGAAAACATAATTGTCAGAATATTTTTCGAGCAAAGTGTAGAAGATTCGAGAATTTTCATAACAGTATTTTTCGTATCC
The DNA here is from genome assembly GCA_964655935.1 of uncultured Candidatus Peribacteria bacterium. Lineage (GTDB taxonomy): Bacteria > Patescibacteriota > Gracilibacteria > BD1-5 > UBA2023 > CAZZNY01. The sequence goes on from CAZZNY010000003.1 coordinate 28,186, forward strand.
ATTTTTCTTTATAAAAATCCCAATATTGTCTATTTGTTCACAAAACTCGGTATCAAGATCGATAAACGTATAATCGAGCAATCTTGCGAGTATTTTTCCACTGCTTGATTTTCCGACGCCTCACGGTCAGATGAGAAAGATTTTCATACTACTAAAAAATTAGAATTCCTTTTTTGAGTTTCTTAAAATTCAACTATACTTCGTCAGTATATGGTTTCTTTTTATTTTTCAATTCAATTCTTATGCTTCCAAAACTTCTTCTTTCTCGACTTTCTTCTCTTCTATCGCCAGCTGATTTTTCTCTCGTACAAGAGAGTTTTCAGACGGAGCGAGTGACGAGTTTTCGTACGAATACACTTAAGGCAACTGATACTGAAATCGAAGATTTTTTACGAGCGAATTCTATCGAATTTAGACAGATTTCTTGGCTTCCAAATGCTTTTGTGATCGATAAAAAAGATGAATATTGGCTGAAAGGTTCAGATATCTATTATGCTGGGAAAATCTATGTTCAAGGGCTTGCAAGCCAGATTCCTCCACATTTTCTTGGTCTTAAAAAAGGAATGCGAGTGCTCGATGTGACCGCCGCACCAGGATCAAAAACAAGTCAGATTGCCGCTTTGCTCGAAAATACTGGGGAAGTAGTCGCATGTGAAAAACACCAAATTCGTTTTGATAAATTACTTCACAATTTGAATCTTCAAGGTTGTACGAATGTGGCGACCTGGAAGATGGAAGCGGAAAAACTTGGAACAAAATATCGAGATGGATATTTTAATGCGATTCTTCTCGATGCACCGTGTAGTGCAGAAGGTCGTATATTTGAACCAAATGAAAAATCTTACGGTTTTTGGACTGTGGAAAATATCGTCAGGAATTCTACCGCACAATGGGATCTTATCGAGATTTCACTTTGACTTCTGGAAAGAGGTGGAACTTTTGTCTATTCGACTTGTACGCTTGCTCCAGAAGAGAATGAAGCACACATTGCTCGAATACTGAAAAGATATCCAGATCAGTTTGAAGTTCAAAAAACTTGGGTAGATTCACCTTTTGCTCGAGAATGAGTGACTGAATTTGAAGGAAAAAAATATGGTGAAGAGTTGAAAAACACACTTCGAATCCTACCGAGTGCCGAAAGTGAGGGATTTTTTGTAGCAAAATTGAAGAAAATTTAGTTTTTTGTGTGTCACTATGATCCGCCGGGGCGGATCATAACCCCATCGGATAAATTGATTGGGGGATCCTGAAACAAGTTCAGGATGACGATGTGATAGTTTTTTGCAAATAATTTTGCTTTTTGTAGATTTTTCATATAATTCACTCGCTTATAAATTTGTACACTATTTTTAACTGACGCCATTATGACTTTTTCACCTAAAAAGAAAGTATCAAAATCACGATCTAGCCGACGAACTACGGTCTGGACAAAGCTTACTGCAAAAAAACTCAAAGATAAAACAAGTCTTCAATACAATGAAGCTGGAGAAGCAGTAGCTCTTTCTCATTTTGCTTCACCTATTACTGGTGAATACAAAGGACGAAAGGTTATCAAAGTTGGTAAAACTAGCAAGGTAACTAAAGTTCGTGCATAATTTTTCGTTGTCTTCCTATAGACGAGACGAAGATTCCTCTTGTAGTTAACAGCTTTTCATGGGATCCCGACAAGTCGGGATGACGTGAGAGGCTTTTTTATCTTAATGTCATTCTGAGGCGATAGCCGAAGAATCCCTTATAGATGAGATTGGTACAATCCTCGAGTGTAAGGGATTCTTCGTTTCACTCAGAATGACAGCAGTAACTAGTAACTATTAACTATCAACTATTAATTCTATGTCAAAGATTTCACGACCAAAAACACGACGATTTCTTCTTCAGGCACTCTATTCTCAGATTCATCTCGGAGCTGGTTTTGATAAGGCAAGTTTTGTGGATGCTTATTTTGATGAAGAATATGCTGGATCTATCGATATGAAATATTTTGACGAAGCTTTTCCTGGTATTATCGAACGAGAATGAGAATTAAACCATATCATTATAAAATTTGCACCGAAATTCGATGTTGATTCTATGCCAGTCGGGAATCTTTTGCCGATTTTTATCGCTGCTTATGAGATGCTTTACCTTACTTGTGATAAGGTTCCAGTAAATGTTAGTATCGATGAAGCACTTGAACTTGCAAAAATGTATAGTGATGATAAAGGTCGAATTCTCGTAAATGGAGTTTTAAATTCACTGAAAAATAATGTAGAAAGTGTGAAAGAGGAATTGAAGGGACTCAAAGAGAAGAAAATTTTCTTTTTTGGGAAGTAGTTTTCTATACTTTTGTAACCAAAAGTATCAAAAGTTTTGAGAGGAGAAAAACTCGCAGACATAGCTCTCGCTCGATATTTGCACGACTCACATCCTGCTCAAACAGTTTCCCCTCTCAAACTCTCTCATTTTCTCCCATTTCTTGGTAACACTTGCAAAATTTAATCTATAACCTTTACTTGGCCTATGAGCAAAAAACTTGAGAGGCTTGATCATAAGGCGTTCGAAGAGAAAGTAAAAATACTTTTAGATTCTCTTGGAATTCCTTGTAGGAATATTAGCCCATACACACTCGCTTTCGTGCATCGATCCGTCTTAAATGAGCGGACGACTCATTTTTCTGAGAGCAACGAACGCCTTGAATTTCTCGGAGATGCGGTACTAGAGCTTATTATTACTGAGATTCTTTTTCATAAATATCCAGAAAAGGATGAGGGAAAAATGACCGATATTCGATCTGCGCTCGTTCGTGGGAAAAATCTTGCCATCATCGCACTTCGTCTCGGACTCGAAGAATATATTCTTCTTTCTCGATGAGAAGTTCTTGCTGACGGAAAGAAAAATCCATATATTCTCGCAAATACTTTTGAGGCATTTCTTGGTGCGATCTACCTCGACAATGGTTTTGAACTCGCAAAAAAATTCATCGAAGAACATGTAGCCTCGACACTCGATGAGATTCTCGATAAGCGCCTGTATATCGATCCAAAATCCTATCTACAAGAATTTACTCAGGCAAAATATCTAATTACTCCGACCTATGAAGTCCACTCTGAATCAGGACTCGATCATAATAAAAACTATGAAGTAGGAGTCTGCGTCGGTGCAATGTGTGTTGGAATTGGATTTGGTTCTAGTAAGAAAAAAGCACAGGAACAAGCTGCAGAAAATGCGATCGGGAAGATAGATGAATGGGAAGGGAAGATAGAAAAGGTGGAGAGTTAGAAAATAGAGACTGAGAGACTGAGAAAAAACCTCTGCGATTTATTTAATCGCAGAGGTTTTTATTATATTTTTCCTTGAAGAGTTTTTAGTGTTTCCTGTTGCATAAAACTTTCTTCAAGGAGTGGATTGAGACCTCAGAGTTCACTGTGTTTGTTGTCTGTTTCTGGCTTAAAGTGACAGTCACTTCCGAAAGTGAGAGAATGTTCGAGTTGTCTCTGGGAACTCATGATTTCATCGACCCATTCTTGCGTAGCTGCCGTGTTAATTTCTACCGAAGTGAGTCCGAGTGCGAGATATTTCGGAAGAAGTTTTCGATATTTTTCTACTGTTTTTAGAGAAAAATTCGGATGTGCGAGACTTGCGACTGCGGAGTCTCTTTTTGCGTGATGAATAACTCTTCTGATGTCCATATTTGTGATCGCCGTCATATCTGCATCTGGCGTTCAGATGTGTTTGTGGCTTCCGGTAGATTTGAGACAAGTATCTATAAAACTTGTCGCGGAAATTGGTGATCAAAATATTTTGTGTAATTTTTTAATATTTTCAGGTTTTGAAAATACATAGCGTGCGACATGAGAGCCATTGAGTCGGCTGTTTGTAAATCCATCTTTTTCACATTGAGTATAGAACTCCTGGATATCGATCATAAATCCATTTCTTTTCAGTTTTTCTAATTTGCTCACTACAAGCTGTTCTTTGTGGCGCCGAAGTGTCGCGAGTTCTTGTAAGAGTATATTATTTACTTGGTTTGCATAGTACGTGATATGAAGTTGTGTTCTGTCTGGTGTTTCTGGATCGTATGCTGATATTTCTACTGACTGACAACTACGTACTCATTTTTCTCAGGCGAGAGTCGTGAACTCTTCATTTACAAAATCATGATCTGTACAAGTGAGAATATTTCCAGCTTCTGAAAGTGAAAGAATCTCTGCGGGTGTTCTAAATCCATCTGAGGAAGTAGAATGAAAATGAAGATCGAGCATAGGAAGAAAAGTTAAAGGTTAAGAGTCGAAAGTTAAAAGTTAAAAGTTAGGGAGAATGGATAACTTTTTCCTTTGACACTTTTATAATACGGTTATAGAAGAATATTGTTATATATTGTTTCAAGTTTGTAACAAATAAGATATTTGTATTACAAAATTCATTTGTGAATAAAGAAAAAACTCTATAATATATAACGTAACAATAATGTAACAAGTTATGAACTATCTTCCTATTTTGACTCGATTCTGACTCTCTGAAAAAGAAGCGAAAATCTATCTTGATTTGCTCGAAAATGGGAATTCTCGAGTTTCAAATATAGCAAAAAGACTCGGTCTACACCGAGTCGAGCTCTATCGAGTACTTCCAGGATTGATCACAAAAGGCTTAGCACTCCGTTCAGTTTTCTGAAAAACAACTACATATGTCGCGGCGAATCCAGAGAAGCTCGAATCACTTCTTGAAGATATTCGTCAGGGTTTTTCGGCAGTCCTTCCAAAATTACAAGAAAAATTTAATCAAAAAAAGAAAGATGACCATATGGTTATCTATGAGTGAGCATGAGGTATAGAACAGCTCTATAATGAGATCGTAATGGATCTACCGAAGGGAAGTACCTATTATCGTTATAGTTCGCGTACGGATGATCAGAGAATGCATAAAAATACGTATGAAAAATATAAAAAAATCCGTATCGAAAAACAGATTCAAAGACTTGTAATTATGAGTGAATCTGGAAGAAAGTATAAATGATCCGATTCAAATAGGGGAATTGCTGTGGTTCCATCTCGATTCGATGCGTTTGATGATAATTTTCAGAAAATAATTTTCGGAAATAAGATGGCTCTCGTTGATATTGCCGCGGCTCGAGCATATGTTATCGAAAATGCCGATCTTGCCAGATTTGAGACAAAACTCTTTAAATTTATGTATAAGTTTCTGAAGGAATACGAGAAAGAATAAAATTATATTTTCGCTTGTATATTTATCATGTGTCAATATAGTGGATTTGCCGATATGGCTTCAGAGGAGGTTGTCGCATGGATCAGCCCAAAGGCTGTACTTGTAATAAACAGACCACCGGAACATCTCGTGAAATTCCGGGATGTGGTCATGTGAAACTAACAATCAAGGAATGTCCGACGTGCCATGGGAAAAATGGTATTTGGACGAATCCAAGTTTGGTTCACATGGTTAACAGGACTTGTTCCTGTTCTGTCTGCCACGCGATCCTTGAGGTCCCATCAGGGATCCACATGGATTGACTTTTGTCGGCCCACCTCCGCCCATGCAATACTGGGCGGAGGAACGTTTTTCTTTTTGTTAAAGGAAAGAATAAAAAACTTACATTTCCTTTTGACATTTCTTTCTTTTTTTATACAATTCCCCCGCATATTCGAAATCGAATTTTTTCATATAATTTTTTCTTGTCTTATGTTAGGTCAACTCAAAAAACGAAAACGACTCCGTGTTCACGGTTTCTTGGCTCGAATGTCTACGAAAAATGGACGAAAGGTAATTCGTGCTCGACGAAGTAAAGGTCGTCATGAGCTCGCTGTTAGCTATCCAGTTCAATTCAAAGCTACTCGTGGTAAATCAAAGATGCATATCATAGCTGGTGGAACTGCTCGTGTAGTTACATATCCAGGTATTAAAGAGAGATTCCGAAAAGGATAGTTATTTAATGGTATTGTCGCATGATTGCGAAGATCTATCGTCTTAACGAAATTGAAGTAAGAAAGGTTTTGCGCACGCGGAAACCTTTCTTTTCGTATACTTTTATCGCGAATATCCTGCCGAATAAGCTTGGCTATAACCGATATGGTATTTTGCTTTCTGGAAAAAATACAAAAACTTCTATTGCTCGAAATTTTTACAGGCGAATGTTTTATGATGGAGTTGCTCCATTTATCGACAAGTCGAGTTTTGATATCGTATTTGTTCCGAAAAAATGAAAAGTATTCGACAAAAATGATGAAGCGACTATACTGGATTTTAGGCAGACGGTGGCATTTCTTTCTAAAAAAATCATAAAAGAAGGTGGTGCTGTAACTTCTGTTAATAAACCCCAATATAAAACACCTCAAAATGTAGCAGTACAAGAAATAAAAAAATAATCTTCTCAGTTTCTATTTTCTATTTTTCTCCTCTCCCATGAAATCACGATTAACAAATTTTCTTCTCGTCTTTGGTATTACGCTTCTCGTAGTACAATTATTTTTACCGAAAGCAGCACCGACTCCGACAACTGGAATCGTTATTACAACAGGAAAAACAGAATATGTTGTCCCAAATATTCCACTTATTGAAGTAGGAAACTATACTGCCACTGGCATATCTTTCGATACTTGTAAGGATTTCCAGATTATCAAAGATTCTCAGCCACTCGCGTTAAGCTCCTTACCAAAGGAATTCTGCAAGACGGTTAAGGTAGAAAAAGAGGGGAAAGCTCATATCAATCTCAATTCTGTCTATAAGCTCTACGAGCAAACGGGTAATTTTTTATATAAGTTAAAATATCAAGAAAAGGAATATACTGTAAGCCAGATTCAAGGTACCCCAAATGCTATCAGATCATTCTTTTCGAATGCGCTGTACGCACCGATTTTCAATGCATTCGTGTATATTATCAGTATTCTACCGGGACACAATCTCGCTCTTGCGATTATTATCCTTACTATCATTATTCGTCTCATTCTTCTCGTTCCTCAGCATCATATGCTCAAGAGTCAGAAACGACTTCAGGAGATTCAGCCGAAGATTAAAGAAATTCAAGAAAAATATAAATGAGATCAGACAAAACTTGGAATGGAACTAATGAATATCTATAAAACTGAGTGAGTCAATCCGGTCGGATCGTGTCTTCCTCTTCTCATTCAGATGCCGATTTTGATTGTGTTGTATTGGGTTATTTCCGGCATTACTGATCCTTCAAACAGTTACTTTTTGTATCAGGGGTTATCAGCATTTCAGATTACTTCAATTAATACGAAAGTGCTAGAATTCGACTTGCTTAGCAAGGGTGGAATAATAGCTATTGCTCTTGCCGTTCTCGTCGGAATCGCACAGTTTGCTCAGACTCGACTCTCATTCGCTGGAAAAGAAAAAGAAGTTCCTAAGAAAAAAGTGGTACTTCAGAAAAAACCTGGAGAAGATGGCTATGAACCAGCCATGCCTGAGATGCCTGATATGAGCAAGATGATGGGATATTCTATGCCACTCATGATGGCATTCACGACCTACTTCTTTCCGCTCGGAGTTGGTCTCTATTGGCTCATTGGTACACTCTTTATGCTGGCTCAGCAAGTGGTGGTGAATATGGTTACTAAGAAGAAAAAATAATATCAAAAAAACACAACTGAAAAAGGTTGTGTTTTTATTTGTAAAAGCCTTTAATTTAATTTTAAAAGAATAAAACGTAATTCTTTTATTTACCAGATTGAGTTTCTGATTCTAGTTGTTCCAGGGTAATATCTGGAAAATATTTTTTTAGTCTGGTAATAGCAAGAGATACATCGGTTGATGCTATTATACAACCTATGTCAGATAATCTTTCCTGATCTGTTGATATGAAAATCTGAGCACAACGATCTAATATTTTTTCTCGAATTGCTCTATCTGTGTTTTTTTGATCAGCTTTAAAAGATTCAGGGAATAATAAAAATTCAACTCTATCAAGTCTTCCAGCTAAAGATGCCATAAATTACTAATTTTATGTAAAATAAATTTTTTTGATTTTAATTTGTTTTTATAGTTTGTCAAACATAATTTTCCCTTGTCTTTTTATAAGTCTTAATTGTTTAATTTCTTTTACAGTTCCTCATTTTGCTTCCCGGACGAATCGATCGAGTTCTTCAAGATTTCCTTCTGTGAGTCCGATGGTTCCATTGTTTGTAATAGAAAAGAGATGACGAAGAAGTTCTTTTCTGAGGAATTCTGGAAGAGTTTCGTAATTTTTTACTTCAAAAGTATTTTCGTGAAGAAGAGAAAGAATTTCGGAATTAAGATGTTTTTGAATCTCAGAAAAATATTTCATAAGTCGATCGATCGTCTTCGGATAATTCGGATTGATCTCAGAAAATAGTGGCACAACGCTATGGCGAATGTAATTTCTCTGGATTGTTTCTTCGATATTTGTCGAATCAGTTATAAAAGGAATGTTTTCAGCTGCACATTGATCTAATATTTCCTTTTTTTGAAGATGAAGTAGCGGTCTGATAATATGATTATTTTTTTCGACAATTCCAGAAAGTCCTGTGAGTTTTGTTCCACGAAGCAGATTAAAGAAAAATGTTTCTATGGAGTCATCGAGATGATGTGCAGTGAAGATATATTTTGCGCGATAATGTTCTTGTATTTCGCCTAAAAACCTATAGCGTTCATTTCTAGCTGTTTCTTCGATTCAGAGTTTTTTTGTTTTGGAGATTGTCTGAATATTAGCAGTTCAAACTTCTATAATAAGTCCATTCCTGATGCAAAAATCTCGTACAAAATCTTCATCTCGCATACTTTCTTCTCCACGGAGTTGATGGTTAAAATGAGCAACAATAACTCATTTTTTCGGATGAATTTTTAGTATTTCATGTAGCAAAAACATACTATCGGCTCAGCCAGAGCAGGCGACAACAACAGCATCTTCTGGGAATAGGGAATGTTTTTGGAAGAAAGAGAGCAAAAGAATTAAGAATTAAGAATTAAGAATGTTTTATTGTCATTCTGAATGAAGCGTAGCGCAATGAAGAATCCCTTGTAGATGACTCTTGTATAAGGGATCCTTCGTTTCACTCAGGATGACAAAATGCTCAGGATGACACATTTTTTTACACATCAAACCCTATCAAAAGTGTCGCATCATCTTCGTGAAAGTTTTTAAGTTTTCCTATGAGATATTTATGAACCTCGATTCCTGGAGAACTTGAGACGATGTTTTTTTGTTTGATCTCATGGAATCCGACTGCAGGGAAGATGACTTTATTTCCGAGCTTTATCACGATACGCTCATCAGGATCACGGAAAGTCGAGTCGTGCGTCGCACAAAATACTATGTCTCGCTTAATTGATTCGTACACTCAGTGATTTCGATCTTCTTCATTCTCGAAGATATAACGTCGATCTTCATTTGAAAGTAAATATACTTCACAAATTCCTTGAATTTGCTCGAGTGTTCACTGTTCTTTTATAATAAGCTCTTCCCTGGAAAGTTTCGTTGCATTTTCACCATAGATGTAATCAGCTCGTTTTTCTTGTGGAAGATGAAAGACGGCGTTTGCGACATCGAAATATACCTTAATATTTCGAATATAACTCATAGTTACATCAGTTCCTGCGGTAGTTTGACAGAAAAAATTTCCACAATTAAACCAATAATGTATGAAATGATTTCGAGAATAGGCCATCGAACGAATCTGACTCATCGGCGTGCTGACGAGATAATTCGAAAAAATACCGCTCCGAACAAATAGTCCGACTTGTCGATCGCTTACGTAACAAAATGAGTGTTTCCAAAGGTGAGAATAATAGAAAAAGGAAAGAACAGCTCAAATTATTGCTCCTATAATCCCAAAAATATAATCAAAAGAAAACCAGAAAATTCCACCAAGAATAACTCCAGAAAGAAGCATTTGTGGTATCTTGAGAAAAAGAGTAATGGGATGTTGGTGAGCTTTATAGAGCAGTTTTTCACCCACGGCGATTTGAGATTCCAAGTCGACTTTCATTAAGTTGTTTTGTGAAGGAAATAAAATTATCATCAGGAGCTATTTTATTCAAAATTTCTTTTCCGCAAGCAATACATTTGTGTCGGAGCATATTTCACTTATTTTTTTTGTAGTCGATATCTACTGGCACCATGAGTGCATGGCAAGTTGCAGCTCGGTCTCCAGGAAAATCTTCATCGACATGTTTTGAATACAGACAAAAAGGACAGTGATTACGAGCACTCCCATCCGGATGCGATGTGACGGATTTTTTACAGTTTTCGCAGACGAAGGACTCGTTGCGCATGATAAAAGACATATGAAAATTACTAATTACTAATTACGAATTACTAATGGGAATGCAAAATATTAGTAATTTGTCATTCGAAATTAGTAATTATTATGAACGGTCCCAATAGGTCTTCTCTTTCTTTTCGTCTTTTTTCCCATGCTCACTAATGATGAGTGAACGACGTACTTCGAGAAGTTCGACAATTTTTTCTGGATGTGGTACAAAATGGATGATTTTTACATCATCATTTGCTTGTTCGATGCGAATATTCCCATATCCACAGACAGTGGCGAGAAATCCATGACAAGTCACATTTAGCTTCATAATTCTATACATATCGATGATTTCGAGATCACTTTGGAAAAAGAAGGAGTTTTTGATGATCACTATCTTATCTTTGTAAAAAATTACCAGATCATGATAATACATGACGAGTTCGAGTATTAATTTGATGTATATATAATTAAGCACAGCAAATAATGCTGGAAAAATCACGTATGTAAGAATATTTGGATGATTTTCCATTAAATCGTTTTTGTAACTGAAGGCGAGCCACCAGAGACCCCATAAGATAGATCACAAAAGTAAGAATTTTATGATTTTTAAGTAGAGTAAAATCCGGTGTCGTTGAATAATGGTATGATGTTGAGTCGTAATATATGCCATATTACAGCAGTGTTATGACAATAAAAACCCCTCCCATAAGGAGAAGAAGACCGAGAATTCGAACTGTTAATTTGAGTCGAAAATGCAAGATACCGAGAGCTTTTGTATCCTCGGCTGGAACCTTTCAAATATTGCTATGATGCAGAAAATTCAGCCTTTTTTCAAAAAAAATCCAAAGGATGATAAATAGGATAGTATAGGCGAGACTATAGATGATTTTTGGGTCTTCCATATGTTTGCCGATAATAAACAAGTATTACTAGTATTATACAGAAAGCCATAATTTTGCAATATGAAGTGAAATATGATAGAATAGTCGAAAGTCTATAAGGTTTATAAAGTTTATAAAGTTTAATGCTATTCTGTATGCCAAAAAAAGATGATACTGGTATTAAAAATGAAGAAGAATTTATCGCGATAAAAGAAACAATATCTGTCCAGGATACAGTTTTTCAATCAGATAAATTTAGTGAACTGGAGTGATATGTAAAAGAAGTACTTCACAGACAAGACAGTGAAAAAGCTCTCATTCTTATCACGAAAGGTGCGCTCTCATTCGGAAGCTCCGATATCCATTACGATATGCGAGAAAATGGCGTTGTAGTGCGTTTTCGTATTGATGGAAATCTGACAGAAGTTTTCACTCTGGAATTTGCTCAGTACAAGCTCGTACTCGAACGACTGAAATACAAATCAGACCTCAAACTCAATATTACTGATGTTCCTCAAGATGGAAAATATCGTATCATTGATGGCGAGAAAAAGATCGATGTTCGTATTTCAACCCTTCCAGTAAAGCTCTGAGAAAATGTCGTCTGTCGTGTACTCGATATCGAAAATGCGATCGTTCCACTCGAAGGACTTGGATTTATGTGGACTTCGAAGCGTCAGATCGAGAAAAGTCTCCAGAAAAAAAATGGAATGATCCTCGTGACTGGACCGACTGGATCTGGTAAAACCACGACGCTTTACAGTATGCTCTCGCATCTGAATACCGTCGAGAAAAAAGTAATCACCCTCGAAGATCCGATCGAATATGAACTCTCCGGAGTGGTTCAATCTGAAGTAAGTGAAAAAAGAGGATATACCTATACGACCGGACTTAAAGCACTTATGCGTCAGGATCCAGACATTATCATGATCGGTGAAATCCGAGATATCGACACAGCAAATATCGCAGCACAAGCTTCTCTGACGGGACATCTCGTTCTCGCGACACTCCATACGAAAAGCGCATCAGAAACACTCGAACGACTGATGAATATGGGAATGCGAGGCTATGTACTCGCAGCTTCGATCGATCTTATCATCGCACAGCGACTCGTAAGAAAAATCTGTCCAAATTGTAAAGAATCGTATGAAGCGGATCATGATCAGACCGAAATTATTAAATGGATGATGCAGGATATCGGTATCGAAGCGGTTTCAAAAGCGAAAAAATGAGCCTATAAGCTCTACCGAGGTGCTGGATGTGATGTCTGTGGGCATTCTGGATACAAAGGACGTCTCTGAGTTTTTGAGGTGTTATATTTCACACAAAAAATACGTGATCTTATCCGAGATGGAGCGAGTCCAGCGGAGATTCTTGAAGAAGCTCGAAAAAATGATCTTATGATTATGCGGGAAGACGGAGTTCTCAAAGCAATGAAAGGCGAGACGACGCTTGAGGAATTGTTTAAGGTGATAGATTAACTATAAGAATAATTACATATGAATTATCCAGAAGAATATCCATTTCCAGATGATAATGAGAGTATGCTCGAAAAAAATACGCGTTTTATTGAAGAGCTTTGCTGACCTATTGATGATCCTGATTTTGCTCGAAGAGTTAAAGATCTCTTAAATCCAAAAACTATAGTTGTAGATTTTCCAAAAGATTCAAATATTACTCTTCCATTTGGCTTGGGCGAATATTGAGCTGTAACAAGAAGAGAATTACTGTCAACAAAACATGTGACTCCATTAATGGCGTCAGTTTGTTCGTCTCGTGAGAATGTTAAGTATATAAAAACATATCTTTCTATTGGTTGCCTAGTGGATGAAAAAGATATGGAATGAAGAACCGCTCTTATGTATGCGACAGCATCGCTTGGTGACAATAACATTTTTAATCTTTATACATTGCTTCAATTATGAGCAAGTCCGTGGGAAGAAGATGACAAGGAAAAACAAGTATTAGAATATCTTCCAAATAGTTCTGATAAGAATGAAATTTGATTCTGGTACAATGCATTCATAACGCATCGTAAAACTTTATTTGAAATACAGATGGTTACTAGATTCTTTCTAAAAAAATATCCTTCATATTCAGAGGCACTTAAACAATTTGAACTACAAATAATAGATAATTTCAGAAAAGCTTGAAAATTTCAAAATGAAAATGAAGAGAGTTAATTAATTTTTTTAATCGGGAGTATCGAATTAAAAATAATTTATGTTAAATAAGTAATCCTTAAATGTTTCAGGATAATTGACTCATACATCGAATAGCGTCTTGAAAAAGAAAGCCCCTGGAATCTATAGGGGGCGTTTCAGCGGAGGATATATTGCAACTTGCCTATAACACAAACCAATCTTGATTTGATATTTTTTCCGGAAAAAGCATTATGGATGTTGGAGCTGGATTCTCTCCGCTTTTGAAGATTATTTCAAAAAATTCCACTCCAAAAAACCTTGTAGCTATAGATCCGATATATCACTGAAAAGAAAAAGGTGCCGCTGAACAGACGAAAGCATCCGTAAAAAATTTTATAGATAAGATAATGAGGTGTTTTTTTGATGAATATCAAAAACTCTTATTGCAAAACGCAGAAAGACAGATAAGGGATGTAGAAGAATTTTCTTATGAACCAAATATTCATTATCGCACTAGTACATATCAAATATCACCCAATCAGCAACAAGACATAATATTTTTATCAAGCACTCTTTATGTGATTGAAGATCCGAAAAAATTCTTACAAGAATTAGATTTCTTACTAAAATCTGATGGAGAAATGGTGATTATTGATTTTATAGATGGTCGAGGCAATCAAATTTATAAAAAGTTGATTCATGCTGGAATTGAAATTGTTAGTACTTCTGGAAATTATTTTTGTGCAAAATTAAAAAAATGAGAGTGTTCGAAAATTCAATGGAAATAAAAAGAGGAATCTATTTTCCTCTTTTTTGTAGTTTGTGTCATGGAATATCAGTGAATTGGTCGGGGGATCCTGAAACAAGTTCAGGATGATAAGGGTTTCATTATCCTCTTACCACATCTACTACTTCCTTCCGTACTCACATTTTCATGAGAATATCTGCGAATCGTTCGCGGAACCGAGTATATTTTAAGATGATCCTTGTACCATCACAAGAAATATAGAATGACCAAGAATAACAGAAAAGGAGTCTTTCTGCATCTGTTTCGATCAGTTTTCTATCGACGAGTTTTTTCTTTTTTATAGCATCAAAAACTTCTTCTGAGACAGATCGGGGTTCTCTGATAGATTCTTTTTTTGAGTTTGCGATGAGAAAAGGAGCTTGATCATAGAGAAGATGCTCGAGATTTTCGAGAATATCAGCATCTTTTGTTACCTGGCATACTCTAAGTATTTTTTCACGTTCTTTTTTCTCGGCAGTTATGTAGTCGATCTCATTTTCTAGTTCTGAGAATCACCACTTGTCGTGCATTTTGACGGCGAGGAGGATTCTTGGGTCGTGAATTCACTCTTTTTTTATTATATCGTAGCCATTTTCCGCGTGTGGATACTCGGTATTTTTGAGATTAGTCTCGATGTCATGCTGGTAGAGTCGACCGATATCATGGAGAAGCGCTGCAGCTTCGAATTGTAATAAAGTCTCTTCTTGAAGTCGAGAAAGCTCGCTATCCATCGTGATGATTCGTCGTGCAGCTGCGAGTGTATCGAAAGAATGGTGGATATTATAGGTAAGTCGGTGATGCACTTTCTCAGAGAGCGGAAGATTGTATTGGGCTGTCGCGTGTTTGAGTAGTATTTTTGCGCTTTCTGTAGCGGTTAGTTGAGTCATGTTTGAAGATTGTTAGGTGTTAGCCGCATTATAGACTTATATTTGTTTTTGCAAGAGGAATTATTTGTATACTTTGTGGTAATGATTTTTAATTTGAGATTATGTAGGAGAATTTTTTATATACTTTTGTAGCCAAAAGTACCAAAAGTTTTGAAAGGAGAAAAACTCGCAGACATCGCTTTTGCTCTTCATTTGCACGACTATCGGACTGCTCAAACAGTTTCTCCTCTTAAACACTCCTGTTCTCTCTCGATTCTAGCAACAAAATACTCAGGATTCATTCGAAAACTTTTAGGAAAGAGGAGGATATTTACATACTTTTGGTGCCAAAAGTACCAAAAGCACTCAGGGGAAATGAACTCGCTTGTGTTAGCTTGTGCGGAAGCATTTACACTAATATCAGCCCGCTCAAACAGCATTTCCCCCGAGACCCCGAAAATTTCTCCAGATCGCATGTTTCTCTCTTGGGCTCTCTCATTTTCTCCCGTTTTTTGCTGACGATTTTTAAAAACCTTATCTAAATGGTTTTAGATAAGGTTTGATTTTATATCTGATAAGTCAATAATGGGGAAGTTCTTATTCGTTTTACTTTTATAGCCCGAATTTCATGAAGAAAGAACTGATAGGTGTATTGTTCGATCCAGTCTTGAATTTGAGTGAATGAGAGTGACTTGATATAGAGTGGAATACTGCGTGAAGTATTAAGGAGTTTCATTCCAGTTTGTCTGATGCGGATATCGATCGGTGAGTATCGACGAGATTCGCGGTAATAGGCGAGAAGTACAGGATTATTATTACAAAAATTCTTAGTAATCTTTCTCATGAAAAAACTTTAAGTATAAATACGAAGTTCTGGACTGTCACTTTCAGATTTCGTCTTCAGAATGACGTTTCTTGCATTCTGGTATCAGTAATTTTATTACTGACAAGAGAATCGTAGCATGAGTTTTTGCTCGAGTCAAGAAAAGATACGGTTTTGAGAGGTTTTTACTTGACGAATTAACGAGATATTGTCAAAAAAACCCCAAAGTTTATGCTTTGGGGTTTTTTGTACTTCGAAAAATTCTGAGATGACCGAGTGATTACTTTCGTCCATATATTGCTCGAGCTCCGAGTTTTTCTTCGATTCGCATAAGTTGGTTATATTTCGCGATTCGGTCAGTTCGTGAGAGGGAACCAGTTTTGATAAATCCTGATTCCATAGCGACAGAAAGATCAGCAATAAAAGTATCTTCTGTTTCACCTGATCGGTGAGAAACGACGGATCGCATATTATGTTCGTGAGCCATATTGATTGCATCAATAGTTTCCGATACGGTTCCGATTTGATTGAGTTTGATAAGAATTGCATTTGCCATATCTTGTTCGATACCGAGCTTGAGTCGTGCGATATTAGTTACGAAAAGATCATCACCTACGAGCATAATCTTTTTACCGAGTTTTTCAGTAATAAGTTTCCATCCATCAAAATCATCTTCTGCCATTCCGTCTTCGATAGAGATAATTGGATATTTTTCTACGAGTTTTTCATAGAAAGCGACCATTGCTTCTGGAGAAAGAATTTTGTCTTCTCCTTCGAGATTATATTTTCCATCTTTAAAGAATTCACTTGAAGCAACATCGAGTGCGAGTTTGATACGACCAGTATAACCAGCTTTATCGATAGCTTCGACGATAACTTGAAGTGCTTCTTCGTTTGATCCGAGATTTGGAGCGTACCCACCCTCATCACCGACAGAAGTGCTCATTCCTCGAGATTTGAGAATTTTTTTGAGATTATGGAAAACTTCAGCCCCCATTCGGATTGCCTCTCGTACATTTGTAGCTCCAACAGGAACAATCATAAATTCTTGAATATCTACATTATTGTCAGCGTGTGATCCACCATTGAGGATATTCATCATAGGGATAGGAAGGGTGACTCACTTTCCATTTGAGAGGAATTCATAGATTCCTTGATTTTTTTCATTCGCGCATGCTACGACGAAAGCCATAGAGATTCCAAGGATTGCATTCGCACCGAAGCGTGATTTATTTGGAGTTCCATCGAGAGCGAGAAGTGTATTATCGAGAGCTCGAACATCAGCGAAATCTTTTCCGAGAATTGCATCTTTGAGAGTAGTATTTACATTATTTACAGCCATAAGAACACCTTTTCCGAGAAAACGCTTATCATCACCGTCTCGAAGCTCAAGAGCTTCGTGAATACCGGTAGAGGCTCCAGATGGGACGATCGCTCGACCAAAAGCACCGCTTGCAAGAGTAAGCTCCACTTCGACCGTAGGATTACCACGAGAATCGATTACTTCACGAGCGTGAATAGAGGAAATAGTAGACATAAATTTAGAAAGTTAGAAAAATAGAATAACAGAATAGTAGAAATGTTGTCATCCTGAGTGAAACGAAGGATCTCTTATACAAGAGTCGTCTACAAGGGATTCTTCGCTGCGCTCAGAATGACAAGACTCTCTTACATCAGAGAGATGCGACATTATATTTGATGTTTATTGGAATGCAAGCAGATTTTCGTTTTTTGCTTTAATACGGGAAATATGGTACACTTCAGAAAAATATAAACAAATAACGTATGAAATTAAAACAAATATTTACTACTCTATTTCTTTTCGTGCTGCCGATTTCCTCGTATGCGCTTGAGACCAAAACGGTCGTCGATCGCTCGATTCGAACATCCGGAGATGTGCTTTCGTGCACGATCGACGATGTGGATGATGGTGATACGGTAGATCTGCTCTGTGGTGAAAAAATAATTCCGTCAGTTCGGCTTCTCGGAGTAAATACGCCGGATATTATCATGCCTGAAAATGAGAAACATTGTTTCTATGACGAAGCGCGTGGTGTTATGAGAAAAATAAAAAATAATGCCAGAAAACTTACCGTTCAATTTTATGGTTCGGACCTTTGCGTGGATAGATATAAAGGGTGTCGAAATCTCGTGAGATTGACTGATGAAGAAACGGACTTAGATGTAAATGAGCGATTAATCGAATCGGGATACGCATTTGAATGGACTGATTTTTCTACGGTACCATTAAAAATCAAAGCTCGTTATCGGATGGCAGAAAAACGGGCTCGAGAGAATCAAAGCGGACTCTGGGGGAAATGTATAATCAATTACTCTTATTCGAAATTAGATTCTTCTGTGCCGGATAAGATGACATGGTAAAAAAAGTTCAAGAAATTTCTTGAACTTTTTTGTTGTTTTTAGATGAATAATTTTAAAAAATTTTACATCATAGCAAGATCATAGACAAGACTTTCGTGTCTCTCAGTGAGCTCTGCTAATTTTGTATTTTCCTCTGAAGATAATCTCGTATGAGGAAGTGGTGAATATAGTCAGAGTAAATCATATGCTCTGTCAGCATGTCTTTGTGCCTTATCTTGATCACCACCCTTTAGTGCCATTTCTCCTAATCATAAGTCATTTTTTATATCAAAGATTAATACTTGAATCGGTGATTCTAGATATTTTCTTACTTCATCAGCACTGCAGATTATTAATGGTCGTATAGGGTTTCAGCGTGGAACACTAGAAGCAGGAATGGTATTTTTATCGTATTCAACCATATTTAATGTATTAGGTGTAATGTTTGTTTATAATAAAAGTTTTTGAATATTAGTCAAGTCTATTTCGTAAGCACTTTCCCAGTCATCTCTTCTGGGATCGGAAGCTCAAGAATATGAAGACAAGTCGGAGCGAGATCTGCGAGTCAACCGTGCTCTGCGATCGGCTGGACTTCGCCTTCGTAGATATGCCAGCAAGGTACGACATTGAGCGAGTGTTGTGTTTTTGGTTCGTCTTCGGTTCCCATTTCTTCACAGTTTCCATGGTCTGCAGTAACGAGAAGTTCGATACCGTTCGTTCCACAGAAAGCGATGATTTTTTCCATGATTTTATCGAGTGTCTCGACAGCTTTTTTCGCGGCTGTGAGAGAACCAGTATGTCCGACCATATCGCCATTAGCGAAATTTACAATGGTTACGTCGAAATTATTTGCTTCCGCGAGAAATGTGTCGCAAATCTCGGATGCCGACATCTCGGGATCGAGATCGTATGTCGCGACTTTGTGAGATGGAATGAGGATTTCTTTTTTACCGGGAAGCTCGATATTTTTTCCTCAGTCAAAGAATTTCGTGACGTGTGCGAATTTCTCAGTCTCAGCGAGACGAAGCTGAGAAAGTCAGTTGTTTGAGAGAACTTCTCAGAGAGTGTTTGCGAGAGAATCGTCTTCTACTAGGGCGTCACAGGGCATTCCTGGATAGTATCGAGTCATCGCTACGTAAAAAACAGTTTGTTTATTTTTCTTTACATCTATACCAAAATCCATCGAATCATTTCCAAAGTTCAATCAAGTTTTTTCAGGCTCGATGAATGCTTTTGTCATCTGGATGGCTCTATCTGAACGAAAATTCATGTGAATCACCGCATCCTTACTTTGAACACAATACGTAGCATCGTTTGAAAAACTGACCGGTTCGATAAATTCGTCAGTGTGACCAACGCTGTACTCGAATTTTATATAGTCAGACGGTGAAAAATCTGTAATTTCTCAGCCTATTGTCATCACGTTGTAGGCTTTTTGGATTCTAGCCCAGTTATTGTCTCGATCCATTCAGTAGTATCGTCCTCAGATACTCGCGATGGCTACATTAGGAAAACGACTCACGAAACGCTCGAACTCTTCCATAAGCTCGTGTGCGCAGGTCGGAGCAAGATCGCGACCGTCGGTAAAAAGATGAATCCGTACGGGAATATACGCAGGAATTATTTCGAGAATTCCTCGAAGATGATCGTCTGAAGCATGTACTCCACCTGGACCGAAAAGAGAAAAAAGATGAAGAACTGATCCATTGTCTTCACAGTGTTTTATAGCATTTTTATAGGCAGGAATTTCTGCGAAAGATCTGTCGGAAAGCATATCGGAAATCTTTACGAGCGATTGCCTTAGGATTCTTCCAGATCCGATCGTGAGATGTCCGATCTCGGAATTTCCCATCTGACCTTCTGGTACTCAGACGGCTTTCCCGGAAGCTTCGAGCCCTGCATATGGACTCTTGAAAAGTGTATCGAAAGTCGGGGTATGGGCGAGGCGAATCGCGTTTTCTTCTGGAAGATTCTCATTAATACCGAATCCGTCGAGGATAATCAGGGCGAGTCGAGGCATAAAAAGATATGTTAAAAATAACGCATCATATAATTATATGACGCGTTAGTATATCAATTTTTTTCATAGCCGCAAGAAAAACTAAGCTCTTTTTATGGCAAGACTGAATTTACCTCAAGATGCGTCTTTCAGGGAACATTGAAATAATTTTGTGGTTCTCGTGAATGAGATAATTTCTCCAACTTTAATTTGTGTTATTTGTTCGATCAGTCGCACAAGTTCTCGTGATGATTTTGATAAATTACCTAGAAAAAGAATCTGAGTTTCTTCAGTGTCAAGATCAACAACTTCGTCACTGATAATTGGTGTTATTTTTACAAGACTTTCCCAAGTATTTGGTCGCATAATTAAATCAGTCTCGGTAGTATTTAACATATAATAATAGAGATATGAAATAGTTATATTGTTTATAATCATATAACTATTTATGTCAATATAAATTCTATTTTTTCGTAATATTTCTGAATATGAGATAGGAGTATATGAGCGGAAGCGCGACCATTATTGCTATTGCAGTAACAAAAATGGCTATTGGGAGGAATTGAAACCATGAATTAATGAGGAAAATAAAGCCTGAGAGCATCATACATTTTCCAGCGAGACGATGGGTTTTATTCCAGACTTCTTCATTATTTAGTGTCCAGGGAAGTTTGTAGCCGATAAAATAATTTTGTCTGAGTTTTCACATGAAGTTACCGAGAATGATGAAGAGTATTCCGATACCGAGCATGATCGCCATGCTGACATCGAATGTGGGATGGAGTGAGGCATAAGTGCTTATACCAAAAATATAGTAAAAGAATAGAAGAAGACTATATTGTATTACTTCCCATGCGGTTCGGAATTTTTCATAGTTTTCTTTTTTTGGGTCGATCTTCTGAAGTACTGCGAAAATCAGAAGCATTCCGAGACATATGAAAGGAAAGATATAGATGGAAGATTTGTTGCCATAAGCATCGATTTTTCCTTCGTAATTCCAGTGAGTAGGAATCTTATCTGGAAGAGAAGGATAATAATAGTAAGCAATCGGGAACATACTGAGGACAATGAGAAGTTTGACGAGAAATGATTTCATAGTGTTTAGTAGGTTAGTGGATTAGTAGATTAGAAGATTGGTAGTATATGTCATTCTGAGCGGAGCGAAGAATCCCTTTTAGTCGATATATGTGCCGAATTTGAGTATAAGGGATCCTTCGTTGCACTCAGGATGACAGGGTGAATTTGTAATTATTTCCCCGGTGGACTTTCATCTTTTTTCATAAGATCAAAAAGCGAGGCGACGAATTCTTCAAAAACGGAAACATTGAGAGAATACCTGATGAACTGGCCTTCGCGCTCATCGATCACGAGATTCGCTCGCTTTAGGGCATCGAGATGATGAGAGAGGGAAGCTTGCGTTATCTCAAAGTGAGAAAGGAGCTCTGTGACGGTCATGTCTTTTTTTTTGAGCAGAGCAAGAATTTTTCTGCGATTCTTGTCGGAAAGTGCTTTATATATTGAGTCCATTTTCCTAAAAATTAATAATTAATAGATATATAGATGAACGTCTATATATTATTCGAAAATATTCTGAAGTCAAATAAAAAACCACCAATTTCTTGGCGGTTTAAAAATTCTTTGAATATTACATGACGATTACTTTCTCATTCATAAATACTTTCAGTCCATGTTCTGCGAGTTCTTTTCCGTAACCGGATTTTTTGATTCATCCGTATGGAAGGAAAGCATAGCTGGTCACGACTTTATTCAGTGCGATATTGCTTGCTTCGATTCTTGCGGCAGTTTTTTTCAGAAGTTCCATATCATCTCCGTAGATACTACATCCAAGACCGTATTCTGTATCGTTTGCAAGAGCGACGGCTTCTTCGATGTTTTTTGCTTTCATAATCGGAGCGATCGGACCAAATACTTCTTCGCTCCAGACGATCATATCTTTCGTCACATCCGTGAGAATCGTCGGTTCGAAAATATAGCCTTGTTTCCCGATTTTTCCACCGAGAGCAATTTTTGCTCATTTTCCTACGGCGTCAGATACGAAGTTTGCCATATCATTTTGTGCTCATTTTTTCGCGAGTGGTCAGATATCTGTCGATGGATCGAGCGGATCTCAGACTTTAAGTGCCGCGACCTTTTCTGTATATTTTTGTACGAAAACATCGTGAAGATGCTCAAGAACGATGAATCGTTTCGCGCTGTTACATTTTTGTCCAGCATTCGAAAATCGTGCTTTTACTGCTTCCGAAGCGACGAAATCCATATCGCTATGATCGAGTACGATGAATGGATCACTTCAGCCAAGTTCAAGAACAGAAGGTTTGAGATATTGTCCTGAGAGTTTTCCGATTTCTCGTCCGACACTGACGCTTCCAGTGACATTCGCTCAGATGACGAATGGATGACTGATGATGAATTCCGTCGCATCGTGTGGAAGAAAAAGATTCGTATACACACCCTGCGGAAGTCCAGCTTGAAGAAATAATTCTTCGAGTTTGAGAGCTACAAGCGGAACATTTGATGCGTGTTTCATAAGAACGACATTTCCAGCGAGAAGATTCGGAATAACAGAACGAAGTACTTGATTGAATGGATAATTCCATGGCATAACAGAGAAAATAACTCCGAGCGGT
Source organism: uncultured Candidatus Peribacteria bacterium (assembly GCA_964655935.1). Lineage (GTDB taxonomy): Bacteria > Patescibacteriota > Gracilibacteria > BD1-5 > UBA2023 > CAZZNY01. Next base: position 50,918 of record CAZZNY010000003.1, read on the forward strand.
TCGTAGGTAATAACGGCGTTCATTTTTCCATCGTTCACTTCTTTATCAGCGATAAGAGATGCTGCATTGTCACAGAAAAAATCGATATTTGAAGCTGATTTTTTGACATCTCAGAGTGCGTCTTTTATGGGCATTCCCATTTCGATCGCATCAAGACGAGCGAGATTATCTACATCTGCGACCATAAGGCGAGCGAGATTTCGCATGATGTCTGATCGCTCGGCGATAGTTTTATTTTTCCAGATCTGAAAAGCTTTGTGAGCTTCTTCGATTTTTTGTACGATTTCCGCATGGGAAATATGTGGCGCTTCGAAGTTCGTTTCGAGCGTGTAAGGATTTTGTGATTTTACTGACATGGGAGAAAAAGTTTAAAGTTTAAAGTTCAAAGTTTAAAGTGTTGTATGGTTACGTCATCCCGGAATTTTCTGGAAGAATAAGGATTTCGGAGTATATGAAGATTTTCCAGAAAATATCTGGGATCTATTTTAAAAAAATCTAGAAAAGTATTTTTTTGTAACAAGGACAAGTAATTATGGATCCCGGATCTACACTAGCGCTGCGTCCGGGATGACGTGCTTATTTTCCTATCCCGCTATTCTACTACCCAGCTATTCTATCTATCCCACTTGTGTTCATTCCTCGATAATTTTCATAAATCTTTGTGGATCGAGGCTGGCTCAGCCGACGAGAAGGCCATTTATATTTGGCTTTGACATATATTCGCGTGCGTTTGTCTCGTTTACGGATCCACCGTAGATAATGCGAGTTTTGTCATTCTGGAAAAATGTTCGAATGAAATCATGAACATCAGCAGCATATTCTGGAGTAGCTGATTGCCCCGTTCCTATCGCCCAGACTGGTTCATATGCGATATCGATCATTTCGAGATTTTCGATTCCTTCGAGTCATTCGATAAGCTGGATTTTGATCGCTTCTTTTGTGAGTCAGAGATTTTTTGTCTTGAGATCTTCTCCGACACAAAGTACTGGACGGATTCCGTTCGCGATCGCTGCTTTTATTTTTTTATTAATAGTATCATTCGTCTCATGGAAGTAGGCTCGGCGTTCGGAATGTCAGATAAGCACATATGTACAACCAAGTTCTTCGAGCATTTTCGGAGAGACTTCTCCCGTGTAAGCTCAAGAATCTTCGAAGTGCATATTTTGTGCCCCAAGATCGACGCAAGAGTCTTTTATAAGTTCTGAAGCGATGCCAAGGCCAGCAGTGACAGGAGCGATAAATACATCGGTATTTGTAAAACAAGAATATTGATCGGTGAATATTTGAATATATTCAGAAAGCTCTTTCATAGATTTATTCATCTTGAAGTTGGCTCATATAAGATATTTCATAAGTGTTTATTATTTTTAAAGTAGGCACATCATATGAGTAATGAGACTAAGAAGCAATAAAAAAAATTAGGCTGGATATTTTTTCGCGGAAAAGTAGAATGGGGAAAGTGGAACAGATAGAATAGCTGCGTAGTGGAATAGAAAAAATATGTACGTCATCCCAGAATTTTCTGGATATCATAATTTCCGAAGTTACAGAAAACTTTCCAGAAAATATCCGGGATCTTCCGCTGTTTCTAAAAACTATAGAAAAGAGGAGAATATTTTACATACTTTTGTAACCAAAAGTACCAAAAGTTTTGAAAGAGGAAAAACTCGCAGACATCGCTTTCGCTCTTCATCTGCACGACTCTCAGCCTGCGGGAGACAGTTTCCTCTCTCAAGCTCTCTCATTATCTCCTATTTTTAGCAGTTGTGATAATTATTTTGTCATTCTGAGCTTGCGAAGAATCCCTTATAGATGAGTTTAGTGATTCACTCGAGTACAAGGGATCCTTCGTTTCACTCAGGATGACATACTTATAAAATTTGTTTTATGAATTTCAATTTTAAAAACATTCTTTCCAAAAAAATAAAAATATTCCTACTTATTTTGCTTGTAGGAATTATTTTCTGTACTTCAATTCGATGATATATTGTCGATTCGAGTGAGAGCTATATTTATTCCTCTTTAAGCCAAGTTTCAGCTAAAAAAGTCGGGATTGTGCTTGGTGCAAGAGTGTTTCCTGATGGTCGAGTTTCTGATGTGCTTGCGGATCGACTTTTGAGTGCTCGGGATGCTTATAAGATGTGAAAAATTCAGATTTTTCTGCTTTCTGGCGATAATTCCACTGCTCACTATAACGAAGTCGAAGCCATGAAACAATATCTCGTCAGACAATGAATCGGAAGTGATGCAATCGTGCTCGATTATGCGGGATTCGATACGTATGACACGATGTATCGGGCGAAAGAAATTTTCGGTGTAAAAGACGCGGTGATTTTCACACAAGATTTTCATCAAAATCGTAGCGTTTACACCGCGCGTTCGCTCTGACTTGATGTCGTCGGATACATATCAGACAGACAGGGGTATATCGGTATGAATTATCTGAGGTTTCGAGAGTTTTTCGCGAGCTTAAAAGCGTTCGGAGATACGAATATCTGGCATTCAGATCCGAAATTTCTCGGGAAAAAAGAAATAAGCGTCATTACTTTGAAATAATTATTTTACAAAAAATAGTTCTTCTACTTCGCCTGCTATTTTATCAGGAGATTTCGGGAGACAATATCCATCGATACAGTTTTCTGCGGCGAGTTTTTCGAGGAGTGTAATGAGGAGATAGATTCTTGTATCATTTTCTACGTGCGAACGAAAATGGTCCATGAGTCGAGTGTAGACATCGTTTTTATATTTGCTGACAAGAGTGCGAAGTATCCGATCTTCACAGAAACCTTTTTGGAATGCGATTCCGAAGAGGTTTTTTGTCTCAGATGGAAACGTAAGATACCAGAGAATCGTTTCTCGCGGATTTTCGCGTTCGAGTATCTTCCCGAGTGCACTCAAAAAATTCTTCGCAGAATAAGTGATAACTTCTTCGAGAAGTGCTTGTTTGTCAGTGAACCAGTGGTAGAGGCTTGGTGTCTGAATACCGAGAACCCGAGCGACACTGGAAAGTTTTACATCTGATTGGCGTTTACCGAAGAAGAGTTTTTCGGCTGCTTCGAGAATATCATTTTTAGTCATATTTTGAAAATTAATACAATTAATATTCTTGCTCAATTATTTTTAAAATTTCTTCTTTTGAGTATTGGTTGCCAACTTGAATAAGAAGATAATTCTTTTCCTCTTTGAAAATTAAATCGTTTGTGCAGTGAAGTCAATAAAAGATCATTTCATTGATATCTTCGTGTGAGGTGGTAGATACAAAGTTATCATCATTTTTATTGCCCTGCATTTCTCATTGTACATAAATATGATCCGCTTCCATGTCCCAGGAATCACGATTACATCATCAGACTAAGAAATACTTACAATCATTATTTATGAAATGCTCAATGAGTTTTTCATCAATAAATCATTCGAGATTATTCCATATCATTCAAACAAAAGGCTTTTCGAAAGGAAAATCCATGAGTCGTTTATCTGGATACTCAGAATACCAAATAATATTATTTTGATGTCTTATTATTGCTTCCATGTTTGGTAGATAATTTTTGTTAGTATATATATATCGAAGAGAAAGGCAAAATATTGAATATTGTTGTTTTACATACTTTTGTAACCAAAAGTACCAAAAGTTTTGAAAGAGGAAAAACTCGCAGACATGGCTTTTGCTCTTCATCTGCACGACTTGCATGCTGCTCAAACAGTTTCCTCTCTCAAGCTCTCTCATTTTCTCCCGTTTCTTGGTTTTGTTGTAAGACATAAATGACTCTCTAATTTTTCCTCTTGAGAATTAGGGAATGGGGAGTTATAGTGTACATGCTTATTTAATAATTATATTTTTTATGTCTGCTATAAAACAAATTAATGATGCGAATTTCTGGGCTGAAGTCGCGGCTACGAAGGTTTCTCTTGTTGATTTTTGGGCACCTTGGTGTGGTCCGTGTCAATATATGTGAGTGATTCTCGAAGATCTCGTAAAAAAAGTTGGCTCGGATGTAAGTATTCTGAAACTGAATGTCGATGAGAATGCAATGATACCGAATTCTTTCGGTATCCGAGGAATTCCGACGATGATCATTTTTAAAGATGGAAAACAAGTTGAGACACTTGTCTGAGCAAGAGATGGAGCGGAGATTCTCGCGAAACTTGAGAGTTTTCAGAAAGCCGCTTAATATATTCAATAATATGTCATCCCAGAATTTTCTGGACAGTAAAAAATACCGAAGTTACGAAAGTTATTCCAGAAAATATCCGGGATCTACCTCTGTTTTTCTTGAGCTCTTAGAAAAGAGGAAAATATTTACATACTTTTGTAACCAAAAGTACCAAAAGTTTTGAAAGAAGAAAAACTCGCAGACGTAGCTCTTGCTCGTCATTTGCACGACTTTCAGCCTGCGGGAGACAGCTTCCTCTCTCAAACTCTCACATTTTCTCTCGCTTTGTGGAGATGTTTGCTATTTTTCTTTTAAACCAATGAAAAATCAAGCAAAAACTTTGTTGCATCTGAGATTTTTGGAAGTTCTGCAATTTTTTCACGACTCATGAAATCGATCGAACGATGTTTTGTTGGCTCCGCATTCGTGACAGTTCCGGTATAGGAAAGAATCTCGAATATATGAGTTTTGATTCGGATTTTAATCCCATCGTAATCATAGATTCATTCGCAGGTACCGAGTATTTTTATTTCTTGCGCTTCGATTCCATGTTCTTGTTGCATCTCTTCTTTTACTTTTTCTTCCTTATTTTCTCCAGGTTTCAATTTTCAGATTGGAATGGTAAAAAAATCTAGCTTTATATGATCTTGTATGAGAAATTCTCATTTTTCATTTCGTAAAACAACTCAGATTGCATCGCGAGTTTCTAGGTCTTCTTGAGTGAATCGGCTTTCTGTGTTCATAAGAAAAAGAAATTATATATCCGCGATATTGTAGTAAAAAATCATGCAAGTTCAATAGTTTGTAATATTTTGTAAGTATGAAAAACTTATTTGCAATTCCAAATATTTTATTACAATTGCTTTAGAAATTAACTTTTTGATCATGTCGCACAATTCTTCTTTCTTCTTTTTCTTTACTTTGCGCAAGTAGGGGAATTGTTTCTTGTAAATAAAATTACAAACCTCTACTTGAAAACAAGTGGAGGTTTTTTATAACTATATTTTTATGATAAAAAGCTCAATTCTCAAATTCTATCTTTATGTACGGATTTTGTATTGTGCGTTTTGAAGATGTTAATAATTGTGTCATTCTGAGGCGATAGCCGAAGAATCCCTTATAGACGAGTCTAACAATATCCTTGAGTATAAGGGATTCTCACGCTACGCTCAGAATGACAAAGATCGTATTTTTACTTTTTATCAAAATTACTTATGAAAAACTCAATTAAAGCTTCTCAAGATGAGCAAAATCTGCTCATAGAAACACTTCGAACACGTGGCGATATCGATGCGCAGCGTATACTTCGATATTACGACATGCCTGATCTCACTCGTACTCCAGGGAATCCGGTATATCTTGCGATCGAAGCGATTACGAATATTCCTCGATACAAAGAATTTGATATTATTGAAACTCCGGAAGTGGTTGGAGTCTATGAGACATTCGATCTTTTCGGATTCTCTGAGAATCATCCAGCCCGTAGTCACTCGGATACATATTATGTGACCGAAGATCGCATCATGCGAACACACACGACTGTGGCTTGGTATTATTATCTGACGCGACCAGAGATTCGGGCAGAGCTTGAAAAAGTCGGACATATCTGAACTCTGAGCCATGGAAAAGTATATCGAAAAGATGAGATTGATCGATCTCATATGAATGTGTTTCATCAAATTGATGGTTTCTATATCTGTGAAAAATCACAAAAAATTATCGGAAAACCAGAATTAGTTGAAGTTCTTGTGGAACTCGTGCAGTCAATATTTGGTACGGATGTGGAATATCGCATTGGAGACGACACATTTCCGTATACTGATCCGTCGGTCGAGATCGAAGTAAAAGTCGGAGATCGTTGGCTCGAGATTCTCTGAGCCGGAGTTATCAAGTGAGAGGTTCTCGATAACCTCGGAATCGATAGTTCTCGATACAATGGTTGGGCGTACGGACCTGGAATCGAGCGAATCGTGATGGCAAAAATGAATATTCCGGATATTCGTCTGGTCTGGTCGAAAGATTCCCGCGTGACACGACAGTGGGGAAGTCTCGATCATCAATACGAGGAAGTGAGTAAATATCCATCGACTTACCGAGACATTTCGTTCATTATAGATGCAAGTGTAAGTTTAAATGATTATTATGCGATTATTCAAGACATTGCTGGAAATTTAGTCGAAGAAGTTGTGCTTCTTGATCGATATGAAAATGAGGCCAAATTCTGAGTCGGAAAAGTAAGCTATACATGGCGCATTAATTATCGAAGTATCGAACGAACACTGGAAAATGCGGAAGTAAATGAAATACAATTAGAGATTAGGGCTAAGACCGAAAAAATGCTTTGAGCGGTACTGAGATAAAAATTTAATCCTCTTTTTTTCCGTTTTTTTCTTTTGGCTTATTTTTATAGTACTACAGGTTTTATTGCTAGCTTTTTAGAACCTGTATTATTTCTTGATAGAATACTTATGTGATTGGAAAAACTACCATTTGTTCCTGCGGTTATTGATTATGAGTGTCAGATTATTAATGATTTAACCAAAAAAGTTGCCAAACAAGCGGATGAGATTATCGATATTTTTAATAAAACTGATACTCAAGACGGAGGAATGTTTTTGAAGAAAAAATGAAGTATGGAAAAAGACGAAGCTCATGAAAAGTGAGAACTTCATCTTACGACTCATGTATGGCTGTATAATAGTATATGAGAAATTCTCATCCAAAAACGTGCACAAACCGTTCAGATTTACCCTGGATTACTGTTTCTTTCCGCTGGTTGACATATACAGTCCTGAGAGACGATAGAAGAAGGAACCGTTCGGGAAGTTGCTGAGGAAATTGGTCTGAAGATTGATATGGATAATCTCCTTGTGATTGATGAAGAGTATAAGAATATTTTAGGGATGACTGGTGATATTCCTTGGCATAACCACGAACTCTCTCGTATATATATTGCAAAATATGAAGGAGATTTTTCTAAGTTAGAAAGACAAGAATCGGAAGTAGAAAAACTTGTAACAATGCATATAGACGATTTTGAGAAAGAATTATCAGATTCTGAGTTATCGAAGAAATTCGTTCCAAAGAAGAATGATTATTATTCAAAACTTATTTCGGCAATTCGATCTGCAATAACGAAAGAATCAAAATAATACATAAGAATTATCTGCTTCCATAAAAGACTTCTTGACTTTCTGGGGTTTTTTTCTATTCTTTTCTCGAATACTCGCTAACCCTGTTTAGTAACATGTCACATCGTATTGAGATGAATTCACTGTCTCTTCAGAAGAATTTTCCTGAAGTGTATAAGGAATTTTTTTCGCAGAATGATCTAGTAATGAGTGGATGTTACACCTTTCCTTGGTGACCAGTTTGGGGGAAATACACTTCTCATTCTATACGCGTAAAATCAAAACTACCACTTAAATGTTTTGTTGGTATTAAAAAAAGAACCGATAATAAAATTATCTTCGTTGGAGTAAATTCCTATGATATTATTGCTCAAAAATTTGAATATGTTACTTTTTCTCAAATCAATAAAGAAGAAAGTGTTACCGGAAAAGCAATTCGTGAATATCTAGATTCGCTTTGATATTCTGGTGGATTAGAGATTAATATGCTTTCTGAGACGACCAGAGGGCATGGTTTTGGTTTTTCTGGTACATCATTCGCGATTCTTTCTTCTATTATTCACATGCTTCTCGATCTCATACCTGAATCTTGTGTGAAAAATCGAGAACTTTTTTTAGATGAATCTACTAGAAATAAGATTTTTTATTTTTCTTGGAAGCTTGAGATGTTAGGTCGCTACGGAAATACGACCGGTCAAAATGATCTTAATACTCTTTCAAATACAAAATTACCGAGTATTTTGCGAATCGAGGATATGTCTCCGGAAAAATGACAAAAAAAGCTAGAAGATATTTGTTTTGAACATGTAGATTTGCATGAAAAATTTCCATCTACAAAATGTAATGATGATATTCTTTTGGATTATACTATTGTGTATTCTTGATTTTCAACTAATACTCATCAAGTCGAACAGGGGAGGAAGATTTCAGAGAAAATGTTTGATGAATATCGTGATTTTCTCGAGAAAGATATTTTTAATGGCGACACAGATGCAAAAAAATACTATGCGCATAAATTTCTCTCAGAAGAGAGTTTATTTACAACTTTTTCTGATACGATCAGTATTCTTAATATAAAAACAATACTCTTATTTAAAGAGTTATATGAAACTGGTTTTGATTCGAAATTAGTTGAAATTTTTATAGAACACATTAATGAATATAGATATATCTGAAACAGTATTTGAGAAAAGAGCCATTTTGCAGATGATTTTGTACATTATTTTAAAAATAATCAAAAATGATGGGAGGAACAGGTAGGAGCTTTCCCGATTTATTCATGAAAACTTTGAGGAGGATGTGTCGTAGTTACTAAGCTTGGGAAAAGTCGCAATACCATCGCTCGAACTATGGAAGACCTTAAAAAACTATATACAGATGTAGAACTTGAATATGCTTCCTATAGTGATGGAGAATGTAGTGATGGTATAATAATTGAGCAACATCTTACAGGATGATTGTTTTCAAAATATGTTAACAAAGATGAATATTTATTTATTGATAGCACAGGGAAAACTTATGTCGATACATATTCTGAAATACTCAGAAAAGAATCCAAAGGAATTTTATTAGATATGATCGATCGAAAAATATATTATGATGGTGTTAAATTAACTTCTAAAGATATTCCATCCCAGAGTGCGGTTATTGATGTTTTAAGTTGTCTTTTTTATAGTAATTGAAATGAGATATCAAACAGTCAACTTCCAATATCTGGTTATAGCAGAAGTAAAAATGAAATGCTTTCAAAAGTTATTTTGCCATTTATTCATTTTATAGAGGAAAAAATCCAAGCACCATTTCAATTGATATGCAGATGAAATCTCAGTGAATTTTCATTGAAACTCGAAAATAGTTTTGTGAAAATTTGAATTATTCGTCAAATGTAGTGTTTTTTGACTCTAAAGCGATAGTATGATACAATCACTGTAATAGATTTTATCATCAAGACATGTTGATCCATAAGAGAGAACAATGAGACGAACGGCTAGATCAGACTACATGACAAACCGTGCCTAAGTCTGCCCAATGATTATCACAAACCCCGACAATGTCTTCGGGTTTTTCTAGTGCATCTGAAGTTGTTAATAAAAAATGAGATATTGTCACAGAATTACTGAATCATCCAACTGCTTCACAAGGCGCAGTAAATACGCTCAGAGAAAATTTCACTGGGAAAACAAACGCTCGAATTGTACTCTTACGACATCTTCTGAGAAAACCGTATTCAGTTGAAGCAACAGAAAAGAGATATGCAGATCTGAATACAACATATATGCAATCAGGCACTTCTGCTTTATCTTCAGATGAACTTATAGAATACAATAAGCTGGATGATGAATCTGATGTATATACTTTTGATGAGATTAAAGCCATGTCTCATCTTTCTAAAAACCCTGAAGAAATTAGTAAACTTTCAGAGAAAGAAAAAAAGATTATGAAAGAATGTCAGGTTTTACTAAAGCTCTTTGATAATTTGTTTTCCACGCCTAATAGTACCGTAGAAATATGGTATGATAGTAAGGATGCAAAAAGAAGAAATGCTATTACTATGCAACAGATTGAGGAAAAATATAGAATAAGAGAAGCTAATGGTAGAGTTCGACTTCCTGGTGCTGACAAAGGTGTTATACGAGTCGAAAGAAGGGAAAAGAATCTTCGAGAAATAAAGGAAGTGCGAAATATGATTGATGATGATTTATGAGAGTCTGATCCTACAAAAGAAAAAACTATAATTTTGCTTGGAAATAGTACCTATGCGGAACATTTTCTTGGATCATCTGATTATCCGATCGATGTCACTATGACACAATCGGTAAAAATGTTTCGAGATCAAGCATACCTAAACCTTGATATGAAACGGATTCATTCTGTAGAAGGTGAAACGAGATATACAACTTTCAAACATGAACCCACAACAGTCCTCATTCATCTGCATTATACTATCCAAGAAGCCATCTCTGAGCTTCGAAAAGCACATTCTGGATTATTAGCGGAAGTAGATATCTCTAAGATGAGCCACCTACAGTTGCAGAATCGTCTTAATGCTGAGATTGCGACTTTTGATCCTGAGAAAAAACAAGATTTTTTCAAAAAACTGATGACCTCAAAACATGAGGAGTTTCGAGTGTGTGCGATGGCGAATCTTTTGAAGAACAATATTGAGGAGACTATTACATTATTAACTCACTTATATTTAGGAAATCAAGTATTGTTTTCGCTTGCAGAAGAAGATCTTCTGCTTAAAAATATCACAAATCAGGATGTTCGTGAGCTATATCGAACTCTATCTAAAAGTGGATATGCAAAACGAATAACTCATCGTGATACGATCGAGGCATATAATGAGCTTCGTTTGTTGCAGGAAAATTCTCTTGATGAAAAAATTAGAAATCATGAAACAGGGGCTTTATTGAAAAGGAAAATTACTTGGACTGAAATACAAAAAAATACAGAGATAGCAGATGGAAAAGAACAAGAGAAGATAGTGGATGGAAAAAAACAAGAGAAGATAACAAAAGTGGCACATGATATTGATTTTAATGACATCATTGAAAAAAAATTTCCTAGTAATACGATTGTATTGCCGGCCCATGTTGGTACTGGAAAAACCATGTGGCTGACAGACTTTACATTCCATGTGATAAATCAACACCCCGATAAAATAGTTACATTTATCAAATGAAGTGATATTGAAGGATCAAGAGCACCTCAAGTATTTAATAATCTTCGAAGAATTATTGCAGATACATCAGGAAATCATGTGATTTGTATTGATGCGATCGATGAGGTATCTTCTGAATATAAAGATGAGCTCAAGTCAATCATTGCGACGAATGTTCATCATAAGTTTGTCATTACTTCGCGACCATCGGAGTATGACGAGAAGGAGAATGAATGAATGGTCACCCTCTGTATGGAACCAGTATCAAAAGATGTGTACCTAAAGAGTCGTATTTCAGATGAAACAATTCGTAACAAAATCGAAGAAAAACTTCGAGCATCGAATCTTGCTCAAGAAGTAGAAGGAAACCCATTACTTTTGAATTTTATTTGTATTTTAGCACGAGAAGAAGGTGATTCTGAGCTCCAAGATCTCCGAAAAACAAGTGGAGTGAAGTCACTTGACGAGATTTGCAATAAAGCTGATCTGTATGAAAATATTGCGAAGCTCATTATTATACAGCATAATTATAAAAAATGAGATTGTTTGTGAAAATTAATTATTGAAAAAGGTCTGAATAATCTTGGAGAATGGGCATATCTTTTATTTACAAATCAAGCAGATCAAATAGATTTTAACGATGATTATTTTCAATTTCTTTCGCTCTTTTTCAAAAAATCGAACAATTCGTGAGAAAATGATAACCAAAAGGAAGACAAAAAGGATAACAAATATAAGTTTATACATGAATCATTTCGTGAATACTTTTTTGCGAGGCATTTAGCACTCCATCCAGAAATGCAACAATCGTCTAAACAATTACAACAACCGTCTCAACTGTGAGACGAGAAGTTGGAAGAATTGTTATATCCATGATTTGATAAATGAGCCGAAGAAATATTTCAAGTGCGTGATGCTAATTTTGAGAATTGGAATGAATGGAGAAATTTTAAACCAACGGTTTTGTTTTATGGGCAAATTTTAGGGAACATAGTAGCTGAGTGAAGTAGAACAAAAGATACAAAGATACAAAAACAAGCAGAAGAATGTCTCAAAAAACTCGAGAAATTTTTGGGTGAGGATGGGGCTTTAAAGAAAGATGATATTTATTGAGAGTGTTTCTTCGTTGGATTAGAGATTATTGAATCAATATCATTAAATCTTGATGCATCACAGAATGCCATAATTGAATGAATTACAAAACATTATGTAACCAAGGCGGGTTCGTGGAATACGGCGGAAATCTTGCATAAATTACATTTATTTCAAGATGGATATTTGAATCGTTCCATCCATATGCAGGTTTTAGGAAAGTCTCTCATTGAGATGATTAAAGTGGTCGAGTTTTCATTGAATCGTTATAAATATTCTCAAGCATTAGATTTTATAAATGCTTTGATTACAACAAAAGATGAAGAGGTTCTTAGTCTTGTTCCAAATTGGATATGAGAATTTATTAAGTATTATAGGAATTGGGATACTCTTTACTTGATAAAATCTCTGATTATTGTGAGAAACAAAGAAGTCATCAAACTTGTTCCAAATTGGATAAAACAAATAATTAATGAAGGAGACTTAGATAAGGCAACTTTCTTAATTAATGCTATGATTTCTTTATGAGATACGGAGATAAAAAAGCATATTTTCTTGTGGGTAAAAGAAATGTTCGATGAAGATAAACCTAAAGAGGCGATAGTATTAATGAAGTTACTTTTTCCAACAGAAAATAAAGAGATAATAAAACTTGCTTCAAATGGTGTACAAATACTCCTGAATATGCATTGTTATGATGAGGTTTCTGAAATAGCAGAAATTTTAATTGCTACCGGGGATAAAGAAATAATAAAATTAGCGTTAAGTTGAATAAAAGAGTCTAGAAATACTAAATACGATTATGAAATCTCTTCATTAATAGAAAATTTGATTGCTACCGGGGATAAAGAAGTAAGAAAAAAAATTTTAACATGAATGCAACAGAGTTTTAAAGAAGGAAGACTCGAAGAAGTGATTGACTCTTTGAAACTTCTTATTCCAGCTGGTGATAAGGAAGCTAAGAAATTGGCTTTAATGTGGGCAAATCAGATGTTTCATGAAAGAAAATATAAAGAAGTAATTTTTTTCATGAAGCCTCTCATTTTAATAAGGGATGAAAAATCAAAGAAGCTTGTACTTGGTTGGATCAGTTTACTGCCAAGTGAATATGTGTATTACGCAGCTTCTTTATTAATAGATGATGTATTGGCTACGGGTGATGAAGAAATGAATAAACTCGCTCTTAGTTGGACACAAAAATTCCTAGATAAACATGATTATTACAAGGTTTCTCAGTCTATAGAAACTTTATTATCCACGGGTGGTGAGGAAATGAAAGCATTGATTTTGGTTTGGGCAAATAGGATGTTTCATGAAAGAAGATATAAAGAAGCATTCACATTAATAAAACCCTTGGTCACTATAGGGTATGAGGCTATAAAAAGCTTATCTCCAAACTGGGCAAAGCAGATGTTTCATGAAAGAATGTATAAAGAAACATTGGGAATATTAAAAGTTATGTTATCCACGGGTGGTGAGGAAATGAAAGCATTGATTTTGGTTTGGGCAAAGCAGTTGTTTAATATATGAAAACCTCAAGAGTCAATTTCCTTTATAGAATTTCTTTTTCCAACAAACGATGAGGAAATGAAAGTATTGATTTTGGTTTGGGCAAAGCAGATGTTTAATGAATGTAAATATAAAGAAGCGATTGCTTTAACAAACTTTCTTGTTCCGACTTGAGACGAAGAGGTGAAGAAGATGATACTAGGTTTTGCGAATACCATTTTTTATAATGGTGATTATTCAGAGGCCTTTACATTAGCTAAATTTCTTATTCGTATTGATACTGAAGAGGCAAAAAAAATGATTCTGCGTTGGATTAAAATACTCAATAGGGAACATGAATATAAACAAATTCTTGCCATCGTTAACATATTTAAGGCTTCTAATTATAGAATCTCAGAATTCTAGGTTACTTTGATACTCAAATAATTGTTGTATTATACTGATGTTGAGGTAAGAATAATCTTTTTGATTTGATTAAAGAAATGGAATTATAGGACTGATTCTGATTTTTTTTCGTGTATTAAATCCTAATAATCTAATAGTTTTATCTAATTTGGATCGTATTTCTAAATGTGTTTTAAATTGTTTTATTATGACCATGTGGATTGTGTACTAAGCTCTAATTTTTATTCATTATCAAAGTCATAAATTATTAAGTATATTATTAAATTATCTTTTCATGAATTTTATTCATCAGTTCTTCCGTTTTTTTCTTCTTAGTTACAAATATATTGCTCGTGTATTTTTTTAATTAATCATTTATGAACACTGTAACATCTGATATGAATATTCGCGCTACTCGAGCGCCGCGTGTTGGTCTTGATATGTCTTGAAAGAGATTACAGGTTACTCTCCCAGTCCAGATATCTAGTGTATGATGATTGCCACTTCGAGATATCAAAGTAACTTTGAATGACATTGAAGGTAAACGACCCCTAGGAAAGACAGATGCAAACTGAATGATCGATATAGTACTTACTCGAGATTACATGAAAAAGGTTCAAGATTTATTAGGAATTATTCTTGATCATGGTGAAAAACAAGAGATAAAATCACTCATCGTTAAATGTCCCATAAGCCGTCGTCGACAGTATGATGTTATTTTTAATAATCCAGATAATTCACTCGTACAATCATTTGAAGCAACTACAAATGGTTCAAATACTGACAATCGTCGTGTACAATCGCTTAAGAGACGAATGGGAGAGTTAGAAGGAATGCAAAAACAAAAATCTGAAACTATTAAAACTTGAATTAACGCTGCTGCTGGCTTGGCACGACAATTTACTTCAGAGTGAAGCCCAGTGAATCGAGACGAGACTATTAAGAACACAGCTTTAGCGGTTGCTGGATTGATTGGTTATTTTTTCTCTAAAGATGATTTTGAATGACAGAAGAAGAAATAGTATTTTTTGCCTAAGATACATTTTTGTCTTATAAAAAATTTTCTAAGCATTTTCCGTTTTTTTCTTGTTTCCAGTGCGTATAGTCTTTATATTATTGTTAATTCTTCTTTTTATGGAAGAGATAATGAAACAGAAACTTATATCAAAAACCTTTGCCTGGGAACTCGGCGACGAGGTAATTCGTGAGGAAGTAGAGAGGATTAAGAAGCAGTTTCAGAGATCTGCTATCGCGAAGAATGTTATTTCCCTCATTCTCTATGGCTCCACAAGGAGTAAGGAAGATTTTCATAAGAAATCAGATATAGATCTTCATCTCGTATTGCGAAGCTTAGATGGACAGTCTCTGAAAGTAGTGCGAAGGATAATGGTAGGTTGTCAGAATGTGGATATTAGTATTCATCAGTTATCAGAGATTATTTCTGATACAGGAAATATTACTTTTCAAAACTGAACCCAGGGGGTATACTTTATACATGTGCTCGCCTCGGGAGAGATACTTCTCTGAAAAAATATTTATAAAGAAATGCTTGATAAGATCGATTCTATTGATCTCAAAAAATCAATCATCTTGAAGATCCGAGAATATGTATGGAAAATACGAAGAATATCGATGGAAAATGTAGATTTAATGATACTAAGGAAATATATGATTCGTTTCTTGAAGGATATCCTGCTTTTGTATGGAGATATTTCGCTTGATAAGATAGATAGTGTGAACAATAGGCAAGTAGTGAATACTTTTATAGATAAATATAGCGATAGATTGGACAGAAAAGAGATTGATGAGCTCGTCTGTCTTCCTGTGCTTCACAGAATGCATCATCCAGATATCGACTTCCTGATTCTCTTGATCGGGAAAATACTTACATTTATCACTATATAGTTTTTGCTTATGATGCTTTTAGATTCTACACCTCAGTTCCAGAGTTCTCAGATCGCCCGATGAATTTCCGATATCTCAGATCGCCTCGCTTCTGATCCGGAATATGATTCTTTTCATGCTATGTGTGATACTTCTCATTTTACGCGAAGAATTGTCTCGGGAACGATAGATAGCATTCATAAAGCACTTAGTGTAGACGAAGATGGAAGTCCATTTTGAGTATTTCTTTTTTGATCTCCGAGTAGAACGGAGATGTTACCAAATTCCGATCTTGATATTGGTTTTGTGATAGACGAAAAAGGCAGTTCGTGAGAAGTGGAAAATATTTTACAAGAAAGGTTTTGAAATATGCTATTTGATAAGATAGATGTCGCTAACTGGAATTCCATTCCACTTATGCGACGCTGCGCAGAAAAAAGTATTGTCGATGGGAATAAGGCAATAGATGCACGATTTATTGGATGAAATACTGCTTTTTCTCGACAGTATAATGAATCTGGAATTCAAGAATCAATTAATTCATTAGAGAGACAATTCCTGAATTATCTTTGTGAAGAAAAGTTTTTGCACACATATGATTATCCAAGAAAAGTTTCCCAGCATTGACCAAACCTAAAATATGATGCAGGAGCCTGAAGAGATATGATATTTTTTAATTGGTTTTGTAAATTATTACATACCTATCATGGGAAAAGCTGACCTGCCGAACAGAACACTCCTCAGCTCCTAACTTCTTTGGAATATACGAAACAAGTAACATGAATTGATGTGGTCTCTGATGTGGACCTTATCAGTCTAGTAAAAAATTCTGCGCTAGAGTGTGGAAAGGAAGATAATTCGCGTTTGCTCAGATATCTGAATCAATACACTATAGATTCAGTATTTCAAAAGACTCGTGGCGGACTCAAAAGGCTCGGGATTCATTCATCAGATCAACTCATGGAACAGTATGTGCAATCAAAAAATAATATCAATAGAGCCCTGGAGAATCAGCTTTCTCACGTCATTTTACTGTTATTGCGAGTAAAATGAAGAGATTGGGTACAGAAATATGTATATGTTTTGTCAGGGGAATTTGGAGTGTCTGAGTTATTGCAGTTATTAAAGTGATGATCAGATCAGATTCTTCGTAATATTGCACTTTGGAAATGTTTTTCAGAGAATATTTCAGAGGCTCAAATGTCGGGCATTATTAATATTTTGCTCGGAGAAGCTGAATTATCCTTTGCTGATCTCATGGCGGTCTTGTCTCAAAAAAATGTTGCACAAAAAGATCTTATTCGTATTCTGGAATGTGTGGGGAATCTTCCTGAATATGATTATATAAAATGAATGGTATATAAACATAAAAACATGGCAAAATAATTATTTTATAATAAACCAAGCATGCAATCTGGAATAAAAATACTTTCACTGAATATCTGGCGATATTATGAGTGGGAAAGACGAGAACAATTAATTCTCAATCTTATTGGCGAAATTCAGCCTGATCTTATTTTCTTACAAGAAGCTCAGTATGATGAGCGATATGCGAAAGTGAATCAGACCGAACTTCTCGCGAAGCTTACCGGATATTCATACTCTTTTTTTGCTGCTACTGGAGTCAAGGATTCCCAACAATGAGTCATGCTTGATGTACCCGTACAGATCGGACAGGGAGTGATAAGTCGTTTTCCTTTGCATTCGTGTGAGTCTATTTGTCTTACTCGCCAATTAGAAGATAGACATCCACGGGTTTTACAACACTTTAGTGTAGAAAAAGAGGATAAAATATACAATTTTTCAAATATTCATTTTTCTAATCGAGATGATTGGGCAGAACTACATCTGTGAGAAACGCTGAATATGTATGAAAGAAGAAAAGAAAAAAGAATTATGATCGGAGATTTTAATATCAAAAATCTCTCTGGGTATCAAGATTTATATAGGGATAATTATGTGAATTCTGCTGATATTCATGATTATGTTTCATATCCAACTAAAAATGAAAGACTGGATTACGTACTTCTTCCAAAAGAATATAATCTCGAGGATTTTCAAATTCTTTCTGGAGAATACTCTGATCACTCAGCATTGAATTTTGTAGTTTTTCCGAAAGAATAATGAAAAACTGAACAAGAGTTCAAGCCTTCTCTGAGACTGAATAAATTTTTAGATATAATAATCCTCCACGAGAAATTCGTGGAGGATTATTAATTATATTCTTCTTCCGAGAAAACAGAATTCTTCACCAATGCAGCGTTGGTACATTTTCTTTGGAGCTGGCATAATGATTGAGAGATTCTCTTGAGCGAATATTTCCTCTTCTCCATTAAATCCGATGCGTTCTCATTTTTGCAATTCTTCTCAGTGAACAAATTCTCGTTCTGATTGGAACTTCTCATTCTTTACGATCACCGTGTCAAATATGAGAAAAGTTTTTTGTATTTTCTCAGGCAAGAGGAAAGAGTGAATATTTTCACTCAAAGTAATCATATCGAGTGAATGCAAGAGTCGTAATACATTATCTACACCGATAGTGTATCACTGGTTGTCAAACTGACTTCCAGCTTCGATTCATAGTCAGATTCCTCAGTTTCGTTCGACAATATCCATAAAAGGTTTTCCGACTAATTTTTCATTAATTCCTACGAGCCCCATACTGACATTAAAGACTTTTCAAAATCTTTCAAATCCATTTTTTGAGAAAATTCCAATAGATTCTGATGGCGAGTAAGTCGAATGAATATCGAGGTAGAATTCGAGTTTTGCAAGCAGTGGTTCGAGTTGTCTTGCTCGCTGGATTTCTGGAGAATTTGAGCGGAGCATATTTTCGACACTACAGGCGCGATTCAGGTTTTCTTCGACAAATCTTGATCCTACGACATCCCCAGTTTCTAGGTATTTTTCGTATGCAGGGATGTTGTTGAGAGAAAAGAATATTTTTCCGCTCTGTAGCATGTTTTTGATATCGAGTTTTTCGAGAAGAAAATCGATAATATCAAGTCCTACTACCTCGCCTCCATGGGTACAGGCTCAGATTCCTAGAATCGGTCCTGGTTTTCCCGAGTCGATACAGAGAACTCCCGGAATATTGTTGTGAGTAGAATGAAATATGATGTGCATAGTATTTATATATTAGATAATAATTAAGATCGAATGTTTGGAAGATTGTGTTGTGTGAGTCAATCTAGCACTTTTTGTACGTTAGCTTTGGCATGAATTATTGATGGGACCTGAGGAATTAGGAGATCTTCTTTTGTTAATTGCCAATGAAAATCATCTGTAATATCTCAAAGATTTGGCAGAAACGTATTTTCTGGGATAAAATTTCGAATCTTGAAGCCGTTGCGGAGATTTACTCGGAATGTTCCTTGATTCCAAGCGGAATGCCATCAGTTGATTGTTTTAATTTCCTTAGAATGAAGCAGAACTTGTTGCACGGATTCCTTTACTGCTTGTGTGCAGATCCCGCTTCGTTGGTTTTTTGGATCTACTCGTACGCTTATTTCTATTTCTCCTGTTTCTGGATGGAAATTATGGAAAAGAACATATCCGATGAGATCATTTTCTTGTCGTATAATGAATAACTGATTCGATTCATTATTCACTTCTTCTTGAAGAATTTGTAAGAGTTCTTCTTTTGTCTGAGGAATTTCCTTGAGGAATCTCAGAAATTGTGGATTCGAGTGCCAAGCGGAAATATTTTCGGCTAGTTCTTGTAGTATTTTTGTATCAGTTCTAGGGGTATTGGGATTTTCTAATGAAAATCAAATTTCAGTATTTTGCATAATATGAAAGTATAGATAGTAAAATGTGTTGGAATCAAAACTTCTTTTCCTGGCGATACGAAAAAGTACCACGGGTTTTGTGATATCGGAAAATGTAAGATTTTAAGAACATATTCGAGAAAAATAAGCAATAAAAAGCCCTTCGAGAACTCGAAGGGCTTTTTTAGTATGCAGAGTAATATCACATTACACACCAAAATGTCCGCTCTTCGAGTGGAAAGGTGTATACCAATATGATGATGTAAAGAAATTATTCATGGTTTTTTGGTAGAAATATCACTCGCATGATATGAAAATATAAGAGTCTGTCAATCATAATCTTTTATTCTATTCTCGTGTCATAAGCACGAAAGCTTCTACTCCGACTTCTTTTCTGTCTCGTGCAAAAAGAATATATCCATCTGTGGAAGCAAAAATTGGAGTATCTCCATCGGTTCCGAGGGGTTGTCATTTTTGTACGAATTCAAAATCAGAAAAGTTTTTTGAAACGCGAAAATCTGTAGTTTCAGTAAGATATTTTCCAGAAGCCCTATAGATTGTTTGATCGTAGATTTTCTTTTCTCAGTCGATCATATCGAGATAGGAGAGGAAAGTGATCGTAGACTCGAGAGCTCGATCAAAAGCTTCTGGATCATTGTGGTTTCCACACTCGATTCCGAGTCAGATTTTTCCGAGAGAATTCATATAATATTCGGTACTTCCAGGTTCTATCGTATCAAACCTCGTGCATCGAATAGAAAATGGAAAATAAGCGGCGATTATTTCTGCGTTTTTCTCGCAGATAATCATCGGAGGACTTCCGAGGCTTGGAGATGAATGGATATCGAGTGTATAATCTGATATTTTGAAGAGTTCCATAAGTTCTCGAGATCGTGCATATTCGTAGGTATTTTTTCGTGATTCTGTCAGAAGTTCATCGGGAAGGAACGCTCGATTCAGATTCATTCCGATTTGTCGGACTCAGAGTCTGATTGCCTGGAGGTTTCCATAAGTGAGAATCACTTTTCCTTTTTTGAGGGTGAGATTATCTTTGAGATAATCGATGAGTTCTACTCCACAAGTTTCATTTCCGTGAGTTCCACCGATAATAGTGAGTGTTGGGCCAGGATTCTGGCTAGAGATTATAGTTTGCATAGTTTTAGATAATTAAGAGATAGTGTTTTTCTTCGCGAAGAGGACTCGTTCGTCTTCGTCATTATAGTCAAAGACGACTTCATATCCGAGCTCTTTTCTGATGTTGAACATAGGAGATTTTCGGCTGGTTCTTTGGATAATATAGGGAGCTTTTTCTTGATTTTCCTGCAATAATATCTCGTTTGATGCGACGAGTGATCGTCCGATTCACCCTTCGCGATATTCTGATATTATTCCGGTCTCAGACTGATAGTACCATGTGGTATTTTCTGGATTATCAGTGATTTCTCAGAGGTTTTTGATTAATTCTCTGTATTGTTCATTGTTGAGTTTGAGCTTTTCTTGATTAATTCCGGCGAGTGAATCACTCCATCACCAAGTAAATCAGACTGCTTTTTTCTCAGAATCAAGAAGAGCGAGACATTGAGAATATGTTTTTTGAAGAACTTTTTGTACTGCTTCTGACACTTCCGCGTCGGAATAAAAATCAATCGTTTCTATTCCACAACAGGTTTCTGGAGCTTCTTCGAAGGTCCATTTATTTCCACAGCCTTTGGAACATTTTTTTCATTCGCGCCATGCAGATGCATTAAATACACTTTTATATGCTTGGATCATAGTTTTTTGTAGTGACTCAATATTGGTCAGGTTTACTGGTGTAATCTCAAGTCATTTTGCTTCAAGATTTGGATATCGTGTGATATCGAGAGTAGTTGTTGATTTCATAAGTTTTTAATTAGAGAAATAGTGGTAAAGATGTTGGTAATTCTGGATTTTGAGTCTGATTCTGTAATATCTGAAGAATATATTCTCGAAGTTCCATATTTCCTTCGAATCGCATGAGACATTTAGCTCTTTGTTCGAATTCCTTGATTCCACCAGGAAGTCGTGGAGCAAGAAATTGTTTTCATTCCTCAAAGTATTCTTTTGGAAATGGAACCTCCTCATATCAGAGTCTTTTTCTGATGTGTTCCATACTTGGATTGATCGTCGCTGCAATCAGTGCTTGGTAACTGTGGGAGAGTTGTTCTATAGCTTTTTTTGTAAGATTTGTTCAGAGTCAATGGTATCTTTTTTCTAGGTCGATCACGGTACTTCCGCATTCTCCGATATGTATAGGATTTCATACTGGATCAGTAAGGGTATCGAGCGGGGCCATATGAGTCGGATAGATGCTCGTATTCGCGATGAGTCGGTCATCGATCAGGGCTATAATGCTATGATGGTATCGATGGGCTAGCTCATGGGCGCTATGGATTACGAGTGTAGGATCAGAAGCGATCGAACGAGTGATAAGATCAGTGAGATTAGCTATGTATTTTTCAGAAGAGATGAGTTCTGGAGCATAACCGATAATGGTTTGATTTTCGATAGTAGTTGTCATAATAGTTTGAAATTAATAGGATAAATAAAAAACCGCCTCGTATGGCGGTTAAAAGGTTTCTTTCTACAAAGAATTACACAAAAAGCTACTACCACCAATGGAGTCGAAGGTGATGCCAAATATTGATGTAGAATTTATTTCTTTTCATAAATGCAGGATAATTAAAAAAATCTCCAAAAGGCAGAAACCTCTTGGAGAGTGGGTATTGTGGTGCGAAAAATTCTTTCCTACGACACAATGCCATTCCAAGAGGAATGTCCATGATGCCAAGCTGTAAGAATTCGAATTTGCATAGAAAGAATTTTTATATATCTGTGGGTGAGTATAGAAAAAATGTTTGGGAAGTCAAGTTTTCTTAACCATAGTAATGTTTAAGATTTCAAAAAGTATGATAGTTATGTTCTCAACATTTGATTATTATGGAAATATATGCTAAAATTTCTTTGAGAATTTCAATTTTTTTCTTTTCAAAAAGGATTATTCTGCAGGCACTTATTATTAATAAAATAGTATGATCCATAGGAGATGACTTGTACATGCCGAGGTGTACCCGATTGATTCGGTTGAACTTCGAGGTGTTGATTATGTGCCAGAAGAGTTACGAACTCCAGTTATTATTGAGGGGGTTACGAAAGAAGTATTAGATATATTGTCTTACGCATGAGAATATCGGGGAAAGCAGATTTTTGAAAAATTACCAAAACCACAAATAAAAAAGGAAGCACATAAAGAAAATGATCTTCATATGGCTGCACATATTTGGATTTTTAATTCAAAATGAGAAGTTCTTATTCAAAAACGTACAGATAATAAAGATTCATATCCATGACTTTGGGATATTTCTGTTGCGGGGCATATTAGTAGTGGTGAAACAATGTTGACTGGTGCATTTCGAGAAACAAGTGAAGAGCTTGGAATGAATACTACTATTGATGACCTAGTTCCAATTGGTTTCTATCGAGAAGAAATTACTCTAGATATGCCTTGATATGAGGATGGTTGGTTTAATAATGAATTAAATGAGATTTTTGTTATGCGTTTTGATGGAGATATTTCAAATCTAAAAATTCAACCCGAAGAAGTGGCTGAAATTAAATATGTATCCCTAGAGTGGCTTGAGCAACAATGGAACACTCCAGAAGGAGCTGCTATGTTTACACCAAAAACTAAAGAGTATCGACAAATGGTAATTGATGGTATCCGAAAACAACTTAGTGTTCATAAGAAGTAATTGAATTATTTGCTAAACACTACATTTTCTGCTAAAATAAAGGAGAATTCATTCTCCTTTATTTTTCTGTAATGAGTCTAGTTATTCCATCTTCTTGAGATGATCAGGATATAAGGAATTCTCAAGAGATACAAAAACAATCTAAAATCTCCTTTCCTCGAGCAAAAGCTCGGGTATTTTTTGTGAGGCATGGAGAGAGTCAAAAAGCGGCAGAAGACTCTACATGATGATCATCTACGCAACCACCACAAACGTCTCTTTCAAGAGATGGTATTGATCAATCTCGAAAAGCTTGAAAATATATCCACCAAGCATTATGAACACTAGATAATTTGAGTGAACTTCGTTATGCTGAAGATACTACCCGAGTTATTGAGACAACGATTGAGATGCTAGATGTAATTATTGGTAATGACGATGATTTTTCTAATCCAAATTGGAAAAAGTTGAAAATTGATGATCGATTACGGAGTACAGATAAAAATTTATTACTACAGGAATACAAAAATGCAGATGATTATTGTGTAAGTGCAGAGTTAAGTCGAGTACTTGGTGATGTCCGAACACAAGTACGAGATACTATTTATTCAAACGAAACATGAGTTGGAATAGTGATAATTTGACATAAATCTGATTCAAGCGGGACTGAAGTTGCCACCAGGGAACATCCTGAGAAATATAAACCATTTGACTTAAGTATTGCAAACTGAGAAATACGAGAACTTGATATTGACGAAGATGGTAATTGGATAATTCCAGATAAACATCCAGAAATGTTATTTCTAAATCAAAAAAATCTTGAATCTATTCTAGAAGCTATCAGGAAGAATATTCCTGAATTATTAACCGAAATTGAATTATTTGAAAAGCATGAATTATCAATCTGGGAATTACAAAATAGAATCAATGAGATCCTTCAAAAACATCCAAAATATTTCGAAATCCTCCTAAAATCTGAAAACTCGGATATCTCTTCGTTTTGTCTTGCAAATCTTATTATTAAGAAAAACTTTTCTGCTCTTTATGAGAATTATGACAAGAATTCAAGTATTTCTCAGAAAGAGCTCGATTTTCTATTGAGATATCATGGTTCTAGTCAAGAAAAATGAGAGATTTTCAAATTAATCAATCTAGTCTTCATTCAATGTCCGAATCATGACGAAACGCTTGAACAAATCGATTCAACGCCAAAAATATTTGAAAAATTTTTTCCAGAACTTGAGAATCTAGAAATAAAAGAAAAGCTCATTTATAATAGACGAACTTATTGGAAGGCTATTAAAATACAAATTCGTTCTCTCGATGAAACAATCAAAAAACAGAAAAAAGGATCGATACTGTCAAGAAAAGTAGTGAAAAAAAATGAGCAAAATAATACGATAGAGATTGATGAGGAGGAGATTATGCGACCAGATAATATCTCCTATGTATTGCCCGCAATGGTGGGATTTGGGAAGTCACTCTGGGTGACGGAATTGGTAAAGAAGATAATCTGTCGCTACCCTGAAAAACAAGTCGTATTTATAGAAGGTAGTGATTGGAAAAAGAAAACTATAGAGGATATCTCCGAATATCTCGATGCAAAAGTGAAAGATAAAGACAATACAATCTTGGTTATAGATGCTCTCGATGAGACAGATTCGGATACAGAACTACAGAAGAAAATCATGACATTATTGCAAAACAAAGAGTGGCGTGATGTAAAAAAGATTATCACAGGCCGTCCTACGACTTTTAATGAAAAGAAAAATGAGGGATTTGAAACATTGGGTATGGAATTTGATAAAAATGAATTTATCAAGAAAAAAGGTGGAACAAAGGCAGGTAAAATAAATGGACTTCTCTATCGAAAAGAATTTAAAGATGGAATTAATAATAATCCATTGCTTGTTTATTTCGTTTGTGAACTTGCGAATAATACTGAGGGGTACGTGAGGTCTCTCGATGATATAATAAATGAAAGCAAAAAAACTGGGGAACCTTTGAAGCCATTACTTTATGAAACTGTGATAAAGCTAATGATTATACAGCACAAGGGGGTAGAACCAGAGAGTAAAACTACTGAAGGATATATAGATTTTTTTAATGATATATTTTGAGATTTATCCATCTTAGCATTAGGGCTCACTCGTGGAAAAAGTTATGGAGAAATTGCCCAAGAAGAGCTGTGGTCAAAAACAAAACAATCCAAATTGTTTAACGCTATCAATATTCTTCTGAAAATAGGTGATAATGATAATTATCAATTTGCCCATAAATCATTTCAAGAATATTTCGTATATCAATATCGAGAGAATTGTTTTAAGAATGGGAAACAAGGACAAGAAGAATGGTATAAAATACTACAAAATGAAAAAGGTGAAAATCTTGAAAGATTATTTTCCAGTGTTGGAATTATGAATTTTCAATTTTTCGAACAAGATGCAAATTATCTCATAAATCAAGGAGGAACCATCCCTCTAAAAGAGATTATATGAAATATTGGAGCGATAGGGGATGATGATAATGATTCTCTTCTCAAACGAGTGGTTACATTGTCCGCATTTCAAAATGATCCAGATGCGATACAAAAATTTTGTTGGGCAATCGGGAGTA
>CAZZNY010000003.1:76970-117925 GCA_964655935.1 uncultured Candidatus Peribacteria bacterium
CTGCATTTCAAAATGATCCAGATGCGATACAAAAATTTTGTTGGGCAATCGGGAGTATATGAGTTACGTGAGTTAAAGGTGGTCATGTACTTTTAGAGAAGGTAGTAGACTTACCTGCATTTCAAAATGATCCAGATGCGATACAAAAATTTTGTTGGGCAATCGGGAGAATGTGGGATAAAGGTGGTCATGTACTTTTAGAGAAGGTAGTAGACTTACCTGTATTTAAAGAAAATGCTAGTGCAATAAGTATTTTTTGTTTTGCAATTGTAGCAATAGAAGATAAAGATGGTCATGTACTTTTAGAGAAGGTAGTAGACTTACCTGCATTTAAAGAAAATTTTAATGCAATACGTAATTTGTGTTGGGCAATTCGGGTAATAGAAGATAAAGGTGGTCATGTACTTTTAGAGAAGGCAGTAGACTTACCTGCATTTAAAAATAATCCAGTGGCGATACAAAATTTTTGTTGGGCCATCGGGGATATGGCAGATCAAGATAGCTATGTGCTTTTAGAAAAGATTATTGATTTACCCGCATTCAGAAATGATTCATTAGCAATACGAGTTGCTTGTTTTGTAATCGAAAAAATACAATATAAAGATAGTCATGTGCTTTTAGAGAAGATAATAGACTTACCTACATTCAGAAATTATCCAGAGACAATAAGATATTTTTGTTGAGCCTTAGCAAAATCTCCAAAACAAGAAGCTATAAATTTATTTGAAAAAATAGAGGATCTTGTTCTGTCTACATCGTTAGCTTTTTATAATGCAGCCTGTTTATTTTCTGTACATGGTATTATAGAGAAATCTCTCATGTATCTCCGAAAGGATTTAGATTATCTATTACAACAATCACAAGAAGATCTAAAAAAGCAGTTGGATTGGATTGCTGAGGATTCTGATTGGGATGGTATGCGAGATACTCCTGAATTTAAGAGTTTGATTCGAGAATATGAGGGGAAATTGAAATAAGTCTTCTTTCACCTTCTATTATTTTATGATCGAGATCAAACGACTCGAGCTATATGTAAAAACTCTTTAAATTGCTAGATCTTGACGATGAGAAAAAAGAGAAGAATCAAGAGGTTTAAAAAACTTTTTGAAAATAAATAAAAATCAATACTATTTGTGCATTGTAATTGTGTAAATAATCACACAACATGACAAATCGTGTTACTATGAATACCCAATCTCTCCAAAAAGCTTTTCCGAGCGTTTATGGGGAATTTTTTAGTTGTTATGATCTCATAATCAGTAGCTGTTTTTCTCTCAATTGGTGACAAGAATGAGCTACTCATGAATCTCGTCAGATTGTCACAAAATCAAAACTTCCTCTCAAATGCTATGCGGGAATAAAAAAAATCGAATGAGATGTTGGGATAAAATTTTCTGAGTGTAAGTTTTTTAATATCGTAGATAAACAGTTTGATGTAGTAGATTATCAAAAAGTGAATAAAGAGTATGAATGAACCATGCGTCAGATTATTTGATTTTTACGAGAGAATAACCATACATCAAGTATTGAGATTTCTTTTTTGTCAGAAATTCCTCGAGGACATTCTTTGGGCTTTTCTGATACATCGTTTGCTGCTCTTGCGCTTTGATTGTATTTGTATGTTTGAAAATTAAAAAGGGAAGTATTAGATAATTATGATGAATTTTTATCTTCACCAGCTTGTGAAGAGATTATTCGGTTTGCTTGGAGCTTATCACTTCGGCCAAGATATGGAAATACGATCGCCCAGAGTATACGAACAGCATTTTCAAATAGTTCGAGTGTTACGGTAACCTGTAGTGAAAGATTTGAACATGATGATTCTTTCGAAGATGTTGCTGATAATATTCATTGTGAGCACTACGTACTAGCTGATAAATTTTGAGATACTCTCGTAAGCGATGAGTTGCCTTTTGATTTTGGTCTGATTTTTTCTGGGATTCCAGAAGATTCGAGACAAGTGGAACGTTTTAAAAAGGCAGACATAGTTGATTTTGATAAATATAAATCATTTTTACACCAAACCATACTGTCAGAACAATCACAAGAGCATGAAATATATGCTATGAAATTTCTTTCAAGAGAGCCACTTTTTACGTATGCATCAGACTTGATGATTTTGTTAAATGTTAGAGCACTTTATCTTTTGTCACAATTGTTTCAAAGATGACATTCTCCTGAGCTTATGTATCAATTTATAGACAATATTAATCACCAAAGGGCGATTCTTGAAATCATTTCAGGTTGAAATTCTTTTTCTGACGACTTTGTATTTAATTTCAAAAAATACCAGACTCATCCGGATGAATGCCTTTGAATTACACCGTTATATTCAGGAAAGGTATGATGAGGATATCTCTTCTTTCTACCCCCTGGAATGAGTAGAAAAACTCTTGATCTCACAATCCAGGAAATGAAAATAGAGTATCCACAAATCGAGCTAGAGTATTGTTCTTATCTTGATGGGGATTGCAAGGATTGAGTTCAGATTGAGCAATTTGTATCCAAATCTATATTTTCTCATTATGTCCAGAAAGACAAGGTATTTTTTAAAGATAATTCTGGTAGGTCTTATGTGGCTGAATATAAAACAATTATCGAGAAAGAAACGGATTGTCTTCTTATAGATGCGATAGGGAGAAAACTGTATTTTAATTGAGTTAAACTTACATCAAAAGAATTACCATCTCAGACAACCTCTGTTGATGTCCTGGAGATATTGTTTGATACTGATTGTGAGGATGTTACAAATGCTGAGTTTCCGACTTCAAGTTATACAAAAAACAAGAATGAGATGCTTGGAAAAATTGTATTGCCACTCATTAAGTTTATGGAGGAAAAAACTGGGCAAAAATTTCCATTGATTTGTAAGTGAAGTATTACTGAGTTTTATATGAAACTCGGAAAATCAAAGACATCTATAGGAATTATAAAAAACATTTAGCAAACTTTTTGCAAAATCCCCTATTTTCTTTTTGAAATGAGAAAATATGACTTCGATTCGGTTGATAATATTAACTTCTTTCTTAAGTGTAAGATAGAACTCTTAGTAAATAAATAGTCGATTGATGGCGTGTCTTAATAGGTTGAATACATAATGGAGTCTCGAATGGACATGATGATCTTTCGTTGTCTTGATATCAAGCTCTTTTTTGTCTATTATGTCAATATTTTCCCAAAAGAATAATATGCAACTTAATTCATTCTTTTTCCGTTTTTTTCTCCCACAAACCAGATAGATTATGCATCGAGAATAACTCTCGGTGCATTTTTTAATCAAATACTATGAATAATAATCTACAGAATGAGGCTTGGCGGATGGCTGAAGCCCTTAAGAAGGATATGGGAAGGAAAGTGGCGGACATTCTTCGGGCACAAGCTCGGAGCTTCTGGCAACAAGGAAATCTCGAGGAGATGTATGAATTCTTTAATCAAGTATACGATGAAGTATATCACGACATGATTTTCAAGAAGATGAATGTAAACAATAACACTCGAGCTTTGTTCGAGATTCTTGCGACCCCCATATATCAGAAAGAAAAAGTAGAACAGGAGAAGATTATTGCTGAGATACTGAAATAAGTTTTCATATTTTTCTTTGGATGACAGTCTATAGTAGGCTGTTTTTATTTTATATAAGCCAAAACATAAAGTTTCAATGAACAGAGAAAAATATTCTTAGTGTTTCCGTTTTTTTCTTTTGTTTGGGGAATATACTCACAGCAACATTAAGGCCTAAATGTGTTATACTTATAATTTTTTACGTACAATGATCTCATGTATTTTTTTAAAACCCGAATCAATATGACGGGAACAGGATATAATTGAAGGAATTAATCTTATAAATTGACATATAAAGAACCTGGAAACACAAAGAATTATAAATACTATAATTTCAAGCGTTTCGGTATTACTAAAAGGTGTTCAATTTTCTGAAGATTGTCTTTATGCTGAAGAATGAGAATTGACAGAAGAAATGCTTTTTGAAGTTATGTATCCAACTTTACTTTGAAATCAAGAGATAATCACAAAAATGAAGCAACAATATGTAGGGAGGAAATATAAAATAGTATTTTTTAATATAGACACACAGAAAGATGAAACAGAAATATTCTGAACTCTCCAACAATTAAAATGAAAAATGTCAGAGCTCGGTCCAATGTATTCAACTTGATTGCGTGGACATATGTATCGTAAAAGTTTAGAAGAAAAAGAAAAAAATGAATCAGAAAATAATTCCTGAAATTTTGTGCATATTCCAGATACAGAGGAAGAGGTACTACAGCTTCTTGATTATACATTCAATAGATCAAATCAGGATCAGCAAAATCAATCATTCAATGTAATAAAGAACACAAAAAATGCCACGAATATATTTCTCTCACGCCAGAGACAACAAAGTTTACAAGCAGTTGGAGGAATAGACATTACTTCATTTACTCCAGAATATGAGCTTGAAGTTGCTATGCAATATTAAACATTGCAAAAAACTTTCCTTATTATATTTTAATTATTTACTTTTATATTTATATGACAAATATTCGAGAATCAGTCCGTGGAATTATTATTCACAAAGATGATAATAAATATTCAGCACTTCTTATGCATAGAATAAAAAATGGCAATGAATATTGGGTTTTGCCAGGAGGATGAATTGAAGCTGGTGAAGATTGTATGCAGGCATTTCAAAGAGAGATGGAAGAGGAAATTGGATCTGATATTACTTTAGCAAATATCCAGCATGTTATGACAACACAGTCTGTACAGAATGATGTTGTAAATGTTCAACATGTTTACCAATGTGATTATGTATCAGGAACCATTGGAAGTGGCACTGGACCAGAATTTACCGAGAGACTCTCTCATGATAATTTCTATCAGATTGAGGTTGTTAGTAGAGAAGATATAAAAAATATTAATCTTGTTCCTGCAGAAATTCAAACACTCGTTGGTGATATTATTCGTCTTCGCAGAGAGAATAATAAATAGATTATTGAAACAATAAATAAAATTTTATTTATTGTCCATTATATATAAGCAGTGTTCAATGGTCTTTGCTCTTAATAATATTGTGTATATGACTCAAATTTCAATTTTGGCTAAAATTAAAAAAGGAATTGAACAGCAATTTAATGAACAATTTGTAGAGATTGTCGCTAATAATATTATCATGTCTTTGGATCCAAATCATGATTTCGATACCCTCTCAAAAATTGTTTCTGCCCCATATCCAGTTCGCTACATTCTAGCACTTCAAGAGGTTGCTTGATATACTATGAAAAATATAAATAACATAGGTATCTTAGCAATTACTGGAAGCTGAGGAAGGTTGGATATTGTGGACTGATTAAGTGATCTAGATATATTTATAGTTTTGCACTGAAACCCCGATATTCCTCATATCACAGAAGGACTTGAATCGCTACGATTTATACATGGAATCAAAGTCGGTTTTACGATTATTTCCGAGGCTGAGTTTCAGCAAAGCACAAATACAAAAGCAAAAATTTGTTATCAAATAAAAAATTTAAATCATCTCAATGCTCTCGTACTTTATAAACAAGGTATTGCTATTCCAAAGTACTCAAAACAATTATTAATCCAGAGAATATATAAAGAAATTGATCTATATATTGATAAATCACTTAAGATTATATCAGACATATCAGATCGGATATCATTACAAAAAGGCTTAAAACGCGCCTATACTGTCATGAAATTACTTCTGATCCTCAGAGGGTATGATTCTGTGGAATGATACCTGAATGTGCGAAAAATGTTTTACGCCATCTTTCTAAAAGATAATTTCTTAAAAATACCACAATATAATTATTCATGAGTGCTTAATATACAAAAGAAAAAGAATCTACTCAATAATTTTGTATCTCAAGCAAAAGCAAAGGTCCATAATATGAATTCATAATAGTTAATATATAAAACCTTTTGATGGAGTCTTCTCAAAATACTCGCCAGATATTATTAATGCGTCAAAAATATTATTCTTTCATAAACTATATCCATGAAAAACATTCAAATCCAATTGCCCTATATTGACCAACAGATAATCGTTGATTATTGAACTGGTATTGAGCATTTGCAGAATTTTGTAGAACAAGGACAGTACGACAAAATCTTATTTCTCTTTGATGATAATGTATTTAAAAAGTACGGAAATGATTTTAAGGTCGCTTTTGCTACAAAAGAAAGTTGCTATATCCAACTTCTCCCCAATAGTATATCAAAGGATATTGATTATTTGACTCTCATCTTGAGAAGGGTGGCATATGTTGGACTTTCCCGAAAAAGCCTTGTTGTTTGTGTTGGTGGGGGATATGTTTCGGATATTGGCGGGGTATTTGCTGGGCTCTATATGAGAGGAATTGATTTTGTGCAATTTTCTACAACATTAATGTCTCAGGCTGATTGTGTTATTGGAAAAGTTTGATTAAATGTATCCAGTAAAAAGAATTTTGTAGGACTCTTTAACTCACCAGTGCTAACAATTTGTGATGTAAAATATCTTGAATCGCTTCAAAAAAAGGAACTTATTTATGCTATGAGTGAAGTATATAAACATAATCTGATAGCCACTGAAGACTTATCGTGTGGAAAGATTAATTTTTCTCTTGAGAGATACCAGAAATATCTTGAGGAAGGTATTGAATATCATCAGAATGACTGGATTGAGCTTGTGGCTTGATCGATAAGTATCAAAAAATATTTTGTAGAACAGGATGTATATGATACTAATGGTTTACACAAATGACTCTCTCTTGGACATACGATCGCAAATGTTATAGAGACACTTATTCCAGATATAAAGCACTGAGAAGCTGTATGGATAGGAATATATATATCACTTCTTGCTTCAGAGATTGCTTTCCCAGAGGAGGAATATAAAATACTGCTTGATCAAATTCAGAGATTTTTGCCATTTCATTACTCAAAGCATGTATTACAGTTCTCGGAAATTTTAGATCTTCTTAAAAATGATAAGCTTTCTGCGTTCTGAAGTATTAATCTTGTATTGTTTGAAAAAGCTGGAAGTTTTAAGATAGTTAAAAACTGGTCTGAAGAAAATATTCATTATCTTTTCTCAAATGTATTTACAGTGAAATAGTCTTAATGATGTACTGAATCAGATTGGATTAAAAATACACATTAATGGTTATTGTAATTCGAGCAATAGTCTTTATGGGAAATGAGAACTGCTGACAAAAAAAGTTTTTTTTAAGATTGTTTTGTCTAAGAATTGAGAATTACTGAAGAAGAATACAAATATTTTTTCTTGATATTTTAATACTCCACAGATTATTGAGGAGTTTCCCATTGGAAATAACTACATATGTTTGGTATATGAATATATTGAAGAGAGTTCATATATGACTGCAAACGATTTTCTTGCTTGTCCATATATACCTGATAACGAGAAAATACAAACTTTTCAAAGTTTGTATGAAAAAATAAAAAATATTTCTTTAAGTACAATATCCAAAGAAAAAAATGGAGAATATCCTAGTAAAAAATTGTTTGAGAAAAGGTTTGGAGAAAATAGACTTTTTCGATATTATTGAAATGGCTATAAGGCTTTATTTGACGATATAGATAAGATTTTTTCGAAGGAAAAATCTGATGTAATAAAATCTTATCTGACTCAAATGGAGATGGTAGCATTAACACCTTCCTCATCTTGTTTTTGTTTTGGACATTGAGATTTTCATGAATTTAATTTTTGATTTAGAGAGAATCGATCGGGCGAATATTTTCCAATTTTTGTTGACTTGGAGACTGCTGGGTATAACCCAATTCTTTGAGATATGGCTACATATTATTGGAATATTCTATTTCAAGGAGATTATCTCTATACTCGATATTCTCAGTCTCATGCGAGCTATGCAAGATCTATATCTGTTTATTTGCGAAATAAACAGATAGCAATATATATATCAACCTATATAGCCCCAGTAATTATATTTTTGTGAGAAAAATTTCCAGGATTTGATTGGAAAAAAGAGCTGACTTGGAGGTTACTGCTTCGAATTCTTGCAGTTCATAATGTGCTTGAATATAGCGAAATTGATCGTAAGATAATCTATAAAATTGTTTATCAAATAATCAACTGGTGATCTTGAGAAAATTCTATATTAGACCTCCCATTTTCCACAGTTCCCATAAATGAAAATTGAGAGTTTCAAGTATGATAATAAATAATTAGGTACGTATGAAAAATTTATATTTTATTCGACATGGTGAAAGTGTGGCAAATGCTGGATTAAAAACATCTAGCCCAGAAACTATTTGTCTCACAATTCTTTGAGAAAAACAAGCAGATGAAATTGTAAAGAATATTCCAGTAAAACCAGATATCATCATTTATTCACCATATATTCGTACACGACAAACTGCTGATCCAACTTTGAGATACTTTTTTCCAAGAGAGGTTTATGAATTTCCTATTCAGGAATTTTCTTTCCTGGATAGTGAAAGACATAAAAATACATCCACGCAGGAGCGGAAACGATATGTGGCTGAATATTGGAAAAGACTCGATCTACATTATATTGATGGAGTATGAGCAGAATCATTTGCCATGTTTTTCCATCGTGCAAAAATTTTTATAAAAACCCTAAATAAACTCTCAAAAACCAACGAAAATATTCTCGTGTTTGGTCATAAAAAATTTTTTTGTATGGTAAATATGATTCTCGAAAAAAAAGTGCGATTATCCAAGAAATTAATGAAGGAATTTTTTATATGTTCTCAGATTTTTTCTTTTGAAAATGGCGAAATTAAAAAAGTATCCATTGCTGGAGACAAGGCTTGAATCAAATCAAGGCGACTATACATTTCTCCTAGATAGAGTAGAATACTATATTACTTAGTGTATTATAATTATGCAAAATGACTTTGTATTTTTATCACATTTTTCCTATGCTGAAGCTTCAAAAATGGCAAGTAATGTATTTGTAAAAAAACTTCAGGTTTTGCTTGTAGAAAAAGAAGTGGTAAATGTTTGAGTGTGTGGAGGTCGCTCCGTAGAACTATTTTATAAGTATCTACAGCCTCAATTAATAGAAATATTGAGTACTGGACGTATTCATTTTTTCTTAACTGATGAAAAATATCCTGAAGAAGGTCAAAACATAGAGAAAAATACCAGTATAATATCTAGTTGCTTATTTTGAAATATTAATAATGATTGTTTTATTGGATCCACGGGAGTTGATTTAATAAAGGATATTGAGAAATTTAATAATTATTTTGAGAATAATGCTATAAAAAATATTGATATAATAATTTTAGGGATATGAGAAGATGGTCATATGGCAGGAATTTTTTGTTGAGATGACGAGAATGATGTTTGACTGTGTTGATATAAAAAAGTGGCTTTTTCTCAAAAACAACCTAAAGATAGAATTACATTAAGTGCAAGTATGATTTCTTCTTCTGGAACAGTGTTTCTATTTTTTCAAGGAGAAGATAAGAAAAAGGCTTTAGAAAATTTTCTTGATTCAAAAAAATGAATAAATAATTGTCCAGCAGTGTTGTTGAAATCATCAAAAGATCTCTATATTGTTAATGACATTTTATTTTAGAGAAAAAATCTTTAAGAAGTATTTAAAATATGTGAATTGATAGTAAAAATGGTGGTTGAAATTTTCAGATCAAAATCAAACTTAAAATAATTCTTATTAACTATTAATATTTTGCTTTAAATTAAACAAAACTTTAGCTATTTATAAGCTAGAGTTTTTATATGTAAGCTATTTTTAGATATTAACCTAAATTGTACTATTGTTCAATCTTTTATGGAGAATTAAGAACGATTTTAAGTTAATGATTTTTTTCAAACAATATATTTGGCTAAAAAATATCTTCTACACAAAGAATTAAGTCTACAGAAATCTTATTTCTTTTCTTTTTCCATTTTTTTCTTTTCAGGAAATTTATAATAAAGTTACATTCATTATATGAATGTTTTAATCCCTTATTTTTTTCATATGGAAAGATTGACATGAAGCAATACTGTCAGAAACAAGACAGTATCTGTAAATTCCATTTTTGACTGAATGGAAGTAGTAGTTTCTGGTAGAATTGAAAAAATTTGTAGTCTCTCATGCAGTGGTGGATGAAATGGTGGTGGTGGTTCTGGATGAAATTGCAGTAGTTCATGTTCAGGTTGCCGTCTATTCTAGTGTAATTAGAGCTACTTGGGCTTTTGTCCTGGGTAGCTCTCTTATTATGTAATTTAAACGTATATGGAAAGAAAATTTATAGTGGTGGAACCTTTGAAATGATATTGTTGAATTGGTTGTCTTATGTCTATTTTGAATCATTTCTTAATGACATCTTTCTCAACGAAAGATACTTTTGATGTACTGAAGCTTGTAAAATATCACTGAAAATTCCAACCGGGACAGACAGCTGATGATCTTGAAATTGCATATTTTCTCAGCAATCTTTGATTTAGGGTGGAATTTTATCTTGATAAGTCTGAATGCTTAGAAAAATATGCTACTGACCCAAAGAAATATCTTCAGGAAAACAATATAACTCAATATCCAGAAATGAACATGACTGACTCCTCAAAAATCACAAAAAAAATTTTAGAAGATGGAAAAATCGGTGTGGTATATGATGAGAATCTTGATATATATAATTTAATAGAGAAGAGACAGGCTAGAAATACATTATTTCTTGTCTGATGAGATTATTATACTCTCAGAAATGAGAAGAGAGAATCTGGACATTCGGGTCACTATGTTGTTTGTTCTGGTGTACAAGAGGGGAAATTTTTAATCCATGATCCAGGACCGGATATTGCATTTGAATATTTTGTCGATATTGGAACGATGAAAAAGGCAATGCAATATTATTGAAATAAGGAATCACTTATGATTATAACCTATATATAAAACATGGATTCATCTTACAAATTCTCATCCCTATTCCAATATTCTTCTCAGAGAGGTGTGCTTGTTTTTTTTATCTGAGATAAGAAATATATCATAAAATGTTCTCAAAAAAATAAAAAAACCCTGATACAACTTTTTAATACATTATTAGGTTCTATATTTTCAGAAGAGACCTGCATCACATTATTAGATTGACTATTTGGAAATCCGAAAGAGTTTTTTAATTTTTTGCTACGTGTAGGAATTATAATTGACTTAAATAATGGAGTTATTCATGACATTATTGGATGGGCAAATTTAAGTTATAACCCTTCTATTTTAACTCCTTTGAAAAAAATATGACAGCCTGAACATATTCGTCTTGTTATGGATAATCAAAACAGATGGAGTTCAGATATTATTCAGTGACAAAAGTGAGTAATATTTGATTTTCTCGAAAATCGGAAAACGATTCGTGGGTATATTCCTCAGAAAACAGATGAACAAGAATTAACATATCTTTTCGCTTGTCTCTACTGAAATATTAAGAAAGAGATGTATCAGAAGAAATCTATAATTCATAAAACTACCCCTTCTTGATGAGCATTTTGGCCGTTACATATATATTTTTTCCGATTTACTGATTGAACAAAGGTTCTTCTTGAAAAATATGATTGAATTGACTTAATTCCAGTAAGAACTGTTAATAACAAAAATGAATTGTGTGAGAAGATGATTATTAAGAACGAATCTTTAGATTTTGAAAATGCGCAAGGACTCATTGTGATTTTGGCTGATCTAGAGAATATGTCAAAAAAATATTGAGTGAAATCCTATCAGTTGGCACTTTTAGAATGAGGTCATATTTCTCAAAATTTTGTGCTTGCGAGTGAAGAGAAAGGCTATGGGACTTGTGAATTATGATGAGTAATTGAGTCAGTAGTCCTGAGTGAATGTGGGGTTGATACGGAAAAATATATTTTTGTGAACTCTATTTTATTTTGAAAAAAATAATGAATATGAAATTAAATACTCGTTTAAAACACATTAACTTTCTACTGGTTCATGAAAAAGAGATAGTTTTATCTGGAAAGAAAAATTATTTTATCAATCTTCCAAAGCAATGACTTCCATTAAATTTCTATAAAAAATTTTTTACCTCTCCAAAGTTAAAAGATAGATTTAATGATATATATAAAAAAACATGAACAGAGACTTTTTTAACGAAAAATTCATTTAAAATAGAAGGTATGACTATTTATTATGATATATATAGCTTCTTTCATTCTTATGTTAATGATTTATTCTCCAATCATAATAAAAATGAAATAAATGGCTTTATATTCAATAAATGAGTATATATATTTTATCAAGAAGACATTGATTCTATTCTTGAAAATATTATATATGGTCTATCTGAAGATGTTTATTATATATTATATAAAATTTATCACAATCACGATTACCATATCTTTCTAGGCGAGAATTATATCAAGAAACAACGAAGGATATTGCAGAAAGAATATTTGAAATCACGAATAATAAAGCCTGGATTTGTAACGAAAATCTCATCAGAAAACCTTTCAAAAAGTTACCCAATTTATACTTCTCACCAGAGAGTTGATAAGAGTGAATTTCCACAACTTTTTTTATGAGATGAATACATATCGTCCCATAAAAAAACAATAAAAATTAAGAAATGATTATTTCATCCAATAAAAGGACTCGCAAGATTCCAGAAATATGATAGCAAGATAGGAATTTGATTCTCTGGCACTTTTTGAATCAATCATTGACATTATTTATTTTCGGATGCGGATCTGAATTATTCGACAGGATTCGATATTTCTGATTCGAAAGTAGCAAAAGCAAAAGCTTTTTGTGAGGGAATCGAAAGATTTAATAGTTGATATTTTTCCTCAGATATTCTATGAGATGACTTGCTCGTAAGTATCGATAAAGATATGAGCGAGAAAATATTATGATATTCCATTCCTGAAGACGTATTAGGACGAGTGCATAAATTCTGAGTAATGTATGAAATTAAAACAATGAATGATACGTCGATTCATCGTTTTAAAAATCCTAATAAAATTCCTCATGAATTACTATATTACCCTAGTATTCCGGAAGAAGAGCGATTTTACTTTGCCAGTTCGAATTGAATTTGAGCTGGTAGAACTTATGAAGAATCTTTAATGTGATGAATTTTTGAATTATCTGAAAGAGATAGCCTCATGCTGACTTGGCTACTGAAATTATCACCCGATATCATAGATATAAAATCTCTCCCAAAATATTTAATAGAACGAGTTGAAGATATCGAGAGGATAGGATGATGAAGAGTGTATATATATGATATTTCTTATGATAAATGATTTCCGCATGTATTAGTGATTCAAAAAAAAGAAAATGGGTGACACTATTGAGTATGAGCTTCGGCTGGTTTTATCTTAGAAAATGTTATTGAAAAAGCTTTATCTGAAGCCTCAGTATCATCTATATATTGGAGTGAAGAATCTGAAAAAATATATTCTTTTAATGATGTTAAAAATGTTAAGGATCATAAGATATTCTATGAGCAAGGAGATAATTGTGAGAAATATCTGAGTTTTTTATTTCAAGACGAATCCAGGGTTAATTTTCAACAACTAAAGAATTGAGGAATAAAAAATTATAATATTGGCTTATTGTTGAGTGATTTAACCAATAATGTAGGATGAAGATTTTATATTGCAGATTTTACTACTGAGTATTCGAAAAAATTAGGAATATATGTTACTCGAGTTTTGAGTGAAAATCTTGTCCCAATCTGGTTTTGATCTTGATGAAAGATTCCATATTTGAAAGATAGATTAAGACTTTCCAAATTTGATAAATGGAAAAAGCATAAGTATTATTGAGATATTCCTGATTTCTTGCATTTTTTTAATTAACAATTGAAATAATTGAAAAATTTTATTAGAATTAAACATAAAAAATATTATTTTATTCAGTTTAACTTACAGTTTTTTCCTGTATTTCTGAAGCCCTTATTTACTTTATAGAAGAGAAGACTAGACAACAACTTCCACTGATTTGTAAGTGAAGTCTTTCGGAATTCTATATGAAACTCGCAAAAATTCGAATTGCTACAGGAATTATCAGGAATATTTAGTATTGTTATTTGCTTAAAATTCAAAATTACGATACAATAAAGGAGATTCTGTCTCCTTTATTTTTTGACATGAATAATGACTGAAATCTTCAATAATGATCGATATCTTCCTGTAGGCTGAATAAAACAAGATTGATTACAGGAAAATCAAAACAACCAAGAAATCACCATTCCTCGAGCAAGAGCTCGGGTATTTTTTGTGAGACACGGGGAGAGCGAAGAGGCCAAAGAAAACACTGCTGCTCTTACAAAATATCAAAGCAAAAAAACTCCCATTTCGCACAAGTGAAGAGAGCAATCAAAAACATGAGGAATCTATCTTCGAAGAGTAGGATTCGATATTCAGACAAACGGAGAAATATATTACTCTTCAGATACTGCACGAGTCACTGAAACTGTTCAAGAAACGACTATGTCACTCGTTTGATCCGAATGATCCATTCCATATACACATATTCATGATGATAACAGACTAAGAACAACCGAAAAGATAGAATGATCTCAGGTAAAACAAAATGTCCAAGATCTTGTAGTAAATACTGAAACACTTTGTCTCATGGAGGATATTAGAGAAAAAATTATGCAACAAATACAGTCTGGATGAGAAGTAATTGATAGTATTGTTTTGGTGTGACACAAATCAGATGCCTCCTGAACTCAATTCGTATTTCGTTGACCAAAACAAGATTATATAATCAAATTTGATCTTGCTAATGGCGACATGTATGAATTTGACATCGATGAACAATGAAACTGGATTAATCCAGATGAATATCCAGATATGCTTTTCTTGCGAAAAAACAATTACAAAAAAATTACTCAATTCCTTGAAAAACACTGTCCAGAACTTAAGATAAAAATTGATTTATTCAGACAAAATAAAAATCTTAATCAAAATAAATACTCAATCTGGCAACTCCAAAACGATATCAATCAATTCCTTCAAGAGAATCCGCAATACTTCAAAACTTTTCTTTCTGAGAATAATCCTGATTTCCGCACCTTCTGCCTCGCAAACCTCCTAAAACGCTGAGAAAAAACAATCATTCTTAAATATTATGAATCCACTAAAGAAAAGCTTTCCGAAAAAGAAAAACAAATTCTTATCGCTCAAGCTCAGACAAATCTTCTTGCTGAAGAGATTTTTATGAGATTGTTTGTAGGAAAATGAAATCTATGGGATCTCGACCATGATGCAAAGCTTTTTTCTGATTGGAAATCCATCAGCTGACTCGATTTTCAGAATCTCAAACAGA
Organism: uncultured Candidatus Peribacteria bacterium; assembly: GCA_964655935.1. Classification (GTDB taxonomy): domain Bacteria; phylum Patescibacteriota; class Gracilibacteria; order BD1-5; family UBA2023; genus CAZZNY01. The sequence goes on from CAZZNY010000003.1 coordinate 92,279, forward strand.
GAAGAAAGGTGTATGAAGATGCACGAACTCTTCAGTCGCATTCGATCGATGAGAGAATCAAGAATGATACATCGGCAGAATCAAATGAAATTCTCGATCCGGAGCTCTATGAGATCAAATCCGAAGAACGAAAAACCAAGGATGAGGCCTGAAGAGAAAAAATCGAAATGGTTGCCAGATATGAATGAATACATTTGGATGCTATTTGCCAATCTCTGCTTTCTTCTGGAAAACCAACTAATTTCGTGCTTCCAGCGATCGTTTGACAGGGAAAAACTATGTGGCTCACGAAGCTCGCAAAAAAACTCTCGCTCGCAAATTCTCCTCGAAAGATATTGTTTTTTCGAGCGAAAGATATGATTGATGAAAGTAAGATATTTTCCTGAGATGGTTCTCAGACATTCTTTAGGGAACTTATCAGACAAACATTTGACTTATATGATCTTGTGCAAGACGACATCGTGCTTATCGATGGTCTGGATGAGATCGGAGATTCGCGGCTTCGTGCTGCATTGTCGGATTTTCTGAAGCAACAGCAATTGTTTAATTCCGTTATCACTTCTCGTCCTTCAGAGTTTTGTCTTGAAAAAGAATGAGAATCGTACAGATGAAACGGACACCTTCGAACCATTGGAATGAAGCCGATCTCGAGGGACTTGTACCTAGAAAAAAGAATCGAAGACGTGGAACTGAGAGAAAGAATAAAAACTACGTTACGAGAAAAGAATCTTGATCATGAAGTCGAGGGAAATCCCTTGCTTCTTTCTTTCGTCTGCAAACTCGCGACAGGAGAGCGATCGGGTGACTGGGAAAAACTCCGAATCAAATCACTGAGTGCTATTCAAAATAAGGCTGATCTTTATGAGAGTGTAGCAAGATTGATCCTTGCTGTACATCCGATTCATCACTGAAAAGAAAAAAGAAATCTTCGTGAACTCGAAGGCGATATGAATCAACTATGAGTTTTAGCTTACGAACAGTTCAAACATCAAAAAATATCGATTCAAGGTACGCAAGAAGAAGGGATGATTGATGGGTTGAGTATTCTGTGTAAGAAATCGTGAGAGGATAAATATGAATTTATCCATCAGTCCTTTTATGAATATTTTTTGGCGAGGCATTTTATGGAACATCCAGAAATGCAAAATATGTCTGAACTTAGAGATAAAAAAACAGAGGAATTGCTTTATCCATGATTTACAAAGTGAGCCGAAGAGATTTTTCAGGTTCGAGACACGAATTTCGAGAATTGGAATGAATGGAGAAATTTTAAGCCGGTGGTTTTATTCTATGGAGAGAGACTCACAAATCTTGCAATAAACAAAGATGGGGTTCTATTAGAGCGTGAATGGGCCATGGAGAGATTGTGACAATTTCTTGGTACCGAGGTACGGAATAATATTCTGTGAAAAATTCTATGGCGTGTATGATACGGTGTAAATCGTATTTTTAGAAATGGAGCACAATATTGATGAAGCATTCTTACAAACGATGATATGTTTGGAGAGGGGTTTTTTATGGGCGCGCGCATATTATCGGGAATTTCTACAGAACGGATGGATGAAAAAACAAGAATTTGGTATGAACTGTTATTATTGAAATATAGAAAAGAAGTGACTACCTGGAGTAGAGAAAAAGTGTGGCTTTGTGAACCTCTTTTGTGAACAGTAAAGAAACATGTTAGGGACTTCATTTTGCATAGAGTAATTCAGACATTCATTGATTATGTAAAGAATAGCATTGACCCTGTAAAAAAAGGGGATACTGATGAAGCTTGGAGACTTGCGATTAATCTGATAAAAATCGGAGAAAAAGACACTCTTTCTGTAATTATGTGTCACATTCAAGAATTGATAGATGCATGAGAATTTTGATTGTCATGATATAGTGCCATTACCCTTGCTCGTATTTGAGAGAAAGATGCAATTGTTATTGCTAAATGATGTGTACAGGAAATGATAAACAGGAAAGATTTTAGATATGCAATATTTTTAGCCACTGCAATTGCTCAGACTGGAGAAAAAGATATGATTGCAGTGATTCAGCAGTATGTGTATTTGCCTGAATGTGGGTTCGATTTTTCCGAGAAATCAGCAATTTTTTCTAGTATTTTCAAAGCAGACAGAAGTGGTACAATTTTATCAGTAAAGAAGATGATTGAGACATTTGTGCGAGCGGGGGCATTTTATGAAATGACAGGATTTGTTGATAATTTATTACAGATTGATACAGTAGCAATATCTCCAGTAGTAAAACAATTGATGCATGAATTAATAGAAAAAGGAGAATATTGGGATGCATGACTTATTACTCTTCAGTTGGTTCGTACTGGAGAAAGAGATTTTATTCCTATACTTAATCAATGTGTAGAAGGATATATTAAAATATGAAAATATGATAACGCTGGACGGCTTGCAATCAAGTTTCTTGAAATTGAAGGATGTGAGAATCTCGCTGTTATAACCAAACAATGCACTAAAGAATTACTGAGTGAGTGAAAATTTTTCTGGTCTGGGCATCTTGCTATTAATCTTGTTCAGGCTGGAGAAAAAGACATGATACCAGTAACCAAACAGTGTATAGAGGAATTATTTAGTATGAGGGAATTTTGACAAGCTGGAGAATATGCTATTAATCTTGTTCAGGCTGGAGAAAAAGACATGATACCAGTAACCAAACAGTGTATAGAGGAATTATTTAGTATGAGGGAATTTTGACAAGCTGGAGAATATGCTATTAATCTTGTTCAGGCTGGAGAAAAAGACATGATTAATGTGGCAACAAAATGTGTGCATTGATTGATGCATTCTTGAAGATTTGACTCCGCGAGTGAGCTTATTGTTCAGCTAATTAAGATTGAAGGAAGAAGGGCTGTACCTATAGTAAGATGATGTGTGCGAGAGTTTTTTCGAAATCAATTCTATACTGAGATAAGAAGATGTGTCGATGCTTTGCGGGAAATTGACCATAAGATTGTATAAGTATTTTCAATATTTTTTCTTTTTCCATTTTTTTCTCCCAAAAACCAAATAGATTATGCATCGAGAATAACTCTCGGTGCATTTTTTAATCAAACAATATGGATACTACACTCAAAGATGAGGCTTGGCAGATGGCTGAGGCTCTTAAAAAGGATATGGGGAAAAGAGTCGCGGATGTTCTCCAGAAACAGGCTCGGAGTTTTTTACGATGGTCTATGACGAGGTGTATTATGATATGATTTTCAAGAAAATGGACGTAAATAACAATACTCGTGCTATTCTAGAGATCCTTGCCACACCAATTTATAAAAAGCCAAAAATCGAACAGGATAAGATTCTTTCAGATATCGTAAAATAACACTTCCATTTTTTCTTTCACAAACGGTTTTATAACCGTTTTTTTGTTTTATATAAGGCATAAAACAATTAATGTATTTCTTAAGAAAATTTTTCTTGGGTGTTCAGTTTTTTTCTTTTGGTGGAAAAGTATAAAGCTTATGTTTAATTTTAACAATTATTTTATATGAACATGTCTAAGTCTCTTGTTTTGAATGAAAGATCATGAAGTCAATCAGGAATATTTACTAAAAAATGAGTAGCTTCGATTATTTCCGGATTTTCTGGAGTTTGAAAGGATTCTTTGATACGAGAATTTTTACAAAAACATAACAATTCCACAAAGGCAGTATCTGTGACAAGCAGGAAACAAAGAAACTGAGAAATTGATACAAAGGATTACTATTTTCTTACAAAATCAAGAGTTGAATCATTGCTCCAAGCTTGAGAATTATTAGATAGTTTTATAAATTCAAAATGAGATATTTATGGTTTACCCAGAAATGAATTAAAAAAACTGTGTCAATATAAAACAGTATTTTTTAATATTGTACCAGAAAGTGGGAGGAAAATTCAGGAAATTGAACCATTACATTCTTTACCAATAGTTTTAGTTCCTCGAAATTTTCAAGAGTGGAAAAAAAGACTAATGAATAGGGAAGATGGAATGGAACATTCAGAAAAGAAGAGTCGAATCCAACAGGATTTAGATGTTAATTTCAAAGATGATTTGTTAGATATAGAAAAAAGTATGAAGAATGGTAAATATCATTACAATGGTGAAAAATATTTTTTAATAAATGAGGAATGAAAACTTGATGAAGCTGTTGAATACCTGGGACATATTATTTCCAATAAAATAAAAGAAATTTTGTTATAAAGAAAAAAAGACTTACTTTAATAATTATAATAAATGGTATTTATGACAACATTGAAATTTGCGACAGGAAATGATAATAAATTACGAGAAGCTCAGGAAATTCTGGGAATACCTCTTATAAAAGCAGATGTTGGCGATCTTGATGAGATTCAGACAGTCAGTGTAGAGGAATTGATTCGTCATAAGGCTCACGGAGCGTATGTGATAGCCGGTGAACCTGTGATGGTGGAAGATACGGGATTAGCATTTTTGTCGTGGAATGGACTCCCTGGGGCGCTTATTAAGTGGTTTTTGAAATCGGTTGATAATGATTGAATTTTAAAAATGTTAGAGAAGTTCTCAGACAGAAGGGCTGAAGCTATTTGCTATGTGGCATCTTATGACTGAAAAGAATATCAGATTGCTTATGGAATTGTAAATGGCACAATCTCCACAGAATGTCGATGAGAAAATGGATTTGGATGGGACAAAATATTCATTCCAGATGGATCCGATAAGACATTCGCTGAAATGTCATCCGACGAGAAGAATATGTTTTCAATGAGAAGAAAAGCATTTGAGGGATTTCGAGATTTATTTTCTCTTTAAATTACTCCTTGAAATTACAACAGTCGAACTCAATATAACGAACAAAAAAGAGCTTAAAGTAAAGCTCTTTTTTGTACTCGAAAGATTAATTTCGAACGATAAGTTAGTGTTGGAGGTACCTAGCGGAGTCGAACCGCTCTCCAAAGCTTTGCAGGCTTCTGTATGACCGCTCTACCAAGGCACCATGGGCTCGATCGTAGAATTATCGAGCGGGGGAATTATATCGTAATTTTTTAAAAATCAAGGTCCAATCATATTTTCCTATTTTTTCTCTCCACAAGTGAAGCTCTTAAAGAGATTTTCGTATTTTGCAGTGTCCTTAATTTCGAGATTGATACCTATTGTCATAAGGTATACTGTATCGCCGCAAACTCGGGCAGTTTGGATGAATTTTCGTTTTGGAGTTTGTGGATTGTATTTTGCTTCAAATGTATAAATATTTGCCTCATCGGCTGGCATATTTTCGCTTACTGGAAAAGAAATAGTTTTTTCATCGAGCTTTGTGAATTCTACGTAATTCCCGGTAGAAAGCGCGTAGTTGATCGAAGAATATTTTGCGGAAGTCATTGGTTTACTGAGAGTCTCTGAAAGGATAACCATGTTATTTGCGAAACCTGATGCGATCTCGGTCGAACTCCATGCGGCCTCGAGTTTTCCATTTCCTGGAGTTGGAGCACTTTTTTCGTCTACTTTTATCCATCCAGAAGGAATCTGTATGCTGTAACCATTTCCCTCAAATTTCTTGAGTGAAGAATCACTTGTCGAGGTATCGGAACTACTTCCGCAAGATGCTAAGAAGAGAGGAATGAGAGCAATAACGAGAATTTTTTTCATAACTATAGAGTAAAAGGTAAGAGTTTTAAAAATTCATGCCAGTATCATATAAATATATCTCAGAGTCACAAGATGACTGGTAAAAGTCCTATGTGTGCAATAAGTAAAACAATATAGATTATTGCAAGAAGTGCAAAAACCACATAAGTCAGTCGGGTGGTTTTCTCGAAATAAATAGTGATCGTATAACGAATGATATTATAGAGCAGGGCAATGGTCGAAAAAGCAAAAAGCGGATAGAGAAAAAAGAGTATCTGATTCATGATAGTTATTTGATATCATCAGATAATGAACAGATATACGGAGAAATATAAAAAAGCCACGAAAATAAAGACTGTTTTGGCAATAGAAAGACGAGTTTTCGCGAGAAAAATCGGATCGCCAAAAAGCTTTTGTTTTATACTTGAGAGTAAATTTGAGTTGATTTTTTCCATATTTTCTTATAATCCTAGGCATTACTTCCTTAAGAGTATATAGAAACATGTCATTAACGCAAGATAAAATTCGTCACATCGCGAATCTCGCAAAACTTAAACTTATCGATGAAGATGTAGAGCGATATTCAAAAGAACTCTCGAACATCGTCGATTATATCGATCAACTCAACAATATTCCAGAAGAGGATTTTTCTCATGTTTCACTTTCTCCGACAGTCTGTATGCCACTTCGAGATGACATCGTAAAGCCTTCACTTGTCCCTTCGGATGATCTTCTCGCTTGTTCTCCTCAAAAAATAATCGGTCATCAGATTGGAATCAGTAATATTATGGAAAAAGCAGCTTAAGCAATACAAGATGTCTATCGACTCTCTTCGACTCGTCAATTTCAAAAATCATCCTGATAGTAGATTCAACTGTCAGGATGTTAATGTATTTATTGGAAAGAATGGCTCAGGGAAAACAAATATTCTTGAAGCGATCTATCTGCTCTTGAATGGGAAACCGATTCCGGGAAATTCTGTCGTAGACTGTGTAAAAAATGCTGAAAGTTCTCTATTTACCTCAGTGACTATCGTACGGGATTCGATTCCGATCACATTTGGAATTTCCTATGATATGGTGAAAAAACGCGGAAATTTTCTTCTTCAATGATCTCCAGTAAGTCGTCCGAAATACCTCCAGACGCTCGAAAAACGAGCAGTGCTTTTTTCGCCGATAGAGATGAATATTCTTTATCTCGGGCCAGATGGAAGACGAGACTTTCTCGATGAGATTCTCTTACTTTCATTTCCGAATTTTACGAAAATAAAGTCAGAATATTCTCGAATTCTCAAGCAACGAAACAAGACCCTCAAACATATCGCAGAAGGGAAGATGCAAAAAGAAGATCTCGGATTCTGGAATACTGCTCTTGCATCTGCCGCTACTCCATATTACGAACACCGTATTCGCCTGGTGGATTTTATTCATTCGGAAATATCGTTTCTTTCATGACTTCTTGAAAATAAATATTCGCTCAAATTTTCATATGAGACAAAAGTCGATCTAAAAGATATAAGATGATCGATTCTCGGATATCTTCAGGAAAAACAGGAGCGAGACTTGATTCTCGGATATACCTATATCGGACCACATTTGGATGATTTTTCTTTTGAGATCAGCGTAGCTTCTGGTGTGAAAAGATCTCAAGAATATCTTTCTCGTGGCGAAAACAAGACATTACTTCTTGGTTTGAAGCTCCTTTGAATCAGATTTTTGGAAGCGCATACGACATCTGAGATTTGTGTTTTACTTGATGATTTTTTCTCAGAACTCGATCGGGATCATGTCGATTTTATTCTGCACGCCTGCGCTCATTATCAGATTTTTATCACAGACCAAAATTGAGTCGATTTTTCTCTTGGGGAAAAGAAAGTCGTTGTTTATGATATTGTATAAAAACTATTTAATCAGAAATGTAAAGTATAAATCGTTGCGAAAAATAGAGTTTTTCGCTACAATCAAGCACGAAAACATTATTTTTTCTCTCAATTTTATGAAAAAATTTCTCATTCTTTCGCTTTGTTTGGGTTTATTCCTTGGTAACTCATGAATGTCAGTTGGCTTCGCGGCAGCGACTACTCCAGTCGCTCCCACTACAGCAGCTCCTGCAGCAGTAGCAAAAGTAGATCATCTCGAGGTGATTGTGAGTCCTACTGCTAAAGTAGGCGAAGCGATCGATATTACCGTTAAGGCGGTAGATAAGACAGGTAATGTCGTAAAAAACTATCTCGGAAATATCTACATCACGGTAGAGTCAGATCTTAAAGCGACTGTTCCATTCGAAGATGGGTATACGTTCATAGATGCAGATCAAGGAAGTAAGATATTTTCAAAAGGTCTTTCTTTTACGAAAGAAGGAAAGCTTAAAGTCTCAGTCGTAGATATTGAAACTGAGAATATAGAAGGATCAGCTACCGTTACTGTCTGACCAAAAGGAGCTGCGACTACGGATCAAGGTGGAGATATTACTGTTCAATCACCTTCAAATGGCCAGGAGGTATCGGACTCAAAAATGACTATTAATGGAACGACCAAGAAAAACAGTAAAGTACAAATTTTTCTCAATGGAAAAAAAGATGGTGAAACTCAATCAGACAATGATGCTGGAAATTTTCTCTATACTATCAAAACTTTACAGCCCGATCAGAACGTTATCCAAGTAAAACTTTTGGATGGAACTGATAAGGTTATAACTCAATCAGAACAGATAGTAGTAAAATACGTTACCGGTACGGTTACTTATAAAGATACCATCATTAAAGAAGGAAAACAAGTAAACCCAGGAACGCTTTTAAATATTACTGTTATGGCAGAAGCTGGATTACAAGAGGTACTTGTATCACTTGGTGGATCTGATCAGATCCTTTCTCCATCAAAAAATGGTGATTACATGGGTACGATGAATGCACCGACAAAGATTGGTGACTATCCAGTAAACGTAAAACTTACCAATAATATGGGGAAAAGTACCACGAAAGAATCAGTCATAACTCTTTCCGTCGTAGAAGCTCAGCCAGTAGACCTTTTCAATAATATCAAAACTGAAAGAGGAGATAAAAAAGTATCGTTTACTTTTGAACTTCTTGAAGATAGTGCAAAAATCGCAAAATTTAAATTTAAATATGGAACCTCTGCTGCAGCAGCAACTAGCGCGGTAGGAAGTGGTACTACTGGTTCCGGTGAAGCGACTACTCCAGCAGTAACTTCAGATGCTCCAGTTCTCGATAAAGAAGCAATCACGTTCGATAAAGATAAGATCAAGAAAGATGGAAAATATTCTTGGTACATCAGCGGACTTACGCTCGCTCCATATGATTTCGAGATTTATGCTCTCGATAAAGATGGAAAAGAAATCGCAGAATATAATAAAGCAACTGTCCCAGTGGATCTTTCGCTTTCCAGTGCTGGAAAATGCAGTATCTCAAATATCTCTGGACTCAAGGTTACGAAAATAGGAGATGTCTCAGAACTCACATGGAATACCGTACCGGAGGCGACAGCATATAATGTTTACAAAAAAGACGCATCAGGAAATATGCAACTTATCGAAAGTGTTCCGACTAATAAATACACAGTAAATATCGCAGGAGGAAAACTTACGTATGCTGATTTCGCGATCAAAGGGATCTGTGGTGAAAAAGAAAATGAATCAAAAGATTTTTCAAACATTACAAAAGTTCAGACCGGTCCAGGACTCCTTATCATTCTCGCTCTTTCAGGAATTCTTGGTTACTTCCTCGTACGAAGAAGAGTGGCAAAATAATCTCTCTGATATAATAAAAAACACTCTCGAAATCGAGAGTGTTTTTTGCAAATAATTGTGAAGTGTGGCAAAATGAAGTAAATATCTTGTTTTAGTTATTAATGAAGTAAAAATGACATTTTTTGAGATGACGAAAAAATTTTTAGAGCCTATAAGGCATATTCGGCAACATGTTTTCGCATATGCATTTTTATCGATTTTTAGTTCGGTTGTATTGGTAGTTTCTATTAATAGTCTTTGATGGGTCACTAATGCTATTCAACATCAAGACGTGTCAGCGATTTATAGAATAGCAATACTATATTGAAGTCTTATAACTTTCTATTATATTGCTCTTTGGATATTTCGACTTGCTGATAGATCTGTGTTTATTAAATGAAAAGAAATAATAGGTGCAGCATATTTGCGAAAGTTGACTCAAATCGACAATAACACTTATGATACTCTTTGAACTGGTCGACTTATTCATATTTTCGGCTCAGGAGTAATGACTTGGGTAGATCTCATTGATACTATCATTGGTCGATTATTGAGATTTTGAGTCTCACTTATTCTTGCATTAATTTCCATTGCACTCATTGGTATAGAGTATTTGATAGGAGTTATCATTTTTACTATTTTAATGTTTTTGGTGTATTGGTATTTTAAAGATGAAAATCAGCGTTTACGTACCGAACAAAAACAGACCTGGGTGGAAGAGTCCCATCAAAACACAAAAATTATTATGTCGAAATTCGAAATTCTTCAACAAAATCGTATCGAATCCGAACTTCATAAATTATGATCTATTTTTACAAAACGACTTGATATATTATCCTGAAGAGAAAAAATATCATTTCCTATGATTCGTGGACCAAAAATTGTAATAGATATTTTCCGTGTATGTATTATAGTTTTTGTGGGAATTGGGGCAATACGAGGTATTAATAGTGTCGGTGATTTCGCTGCATTGATGTGATTATTAGCGATTATCGACAGTAATCTTATTGAGATGTTACAGATTCTTATTCGATGGCAAGATCAATTCATTGATGTAGAAAAACTTTGGGAAACATTTGATGATTCTCAAAAAATTCTAGGATATGAAGAAGGTGAAAATTTTATTTTCAAAACCTGAGACATTACATTTCAAAATATGGATTTTTGATATGGGGAATGAAAAAAAGTATTTCAAAATTTGAATCTTCATATTGTCGGAGGGAAAAAGACTGCGATTGTTTGACCATCTGGTTGCGGAAAATCGACACTTATAAAGCTGATTGCTGGATATATTCATACAAATAGCGGAACAATCTCTGTGGACAATCAAATATTACCTGATGGATGTAATAAAATTATGGATTGTTCGACCATTTCTCAGAATGATACATATGATACCGTAAATCTCAAATCGTATTATCCACACATTGGCTACCTTACTCAGGAACCAAGTGTATTCGACGGAACAGTTTTCGAAAACCTTATTTATGGACTTTCGAATAAAGAGGTTCTTGCGGATATTATGCGGCTTCGTGTCTCAGATCCAGAGTGACTTAAGAATCACTCACTTCTTTCCTCGGTGATTACCCAATCAAAGTGTGAATTTATTTATGATTTTCGTGATTGACTTGGTACGGAAATTTGAGAAAAATGAGTGAAACTTTCAGGGGGACAGAAACAACGACTCGCGATAGCGAAAATATTTTTAAAAAATCCTAATATCATTCTTCTTGATGAGCCAACCAGTGCACTCGATAGTTTCTCTGAAGAAGAAGTAGGGAAGGCTCTTGATAATCTTTTCGCAGGTCGTACGGTTATTGTTGTCGCACATCGTCTTCAGACAGTAAAACAAGCCGATGAAATTATCGTCTTGAAAGAATGAAAGATTGCAGAACGAGGTAATCACGATGAACTTGTAGCAAGTGGTGGAATCTATGCGAAGATGCTTGAACTACAGAGTGGATTTTAGAATTTTAGTTTTACATATGCAATCAATTAAAAAATCATATGAGTCACAAGACTTCAGTAGCCACCTCACTTCTGGACATCTTATTGCGAGAAAAAAACTCGTAGTACAGTGTAATATTCAACAGATATTGGAAAAAGTAAAAAAACATAATTCATCTGTGGTTATCGTGGATTTTTTTCGACATGGTACGACATCATATCTGGAACATACTCTGACTGATAAGGAAAAATCTGATCTTGATGGAAAATACCCGCATGATCTTACGCCAAAAGGAGAACAAGAGGTAAGAGAGACAGCGGAAAAAATCGTACAATGAATCGATCCGAAAAAAGACGTTGTCGTTCTTTGGAGTTCGCCTGCATGGAGGGCGCAATGATCAGAAACTATTCTAGCCGAATTGCTTCAAGAAAAATGAGTGGAAATCCGAAAAGATTCTTCTGTTTCATCCATGAGGAATTTTGATCAGAAAGACAGGGGATATATGGATAATCTTTGGAAAGAAATTGCTCCGATCGGTATCGCACCAGAGATTCATTATGCCTGTGAACCGGAGCTTCAGATGCCAAATGAACGTTTTGAGACTCAGACGGAAGTAAAAAAACGTGCCGAAAGAGTATTTCATCAAATCCAGTTTCTTGTAAAACGCTTAAATCTCTGATGAAAAAGATTGCGAATTTTGGGCGTGAGCCATTTTGAATTTATCAACCCAATAGCGGAAGATGTTTTTTGAATCAAAACCGCAGAGGGTGAATGAATAAAAAAATGAGAGTGACTTACTATTTGTTTCGAATATAATAAAAAAAGTAAACAGATGGAAATTTCTGCGGATTTTAGAGGTGTGCACAAAAAGTGAATTTTCTTCGATGCTCACACTAGGAAATTTATCTCTCAACTATAGTTTATGGAATCATACCAACAAATTTTAGAAGCACTTCTTTCTGGTAAAGTGGTTTGAGCCGAAGAATATGGACTTATTCCAGAACATGTAGAGACTCAGATTTCTCATGTTTTTTTGTTTCCGAAAACCGTCTATAAGATTTGCAAACGAGATAATCGTTTTTTTAATGAACATTTTCGCGATCTCTCTGATCAAAAAACGAGAATTGATTTTTATAAAGCTGATTTTGAAGAAAATTCTTATTTTAGTCCGGAAGTTTACGTGGGAATATATTCCGTTGTTGTAGAAAACGATTCTGTATGAATCGATTCACGGATTTCTGAAGACAGTGAGGATGTTGTTATGAAGATGAACCGCATCGATTTGAAACACAATCTGAGCTATTTGTTGCATGATAAAACCCTGATGGAAGAAGATTTTTATACCATGGGATTCCAGCAGACAAAAGCGGTGGCGAATTTTCCGCATCAACCGAAGACGAACGAAATATTTTACGATATTTTTCAGAGAAGATTGGATGATTTGCGTGATTGGATGTATTCAGCTCCGGATTTTTTCTCTCTGGATCTGACGGACACTATCATTGGGAAATTACGAAAATATCTTGATAGCAAAAAAGAACACTTCATCGCTTTCGACGTGAATAAGTATGTCGTTTCCATCGACAATCATTCCGATAATATTTTTTATAATAACGGATCGGTATTTTTCTTGGATATTTATCCGCCCAAGGAAGATTGGATGGTAGTGGTTCCGTGGATCAATATCTATCGTCCGGCCACAGATATCCTGATTCTCATGGGAGAAAAATATGCCCGAGCGTTTTTGAAGGGATTCCAGGATTTTTACGGAGAATTCGATGAAAGTCATGAGTTGTTTTATTTTCTATACAGCGCTGGAATTCAAGGAGTATCGTTATTTAATCTCTCGAAAAACAATGAAATAAAAGCAAAAGATGCGTGACTGTATAAGCGGTTTATTTTAGAAAACATCGATGCATGCCAATAAATATCGCTCATCGCAACATCACTCTCCATACCTGGATCAATTTCATCTCCGGGATCACTTTTTTGACTCCGGTCGTGACTCTTTTGTACAAATATTCTGGACTTGGAATTCCTGAGATTATTCTCATTACTAATGCTTCGACTTTGTGCATTTGGCTTTTTGAGCTTCCGACCTCAGTTTTCGCTGATGTTATCGGACACAAAAAAGCTTTGGTGATTTCTGTAAGCTGCAATCTTATCGCCGCAATCCTTTTTCTCTTTTTTCAAAATTTTATCGGATTTCTTATCGCTGCTTTTTTTGCTGGACTCTATTTTAGTTTTTGGAGCGGAACAGGTCAGGCTTTTCTTGAAGCAAATCTCCGAATACTCGATCGACAGAATGAATACGGAAAATATCTGGGAAAACTTATGGCATATTCGAGCATTCCAGGGATTCTGACGCCACTAATCGCATCATGGCTTATCTATCAATTCCATGAATTTGCGTACATAATTCTTGCTGGAGTTGATGTGGTTTTCGCTCTTTTGTTAGTTATCATAACTTTGCGACTCACTGAAGTGGGCAATTATACAGCAAGATTTGAAAGTTTTTCCCATCTTTTCAAGGAACATTACATAACAGCAAAAGAATCGCTACTGTGAGTGTTTCGAAGTCCAAAGCTTGTCACTATCCTCTTGTATCGATCACTCGCAAACCATATCGCATTTTTCGCCATAATATCACTCCTTCTTCTTACAAAAGCTGGAATGCCGGAATACTACACCGGTTATGTTTTTGGGATTGGCGGAATTCTTACGGTTTTTGCATATAAATATATGTATAAAATCTGAGAAAAATATTGATATGTGCGAGCTTGGATGATTGCCACCATTTTACAGGCCATGCTTCTTATTGTGGCCGCATTCATACTTCGATCATGGGTTGCACTGGCGATCATATCTATTTTTATATCTCTTCTCGATGGTGTTTGGCAACCAGCATGGTGACATGTACTCGTCAAAAATAGCGAAGGGAAATGACTTGCTACTACTCGCTCGATTATTTTCTCGATTTTTGCTCTTTATACTACAGTCGGAAAACAAATCGTATCGTTTTTCCCCGTTGAATATGCCCTTGTAGTGATTGGAGTAGTAATCTTGCTTGCAAATGTGTTTTTATATTGAAAAATGCAAAAATTATCAGCCTAATACCAAAAACTTCTTTTTGTAGAAAAGAATTTGACTTACAGTGAGTTTTTTATAGAATACCGGTACTTTTTTGGAAAGATACTATTTTGTAGTGCTTGCACTTTCCGTAAGTAGCCCCCAAAAGATTTACCTTTTTATTTTTACTATTCCGATGCCAAATACAAGTTCAGCGAAGAAGGCGCTCCGACAGAACATCACAGCACGATCACGAAATCGTCACTTCCAAGCTCTCTATAAAGAAACTCTCAAAAAATTTGAGGTAGCTGTTAAGGCTGCTGACGCAACTGAAGCAAACATTCAACTTGCGAAAGTTTATTCACGGATCGATACTCTCGTAAAAAAGAATATCCTCCATATAAACAATGCTGCACGAAAAAAATCTGCACTCGCAAAAAAAGCAAAAGCTCTATCTTCTAAAGCATAATAATGGATAGAAAACAGAAACGCATCAATGATGAGATCCGAGCTACTCAAGTGAAGCTCATCGACACAGAAGGAGAACCGATAGGTATTATACCACTTGCTCGTGCCATCGAGATGGCAGAAGAGAAAGAGATGGATGTAGTAGAGATTGGAACTCAAGATGGTGTAGTTCTTGCGAAAATCATGGACTATGGTAAATTTCTTTTTAAGCAGCAAAAAACACTCTCAAAAAATAAGGGTGGCTCGAAAAAAAATGAACTCAAAACCATCCGACTTACGTATACGATCGGTGATCATGATATGGAAGTTCGACGCAAACAGGCAGAACGCTTTGCTGCAGAAGGACATCCACTCAAAGTTTCACTTATGTTAAAAGGTCGTGAGAATCACTACGGTGAGGCTGCTATGGCCAAGATAACAGAATTCATTGCTTCGATAGAAACTTGTTATAAGCTCGATGGAAGAGCGATTCGTACTGGGAATGTATTCTCTGCGACACTCACTACTAAAAAATAATCAACTCTAAAAAGACATGCCCCGTCTGCTTAGATGTAAAGAAAATCGAAATTTTACCTCATTCATAATTATACGTATGAAAGCAAAGACTCTCTCTAGTGCAAAAAAACGTGTTAAAATCACGGGTACTGGAAAATATATTCTTGCTCACGCAGGAAAACGACATCTCCTTTCTGATAAGACAAAGAAAGCAAAAGGTCGAAACAAGTATGGTATCGTAGCTCACCCTACAAACCAGAAAATGCTTAAACGATGTCTTCCAAATGGACTCTAAATAATGATGAATGACTAATTACCAATTACTAATAGAATTGGTGCTAGTTTTTTCTCATTAGTAATTCGTAATTATTAATTAGTAATTTTCTAAGTTATGCCACGAGTAAAACGAGGTCTAATGACCCACAAACGACACAAGAACCTTCTCGCTAAGGTGAAAGGATTCCGAATGAAGAATAATAATGTATTCTCACGAGCGAAAAATGCACTCGCGAAAGCTGGTACAAACGCTTACATCGGTCGAAAACAGAAAAAACGAAATTTCCGAGCTCTTTGGACAACTCGTATCAACAATGCAGTTCGAGATCTAGGACTTTCTTACTCAGTTTTTATTAATAAGCTTTACCTAAAGCGAGTTACTTTGAACCGAAAAGTTCTTTCAAATCTTGCTATCACAAACCCAGCGGTTTTTGAACAAGTAGTTGCATTTGTAAAATAATATAAAAACAATAAAATACCACGGAATGTTCCGTGGTATTTTATTGTTAGTGTCATGAAGGATTTTGTAAGACACGAAGCATATGTCAATCGCCAGAAACAACAATTCTTATCGTTCAAACAATATTATCAGGATCGATTCCTCCTTTAATGAGCGCTGATAATATTTCATGTTCTTGAATCACTGATTCAGTAGGTTGAGAGGTTATTTCTGATATAAGGAGTATACAATTAGTGCACGGAGCCCGATCACCAAATACTACAGTTACTCAATGAAAACGATTTCGTGTAAATAATGTTCCACATTCAGTAACTCCTTCATTTGCTTTCGGAGTAGTATCCATTCTTACTTCTGAAAGAAATCTATCTACCGGTAATGAAGTGCCTGGATCACAAAACTGTGGAATAGCACTACTTCATAATCAAAATGGTTCATGATCTTCTCTTTGTGGTATAGAAGTCATGTTGTCAGGCATATTTCGCATTCACATAGAGAGCTAGTTAGGAATACCTAACATAATATGTTAACAAAATTACTAAAATGTCAAGACTTTTTTCAAACATTTTTATTTTTCTGATAAAAACCTATCAAAAGTGGTTGAGCCCTGATCATTCTTTTTTGGCTCGAGCACAGAATCGTCCACCACATTGTAAATATATACCAAGCTGTAGTAACTATATGATCGAGGCGATTGAAAAAAAATGACCATTTTTTGGACTATTAAAATGAATATGGAGAATTCTTCGATGTAATCCATGGTCGAAAGGGGGGCATGATCCAGTAGATAAGAATTAAGTCCTGCAATGGCAGGAAGGAATTAATGGAAAATGTCAATCATTCTTTCTAATCATTCTTTTATCGGGATGATTTTTTCATATAATCACCACGTTAATTTTTTAAAGATCTCTAAATGTTCCAAACTCTCATTCAATTCGATACTTCACTTCTTGCTAGTATTCGACAGCTTATCGATCCATCGAGTTCTTGGCAAATTTGGCTTATTCATACCTTTGCGGATCTCCAGGTGATTCTTGTAGCTGTTTTTCTTGTTGTTTGGTGGATAGTGGGAATTGTTTATAAAAATTCCATTAGAAAATTTGAAGCACTGAGAATCTTATATATTATTGCGATTGCTTTTATGGTCTATATGATCCTGAATCAACTCCTTCCGATGCGACCACGCCCGGAGGATGCTGTAAATGCTATAGCTCCGCTTATTAACCATGTGCCAGATAATTCTTTTCCATCCGGTCATGCTATATTTTTTATAGCTTCCACATTCGCTTTTTTTATCACACTTTCTCGCAAATGGATCGCGTGGACATCACTTATTCTTGGTGTAATTATGTGTTTTGCTCGTGTGGCTGCAGGAGTTCATTTTCCAGGAGATATTTTTGCCGGATGGATTATTGGTCTCATTTTTGCTGTACTAGCAGCTCGGTATCTTCCGAAAAATCCTGAAGCAAAAATATATACTTTTCCGATAAAAATCGCAAGTTTCCTAAAACTATAAATAAATTGATTTTTAATACATCATCTTTTTTTAAATGCACTGGTTTTCTGCTTTCATTTCTGAGCTTGTAGCTCAGTTAGATTATGGATCGATATTTTTTCTTATGGCACTCGAATCGAGTCTTTTTCCAGTTCCTTCAGAAGCGGTGATGATACCGGCTGGATATCTTGCAGCGAGTGGAAAACTTAGTTTATGGATTTCTCTTTTAGTGGGAGCTTTCGGAAGTCTCGCTGGAGCTACAGCTAATTATCTTCTGGGGAAATATATCGGACGACCATTTATCGAGAAATATGGAAAATATTTTCTCATAAAGAAGGAAAAATACGAACTTACCGAGCGACTTTTTGATAAAAACGATAAACTCTACACATTTCTCGGTCGACTTATCCCAGTGGTGCGTCATCTTATTTCTATTCCTGCCGGTATCTTTCGTATGCCGTATTGGATTTTTGCACTTATCACGACCCTCGGAGCTGGACTTTGGTGTCTTATCTTACTCCTCTCGGGATATTATTTTTGACAAGATATGGTAGATATTTTTGCTAAATATACGAAAGAAGTGAGTATTGTGGTGGTTATTAGTTTAGTGATTTGGGTGATTTATTTTGCGAGAAAAAAGAATGGCAGTTCGAAAAAAAATGGATAGAATAGGAAAACAATACTTCATAATATTTTGTCATTATGAAAACTTTTCCACTTCTTACTCGCGATGGCGAGCTCGTCGACACGACACTCGAGAAACTGCTCTCTAAATCTTTAAAAACACTTCTGTATTTTTATCCGAAAGACAATACTCCAGGTTGTACTCTTGAAGCTCAGGATTTTACCCGACTTCGAGCGGATTTTGAAAATCTGGGAATCCATATCGTCGGAGTATCAAAAGATGATGGAAAGAGTCATGAGAAGTTCCGTATTTCTTGTGCCTTGTGAGTCGATCTGCTTTCTGATATTGACGGATCACTCCATGAAAAATTCACAACCTTTGGAGCGAAGAATCTTTATGGGAAAATCGTGCAGGGTGTTATTCGTTCTACGTTCTTACTTGATTCTTCAGGGAATATCCTGAAAGAATGGCGAAGCGTAAAGGCTACCGGTCATGCAGAGAAAATACTTAAGGAATTAAGAATTAAGAAATAAGAAATTCCTTTTATAGTTTCTCTTTTTTATGGAGAAGAAATGTAATTTATTTTGCATTTTTCATATTGCACATATACTAACGAGCTATATTATTATTTTGTTTATATGATAGTAATTGACATAGAAGCATCAGGCCTTGATCCATATCGTCACGGAATTCTCAGTATCTGAGCGGTAGAGCTCGAAAATCCTACCAATCAGTTTTATGGAGAATGTTATCTCGAAGAAGGGAAGGAAATTCATCCTCAGGCATTAGAAGTGATCGGTTTTACGGTAGAGCAGATTCATGACCAGTCTCGAGACTCACTTGCTATTCTTATTAGTAATTTTATTGATTGGATTCAGCCCATCAAAGATCGTACATTTGCGTGACACAATGCTGGTTATTTTGATTTGCGTTTTTTGGAGATTGCTTCAGTTAAATACGGTTTTGGGAGACTTGGTTATCGTACCATAGATCTTCATACTCTTGCTTTTGTTGAGTGCGTTCGAAGATGAATAGAGATTCCATTTGCGGATAATCGGACAAATCTGAGTCTTGATGCAATACTCGGGATCGTTTGACTTGATCCAGAGCCAAAGCCTCATATAGCAATTAATGGTGCAAAACTCGAAGCGGAAGCGATTAGTCGATTGTTATATGGAAAGAAATTATTCTTAGAATATGAACAGAATGAATCAAATTCAACTGTTATAAAAATTTAGTAAGCCTGTCGTTTATAAAGGATTCTTCGTTGCTCTCAGAATGACGATGTGTTGGTCGAGGGATCCTGAAATAAATTCAGGATGACGACATATGTTTCCTTTGTAACTTTGTAACCATGTAACCTTGTAACCACTTATGCGACTGCTTATTTTTGGTGATATCTATGGACGAAATGGTCGACGACTTGTTGGTGAGTTTTTGCCGTGACTGAAAGAAAAATACAATCCCGATTTTATAGTTTGAAATAGCGAGAATCTAACTTCTGGGAAAGGACCGATACCGAAACATATTTTAGAACTAAAAGAACTCGGTTTTGATATTTTGACTGGAGGAAATCATACTTTTTCTCAAGTAAAAGATCTTGCTCCATATATCGATAGTCCAGAATCTATACAGATTCGTCCGGCGAATTACTATGAGATTCCTGGAGGATATATTTTGCCGGGAAAGTGATATAAAATTTTTGAAAAGCATTGATTTCGTCTTCTCGCGATCAATCTTATGTCCGATGTTTTTTTATGAGAGAAAGTATATAATCCATTTTTACGAATTACCGAGATTCTTGGTTCTTTTTCTTGAGAAAAACTTGATGGAATTATTTTAGACTTTCATCGTGAGACGACTGCGGAATCCTATGTAATGTCGATGTATCTGGATGGAAAAGCGTCTTTTGTTTATGGAACCCATACACATATTCAGACGAATGATGAACATATTCTTCCTGGTGGAACTGGTATGATTTGTGATGTCGGTATGACAGGTGCCCTGAATAGCTCGATCGGTCAAACCTATGAATCACGTATCGCAGGATTTCTCACGGGAAATAAAGTATTCTGAAGAGGATGAGAACAAGATATGGGTCCCGGAGTCGTAAATGCGATCGTCGTAGATATCGAAGCAGGGAAGTGTATATATCTCGAAAAAGTCAGAATCAGAGAAGAGGAATTATAAAATATACAAATTTTGATGATATTTTTACATTTTTTTATATAATGGTAACTGAGGAAGTAAAATGAAGGCCTCCGGTTTTGTCATTCCCGCGTAGGCGGGAATCCAGGATGAGAGTTGTCTTCATTATTCCACTAAATACATTGTAATTTTTTTCATATGAATCTCTCGAAAACATTTCTTATTTCGATCGTAGTATCGATTCTTGCTTCGTTGGCATCAAGTTTTTTCGTGCTTGAACATTATGATACTCAAGGTCAATCCTCAGATGTAATAAATACAGTTTCCGTAGTACCAGAAGTCCAATCTCTCAAACAAATTGAATCAGGGGTTCAATCCATCGCAAAAAAACTTCGTTCGTCCGTCGTGAATATTATTATCAGCCAGGATATCCAGCTCTATAAGACTGATCCGTTCGGTTTCTTTTATGAACCATCTGGAACAGTTCGAAAAAAAGTTGGTGGTGGTACTGGGTTTTTCATTACGAAAGATGGTCTTATTCTAACTAATAAACACGTAGTTTCTCAGCCAGATGCGACTTATACAGTGATTACTGGTGATAATGAAGAATTTTCCGCTCGTGTAGTGGCGATCGATCCGATGACCGATCTTGCGGTGGTTCAGGCTCTGACGAAAGACGAGAAAAAACTTACCGATAGAAAAATCGTAGAATTCGTAAAAGATACCCGATCAGTCGATGTAGGATCTTTCGTAATTGCTATGGGAAATGCACTCGCAGAATTTCAGAATACACTTACCTTTGGTATTATATCAGGTCTTGGTCGTACGATAGAAGCAGGGAATCAAGCAGGATGAAATGTCGAACAGCTTACTGGACTTCTTCAGACAGATGCAGCAATTAATCCAGGAAACAGTGGTGGACCGCTCGTAAATCTTGATGGAAAAGTAGTGGGAATCAATACGGCGATCGCTGCAGGAGCGAATGGGCTCGGTTTTGCGATACCGCTTTCCGAGAAAGAAGTGGATTATATGCTTCGTTCTATCGAAAAATATAAAACTATCAAACGGCCATTTATCGGAATTCGATATAGTTCGCTCGACGCAAATATAGCGAAGGCAAATAATTTGAAGTCAGAATATGGGGATTATATTAATCTAAAAGACTGAGTGGTAGCTTGAAGTCCAGCAGAAAAAGCTGGATTAAAGTCGGGAGATATTATCTTAGAGGTAGAAGGAAAGAAGCTTTCGAGTGGATATTCGATTCGAGATGTACTCGTCGGAAAAATGCCAGGAGATAGTGTAAAACTTTCCGTACTTCGTGCTGAAAATGGAGAAAAAGAAGAGATTAAAATAACTTTATGAGAAATATAATATTTAAAACGACAATCGGTTTTACAAAATGAGCTTGACGTCTTATTGACTTAATAAAAAAAAGCCTATAATCTCGTTAATTGTATAAATAATTTATTCGGTATGGAAGTTTTAGAAGAACAGAGAGGGAATATTGGAGTTAGTGGAGCTAATGCTCTTGCATATACAATGGCAGATAAAGCTATAAGATGATTAGGATCGATAAATCTAACCGCATCACAAGAAAAAATAGAAGATCGAATGCTTTTCTCGGATGCTAATGTATTAATCATAGAAGATGAAAAGGAGCTTATAGATCTTTTATTATGTCTTTTTGGTAAAGAGAATTGGTGAGCTGGATCTGTAAAAGTAATAACGTCAGCCAGTAGGCTAGAGGAAGAATTAAAAACTAGAAAAGTCGATATAATTGTTTCTGATCATCATACTGAAGGCAATATGACTGGAGATGAAGCACTAACTAGTGCAATTAAAAATAACTTGTTTGGTGGTTGTCGAATGATTGTAGGGGCCTCAGGAAGTGAAGGTGAAGTAGAAAATGCTTTTAGGGGGGCATTTGCAAAAATTCCAGCAGATCAAGGAATTACTTGCGAGTTTTTAAAAAAACCATATAGCTTAGCTGCCTTAAAAGAAATTATTGAAAGAAGATTTGAAATAAAACCCCTCAAGAAATAATAAATCCAACTTGCTTTATAAGTGTTTCGTGATAAAATCACAGGTAGCCTCTGAGGAAGCTACCTTATTTTTTCCTCCTTTTTTGCCTTATGCCAATTATTGAGAAAGTCCGCTGAATGCAAGATATTTTTGGTGAATACCAGAGGTATTTTACTTTTATTAAAAAGGTGGCGCGTCATGAATTTCGTAAGAGTGGATTTACACGTATTTCTACTCCTGTCCTTGAAAAATTAGATCTTGTATCGAGTGGAATGGGTTTAGATGATGAGCATGCGATAAAAAACATGTATCTATTGGAGGATAAAAAATGACGAAAACTCGTTCTTAAACCGGAATCTACGGTTTGAGTGATGCGATCATATCTGGAATCCTTTTTAGAATATCCACAGCCAGTGTATCTTTATTACATAGAGCCTCACTTTCGTCGTGAACTCAAATGAATGAATCAACATAATCAGTTTCATCAAATCGGTGCTGAGATTATAGGAGAAGTAGATCCGGTTCTCGATGCGAAGATGATCTATATAGGACACTCTATATTAGAAAATATTGGACTCAAATGAAAATTTACTCTCAAAATTAACTCGCTCGGAAATAAGAAAGAGCGTGAAAAATTTGTTATTGAGCTCTTAAGTTTTTTTGAAAATAAAAAACAGCATCTTTCTGAGGAAGATCTTGAATGTCTTGAGAAAAATCCTATTCAGATTTTAACCAGTGAAAATCCCGATACGAAACAACTTCTTGCTTTTGCACCAAAAATTACAGATTTCATAAAGAAAGACTCGCTCGAATTTTATACAAAAATGAAGGAATATTTGGATGTTCTGGGTATGAAATACGAAGAAGATCCGTTGCTTACGAATGATTTTTGATATTACGGACATACGGTCTGGAGTTTTGTTGATAGCCATGAATGAGCATCTGGAAGGGTTATTGGTGGAGGATGAAGATACGATGATCTTTCTAAGAATATTGGACATAAAGACTTAATTCCTGGAGTTTGATTTGCGCTCAGTGTAGAAAATATGATTGATTCGATGATGAAAGAAAACATCACTCTTAAAAATAAGGATCAGATTCATCTCTATTTTATTCAGCTCGGAGATGAGGCGACAAAACTAACGCTTCCTCTGAATATCGAAGCAAGGAATCGTGGATTGAACTCACTTCTTTCTCTTGGAACCCCATCAATTAAGATTCAGATGAAGAAAGCGACACAGCTTGGTGCAAAATTTGTAGCTATTATAGGTATCATGGAAGCAAAAACTCGTGTTTGCCAACTGAAAAATATTGTAACCGGAACGCAAGTAGAGGTAAAACTCGATAAATTATTAGATCATGTAGTGGCAGATATCTGAACAGAAGGACTTGATTTCTATTCTCCTTCAAAAGATTTCATTATTGAGACACCAAAAATAGAACAATAATTCCGTTTTTTGGCTAAAGATTGGGAAGAACCACGGAACTTAGATCATTTCTTTCGACTTTTTTGCCAAAAAACATATAAATTCTTTTGACTTTATCGCAAAAAAAAATATCATATGCGCACCTTGGAGACGAGGTGCTTTTCTTTCGCTCTTTAAATAGCCAACACACAAGAAGATGAAGTATACATTTCATCACTTTCTTTGCAAAAGGAAAAATGATGAAAAAAATAAGTTTTTCTACAGCAATGTAGAAGAGTCTATTCGATCACTAAAAATAGAACAATCGAAATGCATATTAATATACATTTCAAATTTTTCGTTTTAAAGAGTTTGATCATAGCTCAGGATGAACGCTAGCGGCGCGCCTAACACATGCAAGTCGAGCGGAATTAATTGGTAGCTTGCTACTGATTAATTTAGCGGCAAACGGGTGAGGAATACGTTGGTATCCACCCCTAAGTCAGGGATAGCCCTCCGAAAGGAGGATTAATACCGGATGTGGCCTACGGGTCAAAGCAGTAATGCGCTTAGGGAGGAGCCTGCGTCCTATCAGCTAGTTGGTGAGGTAAAAGCTCACCAAGGCAATGACGGGTAACTGGTCTGAGAGGACGGCCAGTCACAATGGAACTGAGACACGGTCCATACTCCTACGGGAGGCAGCAGTGAGGAATCTTCCGCAATGGACGAAAGTCTGACGGAGCGACGCCGCGTGAAGGATGAAGGGTTTATTCTTGTAAACTTCTTTTTTGAGGGAAGATAATGACGGTACCTCAAGAATAAGGGGCGGCAAACTACGTGCCAGCAGCCGCGGTAATACGTAGGCCCCAAGCGTTATCCGGAATTACTGGGTGTAAAGCGTCTGTAGGTGGACTGTTAAGTCTTGTATGAAAGACCGGGGCTCAACCCCGTGTTTGTATAGGATACTGGCAGACTAGAATTAGGGAGAGGCAAGCAGAATTATGAGAGTAGGGGTGCAATCCGTAGATACTCATAAGAATACCAAAAGCGAAGGCAGCTTGCTGGAACTATATTGACACTGAGAGACGAAAGCGTGGGGAGCGAAAAGGATTAGATACCCTTGTAGTCCACGCCCTAAACTATGGTAGCTAAGTGTCGGGCCTTGTGCTCGGTGCTGAAGCAAACGCATTAAGCTACCCACCTGAGGAGTACGGCCGCAAGGTTAAAACTCAAATGAATAGACGGGGACCCACACAAGCAGTGGATCATGTGGTTTAATTCGACAATAAACGAGGAACCTTACCCAGACTTGACATCCTAGGAATCCGGCGGAAACGTTGGAGTGCCCGCAAGGGAATCTAGAGACAGGTGCTGCATGGTTGTCGTCAGCTCGTGCCTTGAGGTGTTCGGTTAAGTCCGTTAACGAGCGCAACCCACGTCGTTAGTTACTATGTCTAACGAGACCGCCCGAGTTAATCGGGAGGAAGGTGTGGATGACGTCAAATCAGCATGGCCCTTATGTCTGGGGCTACACACATGATACAATGGTCGGTACAATGGGCTGCAATGGAGTGATCCGGAGCCAATCCCATCAAAGCCGATCTCAGTCCAGATTGAGGGCTGCAACTCGCCCTCATGAAGTTGGAATTGCTAGTAATCGTGAATCAGCCATGTCACGGTGAATATGTTCCTGGGTCTTGTACTCACCGCCCGTCACAGCATGGGAGGTGTTTCTATCGGAAGCTCCTGAAGTAATATTGGGAACCATGGTAAAAGCACTGACTGGGCTGAAGTCGTAACAAGGTATCCGTAGGAGAACCTGCGGATGGACTATCTCCTTATCTAGTACAGATAAAAATCTATTTCTATTGATTGAATCTTCATCTTCTGGTGTGT
>CAZZNY010000004.1:0-109446 GCA_964655935.1 uncultured Candidatus Peribacteria bacterium
TTTTGCAAAGAAAGTGATGAAATGTATACTTCATCTTCTTGTGTGTTGGCTATTTTAAGGAACATTTTGCCTTCCCGGTGGAAAGCTCCCTATTTATATCGAATTCGATTCAGAAGTCAAAACTTTTTTTGACTTTTTTTCAAAGTCTGAATTCTCATCAATATATTAGTTGGCTTTTTCGCTTTGGAAAGCGAATGGTGGGCCCAGCTGGGATTGAACCAGCGACCAATCGGTTATGAGCCGACTGCTCTAACCACTGAGCTATGGGCCCAAATACAGAGCGTGAAATAATTGGAATATATCAGAAATGGAAAAAAATTGTTCAAGGATTTCCTCATTGGATTGAGAAAAAATCTATTTTCTATGGCCCTTTTTACAATTCTAAACTTTTTTTAGATTATTTTCAGTTATTTTTTCGACCATGTCTTTTGACCAGATTCAACAAATTTTAACAAAACTTATGGCGGAAGGAGAGGGATTCGAACCCTCGCGGCACCTCGCGGCACCCTACAGCTTTAGCAAAGCCGCCTCTTCAGCCTCTTGAGTACCCTTCCAAAAGAATGTTACATCATTAAATTGTAAAAAATGTTAAAAACCAAAGTACGAAGCAGATTTATTTTCGTCACTTTAACATTTTAACATTTCACACTTTAATATATATGGCGGAGAGACCGAGATTCGAACTCGGGGTACCTTACGGTACGACAGTTTTCAAGACTGTTGCATTAAACCAACTCTGCCATCTCTCCAAAAATGTATACTTTTATAAAAAGCTTGCCCATTGTATAAAAAACTGCACTGTTGTCAAAAGTTTTGTGTGGATTTTTTATCAAAACCTATAAATAGCTTGCAAGAGAGGAAAAAACCATATAATACCCCTGTTGTTTTGTCTCATATTCAAAAATCTATCTTATCTATCTTTTTATAGTCAAATGAATCGATTTAAATACTTTTTTCTTTTTGCTTTTTTTCCACTCATATTTGTGAGTTCTTGTAGTGTAACACATCTATCCGATTCAGGATCATGAACCAAGGCTCAAACCGGAAGTACTATGGTGAGTTATTCCAAAGAGGAACTTCAACAACAAAAATTATCACAATTTCGTCAAAGAATAAAATTTAAGTCCATTATAAGGAAGGGGGATTATTTTTCCGTAAAGAACATGAAAGAGGCGGCGCTCAAATATTATCTCAATGCCTATGCAAAACTCAAAAATGACTATACGCTCGAATTAAAAATCGGAGATATTCTTTTTGAACTAAAGCGATTTAACGAAGCATATAATTTTTATAGAAAGGTTCCTTTTGAGACGCTTTCAGCCAGTGAATCTGATCGTATCGCGAAAACTATGTATTATGCAAGCTCGCCTACACGAGATGTGGATGTCGAACATCTTTCTTTCGATGCTGGAAAAAAAGATTACTATACAAAGATAATATCTCCTTGTCAGACGAATATCCATAATTGCATTCTTTCCATAGAAGCTTACTCTGGAAGCTATGAACCTGGAAAAAAACTCGTAGATGCTGTAAAAAATTATGAAAAAGTAAGTGCTGATTTTTTCTATAGGAATGCTCTCGTCGCAGGATTACTCCTCGCGAGCAAAGATCACAAAGCCGCAGCGGTCATCTCTGATGAAATCCTCACAAAGCGCCCTGGATATAAACCAGTTCTCAAGCTTGCGGGTTTTGCACACTATGAACTCTGAGAATATAACAAGGCAAATGAATCGCTTCAAAAATATTACGAAATCGATCCGAAAGATATCCAGGCTTCGTACGCTCTCGGAATCATCAATTATGAACTCTGAGATTACACCACCTCGAATCTCTACTTCAATACCGCGGTTATTAATGGATATGAACCAAAGACAGAACTTGAACGCCGTATGGTCTATAACTATTTTGTGCTCGATGACCACCGCGGAATGTTTAAGGTATTTCGTTATTTGCTCGATGAAAAAAACGTTACGGTCGATGACTACATAATAGCTATCTATACTTCTCTCGAAAAACATGAACTCTCCAAGGCTTCACTCTGGAGCGAAAAATGAGTCGCCAGGTTTCCAGATTCTGACAATATCTACGCGCTTCAAGGCTGGACCTATCAACTTAAATGAGATGAACTAGAATCACTCGCGAGCCTCGGAAAATCTCTTTCCCTTAATCCTCGCAATGTGATCGCTCTCCTTCGAACCGGAGTTTGGCATTATACAAAAAAGGAATATACTGAAGCAAAAGTAGTGCTTACTGACGTAGCAAATCTCGACAAATGAGGTCAGTTCGGTACTGAAGCACTCGAGTATCTTGACAAAACAAAACGGGAGGAGATGATTTATGGGACCGGAGAAACACTTTCTGGAACAACCATACAATAATTTAACCTTTCTCACTATTCTAATCTTTTCATTTTATGTCAGAAAACCAAAAGAAGCCCACTCCTGAAATACAAAAAAACCCACCTCTTGAACAAGCTGGTGTTTTGAAAGAGAAAGATAAGCTCGATCTTGAATCTCGAATTACCGAGACCTTGAAGCGACTCAATGGAAAACTTACCAAAAAAGATATCGATTCGCTTCTTTCTCGCATCGAGACAACACATTCACTCGAAGGAATGAGAAAAGAGCTCGTAAAAGAGAAAAAGCTCGACAATGTCGAAATCTCTGACGAACTGCTTCAATCCATTCTCGATCTCATCGGAGAATCTCGCGAAGTCGCAAAAAGTCATATCGAAGAACTCAAACTCGAACTCTCTCGTCTAAATCCTTCGCCCGAATATACGATCGATAACAAAGTCTATCTCACGAATAAGTTCCCTTGGATCAAAAAACTCGAGGAAAGTCCGCTCGGAAAAAACATCGTGCTCGACATCGCAGGAATCGCAGTCGGAGCACTCGATTCAGCCCAAGCAATCCTCAAACTCCTCCTTTGACTTCTGACGGATCTTATCAAACTTCCCGGAGATGTGGTGAAATTGATTAAGAAGGATGATGAGGATAAGGCAGCTTAAATAAATCAGTTTCTTTGACTGTATTAGCTATATGTGTTAATCTTAAGAGGATAACCATATAGCTATTTAATCTCAGGATAATGGAATCATCAAAAAAAACACCCTTTCAGCAAGCAAGAGATTCACAAGAAAACAAAAACCTAATAAAAAATATTTTGTCTAGTCTTTGAGGAGATTCTCTAAATTCAACCAAAGCTAGTAGTATTTTGGAAGATTATAAAAAACTAAAAAGTCCTATTTTTGCAATCACAAAAGAGGAACTTTTAACTCTTGCCAAAAATCTAAAGATAAAGAAAACAAAATGAATAAATATAGGAGATGTGGTTTTTTCCCTGAAAAAACTAACAAGTGAAGACTTTATCTCTCCAGAATTACCAAAAGTCACAGCAATACCAAGAGACAAACCGTCTCTCCCCACTCCACCAAAAAAAGAATCTAAAGAAACTATCGAAACCAAACCAACGACAATCAAAACATGATCAACTAAAATAAAAACTCCCGATTCACAAGAAGATTTTTGGAATAAATTAAATCGTGTAGCTGAAGAAAAATGATATCACAAAGTTCCAGAAGCTGCAATTTTGGAAAATGTTTCTGCAGGAAAAAAATTAGAATCCTCTGCTGCTAAAAATTTTAAATTAATGCGAACGGCTGCCAAAGGGGATTGAATCACATTACAGGTTCGTTCGGCTTTTCGTTCAGTAGAAGATCAGAAATATATTATCGAGAAAAAGGCGGCAAAATGATTAACCTTAGATCAAATACTAAGTTTTAGTGCGCCTCCTGGGTATTCTGAACATCATTCAGGAAAAGCAGTCGACATTATTACTCCAGATTGTCCCGCACTAGAACAAAAATTTGAAAATACGGAAGCTTTTGTTTGGTTACAGAGGAATGCGAGCACTTATTGATTTAATCTTTCTTATCCAAAAAATTCATCAAATGGTGCACAATATGAGCCTTGGCATTGGCACTATAGCGGAGCTCAACATACTACATAATTTTGTACACAAAAGAAATAAAAAAGACTTACAATAAATTATAAGTCTTTTTTATTAGAGATTTTTTGTCTTATGTTCTCACTTGCGCTGGAACAACAAAACGTATGCACTATTATTTCACAACCACCAATCTATAATCCTTCTTTCCTTTTCTTAGAAGCACGGCTTTCCCGGAAATATTTTTCCAGTCAAAGTCTGCAATCGGCGCATTATTTACAGAGATTCACTTTCCATCAATTAGAGTACGAGCCTCAGATTTTGATTTTGTCAGTCCGGAATTCGTGAGAATATCTGCAGCGGAAAGAGTCTCAAGATCGGACTTAGACATTTCAACGGTTGGCATCTCTTTCGAAAGAAGATCGATCATCTCAGAAGAAAATTCACTTATTTTTTCTCCAAACAAGATAGAGGTAGCATCCATGACACGTTTTGTAGTTTCCTCTCCGTGAATCAATTTTGTGACTTCAAACGCTAGTGTTTTTTGAAGTAATCGCTTCTCTGGAGCTTTTCGGTGTTCTTCGATCAATCGATCTATCTCTTCAAGTTCTATAAAGGTATAGATTTTGATGTATTTTGCCGCACTTTCATCATCGGTGTTAATCCAAAACTGGTAAAAAGCGTATGGTGAAGTTTTCTCAGGATCGAGCCATACCATAAAACCAGAAGCAGTCTTTCAGAATTTTGTTCCGTCAGCACGCGTAATAAGTGGACAAGTAATAACATACGCGCTTTCTCACTTTTTTCGTCTGATAAGCTCAGTTCCAGCTACCATATTACCCCACTGATCCGATCCTCCGACCTGAAGTGTGCAATTCATAGTCTCGAACAGATGGTAAAAATCATGACCTTGAAGTAATGAGTATGAAAACTCGGTGAATGACATTCATTCCCCTTCACGATCGATTCGGCTTTTGACACTATCTTTCGCGAGCATCGCATTCACAGTAAAATATTTTCCGATCTCTCGAAGAAAGGTGAGACAATCCATTTTTGAGAACCAGTCGTAATTGTTGACGATGGTGACTTTCGATGGATCTACTTGCTGAATACTTGCTACTTGTTTTCGGAGACATTCGACATTGTGTGCGATTTGTTCAATAGTGAGAAGTGGTCGTTCGGTATCTTTAAAAGACGGATCGCCGATCATACCCGTCGCTCCACCAATAAGGAGAATCGGATTATGTCCAGCTCGACGAAAATGACTCATCATAAGCTGCGGAACGAGATGTCCGACATGGAGAGAATCGCCCGTAGGGTCTGCTCCGTGGTAGAGAGAAATTTTTCATTCGTTCAGTTTTTTCTCGATCTCAGGATCAGAAACTTGGTAGATGAAGCCGCGGGCTTGGAGTTCTTGAAAGAGGGTTCGCATAGGAATTAAGAATTAAGAGATAAGAATTAAGAATTGGTATTGTCATCCTGAATTTATTTCAGGATCCCCTAACTATATAGTTTTTATCATTCCTTCACGAATGAGAATTTATGATAAGATTATTCAGATTTTATCTTTATTGTTTCTATTGAATCATTATTCATTTTTGCTGATTTAAGTTTTTTGAGTCGATATCAAACATAGCTAACGGTTGTCCAGATTAAGATAGATACAACATACTCCACCCATTGATAACCATTATCGTTTAGCCACACCCAAACAACTCACTTTCAATGTCGCCCCGTACCAACAAAGAGCTGAATGAAAAACCATACAATACAAATACCTCCAATGTAGTAAAAAAATTGTTTAGGATCCTTACGCCAGAGATTAAATTCTTCATTTTTTCCACTTTTCACCTCATCAATCATTGTTTTTGTAGTTCTAAATGATGTAACTATTGCTCGTATGAGAAAAAATAAACCTCAACAAACCAATCATCAGAAAATTATAGAAAATAGTATTGCTCAGTAGTTCATAAATAAATTCAATGGATAGATTAAAGCTGAATTCAATATTTATTCTTCTTCTCAAGCAAATATTCGGCAACATTCTCGACTGAAATCTCTTCACTCGTCTGAGCAAATAAATCTTTTATAAGCACAATTCCTTTGTCGTATTCATTTTGTCCAGCCATGATTCCGAATGGAATATTTTTGCTGGCTGCGAGATCGAATTGTTTTTTGATTTTCGCGTCTTGAAAATACATTTCCGTTCAAATTCCTGCATCTCGAAGCTGTTTTGCGATTTTGTTCCGATATTCCGGAACTTCTCCGAAAAGATTGAAGATCATCACATCCGCAAGCGGAATGAATTTGTCTTTAAATTCATCGAGAATCCATTGAGTGATTCTGGAAAACCCGATCGCTCCGCCGACTCCATAGAAATTCTCACCTCGGATATTGAATTTTTCTCGAATATTCGTCACGAGCTTGTCATAGCGACCACCTCCAGCAATTGTACCAAGATCCGCGCGTTCTGGAATCTTATATTCAAAGACCGTTCCAGTATAATAATCTTGTCCTCGAATAATATACGGATCAAAAATCGCGTTGATTCCTGATTTTTTAAGATTTTCTATGATAGATCATGTGTCTCTATAAGCTTTTTCGATTCATTCTGATGGAAATACCAGACTTTCTGGAGTGAGAAAAAATATTTTGAAGAATTCATCTTTTTGGTTTCAAAGAATATCTGTAGCGGCCGCCTCAAATTTTTCTTTCGGAAGCTTCAAAAATTCATCAAGCAGTGGAAGAAGCTGTTTTCGTGTTTCGTCTGTAAGCTCGAGATAATCCGCGATAACATTGAAGATTTTTCGGTCATTTACATGAGCGAGAAGCGAAAGAGTTGGTGCGAATGTGTCTAATAACTCACGGACAGCATCATAGAGAATCTGCATCGTCTCGATATCATAGCCAGGATTTTCTTCGGTCGCGACCACATCAACATCACACTGGGTGAATTCACGATATCGACCTTTTTGCGCGCGTTCTCCTCGATAGACTTTCTGCATCTGATAGC
This sequence comes from uncultured Candidatus Peribacteria bacterium, assembly GCA_964655935.1. Lineage (GTDB taxonomy): Bacteria > Patescibacteriota > Gracilibacteria > BD1-5 > UBA2023 > CAZZNY01. The sequence goes on from CAZZNY010000004.1 coordinate 6,962, forward strand.
GTCGGAATGGGAAACGAAGTTCATTCTCGTGTTCGACTACATAGCGAGCCAAGGGAACGGTAAGGTCGAAGCGAAGTGAATAGCTTTTGAAGTCTTGTGCACCTTGAGCAAGCCCATACAAACCAAAAATTTGTTTTGAAATTTCTTCAGTGGATTTCGCGAGAAGCACATCGTTTCGCTCGACTACCGGAGTATCGATATTCGCATATCCATAGAGTTCAAATCTCTTTGCAATACGATTTTTGAGATAGTTTTCCACTGCCTGAGCATTCGGCAGGAATTCCGGAAAACCACTAATTTTGAGTTCTGACATACATGGAAGTTTAAAGTTTAAAGTTACGGGAAAATATAAAAAATCTCCAGACATGAGGTTATTCTCTTGGCTGAAGACTTATGAAAGTACATCGAAAGAACACCTCGGCTGAAGTTATGCGTGATAATAATGATATGAAAAAGCAAATGACATGGTGCACGAGGTTAATTACAGTGGTAATTATATGAATGTTTGGAAAAAATGCAAAAAAAATGCGCGATTAGGTGTTCATGACAATTAAATTGTTTGTCATTTTGATACAAAAGACTCATTCACCGCCTTTGCTAATTCCATTGGATCTACCTTTGAAAGTGTTTTTGCTGGAGCTGTTTTTGATCCCCACGAAAGCATAAATCAAGCAGGATGAGAAAACCACTGTCCTTCACACATTGTTTCTCCGACATCTTCTATAATTTGAAGTAATTTTATAGCGTCTAAGATTCAGTCTTCTCCCCTTTTTCTTAAAACAAGCAAATTATTTCCATTTTTTATCACCGCCACCCGAACTCATTTTTCTGAAAACAAATAATCGTGAAGGTTTTGAAATTTGTTCTCATCTATCAGTGCTACATTTCCTCCTTCAAGAATCGTAACAATATCAGGATTCTCAACTGCTAAAGCTATATCTACTTTTTCTAATCCCAAAATCAATTTTCCATCAAGAATTTCCCCAATTCTATCACAGATAAGTGCATCATCATTTCCATGTCGAGCCCTTAGTGCCAATATAATATTGCGTAAACCGAAAGACTCTATAGTTTCTATGGTCTCTTTTGGTTCGTCTGGACAAAGAGTTTTCATAACTCACCCGGTCGAATCCTCGAGATCGATAGCACTCATAACATCCTTAAGGGCCTTTCTCTCTTTTTCAGAAGCAAATTGTGTAAGTATCGACGCAAATGCTGAATGTACTTTTCCGTTCGCATCACTCACGCCTTTTATTCATTGTCACTCAGCTCTTATGTCCACAATTACATCTTTTTCTTCAGCTCCGTCTCCACTCCAATCGGCTCGCTCAAAAACAACAGGAGCTTCGCCACAATCTGGTACAAATTTTTTTACCGCCCAAACACTCGCGGCAGCATCAGCATCAACATGAATGTGTGTTATGACTCGTGGTGACATATATAAAAATATATAGAATACTTACATATTTTATATGTGTATTTAGTAAAAAGTCAATTTAAACACTTCAAATTTTAATTAATTATCGACACAATATTTCTCCCACCTTCAAAAACCCGATTCTCTACTACTTGAAAGTCGGTTTTATTAAAAAGATTTTCAAGTTCATCGAGTGTAAATCAGTGATAGTATCTTAAATTTATACCAATCTTAATATCAAAATCTCCACTTCCACGATACATTTCCTTATATCGTTTCATGTTTTCTTCCGAAAGCAGATTCCAGTTGGTCATATAGACCGTTCCGTTTTTCGCAAGAATATTTTTCAGTTTTTGCAAAACCAAAATTCTCTCAGATTCTGTAGATAAATGATGAAATGACGCAAGAAAAAACACCACGTCGAACTCGCCGTCTAGTTTGTCGATATCAAGCATATCCAATACTCGAAATTCTGCTTCCGGATAAGCATTTTTTGCTTCGTCTATCATGCCAGATGAAGAGTCGATACCAAGATATTCAAATTCAATTCCTGACGCTTGTAATTCTCAAAATAGTCGCCCAGAACCACATCAAACATCAAGAATTTTTATTTTTTGGGGTAGTTGTCATTCTGAGTGTAACGAAGAATCCCTTATAAACGAGTTTTGGTCAGTTGTTTGAGTATAAGGAATCCCTCACTGCGTTCAGGATAACATCCTAATTTTCAAATTCTCAATAAAATACTCGATTTCAGGCCACTTCATATTCTTTCGAGACGCCGCGAATGTAGAGGAAAAGTTATCGTAGTTAACCATTTAAAAACAAACACTGATAAAAATGGGAGATATGGGAGAGCTAGAGAGGGAAAAACTGATGTCTGGAGAAATTCTTAGGGTCTTTCCAAGAAACGGGAGAAAATGAGAGAGTTTGAGAGAGGAAACTGTTTGAGCAGCATGCAAGTCGTGCAGATGAAGAGCGAGAGCTACGTCTGCGAGTTTTTCCTCTTTCAAAACTTTTGGTACTTTTGGTTACAAAAGTATATAAACATTCTCTTCTTTCCAAAAACTTAAGAAAACAACGGAAGATCCTGGATATTTTCTGGAAAAGATTCTGTAACTCCGGAAACTATTGATGTCCAAAAAATTCTGGGATGACAATTATTTTTCCTGGATTCCCGCCTACGCGGGAATGACAAAGATCAAGCTTACCCAAACACTCGATCAAGCACATTCTTATTTTTTCTCCATTTCGGCAATACTTTTACTCGGAGCGCGAGAAATACTTTTCGATCGAAAATTTCTTCAAGTTCAATACGAGCCGCTTTCCCAAGTGCCGTCAATGCTCTTCCTCCTTCACCAATCACTATTCGTTTCTGTGCCTCGGTCTCAGTATATATGTATGACATGATCTTAAGAAGATCTCCCGCCTCAGTTACTTCTTCGACTTCCACGAAAGTGGCATACGGAAGCTCATCTTGAAATTGAAGAAAGAGTTTTTCTCGGACAATCTCGACGACACGCGAGTGAATGTCTTGATCGGTATAGTAATCTTCTGGGTACAGCATTTGTCCTTCCGAAAGATGTTTTTTTATCTCCTCCACGAGCGCCAAAAGGGATTCTCTGTCGTTTTTCGAGATAGCAACCGCTCCGTTTGGGATATTAGCATAAGCAATGTCCTTTTTGGTGTAGACTTGTAAGACCTTTTTTCCAGAATGATCGAGTATTGCGTCGATTTGTTCATCTTCTTTTCCATAAGGTCGCGACATATCAAGAAATCGAAGTATCAAGTCAGCATCTCGAATCGATCCAAGTGCATTACTATTTACTGCCTTATTCCATTCTGCGTCACTATCATGAACCCCTGGAGTATCAAGAAAAACAATTTGTGAATTTTCATCGTTATAGATTCCTTTTATTACTCGCTGGGTTGTCTGGGGTTTTTCAGAAATACCACTCACTTTTTCTTCGATAAGCGCATTAAGAAAGCTGGATTTTCCAGCGTTTGGTCGACCAACGAGTGATACAAATCCAACATGTCTTTTTTTGTCCATAATGTCAAAATTACTGTTTACGAATAAAATCCTTCATCTTTATTTTCTTCCTGCATTTTTGGGGTTCTTTTTTCGGTTATTTGTTTCTTGACGGCTCCAAGTCGCTTCAGAAACTGTTCGGCTGCTTTTATAGGATTCATACCGACGATAAGTTCTTTATCAAAAAGAACTGTTGGTCATTGGTCACATCGACCTTGGCAGGTACAAGACTCAATCTGAACCCTGTCTCAAAAATCTCAAGCCTCCTTTTCTCGTTCCAGTCGTGCAAGAATATATTTTGAATGTCGATCACTGCAACGTTTTCCAGTACAAACTTTTATAAGCATAATTCTGTGGTTAAATATTAAATTATTGTGTAATGTATGCCTCTTTTTCTTTTTTATAATCTTCCCCGAGATCATCATCGAGAATTCCTTTCCAGATTCCATGTATATTACAACTTGCTCGGATGCTAAATTCTTCATCCGGAAGATCAAATATAAACCAATCTTCAAACTCTTCAATATTTGTCTTTCTGAGTTCCAAAATCTCTCCATCTTCATCATACAAACCAACAAAAACAATTCGATGATCCGGTTCATTTGGGTATCCGTTTTCATCAGCGATTCGAACAATAATCTTATCATCCTCTATAAAATAACGCGGCGTATGCGAAAATTCCGTATCATTCATGAGATTTTCATGACTTGCTTCGTGGACAATGTCTGGAAGCTCCAAAAAAATGTCCTTCGGAGAGAGACAAATGGGACAACACCAATTTTCATCAATTTCCTCAAAAAGAGTACCTGGTTCTATTCCACTATCCTCGTCTCAAAGGGTTGGTTCATAGATTGCTCTGCAGTTTGTACAAATATATTTGTGCATGAATTTTTATTTAGGCGAAAAATACAAAAGATATTGTATCGAAAAAACACGAATCACAAAAACGAGTTTTTAGAGAGGAAGAACAACAAAATATTGACTTTTAGTAAAAATCCGTACCATTACTGTGGTTTTGGAATCTTCCAAATTCTAAAAATCGAAAAGCCTTCAAACGTTTTTCAAACAACAATGCGAGTATTCGCGTCAATTTTTACTATGAAACCAACTACATTATGCAAATTATTCTAGCCCTCTTAGGTGGGGCAATTATCGCTGGTGCGATTACATTTTTTGTTATGCGTTCACAAAAAAACGCTTCCGCTAAAATCGAAGAAGAGCGGCTTGCTGTCCTCACTAAAACTAGTGAAGATCGAATCATAAAAAACGAGGAAGATTCAAAACGAAGAATCGAAGCAGACTTACAAAGAATGGAGCTTGAACGAAAAGATTCTGACGAGCGACGAAAGAAACTCGAAGAGCTCGAAGAGAAAGTGGCTCAAAAAGAAGATCGTCTCGAGAAAAAACTCGAAGAACTCGAAAATCGTTCTATGTCACTCAGTAAAGAACAAGAAACCCTTCAACAAAAAGGACGAGAAATAGAAACCCTAAAACACGAACTTTCTGGTAAGCTCGAAGAAATCTCTAAACTTTCTCAAGAAGAAGCGAAAAACCTCCTCATGACAGAAACAGAAGAAATCTACGAAAAAGATATTCTCTCTATTATAGAGAAGAAGAAAAACGAAATCCGTCTCAAAGAAAAAGAAATGTCTCGAGAAATTCTCGTGAAGTCTATCCAACAATATGCTAATGAGGTAACCGCTGAAACCACTCAGACCACTATCCACCTAGAAAATGATGATGTAAAAGGAAAACTTATCGGAAAGGAAGGACGAAATATCATCGCTTTCGAGCGAGCCACTGGGGTTTCTCTTATTATCGACGATACTCCAGATACTGTCTTTATATCAAGCTTTGATCTCTTCCGACGTTACATCGCGAAAAAATCACTTGAAGCTCTTATAGAAGATAAACGAATTCAACCAGCACGAATCGAAGAAATCGTCGAACAAAATCAAAAGGATGCAGAGAAACTTCTTTTCGAAATTGGAGAACAAACTGTAAATGAAATGGGTATTGCTGGTCTTCCAGAAGAACTCATTTCCCTTGTTGGTAAGCTTCGTTTCCGAACGAGTTACGGTCAAAATATCCTCACACATTCCAAAGAAGTCGCTTATATCGCAGAAGCCATCGCAAAACAAATTGGTGCTGATCCAGCTCTCGCCCTCAAGTGAGGCTTACTTCATGATATTGGTAAAGCGGTTGATCATGATATCGAAGGAACCCATCCTGAGATCGGAGGTCGAATCGCTCGAAAATATGGACTCAATGAAAATCTCATCAATATTATCGAAGGTCACCACGATGGAATTCCTCAAATCTGTATCGAGACAAAAATCGCACAGATCGCAGACGCTATATCAGCTGTACGACCAGGAGCTCGACGAATGTCAGCAGAACTCTACATTAAACGAATTCAAGAAATGGAAAATCTCGCCATGAGTTTCCCTGGAGTATCAAAAGCTTATGCCCTCTCTGCTGGTCGTGAAGTTCGAGTGTTCGTCGATGCTGATACTATCTCTGATCTCGCAGCCGAAAAGCTCGCTCGAGAAATCGCTACAAATATCGAAACCAATCTTAGTTATCCTGGAGAAGTAAAAGTAAATCTTATTCGCGAAAAGCGAGTTATCGAATTTGCTCGATAAAAGAAGTTTGAAAAAGTGGAGTGCTTCAGTATTCCACTTTCTTAGCCTTAACACATAAGTATGTATCCTTCATTTGTAGTTTTTGGTGTTACTATCTACACTTTCGGGCTCGCCCTCAGTCTTTCTCTCGGTCTTTTTGTTTGGATGCTCTACCGGCTCTCTATTAAATATGGTATTAATACGAATTTTTTTCTTGGAAACATTCTCTTTTTCTTTCTTTCTTCTTTTCTTTTTTCACGAATTTTTTACGTTTTAGCGGAATGGCGGGATTATAAATATATTTTCGGTGAAGGAGTTTTCAAATTCTTCTTCATGTCTGATTATAATTTTTCTCTCATTGGTGCCCTTTTTGGCTTTATCCTCATTCTCTATATCAATATTCGGAAGTTTAAACTTTCTGGAAATAAATATATCGATGCAGTGTTTCTTTCCTTTTTGTTCGCTTCAGTACTTGGCTTTATTGGATCTTTCTTTTGAGGTCAGATCTGTGGAAAAGCCACGTCTCTTGCGATCGGAATAAGCTACCTTGATTATCCAGACACAAAATGTGCTGTCTCAGCTTCTGTATTTCCTCTCGCTCTTGTCTATGCGGTTGCTAGTTTTCTACTTTTCTCGACACTTTATATTCTGCGTCAATTTATTCAGACGGAAGGATTTGTCGGATATATTGGGATTCTTATTTTTGCATGTATATTATTCATAGGTGAGTTCTATAGTGGAAATCAGGATATTTTTCAATCAACCCTTCCATCATTCATTCAACTCAATCTCAATCAAATCGGATCTCTTGGTTTAATCGCTATCGGTATACGATGACTTACGAAGATTTATCGCCAATAAGGCACAGAAAGATCGTCTTTCTTACTCTCTGTATTGGGTTTCTTGTTGGTATTGGCACTACCAACATATTTTTTGTTCATTCTTGGATTATTCTGTGTATTTTGGTACTTTGTGGTATTCAGACAATCATTTTGTTTTCTGGAAACAAAATGGCGACGCTATTTCTGATAATTGGCTTGTTTTTTGGCTATTTTATAAGCCTTTCTCACTCAGAAAGTATCGAAAATCGATTGTCTCTTCTGTCAAAAATCACTCAAGACTTCTCTATATCTCTCTCGGGAACTGGAGAAATCCTCTCGCTTCAAAAAATAACTCCTGAACGAAAAACTTATCTACTCAAACTTTCCTCACTCTGAGATTCTCAACTTCAAGACATTAATCTTCTCATATATACACCAACGAACTCAAAAATTGAAACAGGAGATGTTGTCTCTTTTGCTGGAAAAATAGAAAAAATTCCCTTGGTGGAGGATTTTAATTATCAAAAGTATCTTTTATTAAAATCAGTATTCGCCACTTCTGAACCAAAACAAACACGTATCGTCTGAAACACCCTTTCTGGATATAATTCTTTTTTGATAAGCACCAAAAAATGGCTTATTAAAGAGATGAATTTGGTATACCCACCAGATACTGCTAGTTTTCTTTGAGGACTTTTGATATGAGAAAGACAAAGTTTGTCGAAAGATGTCGATGATGATTTTAAAAATTCAGGACTTTCCCATATTGTCGCTGTCAGCGGCTTTAATATAACGATTCTCATCATATTTTTTACTTTTCTTTTTCAGTATTTTCCAAAATGGGTTCGGCTCGGACTTATTACATTAGTTGTAATAGTTTTTATTGGATTGGTGGGCGATCAAATATCTGCTCTTCGCGCCGCGATTATGTGACTTGTTTGATATTATTGTATCTCTTTTGGAAAGAAAACAGATTTATTTAACGTTCTTATTGCAACAGTTGTATTTTTCGTTGTCTTGGAACCACTTACACTCAATTATGACATCAGTTTTCATCTTTCGTTTCTCGCAGTTCTCGGGATGATGTACACGACGGATTTTTTCTCGAAAACCTTTGTTTGGATGCCAAAATTCTGAGGCCTTCGAGAATCGCTCGTGGGAACTTTTTGAGCTCTTGCCTTTACGCTGCCGATTTCTCTTGTGAATTTTGGTCAAATTTCTCTCTTATCACCTATCGCAAATCTTCTCACAGTTCCACTTCTTCCTCTCACAATGCTTCTAGGTTTTGGAAGTGTTCTTTTAAACTCTCTTTCTCATTTTCTTGGTGTTTGGATTGGTTTTCTTGGTTGGTGATTATTGACCTATATTTTATCGGTAGCACATTATTTTTGAGGTCTTTCTTGATCGCTTTTGATAGTTGATTTTTGAACTTATAAGTACGTTTTTATGTTTTTTTATTACGGAATTCTCTGTTTTTTGCTGCTCTATTTCAAAAAGAACGATCAAAAAAAGATTGAACTTATTTAATTTCTCAATCTTTCTGTTTTGTGTGATGAAAATTCGTCATTGCGAGGCACGAAGCAATCTAGATTATTTCTTTGTCTTATTGAAATTTTAATATTATAATTCTTTTATACCTCTTCCAGCTGCAATCCTAACATTTTTAGCTTCAGTTGCGAAAGAATAAACACGCTGTAGCTTTTCGCTTTTCCGACTGAAATTTTAATATTGATTTTTTCCATAAAAAACTGGAGTGTGTGAGTCATAGCATCTACTAGAACACTTATTTCACCAGAGTCTATTAAATCGAGGATTCTCTGGGTTAAAACCGTAGATGGATCTTTCGATAGAATTATCCCCATATCTTCAACCCACGTATTGATTCTTTGGCGAATTTCAAGTGGAAGTGACTGATCATCAAATTCCACCTCTTCTTCCTGTCGAAGACTAAGATCGAAAGCTGCTTCAGAAAAATAATTCTCTTGGTTTTTTATAGTAAATGTCTCACTTCCTGATATTACCGTCATCTCCTGTGTTTTTGCAGGAGAAAAATGTTCTCGAATCATTCGCGCTGCTGGAGTGAAAACGAGTGATATAACACCAATGACCAGGTTTGAGGCATAGCCAGTATCTATGACGGGGATTATTGAGTCTATAACTGTCGAATATTGTCTATCTTTTAGAAAATATACCAAAACTCGTGCCAAAAGAAGATCGTCTCTTTTAGCTTTCTTTTCATCTTTTCGGCTTCGTTGAATACCTGCCATGGCCTTGGAATCCTTTTCTTTTTTCTCTTGATATTTTTCTATACGCTCTTGGATAATATTGGCCGCTCATCATTCTTTTCATCCAGCATCGGCAGAGGCTTCGTAATTTGACTCGAAATCTTCTAATCACATAAATTTAGGATGTTAGGAATTTAGGAAAATAGTATATAGAGTGGTTTATTTGTTTATAAATTCTTTTCTGTTTAATAGGGCCACTTTCTTTTTGTATGGTTTTAAAAGATCTGGATTGTTTTATGTCTCACAATAACAAAAATTTGTCTTCTTTTCTGTTTTTCTCTTATTCTACCATTCTATTGTCCTATTTATATATCGGAAATTTCTCGCAAAGCTCGTGGACTTCTTGTTTTAGTTCTATTAGTTTTGTTTCGTTTGTATGATTTTTCAGTGCTTCGAGCATAATCCGAGCAACTATTTTCATCTCTTCTTGCTTCATTCCTCGAGTCGTGATCGCAGGAGTTCCTACACGGATTCCTGATGGATCAAGTGGTTTTCTCGTATCATATGGTATCATATTTTTATTCACACTGAGTCCTACTTGTTCGAGTGCTTTTTCAGCTTCTTTTCCAGAGAGTCCAAAGCTTCCAAATACGTCGAGAAGAAGCAGGTGATTGTCCGTTCCTCCTGATATAACCCGAAGTCCTCATTCTTGAAGTGTTTTTCAGAGTTGTCGAGCGTTGTCTATAACTTGTTTTGCATACACTTGAAATTCTGGCTCAAGCGCTTCTTTAAAAGCCACCGCCTTAGCGGCTGTCATATGATCGTGTGGACCTCATTGTACTCCTGGAAAGAGTGCTCGTGCAATAACCGCTTCATGTTGAGTTTTTGACATAATAATCGCACCTCGTGGTCCCCGTAGAGTTTTATGGGTTGTGGTGGTTACTACATCACAATATGGAATTGGATTTTCTAGAGCCTTTCCTGCGATAAGTCCTGCGATGTGAGAAATATCAGCCATAAGAATCGCTCCAACTTTCTGCGCAATTTCTGAAAATCTCTTCCAATCAAGACTTCGAGAATATGCTGAAAAACCTGCGATAATCATCTTCGGCTTGTGTTCTATGGCAAGTCTCTCAACTTCATCCATGTCAATCGTCTCAGTATCTTTTTTGACCCCATAGGAGATGATCTTATAGAGTCGACCGGAAAAGTTCAATGGGTGTCCATGGGACAAGTGTCCACCTTGATCGAGAGACATTCCAAGAACCGTGTCGCCTGGATTCAAAAAAGCGAGATACACAGCAAGGTTTGCTGGTGAACCAGACAATGGTTGTACATTCACATATTCCGCACCAAACAACTGCTTCGCTCGAGAAATCGCAAGGTTTTCCACTTCATCGATATGAATCTGTCCAGCATAATATCGTTTTCCTGGATATCCTTCGCTATATTTGTTTGTAAGACTACTTCCAGATGCTTCCATAACCGCTTTTGAAACATAGTTCTCAGAGGCAATAAGCTCGAGCTCATAATCTTGTCGAGTTTGTTCATTTTGAATATATCAAAACAATTCAGGATCTTTAAGTGCAAGAATAGACATAGTATAGAAAAGTTAAGAATTATTTTTTAAAATATGTAAAACTGGTTCATAAATATCCGACGTTATTAATTTAAGTATTTTTGAGGCTGGGTACCAACCAAGTTCTTTTATTTCACTCTTGTCTCCACAAATAGTTTCCCCTGACACATACTCTCAAAACCAATAAGAAATAGTTTTAAGTGTATCTGGATGAACTCTTGATCCGATATATCGAATTATCTTAATATCCACTCCTGTTTCTTCCTTCACCTCACGAATCACCGCAGAAGAACTGTCACTATCAAAATCTTCCACTATTCCGGCTGGAAAAGCCCAACAGAGATCTCCTTCCACCTTTCTTCTCTTAATAAGCAGAAAGAGATTGTCTTTTTTTATGATTCAAGCCACTACAATCATAACACTAATTATTTATTGATTATTCCAGATTGTGTCGTTCCTGGTGCTGTTTTTTCTGTAGTATATATATCTATTGTTTTTTGATAATCCTTCGTTTCGATAAAAGTATTTAGGATTTTTTTAGCTTCTTCGAGTTGACGATCATATTTTTTCTCATAATCTTCTTTTTCATACAAAACTTGAATATCTGGCTTAATCCCTATTCCATCAATTCCATGATCGAGTGGTGTATACCATTTTGCGACAGTTATTTTTATTTCACTTCCATCTGAGAGGGTAAATGGTTGCTGGACTGAGCCTTTTCCATATGATTTATCTCCTACAAGAATTGCAAGTTTATAATCTTTGAGTGCTCATGAAACTATTTCTGACGCAGAAGCGGAATTTTCATTAATAAGAAGTACGATTGGAGGGGTATTTTTTGGAAATTTTGTTCCCTGTGGATAATTGATTCCATAGGAAAAATATGATCTATTTTCAAAAATATTCTTTTCTTTCGTCACTACTAATAATTTATCTTTTTCAATAAAATGACTAAGAATTTCCACAGCGGAATCAAGTAATCCACCTCCATTATCTCGAAGATCAATAATTAATCACTTTGCGTCTTGTTTGTAGAGAGAAAGAAGTTCTTGTTGAAAGTTTTCAGCGGTTTTTTCTCAGAAAATAGAAAGCGCTATATAGCCAATACTCCCTGAAAAAGTTTTTGAATCAACCGAAGGAACATCTATTTTTCTACGAATCACATTTTTTATGATTTTTTGAGGCTCTCCCACTCGAATAATTTCAAGTTTTACGTTTGTACCTGCTGGTCCTCGAATTTTATTTACTGCATCTATAAGATCTAAATCTTTTAATTCGACTTCATTTGCTTTTGTAACAACATCCCCCGCTCTCATATCAGCTTCTTTTGCTGGAGAACCCGCAAGAAGTCGTTCTATATATACACCGAAATCATTTTTCTGAATAACTGCCCCTATTCCTTCAAAATCTCCAGCTATCACTTCATTAAATTTTTTTGTTTCCTCTGGATTAAAATATTCTGTGTGTTTATCTTTTAAAGCTCATACCATTCCCTTTATCATCCCATATATCAAATCTCAAGTTGAAACTTTATCGAAAGTAATATAATTATCTTTAATGAGTCCATAGGTTTCCCAAAGGAGCTTAAGATCCATTCATGGATTTTCTTGTTTTTGAATAGTAATGTTTGTTTTTTCTGGTATGAGTTGAGAAAAATTAAATTTCTGAAAATTTCAAAAAACTATTCCAGCCGAAAAAACTAAAATCCATAAAAGTCAGACAAAAAATCGTGTATTTTTCATACAATTGTTAAAAATATTGTTAAAATGTGTGATAAAAACTTTTCACAAGAATTATCTTATGTTTTTTTGGAAAAAAACAAGTCAAAGCTTTTTTTCAATAACTGACGAAAAAATGTTAAAAACCTATATTAAAAGCTTACTACTGCCATAAAACAAAAAGCAATGTCAAATAAAAAAATTATAACATTGGCTTGTTGTAGCTAATTTAACTTTTCTTTATTCTCCTTATTCATAGTAATAGATTAGATATATTTATATAATACTCTTCTAATATATAAGCGAAAAAATGTAAAAAGAAAAGGTTGATAAAAAAAGAAAAAAAGATAGAATATCTCTCGTTGAAATTAACTATAAAATTAAATATGTTTTTTATTGGAAGTATTTTAAAAAAGTTTAAAGAAAAAAAACAAAGACTCTCTATTGTAAGGGAATCTATTTTAACTTTACAAATAGATGAAAAACAGAAACAATTATATTTAGATTCTTTAGAACTTTTAAATGATGAACAACTAGATAATTTATATATTCAATTTACCGCTTTAATTAGTATTCTTGAAGATAATAAAATTAAACAAGATTATAAAGATTCTCATTCCACCACCATATCAACACACAAGACTGAAAATATAGAAAAACAAAAAGAATTAAATTCTTTACATTTACTTCTTGAAAATTTTTAATTATGGCAGAAATTATAGGTCCAAATAATTCAGTAGACAAGAACTTAATTATAGAAAAGGGAAGAATTTTGCAAAATTTTCATGATCCTGAATATCAGGAATTTACAGGAAAAGCTCTGCAATCTTTCTATCAAAAACAACTTTCTCATTAAAAACAAAATAATTTTTTATGAAAACTTTTCGCACCACATGCGCGAAAAATAATCAAAAAATTGAACTCATTGTTAAATATAATTCCCTTGAGGAAGCGAGAGAATCTCTCCATAAACAATGATACTCTATTTTAGAGATTATAGAAATTACCGATTCTTGAGTCCTAGAGTCGGGGGTTTTTTATTTTGATGCTATTATTAATGGATCGAGAAAAAGTGGTCAAGTAAAATCAAATGATATATTTAGAGCGTACCGCTTATTGGTGGAAGATTTAAAATATGATGTGGTTTTTATTTATGATGATAAAAATGCTGAAGAAAAAGAAAAACAACTTATAACCCTTCGAGTTAAAGAGAGTTATTTTATCTATAAATCAGAGAAAAAACCAGAAAAAGAGACACGAACAGAGATAAAAAATGATCAAGAAGCAAGGCAAGCAGAAAAAATAAATATTATATCACCCATTCTTAAAAAAGAACTTGAAAAATATTATTGATTAATTGATAGAGTAATAGGAAAAATTGAAAATATTTTAGTTATTTATAGGGAAAAAATAGGTGGTGAACTTCGTGAAAAGTTAGAAAAAATAATTATATCTTTGAGACAAGTAAAAAATATAACCAATATAGATAAATTAAAATTGGTTTGAGAAATGTCTTTATTAAAAATAGGGGAAGTAGAATCTTCTTTTGTGGAACAAGGAATAACAGATGAAAAAAAGAAATTTTTAGAAGAAACTAATAAATTATTAAAAGATTTTTGATCTCAAAAACAAATTAAAACTTCAGAAGATGGATTGATAAAAATTAAAGATTTTTTTAAAACATTTATTGATAATTTTTTTCCTCAAAGCAAAAACAAGACAGAAAAAGACCAAGAATCACAACCTTCTTATAGTTATTATAAAAATCTTCGATCCCTTCATGTTTATAAACAAAAACTCAGACAGGTCAATTATCAATTATTTAAATACATTATTTCTTTTGATGAAAATAAAAAAACACGATTACGAGTAAAGAAAAAATTAATAATCCAAAACATCACTCTTCTTGAGAATCGTATTAAAAATAAAAAATTTTCATACACTAAAATAATTAAAGGATACGAGTACTCGAGACAATTTTTTCTTTTTTTAATAAAAGGATCGGGGGATATAATAATTACAGCTATTTTTTTATATTCAACACTTTTTTTATTTATACAATTTAAAACCCATATTTTTAATCAAATAATAAATTTTAATACAACTAGTATTTATGTAATAGTATTACTCGCCTTTTTTGCTTTTCTTTCAAAAATTACTAAAAATCTCATTACCATGTCAATAATGGGGGTTTTATATATTATTTTCTTCGCATTTATACAAATAAATCTTTCCTAGTGTTTATATTTTTTCTTATCATCAATCTTGTATTTGCTGCGGTATTTTACTTTTTTTATGATATATCCGGTAGATATTATGAAAGTGTATTTTTTTTAATTATAGGTTTTCTTTTTTTCTTTTTCTTCAGCCCATTTTATCTTCTTTGATCTAAAAAAGAGGAAAAAACAGAATCAAAAACAAAGTTTTTTGAAGTCAGCAAACAAACCATTAAAAAAATGATACCAAACACACAAAAACTTCTTTATTTTGGGGCGTTTCTATTATTCTATACCTCAGTATATGGGATTTTTTATAGTTATGATATAAATTTTAGATATTTTATCTCTGGAACATCACACCTGTTTTTTATATTATTTTTTGTAGGAATATTTTATCTTAAAAAAGACACCCTTTCTTACCTTTTTCGCACAAACACTATTATTTTTAGTGTATATATTCTTTGTGTTTGTCTCAAATATTTTGTAGATTTTTACGCATCTGCTCCTATTTTTGATGGATGGTTTCTTTATCATGGAATTTTTTATCTTCTCTCAGGAATAAGTATTCTTGTATATGATAATTCGGCTAATTTAAATATAAAGAAGATAATATATCAATTTTATTTAGTTTACTTTTTCTTACTCCTTACATTTTTTATTAACACATTTCTTATCTATAATATTCACATCACACTTGTTTTGTTGGGAATTATTTATAGTGTTATTCTTTTTGAATATATACCAAAAATCAAACACTTCACCATTTACAATATTCTCTCAAAATATTTTTGACTTCTTTTAAATTTTTGAGCGCTTTTATATGGAAGTGTACTTGTTTGTATCTCACCACCATATTTTAACTATAATATTATATCCCTTTTGTTGATAGGAGGATTTTTTCAATGGTTTGTACATAGAAAATTTGAAAACTATTTTTCATATATCACTAGTATTGGGGTTTTGATTTTGCTCTATATAAAAATATTCATGTTGTACGAGGTGGATAATTTTTTCTTTTATTTTCTCTTTATAACACTTTTTCCAGGACTCGCTATCTGATATTCTTATCTCGTAGTAAAAAAACATAGTTATGATTATTATTTTCTTCACTATTTATCAATATTAGTAAGCATAGGAATAATAATATATTATTTTATTATACATAGATTCTCGAGTGATATAATTCTTCCAACATCCATCTTTTTCTTAATAGAATCAGGGTTTTTCTTTTTGAGTTATATTAAGCTGAAAAGTAAATAATTATGTTTGAAAAAATAAAAACACTTATCTGATATTTTTTAAATATCTTTCTTAAGGAGTGAAAACAAGAAGAACCACTTATTCCAGAATATATTAATCGAACACTTCATTATAAAAAAGAAATAAGAGATTGTGAATTAGATCAAGTTTGGAGTGTTTTTCATTATACAAAAGCTTTTAAAAACATTCTAGAGCGATTCAAATATAAACGAGAAAAAAATCTTCAATACACGTTTTTTCCATACCTTCAAGAACTCTTTAAAAAAAATATAACAAAAGAGTTGTGAGAATCGGAAAATATGATTATAATCTCGGTTCCAATGTTTCTTCTTCAACACATTGGTCGTGGATATAATCAATCAGAACTTCTCGCACGACAAGTCTCTCAAATCACAAAAATTCCACATGAATCTGTTTTTTATAAGAAACGACTTACTAAACATCAAGCCCAGCTGGATAAAGAATCTCGAAAAACCAATCTTATATCCGCTTTTTCCCTGAAAAACAAATATAAGAATATATTAGATTGAAAAACGGTTTTTTTGATTGATGATGTTATTTCCACAGGAAGTACTGCAAATATTCTTGCAAAACAATTAAAAGAGGCTGGAGTTAAAAAGGTATATGGAGTATTTTTAGCAAGTGGAAAAATTTAATAATTAAAACTTTATTCGTTTTATGTCTCAGTTTCTTGAAGTCTACGGGGCAAAAAAACATAATCTGAAAAATGTCTCTGTCAAAATACCAAAAAATAAAATGACAGTCATTACTGGTGTGTCTGGATCAGGAAAATCATCACTTGCATTTGATACTATTTATGCCGAATGACAGCGACGTTATCTTGAGAGCCTCTCGACTTATGCACGAATGATTATCGCCTGAGGACACGAAGAGACGATGGTGGATGAGATTCGAGGTCTTTCTCCGACGATCAGTATCAACCAAAAAACAGTATCAGCAAATCCAAGATCTACTGTAGGAACCATCACAGAGATTTATGATTTTTATCGACTTTTATTTCTCCATATTGGTATCCAGCGCTGTCCGACTCACGGAACTCCACTTCAAAAAAATACCATTCTCGATGTTTTTGAGATTATCAAACATAAAAAAGCTGAAACCCGATTTCTTATTTGCGCCCCAATTCTAACAAAAAGAAAAAACATCACACTAGATATCATAAAAAGAGAGGTTTTGAATAGTGGATTTATCCGCTATATGATCGGAGAAAAGATATATGCTATAGCGGATGAGGTGGATATTTCTTGAGAGATAGATGAGAGGATTTGTGTGGTTATAGATCGGCTTGTGGTTCCAGAAGAATGGGACGATCCCACTATTAAAAGAACGAAAGATTCTATAGAATTAGCTTATAAAACAGGAGAAGATCTTCTTATTCTTTCTTTTGTAGATGAGATGAAACAAGAGATTCTCTCTCGACAAGCGGCCTGTCCACAATGTCATTTTCAGTGTCAGGATCTTATTCTTTCGAATTTTTCTTTTAATTCACACCATGGTGCTTGTGAGCGCTGTCATGGACTTTGAGTTCAGGTAGCTTTTTTGGAAGAAAACATTATCAATCCGAATCTTAGTCTTCTAGAATGAGCTATTCTACCCTGGAATCAGGGGTGATATTATATGGAGATGTTGTCGGAGATGGCGAGGGTTCATAAGATTGATATGAACATGCCCTACTCAAAACTTCCCAAGAAAACACAAGAACAGATTCTCTTTTGAATCGAGGGGGAATATGAGATAGACTACACTTTTGATAATGGGAACAAGAAAAAATTTAAAACCCACTATGATGGGATTATTCCTTTTTTGGAAAGAAAATATAGAGAATCCGACCCTTCTGATACGATGGGAAAGCGAATATCCCAATATGTTACTGAGATTGAATGTTCAGATTGTCAGGGGTATAGACTCAAACAACAATCTCTCAATGTTTTTGTTCATGATTGGAATATAGGACAGGTGGCAAATCTCAGTGTTTGAGAAGCGATAGGATTATTTTCGGAACTCAAATTCACTCACAAAGAACAGACGATAGCGAAAAACATTCTAAAAAATATCACAGAACGATTGAGGTTTTTGAGCGAGGTTGGCTTGGATTATGTTACTATTTCTCGACGAGCCAATACTCTTTCTTGAGGAGAAGCCCAGCGAATTCGACTTGCGACGCAGATTGGTACTCGCCTTGAAGGGATTATCTATGTTCTCGATGAACCCTCTATAGGATTACATCCACGAGACAATCATCGACTCATAAAAAATCTTAAAGCGTTGTCGGAGATAGGAAACACTGTCATTATTGTCGAACATGACGAAGATATTATGCTGGAATCTGATCACCTTATCGATGTCGGTCCAGGAGCTTGAGTGCATGGTGGAGAAGTGGTTTTCTCTGGTCCTTTCAAGAATATCCTCACTGATGCTAAGTCTGAGACCTGAAGATATCTCTCTGGAAAACTTCAAGTTCTTCTTCCTGAGAGAAAAAGAAAACCTTCGAATTTTCTTGAGATCACCGGGGCACGAGAGAACAATCTTCAAAACGTAAATATCAAAATCCCACTCTGAGTTCTTTCGGTAGTAACTGGAGTGTCTGGATCTGGAAAATCAAGTCTGATTATCGATATTCTCGCAAATTATCTTCTCAATAAGTTGAATGGAGCAAATCATCAGGTAGGAAAATTTGGTTCTATAAAAGGATATGAAGCTCTGGATAAGGCGATTATCGTCGATCAATCGCCGATCGGAAAAACCCCACACTCCAATGTCGCCACTTATACAGGAATGTTTACCTTTATTCGAGAAGTGTTTGCTCAGAGTCAAGAAGCAAAGCGTCGAGGATATGAAATCGGAAGATTTAGTTTCAACACTCGCGGATGACGATGTGAGGTGTGTGAAGGAAGCGGAGTGAAGAAGATAGAGATGCACTTTCTTCCAGATGTCTATGTAGAATGTGAATCTTGTAAAGGAACACGCTATAATAATGAGACACTCGATGTGAAATTCAAGGGAAAAAACATCTCAGAAGTACTTGATATGACTGTTGAAGAAGCTTTGGATTTTTTTAAAAGTTTTCCACGAATCAAGAGGTTTCTCGATGTTTTGAATCAAGTTGGTCTTGGTTATATCCGAGTCGGACAAAGTGCCCCCACTCTTTCTGGAGGAGAAGCTCAGAGAATTAAGCTTTCCACTGAACTTGCAAAAAGATCCACCACAAAAACCGCTTATATTCTTGATGAGCCGACCACTGGGCTCCATTTTTCCGATATACAGAAACTTCTCTATATCGTAGATGGACTCGTAGAAAAATGAAATACTGTAATGGTAATTGAGCACAATCTTGATTTTATCGCGAATGCGGATTGGCTTATAGATGTCGGTCCCGAAGGTGGAGGTGGCGGCGGAAAAATACTATTTTCCGGACCGAAGTTAGACATTTTAGACAACAAAGAATCACACACAGCAACGGCGTTGAAGGAATTTTTACAGAAGAAATGAAGACTGTAAATAATTACTAATTACGAATGACTAATTACTAATAAGGGTACAAAAATGAAAGAAAATATAATACTTACAAAATCATATAATTTTGCTTTAAGAATAGTTATTCTCTACAAAGAGCTTTGTGAGAATAAAAAGGAGTTTGTACTATCAAAACAACTACTTAGAAGCGGAACCTCAATAGGTGCAAACCTTGAAGAAACAGTGGGTGGGCAAAGCAAGAAAGATTTTCTAGCAAAAATTACCATAGCTTACAAAGAAGCGAGAGAGACTCACTATTGGATTCGATTGTTGATAGATAGTTGATTTTTAAATAAGGCAGAATGAATAGATTTATTATTTGAGTGTGAGGAACTTATTAAAATAATTACAAAAATTCAAAAAACAACAAAAGAAAACATGTCTACTTAGACAAAAATCTATTATTAGTCATTCTTAATTAGTAATTAGTAATTATTTATGCTTCGTCTTCAAAAATATCTCAGTCAAGCAGGAATATGTTCGCGTCGTAAGGCGGAGGAATATATTGATCAGGGTCTTGTTTTGATTAATGGAATTCCTGCCACCATCGGACAATCAGTCGACCCCACCAAAGATACGATAACTTTCGCGGGTGAGATGGTCGCGGCTCAAGAACAATTGGTATACTACAAATTCAATAAGCCCTATGGAATAGTAACCACTTGTAAACGAGACGGAGAATCATCTATTATGGATGTTATGAAAGTGCCGGAGCGGGTTTTTCCTATTGGTAGACTCGACAAAAACACTACAGGACTCATCGTTCTCACAAATGATGGACGCCTTTCGAATTATCTTATGCATCCACGGTATGAGCACGAAAAAGAATATGTGGTTGAAACCTATGGTAGAATTGAGGATAACGATCTTGATCTTATGTCCCAATGAGTAGTAGTTCTCGGAAAGAAGACAAAAGAGGCAAAAATCTCGCGCATCAGTTCCGGTACTTTTTCGATTATTTTGCAGGAGTGAAGAAATCGTCAGATTCGTCGAATGGTAGAAAGAGTTGGTCATGAAGTAAAAAGACTTATGCGCGTCCGAATAGAAAATCTCGAGCTTGGTGACTTGAAAATTGGACAATGGACACCACTGACAGTCTCAGAAAAGCGTGAACTTTTTCGTCGACTCGATATTCATTAAAAACTTTTGCATTTTTTAAAAAGACCTGTTATTATTTTTCTCGTCCGCTAGTATAAGCGACAATAGATCAAACAAAAGACACTTCAAGTATCTTTTGTTTTTCATTTGACCGTAAAGCCCCTTAATTTGAATGTGAAAAAAGCGTGAAGAAGCGTAAATTCCATTTGACTTGAAGAGCTTTTCCATATAATTACGGTTGCTTGAAGGGGGTATTGTCCCCGTAAGAGTTCCTTAACTCAGCTATTATTTTGTTTTTCCCTCTGATTATAAGATTACGAGAGGAAAACGAGTACATTCTCTATCATTATATAGGGCGTTGGATTTCTAAGAATATCTTTCAGCTTTATTTAGAGTGATAATGTGTTTGTTTTCCTCTTGTTATCTATGATAACAGGGGTTAAAGCTTTAACCTTCCGGTAAGTTTATCTTCCGGAACCGATATATCCCCTGCAAAGGATATATCAAAAGTACCGATACGTTTTTGACGGAATAATTGGCGTTAGACCCAATAAATGTATTTCGGTACATTCTTTCCCTGATTACATTTTGTGATCAGACCACCAGGAATTAGTTTATGGTTCATCTTTGTATGGATTACGACTTGTTTTTGGATTTTGGATTTTCTTATTTCCTAATCACTTATTGTGATATGTTGCGAAAAATTTCTGCTCTCGTAACTACTGCTGCTATTCTAGCATCTACTGTGGCTTCTGCTGCAGCTGCTACGACTAACACGTTTGTAGTATACGCAGACTATCTCGCTTCTAAGTCTGTCATCAAAAAGATGGACACTGAAGCTGGTTACCGAACAGGTGACAAAGTAACACGAGCTGAAATGGCTAAGATTGCTGCTAACCTAGCAAAACTAGACATTACTGCTTGTGACGAAACTGCATTTTCAGATGTTTCTGCTAAACTCGGAGACCTTTGTGGTGCTATCTCTGCAATGGCTAAAGCTGGTTTTGTCAGCAAAGCTAACGCTAAATTCCGACCTATGGATCTCGTAACTCGAGCTGAAATGGTCAAAATGCTTCTTGCTGCTAAGGGTGTTGCTACTGTAACTGACGATCAAGGTTTTGTAGATCTTACAAACATTGGTGATCTTGCAGGTTATGTTAACGCTGCTGCTAAAGCTGGAATCATTAACAAAGGAATGTACTTCCGACCTAATGACACTTCTTCACGAGGTGAAGCTTTCAAGGTAGCTGCTAAATCTGATGGATACGTTGAGTCTGATGATATCGGTCTTGATGATCTATTTGGTACAGGTACAACTACTACTACAGGTACTACTTCTACAGGTACAGTTATTGTTCCTGCTGCTGGTGACCTTACTGTAGCTTTGAATCCTACTTCTCCTGCTTCTGGAACTCAAATTCCTCAGGCTGGTATCGTTCGATTTGCTGTAGTTGACTTTACTGCTGCTTCTTCTGATATTTCTCTTAACACTGTTGAGCTCGTTAAGGCTGGACTCGCGTCTATCCCTACTTCAACTCGTGTTTGGTTTGAAAAATCTGGAACTCGACTTTCTGGTAAGGCTTCTTTCACATCAGAGAACAACGCTGTTGTTTCTTTTGCTCCTGCTTTCGTTGTTAAAGCTGGTACAACTGAATCACTCGATCTCTATGTTGAACTTAATACAACTTCTGGAAACGACTTCCAATTCGCTTCTAAAGCTCTCTCTACTTCTGCAAAGAACGTAGCTGGTGCTTTCACTACTCCTGTTCTTCGAACTGCTAGCTATACTGTAGCTGGTGCACTCGTTAAGATTACAGGAAATGGTACTACATACAATGCTGGTGAGGATGCTGTAGAACTTTCTAAGTTCACAATCCAAAACACTGACACTGCTTCTGATACTCGAGATGAAAAAGTTCAATCTATTCTTCTCTACCAGAATGGTACTGCTAACCTTACAAACCTTAAAGATATTACTGTTGAACGAAATGGAGTTGTAGTTTCTACAGCTGCTAAAGTTGATGGTAAAATGCTTACTCTCACTATCTCTGATACAATCAAAGACGGTGCGACTGCTATCTATATCGTTAAAGCTAAGATCGCTAACGTAGAACTTACAACTGATACTTACCAGTTGTATGTTAAAAATAGTTCAGATGTAAATATCATCGAAATTGCTAGCGCTTTCCGTGCTACTGTTACTACTGACACTGCTACTCCTTACTACTTGAGTTCATACTCAGTAACTGGTGGTGATGTTAAATTTGAACGAGACGCTACTGTTGCTCTTTCTTCTACTGTTGCTCCAGGAACTTCTGATGTTGTTCTTATGCAAGGTACTATTACTGCTAAATCAGCAGTAACTCTTGAAGATGTAACTCTTGCTTACACTACTACAGCTGGTTCTAACACTGGTGCTGCGGCTCAGATGAACACTGTATACCTTCAAATTGGTTCTTCTACATTCTCTTGGTCTCCAGCTAATGGAGCTGCATCATTCCTTGGTTCAGCTACTGTTAATGGTACAGCTACTGTAAAAATGTATACTAAACTCCGAGATGGAGCATCTGGAACTATCAAGTTCGCAGACCTCAATCTTGCTGCTTTCGGTACAAAACAGTATGTTTCTAACCAAAACAATGTATCTTCTGCTATCGGATCAGTTTCTGCACTCAACATTACTATCGGAGCTACAACTCTTAACGTAACTCGAACAGACGCTCTCGGTGCAACTAAGATCCCAAGTGGTGCTAAGAACGTTCTTGTATACGGAGTTAAATTCTCTTCTACACAAGGAAATCCTATCGCTCTTTCTAATCTTTCAGTAGTTACTGCTGGAACTGCTACATCATACACTGGTGGTAATACTTCTTATACTCTCTATGTAAATGGAGTTGCTAAGAGTACTAAATCTCCACAGGGTACTACTGTAGCTTTCGATAACTTCAATGCTACTGTTACTACTACTACTTCAGTTGAAATCCAGGTTAAAGCTGATTTCTCTGATGTAACTACTGCAGGTACATTCAATATCGCATCACTTTCTTACGATGCAGTTGATAATGTTACTTCAGTTAACGTAACTCCAGTTTCAGTTGCTGGTGCATCATTCACTATCAACCAAGCTGTTGGTACTCTTGCTGCTACTACAGGTGATACTCTTGTTAACAAGAGCCTTCTCCTTGCAGGTGCTACTGCTCAGAAAGTTGCTTCATTCAAAGTAACTGCTACTAACGACACAATCAAAATCAAGACTATCGTCCTAACAGGTGCTAATCTTGACGCTCTCTCTAATATCCGACTTCAGGATGTTAACGGAAAGATGGTTGCTGCTTCTAGCGTAACTGCTACTGGTGCAACTTTTGCAAATGTTGACACTGCTACAGATTTTGCTAACGCTACAGCTATTGATAAGTCTAGCACTTACTATGTTGTTGCTGATGTAAATTCTTCTACAGATGCTGCAGGTGTATACGCTAACGTTATTGTTGCTGGATCACAGATCACTTCATCTAACGGTACTGTTATTTCTATGATTGGTGCTAATGTAACTGGTCCATCTCACGATGTTGCTCAGAATACATTCAAAGTGACTCAAGCTACTCCAGCTAGCAAGAATATTGCTACTGACGCTCTTGAATTCACTGTTAATGCATTTGGTCTAAATTCTGTAACTCTTACAGGTGCTACATTTGATAACGTTCTCTCTGGTTACACTGGAACTATGGTTCTTACTGTAATCCGAAAGAGTGATAACGCTGTAGTTGGTTCAGCTTCTGCTACAACAGGTGTTGTAACTTTCTCTGGTAACAATTCTATCGATGCTGGTACTTCTGCTACATACATCGTTAAGATCGTAGGTGCTCTCGTTGACTCTGCTTCTAACTCACAAGACTGGACAGTTAAACTAACTGGTCTTAATGTGAACACTGGAGTAAATGTACTCGACGCTGCTTCTTACCCAAAGAATACTGATACTCTTCCTCTTACTTCTAACAAATAATTCATATTATTTGTAAGTAATAGATAAGACAAAAAACCCCCGAAAGGGGGTTTTTTGATGTTTATTTTTCCGCTTGATTTATCGGAAAAGAAAAAGATAATGAATCCTGACTGAATTATGTTGAAGCTCGTTATTATGATTCAGAACTTGGAAGATTTGTGGCGCAAGATCCAGTGTTTTGGGAAATAGGACAGACAGAGAGAGGAGAGGATATTTTATTGGATCCTCAGCAGATGAATAGTTATAGTTATGCGAGGAATAATCCGATTATCCTAACAGACCCTACGGGAGAGATTACAAGAGAGATAAAAGATTATTTGTTGGCTACTCTTTATTTCACTGTTCAAGTTGTATCAGCAATGGTGTGAATTGAACTTGTTGGCGATCCGTCCGAATCTAAATCCAATTCACAGGAAGCTCTAAATATGTGAAACAAGGGTGCACTAGCAATTGGGGTGGTTAGTATTGTGGGATGAGCTGCTGGTATTCTTGCAAAATGATGAGCCTCAGAAGGAGCGGCATCTTTAGGAAAAGCCACTGAAGCATGAGAAGGAGGATGAACAACCTCCTCCGTAAAAATAACTAAGCCAAAATATTGATCAAAGTGATGACCATGAGAAGGAAAGGCTTTTAGTAAAAATGTCAAAGATGCAGCATATAAAGAAGCTGAAGGTAAGTGTGTGTTTTGTAAAGAAAAAACACAACAGAAGTGACCAAGTTGACCAAAAAAAGCCGAAACTGATCACTCTATTCCAAAATCTAAATGATGAAACAATACATTAAATAATGCACAAAATACCTGCAGAACTTGTAATCGGCAAAAAGGCGCACAAAGCACAACGGATTACTTAAAAACTAAGAAAAAATAATATGGAAAATTTAGTAAAAATCTGGTTTCCACTTCCAAAGTCCGATTGGCATAAAGTATCTTGTGAATCCATGTGGGCAAAATCCTTAGATAACTGAGACTTCCAAATTGAAAATAGTCCAATGCATGCATATGGTGTAAGTTATCTAGATATTATAAAAGCCTCATTATGAGAAGATGGTTTGTTATTTTTTCGAAGTATAAGCGAAAAATCGAGACACTCCACTTATCGTATCATATCACTGGATCATAGATATGATAATATATTTAAGAAGTATTGGGAATCTATAGGAACGTTGTGATGCACGTTTGAATCTAATACTGAGAAATGGTTGTTTTCTGTGGATGTGCCACCAGAGACCAATATTGAGAAGGTATATGAATTATTAAATAAATGAGAAAAAGATGGTATTTGGAATTTTGAGGAGTCAGATTACTGAAGAAAATAAAATAAATCCTCTAACTTCAAGTTAGAGGATTTATTTTATGGAAATTCAATTTTACGCTCGTTTACGGAGTCTTATGATACCGTAGGCTATACCAAGTGCTGCGAGGATGATAATTGCTGATTCCGGACCGGTTTTTACCTTTGTAACAGTCGTAGGAGTAACGGGTGGTTTTACTGGAGTACCTGCTGCTTGATATCGGACACATTCTACGTGGTTTTTGAGACCACTCTCATTTCCATCGTTTGTGAGATCGTGATATGCGAGAGTGAATTTGAGGATTCCGAGTGAGTCACCATCTTGTTTGTCGGTTGCTTCGAGTGTGTGAACTGCGTTAAGATCGGATTCGAGGAATCGGATTTTTTTGTTTGCTTCGAGGAGGAATTCTTGTTTTGGGATTCCGAGATCAGCTTTTGTTCCAGTTCCTGTTGATCCGGTAGAAGTAGTAGAAGTGACTTTTGAGTCAGTCCATACGATCTCGTTTGCGAATTTCCAGAATTTCATTGTGTCATCTGGTACAGAAGACCATTTAGTTTTTTCTCCGCCGAGATTGATGAGCTCTGGCATTGATTGTTCGTCTCGGTAGATGATCTGATCAGTAGGATTAGTGTTTGTCCATGTGTCGAAAAGCTCTATAAGTTTTTCGCCAACCTTAATCTTGCCTCCATCAAAACATTGATTACAACCATTTGATGAGAATTCTGGAGCGTCACAAGAAGGTAGTTCTGAGTACTCTCCGATCGCAGCATAGGCTACGAGGCTTTGCGATGCGAGAATTGCGCCCGCAATAATTCCAAGAGCTTTTTTATACATAAAAAAAGTGTATGAAGAAATAGTTTCATGGCTATTGTACGCGATTTTTCTATTTGTCAAAAAAATGTTAAAAAATCATAAATATGATAAAAATATGTAAATAATTTTTTTATAGTGAAATTATGAATATAATACTTTTCGGCTTACAAACAGCCCTAATATCTTATACATAATTTGATCAACATATGCTTGAAACTCTTAAATCGGATCTCAAAAAAGTAGAAGAACATCTTCATAACGAGCTCGCGAAGCTTCAGGTCGGACGGGCTCACCCAGCGCTTGTCGAGGGAATTACAGTCATGGCATATGGACAGCTTCAGCCACTTCGAAATGTCGCAGGTGTAACTATTATGGATGCGCAGACTATTTCTATCCAGCCATGGGATCGAGGAACTCTTCGTGATATTGCCAAAGGAATTAACGATGCAAATCTCGGACTTAATCCTCAAGACAACGGGGAGAGCATTATGATCAAAGTTCCATTACTAAACGAAGAAAGACGTAAAGAACTTACAAAAGTGGCGAAAAATATGGCTGAAGATGCAAAAATCTGAACCAGAAGTGTGCGACAGGATTATATGAAAAAGATCGATACAGCAGAAAAAGCAAAAGAAATCAGTGAGGATATCTCCAAAGCAAAAAAAGCAGAACTTCAAAAAGAGATCGATGCGACTATGGTGGTGCTCGAAGATATGCTTGAGAAGAAGAATGCAGATATTATGAAGGTGTAAATTCATACGTCATACCAGCGAAGGCTGGTATCTTCCATTTTTCAAATAGTGAGTATTTAAGCGGAAGATCCCAGATATTTTCTGGAAAAACTTTGTTACTTCGTTGTTTCTTGTAGTCCAAAATCCGCCGCGGCGGACTGGAATGACGTTTCATGTATGCCAACTCTTAAAATCAACACAACTTATATCCACTCCGGAAATCTCTTTTCCCGAGCTTTTTTGGTGCGTGATGGTATTGATATACAGAAGAAGGTGATTATTTTCGATAGCGATGCGGAACTTCGGGTGTTTCAGCGATGTTATGATGCGGTGGCGGATCAGGCGTCCAGTTTCATAAAAACCGCTTCAAATACACCGGAACTATTTTTTTCTACGCGTGGAACTTTTTTGGTGAGCAAAGATATTCTTTTGGGTTCTACTCCAGATTTTTATCAGTATGAAAAAAAGAAGATTACCATTATTGGCGGACAGAAAATCTCGAAAGATGATCTAGTAAAACTACTGATCGATGCGGAATATTCGTTTGATAAACACCTCGAGAAATCCGGTGTCTACAAAGCGGAGTGAGACACGGTAACGATCCGAACATTCTATGATGATACCGTCCTTACGATCAGCTTTTTTGGGAATGAGATCGACGGTATTTTTGAATTTGACTCTGTCTCTGGGGAGATAAAAAAACAGCGTAAAGAAGCTATTTTATATGGATATTTTTGAGAAAGATTCCTTCAAAATAATTCTTTGGAAGTAGTATTTCAAAAAATGAATCCTGTTTGTGTCGTTTTTTCGTCGCTTGATTTCTGGGAACGTCTTTCCGAGGCTAAAAAACATACAGAATCGTATATTGATTTCTCAGAAGTTGGAATGAAAGGTATAGATTTGGGACGAGAAGATGTGGACATAGAAAATCTTGACGGGTTCCAGGATTTACTCAAAAAAAATAGCTCGAGAATCTCTATTTATACACGAAATAGAAAGACAGTTGAGCGATTTTGTGAATACAATGATGTGCCAAAAGTGGACATTTTCGACATCGGAAACATTTCGGCTGAAAGTTTTTGTTATGAAGAGAAAAAAGGAAAACAATATGTGATTACCGATGATGTGATTGGTAATATCTTCGTAAAAAAGCGATATAAACGAACACTTGCGAAGAATCTCGATCTCCTGCTTCAGATTAAATCTGGAGATTATGTGGTACATGTGGATCACGGAGTCGGTATTTTTCGTCAGATTATATTGAAAGATCTTTCGGGCGTGAAGCGCGAATATGTCGAAGTAGAATATCGTGAATCGGACAAGCTTTTCGTGCCGGTTTCCGAGCTTCATCGTCTGAGTAAATACATCGGAAACGAGGATCCGAAACTGACGCGACTCGATTCCACCGAGTGGAGCAAAGTGGTTCGTGCGACCGAAGTGGAAGTCGAGCAGATTGCACGAGAATTACTTGAGATGTATGCGAACCGAGCCATAGCAAAGGGATATTCCTTTTTCTCATTCCCGAAAGAAGAGATGGTTTTCAGAAAAGCTTTTCCTTATATGCACACGGACGATCAGGAAACTTCTATCGAAGAGGTGCTTGAAGATATGGCGAGTGAGAACCCGATGGATCGACTTTTGTCATGAGACGTGGGTTTTGGAAAGACCGAAGTGGCAATGAATGCGATCTATCGAGCTTTTTTGAATCGAAAACAATCAGCTCTTATTTCACCGCTGGTTGTTCTTGCCTTCGAGCATTATGAATCGCTTCAGAAACGACTGGAATCTTTCGGTGTGAATGTGGCGATCTTGACTCGAGTCAGCACGACTCGTGAAGAAAAAGACACGCTCAAGTGACTTCGAGATGGAACGATTCATTGTGTCGTCGGAACGCATCGACTCCTCTCGGAAGATATTAGCTTCAAAAATCTTGGACTTCTCGTAGTCGATGAAGAACACAAATTCTGAGTTATGGACAAGGAGCGACTAAAAAAACTTCGGGCAAATCTAGATATCTTAAGTCTTTCAGCTACCCCGATTCCACGAAGCCTGAATCTCGCGCTCAATGGTGTCAAGAAAGTATCGGTTCTGACTACTCCGCCACCGATGAAAAAAGCCATCAAGACACTGGCTGCGAAATACGATCTTTCTCTTATCAAAGAAGCAGTCGAGTTTGAGTTTGCACGAGATGGACAGGTAATATTTATTCACAATCGTATTCAGACGATCGAAACGCTCAAATCTGATCTCGAAAAACTACTCTGAAAAAAAGCAAAAATTATCATCACTCATGGGCAAATGAATGGTGAGCAGCTCGAAGATCGAATTCTGGATTTTAAACTCGGAAAATACAATATTCTTCTCTCGACAACAGTCATCGAAAATGGAGTGAATTTTCTTCATGCGAATACGATTTTCATCGATGACGCCGGAAGTTTCGGACTTTCTCAGCTCCATCAGCTTCGAGGGCGCGTCTGACGAAAGGATGTCGAAGGTCACTGTTATCTTCTGTATCGAAAGGATGTTCTCGCGGACGATGCGAAAAAACGAATCATTACGATCGTGAATCACTCACATCTCGGGGCTGGTTTTGAGATCGCGATGCGCGATCTCGAGATTCGTGGCGCGGGAGATATTCTCGGCATCAAGCAGTCTGGACGATCGAAGGAAACGGGACTTTCTCTCTATCTCCAACTTCTCGAACAGAAGATAGAAGAACTTAAAACTGGACAATCTAGACAACGAATCGATTGCAAGATCGAGCTTGATATTTCTTACTACATCAGTGATGATTTTTTCGCTTCAGAAGTCGATAAAATAGCATTTTTCCGAAATCTGGAAAGTATGGAAAATGAGGCAGATCTTGATTTTACGTATAATACTTTCCGACAAGGATTCGACGAATTGCCAGAAGCAGTCGAGAATCTCTTCCTCGTGCTCAAGGCACGGCTTCGACTTGCTCAATATGGAGTCTGTCTCTTAAAAAAAGTCATGCATAACTATTTCTTCGAGTTCGACAGATCGACTGATGTGCCGAAGCTTAGAAAATTTATGGAGCTTGATCGAACGGGCGATTTTGTGATCGTTACTGCTCATAAGGTACGTGTCGAGACGAAACATTGGAAAAATCACAAAGATTTTCTAAAAAGTTTGCTTGGTATTTAGGAAATCATAAAATAACTCCGGTTTTGTCATTCCCGCGGAGGCGGGAATCCAAGCTGGAAGCCACCTCAAAACTTTTTTTTCTGGGTTATTCCACGATTCCTATAAGTATTTAAATTGACGAAAGAGGGAAAAAAGATAGGATGGGAAAAGAAAAAGGTTGGTGTCAATTGTCCTGGATTCCCGCCTCCGCGGGAATGATAAACTACCAACCTTTCACAACTAAACACCAATCACAATCCACTAACTACCAATTAATTCATGCCAAAACCGAATATTCTCCTATTCACCTGAGAAAATACTATCTTCATAGAACGAGAAGTTCAAAAGTGGCTGGAGCTTTTTTCGACGAAACATGGAGAACATAATATTTCTCGACTTTCACCAGCGGCTCAGCTTTCGACGATTCAGTGAGAATTGACGGCACTTCCTTTTTTTGCTGAAAAAAGATTGGTGATTCTGGAAGATTTTATGGTGAAGAAAAAGAATGATGATGAATCGGAGGAACCAGCATCAAATGAAGGAAAATCGAGTGTGGAATGATGGATAGCCGACAATATCGATAATATACCAGACAGTACGGTTGCTGTGTTTGTCCAAAACTCTCCACAGCTCACCAATAAGCTCTATAAGCAATTAAAAGAGATTGCTACCATTCGTCGATTCGATAATCTTGAGCCAGGAGATCTCAGAAAATATGTGAAAGATCATCTTCCAACCATAGAATTTAGTGCCATCACAAAACTTATTAGTTATAAAAACAATAATCTTCCACAGATTGATCAGGAGATTTTAAAGCTCTCTCTCTTTTTCTGAGACGAACAAATAACTGAGTCTGACATCGAAAAATACGTTGTTCCTACGCAAGAAACTAGTATTTTTAAGCTTATCGATGCGATTCTTGTGTTTGATAAAATTACTGCAATCAAGGAACTCTCGGTACTTCTACAGACAGATGGAATATTTATGGTTTTTTCGTCCATCATGGCAAATCTCAGAAAAAATCTCTACATTATCAAGCTCCTGGAGGCTGGACTTAAATCTGTTGAAATTGTGGATAAGCTTGATGTAAAACCTTTTTTGGTCGATAAGGCTGCGAGAATCGGCTCGAAAACCAGTAGACTCAAACAACTTTTCTCAGAACTCACAGAGCTTGATAGGGCCAGCAAGACCGGAGACATGGTCGGAGAATGAGATGTGGGCCTTGAAATGGCACTACAGAAAATTCTCTTATCTTTGTAAAAAACTTGCATCTTTGCGCTTCACCAATATACTGGTGGGGCTTTATTTTTAAATAGAATTCAGATGAAAAAAATTCTTATTCCCGTGCTTGCAGTCATTCTTTTGGCTTCATGTACAAAAAACATATTTAATACAACTCAGACAGGATCTGGAGAGGAGTCGTCCGTAGCGACTGAAGCTGGTGTAGTAAAAGATGGTGACACTGTTTCTGTCGATTATGTTGGTCGACTCGAAGATGGAACTGTTTTTGATACTTCTATCCAGACTGAGGCTGAAAAAGCTGGAAAATCTCAACCAGGTCGTACATATGAACCACTTTCATTCACAGTTTGAGCAAAACAAATGATCGCCGGATTTGATAAGTGAGTAGTCGGCATGAAGATCGGAGAAAAGAAAACTCTTACCATCGAACCAAAAGATGCGTATGGAGAAAAAACCACAACACAAAGTCTTCCAATCCAGTATTTTCAAGACAAAATCACACAAAAAGTACCTCTTGATTCTTTTAAGGATACTATCACACAAGATGTACCACTTAAGCTTCTCGGAGATCGAGTAAAAGAATTGAAGGTTGGTGGTGATTTTGAGGCAGAATGAATGAAAGCAAAAGTAATAAAGATTGGCGCAGAGAATGTAACTCTTGAGATGAAAAACACAGCAAATCCATTTTTGGGAAAGAAACTAAAGGTTGGTCTAAAAGCTACCTTTGAGGGCAATGATATTACAATAAAAAATATCAATAAAATGGAAGTTTCTCTTGAAATCAATAACAAGAAAAATCCATTTTACGGTAAAAAACTCATAGCTGGTCTTGAAGGGGAAATTCCAAATGTGGGAAAAATTATCCTCAAGGAGGTGGCCACTGAAACAGTTACGGTTGAGGTCCCAAATACTCACGAACTTGCCGGAAAAACTCTCATTTTCGATGTGACACTCGTATCTATTAAATAATCTCATGAAAGCACACATTATCTCGCTTTTTCCCGAAGTTCTTGAGGAATACTTTTCTACGAGTATCATGAAGATCGCGAGAGACAAGAGACACTTTGAGACTTGTATCTATAATCTTGCTGATTATTCGGTACGAAATACACGTCGAGTCGATAGGCGACCTTATGGTGGTTTTCCAGGGATGATCATCTCAGCAGAACCGCTCTATGATTGCATTTCCGAGATATTTTCCATCGTAAAAAGAAAAATCCCCTTGTATTATATGACCCCACGAGGAGATCTTTGGAACCAAAAAAAAGCCGAACAGATCGCGAAAACAGAAGAAGAATTTATTATGATTTGTGGTCATTATGAGTGAATCGATCAGCGCATAGTGGATATGTTTGACATACGTGAGATTTCGATCTGAGAATTTGTTCTTACAAGTGGTGAACTTGCCGCTATGGTGGTGCTTGATAGTATGGTGAGGTTGATTCCAGGGGTTCTTTCTCCTGAATCGCTTGTCGAAGAGTCATTTAGTGATTCATTGAATGGAAAAAAAGAATATCCACAATACACACGACCAGAAGAATTTATGTGAAGAAAGGTTCCAGAAGCACTGCTTTCCGGAGATCCAAAAAAAATAGAAGCATGGAAGCAGTCGGTTCTCTAATATTTTTTTAGTTATCACTATGGAACAATTTTCTCAGTATATTCAAAATATTCCACAAATGTTCTCGCTCGATATGTTCCTACGAATAGTGATCATATACTTTTTTATTATTTGGTGAGCCCTCGTAGTCTGGGTGATAAAAGATATCACGAATCGAACATCTAATCTTTTTGTTCAAGTGATTTCTATTTTACTCGTACTTGTGTTTACTCCGATTTTTGGTTTACCAATCTACCTTCTCATTCGTCCTCGAACGACCATTTTCGAAAAATACTATGAGAGCGCGGAATTCGATCTTATCGAAAATGAAGAACAGAGTCATACCTGCTTTTCTTGTAATGCGGCTATCGAAAAAGATTTTCATTTTTGTCCATATTGCCGGATAGAACTTCGAAAAGCATGCTCCGGTTGTGAACACTTGATTCAGAAAAATTGGGATGTTTGCCCGTATTGCGGAGTAGATCAAAAGAAAGAAGAAGAAAAAAAGGAAAAGAAGCAGAAGAAAATAACCACTATTCATGAGGTAGAATGAGAGCTCGAAGCAGAAATTAAGAATGAACTCGTAGAACCAGAATTATTAACAGAAGAGATTGAACAAAAATCATAAGTTTTAGAAAAGATATTAAAACCCTTCCGAATAAAATATTCGGAAGGGTTTTTTTTGGTTCAACTGTAATTTACTTTTTCCAGAATTGCCACCAGTGTATTTTTGAAAAAGGAAGGATAATAATCCAGGCAATAAGCGTGCAAGACACAAAAACAATTCCTATTACCGAGGATATCCAGGAAATCCATTTCCCCACATCACCATCAAACCATTGAATGGAATTTCCGAGCATATCAGTCGTCTCCATAAACCAACCCAGTCCTATTTGATTCCAGATACACATACCAGCTATTGTCCATGTTCAGATGGTCGCAATAGCCATAAATATCCATCGATGCATTCGTCGATAGAATAATCTCTCAGAGAGAAGATAGAGAACCCCGATAGATATGGCAATAGGAATAAGTATGAACATATGGTATTATTGAAGAATTATTTCACCACCATTTTTTACGAATTCCTCAAGTAAGGAAACAATTTTTTTGTAGTCAGCCACCGATACTTCGCTTTGGTAATTTGCTACAATGTATTCGAATGTGGAAAGTAATTCTCAGGCCTCAAATTGTGTTTTTTTCGATCCATCAATTACCATTTTTGCCAGTCGTATCATATTTTTTGTTCGTATTTCATATCGTTTTCCATCGTTTTGAATAAATACAGCAGAAGAGAGATTCTCGATAGAAACATCTGCAATTTTTTGATTCATCACATAATTGGTGTTTGCTGAATTTTCTGTTGTATAAGAAGGCATTGCTTCATCTTCTTCTATTTCAAATTCTTCCGAAGTCATCGCATTTGCAATATTAAATTCTTTCATAAGATTTCACTTAAATCTCTTGGTATACATCGAAGATATGATGATCATGAGAGCTCCAACAAGCATGAGCGCCACGACTCGTACAATACCATTTTCGATAGAGTACCAGATATCATAGAAAAGAATTTTTATAAGTGTGAGACTTAAAATATACAAACCGGTTGTTCGGAAGGCAATACGATCTTTCTCAATACCGTACATAAGAAGTGAAAATGCGATAACTCCCCAATAGATGGTGATCGAGAACGGAGAGGTAAAAATGTTGTGTACAAAAATCGTGGATATTATAAATGCATATACCCAGAATGCCACTTGCATGACTCGAGCGATAACTCGATACCTGCTTTTGGTATTAAAGAGATATTCCGCAGCCCAAAAGATAAATATTGTTCCGTATTGAAGGAATTTAAGAGAGTTAGTTTTAGCAAGTTCAATATTTCACAAAATACTATTTGCCTCACTTATGTGGGTGAGATAGATAAGAATGGTTCCAATCAAAAGTGCCATGGAGAGAACTCTTTTTCCCCAGAATGTATAGACCGCACTGAGAACAAATAAGAACAAGCTCATTCCGATGATGTTATAGCCGAGTCCGGAAGAGATAATGATTGTTTTTAATAATAGTGCGACCAGAATCATCCCGATGATATGTAAAATATCATGAATCAATCTTCATCCAGCATCATTTGTGTCCTTGGAAAGTAAATAAAGATTTTCAAAGAAAGAACCAAGAATGAGAATGAGAGGAAGGAGAAATTTATATTCTCCAGGCTGGACAAGGCTAAAAAGTGTCGACATTTTCCCAAGTCCAATAATCATTACAATAATAGCAGCCACAAAAACTTTATTTTCTTTTGTTACACGAGAGAACCAGAAAAGAATTGTCGCTTCAAAAAGCCAAACTACTCAAACAATTTCTGGATGAGAAGAGAGTACGAGTGCGATTGCAAGCGTGAAAAGAGAAAGTGCTACACCAAGATACGCAAATACGATATTTTTTTCTGAAGAAGGTTTTGATTTTTCTGCGTTCAGAGAAGTGACGCCCAGAAGCTGAATCATGAACATGCCGAAAATAGTATATACCACAGCAAGCCCCATATAACCAAGACCAAGAGAAACTCCAGGGAAATAGACACTTCAAAAATTATAGAGCTGACCTCATACAAAAAGAAGACCAATAATAAATCCGATAATAATATTTTGGGCACTATCTTCACGAAGCGTTCGACTCCAGAAAGGATGAAGCATATTAGTAATCCCAAAAATACTAATAGAAGCAATACTTGCTGGGAGAAGTATTCACTGAGTTTTTATAAGTGGAAGAAGAATGAAGACTGTACCAAGCGAACCAATCGTATAAAGATATGAAAGATCTTTACGAGTCGAAAGATAGTAACAAGCAATAAGGAACACTCCCGCAATAATAAAAAGGGTATAAGCTTGCTCAGTAGGAATGAGTTGTCCTATATGAGCAAAATTAACAACCGTACTGGAGATAAAGAAAAATATTCATAAAACTGCAAAATAAACGTATTGAGCAATAATAGATAACTTACTCATGAGCTTCGCAAAAACACCAAGATAGAGGATAACCATCATACCGAGCATAATCGCGAAGTATGAAGCAAAGACACCTGATATAATGAGTCAAACAATAATAGGAAGTGGAGCGAAGAGGAGAACGAGGAGATTGGTAGATGTTTTCAGCGCAAAAAGAAAAGAGTTGGTGATAAACACCCCAACAATCACGAGCATCGGAATAAGAAACACCGCAAAATTTATTTGATCTACCGTAAATCGAGAAAATCCATTTATGAGAAAAAGAACAATACACGAGTAAGAAGCGATCAGAAAGAACGGAATGGCATCGAGATATTTTTGTCGATAGGCTAGAATTATAGTCGAGAGTGATACAAGAGTAAATCCGACGAGTTTTATAATCCATCCGACGGTGTCACTAAATGGTGCGAGAAAACAAAGAATTCCACCACCGATAAACCCGGCAATAAGGAGGAATCGAGAAATGGCGATATCTTTTTCTTGATTGAGATAACTGAGAACAAATGCACCGAACGTAAGAATGAGGGAATATCAGACAAGTGTATAAGGAGCATCTCCTGCTTTTGCGCCGATGAGAAATGGATTCAGATAAGCAACAATAAACGAGAAAACCAGAAGCGTTTTTGAGCGATAGATAAGACTGGTAACAATTCCAAAAACCGTATTCATAATAAGAAAAACAAGCGTAAGTCATTCATTTATCAAAACACTCTCTCATCCAAGAAAATATCGTCCAGCGAGAATGACAAGGTAATTCACGAGAATGCCGATTCCAAGAAGAACGCGAGACTCATTTACAAGATCTTTTTTATCAAGTACGACACCGACACCATAGATAGTGAAACCGATTGCAAAGCCAATAATAATTCTTCCTACTGGTCCAGCTGAATCATAGACGAGCCAAAGAAAGAAAAGTACACCAAGAAATAATAGAATTCCACCAATTTTTGCGATTACATTTTCAGCGAAAAATTTCTCAAAGAAATTCGGTTCTCGAGGTGATCGAACAACTTCCTCAATCTCTTCAATCTCTTCTGTAACTTCTGATTCTTCAAGTTTTTTGGAAAACAAAGCTTCATTGTTTTTTGGTACATGAGTTGCTTCGGTTGGATTTAGATGCCAGTCGACAGGAGTTTCGTCTATGGTTTCTTGTTCAGTTGGTTTTGAGTGAAGATTCTGAGTATAGTGGCCACTCTCTCAAATAAATGCCTTGCTCGAAATGGTATTATCATATTTTTGATCGAGATGTCGCTCGATAAAACTTCGAGAAAGAAAAATTCATTTAATGATGAGCCCGAAAATAACCCCGACAAGCATAATACCGACAAACCAGTCTCAAATATCGTTATAATCAAAAATAGAGGCAATATAAAACATAATCATCCAGCCAATGGTGAGAGAAAGAATCCAGGCTATACGATTCAGAATGCGAAGCATGGGAAAAGAATTAAGAGATAAGAAATAGGGAATTTTAGAGACTGAGAGACTGAGAATAGTTTATTTCTGTAATTTCCGAAGCATTATAAATATTCCACCGATAAATCCAAGCGCAATCACAATTATCGCACCAATGAAAAATCCACGATTGCTTTCGACATAGCGGTCGTCCTTGTCGTCACAGACATTTCCTTTCTTGTCATTGTCGTTATCTCGCTGGTCAGTATTATAAATGAAAGGACAATTATCTTCGGCTGCGATGATATAATCACCATCCGAATCTTCACAGACATCGCCCGTACTATTGTTATCAGAATCTTTTTGATCTGGATTGGTGACCGTCGGACAGTTGTCTTTGTATCATTCGATCCCATCTTTGTCGACATCTTCACAAACATCACCAATCTTGTTTTTATCCTCGTCTTTCTGGTCTGAGTTTTGGATTTTTATACAATTATCACACACATCTCCGATTCCGTCTTTGTCGGAATCTTCTTGAAGGGGGTTGGATACTTTTGGACAACTATCTTCGAAGTCGAGTTTTCCATCTTTATCTGTATCATTTTCCCTGGCAAACTTTTCAGCTTCTTCACATACATCTCCAGTGCCAGAATTATCAGTGTCGCGTTGGTCAGGATTCCAGAGTTTGCAATTATCACACACATCTCCGATTCCATCACCATCGACATCTTTTTGGTCAGGATTTGGAGTAGCAATACAGGTATCGACACTGTCGAAGACTCCATCTTTATCTTTGTCAAACTCACAAGCATCACCCACCCCATTGCTGTTTACATCTTTTTGGTCAGCATTTGATATATTTGGACAGTTGTCGTACTTTCCCATAAAACCATCACTGTCATCATATGCACACACATCTCCAGTTCAGTCAGCATTACCGTCTTTCTGATTCGGGTTAAAATCATAGCGACAATTATCGCGATTATCGGGAATTCCATCCTTATCGTAATCTACTAAAAATGGATCCTTCGTGCTATTATCAAGATCACACAAATCCCCGATTCCATCGCCATCCGTATCGCGCTGGTCAGAGTTAGACACATATGGACAGTTGTCATTTTCGTTGAACGTACCATCTGCATCGAAATCTTTCGTATAGTTTGGATTTTCTCCAAAGACTGCCCTTATTTCTTTTGTATTCACGTCGGTCGAAAAACTTGCATTTGTTTGTGCTTTTTGAAAATCTTTGTAGAGAGATTCGAGTTTTTCTGGGGTACAAGAATAATTCGTGTAGAGTTCTATATTTTTGTTACTTGTTGGGGAAACAAGATAACTAGAATCGGAAATCTCCTTTAAATTGAGCTCTGAAATACTGATATTATCGAGCTCAAAGGCACGAGAATAACTTTCAAAGCGAATACGGAGGTATTGGAATGGAAACTGTCTGAGACGATTTTCCTCGACATCTTGGAATTTTTTTCCATCCGTACTTATAGAAAAAACAGGATAGTATTTTTCTGCACGATGCTCGAAATTCAAGGCGATCGTGTTCGGAGTTGTGACTTTTCCAAGATCGATCGTAATCGTTTTTTTCTGATCTTGCGTGTCGAATGACCAATTTGTCGAAGTATTGTTGTCATTCAGATTTTTGTAATTCCCGTCACCGCTCGAATTCCCCGTTACAGCATATTCGAGATATTTTTCCGTTCCGCTCGACAGGAATTTCGTCGCAAGGAGCGCATCTCATTGTGTCGCGAAAAAATCTTCGTTCGCGAGAACTTTGATGGTCGCGGTGGAAGAATTTGGAATAGTGGCAATCTGAGTGAAACAAGATGGATCGAGAGAACTCGCCGCGAGTGTAGTGCTGGTAAAAAGCGTAAGAAGAGCCAGAGAGAAGAGAAGATGGTGACGCATAAAAAGAAATTAGGAAATAGAATATTTTTTGTGTTTTAGTTGTTGTTATTGGGTCATAAAACTTTATTTGAGAGTTTATTTTTTACCATCAACGTATAATTTTTGAAAATTGAAGTGCAGAATCTATTTGAGTTGCATCATTACCGAGATGTCTATTAATAAAACCGAGTTTTCTCGCCTGTTCCCAAGAGAGATTTTCTCCCGGGAAAATAAGTCATTTATCGAGCAAATATCTATCGAAGTACCCAGAAATCCAAGGTGAATAATGAAAAAATCATAATCGAGAATCGTACTTCTTTAGAAGATTCCAGATGTTTGTAGTGCAATTATCGAGTACGGTATTGTAGTTTTCAGGCCTAGTATAGAGATTTTCTGTTCGCTGTATAAGTTTTTCAAAGATGTGTCTTACTTGTTTAAGAGAAAGATCGAGCTGATAGAGATATACAGGATCTTGTCTTTGTAATGCACGAAGACCGATGAGATCGAGCTCAGTTCACCAAATATATATGAGTCAAAAATGTGGAACGAGTCACTTGATGGCTGAATATTCTTCTCATTGTGATCGACGCGCTTCTATAGAAAGACAAAGAGGCTCACTGTCTGTAAAACGAAAACTTACCATGATATGAGAAAGCGAATTTCGAAATCAAAAAGGTATGGATATTAGATCCATTCCTTCAATCTTTGAGAGATGTATAGTTTTTGAAATATAGGCTGACTCTACTGATTGTCTAGAATGTCGAAAATCACGAATATTTTCTATCGTGATAAACTCCTCATTTCGGATAATTTTTGGCATTATTTTATGTCAGACTTGCCAGTTTCGCATGATTATTTAGAGGATATGAAGTAATTGTGCAAGGAGAATCAGATTGACGATGAATACGCTTGAGTCGATTCTATCAAGAATACCACCATGTCCAGGAATGTAATTGGCAGTATCTTTGACTCAGGCTTTTCGTTTCATCCAGGATTCCGCGAGATCTCAGAGTGGAGCGAGCACTCCGATAAAAGGAACAATCCACCAAGCATAACCAAGTGGCCAGATTGAGACAAGCGCTAAAAATACTATTTGACCAACAAAGCCGCTGAAAGTTTTGTTTGGACTAATCTGGGTAAATCATTTTCTCCAAGGAAGAAGTGTGCCAATAGTATAGGCAGCCACATCACTGGCAGAAATTGCGATAAAGAGATAGATGAAAGCGCTCGGACTTGTGAAGACAAAATATCAGCGTCCAGCAATGAGTACAAGAAAAACAATCCAGAGGAGTCATTGTATCACGAAATTACCACGAACTATTTTGGCGAATTCATAGATGGCAAGAATACTGATAATCCCGATGGCAATAGCTCTTGTGATTTCATGGACGAAGAAAAGAATTCAGAGAAATGTAATCATCATCCAGCCAATTGCTTTCTGTTTTCGGTAGTCATTTTTTACAAAAAGAGCATAGAGTCACTCTATGATAAAAAGCCCGATAAGAAGACTAATTTCCTGATTTTCGTATACCAAATCCAACATAGTGTATCAAGGTTATGATGATATAATAATACCAGAGATAGTCTGAGCTGAGTGAGAATATTCCCAAGACGGCAAGAAACATATAAGCAATTGTCCTGAGATCTTTTCCAAAAAACACATTTTGAGTGTCATATAAAGCGATATAGATATATTCTCAGAGAAGATAGACAAGGAGTGTTACTTCGAATCCAAGAAGAATATTCATGGAATATCCGAATTTCATCCAGATAAGCCAAAAAATATACATATCAGGAATAATATCTGTCCCGACATTCAAAAACATTCCAAGTTTCGTCTTTTCATTCTTATGTTCAGCGATGATTCCGTCAACAGCGTTCAATACGAGCTTGATAAAAAGTCCGATACCAAGAGCTACTGAAAATATCCAATTTGCTGGCGAGAATAGGTAGATACACCAAAATAATGGAGCGATAATAAGAATCGCAAGATAACTCGCTTGATTCGGAGTGACTCATTTTCAGGCGAGCCAGAGGGCAAGCGTTCGGCCAGACGCACGAAAGTATTTTTTCCAGAAGAGGTAGAATGATGCTCAGGTTGGCATAATTAGTAAGTGAATAATAAAAATTATTTCAAAACAATTTCACCTCCATCTTGTACAAATTCCTCAAGCACTGTAGTAATTTTCTTGTAATCAGTCTCCGAAACCTGGCTTTTATAATTTTTTGCAATATAGGCATAGGCCGTCTGGAGTTCTCCAGGGGTGAATAGAGTTTTCCCATTGTTATCAATAACCATTTTTGCGATTTTTAATAGATTTTTTGTTTTGATTTCTATTTTTCTTCCACTGTTAAATGCAAAGATAACTGAAGATAGGCCAGAAGTGTCGATATTTTCTATTTTTTTCTCAAGGGATATTGGAGTTTCAACTTTCTCTTTGGCTATCATAGAATCCGAAGGAATATTTTCCTTGTTAGACTCATCAGCTTTGAGATAGCCTTTTGCATTGAGATAATAGGAGAGTCATAGGAGGATTCCTCCAACGATAATAAGAACAATAGTTTTAAGCTGGGTATCGAATGTTCGAAGATCATAGACAATAATTTTGAAAACTGTAATCCCCATAAACACGAGACCGAGAAGCTTCTCACTTCGGTGACCTGGACCATTTTTTACCCCAGTATAGAGCATAAAACTCGCGAGTATTGCCCACCAGAAAGTGGTTGCAATAGCTCGGGTACCATCCATATTTTGTAGTTCAGACACTGAGAAGAGACTGTTAAATGTTGCAAGAATCTCATGATTTACTATCAATAATAAAGATGCGTACGAGAAGATAACAAGAAAGAAGGAGGGTCGATTTTCTTGTGTCATTTTCTGAAGACGGCGACTAATATAAAGCGCTAAGAAGAATGTGATAGTCGTAATAATACCGATAAGTGATTCTTTTGTTTGGAGAATATGAGTATTGGTGGGTGCTGGATATATTCGTCCAATAAGTGTAAAGAAGGTAGAAAAATATCCTATAGATGAACCAACAAGTCCTATCCATAAAGCGGTCTGTTGACTCTGTGGAGTATTGTTTTTTCGGAAAAAAGCATAGAGTACAAACAGAAGACCAGGAACCGTAAATAACATAAAGAGAGGAGGGATTCCTGAGGAGAATGTTTCTTTGATGAGGAGAAATCCAATAATACAAAGAGCCACAACAGGAATCATATCAGTGAGAACTTTTAGACCTTCAAATTTTTCTTTTGAAGAAACAATAACTGCATCGTTTTTTAATAGAATGATTGAGCAAGTGGGCAAAAGTCCAATTATGGCCATTATTGTCGTGATGTGTGCTGAGTGGGCGATAGCACTTGGAAAATAAAGATGGTAGAGAGTTATAACAGCACCAAGAGCCGAAAATATAATGAATGACAAGGCGCGACCAAGAAGTTTTTCTTGAAAGTAATAGAGCGCGAGGAAAATAATTCCAATATAGGCTACGAAAATTCCAGTGTATTCAGAGAATGTAGGAAATGCAGTGAAAACCCCAAAGACAATAGCGAGCATTCCGCCGATATAGAGAGATATATGATTATTACGAGAGACAAGAGCTCGAAGATAGTACCATCACCCAAAATAAACAGCAACGAGAACGGCATAAAAACTTGTTTTGAGAACAACATTGTCGATACCCAGTCGTGAAAGATTGAGTGCGAACCAAACGAGTGGAGAGAGGTATCCGAGAAATAAGAATTTATTTTCCGTATCAGAGAATGAATTCGAGCTTCGAACAATAGCGGTAACATAGAAACTTACTATTCCGAGGAAGAGAATTGCTGAGAAAATAGATCCTGAGAAAAAACTATCGGTAGAAGATGAGGTTGTAAGATAATGAATAGTGGTAGAACCAACCAGTAGACCAAGACCATTCACGGGAATGAGTCGATGAAGAGAGATTTCTTTTCCGAGGAAATAGATCATTACATTCACCGCGAAGAAATAGAGAAGATAGCTATTGAAAGATATTGCATATTGCCAACTATCGACTTGTCCTATGAAAAATGGCGTAACATAGGCTGCGAGCATTCCGAGAGCGAGAATAACATGTGATTTTCGCATCGAAGCAAAGTAGGCGATTCAACCAGTAAAGAGAAGGGCGACAATAAGGGTGGCTTGTTCTGGAATAAGGGCTGTAGCAGCTTCTGCAGTTCGCGATCCGTAGATAAGTGCACTATAGAATAAAAGTACACCGATGCTGATTATAATATCTGC
This sequence comes from uncultured Candidatus Peribacteria bacterium, assembly GCA_964655935.1. Lineage (GTDB taxonomy): Bacteria > Patescibacteriota > Gracilibacteria > BD1-5 > UBA2023 > CAZZNY01. The sequence goes on from CAZZNY010000004.1 coordinate 50,872, forward strand.
GTAATACTTCATTTTATTTTGGAGAGAAAATCCTCCACCAACACAAAGGATACCAGCAAAAAATCAGAGTCCAACCTTTGTTCAATCTCCAATACTCATCCATACACTACTATAAATGAGGTATCCAAGACCTCAGACAATAAACAAGGCGCCTATAACCGGTATGATCTTTGAGATCACCGTATCGATAGTCATTTTATTCTCAGCCATATAAAGAAAAAATTAGGAAAATAAAAATATAATTTATTTTAAGATAATTTTTCAGCCATTTTCTAAGAAACCCTCGATAGTCTCATCTCATTCAAAAATTGAAGCCAACTCTTCATGATCTTGTTCTGATATTTTTTGATTGAACTTCAAGATGATCTCGTGAAGTATATCTTTATTGAGTTCACCGGGATCAAAAGTTTTCTTTTTGTAGGTTTTTATTATAACATTGGCAACATGGGTGATTCCGGGGCTCGAACAAGTAATTTCACGACCATTATTCTGTATAAAGGAGGTGGATTTTTCTGTAGGCAATGTTGTGTTGAGGGGGGTTGGGCTTGAATATATCATATTTTTTTGTTTTTTTGGAGGAATTTTTGCTTCATTACCACCAATGATTGCAGCGACAAATCAAATAAATATTTCAAGAAACATGACGGCCACAAAAAATAGCCCTGACATTAGGCTACATCCCCAGTGTTTTCAATTACAATATATCCAGGTCCACAAAAGACCAATAATTAAGGTAATCCCAATATAACCAAGCGTCTTCAGGAAAATTTTCCCGGAAATGAAGCCTGTGATTATTAAAATAACTAATGCTATTAGTGGAATAATCGTCATAGATATAATGAATTATCGTGATTAAATAAGGTTTTTCAAAGCTTTGTAATCAATTTTTCCAGTTCCGAGTATTGGAATGATCTCGATTTGTCTCACTTCCTGAATTCTAGCGAGATTATTCACTCACTTACTTCGGAGATATTCATTTACTTCTTCGAGACTCAGATTATCTACAGAAAATAGAATGATTTTAGTAGCTCCTTCGTGTTCTTTTGCTTCGATTGCAAGGGTCTGGATTTCAGTATTTCCATATTTCTCGAGGAGTGTGTTTTCGATAAATGGAAGAGAAATCATTTCTCCAGCGATTTTTACAAAGCGCTTCAGTCGTCCAGTGATAAAGAGATATCAATCTTCGTCGAGATATCCGAGATCTCAGGTTTTGTAATAAGAAACATTGTCGAGAAGTTCAAACGGGTTGTCGAGTTTCATGTCGAGATATCCACCGAAAATGCTGTCTCCGCGAACAAAGATCATTCCTTGTTTTCCGGATTCTGCATTTTTACCGGACTCAAGATCGATAATGCGAATCTCGAGACCCGTAACTGCACGACCGACGCTTCATCGCTTTGGTTTGTTTGGTGGATTCAGACTGACGACTGGAGAACACTCAGTGATTCCATACCCTTCAAGAATTGCCCCATTTGGAGCGAGAGCTGCGAAGGTATCAAATACTTCGCTCGGACATTTTTCTGCGCCGACGACAGCATAATGAAGAGAGTCGAGATCTCAGGGATTCGAGGCGTTCAGGATCATTTTTAGAAAGGTTGGAGTGGCTGGAAGCGTGGTAGCTTTCGTGTGTTTGATGAGGGAAATAATCGTTCCAGCGTCGTTCGGATCCGGAGTGTAGATGATGCGAAGTCCGGTGATAAGTGGAAGAATGGTAGCGATCGTAAAACCAAAACTATGAAACGGTGGAAGAAATCCGATAAGTGCTTCATCGCTCGTAAGCGGAAAAATATCGAGCGATCAGCGAAGATCAGCGATAATATTTGTATGAGTGAGTGGTACAGCTTTCGGTAAGCTCTCACTTCCGGATGTAAAAAGAAGCGCAGCAATCGGATTTTTTGTAATTTTTGGAGGAAATTTCGATCAGACAAGCCCAGAGATTTTTTCTATGAAAGAAAGATTTTTGAGCCAATCTTCAAGAAAAACCATCTTTTCTTTTTGTCATTCGAGTGCTTCATTTTTTACTTTATCGAAGAAATTCGCGCTCGTAATAATCGAAGTGAGATTCGCAAAATCGATACAATGTTCGAAAGAGCTTTTCGGAAGTGTCCAATTCATCATAACTGGAGTTTTTCCTGAAAGATAGACAGCGACGAGAGCGACTGTCGACAGTATGAGTGATGGAAGCATGATCCCGACATGATTTCCGGGAATATGTTTTTTGATCTTGTTTGCAAGAATAGTGGCTTTCAGGTACATATCGCCATAGGTTTGGATTCAGAGCATCTGATCGTACGCCCAAGGGGTATTTCTATGACTTTTAAGGATATTGCTGATTCCATCGAGAATAGTGGTATCACTTGGAAGTTTTTTCAGTTTGTTTATAAGTAGATTGTCGTTTGTCATTCTGAGCGGAGCGGAGCGCAGAGAAGAATCCCTTGTAGACGATTCTTGTGTAAGGGATCCTTCGTTTCACTCAGGATGACAAATGATGGTATTATTTAATTTCCAGTCACAAGCCTTTAATGCCTCATTGCTCATTTTTCCGAGCGCCATCATACAGAGGTTTCCGATCGTTTTGAGTTCGAGAATCGAAGGATTCGAGCTATTTTTAAAATTTTTCGAGACAAATGATTTAATTTCAGCAAGATCGAGCGAGTCGCAGAGGCAGTCGATAATGAGACGAGAATCGAGAGAAAGAGTGTTGGGTGATAATCCTTTCATGGTGGCTACTTTGTCTATAATGGTGTTTTTTATGTCTTCTGGTATATCTTTTGGATCAACCTTCGTCGTGCGAGAAAGTTCTGTGAGAGAACCATGAATCATCTCTGGAGCTTTTTTTCCAGTTATGTTGTCAAAGTAAAAATAATGGGAAATGTATTGCATCGGTTCCTCACCAGAAGTGTTATAAAAATGTTCGAGTGTTTTATTGAAAATACTATTATTGTCTGTTTTTTCCGTTAATAGCTCAGTAATGTCTTCGATTTCCAAAGTTACATCGCGTTTCGGTGCAAAAAATATTCCGTTTGAAAGAATAAGCCAAAGGCCCATGAACGCTGTTTTTACGAGATTTGGTGTTTTTCCTTCCCATGCCTTACTCCAGCGACTTCCCCAAAGACCACGAATTTTCACACCGATAATTCGAGTATTTTTTGGCATGAGTTTTACGATATTGTAGACCGCTTGTTTCCCGATGATACTTTCGAATCCCTGTGCGGCAAGCTGACCCGCTGGATAGATGAGAATGTTTTTCCCATGAGTGAGATTATCGGTAATCGCCGAAAAACTCGCGCGAATTTCTTCCTCAGTTCCAGCTCCAGCATCGAGATCGCCGATAGGAACCGCTCAGATAGCACGAAAAATCGGCGATAGTCCAGGAGTATTAAAATACGCCTGAGACATAACTGGACCGACTTTGATGTATTTATTTAGATATGAAACGATAATCTGTGGATCAACAAGAGCGACATGATTTGGAAGCACAAGAAAAGGATCGGATCCAGAAAGATTCTCGAGACCCTTAATCTCGACTCGATAACGGGTCCGAAGTATGGCGCGATAACAGGCGAAAATGAAGCGGATGAACATGGGAAAAAGAGTGAATGATGTTTTAAAATATTCCCCAACAAAGAAATTATTTTATCTGTTCTAGTTTTTCTTCAATAATAATTCTTATATCAGATAATAGATTTTTTCTTTTCTCAGTACCGTTTCTTGATTTTATTTGGAGAATTTTTAGCTTTCGCAAGAGTGTGTTCAGTTGTTCGGCTGTCATATTCTCGAGCTTTTTTTCGACAGATACTCTGAGTGTTGGGGTAAGTATTTTAAATGATTTTTGAGAAGTCATACTATTTGTGATAGCGTTATCACTTCAAGCAGAATTATTAATAATTTCCTGAACTATGTCTTTTCCATCTTTTTCTACCGCATAAGCAAATTTCTTGGAGTCTGGAGAAAAGGAAAATAGTCGTCATTCTCCCAGATTTTCACCATCCTTTATAATAAAATATTTGAGAAAACCCTGTGATTCAACAAAAGCAAAACTTTTAGAATCGGGTGAAAACTGAAAACCTAAACCTTCTCATAGGGTGGTATTATCTTTTTTAAGAGTATCTTTAGTAATTCCATTATCGTTTGTTTCTAAGGTATATTCAATACTTTTAGAATCGGGTGAAAAAATAAGTGTTTTAATAATATTTTTACTTTCATACTTGTTTCATTCCACACCATTTTTTACTATGAATGTTTCTCCATTTTGCACGACAACATAAGCGAGGCTTTTAGAATCGGGTGAAAAAGTTAGATCTTTTATTTGATCATAACTTTGATAATCGGGATACTTATAGTCTTTATAATTATAGTGAGTTTCTGCAACCCCGTCTTTTACCACAAATATTTTCCCATCTTTTTTTGTGGCATAAGCAAAACTTTTAGAATCGGGTGAAAAAGCAAACGTAAATCATTCTCAGAGATTTTTCCTATCTTTTACAATAGACGTTGGTTCGATTTTTGCTCAACTCGGTTTTCCTGCAACATAAGCAAAACTTTTAGAATCTGGTGAAAACTGAAATCCCCATCATTGTCCAAGTTCTACACCATCGTGAATTATGACATTTCCCTGTTTTCAGAGTCCATTATAAGCAAAACTTTTAGAATCTGGTGAAAAAGTAAGATTATTCACGGACGTATATGTTTCTCCTTTTACACCATCCTTAACTACATAAGATTCTCTATCTTTTTTTATGGCATATGCAAAACTTTTAGAATCGGGAGAATAGGTTGGCTCTCCCAAGGGTGATATTGGGGAATATTTTATTCACTCAGTATCATTTGTTACTATGAATGATTGGCCGTTCTTCGATGCTACATAAACCAAATTCTGAGAATCGGGCGAAAACTTTAGATCTGATATATAATCATAAGAATTTCAAACAACTCAATTTTTTATGACAGACATATTTCAAGCGCTCCCACTAATATAAGCATAATTTTTAGAATCTGGAGAAAAACGAAAATTTCTTCATTTACCAATAATTTTATCGTTTAACATCATATTGCCCTTGAGAGTATTATAATACAAACTTTTTCAGTCTGGAGAATAATACAATTCCGTAACAATGTATTGCATATCTTTTTCTTCTCAAAAAACCATTCAAATTCATGAAAACACAAATAATATAATTAAAATTGCCGATAGTGCCTTTTTCATAAGTTGGTAATAAAAAATATAATAATACGTTATTTTGTTATATTCAACTTCTTCAAATTAAACCGAACTAAAATTCCAGTCCCCGCAAGTAAAACTCCGAGAATATAGAAAAGATGTATACGACCGATAATCGGAGCAAGCGTTACTACGCCAAACATAAGAATGGCAACGATAATATTCATAACAAGACCATAAAGACCAGAGCCGTGCTCTTTTTTTCCGAGCACACCAATCTCATAAAAGTAGTAAGAATCCGTGAGATTTGAAGCACCGCCAAACAAAATACTGACAACGATAGCGAGTCCTATCGTGAGCTCGTAGGTCTGAGCTAAGAGTGGAAAGAAAAAGACAAGAGTGGCAAAGCTGTAGGCAAAAATTCTAAAATACAGCCAGCGATTTTTCTTAATAAACATACTCATGGCATTTCCGATAATGGCACCAATTCCAGAATAAAGAAAAATAAATGTTGCCTGTGATTCGGTTTTATGAAATGCTTCTATGGAATAGGTGATGGCTTGTTGTGCGACTATAGTGGAAGTAGCCCAGAGGAGACTGACACAGAGAAGTATCATCCAGTAGGTTTTGAAAAGCTCTTTTGCATTTTGTAGATAAGAGACAAATAGTTCTCGAAACAGCACAAAAACAGTTTTCCCCTGTGGAATAGCAGGACGAATATCTTCTTCAGAAGTGTATCCGAGAAACAAGGCAAATACGAGCGCAAGTATCATGGGAATAAACACCACAAGAGAACCGGTTGGACCAAAAAGCTCAAATATTTTCGGACCAGCGACTGATCCGACAAGAAGCATTACTATGAGACAAATCCCAACAGAACCATTGATGAAAGTATCGGATTTTCCTGTTTTTACAGTTTCCACGAAGACGAGTGCATTTTTTGTAATAGACCAAAAACCATACATTCCGCCAAGAAGTCCGATAATGATAAGAGTCGATACTTCCTTCTGGATTCCACCAAAAAAGAGTAAGAAGATACAAAAAAGCGCCACTCATGCGATAGTCGCGAGTATGGCGCGTTTTGAAAATATGGAAGCGAGAACTCCTCAGATAAGGTAGGAAATAATTCAACCGAAGCTGAGTGCTCCTGCGATTTGTTCGAGTTTTAGGTCGAGAGAAGAGGAGAAAAAAGACCAGGTGTAATATTTGATGGCTCCGTAGAAAAAACTCCAAAGAAGCGTAAGCGCGAGAAAAATTATAAAAGTTCGGTATTTTCGCATGTAGAAGAGGTGAATGAATAGATGAAATTATCTCTAAAACCAATAAATACAGAAAGAATAACAGAATTATAACTCACAATCAGTTCCTCCGAAAAAGAAATTAGATCAATAGTACGCATTATAGAGCGTTTTTCTTGAAGTGCAACTCTTTTTGTGTCATCCAGTACACCACCAAGACACTTGATAGTCGATTCTTTCGCACTCCAGAGGGAATAGAACGATTTCCAGTCGCGATTTTTTAGGATACTCCAGTCACTTTTCGAGTGCCAGTCAAGCACACTCTCGTCTCGTATTTTCATCTCTTCGATGTCGACTCCGAGGGGATTTATATCGACTCAGACAAAAACTTGCCCATCCGAGTGTGAGATCGAATAAAAATGATTGTCTATGGGAAGTGGTCGACCAGTGATATCTTTCGGTAATATATACTCCTTTGAGAGACCAAGGTGGGCACGGATGATATCATGTGAATACCGGGAGACTTGATCGGGTGAACAAAAAGCGAAAGTAAGCATTGAATAAATTAAAAATAGGTATGTAAAACGAGAATTGTATAAGCAATATAGATATTTATCCATACGATTGCATGAATTCCTGGAAGATATTTTGAATACGAGTTTTTATATCTATTCAAGAAATATCCTATGGCTGCAGTCATGCAAACAGAGGTGAGCATGCGGTAGGCTCGTGCCGGTATGCTAACCAGGAGGAAGTTCCACATATTGAGCTGCATATTACTAAAAAGTGCCGCGTACACCTTGTAGGGAATTCATTGAGAGGGTCAAAAAAATAGACTATAGTATCAAAGAGTATCTATGTGTCATTGTGCTACTTGAATCATTTTTTCTGATACAAGTGGAACAGTTAACAGAAAAGATTGTGCACTATCGGGCTGGAGTCATCCAAACCAAAATAATATTCCACCACCAATGATGGCTCAGAGGGTGGCAAATCCAATACCAAGAAGTGCTTTTCGAAAAGAAAATAGAGCGATTATAGTTAGAAACACATCAGGAATTACAAAAAACCAAATAGCTTCTGAAAAACCCCAAATAAAAGCCACTAAAAGAATTATAGACGAAGTGGCGATCGAGAGATAGGTCTTATGGATATTCTCTATGACCATATTGGTTATATTATAGGTTTTACAAGAACTAAAACCCACTTTGTAAATCAAGCATTTTTTTATATTTTCCACCAAGCGCGACGAGTTCGTCATGAGTTCCGTCTTCGAGGATTTTTCCTTCTTCGAAGAGAAGAATCTTGTCTGCTTGTTTTACAGTCTGGAGTCGATGTGCGACAATAATGACCGTCTTTCAGTCAAAGAGATTTCGAAGCGCAATATTAATTTGTTCTTCATTGAAGCTATCGAGAGCGCTCGTTGGCTCATCTAAGAGAATGATATCTGGATTTTTGAGCATGATTTTTGCGATTGCAAGTCGTTGTTTTTGTCCACCAGAGAGTCGAATTCCTCGTTCTCAGATTTCAGTCTCGAGTCCATGCTCGAATTCGAGAAGAAACTCACATTTTGCGTTTTTTATGGCTGTATCGAGTTGTTCTTTGGTTGGTACTGATTTGAGTGCATAGGTGAGATTTTCGTATACAGATCCATCAAACACGGAAGGATCTTGTGTCAGATATCCGATGTGTCGGTAATAGTCGTTTATGTTTACCTCGGAAAGATTTTGTTTATCAATGAACAATTCACCAGTATCGGCATGAATATAGCTCGCGATCAGTTTAATAAGCGTCGTCTTTCCTGAGCCGGAAGCTCCGACAAAAGCAGTCTTTTTTCATCCAGAAATATGCACGGAAAAATCATCAAATACGAGACTGTTTTTTGTATATCAAAAGGTAAGATTCTGAATCTTAATGTCACCTTTTTTATAGATAAATTTAGTGTTTTTTGTTCCTTTTCGCATTCTTTTTGTGTCATCGAGTGTATCCCAGAGTCTTTGAACCTGAGAAAAATTATTAGTAAAATCCTTGTAGAACTCGACAAATTCTCCAGTCTTACTTTCAAAGATTCCAATAATAGCAACGAGTCAAACAAATTGTGAAAAGTCGGTCAATCAAGTTTTTAACATATACCCACCATAGACGAGAATGGCGATCTTGAGTATCTGGGAAAGCCAGTTTGTCGGTGCAAACATGAGCCAAAGACGTTGACTCACTTTAAGATTTTTTGTTGTTGTTTCCGAGAGAATATCGTTAGCTTTCTGAATTTCAAAGGAGATTTTGTCATTTTGGACAATTTCCATTTTAGACATAAGCATTTTAACGAGTTGCCTGGAATAGTCCGCTTCCAGAGTATTCCTTTGTTTTCTCCATATGATTGCTCACTTGTTTATATATCGAACGAAAAAAGAGAGAAAAATAATACAAACAAACATTCAGATCGCAAAAATTCCCCCTGTATTTTTTATCTGAATGAAGGAGTAAGTTCCGATGATGCAAAAAACAGGAATCATTCGGGTAATGTCTTGGAACATATTATTCCAAATCTTGAATCCCGAACCAACAATTTCTATGAGTTTTCCGGTTCAGAGTTTTTCTACTTCGGTATTATCGAGCCGAAAAAATTCCGGCATAACACTATTCTGAAGCAATTTTGGTCATTCATAGGCCATAGTTGCCCATCAGATATGCTTGATAAAATAACTAATGGTTGTTGTGAGTAAAAAAACGATTCAAAAAATGATAGTAATCGTGAGAAGAGTTTGGTAATCATGGAGTTGAATAAGACGGGTGGCTTGTTTAAATGTTTCGATGGTATATATAACAAAGAGCGATCACCACGTGGATTTCAGAAGAGGCTTTATCAAAAACCAGTAATTATTTTTTACTGGTGCGAAAAAACGTTTGAATTTTTGGGAGAAGGATTGTTGGGGTTTTTGAGAGGCCACAAAATAATATTTTTAATTTTAGAGAGGTTTTTTCTATTACCTTCTCATCGCATTCTCCACGACAGCACTAAATTCCTCCATAAATCGTTCTTTACCGAACTTCAGTGCGTGGAATCGAATTTTTTTCGGATCGTATTTTCCAGTTTGGATGTTTTCATGGAATATCTGAAACTTCGCTTTGCATTCTTCGAGATCATCAAAATCAAAAAATTCTCCGGTCATCCCTTCGACATTTGTCTCGAGTAGTCCACCAGCACGAAGTCCAAAGACTGGAACTCCAGACGCCATTGCTTCGATCGGAGTAATTCCGAAGTCATCCTTTCCAGCCATGATAAAACCACGAGCACCTCGAAGGTACTCGACTTTCTCGCTATCTGGACGACGACCGAGAATCTGGATATTCGGTCAGGCAATACTTCGTAGGTAGCTTTCCTGATCTCCAGAACCAATGATGACGAGTGGATATCAGAGATCGTTACAGGCACGGATGGCAAGGTCTACTTTCTTGAATTCTGTGAGGGCTCCGACGATAAAGTAATAACTGCGATCTGGAAGCGCGGCTGGACCGATATCGAACTTGTCGGTATAGACGGCAGGATAGATGACTTGGGAATCTCGACGATAGTATTTTGCGATTCTTCCTTGGACTTCCCGCGCGTTCGCGATCGCGATATCATGTCGTTGACCAGCCATATAGTCCCACTGTCTGAGTTTGACGAAGAGTGGCTTAAGCATTGTCCAATTTGCGATTTTGAAAAGGAAAGCCTTAATTCCTCTTCCGGCTGACATATCGCGTTCATATTGGTGGGTGTAATCCCAGAGGTATCTTGCTGGAGAATGATAGTAGACGACATGAAGTGTCTCGGGCTTAGTAAGACAACCGTGAGCGAAAGAATTCGAAGAAGAAATAACGACATTGTACTCGGAAAGATCGAGAGCTTCTACTGCGCGAGCCAAGAAAGGTAGACAGAGATATTGTTTTTTGAAAAGATTGTAGACACGTTGTGCGATCTTCGGTACGAACTTGATTCTTTCTTTCGGGAATACCGAACCAACTCGATTCTCATCATAGATGAGCGTGAAGAGATCGGCTTCCGGATAGAGTTCAAGCAAATCAGAAAGAACATTTTCTGCTCCTCAGAGCTTGATGAGCATGTCGTGAACGATAGCGATTTTCATGGAAAAAAGAGGTTAGAATTTAGAGACTGAGAGACTGAGAGTTTACTTGTCTGTCTTCTCCTAAGATATTATGTTCGGAAATTAAATCAAGTTTTCATTCGCTCAAGCCAATGAATTCTCGGCAGTGGGAGACTGTGTTTTTGTAAAAAATCTCGCTCAATAGGCATGATTCGATAAGAATTTCCATTTGCATCGATAATAACCTTTTTAAGAATTTGTTCGTCTATCTGCCATTTTCCAGTATCATCAAAACTTTCATATTGAGAGAGGTCTGAATGCTGGATTGTCTCTAGGCCATCTGGAATATCTACTCGAAGCTCTTCTTCTCGCCACATAAATCATTCTTTCTTGATCTCCTCTTTCGAGAGCCCGATATTAAACATGGAAGCTACGGTGTCATTGAAGTAATATGGATTCATAGTGGCAGGGAAAAAATCTCCGAGGATTTTGTCATTTTCCATTTGAGTAAAGATTTTATCTGCCAATACAAGCCAGTCTTCTTTTGAATACTGTTTGTTCAATATACAATATTGTTTGTTTTTTAATCAAAAACAACCGAGACAAAAAGATGATTCATCGAGGAGTATGCTATAAAAATTACACATTCCATTGTTGTTGTGTAGAGAAAGGTAGATGTGCTCTCATCCAGCACCCATAACACCAAACATATTATTTCCGACGGGTGAACCGGCGTTGTAAGTATCATAAATATTATTGTTTCAGTTCGGTAGGCCGACGAAAATAATATTTTTTCCATCGGTTACACGATAGTTGTATACACCATTTGTAATATTATGACATTCGAAATTTAATGCACCCGTTATGTTTGTGCTCCCAACATTTCCAGAGACAATTTTCTCTTTTGTGCGTAATCATTCGAACCATGATTTGTTTTTGAGAAGTTCGTGTTTTTTAGCAAGAAATTCCTTTTGAGAATAGGATATATTGTTGATGTAATACGATGCATTCTCAAGTCAATTACACGAAATGCATTCATGACATCAGACTAAATTCGTAGAAAACCAAACATCGGAAGAATTTAAAATATTTTGGGAATAATAAACATTCATGCTTCGGAGTATACCTGAACTCATATAGACATTCTCACACTTATCCCAAACCATAACAGAATTATAGATGTTCCTGGAGCCATCTTTTATGTTTACGCTATAGAGGACGTTTTCACAGTCTGTTACTGTAGTGAATGAGAGATAGGCATTACGTACAAAGACACTTATATCAGAATAGTCACAATTTTCAGATCAAATATTTACAAGAGAAGGGAATTTTGCATTTTTATACAAGCGCTTATAATTCTCAAAAAAGTTCATCGAAAAATCATAATCAAGTCCACTGTTCACTAATTGATCACGATCGGTTTCGAATTCTTTGGTCGACACTACCTTGCCTATCCTTTCGGTGGAAGGATATCGTGAGATAAGATTGTTATTTTTTTGTAAGACAAGCGTATCCCAACTCATAATATCTTTTACGAAGTCTTTAAAAGAGGTTGTCTTTCTTTTTTCTGCGATTTTCTCTTGCCAAAAACGTAGGTCACTCATGGTTTTGAATAGAATAAGATGATAGTATTTTTTTATGGTTTGATTAAGTGGATTGCTTCGTACCTCGCAATGACGAGACTTTCGACCTTATAGACTTTAGATCATTTCCTTATTATAACACTTCTCACAATACACGATCTCATGTCTTTCTGGGGAATATGATGAGATGATACTTGTCTTGCATTTGTCACAGCGTCTCTCGAAGAGTTGTCTTTCATTTCTGAGAGTTCTTCTATCTTCGTGTCTTTGATCTGGATGTCTTTTTGGTATTGGGAGATTATGTTTTCTGTAAAATTCTAATTCTTGTTTTATGATTCTGAAAGGTTTATCAGTTACTTCACATTCTATGGCCCAGTTTAATATATCATCTGGAATTTTGCTTATATCATCTGGAAGCTTATCAGCAGGGATGATCTTTTCTACCTTAGGAAATGGAGCCTCGTAATCGGACCAGCTGAAGCCTTGCTTTAGTGCTGTCTCTTTTTTTACTGGAAAATATTCCAGAGCCATCGTCTCATTATAACCGAATGGACTTATGCTTGGTGAAAAGAATTCTCACCATTCACCGGTTTTTATCATATGTTCAATAATTTTTGGAACGAGAGCCTCGTACTGCTCTTTTGTGTATTGTTTATTGAGAATGCAGTATTGTTTATTTCTCAGTCAGATACAACCAAAAAGATGTTTACTTCAGAATCCGGATTTCATACTGTAATACACGTCTGAAAAGTCATTGTAACAATGCGATGAAAAAAGAGAGTGAAACACATTTGTACCAACTCACATGCATTCGTAGAGTTGCTCCGAGTTGTTTCCAAAGCTGATTACATCATAACAATTCTTGCAAACATAGACCTGAGAGCTGTATTTAACATTCTCACATTCTGTTGCGTCGAAGCAATAATATGTATCAGAACAATTAAATAAATGATCGCCAACACCAACACTATTGATTGATACTACATGTTCATGAATGGATGATTGAATGGTACTTTTATACAGGGTAAGATATCGAGCAGATTGTGAGAGAACTTCAGGTTTGATTTTCTCGTATTCCTCTTTCGTATATTGTTTATTGAGAATGCAGTATTGCTTATTTTTGAGATTATAACAAAAGAGACAATCGCGGCAATCTGTAAGTTTATTCGAATAAAAAACTCCAAAACAATTTGTACAATCCACAAGCTCGTAACAATTTTCACTATTTCGAATATAGGACGAATCTATAATATTGGTAGAATGAATGAGATTGTCGCCAAAATAACAATCTTTATCAAAACCAGCCTCAAAAACAAGATAACAACGCTCAAGGAAGCCTGATTCATTAGTATAATCGGAGAGTTCATTTGTGTCTACTGAGCGAGAAGCTGTCGGAGTAGTAAGAAGAAGTGCAGAAAACTGCTCTGAGAAAGTTTTCGAAAAATCGAATTCTAATCCATAGCTCATCGGATCCCATTTGTCTGACCACCAATAATCAATATCATACACTACATGAGGCTTGTCTGGAGAATATATCGATACTATTTCTTTTCCCGTTGCGTTACACTTTCTTTTATAGAGTTTTCGCTCATTACGAAAGGCGAGTCGTCGACACATTCGACAATCCGGACAAAGAGTCGGAGAGGGAACAGAAAATTTTTGTCAGTTAAAAATAGGAGAAATCTTGTCATAAAATTCCATATCTTTATCGGTGATTGGAAAACTTGCCTGACATTTTCGACAAATTTTAGTTTCTATCAGTTTTTCATTTTGTGGTATTGGGTACATGAAAATTGAGAGATTAGAATTTAGAGACTGAGAGATTGAAGTGGAGATAATATATTATTATTGTGAGCGACGAAGTAATTCCTATTTTGTATGTGCCCACAGAGATTGCTTCGTCGTGCCTCCTCGCAATGACGAAGCGCAATAACTATTTTTATATTCTCTTTTCCTCCATGAATAACCCGAGAATCATAAACAATAACATAGCTGCATAAGAGGTCTCGAACGAGTGAAGCAATCCATTCATAGCTAGTATCGCGATAAAACCACCGAAAATGAAAATGCTTTTTTTCCAGAGACGAAAGGCTATGGTTGCCATAATCGCAAGGAAAAGGAGAAGTGCGATAAATCCACCCTCAACCAACTGTTGAATATACCAACTTTCAGGGATATAGAAATCTTCTTTTACATTTGTCATATCATGGACAGCACGATAGGCGGGACCACTTTCAGCCAGTCCTTGACCCAAGGGTTTTTCTTTAAAGCGATTCAATCCAATAATCATTCGCTCATAGTGTCCTTTGGTTGATCCTCCACGAAGCACGATAACTTTTACAGTTTCACCATATTTTAGATAGACAAGCCCAGAAAACATCGCGAGAATTCCAAGAAAAATAAGTGCTTGACGCCAATGTTTCGTGATAATGGTTTTGAGGCTGAGAAGAATCACGAGACCACCACCAGCAATAAGACCAAGAAGTGCACTTCTTGTGTAGGTCATAAAAATAAGTCCAAAAATTATGACTCCAAGAAAATATAACAGCCAATGCCAGTCTTTTTTTGGAAAAAACCAGTGAATGAGAATTCCGAGATAGGAAAGAAGAAAAAATGCTGCTTGATTTGGTCCATCGAAAATACCTTGAAAACGTCGTATAGAAGCTCATTCTATGCCATGATAGATAGGAATGGATCATCCCGCTTCCCAGACACTCAGTCGTGATGAAAACCCAAAGTGAATAAGTATCTGTTCTCCAAATAGGAATCTTACAAGAAAACCTAAAAGTATCGCTATTCCACCAGAATACAAAAACATTTTTACATAGAAGGATATTTTCTCACTTAAGAATTGTTTTCCGTGTTTTGCAAACAAAAAAGCGAGTAAAAACTCAAAATCATAACGCCCACCATAAATTATGCTCGTAATTGAGGCATGGTTTACAATAGAAATCAGAATAAGATAGGCAATATATCCTCAGATAAGATAATCAAAGTAGTCAAACTTTGGATATTTTTTTATTCGAAAATATTCAAAAATCAAGGCAATTCCTAGAAGAAACAAAAGAGCCTCTTTGTAGATCCCAAAACCAGCAATACCAATTTTAAACTGGAAAAAAACAGTAAGAAGTGCGTGGAATGGTAAAACAACAAGAAGCACTCGAAACAAGAGTTCAAATGGTCGTGAAAGAAATTTTCGCATGAGAAAGAGTTTTTTAAGACAAAATTACTTAACTTCAGGGGTAGTTGTAGTGGATGTTCCGGTATTAACAGATGCGGTTGAAGTAGTGGTGAGTTCAGTCTGACTTGCATCGATTTTTTGGCCATCCTCAGTATAATTTAAAAACGGAAGAATGAGACCGATGGTAAGTCCAATAATACCAAGAATCGCAACAATTTTTTTCAGATTCATATAAGAAAAATAATTAATAAATAACATCAAACGACTGAGAGTCTATGTAAACTTTTTTCGAATTCAAATCAATTTTCAAGTTTTTTGCACCAAATGAGTAGTGTGACCGTAATACCGATATATAATTCATAAGAGGAGAGAGGGTTTGTTCGAGATCTCGAATGTTTATTGTTTGAGGATAGATATCAACCTTGTATCACCCTAAATCATATCATTCTGTTTGATCATTCAATACACTAAAGCGAAGAGAAACAAAAGAGTGACTTGCAAATGAGTAAGCTCCCTCAAATTCGGCGTATCAAGATTCACCATTTTTATTTGAAAAAGATTTTTTAATGGAAGATATTTCTGTTTTATATTCTCCATTTTCGATGTTTGTATAGATGGATGCTGGAGGTATCGGGAAAAATCCTGCAATGGTTTTGAAATCACCATTAATGAGATTGTCTTGTACAAAAGATTTCATTTGAGGAGTCATCGGTTTTTGTGTTTCTGTCGGTTTTTTAACTGTATCTCCTGTTATTTTTTTGGTTAAAAATAGAACAAGAAAAGTATTTTTAAAATCATATTTAAATTTAAGATCTACGTCTTCATAAGAAGAACGCTCTTCTCTAAGTTTTTCCTCGCGTTCATCAAGCACGATGGAGGAACTTTGGTTGGTGGTATTTTTTTGACCAGCAGAATCAGTATAGATGATATTTTCAATGGTATTTTTTTTGTTTGGATAGAGCTTAAAAAAGAAGTCTGAGTCCTCAATTTTTACTTCAACTGCATAATAACCGTCAGTTTCAAAATTATTAGTAGGTCGAATTGTTTCTCTTTTTAGGCCATTAAATTGGCTCAAATAACTTACTAGATCATTCATACTGAGAGTTTTTTTGGTATTTGGTGTTTCTACACTGAGGCGAGTCGCCTCTTTGTTTGCCTCATTTAAGGCTAGATTATTCAGATAGGCAGGATAGTCTGAAAAAATACCATAGGTATGCTTGAGTTGTTCGAAATTTTCGATGGTAAGCATATAATTGTCTCGTTCACCCGCTGGAGTTACTCAGAAAAAAGAATAAAAAGGAGCTTTTTTCGATCCCAGATCTTTATCTATATCGACAAGAAGACTCTTGAGGCCATCTATGTCTACGATGTTTTGTTCAATTTCTCGTCCACTACGACTCAGATATTTTTCTTTGATTTTGACTCATGTATCGGCAGTCTTCTCGAAGAAAGTGGTATCAAGCGTAAGTTGGAGCTGAGTAAGAATTTTCGTATAGCTATAGAGAATATTTTTAAGATATTCTCCTTGAGTTGTGGGATTATCTTGTATTGAATTATAGTATCATTCTGAGAGAGAGATAAAATAGGAAACGATAGAAAAGGTTTTTTGAGAAAGATCATTATTTTGTGTAAGATACTGACTCAAAAAATGTGAAAATACCGAAAAGCCATCTTTTGTTATTCGATGTTTTTCTAGAAGTAATTTAAGATAATCGTTGAGCCCTAGCTCAAAAGTTGATCGTGAAGAATCAGAATAAAAAGCGTAGTTTGTATACAATTTTGAAAGCGGAAGGTATGTATTGGTTGTAAGAGGTGAAAGTCGGAGGCTCGCAATTTCTTTATCAATATTTAAGAGAGGATTATTGTTTTGGCTTGAGAGATCTTGATTACTTTTTTGGCTATAAAACACAATTCGTGCAAATTCTATGATAATTTTTTTTCATTCGAGATAACGGGATTCTCCTATATCCTTCATTTCTCGCAAAACACTCTCTAGGTTCTGATCGGATTTTTCTTTTTGAAGTAAGCTGACAAGATTAGTGAGAAGCTTGTTTTTGAGATAAGCATCTTTTTTGGAATCATTTACGAACAAGAATGGATAATTTTCGATAAAATCGGTTCCACCAATAGTAAACAGATTTTTCTTAGCAAGAGTATTCGTGAGTGATTCATATTTCACTAATTCATTTTGAATATCCGTTGTAGCAAATGGAAGGAGATTAGAGGTAGTCTCTGGAGCACCCCTTCTTCTTCTTACGGCTGTAGACAATCCGAAAATCTTTTTATCAAAATCAGGACTTCTCGCATCTATATAAAAGAGAGAATTAATGGTTGAAATACGAATAACATCAGCTTTTTCTAGGCGAGAATTCTGAGAAGGATCATAGGAGAATAAGAGAGATGGAAGAAGATCAAATTGTGTTGTCACTTGAGTATTTTGAAGTAATTTAACATCGAGAATGGCACTATATGAATAAATTTTCGCACCACTTGGAGAGTTTTGAATAAAAATATATCCAGGAGTTTTCAGTTGGATGTTATAGCTTGTTCAGAGAATTTCATATTCTCGATACAAATCAGTAAAAGCGAGAATATAGTTTCCGTTGTTGAGTTTAATGGAAAGTTTATTATTTGTATAGGTTGACTCAAAAGTGTCTCACTTGGTGTGATAAATTCCGTCAGCCGCCGTGATTTTATCATAGAGTATGGAGGTTGTTTCTATTTTTTGATTCGGTTGTAGAATTTTTTTTGTGACGGAATCTTCAGTTTTTGTGAGAAGATACGATCCTGAGTTGTCAGAAAAATCAAATTCAACTCCATTATTTGTGTTTTTTTGTTCCTGAAAAAACCCTTGATAAATAAGGATGGTGGCGAGCAAAATGGTTGCTAAAAAATATCCGATTTTTCGCATAGGAAGATGATATTAAAAAATCGAGTGTTAGTATATTGAAATTATGTGTTTTTCCAAAAAAAACTCATAAAGGAATTATCGAGAATCTTTCGTGTGAATATCAAGAATCGAGGAAATTATTGCTGAATTTTTTGTCAGTATTCAGATTTCCCTATTTCTCTCTATGGAATTCGTCGTAAAATTAATACTGCCAATATATGCAATTTTTGTATCAATAATAAGAACTTTTGCATGCATTACTGGTTTTTTCGGCGCAAAAATTGATATATGGTTTTGCTGAAATTCTTCGATAATTTTGGAGTTTTGAGATATTTTTTTCGGATCTGTAATCACTATGAAGATTTTTATTCAGTCTGCCGCTCTTTTTTTCAGAAGCTGCTCGATACTCGGATCCCCGAAGACTTCAGCGTAGATATGGATCGTCTTTTTTGCTTGTTTGATAAGAGTTTCGAGCTTGTTTCTGGCGTCGAGCGGAGCGATGACGAGATCTGAATGAGAAATAGAAATCGGTTCATATTTTTCATCAGCGAGAAATATTTTTTCGAGTGTTTCTGATGTGGTTTTTTCAGTTCCAGAAAGAAGAAATTCTCGATTTGTGACGAAAGCGGAATGAGTAAAATTCGCAGTTCCGATCACAAACTCATTATCGATAATCATCCATTTTGCATGAGTGAAAACGAATTGTTTCGGATCAGCCCAGGTCACAGTGATTCCATTTTTTTGAAGCGTAGTAAACGTTTTTTTGTTTATTGTGGTGGCTCCATAGACGTTTTTCTCAAGAATGACCCGCACATCAATCCCTCTAGTTTTAGCTTTTATGAGCACTTCTATGATTCGCTTTTCTGTGAGCATATAGCTCTCTATCCAGATGCGAGTCTTGGCATTTTCGATTTTTTTAATGATGGCATCGAGTGTTTTTTGGTCTGGAGTAGAAAGAAGAGAAAGGGTCTGATTACTTATTTTTTCAGTCGTCCATTCTTGATTGGTTTGTTCGAGCTTTTGAATGTCTTGAAGATATTTTTCCGTATTTTCATGATACAAAAAATAGTCATTCGTACATGAACTCAGAAGGAAGATGGAGAGAAAAAATGAGAGAAGTTTTTTCATGAAAATAGAGTTACAGTTTTTCTTTATGAGATTCCCGTTTTCACGGGAATGACGTGAAAGAATAGAATTAGCGAAATGATATTTTTTTGGTTCGAAGTTCTGGGGCAGAGAGGAGACTTGAAGCTGCCGCGACATCCACGAGAAATTGTTCACTCTGTAACTTTAATTCAGAATTAATGAGGGGATTTTCAGTGATTATCGTAATGGAATTCGCACTGACTTTCACTCCTTGAATATGAGGTGAAAGCACGGAGAGATTCTTTTCTTGCAGTGTTTTTTTGAATTTCGCCATTAGAAAAGAACTCACCACCAATGGATTGTCGGTTCGTTTTCCGTCATGGAGATTGAGTTTTTTGAAGGACATAGAAGAAATAGTTACATAGTTACAAGGTTACATAGTTACAAAGCACTTCATCCTGAATTTGTTTCAAGATCCCCTGAACGATTCGTCACTCGCGAGGAGGAACGACGCGGCAATCTAGATGGGTTGAGTGGTTGTGTTGTAGATTGCTTCGTGCCTCGCAATGACAAAATGATTATGACAACTCTACTTTCGCGAATCGTTCGATTCCTGCGGGATCCGCAAAAAAATCTGCTATAAATCAGTTTTTTATGAAAAAAACTTCTGCGATTTTTCTCTGATCGAAGCCGAATTCTATAAAAATGGTAAGTTGTCTCGGTTGAAATATTTTAAAAAATTCTTGAACTTGTTGAAAAAACAATTCATAAAGCTCGAATCCTGTTTGTTCACCTCAAAAGAGCGCGATTTTTGGTTCGAAAACAGTGTCTGCTGACATATTTTTCCAGTCTTCGTCTTTGATATACGGAAGATTTGCCGTCAAGAAGATAACTTGGTTTTTGTTGATTGATTCAGGATTTTCTAGAAAAAAACCAAGGAGATCGGATTGTTGCCAGATAATGTTCGTTTCATGTTTTTCTCCGTTTTTTCTCGCGACATCGAGGGCTTCTGGAGATATTTCGAGTCAATAAGTGAGCTGATTTGGGGATACTGAAACAAGTTCAGGATGACGAGGTAGGATATTTTTTATAATACTTATAGGAATGATTCCTGAGCCGGTTCCAACGTCGATAAGAATATCTGGCTTGATGTTGATTGATTCCTGAATCACTCGTCTAACGAGTGATTCAGTCTCGAATCTAGGAATAAGTACTGATTCATCGACAAAAAAATCTCGATAGAAAAATTCTACCGAGTTAGATTGGTATTCTTGTGGGTAATGGTCATTTTCTTTTATCATGATACTATTTACTAAAGTATTCTGCGATTTGCTCATATGATGTAAAATCATGCGCAAGACAATCGAGTTCGTATTGGTTGGTTTTTTCTAAAAATACAACCCTTTTCCCTTTTCCATGTGAATATCAGATTTCTATTTTGACAGAATTACCTATGTATCAATCTGGATTTACTACTAATACCATATCAGAGTTGTCGATTTTATGAAAATGATCGAAAACTAGGTCGGATGTCTCTTCTCATTTTCAAACTTCCATGTTTGGAAGAAAATGTTGTATTCAGAGTTGAGTCAGAATCTGAGAAATTCAAAGAGTTGTTTCTCTAAAACGAGAACTTGCACTTATACAGACTACCATGTTTATGAGGATTATTGCTCAAATGTTTTTCGGTTAAAAATCAAGACCGTAAAAAGAAGGATGAGGGCAGTATAGACTATAGCATGTCCTGCGTTCGTTAGAAGTTGCAGAGCATCTATGGTTACTGGTGAGCCGATGACATTTTTCGGAAATGATAGACCTTCAAAATTCGGAAAAAGAAGATAGAGGAACTGAGAAAAACGAATGAAAATAATATTCCCTCATCGAAGTGCTGTATCAAGCACTGGAGATATCGCATGACCGATTACATATACTCCCATCGTAAGAAGAATCGCAAGAAGTGAAGATATGAATGTCGAGAAAAAGAGAATAATCGCAAAAAGACAGACAAGTTTCAGATAACTAAAAGCGATCGCAGCAAGAAAAAGTGGAGTCCATGGAGTTCCAGAATACCAAGTTACCGCACCGAAGAGAATTCCCTGAAAGACGAAAATACAAGCAAGAATGAGTGAAAATCCAAAGAATTTTCCGAGAATGAATTCCCAGCGAGCGATTGGTTTTGAGAGAATGAGATAGATGGTTTTTCCTTCGATTTCCTTGAAGAGAATCTGGCTTCCGATAAAGATAACACTCAGAAGACCAAACATCTCGATCATGGCAAGTCCGAAATCAGAGACGATTTTCTCAGTCTGACCGAGAGACAGAGCAGCAAGAACAAGAGAAAAAACAATGAGAATGACTCCAAAAAAGAGAATGAGATAGAGCATTTTATTTCGAGCAAGTTCTCGGAATGTATTTTTAGCGATATTCCACATATGAATAGTTACAAAGTTACAAAGTTACAAAGTTACAAGGTTACAAGGTTACAAAGAGGAGCGTAGCAATCTAGGGGAAGTTAAAATGTTAAATTGTTGAAATGTTAAAATCAATTAAATGTACTTCATTTCAAAAACCGCTCGTATTGTATTGAAGGAGTCGGAAAAATCAAGAAAAAATCGTCATTGCGACTGAGGAGCATGAGATAATCTATTGATATTAATTTATCTAGATTGTTTCGTGCCTCGTAATGACGAACATTGATTTTTGTATAAGTATTTCTACTTATTACTTCAATACACTTCAGACAAAACCGGGGTGTCCATTTACAAAATCGAGAGCTGAATGAGATTTTTTTCCTTCTGGCTTGATATTGCCGAGAAGCAATACTCATGCACCACACTGGATTCCTATTTTTCCACGGAGCTTGTAGACGGTTCCGACTTCTTCTTCCAGAATTTCCGGTAAAAAATCACAAGTTTCCACTATAATTTTTCTTTCTTGGAATTCAAAATATACACCGGGCCATGGAGTGAGTCCTTGCCAGAGATGAAAAAGTTCTTTTGCATTTTTTGAAAAATCCAATTTTCCGTGTTCCTTTTCGATTTTTGCACAATGAGTTGCTTCGGAATGATTTTGCGAGTGAGGTGAAAGTTTTCATTCGTCTAGTTTTTTTATAGTACTCGCTAGGAAAGGTCCCGAAACTTCTCAAAATTTTTCAAAGAGACTTCCAGCGGTCTCAAAAGGATCGATCGGAATCTCAAGAATGTCGATGATGTCGCCCTCATCCATGCCTTCGCTCATGAGCATCACGGTAACGCCGGTAACCGGATCACCCGCGATGAGACTGGATTGGATCGGAGAGGCACCGCGATATTTTGGCAAGATAGAACCATGGACATTGATGCAGGATTTTTTTGGCATATCGAGGATGGTTTTCGGGAGGATTCTTCCGTACGCCACGACGATGAAATAATCGACCAGATTTTTCTCCAGCGTCTCGAGAAATTCGGAGTTGTTTTTGATTTTCTCCGGCTGGAATACGGGAATATCATGTCGAAGAGCGAGTTTTTTTACGGGAGTTGGTTCGACAGTCTGGTGGCGTCAGATAGGCTTGTCTGGCTGAGATACGACAAACTGGACATCAATATCGACATGTTCAAGAAGAGAATCGAGAACCCTCGCAGCGAGCGATGGAGTTCCGAAAAAACCAATGGTTATCATAGAATAGAGGGTTAGAGATTGAGAAATCACTATATCATCCCGGAATTCCGGAGGAATTATTGTCATTCTGAGGCGATAGCCAGGCAATCCCTTATGGATGGTTTTGGTAAGTTGTTTGAGTATAAGGGATTCTTCGCTTTGCTCAGAATGACAAGTCTACTTTAGTATCACACTAAAATTCTTACTCTGTTGTTCAAAAATTAGATTTAATTCCTTCGCTTCCAAATTATTCACTTTTATAATTTTTTTTCCTAAAAAATTACTTATCTCCCCATTCTGATTCACGGAATTGATTTGTGTAAGAATTATTCCATCTTGTTTTTCGAGCTGACCGATGGCACTGTAGTAGAGAACGTCAAATATATTTGTACTGTCGCCATCCACATAGCTTACTATGGAAAAAGAGTCGCTTGAGGCTGATTGTTTTGGAATAGCAAAAGAAATAGTTTGATCATTTGAAAGCAGGGTTTTCCTTGTTTTGTTCTGTGATTTTAACTCTGTCATAAGAGCGTCAGTCGACGACCTGGAAATAGTACCAGATAAAGTGACAAAATCAAATGAGAGCGAAAGTTTTTTGTTTTGAGCTTTTGAATAGGTGTTTTTTTCTATGATACAGCCGTATTTTCCTGGAACAAAAGTGAGAGTATAATCCGATATGTATCATTCGGAAACATATGAATCAAGTTTTTGTATGGTAGTTTCGAGTAAAGCTTGGAGACGCGAACCATCCTGTTTATTCATAAGCGCACTAAAAGATACCATGGCAGTAACACCAACTATTGCCATGACAGAAATAGTAACGAGAAGTTCGATGAGTGTAAAGCCGCGACGGAACATGGTTTCTAGAAAATTAAATAGTTGAGACCAAAAAACAGATTCTATTTATCATCTTTTGTTTTGATAATCGAAAGCATTCGACTTAAAAATACGACAATAACAATTAAGATGAAGAATAGTAATCATTTTCCGATTTTATCAAGAAAAACAGCTGCGACTCAGAAGAGAAGTGCGAGTGAATAGACAGCCCCGCGGATAAAATTATGAGAAAACCCGAGATTCAAAAGTCGAAAATGAAGATGGTGGATCATATCTCATTTCAACGGATTTTTCTTATTATAGAGTCGCACTAAGATGACATAGAAGGCATCGATAATGTAGACACCGAGGACACTGGCCACTGTTGCCACTTTTCCTCCTGATATAATGGCGAGCGTCGCGATCATAAAAGCAAGAAACATACTCGCAGTATCACCTCCGTAGAAATGTTTTCGCGAATGATCCATCCACCAATAGATAGCAATAGCAGGAATAAGAACGGAAAGATTTAATAAAACAAACTGAGAATTTTCTTGGGAGGCAAGAGTGGAGTCTGTGAGATAAAGCTTAATAGTTAACATGGCCATAACGATAAAAGCAATGCCAGAAAGTCCTGATGCCATACCAGGAACTGCATCACTCCAGTTCAAAGAATTCATGACGAGAACATACCAAATGATCGTAAAAAGAAGCGGAATAATGTAGATAGTGATGCCAAGAATGGTAACATGGAGCATATCCAGGTAGAGAATTCCTCAAAAAAGATTGCTGATATAGCCGATTTTTATGCTCGTGATTCCGATGAGGGCTCAGATTCCGATCTGCATCAGAAGTCGAATGAGAGGAGAAATACGAAACTTACTTTTTCCGAGTGAGTAGAGTCGATCAAATATACTTACCGTGACGATAATAAAGCCGAATATGAGAATAAGGAGGAGTTTTCTATAGGAAAGATCTCCATAGATGAGCGCGAGAATGAGAAAGTTCACATAGAGCGTAATACCTATTTCTATTGGTATGGGCGCCCGTTTTCATTCGTGAGGATATTTATGTGGTTGATCGAGCATTCCTATCTTACGGAAGAGTTTCATTGTACTAAAAAGAATGATCGGGAAGAGTATGAGAGAAGAACAAAAAAGTACAAGACAGGATTGAATGAGTTCATTTGTGGTAGCAAAAGGAAGTGTAAGCATGGGAAAAATTGAAAGTTACAGGTGTAAAATATTATTTATCAGTCTCTCTGTTTCTCTGTTTCTCAGTCTCTTTTTCCTCCTTTTCCAGATTTTCTGCTTCTTTTTCTTCTAAATACTTCATAAATTCCTTTTTCTTAAAAAGAAGGATGTATCCTATAATCACTACCATAAGTCCACCGAGAATCCAAGGAAGTTTCTTGAGAATAATATCGTAATAGTGACCAAACATTACTCCGACGACAATGATTACTACGGCCCAAAGAAGAGAACCAATAAAATTATAGAGTGCAAATCTCTTTTTGTCCATTTTCATGCTTCCTGCGATAAATGGCACAAAAGCTCGAGTAATGTTGTGAAAAGTACCAAAAACCATAAAAATACCTCAGCGTTTTTGGATTTGCTCCTCGAGATAACGAGCTTCGGTTTTTCAAAAACCTACAGAAGGACCGTATTCTTCGATAAGTTGGATTCCATACTTTTCTCAGAGCCAATAGCCGATCTGGTGTCAGATATAGACACCAGCAGTAGCGACGGCAATGAGTCCATAAATATGATGTTTTCAAAAGAAGCTTCCGACGATAATGACAATGTTTTGACCGGGGAAAATAACCCCGATAATAGGTAAAGATTCTGCGATTCCACTGAGTGCTACGAGTCCATAATTCCAGAAGCCGATCTGACCGACGATATGACCTATCCAACCTAGAAACTCCTTAAAAAGACTCGGATGCACCAGAGCAAGAATGAGAATTCCGATAAAAAGAAGTGAGAGAGTGTAGTGAATTACTTTTTTGAGAATGGAAAGAAGGTGTTCAAATTGAGAGCGATTCATTGGTTTGTATTGAAAATAAGCGATTCTATGATACGAAAAAATCAAAAAAAGCAACCCAAAATCACTCTGCTTTTTTAGAGAAAGAATTGGGTTTGCTGGCAATAAATGAACATGGTATAAAATAACCTCCCAAATTTGGGAGGTTATTAAGGAGAGAAATTTATTTGTTTGGTAAAGTATCAGGATTTCTTGGTCGATGAATATTTACTTTTGTATTTTCTGTGACACGATATTCGAGTCCCGAATCAGTTATTACCGTAGAACTGGTAGTCGGAGGAGTGACTTCTCCAGTTTGTGTTGTTGTTCCAGTGGAAGTGTTGCCTGAATTGGTTTCTCCAGTTTGAGTAAGTGTTCCTGAGGATGAAGATCCTGTTTCTGTCTCGGTAATAATAGTTCCAGTATTGGTAGTGCCGCTTTCGGCTAGAATTTCTCCTGAATTGGTTTCTTCTGTGTTTGTTTCTCAGGTATTTGTTATCGTTGGAGTTTCAATAGTGTTTGTGTTTGGGTCAGTGGTGACTGTTGGTGTCTCTACTTCTGGAATAAAGGTTGACTCCGTGATATTTGCTTTTCCATGTTTTGATATCATGTTCCATCCAATAGTTCCTCCGAAAAACATAACCACCATAAGTGAAGCAGCAATAAGAGTCTTTGCAAGTCGAGAAATTCCTCATTTTCGTACTTCTGACTCACTGAGTGATTTCTTGACACTTTCGACATATTCAGGAGAAAGGGTTTCATTTGATCCTAGTTCTTCTTGCGATCCTGAGAGAGCTTCTTGAAGTGTCGGAATATCTACTGTTACCACCTCTTCTGCTGTGATAGATTCTACAGGAGAAACGATGGAATTTTCTAAAACAGGTACTTCTTCTACTATTTCAGGTGTTTCTATGATATTGACCACTTCCGTTACCGCTTCTATAGGTTTTTCGATAGTTTTTGGTTGTTTTTCGAGTTCAAGCGTTTGTTGAGATGAGGAATTTTCATCCTGTTCTAATCAGCCAAATAAATCATCTTCAAATCCAAATTCTTTTGTTACATCAAATTCTGGAAAATATATTTTTTGAGGTTCTGTAGAAACAGTTTCTGCCACTACTTCTTTTTCAAGACCAAGAGAAAGAGTTTCTTCTTTATGATCTTGAGACGTTTCTTGAGCGATCTCATCAATTCCAAGAAGCACTTCCTTCGGATCATCTTCGACATCAGTTAACATGATTTCTGGTTCCTCGTGCACAATACTTTCTACAGTAATAGGATTTTCGACGATAGCATCTGGTTTCCAAGTAGCCTCTTCTATTATGGATTCCTGAGTTGATATTACAGGAGTTTCTGTAATAATTGATGATACACTTGATGACGACTCTGACGATTCCTTTTTAAAATCGGAAAGTGAAAATCTTCGATTCGATGGAGTTTGTGCGGGGATGTTTTCTGCAGGCACAGAATCAATCACAGGAGCAATTATTTCTTGTGATTCTATTGATAAAACTTCAGAATCGGTTGCTACAGTATTTGGGCCTATTTTTTTGAGTGCTTTAAGATCAAGTCACATACTACGAAGAATTAAGAATTTAGAATTAAGAATTAAGAACATTTTTTAATTTGTCCTTATTCATTAATAGAAGATTACCATATTTTTTTTCTCTAGTCAAAAAACTGAAGATGAAAAGTTAATATGGAAGACTTTATGTATATTTTTTGGCTTTAAGATGGAATTTTAATTTTTGATATCTGAAATATCATCTTCTGTCAAGTCGAATTCTTGCATCTCGGAACGATATGTGATAATCTTAAGGGGACAAACAAAAATATATTTACTTTTAATAATTGGAATTATGACAGCATTAGACAATCTTCAAACAGCGAAACAGACAATCGACAAAAGTGTTACGGTGGCAGGAAAGATTGAACTTTCTGAATTACGAGACGCTACAGCTATTGCTCGAAATGCATATAAAACAGAGCTCGCGAATGCAGTGAGAGAGCTTAAAGATGCAAAATCTAAAATGAAACCTGAAGATTATAACAAGTGGCTTGGTGTTTTAAGAAACGAAATTCGAGACATGAAAGAAGCAAAAAATATATATGAACAAGGAAAAAGACTTACCAGTAGACAGACAATTGAAAAAACAGATGTTCTAAAGGTGAATTTAGAAGAATTTTTTGCTACCGTTGATGAGACAAATACTCAGATGAATGAGATAGAAAAAGAGGTTCGAAAAGAGCAAAAGGAAATGACCGCTACTTTTAAAGGACTTCGTTTTGACGCATTAAAAATATTTACACTTTCAAATAACACAAATCAGAAATTTATTCAACAATGGCTTCAAAAAGATTTTAGCATAGAGTTTGATGCTAATAATAAACCACTTCCGAATCAACATATACAACTCGATGATTGCGGAATGATCCAAAAAACAAATGACGCATATCTTATCAGCTGAGCTGCTTTTGATAATGATGGGCGAAATAAAGACTATAATTCACTTCTAAACTTTACATTTCCAGTAAAGGATACTCAAGGGGTTGCAATCGATTACAAGAAAATGAGCGATGAAAAGAAATTGGTGAACGATGATATTGTTATTGCCAGCTTGATGCAAAATATCGAAAAAGCTGCTATAAAAAAACAGGGATTAGTCGAAACAGGATCGCAGAAACATGGTGTAGTAGAGGTTGAGAAACTTAAAACTGATGAAGATAAGCTGTTTGCGTATCTCTGTGATTTTGATGATGATGGAAAGATCGGAGAAAGAAAAAACCTTTGGACAAAACTCGGATTTACCGATGGAAAAAAAGATTTTCACAATAGAATTTCCGGACCACAAGTTTTCTCTGCTTTAAAAACTCTAGAACAAAAAGATAAAGCTACACTTTTAGTGAATATTAAATATGTAGCAGGGCTTGGAGGTCTAACGATAACTGGAACTAGTGCAAAAGAGATTCTTACAGAAATGAAAAAACCAGAAGCAAAAAAGAAATTTATTGCTCAGCTTTCAATGTTTTCTTATATGGGAGTCGATCCATACCAAGTTCTCGCATCTGGTAGTAAAGGAATTGAAAAAAGCTTGAATCAACGACAGGCCGTTCTCGAAGGAATGAAATGAGAATTTGATACAAAATTCGAATCTGAGTGGAAAAAACAGATTGATGCACTTGGTATGTCACCAGAAGAAAAACAAAAATTTATCGCAAATAAAGAGGTTATCAAGTCTCAACTTCGACTAGAAGCAATTAATCTCGTTCATAGTGATATCCCAGGAAACCATGGATCAGGATTATCTTTAGGACTCTCTTATGATAAACTCAATTTTCAATTAGGAGGAATGCGAAACCAAGAAACCTGAAAAATGGCTTGGGGAGCAGGAGTTTGATTCGATCTTTGAAGTGGCGTAACGACCGGAGTATTCGTATGACTTGATGTTAGTAGTCCGAAAATTCCAGCAGGAGTATACATTGCTAAGAATTTTTCATATACTATGGGAAAGACTTTCGAATGAAGTACCACTGGTAGTCTGACATATGTTGGAATCGGAACAGTTGCCGCACTTGATCAGACGGTTTCAAAAAATTTCGGAGGAAAAACGCACGAGAAAATACTTTCTGAAAAAGCAGAGTACGAACAAACTGTTTTGACATTTTGTAATGGATTAACATCAAAAATGGATACAAAAGATGTCGTAGCTAAACTCACAGAAAATAGTACAAAAATAGATAAAACCGTTCCTCAAACACAAAAAAAGGCATTCATAAGTGAAATCGGAAAATTTCTAGAGAGCATTAATTATAGTAGTCTTTCTACAGAGGTAAAACAAGGATTTATCGATCGATTATCGTCAGCACTTATTCAGAGATGGTATGATCGAGAACTCGTAGAACAGAATGGATCTGTAAAAGTGTCTGTAGGAATGACTGCAGGAGTACTTTTCTGAGCAGGATTTCTACCGATTCCGTTTTATTTCCCACATGCAGGATTTCAGAAAAATAAAGTTGATTTTACTACAACATCAACTTCTCTCCAGGAACATGCATTTCAATTAAAACATAATAAAGAAGGAGTAAAAGTACAGAATATGGCTGAGGTTCTCGCTAATCTTAGAACACTTCCAGATGTGACTGTTACTGAAAAAGATGGAATCATTACTCTTACTGGAAATGGAGATAAATCCATTCTTGAATCAACTAATGTTTATATTAAATCAGACAAAAAAAGCGAAATCAAATTCGAAGGAGCGAACAAACTTATCATAGGAAATGTCGGTCCTATGAATGTGGATGTTCGATATGATTCTCGTTCAAAAACAGCAAATTTGATTCTTGGAAGCTTGAATATAGCGGAAGATGTTAAAAAGATAGAGAATACAAATGAATTTGCAAATAATACTCCAAAGAAGCTAGAAATAAAAAAAGTAACTCTAGGAACTAGGATACTAGGTACGCCGACCATAATTCCAGAAGCGGCAATCTTGTTTGATATTCATAAAAATATTCTTACAAAAGAAGATATTCCAGAAGTGGGTATTGCTCAAAGACATCCAAAAGAATTCTGAGCATTTAATACTGATTATAAAAATTCTACTGCATCGTGAGATTATACTAAAGCAAGAGAATCATTGAATAAATTACTTACAATAGAGCATAAAAAGATTATTCCTGCCAATGCAGATCAGAATGTTCTCGCAAATATCATAGCACAATATAAAGATGCATTTGCTATGGATTATATTACGAAGGATAGGTCACTTCCTACATCGGAGAAAAAAATAAAAGCTCTCGAATATATAAGCGCTTTAGAAGTTTCTAATTCAACAAAACTTATTCAATTAGCGAATGATCTTATTGACGGAAACTGAGACTGGAAAAAATCGAAACCTACCTTTCTTCGATTATTTAAAGATGGTGCTGGTAGTGATCATACAAAACCTGCACGAAAACTTTACAATCTCTTAATGTCAAATGAAGAGCTTGCGAATGAAAACTATCTGGGACAACGATGAGCCAATCGAAAAGAGGCTATGAAAAAATTTATGCCTGAATTAATGGAAACCAGAGATACTCTTATACAGAAAAATGGAACAAAAAGTGGATGGGAAGTATCTGATCCTCAAACAGGTTTGTTTGCATTCACAGCATCATATAAAATCGACAACAAAGGAAGATCTCTCGGAAAACAGTGGGATGCTATGCCTCCAGGAACAGCAAGAATCGCATGAGGAGATAAGGCTTTTGAAATAGTTTCAAAAAGTGAATCAGGGAAAATAATTGAAATGGCACAAGGACAAAAAACTATTTGGAATAATATGATGAATTCAATCAAAGGGTTATGAGTAAGTAATATAGATGAATTTGTCAATACCATAAAGAGAGGAGAGGATTATGTTTTTGTTGACAAAGGAGGTAAAACTACTACAATCAAGGCCGAATGTATATCTTTTATGTATGGTCAATGTTTCAATGAATCTGTTGGTCTGCGCTTTAAGATATCAAGCAAGAAAGATAATTATGACGTCACTCCACCTACAGAAACATATCTTACCATGTCGGCAAATGGAAGCATGACTACGGCAGAGTGAAAGTATAATAAAGGAGTAGCCGTGGGTGCAATCTATGCAAGAGGCGGAGAAAAACAGCCAGAAAAACCAAAGAGTGACGGAGGATGAGTATGGACATCACCAGATGGAGACGTGATTAAGGTTGATGCAAATGGTAATGTTTTAAGTTCCACGGGTCCAAATGCTGTTCCAGTGGGCACGAATATAAGCCAACTTCATCTTGTTGATGAATTTGGAAATCCAGTTTCTCTTACATTTAAACCCAATCCAGTACCAGTAGCTCCAGTAGTAGATCTTCGTCGAAATACCGTTATAGCAACCGATCTACTTGCGAAAAAAACAGGAAAATAAATTTTAATCGTTCTTTTCGATGAAAAAAAAGGTTATCATAATCATAGTAATAGTACTTCTTTGAGTTATAGGAATATTCTTCTTTCTGCAACCGAAGAATACTACACCAGCTCCAGAAAGTTCCGTAGTAAATCTTGATACAATCAAAGGAGATATCACAAATACAAAAACAAATATTACTCCACCATCAAATGGTGTAAAGGATCTCAAACAAACGAGTGAATTTAATAACTAGTATTATTTGTGTATGAAAAACATTTTTTGTTGGAAAAATAAATTGAGGCTTGTTATCGCAACAAGTCTCTTTATCGTAACAACTTCCGTCTTTTGAGCGAATATATCGGAGGTTGCTTGTAATAGTAATTACTCGAATGGGTGTACGCAATGTTTTGTAAATCAGGACAATATTTACTATTGATATGGAGTCGCAAACCTCAGTGATACCTTTACGAACGATAAAAGTACGCGAGTAACCATACGCCAGCAAGATAACGCTAATGTATTTGTGGTTACGCCACTTTATGCAGGAGTGGTCGGTATTAGTAGTGGACCATTAGTGAGATTTCCGTTTAATTCATGAGAAAATTTGAATGATGGAAGTTATACAAATGGTGAGGCAGGAAACAATGGTGGGAATTGGGTTATAGCATTTGATGCTAATACTTCCGGATTGATTCTAGGACCAGTGAGTGGCGCTTTTATTAAGTTCCAAAATCTTACGAGTGAAGTTAGAGCCAGCTGAAGAAGTCGACCAATATTTGAATATAGTTATACCTTCAACTACAATGTTCTCAATTCTACAAATAACGGATATTTATCTCAAAACAATATAGTAAAAGAATGTATTTTGAATTACCCAGCTTTTTGTGGTGACGGAATTCTTGATGTCGAAAAAGAACAATGTGATCCAAACGATTCTAATCATGTTGGTTGGGGAATTACTGGGTGTTCTGCGACCTGTACTCCCACCACAGGTTCTTGTGAGAATGGCGGGGTTACCGGACAACAATCAAATCCAATTACCATAAATACACCAGGTCTTTGTCAGGCTGGTTATACACCGCAAAATCTTGTAGATACGGTAAATGGTACACGACACAATTATACTTGGGAATGCAGATCACCAGCTGGTGATGTGTATATTGGTGGTACTTGTAATGCGTGGTATGATAGTGTTCCACAAAATAGTTGTAATGATGCGAACTGAGATGGGAACGCTGATTCTTGTCAAGCAAATGGTAACATGAATGTAAGCTGTGATCCAGCAACATTCTCTGTAACTAATCGAAATCCACCAGCATGTTTCGTCGCGCCACCACAAAATAGTTGTAATGATGCGAACTGAGATGGGAACGCTGATTCTTGTCAAGCAAATGGTAACATGAATGTAAGCTGTGATCCAGCAACATTCTCTGTAACTAATCGAAATCCACCAGCATGTTTCTGAATTACACCACCAAATCCAATGTGTAATTCCCTTAACTGGGTTCCTAATCCGGGAGCTCCAAATGTAGGAAGCTTTACCTGTTTTGGATCTGATCTGAGCTCACCAGCAACTTTTTCACTCAGGATTACCCCTCCAGGAGGCGTACCGACGATTATGCCGATTACCACAGCTCCGCCAGCTTTTCCTCTTTTTTGACCTGGAATTGCGATGTTTAGTCCATACACATTTACTCAGGTTGGGACATATGCCGCTGAGTGTATTATCACGACGACCAATGCGACTGGTGTCGTAACACTTCCTGTCTGAACATGTACTCAACAAATAACTATAAACTCACTCCAACCAACTTGTCAATCACTCTCTGTTATTGATGTTGCCACTGGAGCCCCTCCAACTCCTACAAATCCACTTCCTTTCCAGGCTCGATGTACCTGTACTGCTTCTCCTGAATTCGCAGCACCAGGATTCTGAGTCGATCGATTTGATTTTAATATGACTGGAGCAAATACTGGAAATTTTACTGTAAATACAGGATCTCTTATAGCTGTTTGGAATCATCAAGTAAGTTTTTCTGGAAATACAAATGTATCATGTAATATTATATGACACGATGCATCAGGATCGGGAATCACGACAGCAGGATTGCCAGCGTGTACTACTGGATTTAACATAGGTTCATCTTGTCAAAGATGAAATATGGTAACGCCTTTAACGAGTACTATAACCGCAGCTTATCCAGGTCTCTGTCTATCAGGACAAACCGTCTGAGCTTTTACTGGAGTGGTGAGTGGTACTACCACGAACTATACCTGGAGCTGTAATGGTCTTACGGGTGGGAATTGTAGTGAGAGTTATAACTCAGCACAACAGTGTATTGCTGGAACGGTCACGGGATCACAAGCAAGTCCTATTACAGCAGCAACACCATGACTCTGTCCATCAGGACAGACAGTATGAAATTTTCTCGATACATCTAATGGATCAGTACACAATTATACATGGACATGTGACGGTCTTTCAGGATGAAATTGTAGTGCAAGCCTTGGTGGTGGTCCAGCATCTCCAAGATGTGATACATTATCTTATTCTAACGGAGTTTATACTTGTTTATGAGATCTAAACTCAGTAGGAGAAAATGGTACTTGTGAGCTTCGATCACTGAGAGAAAACGGTCAGCTCTATGCTTCTGCTCCTATGACAAACGGAAGATGTACTATACCATATACTGGAGGAGTATCAAATCCAGTCTGGTGTATAATGACCGGTTCTGGCAGAACATTTAACAACAATAACAATACTTGTACTTATGGAGGAAGTTGACCATGTTGTACTCCACCTCCTCCTCCACCGGGGTCAAGATGATATTGTGGAGATGGAATAGTACAAATGCCGAATTCTGATGGTGATCATGAAGAATGTGATCCTAGTAATATAAAGACAGAGTGGGCGACAAAATATAAATGGTGTAATATTGATTGTACTCTTAATCTCACAATTACGACACCAGGGGGAAAAGTTTTTGATTTCATTCTACCGAACCGAAGAATTATCTGAGACAATATTCCGGCATTTCAGGCTGGAGACAAGATTGATGCCTATATTACTGCAAATCCCTGAACGGATGGTTATATCAAGGGAATTGTAAAAAATAGATCATCCATATATATCGTAAACAATAGTCCGGTTATTGTTCCAAAAAAGGCGGTTTGAACTGCAACAGCATTTATTGGTTGTGATCTTACATCTACATCTACACCACTTCCATTTATCAGAAATGTGTGTACTTGATATGATGCGGTACATGGAGTGTGTACGAATTGTGAGGATCGAGAAGTACTTCCTCCAGAAGAAGATATCTCTACCACTTCTCAAGCTGGATGTTCTCTATCTGATGCTATCTATTGATATGCTTACGGCATGACAAAAAAACGGTATGATGCTGGTGGTCAATCAAAATATAATATAGTTTACAATCACGGTTGTCCAAGGGAATATAAGTTGAAAAACTTAAGTGATCCTTTCTTCTATGAATGGAAACTTCTTGGAGAGGCGCCGATTCAAAAAACTATTTTCTCAAGTACACAGTTGTTGAATTACAACTTTAAATGAACCACATCCTTAATTCCTGATAATAAAGATTATCAAGATACGATCTGGGATCGATATCCGATAAATGAATGAGGCTTACCAAAAAGCAGTGATCCACGAAATATAAACCAATCTTTTCACGTTCAATACGGAGATGCTTGGGGATATGCAAACCGATCTTACTTTGACATTCGCGTCTCTCGACCGATTATCTCAAATACTTCTGGAGGAAATGCACAAAAACCATCAGGAGCAAATGTAAGTACGGTGGTAAATAATTTTATTCCAAACTTAGAGGGCGATAAAAACTTTACAACTGCTACGACCGGAAAAAGCGGTGACTGGAGTCTGACAAAAACTTCGACAGAATCTGTAAATACAAAAACGGTTGATACGGTAAAAAATACTACTAAATCCACGGTTGCGGCAAAGAATATTAGAATTGATACAAATGCTTCGCAATTTAATCATCTAAACTTTGGTAAACTCGGTGATCAAAAAGAAGTATATGTCGTAAATGGAAATCTTACTATTGATGCAGAAATAACACTGAGTTGAGTAAAAACAATCATTGTTGAGACAGGAAATCTTGTGATTAACAAAAATATTACATATGGTACCAATAAAGATGCAAGTTGGGCATTTATCGTAAAAAGTGGAAATATCTACATAGATAAAAACGTGACGCAACTTGCAGGAGTATTTATGACACTTTGAAATTCAACAACTGGAATTAAGGCCAGAAGTGCTCAGGATAGCCCTAAACAACTGAGAATTGACGGAAGTCTCTATGGTGATCCAGGAGATCTCGTCGAACATCGAACATATGTTTTCGGTACAGAGACGGATACGGCTCTTGCGACTGGAGTAGTCATTAACTACTCGAATCGAGCGCTGAAATTCCCACCACCAATGCTGACAAATTTCATCGAAACATATAAACTGAAAAAAATTGCGAAATAGTTGATAAAATAACCCCGAGGTTCTTAGAGCTCCGGGGTTATTTTATTGTTTATATTATGCAGCAGCTTGATCTTCGAAGTGTTTCATAATAGCTTGTTCGAGAACTGCGGAATCTTGAGATCCGACGAATTTTTCTACCGGTTGACCGTTTTTATAGAGAATCATCGTAGGAATGCTCATAATTCGAAGTGATGAAGCAACTTGTTGGTTTTCATCGACATTCATCTTGAGAATTCGAGCCTTGTCACCGATTTTTGTCTGGAGCTCTTCGAGTCGTGGAAGCATCATACGGCAAGGACCACACCACTCTGCCCAGAAGTCGACGAGAGTTACACCAGTAGCAGTATCATCTGCGAAGCTGGCATCAGTGGTAGGAGTAAGATTTGACATAGGTACGAGAAATTAGAAATTAGAGACTGAGATTTTTAAAAGCAGAGCAAAGTTTATTGTTTTTCATCTAAAAATCAAGCAGATGTTTTTGTTTCTAGAATGAAAAAATTATAAAATTCAAAAATTTATTCCTCTTTTTGTCACTTTTTTATATACTTATCGTATTAACTAGCGGGAGGACTTCCCGCGTGAATAGTATTTGCATGAATATAACCGAATCTCTCATCGCCTGTCGTGCCGGAAGTCTTGAGGCTTTTGGTATTATTTATGACACCTATTTTCGAAAGATTTATGATTTTACCTATTACAAAACACTTGATAGTGCTGTAGCAGAAGATATCACATCGGAGATTTTTATGAAAGCCATGAAGGCTATATCTGGATTTGATGGAGAATGAGAAGATGATTTGAGACCTTGGCTTTATCGCATCGCACACAATAGTGTTATCGATCATTATCGGACTCGAAAAGAACATGTAGATATTGCGGATATAGAGGAGTTTCTCTGATATGAGACTGATGCTTGTGGTGATTTGGATCGGAAAAATAAACTTGAAGAAGTGCTCGAATATCTTGAGACGATCGATCCATTTCAAAAACAAATAGTGATTATGCGAATCTGGGACGATCTTTCCTATGCTGAGATAGCGAAAATCACTGGAAAATCGGTTGATAATTGTAAGAAAATTGTTTCTCGAGTTCTTGCCCAGATTGCTTCGAATGTAGCATTTTTGATATATATTATGTTTTTTTGGAAGTAGAATGTCATTCTGAGCGTAGCGTGAGAATCCCTTATAATAGAGTTTGGCAAAATCCTTGAGTATAAGAGATTCTTCGTTTCACTCAGAATGACAAATTAATTCTTTAAACTTTGAACTTGCCCATGGATCCTAGAATCCAACATATCATCGAAGAACTCCTGGATCTTGATCCAAACCTCAAGTCAAATCCAGACTTTTTGCGTGTTATGGAACTTATGGTTCATTATAAGCCACCAGTAAAAATTCGTGAAAATTTTCAGGACACCCTTAAAAATGAACTCATAAGACAGGCAAATGTTTTAGCATCGCAAAAATCGATCATTCCTCTTAAAAAAGAATCTCGATTTTCTTCGTGGAAAATGTGGTCATTTTTCTTATCAGGACTCGCTTTTGCCTCGTTCGTATTTTTCTCCGCAAATCAGCTCAATCTTTTTCATACACAAAACTTCAAACAAACACCAAAAACTTGATTAGTCACTTCTTCGCTCAAAGGTATTGATTCGTCTGAAGGTATTTTTTCCGATTCGTCTGATACAGAAAGATCTGATACACTTGGTACTCCGGAGGTTTCTTTTCAAAATTCAAATACAACACCTTCAGAACCAGATATGGCTGCAGTAAGAAACATGAGTCCAACCAACGAAAATAAGGAAACAATCGTTCCTCAGACAGAAAATCAAAAACCAGAGATTATTCCGCAGGAAAAAATACTGGTGAAAACTACACCGATTCCAAAAGAAACAAAAACAAGTGAATCTGTCATGGTGGAGCAAAAACCAGAAGCCGCGCCTCTTGCTGACAATTCGGTCGATACAGGAGACTTGTTAGGAGCTTGATATAGCACCACGAGTGATTCTACACCACCGATGGCCATGATGGCAAAAATCGCCGCTTCAGAAGTAAGATTTACCTTTACTGGAGATCTTCCTATTTTTGAGCCGATTCAATCAATTATCACTCTATCAGGATCTGGCGAATCAAGTCAGGAAATCACTGCAAAATCTACTGAAGTGGTTCGAGATGAGCTTGCAAAATGAGGATATTATGCGAAAGATGTTTCTTTTGATGGAACAGTGAGAAATCTGAAAAATCCAAGAATTGAAATGATTACCATCTCAAAAAATAATGAAACATATCGTTTAAAAGCCCTTATGCTTGATGTTATTGGTTCAGAAACGAACGGACCAAAAACCGTAACGGTCGTTTTGGCGGAAGGATTTTAAATAAAAAATAAACAGTTTGAATTTACATATTTTGATATATTATATCAGAAATTAAAAAACAATTAGAAAAAAAAGAGATATTTATATTGTTTTTCATTCAATATGAAAATAAAAAATAGCAATAAGAACAATGGTTTTACACTTGTTGAGCTTATTGTCGTTATTACGATTCTTGCTATTCTTGGGACTATCGCTTTTCTTTCGTTTCAGTGATATTCGTCTTCCGCGAGAGACAGTACTCGACTTACAGATATTACTAATATTTCAAAAGGACTTTCGGTTTATTCAGTTACTGCCTGAAGCGTACCAATACCAGATTCCTACGTAACTGCGACAGGAGGAGCTCTTTATTCTATTCTTCAGTGAGTAGCCTGAAAGAATGTTCTCGGTCTTGTAAAAATGAGCGAAAGCAAAGATAGTCTTGATGGAAATTATTATTCCTATGCTACAAATCTTAATAGGACCCATTTTACTGTATGAGGCTTTCTTGAAAATATTGATACTTTATGAATAGCGCCATTTGTGGATATTACTTATGCGGTAGATTATTCTAAAAGAATCTTGGTTATTAAGTGAGATGCCGTTGGTATTTTGACAGAATCTGGAGCGAGTGAGATTGCTCCGATCGAACAAATGAATACTACAGGTGACATTATAGATATAGCGACTACTTGAAAAGACTTAACATTGAATATATCAAAAACAAACACCATTGTTTGATCTGGACAGATCCTCTGAGTAATACAATCTCTTCAAAATGGAAATTTTAGTTTTCGAGAACCAAAAACTTGTCCGAAAGGATTTATACCAGTTCCAGGAAATCAAGAATTTAATCAACCAGGATTCTGTGTGATGAAGTATGAGGCGAAAGCATTAGGTGGAGTTATTTGACCTACAAATGGAAACACTGCTAAAACACATGACTACAATAGCGTAACTGATGTAATAGTAAGTAATGCATTAGATGTTCCGATTGGCACCATTACCCAACCAAGTGCCGTTAGTGCTTGTACTGATCTTTGACCTGGATATCATCTGATCACGAATAATGAATGGATGACGATAGCAAGAAATATCGAAGCAAATTCGAAAAACTGGAGCAATGGTGGGGTGGGGAGTTGATTTATCTATAGTGGACACTCGAGTAATAATCCAGCAAGCGCCCTTGTGGCGAGTGTGAATGATACCGATTCTCTGATTTGATTTACGGGATGAACTGGAACAACAGTTTGACTTAATAGCAAGCGAACACTCAGTCTCTCAAACTGACAGGTTATATGGGATCTCGCTTGAAATATGATTGAACACGTAAATAAAGCAAATACTCTAAATAATACCAATCTTGCTTCCGATGATTTTTTGACAACATCAGCATGTAGTAATGGTACTTGGGCATGGTGGAGCTGGTTTGGGAGTGCGAGAGGAAGTGAATGTATATTAAAAAATTCATATATAAAGACCAATTATTGACCCAAAGGATTATATGATTCAAATGCTTGAGTTTGAATGATTTATTCTGGAGATCTGGAAAACTCAGCAAATGGTATTTTTGTTCGTGGTGGATTTTGGAATTTTGCTTTTCGAGAAGGGATTTATGAGCTATATTTAGCATATCATTCTGGAAATGCTGTTCCTCATCTTGGTTTTCGCTGTACAAAATAATAACTTACAAACAAGAAGAAATCAGGTTTATTTTTGTAAATCTGATTTTTTCATATAATAACCGAAATATTCCTTTCTATTATCTTCAATGTTCTGGGTTTTTGTCTCTACCATTCTCGAAAGTGTCTCTGGCGCCCTCTATAAAAAAGCGGTGCTTATTTCAAAGATTTCTCCAGTGGCATTCCAATTTTATAGTGAGCTGTTGCCGTTTCCTATTTTAGCAGTTATTTTGTATATTGTCGGTTTTGATTTTTCGCTTTTTTTATCGAGTCAAGTTCTTTTGGGTTTTTTGCTAATCAATGGAACGTATCTTGCATATAACAAAATCGAACAAGGGCTTTATAAAGTAGAAAAAATGTCCACACTGATTCCATATTTCAAGCTCAATAATTTTATTCTTATTGTTGTTGGTTTTTTAGTTTTTCGAGATGCTTCATTGATATCTTTTTTGATTTGTCTCGGATCGCTTATTCTTATGGTTGCGATGTCTTTTGATTACAAGAATCATGAATTTCCTAAGAGTATCGGAAAAATTATTCTCCATCAAGTATTGCGTTCCGCGGAAGTTATTACTATTGCATATGTTTTAAAAACACTCACCGAGGTGGAATATATTATTTTATTTCAATGTAGTTATGCTGTTATTGGTGTTGTGGTGGTAGGGCTTCTTCGACAGCTTGGTGAGATAAAAAACCTGACAACACAAGTAGCAAAAATCCAAGTTACCGCATATTACTTGAATTATGGAACTTTTGTTATAAATGCATTTTTGTTGAAAGAATTCGGACTTGTTATGACAATGCTTTTCTGATTTTTTGGCTCAGGTCTATCTGTGCTGCTTGCATATTTTATGTTTCGAGAGATTCCATCGAAAAAAGATGTTACTCTTTGATTTTTACTTATTGCATTAGTCGGTGTGGCTTATTATTTTCGTTAAAACTGAAAGAAAATGTTTTTGGTAGCCATTAATACTATCCTTGAAAGTATCGCAGAGATTTTTTATAAAAAATCTCTGCTTACCTCAAACCTTCGACCAACCATTTTTCAATTTATTTTTGAGTGTATTGGTCTTGTTTTTGTGATCGGAATGATTATTATTTTTGGTTTTAATTATAGATTAGTCTTCGATGCAAAAATTATCGTTTGATTTCTTGTTCTTGCGGTGAGCTTTATCACTTATAATAACATTGCCCAGAAACTCTATCGAGAAGAGAAAATGTCAGCAATTATTCCTTATTTTAAAATCAATAACTTTCTCATAATTATTGCGGGTTTTTTGTTTTTTCGAGATGCATCACTCGTTTCTTTTTTCATCTGTCTCGCAGCTCTTGGTGTTGTGGCTTGGTGATCATATAATCCAGAAGAGAGGGCAATGCCAAAAAACCTATGACTTGTAATTGTTCATGAATTACTCAGGACTATAGAATTGTTGGTTATTGTGTTTTTACTAAAATATATTTCGAGTGTTGAATATATGGTTCTTTACCAGTTTTCATATCTTTTTGTCGCATTTTTTCTTGTTCTGTTCCTGGGGGAATTTATAGATATAAAAAAACTAAATTGGTCGACAATAAAATATCGGTCTTCGTCATATGTAATGTGGTTTTTGTGGTATTTTATTGATACTTTTTTGTTGAAGGAATATGGTCTTATTGTTGCGACACTCTTTGGATTTTTTTGATCAAGCCTTTCTTTGATATTAGCATATATTATGTTTAAAGAAATTCCATCAAAAAAGGATATTATGCTTTGAATCATCCTTATGATTCTTGTGGGTTTTGGATATTACTATCGATAATTTATTTTTTTAATTCTTTGTCATATGTCACTCGAAAAACTTCCCTATGGATTTGAGCAAAATAATCGTCTTTCTGAAGAAGAAAGAAAGTTAGATGTTGCTCGAAATCTCGAATTTTCGAAAGAAAAGAAAGTGCTTCTCGAAAAAATCGAGAAAGATAAAAAACTCGCGTATCTGAAATCTCTTGTCGAGAGATGACTTATTCGACCAAGTACGGTTGAGCATATTATTGCCGGAACGGAATTAAATAGTGCTGAGATTCGTGAGATTTTCGAGAAAATCGATGAGATCGAACAAGTGGCAAATATCGAGGAAATTCTTCCGGCCCAGTTTCGTATTACCAAAGAAGCTTATCTTGCTGCCCTGGAAGATCCGATGGTTCGAGAACAGGTTCTTACTACCCTAAATGGTGCGCTCGATACTCTGTATCTTCAAACTCATTCTCATGCTACTGGAATTGTAACTTTGTTTACAGATATTTTCGGACTTCTTTCAGAAAAACATAAAACTATTACAAAAATTCAAGGAAATGTTATTGATATGAAGAGAAGTGTGAAAAAAAGGATAAATATATAATATCATTTTTTATGAATACATTAAAACTTGTTTTTTCTGTGATGACCACTTTTGTGGTTGCATTTTTTGTGTTGACTACAACGGTTGATCAGCCATTTCAAGAGAAAAAGACAGAATGTATAATCAGTGCTCTTTCCATTGGTTTAGATAGTGCAGATTTATCTATTTCATGATCTGGGTCTTTTTCGTATTCTTGAACAAAATCATATGAGGTAGAAAAAAGAATTAAGCTCTGTTCACTATACAATACATCTCATAAGAGTTTGGTGGATATTCTAATTACCCAACAGAAATGGCAAATGATATTTGTGGCGATTTATTTATGGATTGGAATAATTATTTTCTTAAAAACAATAATTAATGATGTTTCTGAACATAAAGAAAGGAAAAACTTAATAACAAGAAAGAAAAAAATATAAAAAATTATTTATTACAGAGATTTTACTATAAAAAATAAAAATCTTCTTAAATCCGCAATAAAAATCCTCTAACACTTGCGCGTTAGAGGATTTTTGATTATACATGGTGGATCGGCCGGGATTTGAACCCGGGACCATCGCCTTA
The DNA here is from genome assembly GCA_964655935.1 of uncultured Candidatus Peribacteria bacterium. Classification (GTDB taxonomy): domain Bacteria; phylum Patescibacteriota; class Gracilibacteria; order BD1-5; family UBA2023; genus CAZZNY01. The sequence goes on from CAZZNY010000004.1 coordinate 93,966, forward strand.
AAAGGGCGTTGCTCTACCAGCTGAGCTACCAATCCAAAAAAGTATTGTTTTACTAGAAGCCCCGGTATTTTATAAAAAAAATAAGCTTTGTCTAATTTTTTTAAAAAATTCTTTTAGGCTGCCTTTTCGGTTGCTAAAAAAGAACGTATAAAATCTTTTGCAAACTCGCGAAAATAAGGTAAAATTAGGCAAGTAGTTTTTTGTGTTACTTGCACCTGCTTTTATGCCATATTCCAGACTCCAACGATACATCTCATACCTGCTTATATTTTCGATCCTTTTTTTGCAGACTTTTGAGATCCCATTTTTTTATAAAACTGAAGCTGCGGCTCAAGCAAATTATCAACTTGTTTCATTTATCGTCGATGAATCCACGTATAATGAGGCTTCTTCAGAGATAACACGCTACGCAGAAGATATTCAGGCTTATCTTGATAACACGCGAGTGGTTATTTTTCCAGTTCCACGCACCATAAGCCCTTACGAGATTGCTTCGATTAACGAACGACTTTTCTACCAAGGTGACGGGCAGTGACTTTCCCAGTTGGTTGGTACGATTATTATCTGATCGGTACCACTTCCAGTTGTTCATAAAGACGGGAAGACTTTTTTGAGCCCCTATCCTTACACTGATTTTGATGAGAAAGCTTTTGTCTATAACCAAAAAAAGAATTTTTATGAATATACAGATGTATCTCTCGTAGCAGAGCGACCAGAGATTTGGCATTCGGTTATTGCGCCAAATAGCTGATATGATGATATGAATGTGAGTCAGATACAATCTTTTCTCGACAAAACACATGATTTTTATACCAAGCAGGGAGTGTTTGCGACCTCGGAAGAAAAACCATACGTGTTTTATTTCGATGGATTTCGCGAACAAGAATCTTCTCGCTATATTCCATGGAAACTCTACGAGGAGCGTCAAAAAAATATCGAAGACATCACATATAATAGGGTTAATAAATATCTTATCAGTAAAGTTCAAAAAGTTCTTGCGGCACTTTCCGCAGGCGATATCTCTTCGGATGTTGATACGACACAACTTGGGTCAGATGTGACAAAAATGTTAAAAGATGCTACAGGTGCCGGAGAGCAGGATTTTTCGAAAATTCCAGATAATATGACGCGAAAGATTCTAGATCAGATGGTAAAAGCTTTTCATGTCGTGATTAATGATGTGTATTTCGGAGACCTTATGAAATTCGTTTTCAATACGGGTCGATATGGAGATGGCCAAGGGGTGCGAGTCGATACGATTCCATTTTTGATCGATAAAAAAGATGCAGAAGGTCAAAAATCCCTTCTTGTGGGAAATAATATTCTCGAAAAAACGATAGATGATCTCGTAAAGGGGTCACTCGCGAAAGATATCAAAATAGTGACATATAGTGTAGAATGTAGCTTCACTGACTGACCGAATCCCGTGCCTTTGAAAAGAGAATTACATAATTATATAGAAGGAAATTTAGCAGATAATATCACTACTCCAGAACAATGTAGTGTGTTTCGTGGAAGCGTAAACACTGGATCTGTTTTGGTAGAAGCGGATCGTTCATTTAATATAGATAATTTTGAAACTGATTCAGGTTCTTATAAAGCATGAAAAATTTATGAAATTTTCGGCGGACATTCACCATATAATATTGATCCAGCAGTAGTGGGCTATCCGTTTATTGGACCTGTTAGTTGGCAACGGGCTCGTTCACCACTTCAAGATATATTAGGGTCTATAGAGAGAAAAAAATGAGAAATAACTGCTGATAGATGATTAGCACATGCATCCTCTTATGAGGATTGTCTAGTAGAAAATTACAATAATGAATTAGGTTGGGATGAAGTAGAATTTTGTAGTACTGATAAATGATATAAAACCATCCATTCTTGGATGGAGCACAAATCTCCTACAAAAACAGAATATGAAGCACTCAAAAAAGCAAAAGCGACACCATCGATGCCAGTCGACCATGACAGATATGTAGATTTTCAGTGAGTCGGAGGGTATGCGAAGATCGAATATCCGAATTTATTTCGCGTAGAATTATCAACTTCAGAAGAATTAACCTATACGGGGGCACTCACGAAAATCAAGAAAATTCTTCTAGAAAAACAGCAAGAAATTCAAAAACTTTGAGGTTCTGTAGATCTGATCTGAGCTCTTTCGGCAGATCCAAAAATACTCGACAGTGTTGTCAGGCATGCCATCTGGATGAATCTGAAAAGTGCCACAGCGAAATACAAATATATTCTCGAAAACTATCTCTCCACCGATTCGAAAAATCCGATTCCAGATGTCGGAAAAAAGACGGACTATGAGATTTCTTATCTCGGTGCGAATGGTACGGCACAAGATATGTACGTTCGACTTGATCCGGAAGAAAAATGACCGGCACCAGCAAATATTAAGAAAATTCTTGATGCTGTGGCTGTGACAAAAGCTCTTTCCGATGGCTCAAAACTTACAGAACCAGAACAAAAACCGGCAGAATTTAAATGTGGCGGTCCAGAAGGATCTCCGATTTTTCCGCCACTCTGAAATTCAAAACAACTCTGGATTCCAGCTATTAATTGTTGGATACAAAGTTTCGCAAGTATTGGTATTTTTCCAGGAAATTGTAGTGCTTCGACGATCGGAATGGATGAGAAGGATATTATTCCAGAATCAAGTGAGACCGAGTGAGACGTAAATGGAAATGGAGTTCCTGATGGAGCAGAGATTATCGACACGGGTGATATCGATCTTTGGACTGACAAGAGGACTTTGCAGTATTGAGATAATGTGAGATTATTAGTAGATCTCCTCAAAGATAATAAAATTATTGAGGCAGATAGTTTTTCTCAGATTCGTTTTGATGTACTTACGATCGATGCGATTGACGGAGCGACGAAAAAACGGGTATATGATCTCTATACGAAAAACGATAGCGGAGCGCTTGCGGAATATGTTTCTTTTACACCAGCAAAGATCCGAGCCCAAAAATGAATGGCGGAATATTCTCTCAGTGCAAAATATAAAGATGCAGACGTGTCCTTGATCGCGAGTATTCTTACGAAAGATCGAAAAGGGAATATCGTAGTCGATAAGATATCACCGTATGTTACAGTAAGAATTCGAGGAGATGTATTTTCTGCATCGCTTGAGTGAGAGTCTGAATTCGAAGCGGGAAGTGTCGAGAGTCTTAGTTTTTCATTTAACAAAAGAAACTCAGCTGGTCGAGATATTGAACTCGATTCACCATATGAGCTTCGTATTTTCGATGAGCTTCGAGATAAGGAGATTACGACGACTCCGATTAAGATTTCCGATAAAAAACTATTTTTCTATAAAGACACAAATATTCTTCGTAAAACGGGACAATACCGTTTTGAATTTAAAGATGCCGAAGGATTTGAAGATACACAGACGATCACTGTTCTTCCAGCACCAGTTTCTAAGATTACCGTCCTGCCTTCTACTTCGAAATTTGTAAAAGGTTCACGAGTGAACGTGGTAGTACAGCTTTTTGATAAATTTGATAATCTCACCAAGGGTGACTTGTATGAAGTGAATGGGACATTGAATGGACCGGGAAAATTCATCGAGTCTGATACAAATACTATTTCTCAGGGAATTGTAGATGGTTTTGGGGTGTTTCCGATTACCTCTGATACTGCTGGAAACAATCAGATAAAATTCAATATAAAATCACCAAACAAAGAATCTTCACTCGTCGATATAGAAGCGATCGAAGAAGCAAAAGTGGTGGTTGATATTGCAGGAAAAGACACAATAACGGTTTGAGAAAAAACACCGCATCGTATAACCGTGAAGATTGTCGATAATTCCGGAAATCCGATTACCGGATTTCATTCGACGGTAGCTCTTAGTATTCCGGAAGTCGCTGGTACGCTCAGTACGAATATGATCGGTATTCGAGATGGTATTTCTCAAGGAACCATCGAATATACTCCAGGAATTATTGCTCAAGATGATGTGAAAATAAATATTCAAACCGAAGGAGTGGATATTGTTTCCGGAAACACTTTTTCGATTCATCCAGAACGACCGATACGTATTTCTCTCGTTCCTGTCAGTACGAAGATCGAAGCAAAAAACGGAAATGCCATCGAACTCAGTGCTATGATTTATGATCGATTTTGAAATATTGCTTCCTACAAGACAGACGATTTTAAAGCTACGTATTCTATTCCTCAAGAGTATCAGTCTATTATCCATCTTCAGGGTGGTTCAGAACTTACTCTTCCACTTAAAAAAGGTCGAGTTACGACAAATATATTTGCTACCGATATCCCAGGAGGGGCTTATGTGCTTATCAAATTGAATTGAGAAATAGATGATATCGTTTTGAATGTAGATTGAGTCGCAGCTTCCACGACGGACGAAGAAGCTGATACTATGAAAGAAATTGATGCTATCTGAGGAGAAACTCCAACATCGACTCCAGCTTCAACAAATAGTACAACGGGTAAAACCATTACCATTCCGGCAGCTAAAGAAGATGCTACCAAGATAGATACATTCTATTTCCTGAATCAGGAGAAAATTACAAATCTTCATTACAACGGATTCTATACGGCCCTTCTCGGTTCGAATTACGGAGATATCACCCAGACAGATTATCTTGGATGAGCACTCTTGTTCTCTGCGCAGAGTCGATCGCTAGCTATCACTACCCTTGTAAATAATCCATACCTGAGCAATCAAGCTTTTTGATTCACACCAGCTGGGAAGTATCTTGCCAGCGTACAAGAGCAAGGTGCGCTCTTTTCTGTAAAACCAACCATAGAAAGCGCTTCTGGAAAGATCGTCATAAACCTGTACGACTCTATCTATAAAGAGATGATCGCGAGAGCTTGGGTAATTCCAGATGCGACTTCGGAGATGGTTTCCTGTGAAGGAAATGAGAGCAATTCTGTTACTTCTTGTAGTACTTCTGGACAAGGAGCTTATACGATTCTTCAGTGATCATCATATGCTACAAGTCAAAAAGAAGGAAATTCTCTCCGTCTTTCCGAAAAAAACCTCACTCTTTTAGAACTTGGACCTACAGGGATAACTAAACAATATCCAGGAGTAAATCTTGAGATCGATGATGATGCAGAGGGAAATTATCTTGGCATGCGTGTTATGTTCGGAAAAGAGCAAGTCGGATACATCGCGATGAAATTGAAAAATGTTTCAGTGGAAGTATTGCCTTCATCATCTTTTCCAGCAGCACTAAATGGAAAAAAATGAGCTATCGTTCTTGAACAGATTTCTCATCGCTACAACCCGATCGCACAATACCTCGGAAATTCTTCGGCGGGAGCTCGTGGTGTATCATTTTTCCAGTGGAGCGATGAGACGAATCCGAGCGAACCAGATGAGACCATGCTTGGTGGAGGAGAGCTTTGGGGAATCGAACATTTTTATAAAGAAAACGGAGTCGGATGGCACGAAAACAATAAAATGCTTTTGGAATTTGCAGCAGGAAATGGTATGGGGGACTCGACCCGATTCTACCAAACCTATTCGACCATCAATCTCTGAGATCCAGTCGCTCATTTGACTCCGAAAAAAAATCCACTCACAAAACTTGATCGAACGATCGGAAAAAAGATCGCTGAAGGAAAGGGGGAGCAGATTGAAACCTATAAAAAACTGGATTTCAATGGAGACAAACAGGAAGATATTGTTATGTTTTACGAATCCGGAAAGGTTCAGCTTCTCGCGAATTACGGATGAAATTATAAAGATCTTGGATACTGGGCATATGTACCGGATGCAGGAAAAGGAATGAAAGATGTCGGAGCTTTTTCATGAACCTGAGCGGATAACAAAAAATATTCCAGCATCATAATGGTGAGTCGCGAAGGAAAACCTCTCCTTCTCGAGAATCGTGAAGGAAAACTCTTCAGGCGCGATATGTCTTCAGAGATTCGGTCCGAAGGCAATGGCTCTAAGATTCGTCAGCTTGTGGTTTTTGACATGGATAAAGATGGGAAAGACGATCTTGTTATTTTGTTTGAAAATGGAGAATTAGATATTTTCTATGGAGGTACTCGACCAGATACGACAGACCCGACAAAATTAATCACATCATTTACTAAAAAAATTCTCGACACAACCCTTTTCCTAAAACTTTCTCCAGAAAAAAGAAATGATGGCGGAGCAGTCTATTATAAATGACTCATTCCACAGCTCTCCGATACCGCTGGAATGTCTCAATCTCAGACGGATTTTGTACAAGAATCTAATAATCTTCAGAATAGTAATTCAAACGAGATGCCAGAGAGCGCGCAAAATGCTATACTCGATCGTTTTGTTTACTATAAATATGCATACAATACTGGAATCGAACCTGACGCTACAGCGAGCACTATTCGCTCGACTGGTACCGACGCTTCAGGTCAGCCAAACACAGCACTTGCGAATGAGACGAATGACTTTCAAAATAGCATAGCGGATTATCAATCGCAGGATGTAAATTTTACAACCATTCCAGAAGACGCTCCTCCAGCACGTAAGCCGCTAGAACTCACTTTTGTTCGATCAGAATATTCGAGTGCCAAGTGAGTGGAAGTGGAAAAATATTTTACAGCTGGAACTGGCGGACTTGTGACAACTGGATGAGACGTTTCTGTACGAATTGTTTTAAAAAATACTTCTTCAAAAACACTTAAAGATATTATCTATCTTGATACTCCCGATAAACTTGTGAATGTCGAAGATGGCTCAAAATATACTATTGTTCAAGGTGATAAAACACAAGAATTACCATTGAAGAAAATTGATTCTGAAGAATATGATTTTGGATTCGATGGTCTCAGTCTTGCTCCGTGAGCTTCTTTGACGATCACTTACAAATGAAAAGCAAACCCGGTCGATCTTGGAAAAATATTGGTTGGTCTTTTTGATCCGAGTGATGAATATGGCGATGTCGCACTGAATCCGACTCGAGTGTGTGGTGCGAAGTTTTTTATGTGGATATCTACCGCCGTTCGTTCGTACAAAAAAATCACAAAAATATTCGAAGACGATTCGACCTCACCGATCGATCCAAATATTTGAAAAATTACGGATCTTACGAATGCGCTTGAAAAAGCGAATGCTCAAGGAAATCAAACTGAAGTTGATCGAATCATCGCTGAAATCACAAAATTGAGAGATGGGATGAACATAGACACTGGAGAAGGAGATGAAAACGTTGTTCCAGATTCAGAAGGGTTTTCATTTACTCCTGAAAATATTGATGCGATTAATGAATGAATAGATAATGTCGTAAAATGACTTGGATGTGGATTTTGAGGTGGAGGATGTCTTACGATGCCGATGAATTATGCACCACTCGCACCAGGATCATCTCCTGTCATGATGGGATATCCACTTATGTCTTTGACACCTGCGACTGTTGCAGTAAGTAGGGGGCTACCGATTTTCGCTCTGAATACGAACTGTGCCATGGTACGAATATGGCCGCCTTGTCCAATCGGTGCAGGATGATGGCTCATGCCGACAAACACGAGTATACTTCGTATTTTCGTAACGCCGACTCTTACGGGAGCAGCTGGTATGGCATTATGTTGGGGGCAGAACGTAGCAGCAGCCCTTCCTCCTCCGGGAATTTCTCCCGTGACTCCAGGATGAAACTGTATCGTCGCAGCAAAACCACTCAACACCTGTAAAGATGATGGAAGTGATGGGAATGCTGGTTCTACGGGACCTTCAAGTAATAGTGGAAGTGGTTCTGGAAATAGCTATATAAATGCCAGTTCTTGTTCGCAACCAAAATGAACACTTTCGGACGATGACAGAGAAAAACTTACCCAACATGCTGCAGGTTGATTATCTAAATATGATCGATCTCAACTCGTAAAAAGAATCGGAGCTATCTGAGGAAATATGAAATCTGGAAGCTCTCTTATCGGTTTTGGTGGAGATGATTCCGGCGGAGCTGCAGGTGGATCGATAGGAATTGATATGACTGCGGTCGGAAATGGTGATTGGGGAAATATTCTCAAAATCGATATGAAACGAATATTCCCGTTCCCAGATTTTCTCATGCAATGGGTAACGCGTCAGATCGAAGAATTTTCAAACAAACTTACCGATCTTCCAACACTTTATATTATCTTGCCTGATTTTAGTGCCCTTCTTGGTACGACAAAAACAGTTAATGAGAATTTACAGAAGGCAAGGAATGCTTTTTCTGATGATGCGAGTAAAAAAAGAGATGAAACAAATAAAAACAATCCAACTCCAGGTGCGAGTTATCTTTGGTGAGAAGGTAGTAAAGAAAGTGCATCGACACGACTTAATAAAGTAGTAAAAGATAATTACAAGAAATCAATCGGATGAATGCAGGAAGTATTTACTCTTCTCGGTTCGTTGCCACTTATTGAATTCGAAAATGAAGAATTAGATGTGACGGTTCCATGGATCGACGCAAAGGCAGTGGAGAAAATGACGAAAGACTATCAGCTCACCGCAAAACAATGGGAAAATGAAATCAAGCGAGCAGGTGATAAATGGGGCGCTCTTGGAACTGCTTCTGGAGCGAGTGCTCTTGTGTCAGTAGATGCAGGAAAGAGTCTCAGGTCTATCAAACAAAATATAAAAATTCTCGAAGACTATGGAAAATTCCCTGAAAAACTCTTTAAATTGCTTTCATGGAAAGAAACATTCCTTGAACAAATTCTCTGTAATGTAAAAGTGATTCAGGAGGTTACCGTTGGATGGATGGGGCGTAATGGAAAGCGCTTTAGGGCATGGGTCGAACTCTACGTTCTTATAAAAGCTATTCTCAAAACCTGGCAACTTACTATTGATCTTTTTGCTGGATATGAAGCAGAATGTAGTGCTTGTAAGAATGAGAGGTGGAATCTCTGGCACTTTATATTTAAGCTTATTTCTGCGATTTTACCGCAGATTCCAGTTATTCAGTTCCCAAAATGGCCGGATATTATCCTCGATCTTCATAATATTCGAGCAGGAATTCGTATAAAAATTCCAGAATTCAATTTTAATCCAAAACCAATCGTACTTCCACATCTTCCGCGTTTGAGTCTTCCGGATGTTCCGAATGTTAATATTTCACTTCCACAGATTCCGGTACTTCCAAAACTTCCAAATCTGCCGAATCTTCCAGAGCTTCCAAGTCTTCCAGAGGTGAAACTTCCAGAACTTCCACCACCACCGACGATACCAAAACTTTTCGGTTATCTCAAGGCATTTTTAGAGATATTAAAACTGATCAAAAAAGTTCTCTGTCTTTTGCGTATTAATCCATTCGTACCAGAATGGTTTGCGGGAACACAGATTGCTATTATTACTGAACGACAAGGAAAATTACCGATAGATTTTCTCGATGTCTCACTTCCACAATTCTCTTATCCTTGGGTAGACGCCATTAAGGTAACCACGTATGTAAATCTTGAATTCGAAGCGGATTTTATTACCGAATACGCTCGAGCGATTCTCGATCCATTCAATCAATTTTCTACGGATTTTGCGAATATGGGACGAGGCATAAAGATCCCGGATGTTGCGGTTCCTGGAGCGGATGGTGCGAATATCGATCTTTGAACGTATACGCCGGTTGAGAAGGCTCGTATTCAAAAAGCGGCCATAGCTTTCGCTTATGGAGCGATCGGAGAAATCCAAAAATTCACTAAATATCTTGAGGCTGAATCAAAGAATCTTACCACTGTGGATTGATTGAAACAGATTTTAGCAGAAAATGTGAAAGAACTTCAAAAAGACGGAGATCCAAAAAGTAGGGAAATGGCAGCGGTTCTGGATGCGGCAGTTCGTTATGATGGATCGAAAGAAGATGCTGTTATTGCTGAGCTTTCGAAGCAGCAAAATACAAAATGGAATTTGATTACTTCGATTTTGACGGAGGAACGCAATGAAAATACGAAGATAAAATCAGAAGTTCAAAATGTTATGCGAGGGAATAAAACATTGTTTGAAATATCTCCATTGAAGCGCTTTACGATCGGGGCCATACAGGCAGCTTCAGAGATCGATTCGACCGCTTCCATGAAAAAAGATTTAAGCACTCAGAATAAAAAAGTATTGGCCGCATTCCTCTCTGACACGCCAAGTGTAGATCCTCTCACAGAAGATATCAAAAAAACAGGAACGGAATTGCAGTCCACGATCGTAAATGGTTTACAAGACTTTAATAAACTTAACTCTTACAATGCTTCTCTTCCAGTAAAAGCAGATCCGATAGTAGCAGCAGATGAAGCAAGCGCTTCTACGAGCGGTCAGGAATGAAAATATGAATATAGTGGACTTTATATTATCAAATGAGGTAAGCAATTCCATTTGTTTGATTATAAAGATGAGACAGAATGAAACGAAGAAGTCATTCCCCTTGATGTCCATAGAAATGGAGATGAGGATGTATTATTCCGTGTAGGAAATGGACTCTATATTAAATACGCAGGAAATACTGTTCCAACTAGTGCTGTTGCTGATTATGATGTAAAAGACTGGCAGGCATTTCTCGATCTTTCAAACGATGATTCTCGTATTCAATCCGCTGCGAATTATTTTGTAGAATCATTTGATTCACCAGATGAGATTACCCTCTCGTTTCGACCGGCAGACGAACAAAAAGATAAGAAATTTAGATTTGAATTCTTTGAATATATTGATCGATTCGACAGACGAACGGAAGCATCAGAAAAAGCACTGCTTCCATACACAAAAAAACAAGTGATTGATATGATTGCTGATGTATCAGACGATACGATACAAACAACGGATTTTACTGGTATTGTTTTGCATGATACTGTAGCTCGATTTTGAGCAGGAAATGGTATGGGAACAGTTATTCTCCCAGAATATAGTGAGCTTCTCGCTGGACAAAGTGTCGAAGCAACCGAGGGGAAAAGTATCTATACAGATGCTGATGGGGCACGTGTCGAATATCGGCTTGATTGAGAAGAAGAGTGGAAGTCGGTGACTATGCAATCAAATACAAATATAGAATGGCTGCAAGATGGAGAGCTCCGTGTCGTCAGTGGTCGAGTGATATTATTCCGAGATTCTCTTGCGGAAAAGAAAGAAATGAATGTCGGTGAACTTTCGGGATTCCCAATTCTTCATGGTGCTCAAATAGATCTCCAAAAGAGCGCTGCTCTGGAGATCGTCTACTATAATCATGAAAATACATATACCATCGACAATGGAAGTACCTATGAATACTATGATCTTGGAGATGTTTCTAATGAATATCAGGTCACTCTTTCTCGTGATAACGATTATTATTATGGAAAACTCTATCCGTTTGCATGAGGACTTGATGGAACTGTTACGAACCTTATATTGTTTTCTCCACAAATACATGGAGATCGAGAACCACCAATTATAAACATCGGAAAATCATTCCGTGTTCCCGTCTATCAGAAGCGAACTTCGAATATGCTCAAATATATGCTCGACTCTTCTGGAATTGATAACATATGGGTAACGGGTGATGATCTTATCGTTCGAGGAGCGACCGTGTTTGATCTAGTTTTTGGAAAATATACGACACTCTTCAAAAAAACCGTGCAATTATTCGCGCAAGATCTTCCTGGAAATACTATCCAAAAAGAAATGACGCTTGAAGTGTATTCACCAATTCCAACAATTACCTCTGTGGTGAATCGTGTCGTAAAAGGAATCCTTGATGAAACATTGAAAGATGAGCCAGTTGATATATTCCGACATCGAAACGGACGAATTGATTTGATCTCTGGAACCGGTACGATGACAGATGACCTCTGACAATTCGAATATAATCTCTCGGCGGCACAGACTGGAACAATTCTTAAGAATGCCTCTGGTGCCACGCTTGCCACGATGGATGAAACGACTGGAAAAATTCAGTTGACGAGTGATACTTACAAGATTGAAGTAATTGGAGCCACCGAATCTAGTCCGACTACCACTCGAATTCTTGATGAGAATGGTACGGTTCTTTTCTCCCAATCACTCTCTTTCCCAAATAATCTCTCTGTGGATAAAATAATAAACTTCGATGAAACACTTCCAGATGGAATCTATGTTCGAGTCTCTGCTGTTGATAAAGATTTTATTAAAAATGGTGCAACAGTTCCGTTCTTGCCACAGGGATGATATCTCGTAGATAGTGCAAAAAAACCAATTGCTGGAATTAGTCGAGATGGCAATATCTATCTTATTGATTCGAGTCTTAAGCTCGGATATCAGAAGAGTGGAAAATATACGACCTACTTGATTCTTGATATACAAGACACTATTCTTGCTGAAGTGCTTCTGAAACTGAAATGAGAATATGTTGTTCAGTAGTGTTTCAGATTTGTCCTTGAAAAATATAAGAAAAGTCCTATACTGCGGATAGTATAGGACTTATTTTTTGCCTTCATGTATCTTTTTTTAAACACTATTACCCGTCCTGGAAATATTATTCTGTTTCAAAATGGAAAAATAATCGCCATGGAACTTTGGGATTCACACGGGAATGAATTTGATTTTCTTCTTGAGACGATTGAGGGTTTTTTACAGAAAAACAATGTAAATATTCCAAATATTTCTGGTATCGTGACAGTGTCATGACCGGGAGGATTTACAGCTACTCGGATCATCTCGCTCATCGTGAATACCTGGAGATCGCTCTATCATATTCCGACACAGAGTATTACGTTATTTGATTTATTTCTCCGCTCGGGAAGTGACTTTCCACTCTGTGTAAAAGCTAATCGAGGAGAATATCTTATCTGGTCAGAAGCAGAAAAAAATCCTGAGATTCTTCCGATTTCGGAAATTCATTCTGGAAACTATTCCGGAATGTGAGACGAAGAGGATTTTACACTAGAACAAAATGTTCACATTAACCAGAATATCGATTATGAGAAATTTTTTACTCAATTTGCATTTATCCCAGAAGATAAGAATATCGAACCGTACTACATAAAGAAGCCGAATATAACATAAATAAGAAAAAAGAAACACAGGATAATAGAATGGTAGAAATAAAATTCTCCATTCTATATCCTACTTCCTATTATTCTATTATCCTTGTTTTTATGACTCCTCACCCAAATATTGCAAATCTTCAAGAAGGAGAGCAAATTCAGATGGTTATTCGTCGTCACTGGATCGTTTTCACATACGTTTTTGTCTATATTTTCACACTTATACTCTCGACCGCTTTTGTTTTGTTTTTTCGAGATTCCATTTCTACTATTATTCCTGATGGTTTATTGAATGTTATTTTGGTAATATATTGGACGATTTTTCTTCTGGTAATCTATGTTACTTGGATCAATAACGAACTTGATCTTATCATCATCACCAATATGCGAGTCATCGGTATCGATCAGATTGCGTTTTTGCATCGAGATTTTTCCGAGTGTGCGATCGAACGAGTTCAGGAGATCAATGCTGAGACAAAAGGGCTTCTAGCGGATATTTTCAATTTTGGAACTCTGACAATCCATACCGCATCTGATGCATCTGATTTTATTATGCATGCGACAGCGGATCCGCTTGAGACGGCTCGAGGAGGATTGAATATCATCCAAAAATTCAAACATTCCTCGACAGGTACTACTAATCGTGATGGTTTATAATTTTTATGAAACGAGCAATTATTGTCCATGGTTGGCAATCTTCACCTGATGCAAATTGGTTTTCTTCTGTGGCGGAAGACTTGAAAAGAATCGGTTATCAAGTGAATATTCCAGAGATGCCAAACACGGAATTTCCCAAAAAAGAAGAATGGGTACGTCATCTTTACTCGGTTATATCGCAACCAGATGAAGATCTTGTCATTATATGACACAGTCTTGGATGTATCGCGATTCTACGATATATTGAGTCACTTCCGGTTGACACAAAGATAGGAAAAATAGTTTTGGTGGCAGGATTTGCAGAAAGCCTTGGTTATAAAGAAATCAAAAGCTTTACAGAAAATGAAATAGATTTTGGAAAAGTTCGAAATACAGGAGGAAAATTTTTTGTTTTTCATGCAAAAAATGATCCAGTGGTTGCTTTCGAGTTCTGAGAAAAACTCGCACGATATCTTCATGCAGAATTTTTTCCACAGGAAATTTGAGAACACTTGAATCTTGGAACTGGATATTTTTCTTTTCCGGAGATAGCTGAAGTAATTAAGAATTAAGAATTGTCATTCTGAACACAGTGAAGAATCTCTTATAAACAAGTCGTCTACAAGGGATCCTTCGTTTCACTCAGGATGACACTCACTTGCAACCTTAAACCTTAAACTTTAAACTTTCTATGTACGATCTTATCATCATCTGAGGCTGAAGCGCTGGACTTCCTGCGGGAATGTATGCAAGCCGATACAAACTTTCAAATCTTATTATCGCGGATCTTCCTGGATGAGCGCTGACGCTTTCGCATGACGTCGGGAATTATCCTGGTTTTGAGAGTATTTCCGGGACGGATCTTATGGATCGATTTATGGCTCACGCGAAAGTTTCCGGATCGGAATTCGTTCAGGATCGGGTTGTTTCCGTGGAAAAAACGGGAGAAACTTTTACAGTAAAAACTATGCAAGGACAGGAATTTAGCGCCAAAGCCATTCTCATAGCCATGGGAAATAAATATCGAAAACTCGGAGTTCCTGGGGAAGATAAGCTCATCGGTTCTGGAGTGTCGTATTGTGCGACGTGTGATGGGAATTTCTTCCGAAATCGAGAAGTGGTTATGGTCTGAGGATGAGATGCGGCTGCGGTCGAATCGCTCTATCTTTCCGAGCTTTGTTCTCGGGTTCATATTCTCGTCAGACGCGACGTTCTTCGTGCTGAGAAAGTTTGGGTAGAAAAACTTCTCGCGACGCCTAATATCGAAATTCACTTCAACACTCAGATAGCAGAAATTCGTGGAAGTATGTTTGTCGAAGATGTGCTCCTACAGGATGGTTCTGCCTTAAAAGTTGACGGGGTGTTTATCGCAGTCGGAAACGATCCAGATTCTTCGCTTTTTGATGGATTCAATCTCGAAAAAGATGAAGAGGGGTATTTGAAAGTAAATGCAAAACAAGAGACCTCGTATCCTGATATATTTGCAGCCGGCGATATCACGACGAATTCTAATAAATTCAAACAAACCATTATGAGTGCAGCAGAATGAGCACTTGCAGCTCATTCGATTCATGAAGCTCTTTTAAAGAAAGGTGGTTAAGATAGTTATTTAAATTTCTCCTTTTCATGAAAAACAAACAAGCTTTCACCCTCGTCGAACTCATCGTAGTAATCACTATTCTTGCCATACTTGGTACGATAGCTTTTTTGTCTTTCAATGGATATGCTTCTTCTGCGAGAGATAGTGCAAGACTTACAGATCTTGATAATCTCACAAAAGCACTCGAGATGACCGTAGCAAAAACAGCAACGCTTCCAAAACCCGCAAGTAGCATAGATATAAAAGCAGGAACTACTACTATCTGATATCAGTGATATGCAGATAAGACAGTACTCGGAATGATCAGTATGT
>CAZZNY010000005.1:0-57208 GCA_964655935.1 uncultured Candidatus Peribacteria bacterium
TGGAGGACTATTTTTATATGGATCCCGGATATCCTAGCGGATTCCGGGATGACGTGTAACTTCTAACTATTTTTCATAGTACTTCCCATAAATTCTCACAAGATTATTCATACAGACATTTTTTTCTCGACAGACGAAAATACGTCCGAGGTTTCTGATATCCACATACTGCACATCTCAGAGACTCAAAACATCTTTATTTTGGTCGACATAAAAACGAAGGGCTGCGAGCTGACGGACGATATCTTGATTATCGGTAAGCTCCAAGATAATTCTGGTCCCACTTTCCAGTGCGACATGAAGTTCTCTTTCGGTTTTAAAATAGATAAGTCGAGAAATATTTATCCCGGTAAAACGATCTAAAAAAGTATCTCGCGCAAACAAAATCCGCTGCATATAAATCTCCCCTATTCCCTCTTTATAATCAAAAAAACCAGATTCCAAAAGCTGCGGATCTATAATATCAATCTGATACGCTTTTTTAAGCGGATTCTTCTGATAGATGAGAACTCCATTTGTTGTCAGAACATAATTCTTATCAATACCGGTAAAAGTAGTGTTGAATTGGGGCTGGTACGACTGGAGAATAATCTTAAGTCCATTCGGATACAGTCGAGAAATATCGGCAGATTTTATATTTTTCTGCATGCTTGCGAGTAAATTCGCAATCTCAAACTCATCAATAAAAAATATGGATTGACCATGAATTGGCTCGATAGACTTATAAGCAATATTAATATCCGTAATATCATCCGTTCGCTCTATAATCACCTTAGATGGTGCGATGCGAAAATATGGAGAAAGTGTCAAAAGATAGATACACGCAAGAAAAAGAAAAATTCAAACCACCAAAAAGGGATATTTATAATTCTCCAGAGAAGAAACAAAGATATTCGCAAACTGATTCAATTTTTTCTTGTTCGTATATATCTGAAAAATGGAAGGTTTTTTCTCGGTGGTAGCACGAAAAAGGTACTGCTTTGATTTTTGAGCCTGTACCTTTTTTCGAAAAGATCGTTGTTTGAAATATCGAATCTTTTCCTCAAAATATTTTTTAATTTTACGCAGAGAGATCATATTTTCCTTCAAGTTCTCTTAGGATATCATAAACTCTATTGGTTTCTACTTGATTTTTTGGCAACTTAAAACGAATAGCTGGAATTTTACGAGTATTAACTGTTCTTCCGATAAGTGCTCGCAGTTCAGTCGCAAGCGGTGCAAAAAACTTCGTGAGTCAAGCGGCATTCTGTGTCGAATATACGGAAATATCAGCGTAGGAATATTCGGATGATATTTTGATATCCAGAATCGACACTATTCAAAACTCCTCGCCATGCTCTTTGGCGTGTTCAAGAAGAATCGGAGTCGCAAGATCACGAATGATATGGGCAAGTTTTTCAGTTTTTGCAGACATGGGGAAAGTTACAAGGTTACAAAGTTACATGGTTACAAAGTGGATCATCCAAAACAGAGTACATCATCCTCGGGCTTGACCCGGGGATCCATCACGACCGATTCTCATGATTCACAAATCAAATATTTCCAAAAAACGGGAGATAATGAGAGAGCTTGAGAGAGGAAACTGTTTGAGCAGCAAGTAAGTCGTGCAAATGATGAGCGAGAGCTACGTCTGCGAGTTTTTCCTCTTTCAAAACTTTTGGTACTTTTGGTTACAAAAGTATATAAAAAATCCTCTTTTGTCATTCCTATGCAGATAGGAATCCAGGATAAAAATCCTCCTTGTTTCCAAAAAAATCTCCTGCTTTACTAAACGATTACAATCGTGCTCGCAGTATAGGTAAAAAGGAGAAAAAGGCAAAGGAGAATTTGATAAAAATATTTCTAAAAAATAAAGGCCCGCGCGAACGTGGGACCTAGATGGTTTGTTGGCGTATGCCAGGTGTTATGTTCACTATTAACCGAAGTTAATTTAGTACAATCAAGCACTACAAACAAAAACTACAATCAGGCACTACCAAACAAGGTAAATCTGGAAAGGGAGAGTCAATCCCAGTTAGAGAAAACCTCCTTCCTGACTCGATTGATATATTATATATAATTAGTAATTTGTCAAATCTATTTTTAAAAAAATTAAATTCGGCTATCTATTTCTTGGCTACTTTCCAATTCTCTCCCACTCAGATATCCACCGTGAGTCGTACCGGAAAATCCACGACCGTCTCAAGAATTTCTTTCACGAGCGGTCGAACAATATCAAGCTCTGATTTTGGAACTTCAAATACGAGTTCATCGTGAACCTGCATAAGGATTTTTGCCTGTAATTTTTTCTCTATAAATTCCTTACTTAAGCGAATCATCGCAAGTTTTATAATATCTGCTGCGGTTCACTGAATCGGCATATTAATTGCTTCTCGTTCTGCTGCTGCTCGCATCATTTTGTTTGAGTCATTCAGTCATTCGATGTAACGTCGACGTCAGTAGAAAGTTTCGACGTATCCCGTTTTTCTCGCATTTTCGAGAAGCGTATCATAATACATTCTGACGCGTGGATATTTTGCGAAAAATTTTTCGATGTAAATATTTCATTCCACTGGCGAAACATTAATCATTTTTGAAAGTCCAAAACCAGTAATTCCATAGATCACTCAGAAATTTACCGCTTTTGCCTGGCGTCGCATCGATCCAGTAATCTCGACTTCATCTCCGAACATAAATCTCGCCGTTCGCGTATGAATATCTTCACCAATTTGAAAAGCTTCCATCAGATGTTCATCGTGGGAAAGCGAGGCTAAAATACGCAGTTCCACCTGAGAATAATCTGCCACGAGAAAAACCGAGTCAATCGAAAACGGAATAAAACAAGATTTAATTTCGTCTGCATATCCTTCACCGGAAGGAATATTCTGGAGATTCGGACTATCGCTCGAGAGTCGTCCAGTCGAAGTTCCAGTCTGACGATAACTCGTGTGAATTCGTTTGGTTTTCGGATGTACTAATTTGAGAAGTCATTCGATATAGGTTCATCGAAGTTTCTGGAGACTACGATATTCGAGAATATCTTTAGCGACTGGATATTTTTCTGCGATAATCTCGAGAACTTCATTGTCGACACTGAGACCAGTTTTATTCTTTTTTACGACGGGAATCTGAAGTTTCTCAAACAAAATTTCTTGCAATTGCTTAGAAGAATTTATATTGAACTTTTCTCAGATCGTATCATAAATAGACTGTTCAAGTCGCGCGATATCGATATTCATTCGCTCACCGATAGAAAAAAGTTTTATCGTATCTACACATACTCCTGTCAATTCCATTCGAGCTAAAATCGGCAAAAGATTATGTTCCAGTTCTAATATCTGAGCTGATTCTTGTTCATTTTCGAATACTTCCTTTGATTCTAAAAGTGAAAAATAAGCTCGTTCAATAGCTGCTTTTTGCTCATCGGAAGAAGTGGTATAATCATGCCAAAATTCCATATATGTCGAAAAATTCTCCTGACGAAATCGTGGAGTGAGAATATTTTTCTTAAGAGCGATATCTTGAAACATGGAGGAAAAAATTAGAGACTGAGAAATTGAGAAACTGAGAAAATAAAGAATATTCCCGTTTCCACGGGAATATTCTAAAAATTCGGATTATTTTTTCGCACCGGAATTAGTAAGATCACTGAAAATATCATCAATCTCCTTCATGGCTTCTGCGACTTCTTTGTCGTCATATCCACTTCCAGTAGCTCCGGTAGAAACCACGGTACCACTATCGACAGTAACTACAGATCCTGTCTGAGAGACATCTACGGGAGTTTGAGAGCAAGCTGCAAGAGTAAAGAGGATCACTACAAGTGGGAAAAATTTTTTCATAATAATCTATTAGGAATACTTAATAAGTATACAAATATACCTAAAAAATCAATATGAAAGAATTATTGAATAATATTACATGTATATTTTTCAGCGCCTCAAGAAGATCGATCTAAACAAGTTTCATTGCTCGTTTTACAATGATCTGAAAGAAATTTTGCATTATCAACAATCCTAGTGGAGCGATTATAATAAGAAGTTGATCCCCACCAGAAATTTGTTGTATCCCTATCACAGTCATCAGTACCGCTATTTACTACTGTTGCTTTTGATATACATTTTTTAAATCAAACCCATGGATAAGCAGGTCCATTAAGTACACCTCCAGTAAGATCTTTCCAGGCCCCATCTACACATTTCGCCTGATGTTTCGTACATCATTCACCACCAGTAACTGTAATTCCATCGATTCAAAAGTATGAATACATTTCTCCATTTTTGATTGTTTTTTCTACCCCTCCTAGACCGTTCTCTGCCTTTGGTAGATTACAAGAAAGATCTTCATTCGTTTGACAATCACCATAGAGCCAATTTTTACTTTTATCATAATAAGTAAGGGTTTCTTGTTTCACTCCATCAACCGTTGTTTCCACACAGGAGATGGTGGACTGAGAACAAGAAGGATTTATTCATTCATGCATTGGTATCCAGTCTCATTTTTCTAACGTCACTGTCTTATTTGAGAAAGCTGCTATACAACCTAAGGTTCCTCGGTATGCAAGCCATTTAAAATTTGAAGCCCATCAATTATTACTATATGGTTGACAAGAGGTTGTATCATTTTCACTTGTCTTTGATTGAATCTGAATCCATGCCTCATTTGACCAATCGGAATATTTACTCTGATCAGCAAGAGTAACTGTATAGGTATCGTTACCCACTGTAGTCGCGACAATATCTTCACCAAAAGCAACCGTTCCATACTTTCCAGCATCATATGCCGCGCTTTTTACTCGCACACATCGAACACCATAAATTGGCTTCTGAGTAACTTTCACTGTTACTGTTATAGGTTTTGATATGAGACTCATCGAATCCCCGGTATCAATTTTTGGATTGGTAGTTACTGAATATTTTGCTTCATTAGAACCAATAATAATCTGAATGGAATCGCCTTGAATCTCTTTTCCTGTTTTTGCATATTTTAATTTTGGAATAATAGTATTTTCACCATTTTGTAATCCTTTAGAAATATCAACATTAATCACTCATTTATAGTCAACAATTCCAGGAATATCTATCCCATTTACAGTAAATGTTGGTTGAAAGGTTCAATAGGCAATATTTGTCATTTTCATATATTTCAAAAGTCTCTCGTTGATATGACTTTTAATAGTAACATATCCTGTGCTTTTTTCTCATGTTTTTGGAGAATCAATAATTATGTCTCCAGCAGCAAGTGTCAAAGCCGGAAGCTCATCAACATAAAAAATAATATCTTTTCCACATATCTTTTTACGATTCGCCGAATTGTTTTTATCAAGTCATTTTTTGATATAACGAACACATGGAGTTGCTGTGTTTTTTCCGACTTTTACCTGTTCATTTCCTCAGATATATGTATTGAGATTCCAACCTTTTTCACCTAATACCTCAATCCCATTTGTATATGCATAGGTAAAATATTCTGAAACATCATTCTTAAGAGCTGTTGATATATCTACCTCTGGTGTAATAAAAGGATCTGTGCCAGAATGATGAGAATAATCTTCCTCGAAATGCTGTCAATCCTCAGGAGTTACCATAAACACATCCTTATCTTGATAATCGCTCGTTTCTGCCGTATTGACTTCACACTTACAAGCAGTCGCATTTAGTATTTTATTTCATGTACATATAAGGGTACAAGCAGGAGTTGATATGCCACTTCCAGAAGTTCCAGTGTTTCATGATCCTGTATTTGTATTTCATGAACCTGTGTTAGTATTCCCTATCTCATCAATCTCTTTTAAAGTATCTCATTCCTCATCTACTGGTTTATTCTTAAGATCAATAACGAGTCTAATACCATCTTTCATATAAGCAAACATGGCCGATGATACTTTCATTCCTTCTCGAAATTTCTTTGCTTCTCTTTTTTCAAAAGTTCATTCTATTAATGAGAGCCAAGGTTTTTCTGCTGTATCTGTTGCATACTTTGCTTTGAGTTTATCACACAGAGAATCTGCTACAGAACTTTTAAGATTTTGATAGTTACTTGCCGAAGGACAAGTATATCATTGGAGTGGCTGAGAGAGAAAATTATCACTCTTACTTACGAGAAGGGTTATTCCTCAGAGTATGAGTAATGCTGAAAGCGAATATACAAAAAATCGCTTTCACATAAAAACACCTTTTTCCATACAAAAAATAATTAAAGAATATATTTTTGTTTTTGTCCCGACGTGCGGGAGGTATTTTTTGTTTAGGCGATAGTTTTGATTTTTAGAAAATATTTATTTTGTAGAGGAAGTATAACAGGATGAAATAAGAAAGTCAAAATAAACTTTAAAAAACATTATAAAATAAAAAACTTTTGACATCTTCCCTTTCCAATATAAAGTAGGCAAGATTTTTGAGTCCAAATTATTTCCAACTCAAATATAATAAAACGATCACTTCTGTTAGCCAAAAACTAGCAGCTATCAACTATCTATCGAATTATGAAAAATCTCGTCATCGTCGAGTCTCCCGCAAAAGGAAAAACTATCGAAAAATTTCTTGGAGCAGATTACATCGTCAAAGCTTCTTTCGGTCATATTCGCGATCTTCCTGAGAAATCTCTCGGTGTCGATATCGATAATAACTTTGCACCGACCTATGAAGTAAGCGAAGATAAAGTAAAAGTAGTGAATGAACTCAAAAAACTCGTAAAACAAGCTGAAAAAGTCTGGATCGCTACCGATGAGGACCGCGAATGAGAAGCGATCGGATGGCATCTGTGTGCCGCCCTCGGTCTCGACGAGACAAAAGTCTCTCGAATCGTCTTCCACGAAATTACGAAAACAGCTATCGAAAAAGCAATCGCAAATCCACGAAATATCGATCTCAGCCTCGTAAATGCTCAACAATCTCGTCGATTACTTGATCGACTCGTCTGATTCAAAGTATCTCCAGTGCTCTGGAAAAAAATCCGAAAATGACTCTCAGCAGGACGAGTCCAATCAGTAGCTGTCAAACTTATCGTCGAACGAGAACGCGAGATAAGCGCGTTCAAACCGGAAGAATCCTGGAAACTCAAAGTGAAACTCGAAGCTAAGGACATGGAATTTTTCGCAGAACTCACGAAGCTCGATGGAAAGAATAAAAAGATTAAATCCGGAGAAGAAGCAAAAAAGATTCTCGCCACACTCTGAATAGATATTAGCCACCTTACAGCGAAAAAAGATAAAAAAGGAAATCTTAATTTCGAGGTTAATCTCGGAACTCACTTCATCCTCGATGAAGCTGAGACAAAAGAATCCATCCGAATGCCTGGGGCACCTTTTACGACTTCTACCCTCCAGCAAGAAGCAAGCCGAAAACTCGGAATCGGAGTTGGCCAGACCATGTCTATCGCTCAGGGGCTCTACCAGAATGGACATATCACCTACATGCGAACTGACAGCGTCAATCTCTCAGACCTTGCAATCGAAACTTCTAAAAAATACATCGAAGGAGCTTTCTGAAAAGAATATTCCCTTCCAAACGGCCGAAAATTCAAGACAAAACAAGCCAATGCACAGGAAGCACATGAAGCAATCCGACCTACTTACATCGATAAAACTCCCGATACGATCGGTCTCACTGGAAATGATCTTCGTGTCTATAAACTTATCTGGGAACGAACCGTCGCTTCACAGATGAAAGAAGCGCTCGTCGAGACAACAACTTATTCATTTTTTCCAGAAAATAATAACGAGCAACTCTGGGTAACGAAAGGTGAAGTGATTAAATTTCCTGGATTCATGAAGCTCTACACCGAAGGAACAGATGATGAAGGTGATGAAGAAAATCCGACTCTAAATCTTCCAGATCTCAAAAAATGAGAAATTGCAGATGCAAAAAATATCGTTGGGGCTCAGAATTTCTCGAAACCACCATCACGATATACGGAAGCGATGCTCGTAAAAAAACTCGAAAGTGAAGGAATCGGACGACCATCTACGTATGCTCCAACTATCACGACGATCATCGATCGTGGCTATGTCGAGCGAGAAGAGAAAAAACTCAAACCGACAGAAATAGCTTTCGTGGTAAATGATTTCCTCGAAAAACACTTCCAAGAAATGATGGATTACAAATTCACGGCGAAAGTCGAAAATGAATTCGATGAAGTCGCGACCGGCGCACTCGAATGGACTAAGATGCTCGAAGTCTTCTATGAATGATTCCGAACTCGACTCCTCGAAGCTGATGAAAATGCTGAGAAAGTAATCGAAAAAGTAGGGCGAAACTGTCCTGAATGTGAAGGCGGTGAACTCATCTATAAATTTTCAAAATCTGGAAAATTTATCGGATGTAATCATTACCCAGAGTGTAAATTCATCGAACGAATCACTGATGACGCACAAGAGAAACGCCTCGAAGAACTCCGTGAAAAATTTGAAGGAAAACCCTGTGAAGCTGGTGGAACAATCGTCGTAAAAACCGGTCGATTCTGACCATTTCTCGCAAGTTCTCTCTATCCAGAAGTAAAATGGATCGGTAAGGTTCCAAACGAAAAAATGGACGGTCTCGAACTAAAATACGGCTGAGCAAAGTGTGATAAGTGTGGTGAAGGAATCATGCACGTAAAATGATCTCGTCGTGGCCCATTCCTCGCATGTTCAAAATATCCTGACTGTAAGAACGCGAAGAATCTACCAAAAGATGCAGAAAATGAGGTGACAGAAACTCCAGAAATCTAGTGACTGAGAAACTGAGTAAGAATCAAAATAACCCCGGGGTTTTAAAACCCCGGGGTTATTTTATAATTTTATTCCAATCTCCAATTTCTCCGCTCCAGCAAGAAAGTTTTCCACAAAGTATTTTGTCATATTCGCAAGATTTTCTCAGACTTTTTGTTCGATTTGTTCAGCAGAAACACCTAATGGATTCTTCTTTCCAGTTACCAGTCACTGAACGATATATGTCGTCTGATCAGAAGAAGTCTCACAGGCCGTGTGAACTACATCGATACTCTCCGCATCAAACGCATCCGGTTCATATACGATACGAATTTTTTCAAGGAATTCTGTATCACCGATAAGATCCATAGATCCACTTACGCTTATTCCTCCAATACTCAAGCTAAATTCACCAAAATCATAATCACGTTGTATGTCGTATTGTTGCAAAAAATATGACTCAGTGAAAAAATGGTTATTAGATTTTTCTTCATCCACTTCACTCTGAGGAAGTTCTGGGTGAACTCATAGAAAAACATTCGGTAAAATAATATCTCAGACGAAACGCTCGCTATTCACTCAAAAAGCATACGAAAGATAGAAAATACGCTCTGGAGCAAAAGTCTCACGAAGATATTTAAAGCTATTTGCAATATTTCCTGTATTTTCGAGGAGAATAATTCCACCTTTTTCATAGATGGTAAAACTTTCTCCGGCATCACTCACACTATTAGCAAGCTCAAAACGCTCAACGAGAGCAATCGTAAGAATTGGATGGGAAGAAATTATTCAGATACGCATATGAGAGAGTTTTAGAATTTAGAATTTAGAATTTAGAGACTGAGATATTTTTTCATTTTCAACTTTATAAACTTTATAGACTTTCGACTTATTTTTCCTATTATACCCACAAATATCTTTTCACAAGTTACATATATGGAAAATGTCTTCACATTTTGGATTTGGGTGGTATTGGGAACGATTATTGGCATCATAATGGGAATTTTCATAGGAAAAATTCTAAGATATAAAGAAATAAAGAGTATCCGAAGTGATGCAGTCAAGCGATCACAATCCGTTATTCTTGGTTCTGTCTACGAAAAAATACTCCCTTTCCTGCCGAATTTTCCGTATTCACCGAAAGATATGGTGTTTATCGGAAAAGGTTTTGATTATCTTATTCTCGATGGGCTTTCGACAGGAAATCTCGAACAGATTATTTTTCTCGAGATAAAATCCGGAAAATCAGGACTTAATGGAAATGAAAAAATGATTCGTGAAACTGTTAGTAATAAAAGGGTAAAATTTGAAGAATTAAGATTTTAAAAAATATATCACAACATATTTTTTGATATTTACCACCCATTTTTTCCCTCCTACTCAATACCTCAAAAAAAATCACACACATACTGTTATTCGTCAATTGAAAATTGATTTGAAATTGATTTGAAAAATAAAAAATCCCTATACTATATACAGTCCCAAACTCCGGGATGTAGTAAAAACAAAAGTTTTTATCCCGTAATCAAGATGAGTGAAATTCATTCATCCACCATCCAGTCAACAGGGCGCGAGAATTCTCGCCCTTTCTAAAAAGGAGTAATTCCATGTAAGAAAGGTTATACCTCTAGACCTCACTTGTCATCAGGATTATCTACACTTGATGGCAGTATAAAAGTATTTCCATATAACCTCAATTCTTTCATGATGAAATGCTAAAGGAAGCATTTCAAAAAACATTTCCCGTCAGAAATGCTCAAAAACCAAGGTATCGTGACGGCGATATCTAAACAAAAACCCTTTTCTTGTGAGGCCCCCATGCATATTATACGTTTTCTTCTTTCCCTTCTTTTTCTGGTGGCTTTCGTGCCGGTCAACGCTGGTGATGTTCCTCCAGCTACCCAGGCAAAGCTCCTGATAATCATCTCCCGATCCGCTGGAAGCGGAGGCAAGGTAGACTGTCAGTTCGATCCTATCCTTGCAAAGGGATTTGGAGCGGATAACGATGCCTCTTCGAAGATTGCCTGGGGAACAACTGAATCTCAGGTAAAATCACTAAAAGCAAGTGGTAAGCTGGTCGTCTGTTCGAGCTTAGATCTCCTCCCAAAGGGTGGATCCATTGCCATTGTCGAAGAAGATGGCAAGCCTCAAATCTACCTCCATATGGGGAATATCAACGCTTCAAAAGTCCCCCTCAGTGACACGATCCTAAAGATCGGCAAGAAACTGTAATTTCAGTGAGTTTCAATAAGATCTTCGAGTACAACAATTTATATTATAGTGTCGAAATAAGTATTCACTATAGGACAGATTGTTCTTATTCGACAAAAATGAAAAGACGTTCACAATACGATTGTGTCTATCTTTCAGTAGGCCCAATATTATAATGAAAAGTCGTTTCTTAACCCCCCGCGAGAAATCTCGCTAAACCAACAAGGAGTTGCAATGAACAGAAAGCTTTTCTCTCTCCTTACGCTCTGCCTCGTGGCAAGCGGAACCCTCATGGCTCAGTCCAAGCCGAAGTCCGACATGGACGAGCTCATGGAACTGCTGAACACGCCGATTACTGGCGCCAGTAAGCGGGAACAAAAACAGACCGATAGCCCTCAGGCCATCGAGGTCGTGAAGGGTGATGACATTCGTGCCATGGGCATCTACCGCCTAGGTGATATCCTTCGGTACATGACTTCCATGGACGTCATGGAGGCTGACTCCGGATTCACCGTTGTCGGCTCTCGTGGCGTTATGCAGGAAGGACAGCCCCGGACCGTACAGGTCCTCATCGATGGCGTTCCTTTCTACCCTGCCTTGGGAGCATCCCTCGACATCAATAATCTCCCCCTGCCCGTCGATCTCATCGAAAGAATCGAGATCGTGCGTGGCCCGTCTTCCACCCTGTACGGCGCGAACGCGGTGGTCGGCGTCATTGCCATCACTACCCGCACCATCGAGAAAGGAAATCACGGAGAACTTCGTGCTACCAGATCCGACAAGAACACCTATCGCGGAGCAGCAAATGTTCGCTTCAGCGATGGTCACTTCGGCTTCATGGCTGGATACAGCGGAGCATCCATCGGGAACAGTGGCTACCGAACTCACCAGGTTGGTGTAACAACCCCTGAGAATCGGTGGATCACCTTCGATGGTGCCACTGCTGTCGGCCATCAATCCGACAAGAGCAACCAGCGAGCGCTGTTTGCTCGTACCGAGTGGAAGAACGACAATACAACCCTCTGGTTCAATGTGGGCCAGAGCAGCAAATGGCTCAGTCCCGTCGGGATGCAGCCTGTGACGTATATGAACTATCGCTTCTACAAGACCGATACCCTCCTCGCGGGGTGGCGTCAGACGTGGGGCGAGACCTTCAGCACGGAAGTGCGCATACATCGCATGCATGTCCTTACTGGTGGTGGTGCCAGCCCGATCCTCGTTCCCGTCCTTGGGGATCCCGGGTGGAATAACGAATACACTTGGGGTGATTTCACCTCAGACCAGATCGATCTCCAAGCCAACTGGAATCCGAGCACGACACTGCACTTCGTGTTCGGTGCCGACACTCGAAAGATGTTGGCAGGGAAAGATCCAACTCATGGATTTAACGAAGAAAAAAAGGAAAGTGCTTCTGGTGGATTTGTCGCGATGGATTGGAATACCACGCCCACAACGACACTTTCCCTTGGTATGCGAGCTGAAAACGAGAGCCTTGGTGGTTCCCGCATCAGCCCTCGTGCCGCCTTTGTCTGGAATCCAGCGAAAAACAGCACGATCCGACTCGCCTACCTGACCTCCACTCGAAGCCCGCAGTTCTTCGAGCAGAACGTTAACTTCGCGGCGAGAGCCCCGATTCCCGGTTTCCCTCCGGCAAACTATCCCGTCATGGCAACGATCTTGCCGAACGAGAAGCTCCAGCCGGAACAGACCAAGAACTACGAAGTTGGCTTCCGCCAACAGATCGGGACGACTACCTGGGACCTCACGGTCTACAGCATGAAGTTCAAGGATCTGATCACCCAGGAGACCACAAAGGTCACTTCGCTCGCCCCTCTCCCGATCACTCGGGTGGATACGCAGTTCCAGAATACCGGATCTGCGACCAATCAGGGAGTCGAGCTGACGATGACCTGGCTCGTATCGAAACCCTGGACGATCGGCGCCAACATGGCGTACGACAAGTTCAGAAAGGACAACCCAAAGCCTCAAGATCCCCTGGGTGACAAGTTCGCCTACGATCCCGGAACCAAGGTAAACATCTGGTCTCGCTATATCTTAGATCGCTTTAATTTCTATGTCGCGATCCAGCATGTCGGCGGCACTGATGTCCAGGCCCTACAAGTCTACGGCTCCACGCTGTATGACAAGCGCGATGCCTACTTGCAGTTCCAAGTGAAAGCTGGGTACGAAATTTTACCCGGCCTCTCCTTGAGCGCTCACGTTCGCAACGGAGCCCGGGAGTTTACTCCCCAGGGCACATCCGGTCCTGACCGGCCGACCTACTACTATGCCATGCGTCGGGAGTTCGGCCTTACCGCCGGATATCGCTGGTAGAAAAAAATCAATACAACTATCGTCCCACCCGGAAGATCAGAAGAATCGCAGGTGAAGAACCATACACCATCTGTCGAACCTGACTCTCGGAACTATTAGGACGAAAAGACCCACCTCACGGTGGGTCTTTTCTATATAAAAAATTATCAATTTAAAAAACACTACAATCCGGATTGTAGTGTTTTATTTTGTGATTTTATTGTTTTTGCGATAAAAATCGCTAGAGTCGAGAGTCATCTCGATAAATGGATGATGTAGTGTACATATTTGTACTTCATGACGAAAGTCATGATAATTCATCTCAAAGATGATAAGTGGGTGATGTAAATATTGTTATTGTCAGAGAACTTGTCGAATGAAAGCCTCGTTTTGCTTTGTATCCCTATAATCATTATAGACATCTAAAGCAGCATTTTCAAGCTCCAGTGCTTCTCGTTCAAATTTTGTCTTTTTTGTTCTATTCATTGGCTTTTAGTGCTTATGAATAAGTGATTTACGAATTTTTCTCGTTTGTTTCCGCTATTAATTACGACGCTGCTTTTTGCTCAACATATGGAGCAAATATGAGTGTAGGCCGTCTTGGAAAAGAGTGAATCCGCAAATTAGATATATCTTCGTGCTAGCAGACATAGGATAGTACATTTCTCTAACAAATGCAAGAGAAAATATAAAA
This sequence comes from uncultured Candidatus Peribacteria bacterium, assembly GCA_964655935.1. Taxonomy (GTDB): domain Bacteria; phylum Patescibacteriota; class Gracilibacteria; order BD1-5; family UBA2023; genus CAZZNY01. The sequence continues at coordinate 13,887 of CAZZNY010000005.1, forward strand.
GAAAATATATTACAACATATTTTAAATATTTTACTATCAATGCTAATATTGAGACAACGGAGAACTAAAAAAACCTACTTCACAGCAGGTTTTTAGATTTTTTACAAAAACATAAACTATCTTCGCATAATTTCAACCGAAACTTCTTTTAAGTCTTTTTTCCCATTCTCGTCCACTAATTCAAGTTTTACGATATAAATTCCTGGATTAAGTGTTTTGCCAGCATTAAAAGCATAGACAAAATCAGGACCTCAAGAAAGAATTTTTGAGAGTTTTCCATCAATATAAACATTTGAGACTATTTCTTTATTGACGTTTGCTTTCCATCGAAGGTTTACATATTGATCATTAAAGATAGAGCTTTTCCCTGATGTTGGATTACTTAAAGTAAGTGACAATCCAGATTCTTTTACAACAGAACCAGTAGAAACAGGCGTGGTAAATTCTGTAGTAATTGTACCTGTAGATATAGAGCCTGTCGAGGTGGGAAAATTTCCACTTCCGATAATTACATCTCGTGAAACACTACCGGCATAATAGTAGACGTCATATGCACGCATCGTGATCATCTGAGGTCCAGATAATTTACTCATATCTACTTCGACTTTTTGATCTCAAACCGTTTTTTTATCGACTGGAACTTCTGCGAGAATAGTATCTCCTGCGAGAATCTGGAGTTTAATGACTGGATTATCTGACTGGTAAAATATTCCAATAGTATTCTTTCAAACTGGAAGTCGTACTCCATCTTCGAGTGTCGTACTTATTTGAACAACAAAGTTTCCACTTTCTGGTCGATCACAAGGCTTATCACTTGCTTGAAGAACAACATTTTCATATTCTTTTACACTCAAGTCAGCCGAACTACCAGCGAGCCAAGAACGAATCGGTGGAAGCCACTTCGGATCAAAAGAATCAATAACTGGATCAATATTCACTGAATATCCTCGCTTGATTGCAGATTCTGGAGTTCTTGCTGTTACTTTTCCATTACAGAGCATATCTACTTCCACCTCCTTGAGAGAATTTTCATATTCGGTAGGTTTTACAGCAAAGATACTTGAAACTCGAAGCGAATCTGGAGTCGAAGTTCCGACAAGTTTTCCTGAGATTTTTGAGATAGTCGCCGTATAGACTCATTCTGGTCGTTTAAAGGTTTCTTTTGGAAGATTTTTATGTGCTGCATTCATATAGTCGCGCCAGATCGGAGCCGCACAGTTCAAACCGTCACAAGTTCCTTTTGTCTCAGAACCATCGACGTTTCCAGCCCAGACGACCGTCGTAATCTGTGGAGTATATCCTGCGGTCCAAAGATCTCGTGGAAGAATTTTTTTCTTTCCTCATTTACTCACATCTTTATTCGAAGTACCGGTTTTCGCCGCTACTACTCGATCTTTCAAGGTAAGTACATTATTCCAGAAAGCACTTGGTCGACTCGACGAGTCAGAGAGAATCGAAGAAAGAATATAAGTAGCTGCAGCACTGATAACCTGTTTTCCTTCTGATTTCGTATATTGTTCGATAATATTTCCATTCTTATCTTCTATTTTCATGATTGGAGTAACCTCTTTGTAGACACCGTAATTTGCGAATGTCATATAGGCATTTGCAAGCTCTATAGGTTTTAGTTCTGCTGTACCTATAGCCATCGGAGCACCATAACTTTGACCAAGTTTCAAGGATTCCACACCCATGCTATTTGCATATTTTATGATTTCATCTTCACCTCCAGCCATATAAAACATTTTTGCGGCTGGAATATTTCGAGAGTAATCAAGTGCTTTTTTGATCGGCATTCGACCCATAAATCGCTGATCGTAATTATCCGGATTCCATCCGCCAAACTTCGTATCTACATCGTATACTGGAGTCTCTGGACCGATAGGTTGTTTTGAGAAAGCAAGAGAATAGACTATCGGTTTGAAGCTCGAGCCTGGTTGACGACGAGAAGTAACAACGTTTACATTCGCACCTGGATCTTCACTAAAATAATCTGCTCAACCGACCATGGAAATAATCTGACCGGTTTTATTATCAAGACTCACGAGTGCAGCGCTTGTTGCACCGTATTGTTTTTTATTGATCGCTACTTGTTTATTGATAACTTCCTCAGCTTTGTCCTGGAGACCACTATCAAGTGTTGTATAAATTTTGAGTCCACCTTCACTATCAAAATCTTTACCATATTTATTCTCAAGATATTCCTTTACATAAAAGACAAAATGAGGATATTTAATATTTTCGCTATATTTTCTAAATTGAAAATCGATTCCGCCAATGATTGCATTTTTATATTCTTCGGCAGTTATTTTTTCATCTTCAAACATTCGTCCAAGAACAAAATCTTTTCGTCCGGTATTATACTCAAGAACAGGATCTATTACTGATACTTCCCCACTGTTTGTCTCAGTTTTTTTGAGAGTTCCACTTCCGGAAGAGAGCTCTGAAAGCGGTATTCGGATAGAATTCATAAGTGTAAGAAGTTCGCTGTAATCCATACGAGAACATCCTGTCTTATCTATTTTGATCTCCGACTTAAAAAATTTTGCTTCAAGTCAACAAACATTCGTCGTTCCTTCGCTTACCTTATCGATTTTCATATCGGTAACGATTGACTTGAATGCATTTATGAGTGGTCTATATTTTGCGAATTGTTCTGTTTTTTCGATAGTTTCTTTGTTCTCTGGAGCGTCTACATCATAGATATAGAGTGATCCCATAAGACGATCCCTGTGGCTATACGGAGAATAATACGTCGGTCATTTTGGAAGAGATGCGAGTACGGAAGCTCAGAGAACTCCGACATCTTTCGATGATTTTCCAAAATACGTTTTTGATGCCTCTTCTATACCGAAAGCGTTATTTCCATAAGAGATCTTGTTAAGATAGAGTTCAAGAATTTTTTCTTTTGAATAATTTACGGTCAATCTATATGAGAGCCAAACTTCTTTGATTTTTCGAGAAAAACTTCTTTCGTTATTAAGAAAGGTGTTTTTGATAAGCTGTTGGCTTATTGTAGAAGTTCCTTGAACTTTATCGGTTTTTCCGGTTATATAGTTTACTCCAGAACGAATAATTCACTTGAGATCAAAACCAGAATTCTCAAAGAATGTCTTGTCTTCAGCACTAACCACGGCATCTTGAACACGTTGCGATATACCCGAAAGGGTCATATATGTCCTCTTTTCTTTCGTGTAGAGCTTATAAAGTTCTTTTCCATTTCGATCATAGATAATAGAACTTTCCGGCAAAGTATTCGTCTCGAGCTTATCGATCGAAGGAAGTCCAGCAAGAAAAATCACATAAATAAGTCAAAAAAGTATGATTCCGCAACCTGCAAGCAAAATCGCAATATATAATATAATTGTTGCCACTGGCTTCTTTTTAGCATCATGGATTCTTGCAATCCATTCTTTTTTTGAGAGAATTTTTACTTTTTTAATATGTTTCAACATAGGAATAGTTGATAGTTAGTAGTTAATTCTTAATTCTTAATTCTTAATTCTTAATTCTTAATTCTTTTTTATTTTATTCTTATTTCTCTAAAAACAACTTATAATCATCACCGATTACTACCTCTATATCTGCTGTGGGTATTTTTGCATAGTTCAATTGTCCCGTCTCTGTTTGAGTGCCAAAAAGAAATAATCCGAGAGCTTCAAGTGTCTTAGCATCAGATGGAACTCAGATTTTTGTTGTTTTGTCATATCGATAAAAAATCTCAGATTTCGGAAACGGATCTTTGGTACTCCAAACTGATTTTTCTTCTGGAACATTAAATCCATATTTTTTATAGAGAAGAGCAAATCTATTTGCGAGTCCAGAGACTTTTGTCGAATTTACGATGTGTACTGTAAAATTTTCGATAAATATCTCGGGATAATTAAAGACGAGATTCGCGAATTTCTGAACCTCAGTGTAAACGCTCGGATCAGTAGCGGTAGAGCTCTCAGGAAGTAAAACGGCCGCTCCTCCAAAAAGGGCTCGCTGGGGAGAATAGAGAAATCCTCCTCGCTGACAAAGCGATACGCTCTGAAAACATGAATCATTTAAATTAAAAGAGAGAATATGATCATTCTCTACATCTTTCGCAAGAAGCGCGAGAGAGAGAAGATCTTTGATAGAAAAATCAGTGATGATGTGTTTGCTTACAGTCGAATACAGCGCCTTGAGTTTCGAAGGATTTCCGATGTAATCAAGCTGGAGAAGCTTATCTTTTATAGCTTTTATAACTAACTGTTGGCGGGTGCTACGGTCAAAATCACTGGTCGAATGTCGAGAACGAGCGTATTTTAAAGTCGTGTCACCATCAAGTACTTGAAGACCTTTCTGAATAGAAAATGTCTCATATCCCCAATTTTCATTTGGATACTCCGTATCGACCAAATCTTCTGGAACTGTTATCTCGAGTCCATCGAGAAGATCGATGAATTTTCTAAATCCGTCAAAATCAACAATCATAAAATGATCGATCTGTTCACCGGTAATCTCTGCCACTTTTTCTTTAAGATATTTGATTCATTTTTCCTTTCCGTATGTTTTGACACCTTTCTGATAGAGCTCATTAATACGACCTCCACCGCCGGATGGATACTCTACATAAAGATCACGGGGAATAGAGAGCATCGAGACGCTTTTAAGCTTCGTATTGATAGATGCGAGCATGAGAGTATCAGTAAGATCAGCACCATCATGAGAACCACCTCCGATACCAGCCAGAAGAATATTTATTTTTTCAGGCTCGGAATCATTTCCAGAAAAAATACTTACCGGCGAAAGCGAACCAAGAAAGCTAAAATCAAACTTGAAACCTGCCACCTTATCTAGACTCGCGTTCGCAAGAAAAAAAATAGCACCAAGAGCTAGTATTCAGAGAAAAATAGCAGAAAAAACATTTCGTTTTTTTGATGCAAGATAAGCTTCGCGTAATTCGTTATATTTATTACTCTTTGAATTTCCAGAAATATCAATGGTTGGAATCTTACTTTTTTTAAATGACACGGGGCTAGTGGATTAGATAATTAGTGGATTAGCGGGTTAGGGAAAACAACTGAAAGGAATCATTATAAATTGCAACCTAATTTGCGGCAGTGAGTATAAGAATTTTTTCATATTTTGCAAAAAATTGTCAGACTTTTTAACATTTTTTCCTATTGTGAAAAAAATGTTAAAAAACTATTTTACATAAAAATAACATGTCTGCAATAATATTCCATTGTATATACCAACCAAGAGCCAATAAATCACGTTATTGAACAAAAAATTTGTTTACTGATGGGAAAAAATCGGTATTATATCTAAAATTATCCTGTATCAATGGGTCGCAAGAGGATGAGAAGTACATAATTTCAAGAAGTTTTTTAGTAAAATGTCAATGCTAATTCTTGGCTTTTTTGTACCATTTCTGTTGACAATAGCGAAAAAAAGAATAAGTTATTCACGCTAACTTGTTTATTGAGATTTAGACGACTATTTTTACACTTTTTGACATTTTCCGTGCCCGAACAAAGTTTTACACATACCCCGGTTCTCTACCACGAACTCCTCTCTAATATGCGGATATTCGATGATAGAAAGAATATAATCGTGGATATGACACTCGGTCTCGGCGGTCACGCAAGCGGAATCATCGACAAGATGCACGCTGGTGACATTTTTATAGGATTCGATGCAGATATGGAGAATCTAATACAAGCGCAAAAAAATATTCAAACAAATATAAATAATCCTGGAGTAATCCTCCATTTTGTTCATTCAAATTTCTGTCATGTCCAAGAGAAACTTACACTTCTTGGTGTTACCTCAGTAACCGGAGTCTATGCAGATCTCTGAGTCTCCTCTGCACATTTTGATGATGGTGATCGTGGTTTTTCATTTCGGTTCGACGCACCACTTGATATGCGATTTGATCGCAGTTCTGGTATAAGTGCATTCGATATACTAAAGGATTATTCGAAAGAAGCACTCTCAAAAATCTTCTATGATTTCTGAGAAGAACCGAAAACCCGCTTCATCGTCGATGCTATCCTAGAAGCTCGAGCTGATAAACCTATTGAAACAACAAAAGAACTCGCAAATATTATCGAGAAATCCAGTTTCGACCAAAAATCAAAACTTCGAGTATTCCAAGCACTACGTATGGAAGTCAATAATGAGCTTTGAGTTATAAAAATTGCTCTCGATTCAGTAATTCCGCTCCTACAGAAAGAAGGTCGAATATGTGTCATAACATTCCATTCACTCGAAGATCGACTCGTAAAACAAGTTTTCACACAGTATCACACCGATATTCGCGATGAATTCACAGGACAGACAAAGATACCAAAAATTCTGGAAAAGGTACATAAAAAACCTCTCATACCGACTGATACGGAAATCTCAGAAAATCCCCGCTCACGAAGCGCAAAACTTCGTGTCGTAGAAAAAATATAAGATACCTCTTCTCTATCAACCATTAACTTATTCGTTTTCCATGAACGCAAATATCATCGTCATGAAAAAAGGCCGCATTCCGTTTTTCTCAGATAGAAAAACGACTCGAGAGAATTTTCAGCTCTCATTCACACAGGCTTATATAATGACACTCCTCCTCATCTGATTCCTCGGTATCTACTACGTCTGGAGTCTTAATACCACTGCCACTCAAGCTTACTCAGTCCGAAAGCACGAAATAGAACGACGCGATCTTACCTTCGCTAAAAATCAGCTCGACCTCAAAATCGCAGAAGCACAATCTCTCAATATTCTCAATGACAGTAAGAGTCTCGATAAAATGGAAGATGTCTCAGCACCAAAATATCTCGTTCTTCAGTCATATAATCTCGCGTTTATCAAAAAGGATTAATATCAATACAAATCTCTTATCTCCAATCATTACAGGTTGGAGATTTTTATTTTCATTTATTGCTTTTCTCCCCTCACTGAATATAATTCCCACGCTTTCTATTCTTCTATTCCACTACTCTTCTACCCTGCTATTCCACTATGATTTTTCTCTCCCCTCTCGCCCTCTGGCTTTTTCTCACGATCCCTGTCGTGATTTTTCTGCATTTTCGTGAGAATAAGACCGGAATACAAGCAAACTTTCTCAAAGATGTACAAAAAATCTACGGCAAGTGAATAACCAGAAAAATCTATGAACTCACTCTAAAAATCCTTTTCTTTAGTATCATAATAATCAGTCTCGCTCGACCGACCATCACTAGTCAGCAAACTGAAGTAAGTAAAGATGGGATCGACATCGTGATTCTTCTCGACATCAGTAAGTCAATGCTCGCAGAGGATATGAATCCCAGCCGTATTGAAGCTGCGAAAAGTGTCATTTCCTCCTTTACGAAAGAACTCACGAGCGATCGAATTGGGATTATTCTTTTCGCCGGAAAACCATTCGCTTCAGTACCACTTACCTTCGACTATGAAGCTGTCGAGAATATCCTCTCGGAAGCGAATACTGATACGATCAATCAATCGGTTCCTGGTCTCTCTGGAACAGCCATCGGCGATGGAATATTATCAGCAACAGACCTTCTCACTAAAAATGCGCCAGTCGACGGAAAAAGAACCAAGACTATCATACTTCTCACTGATGGTGAAGCGAATGTCTGAGTAGATCCAGAAATAACCATGAAATATGCAAAGGAAAAAAATGTTAAAATCTATACGATCGGAATCGGAAAAACTGACGGAACTCCCCTATATACGACCAATCCTCAAACTTGAGAAAAACAATATTTTCTTGATGCGACCGGAAATCCTATAATAGCATCGATCAACGAAGAATCTCTCAAAAAAATAGCAACAACAACCGGTGGAAAATATTTCGGGGCAAGTGATAACGATACACTCAAAAACATATTCGATACCCTCGCTACTCTCGAAAAAACCAAACTCAAAACCACTTCAACCACCACAAATACTCCACTCACACTATATCTTTCTGGACTTGCCCTTATATTACTTACAATTATACTGATTGAAAGAATGAAAGTGATAAAATAAGACATGTAAAAGAATATGTCATCCCAGAATTTTCTGGACATTCTGAATAACGAAGAAATAAAACATCTTCCAGAAAATATCCGGGATCTTCCACTAGATTCATCAGATTTCGAAGAATTTATAGGAAGATTCTGGATCAGGTCCAGAATGACAAAAAACTAGATTGCTTCGTGCCTCGCAATGACGAACACTCATTCTTAATTCTTAATTGATATTAATGCTCCTCCAATTCGACACATTCCACATAATTTTTGCACTTCTCCTCACTTCCCTATTTGTTTGGCTTCTTTTTGTTTCATATAAAAAATGACAAAGCTATTTTTCTTATAAGGAATCAAGAAATTACACATTTCAAAAACCCCTTTTCTACACCCTGATTCTCTGAAGTTTTCTCTCGATGATTCTTTCTTTTTTCTGACCGGCTTGGACTTCTGAAAATATGAATTCCACTTCATGAAGTGATATTATCTTTACGATAGATGTATCACGAAGTATGGATACCGAAGATATCGACGATGGAAACGCTAAAATCTCACGTCTCACGATGGCAAAAAAAATAATCGAAAACGAGATAGGAAACCATCCCGAGAATCATTACTGAGCTATTGCTTTTGCAGGACAGGCGCTTATTATCAGTCCGCTTACAAATGACGCAAATATTTTTACTAATCTGGTCTGAAATCTAAATTCAGGCTTGATTCAAGAAGGCGGAACAAATATTACTGATGCAATAAAGCTTGCACTCAAGCGCTTCTCTGGTAGCACAAAAAATGATACTCCAAAATCGATCGTAATTCTCACTGATGGAGAAGATATCGAAAATTCCATTAATATGGACGCGATAAAAAAAGAGCTTCAGGATACAAAAAACATATCTCTTAATATTGTCGGGATTGGTACGGAAAATGGCTGACCAATACCTATGTGACGCGATCTGTTTGGAAATCCGATCTACAAGATGTACCAATGAGAAACGATTATTTCAAGACTTTGAACAAGCACTATTAAATCTCTTGCAAACATTTTCTGAACCAGCATGCAATACGTAGATTCAAGCAATCAATCTAATATTCTCAAAAACATAGCAACCACAGAAACGAGCAGAATATATCTCTCAAAAAATCTCGCTATCACTGACAAAAGTCAATATTTCATCGCTCTTTCCTGACTTCTCTATTTTGGAAGCTTACTTATTATTCGAAGGAGATAAATTATGAACCAAATGAAAAAAATCATCATAACTACAATTATTATTCTCATCCTCATCCAAGGATTTTTCTTGCTCGGAAGTCTTTTTCTCTGAATCGGAAATCTCTTGGCTGATGCTGGAGATATCGCGAATGCTCGTAACTGGTATACAGTCGCCAGCAAGTATTCACCCCTGGAACACGAGAGAATGCTCGCGAATTACGATCTCTCTCGGCTTTCCTATAACGAAAAAAAATACGAAGAATCTCTGGAACTTCTTGAAAAATTTCTTCCAGATAAAAATGTGGAATCTTTCTCAAAATGACATAATCTCGGAAATACCCTCTATTTCCTTTGAGATGAGACAAATAATACCGAGCAGAAGATAACACTTTGGAAACAATCATTAGAAGCATTTTCTGGGGCACTAGCTATAGAAAATAATCCTGAGACAAAAGCGAATTACGAGTTCGTCCTCGAAAAACTCCAAAAACTCGAGAAAGAAAAACAGAAACAGGATGAAAAGAAAAATGAAAGCTGATCTTGAAGTGAGAATCAACAACAAAATAGTGGTTCTGGAAGTCAGAACGAATCACAGCAAAATTGATCCGGAAGTGAAAACAAAAGTCAGGAAAGCCAGTCCGGAAGTCAGTCACAAGAACAAACCGGCTCTGGAGATACAAAAACATGGTCAAATGCCGGAAATTACAATACCGTCTGAAGCGGAAATACCTCTGAAAAACTTACCGAAGATCAAAAACGCCAACTCGATGAATATCTCAAAAATATGCAAAACGAATCGAAAGATCTTCAACAATTTTTCCGACAAGGAAAACCACTGGAAAACAATACAAATGGAATTAATAATATGATTCAGAATTTCTTCGGGAATGATCCATTTTTCCAAGATAAGATCGACAACAGTGGGAAGAAGGATTGGTAGAAAATGATTTGTCGCCACAAGCCACCCCCTCTGTCATCCCGAGCGAAGCCGAGGGATCCCTTGTACTCAAGTTCAGCACAAACCTCTACTATAAAGGATTCTTCACTACGTTCAGAATGACAAACTAAAAAATCCTCGTGAGAAACGAGGATTTTTTAGTTAAATCATTTTATACACTCACGAACCAAGCAAACATAGATATCAGAAGCACAAGAGCAAGAACGATGATAAGTGTAATATTCGTAGCCTGTTCTTTTTTGAGATCTGATTCTATTTTCTGGACTTTATCCGTCATGTCTTTTTTCTCTTCAGCGACTTTCGTCTGAGAACTTTCTAGGAGAAAGGTTGCTTTTTTATATTCGAGCATTGGAATACTATTTTTCAGTTCTGATTCGATGTTTCCGATACGATACGAGAGGTCTTGAATGATCTGATCTTTGCGATCAAGAAGATTGCGAGTCTCTTCATAGAGATCTTTATAACTTACTACGAGCGGCTTCGTCACAAACTGAGAAACTGGTTCGAGCTGAACATCGTCCATAACGCGAACATTTGGATGATCTTGAATTCATCCATTTTGAAATCTACGAACATCTTCTTCATGCAAAAAAACCTTCTTCCCGTGTTTTTTCGCGCGAATTTTTCAGGATCTGATATAACGGTCTACAGTGCGGGTCGACATCTCGAGCATCCGAGCTCACTCTTCCCTATCGATAGTATACATGGAAAACGGTTACGAAGTTACATAGTTATAAAAGCTTGCTTGTATTGTACGAAAAATGACTGAATTGCAACTTTTTTTGTTGATTGTATAAAACAAATTAAAGTCCTCTTACAAAAAACGTAAGAGGACTTTAATAATTAAATTACAATATGAAAATCTTAATAGACTATATTTCTTTGTGCCTCGCGAGTGACGAGACTTTCGACTATTTTTATATATCCAAATTCGCTACATGTTTCGCTCGAGACTGGATAAATCTTCGTCGTGGTGGAACATCTTCGCCCATGAGAGTTCGGAATACTTCGTCTGCTTTTTCTGCATCATGAACTGATACTCGGCTCATCTTTCGAACTTCTGGATCCATAGTCGTCTCCCAAAGTTGTTCTGGATTCATTTCTCCGAGACCTTTATATCGCTGAATTCCTTCTGTAGATACTCCGTGTTCTGTAGCGATTCTTACCTTATCTTCATCACTATGCACATACCAAACCTGTTTTCCTTTCGCAAGGCGATAAAGCGGTGGCTGAGCGATAAAGAGATGACCATTCGTAATAAGTGCTGGAAGATATCTGTAGAAAAAAGTCAGAAGCAATGTACGGATATGAGCTCCATCGACGTCCGCATCGGTCATAAGAATGATACGGTGATATCGGAGTTTTGAAAGATCAAATGCTTCTCCGATGGAAGTTCCCATCGCGATGATAAGATTTTTAATTTCTTGATTTCAGAAAATACGATCAAGTCGAGCCTGTTCTGTATTCAGGATTTTACCTCGAAGTGGTAGAATCGCTTGATGTTCTCGATCTCGTCCTTGTTTTGCTGAACCTCCAGCGGAATCTCCCTCTACGATATAGATCTCAGATTTACTTGGATCGCGAGATGAACAGTCAGCGAGTTTTCCTGGAAGTGTCATTCCTTCAAGCGCTCATTTTCGGATAATCGTGTCTCGTGCATTTCGTGCTGCGAGTCGAGCTCGGAATGCAAGAAGACTCTTTTCGATCATGGATTTTGCAGTTCGTGGATTTTCTTCGAAGAACTCGAAAAGTTTTTCTCCGACGATCTTATCGACGATTCCTCGTACTTCAGCATTTCCGAGTTTTTCTTTTGTCTGACTTTCGAACTGAGGATCTTGGAGCTTGATACTTATGATAGCTGTAAGACCTTCAGCGACATCTTCGCTGGAAAGATTCGTGTCTTTTTCTTTCAGAATTTCATACTGACGAGCGTATTTATTGATCGTACGAGTAAGAGCGGTCTTAAAACCGACGAGATGTGTACCTCATTGAGGCGTAACGACATTATTAACGAACGTGAGTATTTTTTCATTGTAATCGTCTTTCTTGTACTGAAGTGCGATCTCTACGCTGACATTATCGACCATTTTTTCTACATAGAAAACATCGCCGATTGCATCGAATCCATTAATCAAATGAGTGATGTAAGACTTAACTCCACCTTCAAAGTAGAATCGACCTCTTTCTCCGGATCGCTCGTCTATGAGAGTCAACATAATACCTTTTGTAAGATATGCTTGCTGACGAAGACGTGCAAGAATAACTTTGTAATCAAAATCGAGAGCCGTGAACATCGTAGCATCAGGCCAAGCTTTGATGATCGTACCAGTGTGGTCAGTCTTACCAATCACTTCGACCAAACCTTGAGATGCACCGCATTCAAATGCTTGAAAATATATTTTTCCATCTTTATGAACAAAAGCTTCGAGTCGACGAGAAAGCGCATTAACAACTGACGCACCAACTCCATGAAGACCTCCTGAAACCTTGTATCCACTTTCTTCACCTCAGAATTTTCATCCAGCATGAAGAACTGTAAGAACGGTCTCAAGTGTAGATTTACCAGTCTTAGGGTGAATATCGACAGGAATACCTCGACCATTATCTTCGACAGACATCGCACCATCAGCATAGAGCGTAACAGTAATATGATCTGCATAACCAGCCATAGCTTCATCGATAGAATTATCTACGATCTCCCAGATAAGGTGATGAAGACCTCGCTCATCAGTCGATCCGATGTACATACCAGGTCGTTTTCGGACGGGTTCAAGTCATTCAAGAATCTGAATATTCGAAGCGTCATAAGTAGTTTGTGACATGTGAAAAGTAGCCAAACAAAATAAAAAAGTCTCTCCCGATATTGTCATTTCGACCGAAGCGTAGCGAAGCGAAGAAATCCATCTGTTGGCTTATAAGGGATCTCTCGACTGCACTCGGGATAACTGTTGTTTTACAAACATTTTTATTATATGAAAAAATGGCATTTTGCAAGGGAAAAATGCGGAAAAAATCAACTCGTACTTCTAATAATAAAACCGCGATTTAGAAATCAATGCTACGATAACAACAATAGCCACAATTATATAAAAAAGTGCTGAAAAAAAGGTTTTTGGATTATCAAACATTTTAAAGAGAAAAGAGTCACTTACTGAACTTGTTTCTTTATTTTTTTCCGACACTGCCACTGGTGAAATGAAAGAATTTTTATCTCAATACAATATATTATCTTCCTGAATTTCAGAAACGAGCTTTTCCATTCATTCTTTGATATTTTTCAGTTCTTCTGGTGAATAATTTACTTCGAGATTATTCGTATGACAATAGGAGCAAATTCCTTTTGTTTCCATCGATAATGAAGAACCACACTGTTTACAATTTGATCAAAATTTTCGAGCTTTTTCAAGATCACCCAAGCTCGACATATCAATTCACTTAAAACGCAAAAAATCAGCATAACTTATGAGCATTCCGTGCTCATTATTACAAAGATAATAAGAACATCGATTCGCTGAATACATATCATCAAATTTATATAATTCTTTATTACAAATAGGACAAAGAAGGGTTTTTTGAATATAATTGGAAGCGAGCTTTTCTTGTTCTAATATTTTTTCCACGACCATGAAAATTCACTGTCGTGAAAGACTTTCTTCATTTGCATCAAACCACATAAGTCGACATGAATCACAAGCATCTATTGTGACTTTATTATAATCCGAATAATCGATTGGGAGATTTCAGATATTATACGTAATTCCAGAACAATTTGCACAGTTTTTCATCCACTAAAAAATAATAACTAAGATGCAATAAGAATAACATAACTCACAAAAATACGCAAAAAAATCTAAATCTCATCGTAATTAAAAACCCCGGGGTTCCTAGAACCCCGGGGTTAATCCATATATTTCTGGAGCCAATGATCGGATTTGAACCGACGACCTACGGTTTACGATACCGCCGCTCTACCAGCTGAGCTACATTGGCGAATAATGTTTTTGTATTGCGAATTATATAAATTAATCTTGAATTGCAAGTGCAGTATTTGACTTTTTCTGTTTTTGGAATATATAATAGATAATTTATCTCGTCAGCTTGGGATTATGTTTTCCTATACAGAAGCTCTATCGCAAGCAGAATCCCTTAAGGACAAATGGCTTCATTTGCCAAAAAATACAACTCCACAAAGCGTGACATGAGTTCTTAAATCCATGAAAACGAATGCTCAAAAAATTATGCATTCTCGATATATACACGACGTTATAGTTGCGGAAGAAATGAATCTCGAACACAGTTCTGTTCACGGTTATTATACTCCAAACGAAGAAGCTATTCTTTCCGGGAAATCAAAATTTCACACGCTCCAAAAAGTGATTTGTAGGCGAGAAAATTGGCTTACACCCAATCGTACGGGAGAAAAACGACTGAATTATGATTCTATTTCCTGGCTAGAAATCGATCCTGATCTTATAAGAGAATGACTCTATCGCGGTGCGACTTGAGATATTTGACAATCCTTTTCTTCCGAAATCGTAGGAAGATCTCTTCATAAGATTAAGCATTTTTTGAAAGAATGAAAACCTTTTCCCGAAAAACTCGCTTGAGAACACGGTTTTGATTGAGCAAACCCTTATAGAATACTCTATTGGGAAGCCCCTAAAAGAAAGCAACCTAATGTGGTAAATACTTCTTGTCGAATATTACATATCAATAAAAATTCTGCGGATTATTTCGAGAATTCGTATGATGCTCGAAGACAAGTCTGACATATGCTCGATAATATCAACCACTCACTCGAAGACATAGCCTGGTATGAAGGCATTCTTTGAGCTATCCGGACGCTTCTCTATGTACTCGAAAAAGAAAAATGAATAAATCACAAACTCAATGAGATCACTTCCTATGTATCGAGAAATTGTGATTCATTTGCTCCGATTTTCAAATTAAAAAAAGATCAGGAGAGTTTTTTGCTTGCCATCACAAAATGGGCGAATAGATATAAGGTTCGTTTTACACTCGAACAATGAAAAAAACTCCTAGAATTATCTGGGGAAATAAGAGATGAGATCGATCTTGATAACTATCTATCCGAAACTTGCCAAGAACTCGCAATTCAAGCACTGGAAAAATCAGAACACCTGAAAACGAATGACGGAAAATCGCTTCATCTCAGCATGAATAAATTATGGAGCCTGGAAGACATTAAGAAAAGATGGAATCCGTCAGAACTTTTGGCAGTGCTAACGAAAGCAGAGCGACTCGTGAGACAAAGAAAAAATACACTGGGAAAACAACAACATAACCTAGATGTACACCACACGATTCTTTCAAATTATATTAAACTCCACGAACAAAGATTCGACGAAAAATATTGACACTGACATTCAGAGCCGCTTTTGCTCGAAGATTAATTTTTGTGTTCATAAAAAATCAAATATACTACCAGAAATTACTGGTAGTTTTTTCTGCCTTCAACTTTGTAACTATTGCCTATGCGCGCCACGATCCAACGAGTCACATCCGCTTCTGTCGAAGTCGATGGAAAAATCATCGAACAAATCTGAACATGAGCTCTTATTTTTCTCGGAATCTGAATTCCTGATACAGAAAAAGAAGCCGATATTCTCGCAGATAAAATTCTAAATCTTCGTTTTCTCGAAGATGAAAACGGAAAGACAAATCTCTCAATTCTTGATAAACAAGAAGAATTATTGATTATCTCACAATTCACACTTTTTGCTGATGCATCAAAAGGCAGACGACCAAGCTTCACTGATGCAGCACGACCAGAACAAGCAATTCCACTCTACGAGTATTTCCTATCAAAAATACGCACCAGCTGACTCAAGATAAAAACCTGAAAATTTGGCGCACATATGAAAGTTAATCTCGTGAATGATGGACCTTTTACGATCAATCTGGATACGACGATGTGGAAGTAGAAGAATATTTCATTTTTCTAAAAAAATAGATACAATGTAAACAAAAGTCGCAAGTCATAAAAACTAGATTGCTTCGTGCCTCGCAATGACGACTACCCATCTTCTATCCACTATTCCACTACGCCCTTACCCAGCTATTCCACTCTCTAATCCACTAAACCGCTAACCCGCTATCTTCATGTCCTTCGTCCACCTTCACGTTCACACTCATTATTCCTTTCTTCAAGGATTAGGAAAACCAAAAGACTTCGCCAAACGAGCTGGATCCCTCGGAATGCCAGCACTCGCCATCACTGATTCTGGTGCGCTTTATGGTGCACTCGAATTCTATAAATACTGTCGAGAAAATAATGTAAAACCCATTCTTGGAGTCGAGGCTTATATCGCGAAAAAATGACACACTAACAAAGATAAAGACAACGAACTTTACTCTATTATTTTACTCGCAAAAAATAACGAAGGATATCGAAATCTTATCTCACTTGTAACTGAATCTTGGCTTTCTGGTACGCATTTCTGAAAACCACGAATCGACTTTGATCTGCTCGAAAAATACGCTCCTGGACTCATTTGACTTTCAGGTGATGGGAAAGGTGAGATTCCACAGCATATCTCGACCGGAAAAAGTGAGGAATATATTATTTCTCGTATCGAATACTATCAAAAGGTTTTCGGAGTGGATGACTTCTATCTCGAGATTATGGAACATCCGGATCGCTCGAATCAAGGAAAAATCAATGACTATCTCGTAAATATTTTCAAAAAATACGGACATAAACTCGTCGGAACCAATGATGCTCATTATTGTGCCGAGTGAGACGGCGAAGCTCAGGATATGCTCGCAGCGATCGGAGCAGGTCGATCACTCGATGATCCAGATCGTACGACGCTCATCGAAGGAAATTATTCGATTCGTCCAGCAGAAGAGATGGAAGAACTCCTTTCTTACGCGCCTGGTGCTGTAAAAAACACGCTCGAAATCGCTGAAAAATGCAATGTCACGCTCGAACTCGGAAAAACACTTATTCCCACCTGTCAGCTCGATGAAGAGAAAGAAGAGATTTTTCATCGGTATGAAAAACTTGCAATCCACGAAGACTGACTTAAGCGACTCTGAGAAGAAGAATGGTATCTTCGATATCTCTGTATCACCGGCTTGAATCGACGATATGATTTTTGACTCGATGAAGAGATTCTCTTCGAACTCGTCAAAAAAATCGATACGCCTCGTCCTGAGAAAAAACTCTCGGAAATGAGTCCGGAAGAACTTTCCACACTCGCAAAATCTGCTTTTACAAAGAAAAAACGCGACTATATCGCAACGCTTTCTGATAAACAAATCGGCTATATCGAACGGCTCGAGTATGAGCTTATCGTCGTCGATCTCATGGGTTTTAATGGATACTTCGTTATCGTATCTGACTTTATCAACTGGGCAAAAGATCATAATATTCCCGTCGGACCTGGTCGTGGATCTGCGGCTGGAGCGCTTCTCGCGTATCTTTCCGGTATTACCGATATCGATCCGCTCAAATACGGACTGCTTTTCGAACGTTTTTTGAATCCTTCGCGTGTCTCAATGCCTGATATCGACGTCGATTTTTCTGATGAAGGTCGTGACCAAGTTCTCGAATACGTACGAAATAAATATGGTTCTGATCACGTAGCGCAGGTTTGTACATTTGGTACGATGGCAGCTCGTGCGGCGGTAAAAGACGTCGGAAAAGTCCTCGGAGTCCCCTTTCAAGAAATGAATAAACTCGCGAAACTGATGCCGAGTAAACCAGGAACCAAGATCAAAGACGCACTAATCGAAGCAATGGAATTCAAACAAGCATACGATAGTGATCCTCATTATCAGAAAGTCATCGATAGTGCTATCAAGCTCGAATGAACCGTTCGTCAGCTCTGAGTTCATGCCTGTGCGGTTATCATCGCTCCGGAACCAATGACGCATTTTTGTGCACTTCAGCATCCACCGAAAGATTCTTCCGCGATCGTGACCCAGCTTTCTCAGTATCCACTCGAAGATCTCGGTCTTCTGAAAATGGATTTCCTCGGTCTTAGAAATCTCACGATCCTAAAACGAGCGCTCGACATCGTCAAAGCAAATCATGATATTGACATTGATCTTTTGAAAATCAGCTACGAAGATCCGAAAACATTTAAGGTCCTCGCTGCCGGTGACACGACTGGTATATTCCAGCTGGAATGAGCCGGAATGACAAAGTATCTAAAAGAACTAAAACCAACTGTTTTCGAAGATATCATCGTAATGGTATCACTCTACCGACCAGGTCCACTCGCCTATATCCCGACCTACATCGCTCGAAAACATGGACGTGAAAAAGTAAAATACCCACATCCATCCCTCGAAGCCATCCTAAAAGCAACCCAAGGAATCGCTGTCTATCAGGAACAGATCATGCAGCTCGTTCAAGCATTTGCCGGATTCTCACTCGGTGAAGCGGATATTCTCCGTCGTGCAATCGGTAAGAAAAAACTTGATCTCCTCATGGAGCAGAAAGGAAAATTCATCGATGCTGCGAAAGCTCAATGACATTCGGAAGATCTCGCGAAATATATCTTTACGGATATTATCGAGCCGTTCGCTGGATATGGATTCAATAAATCTCACGCCGCTTGTTATGCGATGATCGCGTATCAGACCGCTTATATGAAAGCATACCACCCGACAGAATTTATGACGGCTCTCATGGTATCCGACGAGGAAGACATGGAGCGAATCACGAAGGAAATCGAGGAATGTAAAGCAAGAGGAATCAATATTCTTCCACCAGATGTTAACGAATCGATGAAACATTTTACGTATATCGACAAGAACAATATCCGCTTCGGTCTCCGAGCCGTAAAAGGTCTCTGAGATGGTCCGATCGATACCATACGAAAGGGTCGTCAGGAAAAACCGTACGAATCCATCATTGATTTTATCCGCCAGACCGGTGGAGATGTTATCAATAAAAAAAGTCTTGAGGCCCTCGCACTTTCTGGAGCACTTGATCGCTTCGGAGATCGATCTTCGATTCTTGCTTCTATCACGAAAATGACAGCGTTTTGTAAAGAACTTCAGAAAAAAGATGAGACGAGTCAAATCGGACTCTTCGATATGGGTGGCGGACAATTCGATAATATGAAATTTTCTCTCGAAAAAGCCACTCCGATGTCATACGAAGAAATGATTCTCGGTGAAAAACAAATCATCGGTTATTCAGTATCTGGACATTGACTTGATGGACTCAAAAAATATATCCAAAAACGAACGATTGGTTTCGAACATGTTATAGCGTTCCGTGAAAAAATGAAAGAGAAAGCACTCTTAATGAATATCGAACAAATGGTAGTCCCCGTCGCAAGCGGACCTGACCATGAAGACGAATCTCATGAATGAGCAGATCAGATTCCGATGACAGCACCGATAAGTGAGGTCGCCGAAGAATCAAAAGTCGAAGATATCGTCGCGGAAGCCGAAGAAGCCGAAGCTCCGAAGAAAGAAGAGAAGAAAAAAGATAAGAGAAAAGATGCTCCGAGAGTACGATTTATCGGACTTGTTACTAGTATTCGAAAAATTCAGACAAAAACCGGGAAACTTATGATGGTTGCTACTTGTGAAAGTACGAGTTTTCATTTTACGATCGTGGTTTTTCCGAAAGAATACGAAAAATTCGCTCCACTTATCGAAGAAAATAAGATCGTTCTCGTCGAAGGAAATTTTCAAGGGAATGAACAAATGGAAGAAATCTCCATCCTACCAAATGCAATAAAATCTACGACCATTACGTACGTACGAGCTCAGGCACAAGAAGTCTGACTCTTTGATCCGAATGATAAGGTAAGCTTCTTTCAAGATCATGGAGATGAGGAAAAAACTGAGCAACAAGAAGATAAGTCGCAAGTAATAAGTGACAAGCGACAAGAAGAAGTCATAGAACCTGAAACTCGTGACTCGAAACCCGAAACTAACAAATATCTCATTCACATCCCTCCTCACGCCACAAAAGACAATCTTCTCGAACTCAAGTCGTTCCTCCAAGATGAAGTTCCTGGAGATATCCGCATCTGGCTCAATATCCGCGGACAGGAAGTAGATACAAAAATCGCCATCATGAATACTGAGAGTCTCGATTCTTGGATTGGTTCGTATTTTGGCGATAACATCGCATAAAAAGAAAAAATAATCCAAAAAATCTGCTTTTTCTTAGTTTTTCTTTATTATCTCTCGCTTTTACCTTACAGTAGGCAAAACTTTATGTTTTGCCTACTTCTTTTTTATTCATAAGTTTTTCTTTGTCTATTGCGCCCGAATTAACATAATAAAACATAGAAATAAATACAAAATTGAACCTAAAGAAAATATTTAGGATCATAAGTAATTTGACTCATGGAAAAATCTATAGAGCCAAATCGTTCATTAACTCGGCCAAAGAAACTTAAATGCAATCAAACCGAAAGGAGATTTCATTATTTTGGATATAGTAATCATTCTTCTCAACTAAAAGAAACAATCCAACTAACCCAACACAGGAGAATGTCATGTCCAAAAAACAACTCATCAGTAGGAACAAGAAGAAAATAAATCATTCTTATCTAATGAATAAGTTCAGAAAAACACAATTAATTCTCTACGCCCAGTGTTTTGGTTTTCTTGAAAAAATAAGCTTGAATGACAAGTGGGAAAATAGTGATTTTAAAGAGATATATCAAATACAACACAAAAGAATGTCAGGCACAATACCTGAAATATCTCAAGTGAAGCATCTTCTCATTGAAGCTCACCCTATATACATTACTCGTCCAAATGAAGAAAATGATTTTTGTGACGATGTTTTTGTTATTTTGTTCAAAGATTATTCTATTGGAAAATTAACACATACTTATATCCCATGGGATTCTATTTGGGATGACATCAACTTGTCATATACACAAATCAATATTTATGATCTTTTAAGAATTATAAATGAATATAGAATTTCTTTTAATCTCATTGAACTGGGAATAAATAATTCAAAAAATCCAGCTCAGAATCGAGATTTATGGAAGAAAAATATATTCAACGTCATTCTTCTCAAATACATACTCTTAAGGAGGAAGCATACGAAAATAATTAAGTAAAGTTCTGCAATTCAACCCTGAGTATTCTTCTAATAACCACTCCACAACCCTACGAGGTGCTGTATGTTCATCAAGTCAATCCGCTTCTCTACCAAGAACAACGAAATGGCATTTTTCGTTTCCAACGAAGTCATTTCACTCGTCTATGTTCCCCTCAGAGGACTCGTAGTAAAGGTTGACCCTCAGGTCAGCTTGTTACTCAAGGACGAATCATTTCTTGATGCCATCGAACCACTGATTTCGCAGTGCGAAGCAGTGGAAATGGCAGAAAGAGTAGTAAACACTATATACGAACCGACTTCCTTGAATATTTCCCTGACCGACAAATGCAATCTGCGTTGTCTGTATTGCCATGCCAGTGCATCTAATGCCTGCCATGAGCATATGCCCCTGGAAATGTTTAAGCAGTTGCTCGAATTCGGCGCAAAGAATTCCATCAAGACTGGTAGAACTCTCCAGGTAACCTTTCCTGGTCCTGGAGAAATGACACAATATCCGCACTTCATGGAAGTCTGTGATCTGCTCGATGCGGTCCGTCCGACCGTCCCGAGTATGCGAGTCCTCATGCCCACAAACTGCATGTACTCTCGCAAAACAGCAGAGCGGATCGCAAAATCATTCGATGGACTTTCTCTATCGATCGATGGACCCGCTTTCATTCAAAATCTCCACCGACCCAGAAGGGATGGTGGAGAATCGTTCGGGGTCGTTTTTGATACTGCCAAGTATCTTCAAAGCCTCGGTGTCAGTCTAGGCATTCGTTCTACTATCTCAAAACCCAGCACTGAACACATCCTCGAAATCTACAATTTCTTCAAGGCAGAATTTCCAAATTCTGCGATTGGGTTTGAACCGATCTACCCACTCGGAAGAGCACTCGATGTACTTATCGAGCCTCCGTCAAGCGAAGAATTCGCTGCTGCTATCGTTAAAGTCGGAATCAATATCGAAAACTCCGGCTCCGGAAAACCGTCTCAGCCAAGAGTAGTATTCTGTAACTCAGTTTCTGCCACCACGAGTATGACGGTGTATATGGATGGACTCATTACTGCCTGCTCGCGATCAAAAGCTGCCGACACATTTCCTTATGGGAAGTGGAATATGGAAACACATCTCCCCGAGATCGACGAAGAAAAATTGGTGGAAATGCGAAATTTCTCCGTGGATAACTTTCCTGAATGTCAGGACTGTTTTGCACGATATCAGTGTGCTGGTGATTGCCCTCAACTACGTCTTACAGGAGCGGACAGGTGTGATTCAAATACACGAATCGCATTTGAACAACTCTTAAGCTTCGTGGAATAACTTCCCTATAAACAGGAGGTCACATGAATAAGTTTTTCATACCTATCAGGATGAGGAACAAAGCTCCTCCGGGTGATAGAACTAAACGCACTACCTCACCCACAAATAAACCCTTCAAAAGGAGTTCGCCATGTCCGCAATCGCGGTAGTTCCTCAGCCGGTTTTCGATCCGATCAGCATGATCCTCGGGATCGGCAAGATCAAGATCGATCCCCGCTTCAAGCTCGCAGCCATGTCCGATGGCTGCGACTGCATCTCCCAGTGCAACTGCGACTGTAACAACAGTTGCTTCTGCACTGCCACCTGCTCGTGCACGATCGGCCTTTAAGTTTCTTTTGCCATATCTCTCTTTTGAAAAGTGTTGTCCAAGAAATTTTGGTGCTACGCTTTCAAGAGATAGATCCACATCATCTGCGAAGATGAAACTCACATTCTGATCTCTTATGAGGTCAAGAAAGGAGTAAATAAAAAAGAGTGCCTAATGGCACTCTTTTTTATTTTGCGCAAAAATTATTTCTTCAGTTATATAAATAGAAAATTACGTTTATTATTTAATATTTCCAATATTTTCAGTTTATATAATTCAAATTCCTCTACATTGCATTACACTTATTTAGAAAGGCTTTTTTGTTAGAATTCTTCTGCATGAGCCGTGTCTATATCATAGAATCGACCGAATTTCTTTTCGAATCTCAGATCTACTTGACCGATCGGACCATTACGATTTTTCCGAATAAGAACACTAACGACTCATTTATTTTCTGCGAATTCATCATAGTAATCTTCACGATAGAGCATAAATACAATATCAGCATCTTGCTCTATGGATCCTGATTCTCGCAAATCTGAAAGCATTGGTTCTTTTGAAGTACGAGATTCTACTGCACGAGAAAGCTGTGAAAGTGCGATGATCGGAACATCGAGTTCACGAGCGAGAAGTTTGATTCAGCGACTAATCTCAGATATTTCTTGAACACGGTTCATCGGATTCGTTCCACCCATCAGCTGGAGGTAATCGATAATGATGAGATCAAGACCCGATTCCATCTTAAGTCGGCGTGATTTTGATTTGATTTCCATAAGACTTCATCCAGACGAATCATCGATGTAGATATTAGCTCGTGAAAGACTTTCGAGTGCCTCCCCCATTCGTGCGAATTCTTCATCTTCGAGGAGTCATTTCTGGAGCTTCCAGCTATCGACACTCATCGCAGAACATATCATACGATCAGTCAATTGTTCTTTACTCATTTCGAGTGAGAATATCGCTACGTTTTGTCCTCGATCTCAGATATTTTGTGCAAAATTTACCGCAAGAGCCGTCTTACCTACCGAAGGTCGGGCTGCAAGAATAATCATATCTCATCGTCGGAAACCTCAGATTTTTGCATCTATACTCTTATAGCCTGTAGGAATTCGAGTTTTTTCTCCATGCGAAGGATCAGCATGAATCTCACAGAATTCCTCATATCGAAGATTAATAATATCTTTAATATGAACAAGCTTGTTACGCATAAATGTCTGAGTCACACCAAAAAGTGCTTGTTCCGCTTTTTCGAGAAGTTTATTGAGTTCAGCTTCTTCATCGTATCCATATAGTAGGATATCATTACCAGATTTGATGAGTTTTCGAAGAACTGATTTATTTTTAATAATTTGAGCGTATTGATAGATATTTGCACTCGTAAAAACACTATTCGTCAGTTCTACAAGGAACATATTTCCTCAGACACTGTCGAGTTGATTACGATCATCGAGCATCTGCCCTACTGTCAAAATATCAATCGGCTTATTGTGAATCAAAAGATCCATCATGCAACGATATACGAGCGCATTACTCGGATCATAATAATCCTCAGGCGCCAAAAGATCGGAAACCTGAATGATACCGTCTTTATCGATCAAAATAGAACCGAGAACTCATCGCTCAGCATCCAATGCATGTGGTGGGATTTTTGTAAGAAGGGACATGAAATAGCAGGTTAGGGGCTTAGTGGATTAATTATCGTCATCCTGAACTTGTTTCAGGATCCCCTGATAGCAAGGCAGGATATAAATCATTCCATTCTGGATTTTTAGAACTTATTAAGTTATTTTTCCATTCTTTGTGCCAGTTTTTCAATTGCTTTTCTCGTAGAATAGCATCTTCTATATTTGAAGTTTCTTCGTAATACACAAGAATATCTGTATTATATTTTTTTGTAAATCAAGGAACTAATCTATTTTTGTGTTCATATATTCTTCTTTCTAGATTATTTGTAACTCCTATGTAAAGTGAGCTCTTATGGCTATTAGTGAGTATGTAGATATATCACTGTTTCATTTTTGATATATAGAAAAGAGAGGTAAGTTGGTCGGGGGATCCTGAAACAAGTTCAGGATGACGTACACTTATTTCTACTTCTCCTCTGCATTAAAATTCTTTTCCATCTCCATCTCAAGCAAAGTCTTATCTATAAGTTCCTGGATTTTTCCATTATATGGATCGAGGGTTTTGAGTTTTTTAAGTGTTTCTAGAGCGTCTTCGCGAAGCGTGAGCTTTATATAACTCATAGCGAGAAGATGGAGCATATCATAGTTTCGTGGGTATTTTTTCAAGAACATTTTCGCATAAGTCACTGATTCTTCATATCGCTCGAGCTCAAAACCAAGGTTTGCGAGCATCTCGATAGACTCAATATTATTTTCATCAAAAGAAAGACCTTTTTTGTAAATTTCAAACGCCACTTCATATTTTTTCTGTACTGAAAGCACAAATCCAAGCTTCATGTAGAGCTCAAGATCTGTCTCATGAAAGACTATAATGTCTTTATAGATCAATTCTGCTTTTTTATAATCTTTTTCTGATTCGTACATTCCAGCAAGAAGACAATTTAGATCTTTGTTAAATTTGTCGATGGAAAGACCTTCGACGATCCGTGCTCTTGCTTCACTAAATTCTCCTCGAGAAAGCTTGATTTTGATAAGCTTAATAAGGTCGGATATCTCTTCTTTATCTTCTTTCGTAAGAGCCTGAACTTCATCAGGAATTTCTTCCACCACTTTTGTAGTCTCCACTTTAGCAGCCTCAGACCTCACTTCCTCTGGAGATGCTTCGGAAATTTTTTCTTCATTTTGTTCTTCAGAAATCGCGCTCTCC
Organism: uncultured Candidatus Peribacteria bacterium; assembly: GCA_964655935.1. Taxonomy (GTDB): domain Bacteria; phylum Patescibacteriota; class Gracilibacteria; order BD1-5; family UBA2023; genus CAZZNY01. The sequence continues at coordinate 39,553 of CAZZNY010000005.1, forward strand.
TCTCGCAAAGCTTCTTTTACGATTTTACTGGGTGTTAACATTTTTTTCAGTCGAACAAAAAACTGCGTAATACTATATCAAAAATGAAATATTATATATGCAGCACTAAGCGCAAAAAGCCAAAGTTCGTATCTAAAAACCGCAGTAGATAAAAAAAATTCCATAGGAACGTAGTAGAAAATAACGAGCCAACTATATACATAAATTATTTTTTTTCAACTTTGATTACAAAACATTTGACTCTAAATTCAAGATGTGTTTTAATTCTTATACAAAAAAATCTGTTTCTTCTGAATTAAATCACAAAAAATAACTTTTCCTGCCCATGTCTTGATCTTCATTTTTTTTAGAAATCAAAAATTATTTTTCAGATACACTTTTTGGCTACGAGAAACGTGTTCATAATACTAGTAGCACTGGACTTATCGGTCTTATCGGAATTCTTATGATTTTCGCGGCTATGATGGGAAATAAGGAACAGAGTTTTGGACCGATCCTACGCGCCAGTCTCTACGAATCAAGATCTCCTATCTCACAAATAGAATATACGACTAGTAATTACAAAACCCTAACGATCGACGGCATCGAATATATACTCACAAAAAAAGATCAAAAATTCATCTACTAGATGAATTTTTTATTAAACATAAATTAGAAAATATCCAAGACGAATAGTTTTGATTTATCTAAAAAACATATACAATAACGACACTATTTTCGTAAACACAAAGCAAAAAATGGGTCGATTCACACACATTTTTGATTCTATACCAGGCGATTGGAATATTCGCATCAGCAAGGAAATCTCGTCATGAATCGAGTATTCTCCGCTTCATGATGAGATTTCTCTCAAACAAAGCACGAATACGACCGTTTTTGTCACGCTTATTTCTGAAAATAAAAAACTCTCACTCAAACTCAAAAATGACGATCCTACCCATATCAAAGAAATGATAGAAAAAAATCTTTCTCTTCTTTCCTATTCCGATGCTGATACAAATACAGTAATCGCGCAAGTAAGCGATCAAAAAACATCAAATTTTGTAGAATTCGATATCGAAACCGTGGATGGTGATTTTTTGAAGAATCAGTGGAATATCGTAAAAAATCAGAAACTTCCGGAACATATGAGTATCGAGAGTTTTGTGTATCAGACGGAATACCGAGAAGAACAGTTTATCAATAGCCTCTGAGCTGATAAGATCCAAAAAAATACTGGCTGTGCTTATGAGATACAATATCTCTACATAAGCCCAGAATTTTCCGATACGGAAGCAATATCCCACACAAGTGCAAAACTCGAGACAATCGATGAAAAGCTTCTCAAAGAAACCCAAGAAATACTCATAAGCAAAAGCCAGTCCTATGCACCAAATTTTCAAAATGGTACCCATACAATCGCTTTCGATAATAAACTTTCCTGAGATTTTATCGAATTTATCGCGCAGTCGCTTATGACTGAAGGTATTCGTCAGAAACAATCTATTTTTTCTCTCGAAGAACAGGGGAAACAGATTTTCGATACAAATATCTCACTTCAAGTAAATCCGCAGCGAAAAAATTCAGCTTATAACCAGGGTTTTGATCAAGAATGACTTAATCTCGAGAAAATAGTTCTCATAGAAAATGGGGTTATCAAAAACTTTCTTTCTGATGTAAAAAATAGTCAAAAGCTCAATCTGCCATTTACTGGAACGACGATCAGTAATCTTGAATTCACAGGAAAAAATACTACCGATAATCCCCTTCAAGACATAAGTTTTCTTTTCACGAATCTCATGTGACTTCACACGATCGATAGTATGACTGGAAAATTCGCACTAGAATGAGAAGGATTTGAGATTATCGATGGTAAAAAAGCTGGTTTCGTAAAAAATGTAAGTCTATCCGGAAATATTCGAGAACTTTTCACACAGATTCAAGCAGTCGGAAACGACACATATATCCACGGAAATATTTTTGTACCGACTCTTGTTTTTTCTGGACAGAAAATAAACTTGTAAATAAAAACGTCATCCCGGAATTTTCTGGACTATATAAAATCCGAAGAGGAAAACATATTCCAGAAAATATCCGGGACCTTCCGCCAATTAAAACAAATATTGAAGGAGCTTTTCTATAACTTTTAAAAATCTAGAGGAAGATTCCAGATATTTTTCTCTTTAGCTAAAGAAACTTCGAAATCTCCCGTAATTCAAAAAATTCTGGAATGACACAGTTATTAACCAGTAACTCTCTCACCTATGGAATGGGTTTCCGTCACTGCCAGTTTCCTTCATGTCAGCAATGTTGATGTTTTTGTCATCATATATGCTCTTGTTTTGGTGTGAGGATTCAGTGCTCTGGGAATCAGTAAGATTTATGATTGTTTTTTCTGACTTGTCTCTGGAATTTCCATCTTCATCGTCACACAAGTTCTCTTTTTCCAGTATTCCTGAGATATGACGACGAGCAGTGTGATGAATCCGGCTATGGCAAAATTTATCGTCGGATCATCCATCTATCTCATTTTCATTCTCTCGATCCTAACGCCGATCAACGGGATTATCAATATCGGATGATGATCAAGAAATCAATGAGTTCGCATTTTCCAATCGCTTATCCTCGCCATATTTCTCACTGGTTTTTATACCACCATCATCATTGGGCTCGCTGAAAAAGCTTATATCTTCCGACTCGAAAGCGCTTTCTCACTCCTCAAAAACGTAAGCTTCTGGCAACAACTCATGAATAGTTCGATTATTTATGCATTTTTACTCAAAAATATCACTTGGATTATTATCGCAGGAATCGGTTTCATCGTCTATAAATTGATGTTCTGAGACTTCATCGAGACGTTTATGGTGAGTATGATGAAAAATATGTTTAAGGCGAAAGGTGGAGAGAAAAAAGCATAAATAAAGAGCGGTGTATATCGCTCTTTATTTTACATATTAACATATAAAAACCCTCAGAAAATCGCCACTCAAAATAGGATAAATGGCAGAAAGTACGGAAATAATAATCGAGGTTGTCATTCTGGCAAGGTGGATTCTATCCAGTTTTTTTCTCTAAAAGCAAAAACCACTCACTTCCTTTCTCGATATTCTAGATTCCAGAAAGCGCCCGCACATGCGAAAAGAATCGGTGATATCAGGAGATTTCCGAGCCAAGACTCAGGATATGATCCAAACCAAGCCCACACATAAAGATCATACGACCAGCTCGAACAAAATAAAGAGAAAACTATCGCGATAAATATCTCCTGCCAATCTCTCTCATATAAGAATATTGCTCGATATATAATGCTCACTGCCCAAGGAGCGACAAGAAATGTGAGTCCGCACATAATAATCGTCTCAGGAATGTCCCATGTCGGATCTCAGGATATCGGAGCAATTATTGATAACGCCGTTGTCGCAAGAATGAAGGTGAATATTTTCCAGGTGCTGAATAACCACTTCCAGTATCCACTATCAAGAAGTCTAGATCTCTGTCGTGAAAATACCAACAGGCTGATAGTAATGAGGGTCAAGAGGATGTGAGTGGTGATGTAATAATGCATGAAAAGAAGGATTACTCTACCGTGATATTATGAGCTTTAAAGAATTGGATATTGTAAGCCTGAAGAGATTGTACCTTTTCAGCAAAACCTGATTTTATACGCTGAAATTTGGCATGCAAAATATCGTATTCTTTCATGAGTTTTGTATCAGAATAAACCCATTCGCGATTTTGTAAGTCAAATGCCCCATCCTTCTGATGGTCAACGATGAATCCATACAAGTCTGAAGTTGCAAACGCATATCCGGTATTTTGAGCAAAATAGATTTGCATTATGTCTCGCTTGTTCTCTACGGAATATAGCCGATCGACATCCTCTTTATTATTAAAATAGCCAGCACTCTGTGTATAATTATTTATTTCTTGAAAACAATCGCTTCCGTACTGATGATATTGAGCCAACCGACGCATGGCCGCCTTTAGCTCACGAATATTTCCATAGTTAGCTGGGTCTACCTCAAGTTTATCGAGCGAACTGATTTTCCCATAGTACTTATCCTCGATGACAAGCATATTTTCTATCACTTCCATCTCTGGTGTTTGATGATATATTGATGTTGTAGATGCAGATGAATTAGCCCTAGCGCTAACTTGAGTCTTATTATTACGTAATTCTGGCACAATCACTGTGGTCCATATAAACCCACCAATCTTCATTATAATTACCATCACGATAATCCATGTATATGACTTTGCTTTCGATCAGCCGGAAGAATCTGATGATACAGTAGATACAACTCCAGATGGTGGTAACTTCTCATGGAGTGCGTCAGTATCTATCTTGTCAGTACTATTTCCAGGATTCTTCCAAGGTTCTTCCACTGGAGTCGAAGAAATACGCTGATCTGTAATCATCCGCAAACAGTGACGACATGTTACAGCCAGATTATTGATTTCCCCGGAACAATAAGGACATAACTTCATGATAAAATTCGATTAGAAAATTAGCGAATATCTCAAAGATCTATAGATACAGACAATGCAAACAGAATAAGTCATATGATTACTAATATAATCTCCCACCATACCATCTCGGACATGGCAAGTTTTCATTCTGATCGCGCATAGGTTCTAACTCCTGATACCATCGGAAGAAGTGGCAAAAATGAAAAATACGCCAGCATTCATACTAATCCTGGATATCGCCCTGTTAAGTTGAGAAAGATAAAAGTAATTCCAATAAACACTGGCCAAATATTGCTTTTTACACCCTTCTCAAGCAGCAGGTCTCTTATTCTAGCTGCCAAAGGACCAACAAACCATCCTCAGAAAAACGCTCTCCAAAAAGGTGAGATATCGATCGAGTTATGAAATTTCACATATTTCCAGAGTCGATAGAACCAAAACAAATAAAATAGTCAAAACGATGCCACTGAATAGAGTATGAATTTCCACTCAGGAACCACATATAGATCATATGTTGTTATTGCAGAGTGAATGGTTTTTTGTGGAGTTTTAATATTCCGTGTACATTCCATACACATATGATTCATATTTTCTTGCGGATTTATTTCACAGAGGATACAAGCGTTGTTCATGAATATTTATGTTAGATAATTACTAGTAAGGAGATAGTGGGATATAATATAAGTATTGCTAAATTATTTTTTTAAATACCAAAAATTATATAATTCTCGAATTTTATCTTGAAAATCTTTAGAATCTATATATGTAAGTAATTTTTCCACAAGTAACTTATCTGCTACTAATAAATTTTCAAAAAATCAAACTAAAACTAAATTAAAGAGTGAATCAGATATTTTTGAGAGCGACACTAAATAATTAAATAATTCAGACACTAACATAGAATCTACTTTACAATTATATTGATCATCAAAATAATACTTTTTAATATATAGAGAAAAATCTCACATAAAACCATATATTTGTTCAAAATCAGACTCGTCATATCAAGATTGAAAATAATATTCCTTAAAATCTGGATATTTACTAAAAATAGCTTGAATTATTTTAGCATTATCTAATGCGTATATATTATTTCAAGTCATTTTTAAGTAATTAAAAATAAATTACAACTCCTTATTTATATGCCAAATGATATAATCCTTAAGTGATGTAATGGGTATATATTCCTGATCACGCTTCATCTCATTTAGATTTACTATCCTCAAATAGTCAATTTGTGCCGCAAAACGATCTCAAACTCCTGTTTCAAGAATCTTCCATCCAATATTCTCTCGTTCCACACTTCATCATTCAAAATCACAATATATTTCTATTCCTATTTTACTAGGATTTTTATCTGATTTCAAAGGCATAAAAAATAACTTTTTTGGACTAATTTTTTGTCAGTCAATATTAAAGATATGATTAAATCCCATTTCAGGTTTTGGTCAAATAAATTTCCATCCATTTATTTTTGGTGCCAGTGCGATTATCCTTTCAATGATAGCGATAGTTTTTACATTGGCACTTCATATAAAAATCACTTCATAAATGTTTCAAGATAAACAAGTTTCTACTGAAATGTTAGAAGATATATGTTGACTAATTGTCTCATACAAATAATCCGTAATAATATCAGAGGCTTTTCATTCAAGTCATGGCATGTTTTGAATAACATTTTGCCAAAATGATTTTATTTTTTCGCTTATATTTTTCATAATTTTTTTAAATTACTGATTTTAATGTGCTATTTGTAATTCATCTTGATATTTATCGAGTATCTGTACTTGAATAACTCTAATTCTTCACTTCAAAATATCAGTATATTTTACTGCATGAGAAAAATTGATATCGAGATTTTGAATATACACTTAAGTCCATACATAGAAAAAGGGGCACTACTGGCTATCTTTAATAAATAAGACACCATTATCTAAGTTAGTGTGGTTTTGATATTTAATAAAATCAATTCAACTATCTTTCCTTAAATATCAGAACAGTCATTCAAAATAATGTTCATCAATAATTCTTTCTGAATCTTCCCAAAGTATTTCAAAGCCAGCATTTGAAACCACTGGATTAAATATATCAATGAGTTTAATATATATTGGGAAAAGGAAATTATATAGCTCATCATCATTCATATCAGCATTTTCTATAAGAAAACTAACAGAGTAATACAGTTTTCATTTGTCTCACCGAACATGAAAAAATGAGTCTCATAATACTGATCGAAACACTATTCACGTAACAATTATCTCATTTAGCACACTAGAATCAATATGTAATCATTGTCAATTATGCTCAAAACACATAAAATCAGAATCTTCAATAAAACCATGTCAATAAAAATCCTCTATTGATCATTTCAAATAGGAGAGATTGACAGAGCTAATACCTGGATTTCGAGATAACCAATACTTTATAAAATCAAAAACCAATTGACCATTATATAAATCTCAGGTCCAAAAATGAATTTCAAAGAAATCTAAATTACTCATAATAATTATATTACTTAATTAAATGCCTAGTTATTGTACGAATCAACTCTGCATCCTTTCATGTTACAAATATATCAAGGAAATATTCATATTCTCAAATATACTTTGAAAAACGCACTATTTCTTCACCTCCACGCCTTTCTAGTGTATTAACAATTCAATCTGGGTTCTTTACAATATTTGTGATCATTTCAATAAATCTCTTTTTATTAGGATTATTCCATTTTCATAAAACATCCACCACATGCACATAAGCATGCTGAAGTCTCGATTCATTACTAATCGCCTTTAAGATAACTTTCTCTGTTCATCCTGAAATCTTTAATGCTATTGCTCCTTTTGCTCATCTACCCCATGGCAATACCATGAGAACATTTAGAGCGAATTCTCATTTTGACAACCTTTCTCATCTTCCAACTAAAAGAAAAACTGGTGCGATTGTGTAGTCTGCCACGTATCATGACATCATATCGATATGGTTTTCGCTCTCCTTTAGTTTTTGTACATAGTCATAGTAATCCGACCATCATATTCTTGCATCACCAAACATTTCTTTTCATAACAAAAGCCAGTTATCGACATTCTGGAGAATCTGTTTTGCCCACTTCCCACTCGGATCCGTAAACCTCCCCGGATTATTCCCGACATACGCGTATAGATTAATATTATCTGCGATGCCTATCGGATCCCTGTTAATGAATCTACCGAGGTCTGGAGAATATTATCGAGCACGATAATAGTAGAGATTCACCTCGGAATCATATTCTCGACCAGTGTAGAGTCTATCGATTCCTATTTTTTGATTTATAGAAGGTTATCCATCTGGTTGTAATAGTTGTTTCTGTTATAGCTCCAGAACCGGTGTCACAGTAAAAAATACAAAAATCTCTATTATTTCAAATAATGTAGATCACCATCATCAAATCCTACTGCGACATGTGAGATATGTACAAAGAAATCGCTTATTTGCTGATCATTCATAATTAAATACTTGAGTATATTTTTCACTTGATCCAAAAACCGTGACCACTCGAGTTGATTGATTTCCCGAATAGATATGGCCAAATATTTTTCTGATGGTTCAAAATCATTATTACACGCCCAATCATTGCTATTGGCATCAAACTCTTTAGAGCCTATCATGTAAAGCACATATCATGTTTCTGATTCAAATATGCCAAAATATATTGCTTTTATCTCGACTGGCAAAACCGATATAGCTATAATATTATAAAGCCATGCTATAACCTGATTTTCAAATAATATATTCATACAAGTAAAATATAAGAAATATAATTAAGTTTATTTCCATCATCTTTTATAAAGCATATCAGCATTATTCTTAATATAATCTTTCAATACTCAAAATTTTTCCAAAAATTCTTCTTTACTACTTGATTCTGATGCTATTTCTGTAACTTTATTTAACATATATTCATGATATTTCTCGGCATGTCTTCATAAGTGTTCCATAGCTCACTTATTCCAAGATTCATCCAATTTTAATCAAAACTCAGATACAATTTCTTCAAATTGTGCTGTGTATTTTGAGCTTTTATTTGTTAAAAAATGATGAATTTGTTTTCCTAGCCCGAACATTTGTGAAATGCTCGCATACGACATCCCTAAATCTCATGCACCCAATACTCACACGCTCTCTCCAGTATAAATTGTTCCGTCGGCTAATTGCCATGCGGGACTAAAGGTGTTTTGAAAATTCGTAATACCATTTCTGAGTGTATTCACAAAATTATTTGCCATTCATGGTACTGATTGAGCAAATACAATCATGGATGGTAAGCTCTCCAGTATTACTGCGGTCTTGAGAATATATGCAGATTCCAATCAAGTTTTCCATCAGCGTGCATACCATCATTTTGCATTTGGACTTCCATATCCTCGATTAAAACCAAGCCAATCCTCAAGATATCAAAATGTAAGATCATTTGTTACTTGATATGCTCAAGAAAATATTGCTCAGGCCTCGTGAGCTAAGAATGCTTTCGCCCACTTCCCACTCGGATCCGTAAACCTCCCCGGATTATTCCCGACATACGCGTATAGATTAATATTATCTGCGATGCCGATCGGATCTCTAGAGATGAACCTACCGAGATCTGGAGAATAGTACCTGGCACGATAATAGTAGAGATCTGTGCGGGTATTATACTCACGTCCGGTAAAAAGTCTATCGTTTCCTATTTTTGATGTATTAAGGAGTGTCCATCGGGTAGTATAGGTCGTTATTCCAGTGATCGCATCGACGGTCGATCTTACATCGTAGATAAATGGTTTTCCATATTCGTCGTATTTATATTGTTCGACGATTTTCCCATCTTTATCGGTGATAGCCGTAATACTACCGAGCTGATCCTTATGATAGAAGTACGGATTCACGGATCGCTCGCTCGCCTTCGCGATAAGCTGATTACAGCTGTCGATATACTCCTCAGTATAATTCGCTGGATATTTGATATATTGTGGCTGGTCGGCGAGACATTTACTGAGTAATGTCTGCTCTTCAGTCGTCAGAACAGTATCAGACTTATACATAGCAATCACATCATCTACACCCTGATTGCCATAGATGTATTCTTTCACATATTCCTGTTTCGCCTTCGGATCAGTTTTATAAATCTCTTCAAGAATCCGATCTCCTGCGTAGATATATCGCGTGATATTCGTCGAATTTCCGATCTTCTTACTGAGTCGTCGTCCGAGAATATCGTACATATAACCCTCGAAGAGAAGATTGTCTTTAGTTGCCATCGTAGCATTATAGGTCCTGACTTCTATGAGACGATTTCGATAATCGTAGACGTATCGCTGTTTTCCATCGAGCGTGAGATTTCCGTTCTTATCATAGATAAAATTCTGAATTTTCTCGTTCGTTGCACCACTATTGGTCTTATAATTCTCATACTGATTCAGATTATTACTCACATAATAATTATCACGATTTGATTCGATCACTTTTTTACTTGGTTCACAGACTTTCACATTTACAGTAATAGTCTTTCCATTCACTACTTTTGTAGTTTTCTCATAGTGACATACCTGTGTATCGGTAGTCGTACGAGTACGAGTCCCCGAGGTCTCGCGATTCCCTACCTCGTCATAATCATATGTGCGAAAATGATCCACTACTCGACCAGTAGAAGTCTTGCTATCATAGAGAACCGAGTCAAGCTGATCAAGAGTATCATACGTATATTTTTCATCATTTTTTGAGGTTATATTTCCGACATCATCATAATCATACCTATATGCGATATCCTCCGGAAGTATTCCATTCATCTTCGCGACTCAATCAGTAATTTTCGTATTAATTTCATCGATTATCGGATTCGTATAATTCGAATATTTAAGTTCTTTGAGACGAAAAAGTGAATCATATGATAGATCTGTCTTTACTCCGTTTCCATATTCTAACGAACGCAACGTAAGAGCATCATACGTATAGTTCATGATATTTTCCCCATTTCTGGAAATTCTTACTGGTCGTCCGAGTATATCGAATTCCTGAGAAATTTCTTTAAGAGAAGGATATTTGATAGCAGTAATATTCCCTATGGTATCATAGGTATAATTGACGGATTTTGCATTATTCGTCTCGGAAACAAGACGACCAAACGAATCATAGGAAAATGCGAGCCCGTTATTCTGACTATCATTTCCAGAGATCATACGACCGAGCGCATCATAAGTATATGTCTCGCTTGTGACACCAGTCACTCCAGATCCAGTCTGGATATCTCGTCTTGTTAATCGATTCAGATTATCATAAGTATTTGTGATTGTTGTTCCATTCGGATCTGTTTGCGAGAGGATATTTCCGGCGATATCATAGGTCCATGAGGTCACTGATTCATCTGGAAGTATCTCACGAATCTTTCGTCCGAGCACATCATATTCATATTGAGTTATATTTCCGTTCGCATCAGTAACTGAAGTGAGATTATTACTTATATCGCAAATATATCGTGTAGTAACGTTTTTCTCAGTCTCTCAGTCTCTCACTTTCTTCGTCTCTGTCAACATATTTCCGAAAATGTCGTATTCATAATCCGTCGGTCGACCGGCTTCATCCATGAATCGTGTAATCTGACCAAGCACATTATAAGTATAGATCCTAGTTTTTCCGAGGGCATTTGCTTCTGCTATTTTTCGACCATCTTTGTCGTATCGGTATCCGGTAGCTAACTGCAGATTTTCGGAAGAATCAAACAATTCTTTTTTGATGACAAGTCATCGCTTATCATAAGTAATTTTCGTAATATTTCCAAGAGCATCTTCCGTGCTTACCATCCTACCAAGCGAATCATACTCCATGAAAGTTTCCGCTCCATTTGCATTAATTTGCGTAAGAAGATTTCCATTTTTATCATATTCATATTTTGTGACAATATCATCGGAAGTGTTTTGTGAAGATTCTGGATGATTTACGGCAGTCTGAGACAATACTTTTCCGAGTTCATCATAGCTCGCGAGTGATTTTGAGACGATAACTCCATTCGCACTGATAATATCGGTCGCGATAACATTTCCACGACGATTATAAAAACTACGAGTGATAGTCCCGAGGGTATTTTTCGTACTTATTACTCGATCAAATCGATCATATGTCGACTCAGTACTATTTCCTCGCGGATCGATCGTTTTTGTGATATTTCCATTCGCATCAAAAACGAATTTCACCGTGATATCTCGGCTGGAATCGTTTTCGTCTACGATCTGACGAATCTCCGTCACACGAGCGAGATCATCTCGTGTGTATTTTGTCTTGAGCCCACTCGCATCGATCGTCTGAATTATTTTTTCATCCGCATCACGTAAAGTCTCTGTAATTCGAGTGTCCGCATCGCTCGATCACACAGATTGTTTAATGATTTCATCGAGCTCGTTATAGGTCGTCAATTGTGTAAGGTTTTTACCTCATTCCAGAACTGTCTGGATCGACTCGATCTTGTTATTCGCATTATGAACGTAATTCGTACGGATTCATTCCGCCGTAATACTCGATGATATGAGACCAAACGCATCATATGTAAGCGTTTTCGTGTTCCCTTCCGGATCAGTAACTGTCAGAGGATTTCCACTGGCATCGTATGTATAACTCGTAGTTATCGCTCCATCTGTATTCTCGCCAAAAAGTCCGGATCGGATGCCTTCAGTAATCCTGATTGGAAGTCCTTGTGCATCGTACTCATACTTAGCAATATTCCCCTCTGGATCTTTCGAGTAGACGAGCTGACTATGATTATCGTATTCATAGAAAGTCTCGAGAGTCTCAGTATCATCGGAACTATCAAGATGAATATCGATCTGTCGCGAACTTATGATATTTCCTCTTTCGTCATAACTAAATTCCACCACCGCTCACATCGGATCCACTACTCGAGTAAGATTATGAAAAGGTCATTCGTAGGTATATTTTGTGACAATATCAGATTCGTCATTATCGACCATGGTCATATTTGCTTTTTGTCGCTTTTCCGTAACCTGACCAATTTCATTATATCGGTAAGAAATTCCATTTCCGAGAGGATAAAACTCACGGATTTTATTTCCACGACCATCATAGACAGACCTATATATCGCTTCGGTATTTCCGATTCATACCGTAAGAGAAATCTCATGACCAAAACGATCGAATTCGTGCATAGTCTGAATTCCTCGCTTATTTATAACGATAGTTTTTTTGATAAATACATTATCGATATCCATCATGTATGAGTACTGAAGTGTACCATCACCAAATCCCTGAGTCGCGATTCTATCACTTTCATCATACGTATTTACGACATATATTTGTCATTTTGCGTCCGTAAGCGTTTTGATATTATGAGAAAGTGTGTTATTCCCAGCTACTTTCGTATAGGTATAACCGATTGTTTTTGTGGCAGTTCCTGATTTCTCGAGCGTTACGCTTTTGAGATCGTTCGAAGATCCACCCTCATCAGTATCAAAATAGTATTCCAATCTCACTTTTTGTCCGTAAGAATCACTCACGGTCGTAAGTCGATTCTTGTCATTATAGGAATATTCGGTTTTAAGACCGATCGTATCCGTGACGGTCACGAGTCGTCCACGAACATCGTGTGTGAACTGAAGCTGATTTCAAGCTGAGTCCTGTATATTTTTAATTCGCTTTTTTGCATCAAAATCATATCTCATACCCCCGTCGAATTGGAGCGAATAATTCCCTTGTGGATCTCGAAAAAGCGTGGCTCAAATATTCGTATTTCGGACATATTCACCACTGGATGTCTTTGGAAATGGAAATGTGTGAGCTTCGCCATCATGATAAGAGATGACACCATCGGAACCTGTAGTCAGGAAAATATTATAATTATGATCCCACCCATTCCCAACTGGTCCATTATAAGTCGCGAGCGATCTGTTACTGAGACTAAAGCTATACGGGATGCCTCGTCCACGATTTCTAATAAAAGTATTCTCATAGAGAAATTCTCAAGTCTTCAGTGATACAGGATCTCAGATAGCTGACATTGTCGCATTTTTTGCATCCCTACTAGTCGGAGCAAGATCGCCATTTTTATCGAAAAATGCACATTTCACATCCCAGAGACAACTCGTCGGCTCATAGAGAGTCGCTTGCTGAGGATTGTCAGCAAGTATCTGTTCTTCAGGAGTGAGATCTTCCCATTTTTTGGTACGGAAAGTCACAGAATATAATTTCCCGAGAGGAATACCATAGACACTCTTGATAGAAGGTGCTATCGTAAAAGTATACACCGTATCAGGAGTAAGTGCGAGTGTGGGCTGACGAGTCATCTGGGTGCCACTCACGATAGACTGGTAGGTCGTAACTTCATTACCACTCGCGTCCACGAGATTAAATGCTCCAGATAGTGAGGCGGTTTCATATGCAGCATTAAACTCCATAAAGAGCGCTGGCATAAGTCCTACCACTTCATTTGCGGTTGGCTTTAATGTCTTGATAGCAAATTCATTTGATTCTTTTGTCGTGAATGAAATATTGGTATCGGGCATCACATTTCCAGAAGCGTCCTTGATCGATCGAATCTGTAATACATACGAAGTCTTCCCAAGAAGAGCTCCAGAAGGTTTGATAGACACTGTCGTATATAGTGTACCATTTGAGGTAATATCGAGAGGAATAACTTCGTCAGTAGAAACATTCTTGAGAGTAAAACTCTTATTTTCACTCGTATTTTCATATGTGACGAGTTCATTGAAAGCCATTACCATCTCACCCGCAAGACTTACATTGACAGCATTATTCACAGGTCGAGACTGATAGATATACGGCGCAGCTGTATCGACCATGTTTTTCTCCGTCAGATACCGCAGTCGTTTATAGTTATCCTCCGAGATACGATACTGTAAAATCACCTCAGCTGAATAAACGAAATCTCGTGGTGCGGTTATGAGAACTGTGTTTTGATTGGTGAGTTCTTTGGAGATATCGAGAAGTACACCATTCTCCGATAATGTAAGGCCCGAGAACGCATCCTCAGTCACCGAAGTATCAAACTCAACCAAGAATCATGTCTGAGTCACTGGGATAGTCTGATTCGCCATTGGCATCAGCTTCATGATCTGTGGATACGTATATGCTGGGATTTCTGGAAGAGATGTCCCGTCACATACGGCCGTACTCGATTCGGAGATCATGAGTCGTATTGTATTGATCGTCGAATTCTTACAGTTATGGAGATATCCCGTAGCTCACGCACGCATCTTAAAGACATTACTCGTTTTTTCTCATGGTCGAAGTGAATTAAATGAGAGTGTGAAAGGATTCTCATTTCCGACTGGAGTAACCGCTCAGACGAGAGCGAACGTAATATTCGGAAGCATGGCAGGAAGTACGGTGGACTTATTTTCCAGTACGACTGTCACACTATAAGTACTGTCTTGGACTACTTGCTCTGGATATGCGAGAGAAAAAGCAACCACCGGTGGATCATATACATCAACCTCTCATGAGATGATTCACTCGAGTATTTTTGATTCAATTCCCTGTCGTATCTCCCCACTCACTTTATATCGTATAGGATGTTTTCCAATCATATCTCCTCTAAGGATATATGATTCTTGGGTTTTAGCTCCTGATTGGAGATCAGCGAGAGTACGAGATCCACTTCATTCTACGATTGTCAAACCATCCGTCGGAAGATATTCCACGCTTAGATTATGCACAGTGAAGTATTGTGATACATTCTGGAGCATGATGGTAGAATTGAAAAATTCTTTCAAAATTTTTCCGCGCGCATCAGTAATAATAACTCATGGAATGAATTCTTTTTTATCGGGAGACTTGACTACGAAAAACGTAGTCTGGACAATCTCTTGAGGCACAGGGACAACCTCAGGCACCGGAGGAACTTCTCATGTCGTTCCAGAACCACTTCCTGGATCTACTGTTCCACTTCATACAGGAACATCCGGAGGAGCTATCGGTCCAGGGATGATTAATTCTTGTGTTCAGACCACTTCTATCTGAGGAGATTCCTCTGTAGTCTCGACGAGAACTGGGAGAGTAATAGGTATTACCTGATCCCCGATAGTGATCATCGTCTCGAATTCTACCGCTTGAAAATTGCTCGGATCAAATGCATCTATCGTTCCCTTCTCAATAAGTGCCGTGACCGCCTCTGGTGGGAGTATATGAGTCTCGACTGATCATTCCAAAACTTTATCAAATGTAACCTGTTTGATATCAATATTCGCACTCGCACTATTTCAAGCAGCATCGGTAGCAGTGATAGTCAGGGCATTTTCAGTATTCTGACGAAGTGGAACACTAATGGTAGCTTCTCACATTCACGTTACGCTATCAGCATATGCTCGAGGAACTACTTGAAATGAGGTTTGTCCAGTAGCTGGAACGGTGAAATTGATATCCTGAGCTCATCCCGTGATCGTAATCCGAGAACCAGCTTCAGCTTGGATCTTGAGCCCCTCTTCCTGTTCTCGTGTCGGCTGAGTAAAGTCACGATCAGATAGAGTACTCGAGAAGGTTGGTATATCAATATACGTATCTTTTGTAATCTCTATTGATTTTGGTTCTCATTCTGGCGGAACAACCGTAATCACTACTTTTCCTTCTTGAAATGGAGAAAAGTCGATAGTATTCGTGAATATTTTCACTCACTCTGACTTTATAAAAACACCAGAAACTGAGCTTACACCATCAGATATCTCATAATGATATCCGAAAAAATCTTGTACATCTTTACTTAAATTTACCGAAATAATTCCAGATCGAACATTAGCACTATTAAATACAGGAATAATATCTCCTTGTTGATTTTGGATCTTTAGAGATTCAATAGTGGGTGTGATTCCTGTGGTACCGACAGGATATTCTTGAGTACTGAATGGGAGGTAGGAAATATTATTTAGTTTGGTAAATAAGGAATGATTATTTCCTGCCGCAATACTATTAACTCAAGTAGATACTTTTGTGAAGGTGCGCTTTGTTTCAATGGTGCCATCTCAGAGTTGACCATAATTATTTTGTCCAGTTGCCCAAAGACTTCCATCATCTTTAAGAATGAGAGAATCTACATATCACGCTGATATAGTTTGAACGCCAGAAGCAAAGATTTGTACTGGTGTTGATCGATTTATAAGAGTTCAGTCTCAAAGCTGTCCATTTTGATTGCCTCAAGCAACTAAAAGGCTTCCATCTTCTTTGAGAATAAGAGTATGAGAATTACCTGCTGAGATTGCCTGGACACCAGAACTGTAGATCTGTAGTGGAATTGCATTACTTACAGTAGTTCCATCTCAAAGTTGACCACTTTGATTATTTCAATTTGCCCAGAGACTTCAGTCATCTTTGAGGATAAGAGAATGTGAACTACCTGCAGCAATTGCCTTAACACCTGAACTATATATCTGTATCGGTATGGAACTATCAGCCATGTTTTCATCTCAAAGTTGACCGTAAGAATTATTTCAAGTTGCCCAGAGACTTCCGTCATCTTTGAGAATGAGAGAATGATAATTACCTGCTGCAATCGCACGAATACCAGAACTATAGATTTGTACTGGTGTTGAACGGTTTATTTTTGTTCCATCTCAAAGTTGTCCATTTTGATTATCTCAGGTTGCCCAGAGGCTTCCATCATCTTTGAGAATGAGAGAATGTAAATATCCAGCTGAAATTTTCTTCATATTAGAAGAAAATATTTGTGTAGGGGTGGAGTGTTTTATGGTAGTTCCATCTCAAAGTTGTCCATGTTGATTATTTCAAGTTGCCCAGAGACTTCCGTCATCTTTGAGAATGAGAGAATGGCTATTTGCTGATATTTTTACTACATTAGACACATCTATTAAAACCGGAGTAGTGTATTTTATTGTTTGTCCATTTCAGAGTTGACCAAAATAATTATCTCAGGTTGCCCAGAGACTTCCGTCATCTTTGAGAATAAGAGAATGTAAATTACCTGCTGTAGCCGCTTTGATACCGGAACCAATTTGAACAGGCATTAAACGATCTATAGTGGTTCTATCTCAAAGTTGTCCATTTTGATTATCTCAGGTTGCCCAGAGACTTCCGTCATCTTTGAGAATAAGAGAATAAAGACTACCCGCCACGACCGTTTGAACACCTGAATCATACACCTGTATAAATGTTGAGCGATCTATAGTGGTTCCGTCTCAAAGCTGTCCATACTGATTATTTCAAGTTGCCCAGAGACTTCCGT
>CAZZNY010000005.1:57308-58545 GCA_964655935.1 uncultured Candidatus Peribacteria bacterium
TGATTATTTCAAGTTGCCCAGAGACTTCCGTCATCTTTGAGAATAAGAGAATGGTAGCCACCCGCGGTTACAGCTTTCACTCAAGAAAAAATCGGTATATACTTAGATTTATGAGTAATTGATCCAAGACCAAGCTGTCATTGTCAGTCACTTCCCATCCCCCAAAGACTCATATTTGAGATAGGTGATCAAACACCGCCGGTATTTCATATATGTCGAGGACCACTCATATCTCACCAATAATTATTTGTAAGATCAAGTGATAATTCTGGAGTTTTATTGAGAATAGAATTCTCTGTGACTATAAAATTATTATATTGTATAAGTGGTCTACTTCCGTCTACCACGATTCCTTTTGTAGCGTGGGAAAAGGTATTTCCTCTGATTTCAAGAGTATCGGAATCAGAGGAAATATAAATAATTCAAGGGTAATTTACACCCCATGTACGACCACTTCCAGCATATCGAAACACTGATCCTATAATTTTTGACGTTACATTGTTTCACATAAACACTACATTTCCCCAATCACTCTCCTGTGGATTAGAATTTCCATCTCCATTTGTATCACCACCAATCGAGTCATCCCGATATGATGTAAAATATACAGGAGCCACTTTGGTTCCATTTACAATAAAATTTCCTTCTTTTTCCACAACAATACCCCATCTAGAAGAAACCTCCTCTCAAGAAACTGGATCGATATCAGGAGAAAATGATTTGATAATCATACCTGCATCAATCGTAAGTGTCACTCCAGCAGGTACGATTACTTTCGTATTCTTTAACACAATAATATCTGCTGAAAGATTTCCAGTCTTTCCCCAATGATCATTTATTCCTGTCTGAATAATAAGTTCAGGCTGACTCCACTCATATACTATCGGAGCTATCTGAGTGCTAGTCGTATCTCCATCAGATGCAAAAACATCGACTGATGGTATCAACTGAGAAACCAAAAGACAGAAAAGTAAAAGACTACTTATAGTCTTCTTAAACAAGCGAGATATAATCTGTCGCCCGATAGATGAAAACAAGGCCATGAACGGAAAAAATGAGAAAATAAAGTACGCGCACATACTATAAAATCTCGCAAAGAAAAATACTGAAAAAAGAAAAACTACACAAACACAACAAAAAAACCTTTTCAAAACTGAAAAGGTTTTTGCTCTAAAATAGCTTACACACCAGAAGATGAAGATTCAATCAATAGAAATAGATTTTTATCTGTACTAGA